>CAVSQC010000033.1:0-66535 GCA_963729845.1 uncultured Alphaproteobacteria bacterium
CGACACCTGCAATGGGTCGGGCGAGGAACGCATGGGCTGCGCGTGGGAGCTCGTTATTTTCACCGTACTCTCCGTTCTGCCGGGTGCGGTGATCGGTTTTGTCGTCGCCTACGCGATTGGCGCGAGAGCAAACACGACACGATCCAAATAGAGCGCCAACGATTTTTCACGGTTCAGAGCAGAAGGGCGTTAACGAAGCGGCAAACCATGATCGGGCACCGTGGCAGGCTGTAACGACGCGTGTTGGAGGCGCCATGGACGCGGTTCGCGATGCCGCCATCTGGTTCAAGGATATTGCCTGGTCGACGCCGCCGGTGTGGCGCTGGGCGGGCCTCGCGATCGTGTGCATCGCCATCGGCTGGGTGGCGCACCGGTCGATCCGGCCGTGACCATGCCACGTTCCGACGAGGGTGCCTAACGGCGCGGGCGGAAATCTAGCGATTGGCGAGGAAAATCAAGGCGGAAGCGCGTTTTTCACGCCGCGCCGGAGCGCTTGCCCCGCCGCTCCAGCGACGACGCCGCTTTCCATCGCCGCAATTCCCCAGAAACACCCCGGTTTCGACACGATCCTTGGCGATGCTGGCGCCCTATTCGCAAAGGGGAGAGAACATGACGCTCAATTCTCCGGTCGTGATGATTGTCGACGACGAGGCGCCGGTGCGCACCTCGATCGCGGCGATGTTGGACCTCGAAGGCTATGCCGTGGTCGAGGCGCGCACCGGCGGCGAGGCCATCGAAATCATGCGGCGGCAGGGCGTCGACGCCGTCATCAGCGATATCCGCATGCCCGGCCCGGTCGACGGCCTGGGTCTCGCCGACTGGATGGCCAATAACGCGCCGGCGGTCGCGCTGTTGCTCATGTCGGGAAAGCGCCGTCCCGCGGCGCTGAAGCAATTGCGGCCGGCGACGCAATTCTTCCAGAAGCCGTTCCGCATGCAGGATTTGCTGTCCGCGCTGGGCCGCCGCGTCCGCATCCACTGACCGCGGGCGGCGCCGTTGCGCCGTTTTGTCATTGAACCGTCACGCCGCCGTCATCGCCGGCCATTAATCAAGCTCCCAAGCAAGAGGGGGAGCTAATCATGGCCGAAGCCGCCGCCGTCCATTCGCACGCGCCGCATCACAGCCCGGCGCATCATGCCGGCCCGGACTGGTTTGGCAGTGTCGGCCGGTATGTCGGCCTCGGTGTTCTGCTCACCGGCGTCGCGTTCTGCGTCTATTCCCTGGTCGGCGATCTTGAAAGCTCGCCCGAAGTCAGCTGGCTGCCCTTCATTCTGCTCGGCGTCGCGCTGCTGATCGCGCTCGGCTTCGAATTCGTCAACGGCTTCCACGACACCGCCAACGCGGTCGCGACCGTGATCTACACCAACTCGATGCCGGCCTATATCGCGGTGGTGTGGTCGGGCACGTTCAATTTCCTCGGCGTGCTGGCCTCCAGCGGCGCGGTCGCGTTCAGCGTCGTGTCGCTGCTGCCGGTCGAGCTCATCCTCCAGGTCGGGTCGAGCGCCGGCTTCGCCATGGTGTTCGCGCTGTTGATCGCGGCGATCATCTGGAACATCGGCACCTGGTATTTCGGCATTCCCAATTCCAGCTCGCACGCGCTGATCGGCTCGATCATCGGCGTCGGCCTGATGAACCAGCTGATGTCGACGGCGGCGGCCGGAACCAGCGGCGTCGATTGGAACCAGGCGCTCGGTGTCGCGCGCTCGCTGCTGTTCTCGCCGCTGGCCGGGTTCATTCTTGCCGGACTGTTGCTGCTGCTCGCGAAAGTGATTCTTCCCTTCGCGGCGCTCTACAAGGCGCCCAAGGGCCATCAGCCGCCGCCCGTGTGGATTCGCGGCCTGCTGATCCTGACCTGCACCGGCGTCAGCTTCGCGCATGGCTCGAACGACGGTCAGAAGGGCATGGGCCTGATCATGCTGATCCTGATCGGCACGGTGCCGACGACCTACGCCCTCAACCGCGCCCTGCCCAACAGCCAAGTCACGCATTTCGAGCAGACCTCCACCGCCGCCTCCAAGGTGATTGAGGCCAAGGCCGCGGGCTACAGCATCATCGGCGATCCGCGTCCGGCGGTGACGCTCTATGTCGCGCAGCACCAGATCAGCGGCGGCACCTTCCCGTCGCTCGCCGTGCTGGTGCGTGACATCGGCGACCAGGTGAAAAAATACGGCTCGCTGTCGAAGATTCCGGCGGCCGCGGTCGGCAACACCCGCAACGACATGTATCTTGCTTCGGAAGCGCTGCGCTATCTGATGAAGGACAAGGAAGCGGAGCTCACGGCCGACGACGTCGACACGCTCAACGCCTATAAGAAGTCGCTCGACCAATCGACCAAGTTCATTCCGCTCTGGGTGAAGGTCGCGGTCGCGATCGCGCTGGGCCTCGGCACCATGATCGGTTGGCGCCGCATCGTGGTGACGGTCGGCGAGAAGATCGGCAAGGAGCACCTGACCTACGGCCAGGGCGCGTCGGCGGAACTGGTGGCGATGGCGACGATCGGCGCCGCCGACGCCTGGGGCCTGCCGGTCAGCACCACACACATCCTGTCGTCGGGGGTCGCCGGCACCATGGCGGCGAACCGCTCGGGCCTGCAATGGTCCACCATCATGAACCTGGTGATGGCGTGGGTGCTGACGCTGCCGGCGGCGATCGTCCTCTCCGGCGGGCTATTCCTCCTGTTCCGGCATCTGTTTTAGCTCCGCGTGCGTCCGCGCTCGGCTACCGCGTCATTGGCGCGCCGTCGCGGTCGCGACCTGAAAAAAGCTAGCCGCTGTTCATCCGCCTGGTCATGGCGGCGAGCATGTGCGGCGGCGCGAGCCGTGCCGACGCCGCCATGATCCGATTGAAGAGGCCGGTGACAACGGTGCTCTTGCCGGCGCGGAAGCCGCGATAGGCGATGGCGGCGACGTCGGATGCGGTCATCACCGGCATCGTCCGCAGCATGCGCGCGTTCTCCATGCTGGCGCGGGCTTGAAAGCCCGTGGCGGTGATGCCGGGGCAGACCGCCGTGACGGTGACGCCCTTGCCGCGCACCTCGTTGTGCAGC
This sequence comes from uncultured Alphaproteobacteria bacterium, assembly GCA_963729845.1. Lineage (GTDB taxonomy): Bacteria > Pseudomonadota > Alphaproteobacteria > ATCC43930 > CGMCC-115725 > JAATGI01. The sequence continues at coordinate 3,047 of CAVSQC010000033.1, forward strand.
GCGCGCGACAGCGACAGCACATAAGCCTTCGACGCGTAGTACACCGCCATCAGCGGCCCCGGCGCGAACGCCGCCGTCGAGGCGAGGTTGAGAATGCCGCCGCGGCGCCGCGCCACCATGCCCGGCAGGAAGCGCCGACACAGCACCGTCAGCGCGCGGACATTGAGATCGACGATGCCGAGCTCCGCCGCCTCGTCGAGCGTGTCGAACCGGCCCTGAAGCCCATAGCCGGCATTGTTCACCAGCGTCTCGACGTGAAGGCCTAGCGCCGCGAGCGTCTGTTCCAGATCGTCGGCCGCCTCGGGCCGCGCCAGGTCGAGCGTCACGGTCTCGACCCGCGTGGCGCCGCGCTCCTTCGCCTGCATCGCCACCCGCGCCAACGCGTCCCCCGAGCGCGCGACCAGCACCAGGGTGCCATGCTCCTTGGCGAATTCATAAGCCAGCGCCTCGCCGATGCCGCCGGAGGCGCCGGTAATCAAAGTCGCCGGCGATGTGTCGGGCATGCTTCCCTCTTCGGTTATGCGGAAACGAGCTTACTTCTTCGTCACCCGCCAGATCGTGCTGTTGCCGTCCTCGGACACCAGGATCGCGCCGTCGCGGTCGACCGCGACGCCGACGGGCCGGCCCCAGACCTCGCTGTTCGACACGATGAAGCCGGTGAGAATGTCCTCGTAGGCGCCGGTCGGCTTGCCGTCTTTGAAGAGCACGCGCACCACCTTGCCGCCGGTTCGCGTCGCGCGGTTCCACGAGCCGTGCAGCGCGACGATCATGCTGCCGCGCCATTCGGGGAACATCGCGCCTTCGTAGAACACGCCCTGAAGCGGCGCCGAATGCGGCTGGATCAGCACGTCCGGCACGGTGATGTGGCCGGCAAGGTCGGTCCGCTCATGCGGGTGTCGCGGATCGGGATGATCGCCGATGAAGTACCAGGGCCAGCCATAGAACGCGCCCGGCCTGCACCGACGTGACATAGTCCGGCGGCAGATTGTCGCCGAGCCCGTCGCGCTCGTTGGTGACGCAATAGAGCGTGCCGGTGGCCGGATCGATCGGCACGGTGACGCAATTGCGGATGCCGGTGGCGTAGATGTGCAGACCCTTGCCCAGCGGATCGAATTCCAGCACGTCGGCGCGGTTTTCCTCGTTGTCCCACGCCGCGCCGAGCGGATGCGACGCGGCGAACGCGGCGAGGCCGCCGGGCGGATCGCCCGGCATGCCGTCGGCGACGTTGGAGCCGGAGCCGACCGACACGAACATGCGTTTGCCGTCGGCCGAGAACGCAATGTCGCGCGTCCAATGGCCGCCGCTCGACCACAAATCCTTGACCAGCGTTTCCGCCGGACCGCGCGCCTTGAGATCGCCGTTGCGGTAGGGAAACCGCTTCACCGCGTCGGTATCGCCGACATAGACGAATTGCGGATCGGGACCCGGCGGATAAAAAGCGATGCCGAACGGCGCGTCGAGATCGGCGGCGAAGGTCGACGCCACGCTCGGATTGGCGCCGTCGCCGCCGGCGCGCAGCACGCGGATGCGGCCCGCCTGGCTTTCGGCGACGAAAATATCGCCGTTGGGCGCGACGCGGATGAGGCGCGGCTCTTCCAGCTTGTCGGTGAACAGGGAGACCGCGACGCCCGCGGCCGCTATCGGCGCCGCGCCGGCCGGGACGCGCCACGATGCGCGGCCGGTTGAAGGCGGAATGGCGTCGCATAGGGTTGCGGCAATCGCTTGCGGAAAGCCGGTGCACCTTGCCCGGCGCGTCGTCGTGCCAATCGCCTTGCGCCGCGTGCGCGCCGGGCGCCAAAATCGCAATCGCGGCGAGCGCCCCGACGAGCGCGCGGATCAGGTCAGTCCTTCGACAAAGCGCATGTCGCGGTCGACGGCGTTGCCGAGCGCCTTCAGCGCCGCCTGATAGCCGGGGCTGTCGTGGGTGGCGATCGCCTTCGCCATGCTCTCGAACTCGATGATGACGACGCGTTGCTTGATGCCCTTTTCGTACGCGTGGGCCGCCGTGCCGCGCACCAGCATGCGGCCGCCGCCGGCCTCGATGGCCGGGCCGGCGAGCTTTGCGTATTCGCCAAGCTGCTTTCTCGTCGCGGATCGCGTGGTACACGGTAACCCAATAGGTCTTGGCCATATCGTTCTCCTCGGCGAATTTGCCGCGAGAGTATCCCGCTTCCGTTTGCCGCGCCAACGCTCTACCGTATTGGCAATCATGCGTTGGGAGGCACCATGGAACCATTAACCGGCCGCGTCGCCATCGTCACCGGCGGCAATTCGGGCATCGGCAAGGCCATCGCCAAGGCCTACGCCAAGGAAGGCGCGAAGATCGTGCTGGCGGCGCGTCGCGCCGATCAGCTCAAGGAAGCGGTGGACGAGATCAAGGCGGCGGGCGGCGAGGCGCTGGCGGTGCCGACCGACGTCACCAAGGAACCCGACGTGATCGCCCTGTTCGAGAAGACGCTCGCCGCCTATGGCCGCGTCGACGTGCTGATCAACAATGCGGGCACCGTGACGCGTGACAAGACCGAGGAACTGTCGCTGGCGCAGTGGCAGAAGGTGATCGACGTCAACCTCACCGGCGCGTTCCTGTGCGCGCGCGAGGCGTTCAAGGTGATGAAGGGCCAGAAACAAGGCCGCATCATCAATATCGGCAGCGTCTCGGCCAAGGTGCCGCGCCCCAACACCATCGCCTATGCCGCGTCGAAATTCGGCCTCGAAGGCATCACCCGCGCGCTGGCGCTCGACGCGCGCGAGCACGGCGTGCTGGTGTCGATCCTCCATCCCGGCAACACCGTGAGCGGCCTCGGCCGCCCGGCGCAGATCGGCGCCAACCCCGAGGGCCGCATGGAGGCGGAGGACCTGGCGCAGGTCGCGGTGCTGATGGCGACGCTGCCGCACGAGGTCAACATGCTCGAGGCGCTGGTCCTGCCGCGCACCATGCCGTTCCTCGGCCGCGGCTGAGCGGCGATGCCGTCGAACCGTTACGCCATGCTGGATTTCGATCTCGGCGCCGAGATCGACCAGCTGCGCGACACGGTGCGCGCCTTCGCCGACGACGAGATCGCGCCGTTGGCGGCGGAAATCGACAAGACCGACAAATTTCCGCGCCAGCTCTGGCCCAAGATGGGCGCGCTCGGCCTCCACGGCATCACGGTCGAGGAAGAATATGGCGGCGCCGGGCTCGGCTATCTAGCCCATGTCGTGGCGATGGAGGAGGTGAGCCGCGGCTCGGCATCGATCGGCCTTTCCTACGGCGCGCATTCCAATCTCTGCGTCAACCAGCTCCGCCGCAACGGCACGGAGGCGCAGAAGCGGAAATATCTGCCGAAGCTGATTTCAGGCGAGCATGTCGGCGCGCTCGCCATGAGCGAGCCGGGCGCCGGCTCCGACGTCGATCGGCATGACGACGCGCGCCGAGAAACGCGGCGACCGCTATGTGCTCAACGGCTCGAAGATGTGGATCACCAACGGCACCGAGGCCGAGACACTGGTGATCTACGCCAAGACCGATCCCAAGGCCGGGCCGCGCGGCATCACCGCGTTCATTGTCGAAAAGGGGATGAAAGGTTTCGCCCCGGCGCAGAAGCTCGACAAGCTCGGCATGCGCGGCTCGCCGACGGCGGAGCTGGTGTTCGCCGATTGCGAGGTGCCGGAGGAAAATTTGCTCGGCCGCGTCAACGAGGGTGCGCGCGTGCTGATGAGCGGGCTCGATTACGAGCGCGCGGTGCTGGCGGCCGGGCCGCTCGGCATCATGCAGGCCTGCCTCGAGGCGGTGATCCCCTACGTGCACGAGCGCAAGCAGTTCGGCAAATCGATCGGCGAGTTTCAGCTCATGCAGGGCAAGCTCGCCGACATGTACACCACGATGAACGCGGCGAAGGCCTATGTGTACGCGGTGGCGCGCGCTTGCGACCGCGGCCAGACCGCGCGCAAGGACGCGGCCGGCGCGATCCTCTACGCCGCCGAGCGGGCGACGTGGATGGCGCTCGAGGCGATCCAGGCGCTGGGCGCCAACGGCTATATCAACGATTTCCCGACCGGGCGCCTACTGCGCGACGCCAAGCTCTACGAGATCGGCGCCGGCACATCGGAAATCCGCCGCATGCTGATCGGCCGCGAGCTGTTCGAGGAAACGGCGTAGCCGCTACGATCGTGCCTCGACCAGGTGCCAGCCGCCATCGACCTGGAATTCGGAGCCGGTGACGTAGCGCGATTCATCCGACGCGAGATAAAGGATAAGCCAGGCCACATCCTCCGGCTCGCCGAGCGCGCCGAACGGCACCATGCGCAGCGACAGGCGCTCGGCTTCTTCCGGCGTGCGGTTGGTGAGCCGCGCCGTCTCCGCCCAGATGTTCTTGATCATGCGCGTGCGGATCACGCCCGGATGCACCGAGTTGCAGCGGATGCGGTTGCCGTCGCGCGCGCCATACCGCGCCACCGACTTGGTGAAGGTCTGCACGCCGCCCTTGCTGGTGCTGTAGGCGACGGCGTTGGGCGAGCCGAAATACGACACGATCGAGGAGATGTTGACGATCGATCCGGCCTTTTGCCGCTTCATGATCGGCAGCACCGTGCGGCAGCCGAGGAACGTGCCGTCGAGATTGATGGCGTGGACCCGCCGCCATTCCGCGAGCGACGTGGTCTCGGGGCTGCCGGCCTGCAAATCGCCTTCGATGCCGGCCGCATTCACCAGCACGTCGATGCGCCCCATCTTCTTGTCGATGGTGCCGATCGACGTCGGCCCATTGCGTCTCGTCGGTGACGTCGAGCGCGTGGAATTTGCCGCCGATCTCGCGCGCCAATGCGTCGCCGTCGGCGACGTCGAGCACCGCGACCTTGGCGCCTTCCTTGGCGAGCATCCGCGCCACGGCGGCGCCGATGCCGCCGGACCCGCCGGTGACCACAGCCACCTTGTCCTGAACCCGGCCCATCGCTCGCTTCCCCTAGTACCAATACGCCATCGCGCGCATCTCGATGCTGGCGCGGGGCGCCGCGTCGGGCGGCGAGGACGGATCGTCGAAGGCGCAATGCGGCACGTTCTGCGGCCGGCCTGCCTCCGAATCCTTGCACACGAACACCAGCGCCTCGTCGTCGCGCATGTTGGAGAAATAGTTCCAACGATGCGCCGAATTGGCGCGCACCAGCGTGCTTTCCGCCGACCAATCCGGCACGCCGTAATGGTCGAACACCGCGTCGCCGATGACCAGGTCGGCTGGCGCCACGCTTTGCGCGTCGCACACCGCCAGCGGAATGTCCTGCGGCGGCGGCGAGATCGCGCGCCAGACGTTGAACTGGGTGAAGCGCCGGAACGGCCGGTTCTTGGGCGCCAGCTGCCGGGCGGTCATCGCGCGCGCGGGCGTCGCTGGCGTCGATATGGCTGAAGCGCGCGGGTTGCGAATTGTCGAGCTTCCCCGCCTCGGTCGAGCGCTCGCCGAAACGCAGGATCGCCGGTCCCAACATCACCACGGCGTCGGCACCGGACAGGCCCTTGATCAAGCGGTCGAGCTCGGCCGGCGCGGCGCGCATTACCCCGGCCATGTCGCGGAAATCGGCGATGGCGCTGCGGTGCCGGACCAGCGCGAAGCCCTCGTGGTCGAGCGACGGCGGCACCGGTCGCGAACGCGCGTCCGCGATCGTCACGGCGTGGGTTTCGAGCACCAGGTTGTCGCGGGAATGGTCGTTGGCGTGAAACCGCGGCCGCTCGGTCATCGGGGCCAGATAGACGATGTTGCCGGTGACGGTCCGCACCGCCGGTTTTTCCATGACTGTCATGGGCCCCTCTATGGTTTTCCTATGGGCCAAAATATACGGCGGCCGGGCGGAGGGAAATACGGTCGCGCCGCCGCCGTCGCGGGGATGGCGCGGCGCGCCGAATCGTAATTAATGACGGCCAATGCCGACGGAACTTCCGTCGCATTGGGCCGTTACCCGCTATGGCTGCCAAATCCAAGGAGATTCCATGAAGACCGCTTCGAAACTTGCCGTCGCCGCGCTGTTCGGCCTCGGCACATTGACGCTGACTGCCGCCAATGTCTCCGCCGCCATCGTGTGCAACGGCGCCGGCGAGTGCTGGCACGTGCGCGGCCATTATCATTACCGTCCGGAATGGGGCCTGGTGGTCCATCCGAATGGCTGGCGTTGGGGTTCCGGCGAGCATTTCGTGTGGCGCGAGCATCGCGGCCGCGGCTATTGGCGCGACGGCGTCTGGGTTCGGTTCTGATCCGGCTTGCCGATCGGTTTCGCAAGGGGCGGCTTTTGCCGCCCCTTTTTATTGCGCTAGACTGCCGGCAATGACACGGGAGGGGTCATGACCTGGCAGATCGCGCAGCTCAATGTCGGGCGGCTGGTGGCGCCCACCGATGCCCCCGAGGTGGCGGACTTCATGGCGGCGCTCGACCGGATCAACGCGCTGGCCGACGCCGCGCCCGGCTTCGTCTGGCGCCTTCAAAGCGACAGCGGCAACGCCACCGACATCCTGGTCAGCGCCGATCCGCAATTCCTAATCAACATGTCGGTATGGGAATCGGTCGAGGCGCTATTCCAATTCGTCTATCGCACCGCCCACACCGCGGTGATGGTGCGGCGGCGGGAATGGTTCGAAAAGCCGGAGCAACCGTTCCTGTGTCTCTGGTGGGTGCTGGCGGGCCACATTCCGACGGTCGAAGAGGCGCTGGCGCGGCTCGATCATCTACGCACGCACGGGGCGACGCCGCACGCCTTCACGTTCCGCGAAAAATACCCGCCGCCCGGCGATGCCGGCGCGCCCGAGGACATGAGGCCTGAGCCTTACTGCGTCGGATGGGAATAGGGAGAACGAAATGGCCAAATTGACGCAGAGCTATGTCCACGGCGCCTCGCCGGTGCCGCTCCTCGGCGACACGATCGGCGTGCATTTCGACCAGGCGGTGGCGCGCTGGCCCGACCGCGACGCGCTGATCTCGCGCCACCAGAACATAAGCTGGTCGTACGCGGAGTTGAGCAAGCGCGTCGATGCGTTGGCGGGCGGGCTTTTGGCGCTGGGGTTGGAGCCAGGCGACCGCGTCGGCATCTGGTCGCCCAACAATGCCGAATGGTGCGTGACGCAATTCGCCACCGCCAAGGCCGGACTGATCCTGGTCAACATCAATCCGGCCTATCGGTTGAGCGAGGTCGAATACGCGCTCAACAAGGTCGGCTGCAAGGCGCTGATCACGGCGGATTCGTTCAAGTCCAGCGACTATGTCGGCATGTTGCGCGAACTGGCGCCGGAGATCGAGCGCTCCGCGCCCGGACGTCTCGACGCCAAGCGGCTGCCGAACCTGCGCGCGCTGATCCGCATTGGCGCCGGCGAGAAGCGCGGTTTTTTCCGCTTTGACGACGTGATGGCGTCGGGCCGCGACCGTCACGCGGCGCGGCTCGGCGAGTTGGCGAAGATTCTGCAATTCGACGACGCCATCAATATCCAATTCACCAGCGGCACCACCGGCGCGCCCAAGGGCGCGACCCTGACGCATCACAACATCCTCAACAACGGCTATTTCGTCGCGCGCGCGATGAACTTCACCGAGGCGGACCGGCTGTGCATTCCGGTGCCGCTCTATCATTGCTTCGGCATGGTGATGGGCAATCTCGGCTGCATCACCCACGGCGCCGCGATGGTCTATCCGGGCGAGGCGTTCGACCCGCTTTCAGTACTGGAGACCGTCGAGGCGGAGCAATGCACCGCGCTTTACGGCGTGCCGACCATGTTCATCGCCGAGCAGAACCATCCCGACTTCAAGCGCTTCGATTTGCGCAGCCTGCGCACCGGCTGCATGGCGGGCGCGCCGTGCCCGATCGAGGTGATGCGCCGCTGCATCGACGACATGCATATGCGCGACGTGACCATCGCCTACGGCATGACCGAGACCAGCCCGGTCAGCTTCCAGACCACGGCCGACGATTCGATGGAGCGCAAGACCAGCACCATCGGCCGCATCCATCCGCACGTCGAAGTGAAGATCGTCGATACCGAAGGCCGCATCGTGCCGCCCGGCATGCCCGGCGAATTGTGCACGCGCGGCTATTCGGTGATGTTGGGCTATTGGGATGATCCGGAAAAGACCGCGGATTCGCTCGACAAATCCGGCTGGATGCACACCGGCGACCTCGCCACCTTGGACGAGGACGGCTATGGCAACATCGTCGGCCGCCTCAAGGACATGGTGATCCGCGGCGGCGAGAACGTCTATCCGCGCGAGGTCGAGGAATATCTGTTCCGCCATCCCAAGATCGAAAGCGTGCAGGTGATCGGCGTGCCGGATCCAGAAATACGGCGAGGAACTGTGCGCCTGGGTGAAGCTCAAGCCCGGCGAAAGTGAAACGCCGGAGGCGATCCAGGCTTTCTGCAAGGGCCAGATCGCGCATTACAAGATTCCGCGCTACATCCGCTTCGTCGATGCCTTCCCGATGACGGTGACGGGCAAGGTGCAGAAATTCATGATGCGCGAGACCATGATCCAGGAACTCGGCCTAACCATCCAGAAGACGGCGTGATGGCCGAATAATGAACAAGCAAACCCTTTTCGTCATTCCCGCGAAAGCGGGAATCCAGGGCCACCGCACGTCGCTCGCCCCGGGTCCCCGCTTCCGCGGGGACGACGGAAGAATAGATAGCAAATGCCCGTCCTGAAGACCGCGCTCGACAAGCATTCGGAATCGTTCCGCGCCAACGATTCGTTCATGCGCGGCCTGGTCGACGATCTGCGGGCACGGCTGGCCGAGATCGCCAAGGGCGGCGGCGACGCGGCGCGCGAGCGGCATCTGTCGCGCGGCAAGTTGTTGCCGCGCGATCGGGTGAAGAACCTGCTCGATCCGGGCTCGCCGTTCCTCGAATTCTCGGCGTTCGCCGGCTACAAGATGTACACGGACGAGGTGCCGGCCGGCGGCATCGTCACCGGCATCGGGCAGATCATGGGCCGCGAATGCGTCGTCATCGCCAACGATGCGACGGTGAAGGGCGGCACCTATTATCCGATCACGGTGAAAAAGCATCTGCGCGCGCAGGAGATCGCGCGCGAAAACCGGCTGCCGTGCCTGTATCTGGTGGACTCGGGCGGCGCCAATCTGCCGAACCAGGACGAGGTGTTTCCCGACCGCGACGATTTCGGCCGCATCTTCTTCAATCAGGCGACGCTGTCCGCGGCAGGCATTCCGCAGATCGCGCTGGTCATGGGCTCGTGCACCGCGGGCGGTGCCTATGTGCCGGCGATGTCGGACGAAGCCATCATCGTCAAGAACGAAGGCACCATCTTTCTCGGCGGACCGCCGCTGGTGAAGGCCGCGACCGGCGAGGTGGTGACGGCGGAGGAACTCGGCGGCGCCGAGGTGCATGCGCGCGTCTCCGGCGTCGCCGATCACCTCGCCATGGACGACGCCCACGCGCTCGGCATCGCGCGCCGCATCGTCGGCAATCTCAACACCGTGAAACGCCCGACGCTCGACATCGCCGAGCCGAAGGAGCCGCTTTATCCCGCCGACGAGCTCTACGGCGTCGTGCCGAGCGACACCCGCAAACCCTATGACGTGCGCGAGGTGATCGCGCGCCTGGTCGACGGCAGCGAGCTCGACGAATTCAAGCGGCTCTACGGCGAAACGCTGGTGACGGGCTTCGCGCGGCTCTGGGGCTATCCGGTCGGCATCGTCGCCAATAACGGCATCCTGTTTTCGGAAAGCGCCTTAAAGGGCGCGCATTTCATCGAACTGTGCGCGCAGCGCGGCGTGCCGCTGATCTTCCTCCAGAACATTTCGGGCTTCATGGTCGGCCGCAAATACGAGGCGGGCGGAATCGCCAAGGACGGCGCCAAGATGGTGACGGCGGTCGCCTGCGCGCGCGTGCCGAAATTCACCGTGATCATCGGCGGCAGTTTCGGCGCCGGCAATTACGGCATGTGCGGCCGCGCCTACGACCCGCGCTTTCTCTGGATGTGGCCCAACGCGCGCATCTCGGTGATGGGCGGCGAGCAGGCGGCGTCGGTGCTCGCCACCGTCCGCCGCGACAATCTCGAAGCCGCCGGGAAAAGCTGGTCGGCGGAAGACGAGGAAAAGTTCAAGGCGCCGATCCGCGCGCAGTACGAGGCGCAGGGCCATCCCTATTACGCCAGCGCGCGGCTGTGGGACGACGGCGTGATCGACCCCGCCGAGACGCGGCGCGTGCTGGCGCTGGGCCTGTCGGCGAGCCTCAACGCGCCGATCCGGAAAACCCGGTTCGGCGTTTTTCGGATGTGACCATGAGCAATCTCCTTGTCGAAACCGACGCGCGCGGCGTCGCCACCGTCACCCTCAACCGGCCCGAGCTTCACAATGCCTTCGACGATGCGCTGATCGCGGCGCTGACGCGCGAGTTCGAGCGGCTGGAGAAGGACGCGGCCGTGCGCATGCTGGTGCTGACCGGCGCGGGGCCGAGCTTTTCCGCCGGCGCCGACCTGAACTGGATGCGCCGCATGGGCGGGTTCAGTCCGGCGGAAAATTTGGCCGACGCCATGGCGCTCTCGGCGATGCTGCGGCGGCTCAACGATTTTTCGAAGCCGACCGTCGCGCGCGTCAACGGCGCCGCGTTCGCGGGTGGGGTCGGGCTGATCTCGTGCTGCGACATCGCCATCGCCGCGTCCGAGGCTGTGTTCGCGGTGAGCGAGGTGCGTTACGGGTTGGTGCCGGGCACGATCGGCCCTTATCTCGTCGCCGCCATCGGCTCGCGCAAGGCCCGCCGTTTGTTCCAGACCGCCGAGCGCTTCACCGCCGACGAGGCGCGGCGCATCGGGCTGGTGCATGAAACCGTGCCGCGCGCCGAGCTCGACGCGACGGTGGAAAAAATCGTGGCGATGCTGCTCGAAGGCGGCGCGCAATCGCAAGCTGTGTCGAAACGCCTCGCCATCGACCTTGCGAACCGCGACGTCGATGACACGGCATGCGTTCGACCGCGCAAGCCAGCGCCGATGCCCGCGCCGGCGCCGAGGGCCGCGAAGGCACCACGGCGTTCCTGGAGAAGCGCAAGCCGTCATGGCGAAATGATGGGGTGAGCCCCTCAAGGGCGGAGCGGATTAGGTGTTCGCAAGACTGCTGAATCGCCAATCGTGGCGAGATCGCGTGCCGCGTCATGCGCACCGCGCGGCGCATGGGGATCGCCACCGTCGCGGTCTATTCCGACGCCGATGCCGGCGCGCTGCATGTGCAGGAGGCCGACGAGGCGGTGCGCATCGGCCCGGCGCCGGCGCGCGAATCCTATCTCGACATCGCGGCCATCGTGGCCGCGGCGCGGCGCTCGGGCGCCGAGGCGGTTCATCCCGGTTACGGGTTCCTTGCCGAGAACGCGGATTTCGCCGCGGCATGCGCGGCAGCGGGGCTGGTGTTCATCGGGCCGTCGCCCGAAGCGCTGCGCGCCATGGGCTCGAAGGCGGCGGCGAAGGCGCTGATGGAAAAGGCCGGCGTGCCGGTGGTGCCGGGCTATCACGGCGACGAGCAAAGCGGCGACCGGCTGGCCGACGAGGGGCGGAAGATCGGCTACCCGGTTCTGATCAAGGCCTGGGCTGGCGGCGGCGGCAAGGGCATGCGCGTGGTCGAGCGGCCGGGCGAGCTCGCGGCCGCGCTCGCCGGCGCCCAGCGCGAGGCGCTGTCGGCGTTCGGCGACGACCGCGTGCTGATCGAAAAATATCTGGAGCGTCCGCGCCATATCGAGGTGCAGATATTCGGCGACAATGCGGGCAATATCGTTCATCTCTTCGAGCGCGATTGTTCGGTACAGCGCCGCCATCAAAAGGTGATCGAGGAGGCGCCGGCGCCCGATCTCGATCCAGCGATGCGCGATGCCATGCACAAGGCGGCCGTCGCGGCGGCGCGCGCGGTCAACTACGTCAATGCCGGTACCATCGAGTTTATTTTTGGCGGCGGCCGATTTTATTTCATGGAAATGAACACGCGGCTGCAGGTCGAGCATCCGGTGACCGAAATGATCACCGGCCTCGATCTGGTCGAATGGCAATTGCGCGTCGCCGCGGGTGAAACGCTGCCGCTGCGCCAGGATCAGATCGCGGCGCGCGGCCATGCCATCGAGGCGCGGATTTATGCCGAGGACCCGACGCGCGATTTCCTGCCGGCGACCGGCACGCTGCGTTTTCTCCATGCGCCGGTCGAAACCGCGATCGTGCGCGTCGAAACCGGCGTGCGCCAGGGCGATGCGATTACGCCTTACTACGACCCGATGATCGCCAAGCTGGTGGTCTGGGGCGAGGACCGCGCGGCGGCGATCAAGCGCCTGGCGAAAAAATTGGGGCAATATCGCGTCGCCGGCGTCACCATCAACCGCGATTTCCTTATACGCATTGCGCACGAGCCGGACTTCACGTTGGGCGCGGTCGATACCGGTTTTATTGAGCGGCATCGGGACGCGCTGGCGGCGCCGCGCGCGCCGAGTTCAGCCCTGGTCGCGGCCAGCCTCGCGCTGATGCGCGACGAACAACCGCGACAGAGCGCCGACCGTCATTCGCCTTGGTCAAATCGCGACGGCTGGCGGCTCGACGGTCCGGTGCCGCGCGAATTTCATTGGCGCGAAGGCGAGACCGAACGGACAATCAAGATGCTTGGCGACCAATTCCTGGTCTCGTCGGCGACCACGGAGGATGTTGACGTTGTACGCATGGGCAACCGCTTCACCGTCATCGACAACGACGGCACCTGGCAGCTCGATCTGGTCGATCCGCTGGCCGATCGCGACGACGCGGCGGTCGCGGGCGGGCGGTTGACCGCGCCGATGCCCGGCAAGATCGTGCAAGTGCTGGCGAAGGCCGGCGACACAGTGAAACGCGGCCAGCCGATCCTTATCTTGGAGGCGATGAAGATGGAGCACACCATCGCCGCGCCGGCCGACGGCACCGTCGATGCCATCAACTACGCGGCGGGCGAGCTGGTCGAGGAAGGTGCCGCGCTGATCGCCTTCACCGCGGCGGAGAAATAAATGGCGGCGCTGCCCAACAAAGTCCGCATGGTCGAGGTCGGGCCCCGCGACGGGTTGCAGAACGAAGCCACGACCGTTCCGGCCGCGACCAAGATCGCGCTCATCGAAAAATTGGTCGAGGCCGGATTGACGACCGTCGAGGCCGGCAGCTTCGTGTCGCCGAAATGGATTCCGCAAACGGCCGATACGGCGGCGGTGCTGGCGGGGCTGCATCGCGTGCCGGGCGTGTCCTATCCGGTACTGGTGCCGAACCTGAAAGGATTTGAGGGCGCGCTCGCGTCGCATTGCGACGAGATCGCGGTGTTCGCGGCGGCGTCGGAGAGCTTCTCCCGCCGCAACACCAATTGCTCGATCGCCGAGAGCTATGAGCGCATCGCCCCCGTGGCCGCGGCGGCGCGCGCGCATGGCATTCGCGTGCGCGGCTATATCTCCACCGTGGTCGATTGCCCCTATGAAGGGCCGATCGCGCCGCAGGCCGTGGCGGAGGTCGCGGCGAAACTGCTTTCGTTCGGCTGTTACGAAATTTCGCTCGGCGACACGATCGGAACGGGCACGCCGGCGCGGATCCAGAAAATGATCGAGGCGGTCGCCGCGCGCGTCCCGGTCGCGAAGCTCGCCGGCCATTATCACGATACCTACGGCCAGGCGCTGGCCAATGTGCTGGCGTCGCTGGAGCTGGGGGTCGCAACCTTCGACAGTTCGGTGGCGGGGCTCGGCGGCTGTCCCTACGCGCCCGGCGCCACCGGCAATGTCGCGAGCGAGGACGTGCTTTACATGCTCGATGGGTTGGGGATCGCGACCGGCGTCGATCTCGCCAAGCTCGCGGCGGCGGGGCAGTTCATCTCCGCGGCGCTGGGCCGCGAGCCGGCGTCGAAAGTGGCGCGGGCGCTCGCGGCGAAGGTCCGTAACGGCTGAGAAGCCAACTGTCTTCCGCTACTTAATTCCTCTCCTCCCATTATAGGGAGGAGAGGTTAGGTGAGGTGGGCGATCCCAGGTCGCTCGATACCACCTCACCCTCCCACGCCTCTCGGCGTGGGCCCCTCCCTCTCCGCAACGCGGAGAGGGAGAATTAAGGGAAAATGACGCTGTTCTCGTTGCTGACGATGAACTTGTCCTGACGCGCGATGAAATCGTCGATTGTCGCGAAGCAGGCTTCGGGCCGCTCGACATCGAGCGCGTGCGCCGCGTCGTAGATCATCATCAGATAACAGTCGGGCAGCAGCTCGCGATAGTGCCGGCCCATCGTCGTCGGGATCAGCCGGTCCTCGGTGCCGAGCAGCACCAGCACCGGCACCTTGCACTCCTTCATCCGCGCTTCCATCTCGGCGTCGCGGTCGGGGCCGATGATGCGGAGCGCAAAGCCGATACTCTTCTTCAGCAGCTCGGGATCGGCCGGCGGCATCGGCGGCAGGCGCTCGGGATGCGCGAACAACAGTGCGCGCAACTGCGCCGGGTCCAGCGGCGGACGCGTGTTCTCGGGCCGGATCGCGGCGGGCGCGAGCAGCGCCGCGGCGGTGACCTTGTCGGGGTTCAGAATCGCGGTCCAGAGCGCGAGCTTGCCGCCGAAGGAAATGCCGCTCACCGCGTATTTGTCGATGCCGAGCGCGGCGATCGCCTTAGCCATCGTGCCGGCCAGCTCCGCCATCGATTTGGTGCGCTCGTTGACCGGCGAATTGCCGAAGCCCGGGCACTCGAACGCGATCAGCCGGTGCTTCGCCGCCATCAGCTCGTGCATCTTGTTGAGTTGCAATCCGCCGCCGCCATGGAACCATATCAGCGGCGCGCCTTGGCCGGCCTCGAGATAGCGGATGCTGAAACCGTCCGCCTCGACGTGACGCTCCTGAAAATTCATCGGACTTATTCCATGTCGTGGAGGCGCGGCAAAATCTTGGCGCCGAACAGTTCGATGGCGTGACGCGCCTTGTCGTCCACCGGATGCATGAAGATCAGATCGAGAATGCCGGCGCCGATCTCGTCGCGCACCCGGCCGATCTGCTTCATCACCGTCTCGGGCGAGCCGAGCATGATCTGGCCGTTCTCGACCGCGTCCTTGACCGCGCCGGGCCGGCCGACGCGGCCGCGCTGTGCCTCGGCGTCGCGGCCGTAGTACGACGTGCCGGCGACGGCCTGCTCCAGCGCCGGGTTGGAGATCGAGAAGCGGCGCTGCGGCGGCATGTTCGCCATGTCGGCCTGCGCCTGCTCGTCGGTGTCGGCGACATGGATGGCGCAGCGATAGATCACGTCGTTCGGCGTCGGCGTCCATCCCGCCTTGCTGGCGTGCTCGCGGTAATGCGCGGCGGCCTTCGTGGCGAGCGGGATCGTGGTCACCGCGAAGCCGAGGCCGACAGTGATTCTTCGCCGCGAACTCGCCGGACTCGGGGCTCGAGCCCGACATGAAGATCGGCGGATGCGGCTTCTGCACCGGCCGCGGCCACACCGAGATGGCGCGGAATTCATAGTACCGGCCCTGCCAGCCGAACGGCTGCGGCTCGGTCCACACCATGCGCAGCAGTTGCAGCGCTTCCTGGAACCGCGCCGCGCGATTCCTCGGGATTGATGTTGTAGGTGACGTATTCGTTGGGCGTGCCGCGCATCAGCCCGGCGACGACGCGGCCGCCGGTCATGCGTGTCGAGCATCGCGAATTCCTCGGCGACGCGCACCGGGTTGAGCATCGGCAAGGTCGGGCCGAGCACCGCGATCTTCGCCCTCTTCACCACCTGGGTCAGCGCGCCGGCCAGCAGCATCGGATTCGGCGTCAGCGAGAACGGCGAGAAATGATGCTCCGCCACCGTCACCCAATCGAAGCCGATCTCGTCCGCGATGCGGAACCGCTCGATCGCGGTGTTGAACGAGTGCGCCGCCGCTTCGTGCGAATAAACGTCGGCCGGCACCGGCCAGCCCGGCGAGGCGTTGCCGTGATAGGCCACGGGCGAGAACAAGGCTGCCTTCATGGGCGCTCCGCGAATTGTATTAGCATTTGCGGCCGGACCTTACGGGCGTTTCCGCCGCGCTTCAAGCGCGCGTTTCGGCGTCTGCTCACGCCGACTTTCGCGCGCTCTGGATCGCCTGCCAGACGCGGTGCGGCGTCGCCGGCATGTCGATATGGTGGATGCCGTAGACGCTGAGCGCGTCGACCACCGCGTTCATCACCGCCGGCAGCGAGCCGGAGCAGCCTGCCTCGCCGCAGCCTTTGACGCCGAGCAGGTTGCTTTTCGCCGGGACCGGGTGGCTGCCGAAGGTGAAGCTCGGTACGTCCGAGGCGCGCGGCATGGCGTAATCCATATAGGAGCCGGTGAGCAGCTGGCCGTCCTGGTCGTAGCGCGCCATTTCCATCAGCGCCTGGCCGATGCCTTGCGTCACGCCGCCATGCACTTGGCCTTCGACGAGGAGCGGATTCACGATCACGCCGAAATCGTCGACCATGGTGTACTTGTCGACCGCGACGACGCCGGTCTCGGGATCGATCTCGACCTCGCAGACATGGCAGCCGTTGGGGAAGGCCGAGGGCGGGCTGTCGACCACCATCGACACGTCGAGGGAGGTCGGCACGCCTTCCGGCAGGTTCGGCTTCTGGCGCAGCCGATCGGCAATGTCCATGAGGCCGATGGCGCGGTCGGTGCCGGCGATGGTGAAGCGGCCCTCGGCGAACTCGATGTCGGCGGCCGCGGCCTCGAGGAAATGGCCGGCGAGAAGCTTGCCGTTGTCGATCACCTTGTCGCTGGCGAGCGCGATGGCGGTGCCGCTCGCCATGATCGAGCGCGAGCCGCCGGTGCCGCCGCCGGCGATGAGCTGGTCGCTGTCGCCCTGGACCAGACGGATGCGCTCGAACGGAATGCCCAGGCGCTGCACCAACACCTGCGCGAACGGCGCGGCATGGCCCTGGCCGTAATCGAGCGTGCCGGTGACGATGGTGACGTCGCCGTTCGCCTCGAAGCGGATGCCGCCCATTTCCTTGCCCGGCGGCGCCGTCACTTCGAGATAATGGCCGATGCCGCGGCCGCGGAGCTTGCCGCGTCTGTCGCTTGCCGCCTTCCGCGCGGCATAGCCGTTCCAGTCGGCGGCGGCGAGTCCGTCGCGGAACACGCTCGGGAAATCGCCGCTGTCGTAGGTCAGGTCGGACGGCGCCTTGTAGGGAATGGCATTCGGCAGGATATGGTTGCGGCGGCGCAGCTCGAGCGGGTCGATCTTCATCTCGCGGGCGGCCTGCTCGATCAGCCGTTCCATATAGTAATTGCCCTCGGGCCGACCGGCGCCGCGATAGGCGCCGACCGGCGTCGAGTTGGTCAGCACGCATTTGGTCGAGACCTCGACCAGCGGCGTGCGATAGACGCCGATCACGTTCTTCACCGCGTTGACCGTGACTTGCAGCGGCAGGCCCTGGAACGCGCCGTAATTGCCGTAGCCGGCGAGGCGTACCGCCAGGATCAGCCCGTCCTTGTCGAACGCCACTTCCGCCGTCACTTGATGGTCGCGGCCGTGATTGTCGGAGACGAACGAGCCCGAGCGCTCATCGGTCCATTTCACCGGCCGGCCCAGTACCTTCGCGGCGTAGAGCGCGCAGATATATTCCGGATAGGCGGCGATCTTCATGCCGAACGAGCCGCCGACATTGCCGGTGATGACGCGCACCTGCGCCGGCGGCACTTTCAGGATGTCGTTGGCGAGGCTCTGCTTCAGGCCGAACACGCCCTGCGAGCACACGGTCAGGGTGTAGCGCCCGTCCTTGAACTCGGCGAGCGCTGCGCGCGGCTCCATCGGGTTGACGACGATGCGCTGGCTGACCGGCTTGAGCCTGGTGACATGCGCCGCCTTGGCGAAGGCCTCGTTGACCGCCTCGGTGTTGCCGAAATGATAATCGAGCGTGACATTGCCCGGCGCTTCCTCGTGGATGGTCGGCGCGCCCGGCGCCAGCGCCTCGGCGATGGTCGTGATCGCGGGCAGCGGCTCGATCTCCAACATCACCGCCTCGGCGGCGTCCTTGCCCTGCGCCACGGTTTCGGCGATCACTGCGGCATAGGCCTCGCCGACATAGCGCACCTTGCCGGTTGCGAGGGCGGGGCGCGGCTTCGCCTTCATGTTGGAGCCGTCGCGCGCCTTCACCGCCATCGGCGGATTGGATTTGCCGATGCCGCCCGCTTCGAGATCGTCCCAGGTGTACACGCCGAGCACGCCGGGCATCGCCTTGGCGGCGCTGGTGTCGATCGACTTGATGACGCCGTGCGCATAGGGACTGCGCACCATGACGAGGTACGCCTGCCCTTTGACGCTGACGTCGTCGGTGTAGCGGCCTTGACCTTTGAGGAGCATCGGGTCCTCGGTGCGCGATACCGGCTGGCCGACGCCGAATTTCATCAAGGCGAGATCGTTGTTACTGTCCATCGCTCCAATGCCGTCGATGTTTCGATTGCCGATGTCTGGGAGTGTTTTAGACCAAATCCACACGTCAAGTCTTGCGTCCTCAACGACCCTCGTCCTCGCGCGGCGCAGGGGAGCCTAGAGGCGAGCGGACCGCAGGCGCAGCGCATTGCCGACCACAGTAACGGACGACAGACTATCGCGGCGCTCGCGATCATGGGATTGAGGAGGAGGCCGGTCCAGGGATAAAGCACGCCCGCCGCGATCGGCACCGCCAGCGCGTTGAAGACAAAAGCGAAGAACAGATTCTGCCGGATATTGGCCATGGTGGCGCGCGACAGGCGGCGGGCGCGGACCAGGCCGGTGAGATCGCCTTTGACCAGCGTCATGCCGGCGCTCGCGATGGCGATATCGGTGCCGGTGCCCATCGCGATGCCGAGTTGCGCCTGGGCCAGGGCCGGAGCGTCGTTGATGCCGTCGCCCGCCATGGCGACGATGCGGCCTTGGTCTTGCAGCAGTTTTACCGCCGCCGCCTTGCGGTCGGGCAGCACCTCGGCCAATACCTCGACAATCCCGAGCTCGCCCGCAACCGCTTCGGCGGTGGCGCGGTTGTCGCCTGTCAGCATCACCAGGCGCAAACCGTCGCGCCGGAGCGCCGGAATTGCGTCCTTGGCGCTCTGCTTGATGGGATCGGCGACCGCGATGAGTCCGGCGGCTTTGCCGTCGATCGCCGCCAACATCACCGTCTCGCCCTGGCGGCGCCGCGCCTCGGCCTGAGCGGGCAGGTCGCCCGGCGCGATGCTGAGCGCGTCGAAAAGCGCGCTGTTGCCGACGGCGACTTTGCGGCCCTCGACCGTGCCGGTAATCCCCTTGCCGATCTCGGCGCGAAAATCTGTCGCCGCCGGCAATGCGATGCCGCGATCGGAGGCGGCGCCAAGAATTGCCGCGGCCAGCGGATGCTCGCTGCCTTGTTCGAGCGCGGCCGCCAGCCGCAGCAAGTCGTTTTCCGCGATGTCCCGGGCCTCGATGCCGACGAGACGCGGCTTGCCCTCGGTCAGCGTGCCGGTCTTGTCGACGACCAGCGTGTCAACCTTCTCCATCCGCTGCAGTGCCTCGGCATTCTTCACCAGCACGCCCGCGCCCGCGCCGCGCCCGGTGCCGACCATGATCGACATCGGCGTCGCCAATCCCAGCGCGCACGGACATGCGATGATCAGGACTGCGACCCCGTTCAGCAGCGCATAGGCGATTTTCGGCTCCGGCCCCCACACACCCCAGGCAATCGCGGACAGGACCGCGACCAGCACTACCGCCGGCACGAACCAGGCTGCGACCCTGTCGGCAAGGTTCTGGATCGGCGCGCGCGAGCGCTGTGCCTCGCCAACCAGGGCGACGATGCGCGCCAGCAACGTGTCGGCGCCGACGCGTTCGGCGCGCATGATCATGCTCCCGCGGGTGTTTAGCGTCGCGCCTGTCACCCGGTCGCCCGGCGCCTTTTCGACTGGAATCGGCTCGCCGCTGATCGTCGATTCATCGATGGCGCTGCGGCCGTCGAGCACCACGCCGTTGACCGGGACTTTCTCGCCGGGACGAATGCGCAGCCGGTCCCCCACTTTGACCTGTTCGAGCGGAATATCCTCCTCGCGCCCGTCGTCCCGCAGAATCCGGGCTTGCTTCGGCGCGAGGCCGAGCAACGCGCGAAGCGCGCTGTTGGTTTGGGCCCGCGCGCGCAATTCCAGCACCTGACCCAGCAACACCAGCGTGACGATTACCGCGCTTGCCTCGAAATACACGGCGGCGTGACCGTGCATGCCGCCAAACCCCGCGGGGAAAAAGCCGGGCGCCAGCGCGGCGATCACGCTATAGCCGTAAGCAACGCCGGTGCCGAGCGCGATCAGAGTGAACATGTTGAGGCTGCGGTTCGCCACCGATTGCCAGCCGCGCGCGAAAAACGGCGCGCCCGCCCATAACACCACCGGACTCGCCAGCGCGAATTGCAGCCAGACAAAGCCTGCCGGTGACAATGCGCGCGAAATCAGGCCGCCGAGTAGATCCTCCGCCATCGCGAGCAGAAACAATGGCAGCGCCAACGCGAGCGCGATCCAGAAGCGCCGGGTCATGTCGATCAGCGCCGGATTGGGCGTATCGCCGTCCGCGACCCATGCCGGTTCCAGGTCCATTCCGCATTTCGGACAGTCGCCCGGCCCGTCGCGCACGATCTCGGGATGCATCGGGCAGGTCCAATTCGCACCGGGCGTCGCTTGCCGCGCCGGGGATTTTGCCGCCGGCGGACCCAGATATGACTCTGGGTCGGCGACGAACTTGTCGCGACAGGGCGCACCGCAGAAATGATACGTCTTGCCGCGATGCACGTGCCAGTATTTGGCCGTCGCGGGATCGACGCTCATGCCGCAGACGGGGTCCCGCTCGCCCCGCATCGCCGTGTGGCCGCCTGCGGGGGTGTGATGGCCGTGAGGCGACTCAACGTTCATGCACCACCATCCCTATCGTTCCCTTGGAGGAGGGTCAACGAGCAGCGCCCCGGCGCGATTCCTTGATGCAGATCAAGGCCCGCCACGAGCCGCGGGATCATCGTGCAATTCCAACATGGGGACTTGTCATGATGAAATTGCGGATTGCGCTCGCGGCGTCATTGCTTCTCTGGGCGTCGCCGGTCCTGGCGCAATCGGGTGCTTCGTTCGACGCCCCGGCTTCCACGCAGGAAGCCGATGCCGATTGTCCCGGCATGATGGGCGGAGGAATGGGGGCCGGCATGATGGGGCAGGGCATGATGCGCGGATCCGGCTGGGGCGTTCGCCACGGCATGATGGGCCCGGGACCCGTGATGAGCGGCCGGCGCTTGAGCGCCTTTGTCGCGGGACAATTGGCCTACCTCAAAGCGGATCTCGAGATCACCGCCGCGCAGGAGCCGCAATGGAAGGGCTACGCCGATGCGGTGACCGACAGCGCCAAGGCGATGATCGGACAGTCGCAGCGGATGAAGCCGGACGAGGACGAAACCCTGCACGACCGTCTGGTGCGCCGGCAACAGATGATGACCGCCCACCGGGAAGCCTTCAACAAGACGGCGGCCGCCCTCGACGCGCTTTATGGCGTGCTCACGCCCGAACAGAAGGAAATCGCCGACGATCTGACCATCGGTCCGATGGGCATCCTGTTGGGCATGTAATCGGCCGCCGGCGCAGCCGGCGCTGAAGCCGAATGGACCTTCGCCGATCGGTCCCATCGTGGCAGCCTCGGGCGAGGCCTCGGACACGGCAAATTCGTGATGATGCGGCGGCGATTTGTCGCTAGCATGCCGGCCAAGGCTACTGCCAAGGATTAGGGGAGGCGACACATGGCTGGTTTCGGCATCGGGCAACCTATCCGCCGCGTCGAGGACAAGCGGTTCCTGACCGGCCACGGCACCTATATCGAGGATATCAACCTGCCCCGTCAGGCCTACGCAGTGCAGGTCCTGTCACCGCACGCCCATGCCAAGATCACCCGCATCGACAAGAGCAAGGGCGAGAAGGCGCCTGGCGTTCTCTGCGTGCTGACCGGCGCCGACGCCGCGGCCGAGCATGTCGGGCCGATGTTCCCGCTGATGCCCGAGGATATGGGCGGCCCGCCGGGCTTCCGCGCGCCGCGCTTCCTGCTCGCCACCGGCAAGGCGCGTTATGTCGGCGAGCGCGTCGTCTTCGTCGTCGCCGAGACGATGGCGCAAGCGCTCGACGCGGCCGAACTGGTCGAGGTCACATACGAGCCGCTGCCCGCCGTGACCGGGATCGAGGCAGCGCTCAAGGACGGCGCGCCCAAAATCTGGGACGAATGCCCCACGGGCAACGTCGTGTTCCCGATCATGATGGGCAACAAGGAGGCGACCGATGCCGCCTTCGCCAAGGCCGCGCACAAAGTGACGTTGCGGATGGTCAACAACCGCATCTCCGCCAATTCGATGGAGACGCGCGGCTATATCGGCGATTACAGCGCGGCCGAGGATTTCTACACGCTCTACACCGCGACCCAGAATCCGCACGGCGCGCGCGGCACGCTTGCCGGCCAGGTGTTCCACGTGCCGGAAAGCCAGATGCGCGTCATCGCCAAGGATGTCGGCGGCGGCTTCGGCATGAAGGGCGACGTCTATCCCGAAGAGGCGCTGGTGCTGTGGGCGTCGAAGAAAATTGGCCGACCGGTGAAGTGGATTTCATCGCGCAGCGAAGGGCTGCTCAACGACACGCACGGCCGCGACCAGATCGTCACCGGCGAGATCGCGCTCGACAAGGACGGCAACATCCTGGGCCTGCGCGTGCACAGCCTCACCAATCTCGGCGGCAACATCTCGGGCGCGGGCATCATCCCGTCGCTGTCGGCGCTGCAAATGGCACCGCAGGTCTATCGTATCCCGACCGTTTACTTCACCGGCCAGGCGGTGTTCACCAACACCGCGCCGATGGGGCCGTATCGCGGTGCCGGCCGTCCCGAGGCGACGTACTTCATGGAGCGCATGATCGAGCACGCCGCGCTCGCCACCGGCATCGACCGCGTCGAGCTGCGCCGCCGCAATTTCATCCCGTCGAGCGCGATGCCGTTCACCACCGCGACCGGCGTCACCTATGACAGCGGCGATTTCGCCGACACCTTGAACAAGACCATCGCCAAGGCGGATTGGGACGGTTATGCCGCGCGCAAGGCGGCGAGCGAGAAGAAGGGAAAATTGCGCGGCCGCGGCCTGATCTACTATGTCGAGACCTGCGCCATCTTCAACGACCGCATGGAATTGCGCTTCGACCCGAGCGGTTCCGTGACGATTGTCGCCGGCACCTTCAATCACGGCCAGGGCCATGCGACGACCTTCGCGCAGATGGCGTCGGAATGGCTCGGCGTGCCGTTCGAGAGCATCCGCTTCATCCAGGGCGATACCGCGCAGGTATCGTTCGGCCGCGGCACCTACGGCTCGCGCACCTCGGCGGTCGGCGGCGGCGCCTTGAAGGCCGCGAGCGCGAACCTGATCGAGAAGGCCAAGAGTTTGGCGAGCCATTTGATGGAGGCGTCGCCCGCGGATATCCAGTTCGAGAACGGGCGTTTCACCATCGTCGGCACCGACAAATCGATGGCGCTGGTCGATGTGGCGAAGGCGGCTTATGCGCCGATGATGCTGCCGCCGGGCTTCGGCCTCGGCCTGGAGGCGAGCGGCGCCGCCGACGGCGTGCCGAACTTCCCCAACGGCTGCCATATCTGCGAGCTCGAGGTCGATCCCGACACCGGCATGGTGGCAATCGACCGCTATACCGTCGTGGACGATGTCGGCATGGTCATCAACCCGATGATCGTCGAAGGGCAGATCGTCGGCGGGCTGGCGCAGGGCTTCGGCCAGGCGCTGCTCGAAAGCATCTCGTATGACGGCGAGTCGGGTCAGCTCCTGACCGGCAGCTTCATGGACTACACCATGCCGCGCGCCGGGGACCAGCCCGACTTCTCGTGCGGCTTCAACAACGTGCCGTGCAAGACCAACGCGCTCGGCATCAAGGGCGCCGGCGAGGCCGGCTCGGTCGGGGCGCCGCCGGCGGTGATCAACGCCATCATCGACGCGCTCGGCCCGCTCGGCGTCAAGACCATCGACATGCCGGCAACCCCCATGCGAGTGTGGCAGACGATCGCTGCGGCCAAGGCGGCGTAATCGGGGTTTCACGACTTAAGGGGGAGTTTCGCATGCGCATGTTGATGACGGCGGCTGCCGTCCTGTTGCTGTCGGCGGGCGTCGCGCTCGCCGATCCCGTCGGACATTATGCCGTCGCCGGCGCCAATCCGGGCGGCGAGGGAAAATATACCGGCGACGTCTCCGTCGAGAAGACCGGCGATACCTTCAAGGTCGTCTGGCATGTCGGCGGCGACACCATCGTCGGCACCGGCATCGGCTCGAAGGATTTCATCGCGGTGTCGTACAAATCGGGCAAGGATACTGGCCTTGCGCTTTACGCCGAAGAATTGGACGGCTCGTGGGCCGGTTTCTGGACCTATGCCGGCGGTACCCAGATCGGAACCGAGCGCTGGGTTCGAGAGAAATAGCGAGTCAGGTTATCGCCGCCGGCATCATTTCCAGGGTGTCGGCGGCGGCACCGCCGCCGGGGCGGGCATTTCGACCGTCTTGAAATCGGCCGGCGAGACGATCTCCAGATATTCCATATCCGGCGAGTAATCGAACAGGTAGTGGACGATACCGGGCCGCTGATGCACCACGTCGCCGGCCTCGACCAGATGCTCCTTGTCCTCGTACATGAAGCGCGCCCAGCCCTTCAGCATGATGACGATATGAAAATCGGCGACATGGCGGTGCCAGCCCGTGCCGGCCTCGGGCGCTCGCTCGGCCCGGGTGAGCTGGGCGACGACTTTGCCGTTGGTCGCCGCGGCGATGCCGAGATCGCGGTACGAGAAAAAGTCACGTAAGCCACCCGACTTGAATTCGGTGTCGCCGGGTTTGACGTGCGCGAATTTCGTCGGCGTTTCGAGCATGACACTCATCGCGGCCCTCCTTAGCGGGTAAGTCGCGAACGGGTCACGCAAAAGTCGCGCCAAACCGGCTTAGAACTCGGCTTCAAGCTCTTCGATTTCTTCCGGCTCGAGCCTCGCGGCGGCGATCCACTCGATCATTTCCGGCATCGCCATGATGTGGTCGCGATAAGCGGTGCTGACCGGATCGAGCTTGACGTCGTAGGTGACGAAGCGGGTCGCGACCGGCGCATACATGGCGTCGGCGGTGGTGCGCGCGGCGCCGAAGAGGTAGGGCCCGCCATACCGCCCGATACAGTCGCGCCAGATCGTGGTGACCCGGTCGATATCGGCCAAGGCGCGATTCCACACTTTGAAACCGGGGAAATGGGCCTTGAGGTTCATCGGCAGGGCCGACCGCAGCGCGGTGAAGCCCGAATGCATCTCGCCGCAGATCGAGCGGCAATGAGCGCGCGCCTCTGGGTCCTTCGGCAGCAGCCCGGCCTTGGGCTTCGCCTCGTTGAGATACTCGGCGATCGACAGCGTATCCCACACGGTGATGCCGTTATGGATCAGCGAGGGCACCAGAATCGACGAGGAAAGCAGTAGTATTTCGGCGCGAACCGCAGGATCATCTGGGGGTACGATCCGTTCCTCGAAATCCAAACCCGCAAACCGCGCCAACAGCCAGCCCCGCAACGACCAGGACGAATAATTCTTGCTGCTGATGGTCAGAACGGCTTTGCTCATGCCCAAAATCTACGCAAATGACATGCCAGTCCGCCAGTCCCCCGTGGCGTGCCTATTGCATCGCCAGGGGCGGGGACCCTCTGACGCATGATTTATCAGTTGTACCAGGCGCATAACGACATGATCGAGCCGCTGCGCGCCATGGCCCGGATCGCGGTCGGTCACCTCGCCAATGTTAAATCAGAGCACTTTGACGAGAGTGTGACGAAGCGGTTCGGCGCCGCCTTTGAGATCATGTCGCGGATCGGACTGACGCATCATCGTCCCGCCTACGGCATCGAGACGGTGACGGTCGGCAATCGCGAGGCCGCGGTGATCGAAGAAGCCGCCGACGTCACGCCGTTCTGCACGCTGCTCCATTTCCGCAAGGCAGACACGCCGCCGCAATCGCGCGTGCTGCTGGTGGCGCCGCTGTCTGGTCATTTCGCCACGCTGTTGCGCGACACCGTGAAGACGATGCTGCCGGAGCACGATGTCTATCTGACCGACTGGCACAATGTCCGCGACGTCGCGATGCGCCACGGCCGCTTCGGTCTCGACGAATATACCGAGCATCTGATGCGCTTCCTCGAGAAGCTCGGGCCCGGCGCGCATATCGTCGCGATCTGCCAGCCGGCGGTACCGGCGCTGGCCGCGGTCGCGCTCATGGCGCAGGACGGCAGCCCGGCGCAGCCGGCCAGCATGACCCTGATGGCCGGGCCGATCGACACGCGCATCAGCCCGACCAAGGTCAATGAATTCGCGATGGAGCGGCCGATCGAATGGTTCGAGCGCAACCTGATCGGCTACGTGCCGTTCCGCTTTGTCGGCGCGTTCCGGCGCGTCTATCCGGGCTTTCTGCAGCTCGCCGGCTTCATGAGCATGAATCTCGACCGTCACCTCAAGAGCTTCCACGACCTCTACCAGCACCTGGTCAAGGGCGAGACCGAGAAGGCCGACGCGATCCGCGGCTTCTACGAAGAATATTTCGCGGTGATGGATTTGCCGGCGGAATTCTATCTCGAGACCGTGCACAAGATTTTTCAGTGCCACGAATTGGCGCTGGGCAAGCTCACCTATCGCGGCCGGGCGATCGAGCCAAAGGCGATCCGCCGCACCGCCTTGTTCACCGTCGAAGGCGAGCGCGACGATATCTGCTCGGTCGGTCAGACCGTCGCCGCGCACGATCTCTGCACCGGCATCCGGCCCTACATGAAACAGCATCATGTGCAGACCGGCGTCGGTCACTACGGCGTGTTCGCGGGCAAGAAGTGGCAGAGTCAGATCTATCCGCGGGTCCGCGACTTCATCCATGCCAGCGAATAGGCCGCATGCGCTAGGAGGGACCGATGCAGGAATTTCGTCTGCCGCTGTCGGGCGACGTTACACAATCGATCAATCCGTGGACGATTTTTTTCCGCGCCGTTGGTAGCCAGTTCGGTCTCATCAACATCAACCTCGGCAAATCCTCCGACCCGGTGCTGGAACAACGGATATTGGAGCAAGTCGGCTCTTATGGGCGGCAGATCGGACAGCTCGGCGATGCACTCCGCGTGCTGATCGACCATGTCGACCGCAGCACCTTGTCCGCGGCGGAAAAGACCGCGCTCGACGCGGCGCAGTTCCAGCTCGGCGAAATCGATCGCCTTAAGGCGCAACGCCAGCAGGAACCGACGGGTAGCGACAAAAAGTCTACTTCGTCATGACCCGGATTGGCCGGGTCATCCACGAATTTTATTTTTCTCAAAATTTAGACGTGGATGGCCCGCCGCGGCGGGTCATGACGGCTGCGTGCTGGGATGAAGAAAATCTCATCCCGAGCGCGGAGCGCCGGCGCCCTCGACCGAAGTCGTCACGATAATGCGGATGTCATAGGCCTGCTCGACTAAGGTTTCGGGATTCCACATGCTGCGGTCCACGCCGAACAAATCCCCGTCATAAACATGGATCGCGCCGCTGAGTTTCGTCAGCGGATTGACGACGGAATGGATGATGTCGCGACCGAGAATCATCGTGTCGCCCGTACCGAGCGCCTGGCCGCCCGCAACTTCGATCTTGCGTATGTCGCGATCGGATTCGCGGCGCCAGAACATATTGTCTTCGCGCCCGCCATACATCCCGATCACGGCGGACATGCGGTGGTCATGCGGCTGCGCGAATTGATTTGGTGCCCAGATCGCGTTGAGCACGGTAAGGTCAGGGGCGCGGTGCAGCACGCGGATCGCAGCTTTGTCCGGCTCGCCGATCTGTCGGAGCAGGGAGTTGGGGTCGGAAACGGCCCGCGCCACGATCTCCTTCATCGCGCCGCGTGACCGCTCCGCGAGCGAGCCGCGAAGATCGTCCACAAACCGGTCGAGATCGAACATCGTCGTTTCTCCTTACGCCCCTTCGGCCACGATTTCCTCGTAAGCGGGCAGGGTGAGGAAGTCGGGAAATTTCGGCGCCGCGAGCAAGTCCGTGAACATCTTGGCGGCGTCGCGGTAGCGGCCCTTGTCGTAGGCTTCGTCGCCGGCCAGCGCTTTGAGCTTGGCCAGCTCCTCGTCCATGATTTTCTTGCACAGGTCGAGATCGACGGTGCGGCCATCCGATAGCTTCGCCTTATGGCGGATCCATTGCCAGACCTGGGCGCGGCTGATCTCCGACGTGGCGGCATCCTCCATCAGATTGTAAAGCGGCACGCAGCCGATGCCGCGCAGCCAGGCCTCGAGATAGCCGATGCCGACATTGAGGTTCTGGCGCAGGCCCGCCTCGGTGATGGTGCCTTCGGGCACGCGCAGCAAATCGTCCACGGTGATGTGTACGTCCTGCCGTTTGCGCGCGATCTGGTTGGCCTCCGGCATCTGCTTGTCGAAAATTTCCTTGGCGATCGGCACCAGCCCGGGATGCGCGACCCAGGTGCCGTCATGCCCGTCGCCGGCCTCGCGGAGCTTGTCGGCACGCACCTTTTCCATCGCCGCCTCGTTGGCGGCGGGATCGTTGCGGATCGGGATTTGTGCCGCCATGCCGCCCATCGCATGCACGTTGCGGCGGTGACAGGTCTTGATGAGATGCAGCGAGTAGGAGCGCATGAAATGCGCCGTCATCGTGACCTGGGCGCGGTCGGGCATGACGCGCTTTGGGTCCTCGGCGAATTTCTTGATGGTGGAGAAGATATAGTCCCAGCGGCCGCAATTGAGGCCGGCGGAATGGTCGCGCAGCTCGTAGAGGATTTCGTCCATCTCGAACGCGGCGAGGATGGTTTCGATCAGCACCGTCGCCTTGATGGTGCCCTTGGGGATGCCGAGCTTGGCCTGGGCGTGGACGAACACCTCGTTCCACAGCCGCGCCTCCTGATGCGCCTCCATCTTGGGCAGATAGAAATAAGGCCCGGTGTTGCGTGCCATCAGATTCTTGGCGTTGTGGAAGAAGTAGAGGCCGAAATCGAACAGACTGCCGGACATCGGCTGGCCGTCAACGATCACGTGCGCCTCCGGTAGATGCCAGCCGCGCGGCCGCACCAGCAGCACCGCGGTGCGCGGGTTGAGCTGGTAATGGCGCTTGTTCGAGGGATCGTCGAACGAGATGTCGCGGCGCACCGCGTCCATCAGGTTAATGTGGCCTTCGATCAGATTGTCCCAGCTCGGCGTGTTGGCGTCCTCGAAATCGGCCATGAACACGGAGGAGCCGGAATTGAGCGCGTTGATCACCATCTTTCGGTCGGTGGGGCCGGTGATCTCGACGCGGCGGTCAAGCAAATCCTTCGGCAACGGCGCCACGGTCCAGTCGGCGTCGCGGATCGCCTGCGTCTCCTTGAGGAAGTCAGGCTTCCAGCCGGCGTCGAGCTTGGCCTGCACTTCTTGCCGGCGCGCGAGCAGTCGCTTGCGCTCGGCGCCGAATTTGCGTTCGAGGTCGACCACGAAGGCAATCGCCTCCGGCGTCACCACGCGCTCGTAGCCGGGTTTGATCGGGCCTTTCAGTTCGACGCCTGGGATTGCAATGGCCATGCTTTCTCTCCTCAGATCGAGCCGCCGGGCTCGTATTCGAACTTTTCGATGACGATGGTTTCCTTTGCCGCCGCCTCGCACCAGGCGATCATCGCCGGCAGCGACCAGATTGCTTCGGCATAGGCGGCGCATGCCGCGTCAAGTTCGATCTCATAGGTGCGGAACCGCGCCACCACGGGCGCGTACATCGCGTCGGCGATGGTGAAAGGGCCGAACAGGAACGGCCCGCCCTTGCCGTAGCGCGCGCGACAGTCGCGCCAGATTTGCTTGATGCGCTCGACTTGCGCCAGCGCGTCGGCGGTGAACCGGCGTCCGGGAATGATCCGGCGCAGATTTATGGAGAGTTCCAGGCGCAATGCGCCGAACCCGGCGTGCATCTCGTTCGAAACCGAGCGCGCGAATGCCCGCGCCCCGGCGTCCTCGGGCCACAGCTTCGCCGCCGGGAACTGCTCGGCGAGATACTCGCCGATTGCCAGCGATTCCCACATCGTGCGGCCCCGATGGTGCAGGGCTGGGACCTTGCCCGAGGGCGATTGGCGCAGGATCGTGTCCTTGCTGCCGTCGACATAGAGCGGGATCATCACTTCGTCGAACGGCACGCCCAGATGCTTCAAGGGCAGCCAGCCGCGCAGCGACCAGGAGGAATAGACCCGATTCCCGATATAGATGGTGAAGTCCGCCATCGCTTATTTGATACTCTGGCGGTCGCGCTATTGGCTAGTGGGAGAAGCCGTTGTTGCCGTTGATCGACAGTGCGAGCGATGCCGTGCCGGTGACCCCGGTGGCGGCCCGCGATCTGGCCGGGAGCCTGGGCCGGCTTGGGCCGCGCGCCCAGGCGTGGGCCGCCGCGACCGGGTTCAAGGCCGAGCCGGGTCGGGTCGCCTTGCTGCCGGACGAGGCCGGCGGGCTGGCGCGGGTGCTGGTCGGCTGGAACCCGGCGGAGCCGCTATGGGCGCTGGCGGCGCTGCCCGACAAGCTGCCCGAACGCGCCTACGCGCTCGATGGTGCGCCGCCCGAGGCGGCGACGCCGTTGACCCTGGGCTGGGCGCTCGGCGGCTACGCCTTCACCCGCTACAAGGCGCGCAAGAAGGGTTGGGCGAATTTGGTTTGGCCGAAAGACGCCGATCGCGGCCTGGTCGAGCGGCTGGCCGACGGCATCTGTCTCGCGCGCGATCTCATCAATACGCCGACCGAGGATATGGGCCCGGCCGATCTCGCCGCGGCGGCGCAGCTGCTCGCCCACCGTCACGGCGCCCAGTTCATCGCCGTCGTCGGCGACGCGCTGCTCGACCAGAATTATCCGACCATTCACGCCGTCGGCCGTGCCGCGGCCGCGGGACGCGAGCCGCGCCTGATCGACATCACTTGGGGCGACGCATCGGCGCCGAAAGTGACGCTGGTCGGCAAGGGCGTGTGCTTCGACACTGGCGGCCTCGATTTGAAGCCGGCGAGCGGCATGCGGCTGATGAAAAAGGACATGGGCGGCGCCGCGACCATGCTCGGCTTGGCGCACGCGATCATGGCGGCGCGCCTGCCGGTGCGGCTGCGCGTGCTGGTGCCGGCGGTGGAAAATTCCGTTGCCGGCAATGCCATCCGCCCCATGGACATCGTCAAGACGCGCAAGGGCCTGACGGTCGAGATCGGCAACACCGACGCCGAGGGCCGGCTGATCCTGTGCGATGCGCTGGCCGAGGCGGACAGCGAAAAGCCGGCGCTGCTGATCGATTTCGCGACCCTGACCGGTGCCGCGCGCACGGCGCTGGGGCCGGATCTGCCGGCGCTGTTCGCCAACGACGACGCGCTCGCCGAGGATTTGCTGCGCGCCAGTACGACGCAATCCGATCCGCTGTGGCGCTTGCCCCTGTGGGCCGGCTACCGCGACATGTACAAAAGCCCGATCGCCGATCTCAACAACGTCTCGGAATCGCCATTCGCCGGCGCGATCCAGGCGGCGCTCTATCTCCAGGAATTCGTCTCGGCGCAGACGCCGTGGGCGCATGTCGACACCTATGCCTGGAACCAGAAAACGCGTCCCGGCCGGCCCGAGGGCGGCGAGGCGCTGGGCCTGCGCGCGGCCTACGCCATGATCGCCACGCGCTTTCCGGCATGAACCGCGACCTGCTGCTGGAAAATCCCAAGACTGGGGCGGTCAAGCCGTTCCAGGACGGCTTCGATTGGATTCTGTTCCTGTTTTCGGGCGTGCTCGGCATTCCGCTGTTCCTGCGCGGCCTGCCGCTGTGGGGCGCGGTGTTCGTGGCGCTGTGGGTGGTCGATCTCGCTCTGGTCTGGGTCTTGCCGCGCCAATGGAGCCTCGGCGGGCAGATGGCGATGGCAGTGATTTTCTTCGGCCTGCAATTGTGGCTCGGTTTCCGCGGCCGCGGGATAATGCTGCGCGCCTATGTCGCGCGCGGCTGGCGGCGGCGCGAGCGCGCGCCTAAGCCACGGCAAGGTCGAAAGCGGCGGCCATGAGCGCGCGGGTGTAGGGTTCTCTCGGCGCCGAGAAAATCTCCTTCGCCGGTCCGGCCTCGACCACGTGTCCGTCCTTCATCACGATGAGATCGTGCGCCAAGGCGCGCACGACGCGCAAATCGTGGCTGATGAAGACATAGGCGAGGCCGTGGCGCCGCTGCAGATCGCGCAACAGGTCGACGATCTGCGCCTGGATCGAGACGTCGAGCGCCGAGGTCGGCTCGTCCAGCATGACGATGCGCGGCTTCAACACCAGGGCGCGGGCGATGGCGACGCGCTGGCGCTGGCCGCCGGAGAATTCGTGCGGGTAGCGGTCGGCGGCGTCGGGATCGAGCCCGACCTCCTGCAGCACCTCGCGGATCAGGCCGCGCCGCTCGTCGCGGCCGGCGCCGATATTGTGGACGCGCAGTCCTTCCTCGACGATCTGCGCGATCGACATGCGCGGCGACAGGCTGGCGTACGGGTCCTGGAACACGATCTGCAATTCGCGGCGCAGCGGCCGCATTGTCCGCTCGGCGATGCCGTTGATGGCGCGGCCGGCATAGGTGATGGCGCCCTCGCTCCTGACCAGCCGCAGCAACGCCAGCGCCAGCGTGGTCTTGCCGGAGCCGGATTCGCCGACAATGCCCAGCGTCTCGCCCTGGCGCACCGCGGCGTCGACGCCGTCCACGGCCTTGATGTAGCCGACGGTGCGGCGGATCACGCCGGCGCGGATCGGAAACCAGACTTTGAGCTTCTCGGCCGTCATCGTCACCGGCGGCGGCGGCGCGATCGACACCGGCTCGCCCTTCGGTTCCGAGGCAAGGAGCCGCTTGGTGTAGGGATGCTGCGGCCGCGCGAAAATCTCGGCGACGGCGCCGCGCTCGACGATCTCGCCCTGCGTCATCACCATGACGCGGTCGGCGACCTTGCGCACGATGGTGAGGTCGTGCGTGATCATCAGCATCGCCATGCCGAAACGCACCTGCAAATCCTTTAACAGCTTCAGGAGTTGCGCCTGGATGGTGACGTCGAGCGCGGTGGTGGGCTCGTCGGCGATGAACAGCGCGGGTTCGTTGGCGAGCGCCATCGCGATCATCACGCGCTGGCGCTGCCCGCCGGAGAGCTGGTGCGGATAGGATTTGAGCCGGCTCTCCGCCTCGCTCAATCCGACCAGCTTCAGGAGTTCGACAGCGCGCGCCCGGGCCTCCTCGCGGCTCATTTTTTTGTGCAGGAACAACGTCTCGGTGATCTGCTTCTCGATCGTGTGCAGCGGGTTGAGCGAGGTCATCGGCTCCTGGAACACCATGGCGATGCGGTTGCCGCGCACCGCGCGGAGCGTCTTGGCCGGTGCGCCGACCAACTCCAGCCCCTCGAACTTGATGCTGCTGCCCGGCCCGTGGCTCGCGGTGGGATAGGGCAGGAGCTGCAATATCGAGAGCGCCGTCACCGATTTGCCCGAGCCGGACTCGCCGACCAAGGCGACAATCTCGCCGCGGTTGATGTCGAAGGACACGTCTTTGACGGCGGCGACGGTACGGTCGCCGCTTTTGAACGACACGGAGAGGTGCGAGACGGACAGTAAGTTATCAGTCATCAGCCCATCTTCCGCGGATCGAACGCGTCGCGCACGGCCTCGCCGACGAAAATGAGCAGGCTCAGCATGATCCCCAGCGTGAAAAACGCGGTGAGGCCGAGCCACGGCGCCTGAAGGTTCGATTTGCCCTCGGACAACAGCTCGCCGAGCGACGGCGAGCCGGGCGGCAAGCCGAAGCCGAGGAAATCGAGCGACGTCAGCGTCGTGATCGACCCGTTCAGGATGAACGGCAGGAAGGTCAGCGTCGCCACCATCGCGTTGGGCAGGACATGGCGCCAGATGATCACCGGGTTGGTGACACCGAGCGCTTTGGCGGCGCGGACATAGTCGAAATTGCGCGCCCGCAGAAATTCGGCGCGGACCAGGTCGACCAGCGACATCCACGAGAACAGCAGCATGATGCCGAGGAGCCACCAGAAATCGGGCTGGATGATGCTCGACAGGATGATGAGCAGATAGAGCACCGGCAGGCCGGACCAGATCTCGAGAAAGCGCTGAAACAGGAGATCGGTGAGGCCGCCGTAATAGCCCTGGATCGCCCCCGCCGCGACGCCGACGATCGAACTCGCCACCGTCAGCACCAGCCCGAACAGGACCGAGATGCGGAAACCGTAGATCAGACGCGCCAGCACGTCGCGGCCCTGATCGTCGGTGCCGAGCAGGTTGGCGCCGGCGGGCGGCGACGGCGCCGGCGACGGGAGATGGAAATTGATGGTGCGATAATCATAGGGAATCGGCGGCCACAGCACCCAGCCATGCGCCTCGATGCGCTTTGCCACGGTCATGTCGCGGTAATCGGCGTCGATCGGAAGGTCGCCGCCGAGATCGGCCTCGGTATAGTCTTCGAAAATCGGAAAATAGAGTTGGCCGTCATAGTCGACCAGCAACGGCCGGTCGTTGGCGATGAACTCGGCGAACAGGCTCGCCAGGAACAGCACCAGAAAAATCCACATCGACCAATAGCCGCGTCCGTTGGCGCGGAAATTCGCAAGACGTCGCCGCGTCAGCGGCGAGAGCTTCCGTCCCATCATGTGTTGCGGGTCGCGAAATCGATGCGCGGATCGACCATCATATACGTCAAGTCGCTGACCAGCTTCATGACGAGGCCGACCAGCGTGTAGATGTAAAGGGTAGCGAACATGATCGGGTAATCGCGGCTCAGCGCCGCCTGGAAGCCCAACAGGCCAAGGCCATCGAGCGAGAAAATGACCTCGACCAGCAGCGCGCCGGTGAAAAGAATCCCGACGAAGGCGGCCGGGAACCCGGCGATCACCAGGAGCATCGCGTTGCGGAAGACGTGGCCGTAGAGCACGCGGCGCTCGCTCAAGCCCTTGGCGCGCGCCGTGACGACGTATTGCTTGTTGATCTCCTCGAGAAAGGAATTCTTGGTCAGCATGGTCAGGCTGGCGAAGCCGCCGATCACCAGCGCCAAGACCGGCAACGCGATGTGCCAGAAATAATCGACGATCTTGGCGAAAAACGGGAGTTGCGACCAATCGTCGGAGACGAGGCCGCGCAACGGAAACCATTGGAGATAGCTGCCGCCCGCGAACAGCACGATCAGCAGGATCGCGAACAGGAAGCCGGGAATGGCGTAGCCGACGATCACCACCGCGCTGGTCCAGACATCGAAGCGCGAGCCGTCGCGCACCGCCTTGGCGATGCCGAGCGGAATCGAAATCAGATAGACGATCAGCGTGGTCCACAATCCGAGCGAAATCGACACCGGCAGTTTATCGGCGATCAGCTTGATCACCGGCCGGTCGCTGAAAAAGCTGGTGCCGAAATCGAACGCGACATAGTGCTTGATCATGATCCAGAACCGCTCGCCCGGCGGCTTGTCGAAACCGTAAAGCTTGTTGAGCCGCGCCAGCAGCGCGGGATCGATGCCGCGCGAGGCCCGCGTCGCCGCCGGCGCGTTCGCCAGCTCGCCGCCGGCGCTGGTGACGCGGGCGGTGACGTTGCCGCGGCCTTTGAGCTGCGCGATCATTTGATCGACCGGGCCGCCGGGCGCCGCCTGGATGATGAAAAAATTGACCACGATGATCGCGAACAGCGTCGGGATCATCAACAGGATGCGGCGAAGGGCGTAGGCGAGCATCGCTTAGTGCAGCTTCGCCTTGTTCGCCGCAAGCGCCTTGTCCAACGCCGGGTCGACCCACCACGTGTCGAGCGCCAATGCGTAGGGCGGATGGATCTTCGGCTGTCCGAATTTGTCCCAATAGGCGACGCGGAACACGTCGATGTGCCAATTCGGAATCACGTAAAAGCTTTCGAGCAGCACGCGGTCGAGCGCATGGACCCGGGCCAACAGGCTTGGCCGGTCGGGCGACGCGATGATGAGATCGACCAGCTTGTCGACCGCCTTGCTTTTCACCCCCATCACATTGTTGCCCCCCGGCTCGTCGGCCGCGGCCGAGGTCCAATAGCCGCGCTGCTCGTTGCCGGGCGACAACAATTCCGGAACGACGATCACCGTCATGTCGTAATCGTAATTGTTGAGGCGGTTCTCATATTGCGCCGGATCGACCGTGCGCAGATTCATGGCGATGCCGATGCGCCGCAGATTGTTGCCGAAGGGCAAAAGGATGCGCTCGAACTCCGCCTCTGCGTTCAGGAATTCGAACTGCATCTGCTCGCCTTTGTCGTTGACGAGCTTGCCGCCCTTCACCGTCCAGCCTGCGTCCTTCAGCAGGCCCAGGGCGGCGCGGATATTGGGTCGGATGTCACCGGTTCCATCGGTCTTCGGCGCCTCATAAACCTTGGTGAAAACCGCCGCCGGAATCTCGCTTTTCATGGGCTCGAGAATTTTGAGCTCGTCGGCGCTGGGCAACCCCGACGACGCGAGATCGGAATTGGAAAAAAAGCTCTCGGTCCGGGTATAGGCGCCGTAGAACAAATTCTTGTTGGCCCACTCGAAATCGAAGAGATAGCCCAGCGCCTCGCGCACCCGCGGGTCGTGGAACAGCGGCCGCCGCGTGTTGAAGGCGAAGCCCTGCATTCCCTCCGGCACCTGGTTCTTGATCATCACTTTCTTGAACAGGCCCGCGGACAGGGCGGGGCTGGCATAGCCGATCGCCCAATTCTTCGCGACATTCTCCGAGCGAATGTCGTATTGCCCGGCCTTGAAGGCTTCGAGCGCCACCGACGCGTCGCGGTAATAGTCGTAGCGGATGGTGCCGAAATTGAAGCGCCCCTTGATTACCGGGAGATTCTTCGCCCAATAGTCGGCGGCGCGGCGATAGGTGACGGAGCGCCCGGGATCGAATGAATCGATGACATACGGCCCGCTGCCGAGCGGCTGCTCGAGCGTGGTTTTTTCGAAGTCGCGGGCCGCCCAATATTTCTTCGACAGCACCGGCAGTTCGCCGAGGATCAAGGGCAGTTCGCGATTCTCCGCCGAGCGCAGCGTGAATTTGACGCCGCGCTCGCCGACCTGCTCGGACTTCAGCACGTCGGCGTAATAGAGATGATAGGTCGGCGAACCTTTCGCTTTCAGCGTGTCGAAGGTCCAGATCACGTCGGCCGGCGTCACCGGGCTGCCGTCGTGAAATCGCGCCTCGGGACGAAGCTGAAACGTCACCGACAAATGATCCGGCGCGACCGCGACGCTTTGCGCGACGAGGCCATATTGCGAATCCGGCTCGTCCGACGAGGCGACCGTCAGCGTGTCGAAGAGATAACCCAATCCCTCGGCTTTCACGCCCTTCAGCGTGTAAGGGTTGAAGGTATCATAGGTGCCGATGGCGTTGAACTTGACCGCGCCGCCCTTGGGCGCGTCGGGATTGGTGTAGTCGAAATGGGTGAAGCCGGGCTTGTATTTGAGATCGCCGTATAGCGCGATGCCTTCGTGCGGCTCTGCGAACGCGGCGCCGGCGACGAAAAGAACGGCGACGACGGGGAGGGCAAGACGCATGGCGACCTCGATGCTGCGCATTGCCGCGCACTCTAGAGAGACGTTAGTGGCCGGACAATGGCCGCTGGCGTCACGTCCTTCGGTCCAGCCATCGGTGTAGCGCCGGCCATTGCCAGATGAAATCCGCAAGCGCGGCGTAGCCGGCCTGGTTCGGATGGACGCCGTCGCCCGCCGCAACGTCGCGCCGCCACAGCTCGCAAGCGGTGACGAAATCGAAAATCGGCAGGAACGGCACGCCGAGCCTCGTGGACAGTTCCTGCTGCGCCGCCGACAAGACGCGGACGCGCGCGTCGGTCGCCGCGTCGGCGAGGACTGGCGCCGGGCCGATCGCGACGGTCGGCGCGAATGCCGTTGCTTCCGTCAGGATCGTTTCCGTGTTGGCGAGCGCGCGGTCGGGCGGCACTCGCGGCGCGCCGTCTTCATCGGCGCAATCGTTGGTGCCGAAGGAAAAGGCCAGACAAGCGTTCATGCCGATATACCGGCGGCAGGCGCCGCTCGACCTCCGCGCGCCAGCGCTCGGCGATGTCGGCGCTGGTGTCGCGGCGGATGCCGAGATTGTAATGAGTGACGTCGCGGCCTTCGGCGCGCGCCGTCGCGACGATCCGCCCGGTCCAGCCCAGCGCCTCGTCGTCGCCGGTGCCGTTGACGAAGCTGTCGCCGATAAAGCAGATGCGCATCAGGGCCCGGCGGCAAGCACCGCGCGGGCCTTGGCGGCGAGCGCGGGGTCGCCGGCGGCGACGACGCGGCCGTCGGACGCGAGGCCGAGCTTGTCGCCGCGCCAATCGGTGATCGCACCGCCGGCGCCCTCGATCACCGGCACGAGCGCGCAATAATCGTACGGCTTCAGATCGGCCTCGACCACGAGGTCGATGAAGCCACTCGCGAGTTGGCCATAGGCGTAACAATCGGCGCCGAAGCGCGCGGACTTGACCGCGCCCTTGAGGCGCTCGAACGCCGGGCGGTCGACGCCGAACATGTCGGGCGAGGTGGCATAGAGCGACGCGGCCGCAAGCTCGGCGCAGGCGCGCGTGCGGATCGGCGCGCCGTTCTTGCGGGTCGGCTGGCCCGCGACGCCGAGCCAGCGCTCGCGGCTGATCGGCTGATCGATAATGCCCAATACCGGCACGCCATGTTCGACCAGCGCGATCAAAATGCCGAACAGCGGAATGCCGGCGATGAAGCTCTTGGTGCCGTCGATCGGATCGAGGACCCAGACCCGTGCCGCGCCGGTGCGAACCGCGCCATGTTCCTCGCCCAGAATGCCGTCGCCGGGAAATTGCCGCTCGATCGCGGCCCGCATCGCCGCCTCCGCCTCGCGGTCGGCGACAGTGACGGGCGTTTGGTCGGGCTTGGTGTCGACGGCGATGGGCTGGCGGAAATAACGCCGTGCGATCGCGCCGGCCGCGTCGGCGAGTTGCTCTGCCAGATCGATCTCGGCGGCGCCGATCATCCGCGCCGCCGCCTGCTATTTCCCCGGCGCTTGCGGCTGCGTCGGCGGGTTGGCCGGAGCGTTGGCCGCGGGCGCGGGTTTAGCCGGCGCCGCCGGGGTCCCCGTCGGCTGAACGGGAGCCGGCGCGGGCTTTGCCTGCGCCGGTTGCCCGGGCGGAGTCTGGGTCGTGGCGGGGGCGGCCGCCGGCGCTACCGCGGGCGCCGGTTTGGTCTCGAACGGCGCCAGCGGTTCGGGGCGATCGCTCAGGCTGTCGAGGAACGCGATGACGTCGGCACGGTCCTTCGCCTTGGGCAGGCCGACGAACGTCATCTTGGTGCCGTGCGCGAAATCCTGCGGATTCGCCAGCCACTCGTTGAGCAGGTCGGGCGTCCACTTCTGCTTGTCGTGGGCTTGCAGCGCCGAGGAGAACGCATAGTTGTCGTGACCCTCGCCGATCGGCTGGTCGAAGACATTGTACAGGTTGGGGCCGATTCGGTTCGGCTCGCCCTTGTTGAACGTATGGCAGGCGACGCAGAGCCGGCCGGTAATGTCCTTGCCGTTGGCGGCGCTGGCGCTGGCGAGCAGGGGACCGATCGGCTCCGGACCGGCGGGCGCGGCGGCGGCGCCCGCGGGCGCGTTGGCTTCCTTCACCCCGGCGACCATATAGGCGGGTTTGCGAGTTCCGCGGGGTTGACCAGCGCCCGCGAAATGATTCCGGTCGCCATCGCCAGAATCATGGCGCCCAGCAGCGCACCCAAAATCTTGTTCATCTCAAAGGACATCGACGACCCTCGGCCAGTTTTTGCTCGTTCCCCCGCGACGACCCGCGGCTGGCATTACGCCAAATTTCGCTGACAAGACAAACGAAATATGTGATTGAAAACGGCGGCAAGCTTATCGTGCCGGCCATTGGCCCAAGCCCTTGATTTCGTGCGGCATAACGCCGCAATTCTGCACTCGAACTCGGAACCTCCATGCAGCCAGCGTCGCCGCTTATCGTGATTCCCGCCCGCATGGCGGCGACGCGGCTGCCCGGGAAGCCGCTCGCCGATATCCATGGCGTGCCGATGATCGTCCATGTCTGGCGCCGCGCGATGGCGGCGGCGGCCGGGCCGGTGGTGGTGGCCTGCGCCGAGCGCGAAATCGCCGACGCGGTCGAACACGCCGGCGGCAGGGCGCTGTTGACGCGCGCCGACCATCCCTCCGGCTCCGACCGCGCGCACGAGGCGGCCGGGCGGCTCGATCCGGAGCGCCGCCACGACGTGATCCTGAACCTGCAAGGCGACCTGCCCGCGCTCGATCCCGCGGCGATCCGCGCGGCGCTGACGCCGCTCGCCGATCCCGCCGTCGACATCGCCACGCTCGCCTGCCCGATGCGCGAGGATTGGGAACGCACGAGCCCGGCCGCGGTCAAGATCGCGGCGTCGTTTGCCCCCGGATCGCGCGTCGGCCGCGCGCTCTACTTCAGCCGCAATTTGATCCCGTGGGGCGACGGGCCCCATTATCACCATATCGGGATTTATGCGTTCCGCCGCGCCGCGCTGGACCGGTTCGTGGCGCTGCCGCCGTCGCCGCTGGAGCGGCGCGAAAAGCTCGAACAGCTGCGCGCGCTCGAGGCCGGCATGCGCATCGACGTGGCGTTGGTGGATGCGATGCCCATGGGCGTCGACACGCCGGACGATCTCGCGCGGGCCCGCGCACTTTTGGACCCGACAAAGTCATGAGCAAGAAACCCGACCCGGCCAATACCATCGCGTTCCAGGGCGCGCCCGGCGCCTATTCCGACCTCGCATGCCGGCAGGTGTTTCCGCGCATGACGACGCTGCCCTGCGAGGGGTTCGAGGACGCGATCGCGGCCGTGAGGCGCAACAAGGCGCGGCTGGTCATGCTGCCGATCGAGAATTCGGTCGCGGGCCGCGTCGCCGACATCCATCATCTGATGCCGGGTTCGAACCTCCATATCGTCGGCGAGCATTTCCAGCGCGTCGAGCACCATTTGCTGGCGCCGACGGGCGCGACGCTGCGCGGCCTCAAGACGGTACACTCCCATGTCCACGCGTTGGGACAATGCCGCGCGCTGATCCGCGAACTGGGCGTGCAGGCGATCGTCGAGGCCGATACGGCCGGCTCGGCCGCCGACGTCGCGGCGCGCGGCGACAAGACCGAAGCCGCGATCGCGTCGGAACTCGCCGGCAAGATCTACGGTCTCGTCTCGCTCAAGAAGAACATCGAGGATGCCGAGCACAACACCACGCGCTTTCTCGTCATGGCGCGCGAGCCGAAATGGCCGAAGCGCGGCACGGGCCTCACCGTCACCACCTTCGTGTTCGCGGTGCGCAACGTGCCGGCCGCGCTCTACAAGGCGCTCGGCGGTTTCGCCACCAACGGCATCAACATGACCAAGCTCGAAAGCTACATGGTGGGCGGCCGTTTCACCGCGACGCAATTCTATGCCGATGTCGAAGGCCATCCCGAGGACCGGCCGTTGAAACTGGCGCTGGAAGAGCTGGGTTTTTTCACCCGCGAACTGAAAATTCTCGGCGTCTATCCCGGCCATCCCTTCCGCCGCGAGGCGACGCAGGGCGAGGGGGACTGACATGGCCGACAAGGAGCAAGACGCCCTGGTGGTGGCGCAGTTCGGACCGCGCGCGGCGGCCTATGTCACCAGCGTCACCCACAGCCAGGGCGAGGACTTGAAGCGGCTCGCGGCGATGACCGAGGGGCGGCGCGACGCGCGGGTGCTCGATCTCGGCTGCGGCGGCGGTCATGCCGCCTTCGCGGTGGCGCCGCAGGTCGGCGAGGTCGTCGCCTACGATCTGTCGCGCGACATGCTCGCCGCGGTCGCGGCGGAGGCAAAGCGGCGCGGTCTCGCCAACATCGCGACGCGGCAAGGCCCGGCCGAGCATCTACCGTTCGCGGACGGCGAATTCGATCTCGTGATGACGCGCTTCAGCATGCATCACTGGAGCGATCTCGGCGTGGCGCTGACGGAAGCGCGGCGGGTCGTGAAATCAGCCGGCCGCGCGGTGTTCATCGACACGGTCTCGCCGGGCAAGCCGGCGCTCGACACGTTTCTGCAAGCGTTCGAGCTGTTTCGCGATCCGTCGCACGTGCGCAATTATTCGGAGGCGGAGTTTCGCGCGGCGCTGACGGTGGCCGGCTTCGCCGTCACGGCGGTGACGCCGCGGCGTCTGCAGATCGCGTTCGGCCCGTGGATCGAGCGCATGAATACGCCGGCGGTGCAGGCCGAGGCGATCCGCGCGGTGCAGCGGCAGGTCTCGGCGGAAACGCGGCGCTATTTCGCGATCGCCGACGACGGCTCGTTCGAGATGGACGCCGCTGCGATCGAGGCGACGCCCGTTTAAGGTCAGCCTTCGAGGAAATGGCCGATCCCGGTCAGCGGCCGGATATGGTCGCAGACGATCTTGATCGCCGCGAGCATCGGCACCGCCAACAGCGCGCCGGGCGTGCCCCACATCCAGAACCAGAAAATCAGCGAGAATATGACCGCGACCGGATTCAGGCTGAAGCGGCGCGCGAGCACGGTCGGCGTCACCAACTGGCCTTCGAGCAGGATGAAGACGATGTATATGCCGGCGGGCAATAGGGCGAGCCAATTGTTGTCGAAGGTGAGAAGCCCGGCCATGAAAAAGATCACGATCGCGCATAACGGCCCGACAAAGGGAATGAAATTGAAGCAAAAGGCGATGGCGCCCCACAGCGCCGGCGCCGGCATGCCGCAGAGATAGAAGGCGAGCCCGGTCAGAAATCCAAGGCCGGCGTTGATTACCGTGATCGACAGCAGATAACCCGAGATGTTGTTTTCGATTTCGTTGATGATTTCCACCGCGCGTTTCTTGTCGCTGAGGCGCGGCAGAATCTCCACCAATCGGCGCCGGAACGTGTCGCCGCCGGCTAGGAGGAAGAACAGCAACAGCACCATCGTGCCGATGCCGCGCACCAGCGACTGCGTATTCGCGGCGACGAAACCGCCAAGACCGGGTCCCGCGAGCGTCACCGTTTGCCCGCTGTCGGCGGGCGCCACGACGATGCCTTCAATTCTGTGGGCAAAGCTCCGCAGTTCTTCCACCGGCCGCTCGATGAATTTGACGCGATCCTTCATCCGATCGAAGCTGCTCGGGGCCTTGGCGATCCAGTCCGCGGCCGGTCCGCCGAGCGCCGAGCCCAGCAAACCAATTCCGCCGAACAGTCCAACCATGACGATGGCCACCGCGAGAATGTGCGGCACGCGATGACGCTTCAGAAAATTCATCGGCAATTGCAGAAACAGCCGCAGCAGCATCGCCAGCAGCACCGGCACGAACACGGCGCGCGCGAAATAGAGCGTGTAGAAAACCATGATCGCCAAGATGGTCGTCAACACGACGTTGCGGAATTCGTTCGGCAACTCGATCTCGGGGCGCGGCGCCTCGACGGGAACGGCGGGCGCCGGCGGTTCAACGTCAATTCTTGGCCATGATCTCGATGATCCCCTGGGTCCCGGCCCCTCGCCGCCGAATGGTCGCAGCTCGAGAGCCGGTATCGCATTCGGTGTGCCGGACATAGGAGCGGATTGCGGACTTCTTGTGGTGCCATTGTGATCAATAAGGGATTTCCGCCGGACCGAACGAAACGGGGAATGCAGCGGCGGCGCGCCGTGTTTCGTATCTACGGTCGACAGCCACGGGCTGTCCCCATTCGACGTGACTGAGGCACCCAGAGGAGTCCAACCATGCGCATATCGTCAGCCAAGCTCGCCGCGCTCGCCCTGAGCGCGAGCGTTTTCACCGTTCCCGCCTTCGCGCAGACGCAGACGCCGGCCTCGCCGAGCGGCACCCCGCCGGCGATCGCGTCGCCGAATGGAAATTCGATCGACAAGTCCGCGACCGCGCCGAGCGCGACGCCCACGGCAAAAAAGCCAGCCGACGCGATGAAGCAAGACGAGACGATGAATAACAGCACGGCCGCGGTG
The DNA here is from genome assembly GCA_963729845.1 of uncultured Alphaproteobacteria bacterium. Taxonomy (GTDB): domain Bacteria; phylum Pseudomonadota; class Alphaproteobacteria; order ATCC43930; family CGMCC-115725; genus JAATGI01. The sequence goes on from CAVSQC010000033.1 coordinate 46,930, forward strand.
CCGGCGGATGTCGCCATGACCGGCAAGCGCGCCAGCAAACTCATCGGCATGGCGGTGGTCAACGACAAGGACGAGAGCATCGGCAAGGTCAACGACATTTTGATCGGGCCCGACGACAAGGTGACGGCGGCGGTGATTTCGGTCGGCGGCTTTCTCGGCATCGGTTCCAAATGGGTAGCAGTGCCGTTCGATCAATTGAAGCCGGCTCCGAACGACAGCAAGTCGCTGACCATGCCGAACGCGAGCAAGGAATCGCTGAAGTCGATGCCGGCGTTCGACTACGGCAACGGCGCCTGATCGGCGGTTCAGCACCAGAGGAGGATGATCATGGATAAAGATCGCATCGCCGGCGCGGCCAAACAGGCCACCGGCAAAATCAAGGAAGCCGCCGGCAAGGTCGCCGGCGATGAAAAGCTGCGCCGCGAAGGTCAGGCCGAACACGCCGCCGGCAAGGTGCAGAACGCCGTGGGCGGCGTCAAAGACGCCGTGCGCGACGCAACCAAGAAGTAGCGGGCGATGGGACGGGCGATGCGTCGGCAGCGCCCGTCCCACGCTTTGCCGAAAGGGGTCTGGCGATGAAATACGCGCTGTTGTGGCTGCTGGGCGTGCCGATCCCGGTACTCATCATCCTGTATTTCGTGCTGCACTAAACGCGTTTACGCAGCGCCGAGCTCGATGCGCAACCGTCGCGGCTCCGGCCGTGGCGGCGCGATTCGCAGATTGAGGTCGGCGGCGAAGAGCTGACAGAGATGCGCGTGGACGCCGCGCGCCGTCAGGTTATCGACCGGCAGGTCGGCGCGCAGGCCGGCCTGCGCCTCGGGCGTCAGCCGCACCGTGTCACCGTCGGCCTCCACGATCATGCCCGTGCCGTTGCCCCGCACGCTGACCGTGCCCCCGCGCGGCAGCGCTTCGGCCGCGAGCACGATCAGCACGCAGGCGAGCCGCTGCCACGCCAGCGAGCGTACCGTGTCGTCCGAGGGCCAATCGCATCGAACATTGCCGGTCTCGAAATATTTCTGCGTCAGTTCCCGGCCGATATTGGGCGCGGCACCCTCGCCCGGGAGCGAGCCATAGGCGAAGCGATAGAATTGCAGACGCCGCGACACTGTACGGGCGCTGGTGCCGACGAGGCGGACCGCGTCGGCGACGAAATCGGGGTCTTCTTCACTCATCAACTCCACGCCGTTGACCACCGCGGAAATCGGCCCGGCCAATTCGTGGCATAGTCGCGCGCTCAACAATTCCAGCACGCGAAGATCGAGACGGATGGTCATTAGTTTCCTATCTTCCCCGCGCCGCCATTATCGGACGAGCGCGGCGTGGCAAGCAACGTCTCCGCCAGCGCCAGATCCTCCGGCGTATTGATGTTGAAAAACGGATCGAAGGGCCCGCTCGCGAACGGGACCGTCGCCAACCGGTAACGCGCGGCCCAAGCATCGACCTTGCGCGCGCCCTCGACCGTGAGCGCCCGCCGCAATTCCTCCCGCAAATTTACCGGCCAAAGCGCGAACACCGGGTGGGCCCGCCCGCCGGACGTGGCGAACGCGATCGCCGCGCCCTCGCGGTCGCGCGCCTCGGCAAGACGCGCCGCTAGATCGAGCGGAAAGAACGGCGCATCGCAGGCGAAGCTTGCGAGTGTATCGAACCCGGCGCCCGCCGCCCAATCCATCCCGGCGAGAATGCCGGCAAGGGGCCCGGCAAACCCGGGCACCGAATCCGCCAGAATCGGCAGGCCGAACCCGCGCAACGGGGCGGGGTCGCCGTTGGCACTCAACGCGAGCGTGATCACTTGCGGCCGGGCACGGGAAATTGCATGGCCGATCAATGATTTACCGCCAAGAAGCCGCAGCGCCTTGGCGCCGCCAAACCGGCTTGCCCGCCCGCCGGCCAGGATAACGCCCGCCATCCGCATTTCGCTGTCGCTGATTTCACCCATATATTTCGGTTGATCCCTTGCCCCGGGCCATTATGGTATGGGCTACTCGAAAAACAGGGCATTAACGCCCATCTGTGACGCTATCATGATCGATCCATACGGCCGTTCCATCTCCTATTTGCGCGTGTCGGTGACCGACCGCTGCGACTTCCGTTGCGTCTATTGCATGTCGGAAGACATGGCGTTTCTGCCCAAGGCGGAAATTCTGACCCTGGAGGAACTGGACCGGCTGTCGAGCGCCTTCGTCCGGCTCGGCGTCAAGAAGCTGCGTCTGACCGGCGGCGAGCCGCTGGTGCGGCGGAACATCATGCATCTGTTCCGCGGGCTCGGCCGTCATCTCCAAACCGGCGCGCTCGAGGAATTGACGCTGACCACCAACGGCAGCCAGCTCGCAAAATACGCGCAAGAGCTGAAGGATGTCGGGGTCAAGCGCATCAATGTTTCGCTCGACACGCTCGACGCGCGGAAATTCGCGGCGATCACGCGCTGGGGCCGCTTCGACCAGGTCATGTCGGGCATCGCCGCGGCCAAGGCGGCAGGTCTGCGGGTGAAGCTCAACGCCGTAGCCCTGAAGGGCGTCAACGAGGACGAGTTCGACAAGCTGATCGCGTGGTGCGGCGAAGAAGGCTTCGACCTGACGCTGATCGAGGTGATGCCGCTCGGCGAAGTCGGTTCCGGTACGCGCGTCGACCAATATCTGCCGCTGTCGATGGTGCGGTCGCAATTGCGCAAGCGCTGGACCCTTGAGGAAAGCGATTACAAAACCGGCGGGCCGGCGCGGTACTACACGGTGCGCGAAACCGGCGGTCGGCTCGGCCTGATCACCCCGATGACCCATAATTTCTGCGAAAGCTGCAACCGCGTGCGCCTAACCTGCACCGGCACGCTTTATATGTGTCTGGGACAGGAGGACGCGGCGGATCTGCGCGCGCCGCTGCGTGCTTCCGAAAGCGACGCGCCGGTGGAGGCCGCGATCCGCGCCGCCATCGACCGCAAGCCCAAGGGTCACGATTTCATCATCGACCGCCGCCACGACCGGCCCGCGGTGTCGCGCCATATGAGTGTGACGGGCGGCTGATCGGGGTTCTATACTCCCGCGGATGAGCGGGTTTCCCAAAATCGCCATTGTCGCCAGCGAAGCGCCGGCCGCGCAGGCCGCGCTCCAAGATCTGCGCGCGCGCTACAAGACCGTGTCGCCGGAGCAGGCCGATCTCATTGTCGCGCTGGGCGGCGACGGGTTCATGCTGGAGACGCTGCACCGCTATCGCGAGCGCGGCGTGCCGTTCTACGGCATGCATCGCGGCAGCGTCGGGTTCTTGATGAACGGCTATGGCCCGAACGGGCTCGAAGAGCGCGTCGTGCGGGCGCAGCCGGTTGCGATCCACCCGTTGGAAATGAGCGCGACCGATCGTGCCGGCGCGGTCCACAACGCCATCGCCATCAACGAAGTCTCGCTGGTGCGCCAGGGCCGGCAGGCCGCGAAGCTCAGGATCGCCGTCGACGACACCGTGCGGCTCGACGAGCTGATGGCCGACGGCGTGCTGGTCGCGACCCCGGTCGGCAGCACCGCCTATAATCTCTCGGCGCACGGCCCGATCATTCCGTTGGGCGCCGACGTGCTGGCGCTGACGCCGATCAGCGCCTTCCGGCCGCGACGCTGGCGCGGCGCGCTGCTGCCGCACAAGGCAAAGGTCCGGTTCGACGTGCTCGAGGTCGAGCGCCGCCCGGTCAGCGCCGCCGCCGACTTCACCGAGATCCGCGACGTCGCGTCCGTCTCGGTGCACGAGGCGACCGAGATCTCGATCACTATGCTGTTCGATCCCGAGCACAATCTCGAAGAGCGAGTGCTGAAGGAACAATTCCTGAGCTAGAAGCCGCCACGCCTTCGAATTTGCCTATTTTGTAGGCAAATACCGATATGTTTTGCCTGTCTGCATACAATCGCGTCCGGCCCAACAACGGTCGGCCATGGCCTGTCGATTGCATAGGCAAATTTCGAGGGAAAAATACGCTGGCTGACCCATGACCGCCTTCGACGAGACCGGCGACGCCGAGCAGTGCCGTCAGCCCTATGAGATCGTGCGGCGCTGGCTCGCCGAAACGCCGCGCGAATTGCTGGAGTTGAAGCAGAAAGAGGCGGCGTTGCTATTCCGCCGCATCGGCATCACGTTCGCGGTGTACGCCGAAGGCGGCGACCCGGAGCGACTCATCCCATTCGATATCGTGCCGCGGATTCTCGGGGCCGCCGAGTGGGACGTGCTGTCGCGCGGCCTGACGCAGCGCGTCATGGCGCTGAACGCCTTTCTCTTCGACGTTTATCACGCACGCGACATTCTCCGCGCCGGCGTCGTCCCGGAGCGCTTGGTCCTGCACAACGAAACCTTCCGTGCCGAGATGCAAGGTTTCGATCCGCCGCAGCGCGTCTACACCCATGTATCCGGCATCGACATCGTGCGCACCGACGCGCGCGACTTTTACGTGCTCGAGGATAATTGCCGCACGCCGTCGGGCGTGTCCTACATGCTCGAAAACCGCGAGGCGATGCTGCGCCTGTTCCCGGACCTGATCGGACGGCATCCGGTGGCGCCGGTGTCGAATTATCCGGAGGAGTTGCGCGAGGTGCTCGCCTCGGTCGCGCCGGCCAATTGCACCGGCGCGCCGAACGTGGTGCTGCTGACGCCGGGCGCCTTCAACAGCGCCTATTACGAACATTCGTTCCTTGCGGACGAGATGGGGCTGGAGCTGGTCGAGGGGGTCGATCTCCGCGTCGTCGACAACGTCGTTTATATGCGCACCACCGAAGGACTGAAGCGCGTCGACGTCATCTATCGCCGCGTCGACGACGACTTTCTCGATCCGCTGACCTTCAAGTCGGAATCGATGCTCGGAACGCCCGGCCTGTTCAACGCCTACCGCGCCGGCAACGTCACGCTGGCGAACGCTTGCGGCGCCGGCATCGCCGACGACAAGGCGGTCTATCCTTACGTTCCGGCCATGATCAAATTCTACTTGGGCCAGGAGCCGATCCTGAAGAACGTGCCGACCTATCGCTGCGCCGACCGCGACGATTTCGGCTATGTCATCGATCATCTGCACGAGCTGGTGGTCAAGGAGACGCACGGCTCCGGCGGCTACGGCATGCTGGTCGGGCCGCACGCCACCAACGCCGAGCGCGCCGTGTTCGCGGAAAAGCTGAAGGCGAACCCCGAGCACTACATCGCGCAGCCGACCTTGGCGCTCTCGACCTGCCCGACTTATGTCGAAAGCGGCGTGGCGCCCCGCCATGTCGATCTGCGGCCGTTCGTGCTTTACGGCAAGGAAGTGCGCATCGTGCCGGGCGGGCTCACGCGCGTCGCGATGCGCGAAGGCTCGCTCGTGGTCAATTCCAGCCAAGGCGGCGGCACCAAGGACACCTGGGTGCTGGAACATTGAAGCGATGCTGAGTCGGGCGGCGGATTCCCTTTATTGGCTCGCGCGCTATCTGGAGCGCGCGGAGAATGTCGCGCGTATCGTCTCGGTCGGGCACCGCATGGCGAGCATGGCGCGTTCGCTCGGCAGCGGCGGCAACGAGTGGCTGTCGACGCTGATCGCGACCGGCTGCGAGCCCGGATACTTCCAGAAATACGCCGAGGCGGAGCAGGCGACGGTGATCGATTATCTGGTGCGCGATCCCGACAATCCGTCGAGCATCCTCTCCTCGATCGAGACGGCGCGGCGCAACGCGCGCGCGGTGCGCACCGCGTTGACCACCGACATGTGGGATGCGCTCAACGAGACCTGGCTCGACGTCCGCAATCTCAAGCTCGATCTCAAATCGTCCGAAGGGCTGTTGCGGTTCCTCGATTGGGTGCGCGAACGCTCGCTGTTGTTCAACGGCGCCTATGCCAGCACCATGCTCAGGAACGACGCGTTCTATTTCACCCGGCTCGGCACCTTCATCGAGCGCGCCGACAACACCGCGCGGATCCTCGACGTCAAATATTACGTGCTGCTGCCGCAGCACGAGGGGATCGGCGGCGCGCTCGACTATTACCAGTGGCAATCGATCCTGCGCTCCGTCTCGGCGCTGCGCGCGTACCATTGGGTCTATCACGACCGGCTGAAACCGTGGCTGATCGCGGAACTGCTGATGCTGCGGCCGGAAATGCCGCGCTCGCTGATGGCGTGCCACGATCAGATCGGTCAATATCTCACGCTGCTCGGCGACAGCCATGGCGGCAAGCGCGGCGAATGCCATCGCCTCGCCGGCGCCATGCATGCGCGGCTGCGCTATGGCCGCATCCAGGATATCTTCCAGTCCGGCCTGCATGAATTCCTCACGGGGTTCATCGACCAGTCGGTCGAACTCGGCCGGGAAATATCGAGCTTCTATCTCGTTTGAGGGTCATGCGCCTCTCGGTCGTTCACCGCACGGTCTATCGCTATACCGATCCGATCCGTTACGCGATCCAGACGCTCCGGCTGGAGCCGCGGCCCTACGAGGGGCTGACGGTGTTGAACTGGCGCGTCGCGGGCGACGGCGTCCGCGCCCTGCCGCGCTTCATCGACGGGCTCGGCAACGTCGTGCATTGCCAGACCATCGATCGTCCGCATCGCGAAGCCACCATCACCGCCGCCGGCGAGGTTGAGACCAGGCGCGGTGACGGCATCGTGCTCGGTACCGTCGAGCCGTTGCCGCCGCTGTTCTTTCTGCGCAGCACCCCGCTCACCATGCCGAGCGATGCGGTCGCCGGATTGGCGCGCGAAAGCGGCGGCGCCGACAACCGCATCGATCGGCTGCACCGCCTGATGCACCACGTGCGCGACCGGCTCGACTATCGTCCCGGCGCCACCGATAGCACCACCACCGCCGCCGACGCGCTGTCGCGGGGCTTCGGCGTGTGCCAGGACCACGCCCATCTATTCATCGCCGCGGCGCGGCTCCTCGACATCCCGGCGCGTTACGTCAGCGGCTATCTCTGGACCGGCGTCGACGCCCAGCCGTTCGACGCGAGCCATGCCTGGGCCGAGGCGTTCGTGCCGGAGTTGGGCTGGGTCGGGTTCGATCCCGCCAACCGCATCTGCCCGACCGAGAACTACATCCGTGTCGCGGTCGGCCTGGATTACAGCGCGGCGGCGCCGGTACGCGGCCTGCGTCGCGGCCCCGCCGAAGAAAGCCTCGACGTCGAGGTCCAGGTGCGGCGCCAGGGCGGCGACCAATAGGGGGGGCCGGAGCTTCTGTCCTCTTCGCCGAATTCCACCAAATCGTCATTCCCGCGAAAGCGGGAATCCAGGGTAACGTCTCGTCGCTTGCCCCCGGCTTTCGCCCGGGCAGGCTCTGGGCCCCTTCCCCGGCTTGACCGGGGGATCGCGCGGGGACGACGAAAAACGATGCGAGGGAGATCATGACGTATTGTGTCGGGCTGTATCTCCGAGACGGGCTGGTGATGTTGTCGGACACGCGCTCCAACGCCGGCGTCGACAATATTGCGACCTTTTCCAAGATGCATGTGTTCGAGAAACCGGGCGAGCGCGTGGTCGCGCTGTTGACCGCCGGCAATCTCGCCACCAGCCAAAGCGTCGTCAACATGCTGAAGGAAGGCATCGCGTCGGAGGAGGGCGCGACGCCCGAGACGTTATCCTCGGTCGGGACGATGTTCCGCGCGGCGCAACTCGTCGGCGAGGCGGTGCGCCGGGTCTACAAGGTGGATGCGCCGATCTTGGAGGCGCAACACATCTCGTTCGATATTTCGCTGCTGCTCGCGGGGCAAATCCGCGGCGGCGAGCACCGGCTCTATCAGGTTTACGCCGCCGGCAATTTCATCGAGGCAACGCCGGACACGCCGTTCCTGCAAATCGGCGAGCACAAATACGGCAAGCCGATCCTCGACCGCGCGGCGCGCCACGATACCGAGCTCTATGACGGGGTGAAGCTTGCCTTCGTCTCGATGGATTCCACCATCCGAAGCAATCTCACGGTGGGCTTGCCGATCGACCTCCTGGTCTATCGCCGCGACGAGTTCAAGGTCGAGCTGCGCCGCCGCATCACCGAGGAAGACGAGTATTTCAAGATGATCCGCGAGCGCTGGTCGGTGGCGCTGCGCGAGGCCTACCGCGCCATCCCGCGGCCCGACCTGGGCGGTGAAGTAAGTTACGGCGTCGGCAGCAGGTTCCGTTCCTGGGCGGCGAGCCTTCATCTGAGCTTGCAGCTTCTCGAACGCCCGGACCTCGATCTGGCGCACGCGCTCGCGCGACACGCCGTATTTCTGCGCCAGGTCTTCAAGCGTCGCCGGCTCGTCGCTTGAGGCCGGCGCTCCTGCAAGATGTCGCGCTCGCGCGGCGTCAGATGCGACATCGCCGAGTTCAGAAGATCGCGGCGCAGGCCGAGCTCCTCCATCTCGCCGAGCGTCTCTTCCTGGTCGTCGGCATCGTCCTGAAGCCAGTCCTGCCATTCGCCCGCGCCGTCGCCGTCGGCGCGCACCGGCGCGTTCAGCGAATGGTCCGGACCGGCGAGGCGGCGGTTCATATCGATGACGTCGGATTCGGGCACGTTCAATTCGGTCGCGATCTGTTTCAGGTTCTCGGGCGACAGGTCGCCGTCCTCGATCGCCTGGATGCGGCCCTTGATGCGCCGCAGGTTGAAGAACAGTTTCTTCTGCGCCGCCGTGGTGCCGAGCTTTACCAGCGACCAGGAGTGCAGGATGTATTCCTGGATCGAGGCGCGAATCCACCACATCGCGTAGGTGGCGAGGCGGAATCCGCGCTCGGGGTCGTAACGCTTCACCGCCTGCATCATGCCGAGATTGCCCTCGGCGATGAGGTCGGCGAGCGGCAGACCGTAGCCGCGATAGCCCATCGCGATCTTGGCGACGAGGCGGAGATGCGAGGTGACGAGGCGCTGCGCGGCCTCGGGGTCGCCATGCTCGCGCCAGCGCTTGGCCAGCATGTATTCTTCTTCCTGCGCGAGCATCGGAAACTTGCGGATCTCGCGCAGATAGCGGGAGAGGCCGCCCTCCACCGACGGCGTGGCAAGGGCGGGAACGGTTGCCATGATCGAAATCCCTCCTGTGGCCCCCGGAATCTAGGGGTTCGGGCGGCCGAAGTCCAATCGGGGGTCACACACAAAAACCCACGATGCCGTGAAGATAAAGAGCGACGCGATGCAGCAGGCCCTCGGCGGAAAGGGAGTGGCCGCTGAGGAACGCAATCGGCACCAGCGCCGCGATCCACAGCGGCGAGACCGGCATCCGCGATGGCCGGTGGCCGCGATAGAGCAGCCAGAACAGCGCGAGCGCGGCGGCGCCGATGACCAGGCCGATCGCGACCTCGAGCGTCGAGTGATATTCCAACGCCGCCCGCGACAACGCGATCAGGAGGATCAACAAGCCGCCGGCCGCCAGCACGGCATGGCGGCGCCACTGCCGGAACTGGGCGGCGGTAATCAGCGTCAGCCCGCCATAGACATAAAGGCTCATGCTGGTGTGGCCCGAAGGGCTGTCGAGGTAGAGGCCGGGCACCGGGCAGGCCTTGAAATAGACCTTGAGCGTCGCCGTCACCGCGGCGCAGGCGATCAGCGCGGCCAGCCAGACCAGGGCGTTGCGCCGGTCGCCCCAGGCGCGCGAGCCAGATCAGCACGAAGGCCGCAATGGGCAGCGTGACGATCGAATCGCCGAGATCGGTCAGCGAATGCAAGAACGGATGCAGCATCAAGCCCTAGAGATGCTTCGCCGGCGGGCCGCCGAGGTGCCGCGCCGCGTCGGCGACCAGCGAGCGATGGCACAGCATCGGGTCGGCCTCGAAGCAGAGGAGACAGGCCCGCTTGCCGCGCACCAGCTCGATCAGTTCCAGAAGCGAGTGGGTCTGGTTCTCGAGATATTTTTCGAACGATTTTTTGAGGGCGCCGAAATCGTGGTCGCGCTTATAGCGGGCGCGTATCGGCTTCGGCGTCCCCAAGGCAACGCGATGGGCATAGGCGATGCCGACGCCGTCGAGCGCCTGTGCCAGCGCGTTCTTGGAAAAGCCGCGCTTGCGCGACAGCGGCAAGGCGCGGACATCGACCACCAGCGCGATCTTGTTGGCCTTGAGCTTGCCGAGCACGTCGTCGAGCGCCTGGCCCTCATAGCCGATGGTGAACAGCGGCATCAGATGACGCCCGATTTGCGCAGCGCCGCGATCTCGTCGTCGTTAAGGCCGAGCATCTCCCGCAAAATCGCGTCGGTGTGCTGGCCAAGGGTGGGCGGCGGCAGCTCGTACTCGACCGGCGTCGCCGAATATTTGATCGGATTGGCAAGCAGCGCGATCGGCGCCGGCGCCTCGGGATGGGACATGCGCACCACCATGTCCCGCGCCTTTACCTGCGGATCGTCGAACACCTGGTCGAGGCGGTTGATCGGACTGCATGGCACGCCCTCGCGTTCCAACATCGCGATCCATTCCGCCGATAGCCGTTGCGCGACGAGGCGGGCGACTTCCGGCACGACGATCGCGCGGTTGACGACGCGGGCCGAATTGGTGGCGAAACGCGGATCGGCGGCGAGCTCCGGCGCGCCAGCGCAGGCGCAAAATTTCTTGAACTGCCCGTCATTGCCGCAGGCGAGCACGATATGCCCGTCGGCGCTCGCGAAAACCTGATAAGGCACGACGCTGGCATGGGCGTTGCCGAGGCGCGGCGGGATCTTGCCCGAGGTGAGATAGGCCTGCGCCTGGTTGCCGAGCCACGCGACCTGGGTGTCGAGCAGCGCCATGTCGATGTGCTGGCCCTCGCCGGAGCGGTCGCGGTGATGCAGCGCCGCCAGGATCGCGACCGCGCTGTACATGCCGGCCATCAGATCGGCGAACGCGACCGCGCCCTTCATCGGCTCGCCGTCGGGTTCGCCTTGCAGGCTCATGATCCCGCCCATCGCCTGCGCCAGGAAATCGTAGCCTGGGCGCGGGGCGTAAGGTCCGGTCTGGCCGAAGCCGGTGAGCGAGCAATAGACCAGGCGCGGAAAGTCGCGATGGACGGTGTCGTAGTCCAACCCATACCGCGCCAACGTGCCGACTTTGTAGTTCTCCACCAGCACGTCGCACTCCGCGATCAGGCGAAGTGCCAGGTCGCGGCCCTCGGGCTTGGTGAAATCGAGCGTCAGCGAGCGCTTGGCGCGGTTGGCGGAGAGGTAGTAGCTGCTTTCGGCCGTGTCTCGTCCGGCCGCATCCTTGAGGAACGGCGGACCCCATTTTCGGGTATCGTCGCCTTCGCCGGGGCGCTCGACCTTGATAATGTCCGCGCCGAGATCGCCCAGAAGCTGGGTGCAGCTCGGCCCCGCCAGCACGCGGCTCATGTCGAACACACGGATTCCGTCGAGCGCGCCGGTCACATCGTCCTCATTTCCGGACCTGTCTTAGGCACCGTCCCGCCGGGACGCAACTTTTTCCCGGTTTTCGGAACGCCTGCCTTCCCATGGCGTCGGGGTTGAAACGCGGTTCAGGGGGTGACGATGACGCGTTTGATAGATGGATGCCGAGAATCAATGCGCGGAATGACCTTAAGGGGCGCGTGCCCCGCAAAGCTGCTCCGCTTTGCCAACTTCCGGTTGGTTCTCGCGTCGGAATCGCCGTAGCGTCATGTCGTTCCTATCCGAGTTGCGCGGCGGCCCGCTAGGATCGTATTGGGGGTAATTCACATGAAGCGAATTGTAATCGGCCTCGCGGCCGCAATGTTCGTTGCTGCCGGAATGGTCGGCCAGGCGCGTGCCGACGATTACATGGCGTTGTGCAAGGCCAGCGAAAAAGACAATGCCGACGCGGATAAGCTCTGCACTTGCGCAGCTGGCAAGATCAAGCCCGAGGATAAAGACGCGGCGATGAAGGCGCTGAAAATCATCGACGACGCCATATCTCAGGGCAAGACGCCGGATCCGTCGAGCATGCCGGCCGACCTGACCAAGGGCATGCAGGCGCAAACCGAGGCCGAAGCCGCCTGCATGTAACCGGTCACGGTTGCCGATTTAGCCAGTCCAGAAATCCCTGGAGAATGTAAGCGGCTGCCGCGCGGTCGACGATGGCCGCGCGGCGTTGCCGCGTCGAGATCGGCCGCGATCATGTCGCGCTCGACGGCGAGCGTGGACATGCGCTCGTCCCAAAAGGCGAGCGGCAGATCGCGCACCGCCAAGACATTCTTGGCGAACTGCCGGACGCTTTGCGTGCGCGGCCCGTCCTTGCCGTCGAGCCGCAACGGCAGCCCGACGATCAACCCGCCGACGCCGTGCTTGGCGATCATGGCAGCAAGCGCGGCCATATCGTCCTTGAACTTGGCGCGGCGGATGGTGTCGAGCGGCGACGCAATCGACAGGCGCGTGTCGGACAAGGCCAGGCCGATGGTCTTGGTGCCGACATCGAGGCCCAAGAGGCGCGCACCGGGCGCAAGCAAGGGGCGGAGTTCGCCAGGATTGCAGAGGGGCATGGGTGGGTGTTAGCGTTCGCCGCCCTAAGGATTCCGAGACTTATAACATGGCGTTGGACAAGACCATCGTGGCGCGCATCGCCACGCTGGCGCGCATTAAAGTTCCCGACAGCGAGCTTGAGCCGCTGGCCGGCGAGCTGACGACGATTCTCGCCTGGATCGAGCAGTTGAACGAGGTCGACGTCGCTGGCGTCGAGCCGATGACCAGCGTCGTGCATATGAAAATGCCGATGCGCGAGGACAACGTCACCGACGGCGGCGATCGCGACGCCATTCTCAAGAACGCGCCGCAAACAGAGCGCGGATTCTTTGCCGTGCCGAAGGTGGTGGAGTGAGCGACCTCACCCGCCTCACCATGGCCGCGGCGCGCGACGGATTGCGCGCCAAGAAATTCTCGGCCCGCGAATTGACTGGGGCGCATATCGCCGCGATGGCGGCGGCGCGCTCGCTCAACGCCTTCGTCACCGAGACGCCGGACCGGGCGCTGGCGCAGGCCGGCGCGAGCGATGCGAAGCTGGCGCGGGGCGAGGGCGGCGCGCTCGAAGGCCTGCCGCTCGCCATCAAGGATTTGTTCTGCACCAAGGATGTGCTGACGACGGCGTGCTCGCGCATCCTCGACGGCTTCAAGCCGCCCTATGAATCGACCGTGACTGCGAAGCTCTGGGATGCCGGCGCGGTGATGCTCGGCAAGACCAATCTCGACGAATTCGCGATGGGGTCGAGCAATGCCACCTCGTGCCACGGGCCGGTCGAGAATCCGTGGCGGCGGCGTGGCGACAACCGGCCGCTGGTGCCCGGCGGGTCGTCGGGCGGCTCGGCGGCGGCGGTGGCGGCGCGGATCGCGCTCGGCGCCACCGGCACCGACACCGGCGGCTCGATCCGCCAGCCCGCCAGCTTTTGCGGCATTGTCGGGATGAAGCCGACCTATGGTCGCTGTTCGCGCTGGGGCATCGTCGCGTTCGCGTCGTCGCTGGACCAGGCCGGGCCGATGACTCGGTCGGTGCGCGACGCCGCGCTGCTGCTGCAAGCGATGGCAGGACACGACCCGAAGGACTCCACGTCGGCGCCGCTGCCGGTGCCGGATTTCGCCGCGGCGCTGACCGGCGACATCCGCGGCTTGAAGATCGGCGTGCCCAAGGAATATCGCGTCGACGGCATGCCCGCGGCGATCGAGGCGCTGTGGCAACGCGGCATCGACTGGATCAAGGCGGCCGGCGCGACACCGGTCGAGATCAGCCTGCCGATGACCAAGTACGCACTCGCCACCTACTACATCATCGCACCGGCCGAGGCGTCGTCGAACCTGGCGCGTTATGACGGCGTACGCTTCGGCTCTGCGCGTGCCCGGCGACGGTCTCGACGCGATGTACGAAAACACGCGCGCCGCCGGCTTCGGCGCCGAGGTGAAACGCCGCGTGCTGATCGGCACCTATGTTCTGTCGGCGGGCTATTACGACGCCTACTATGTCAGGGCGCAGAAGATTCGGACGCTGATCGCGAAGGATTTCGCCCAAGCATTCGAGCGCTGCGACGCCATCCTGACGCCGACCACGCCGTCGCCGGCGTTCGCCTTGGGCGAAAAGCAGAACGACCCGGTCACCATGTATCTGAACGACGTCTTCACCGTGCCGGCGAACCTGGCGGGGCTGCCGGCGATTTCGCTGCCGGCGGGTTTGACGCAGGATGGCTTGCCGCTAGGATTGCATGTCATTGGGCGCGCCTTCGACGAGGCAACATTGTTCCACGTCGCCGGCGTGCTGGAGGGTGCCGCCGGTTTCACCGCGGAGCCGGGACGGCGGATTGAAGGGGGAGCACATGTCGAAGCGAATACGTATCTTGATCGGCGTGGCGTTGGGGTGCCGCGGTGGCGGTTGCGGCGATCGCGATCGCAATCCAGTCGCCGCGGGCCGACGACAATCCGCCGCCGATGACGTTTCAAATCGTCCACGTCTCGCCGCTCTACGATGCGATCTACGCGGCGGGGTCGATCACGGCTGACACCGCGACGGCGTTTGCCAACTTTCTCAAGGCCAACCCCGTCAATGCCGGGACGACGCTCTATTTCAATTCGCCTGGCGGCGATCTCGGGTCCGGCATCACGCTCGGTCAGGCAATCCGCAAGGCCGGTCTCGACACCGCGGTCGGCATTCCCGCGGCCGGCAGCGTGTCGACGCAGCCGGGCATGTGTGCGAGCGCCTGCACCTTCGCCTTTCTTGGCGGCGTGGTACGGACCGTCGATCCGAAATCGCAGTTCGGCGTGCATCGCTTCGAACTGACCAGCGACGTGAAGGACGTCGAAAAGAAGGCGCAGAAGATTGCCGGCATCCTGGTGGATTACATCGGCGACATGGGCGTGTCGCAGGAGATGTACGCCTACTCGACCATCGACGGGAACGATGCGAAGAACGCCAGCAAGCAAATCCTGTGGCTCGACGCCAAGACCTTGGCGCAGCTCAAGATCACCACGACCGAACAGATCAAGGCGGTCATTGTCGACAGCAACGGCACGCCCGTGCTCCGGGTCAAGGACATCGATGGCGCCTATCAATTCGGCGAGATCGATTTCTACTGCTCCGGCAAAATACTGGTGGCCCGCGCCTATTTCTCCAAGCCGGCCGCGACCTATGCGGCGAATACACAGCTTGACGTTACCTGGTCGGTGGCCGGTGCGTCGGCGACCGATCTGACCGTGCCGCAGGGCAACTATCGCGTGGTGCCGCCGGCATCCGGCGACGATCAGCTGGCGGTGGACATCGAAGTGACGCCGCAAACCTTGCAGGCGCTGCTGCCGGCCAAATCCGTGTCGCTGCGGGTGACGGGACCGTCGTCCTATCTCGGCTATGACGCTATCCGGCGCCGGCAACAGCCTCCCGGCCAAGGTACAGTCGCTGCTCAAGGTCATTTCCGCTTGCCCCGGCTGAGCCGCCGTTGGGGAGGACGCGCGTCCCTCCCGTTATGTTTGCGAACTTTTCGGCATGACAGATAATGGCGCCATGCCGAATTTGATCCGAGGCCGCACCGGCGAATGGGAAGTGGTGATCGGGCTGGAGACCCATGCCCAGATCGTCTCCGACGCCAAGCTTTTCTCCGGCGCCGCCACGGCGTTCGGCGCCGAGCCCAACACGCAGGTCTCGACCGTCGACGCCGCTTTTCCCGGCATGCTGCCGGTCATCAACCGGCACTGCGTCGAGCAGGCGGTGAAGACCGGGCTCGGGCTCAACGCCCAGATCAATCTGGTCTCGGTGTTCGACCGGAAGAATTATTTCTACGCCGATCTGCCGGCGGGCTATCAGATCTCGCAATACAAATCGCCCATCGTCGGCAAGGGCGAAGTGGTGCTTGACATGCCGGACGGCGCGACGCGGCGCGTCGGCATCACCCGCCTTCATATCGAGCAGGATGCCGGCAAGAGCCTGCACGACCAGCATCCGAGCCTGACCTATGTCGATCTGAACCGGGCCGGCATCGGGCTAATGGAAATTGTGTCGGAGCCCGATATCCGCAGCGCCGAGGAAGCCGGCGTCTATTTGCGCAAGCTGCGGTCGATCCTGCGCTATCTCGGCACCTGCGACGGCAACATGGAGGAGGGCTCGCTGCGCTGCGACTGCAACGTCTCGGTGCGCCGCCCCGGCGAGAAATTCGGCACCCGGGCCGAGATCAAGAACGTCAATTCGGTGCGCTTCGTGATGCAGGCCATCGACTACGAGGCGCGCCGCCAGATCGGCATTCTGGAAGACGGTGGCAGCATCGTCCAGGAGACGCGGCTGTTCGATGCCCACCGCGGCGAGACGCGGCCGATGCGTGCCAAGGAATTCGATTACGACTATCGCTATTTCCCCGATCCCGATCTGTTGCCGCTCGAATTGGACCCGGCCTGGGTCGAGGACTTGAAGCGCGGCTTGCCGGAATTGCCAGACGCTTACCGGCAATGGTTCATCAATAGCGGAGTATCGCCCGCTGAAGCAGATCAACTGATCACAGAACCCGAAATTGCGAGAGCCGCTAAGGAAGCGATTAGCAAGCAACTCATTAGCAAGTTTCACGACCGAGTTCCGGCGGTACAGGCATTTGTGCAAAATCCGGTAATTGCGCAGTTGCCTCCGACGTTTGCCACCGCGGTCACCGCCACGTCCAGCACGACCGCAAGCACCATCACAAATGTTGTCTTCGCGATTGCGAATACCCGAAACGAAGATCGCGGCGGCTCTTATCCGAAAACTTTACGGTGCGGGCTTTGGAGAAGTGCAAGACGGGACTGTCATCCCGAGAGTAGCGCTTAAGGAAGTCGGTGAAGAAATTGCCGAGACGGGCAAGAGCGCAATGGTGATCGTCGCCGAGAAGGGATTGCGCCAGGTCACCGACACCGGCGCCATCGAGGCCGCCATCGACACGGTGCTCGCCGCCAACGCCGACAAGGTCGCCGAATACAAATCCGGCAAGGACAAGCTCTACGGCTTCTTCGTCGGCCAGGTGATGAAGGCGACCGGCGGCAAGGCCAATCCCGCGCTGCTCAATGAACTTTTGAAGAAAAAGCTGGCGGGCTGATCCCGTCACTTCGTTCCGTAGAGCCGGTCGCCGGCGTCGCCGAGGCCGGGGACGATATAGCCGTGATCGTTGAGGTGGTCGTCGATCGCCGCGGTGAACACCGGCACGTCGGGATGGGCTTCGCGGAAGGTGCGGACGCCTTCCGGCGCCGACAACAGGCACAGGAACTTGATCTGCTGCGCGCCGCTTTGCTTGAGACGCGTCACCGCCGCGACCGCGGTGTGGCCCGTCGCCAGCATCGGATCGACCACGATGACGAGACGGCCGGCCAGGTCCGGCACCTTGTAGAAATATTCGATCGCTTGCAGAGTCTTCGGGTCGCGGTAGAGGCCGATATGGCCGACCCGGGCGCTCGGCACCAGATCGAGAATGCCCTGCACCAGCCCGTCGCCGGCCCGGAGGATCGCGATCAGGCACAGTTTTTTGCCCTCGATGGTCGGGGCGTCGTAGGTGGTCAGCGGCGTCTCGATCGGCTCGTAAGCCAGCGGCAGGTCGCGCGTCACCTCGTACGCGAGGAGGAGCGAAATCTCGCGGAGCAGCTGGCGGAACTTGCCGGTCGAGGTCGACTTCCGCCGCATGATCGAGAGTTTGTGCAGAACCAGCGGATGGCCGATGACATGAACGCCTGTATCGCTCTCCAGCCCGCTCATCGCCCATCCCCTCCCTGATTTGCGGCGAACTAAAGCATGCGGCCCCGGCGGACGAAAAGCGGATTCAGCTCCGTCCGTAACTGTCGTCCAAGCGGACGATGTCGTCCTCGCCGAGATAGGAGCCGGACTGCACCTCGATGACGTGCAGCGTGATCTTGCCCGGATTTTCGAGCCGGTGCCGGGTGCCGATCGGGATGTAGGTCGACTGGTCCTCGTGCAGGATGATCTCTTCGTTGCCGCGCACCACCTTGGCGGTGCCGCTGACCACGACCCAATGCTCGGCGCGGTGATGATGCATTTGCAGCGACAGCTTGGCGCCGGGTTTCACCGTGATGTGCTTGACCTGGACGCGGTCGCCGTTGTGGATCGAGCGGAACGAGCCCCACGGCCGGTGCACGATGGGATTGGCGGCGGCCTCGGGGCGGCCTTCGCGCTGGAGCCGTTTCACCACGGTGGACACGTCCTCGGCGCGATCGCGTTTCGCCACCATCACCGCGTCGGCGGTCGAGACCACGATGAGGTCCTCGACTCCCAGCGTCACCAGCAACCCGTGCTCGGCGCGCAGATAGGAACGCTTGGTGTCCTCGGCGACGACGTCGCCGACGCGGACATCCTCATTCTCGTCCTGCAACGACAGGCGCCACAGCGCGTCCCAGGTGCCGGCGTCGCTCCAGCCCATCGAGACGGGCACGACCGCGGCGTGGGCGGTGTGCTCCATCACCGCATAGTCGATGGATTTGTTCTCGGCCTTGGCGAACGCATCCTTGTCGAGGCGCAGGAAATCGATGTCGCGCTTGGCGGCGGCAAGCGCCTTGCGGCAGGCGGCGACGGTATCCGGCTGCAACCGTTGCAGCTCGGCGAGATAGAGCGCCGCCGGAAACAGGAAGATGCCGCTGTTCCAGGAATAATCGCCGGCGGCCAGATAGGTTTCGGCGCGCGCGCGATCCGGTTTTTCGACGAAGGCGCCGAGCTCGAACACGCCGCCGATGCCGTCGAGCGGCGCGCCGCGCTTGACATAGCCATAGCCGGTCTCGGGCCGGTCGGCCTCGACGCCGAACGTGACCAGGCGGCCGGTGCGGGCGGCGGCGGCGGCGCGGTCGATGGCGCCGTAAAACGCCATGAGGTCGGCGATGACGTGATCCGACGGCATCACCAGCATCAGCGCGTCGGGCTCGCTCGCGGTCAGCGCCAGTGCCGCGACGCACGCGGCCGGCGCGGTGTTGCGGCCGGTCGGCTCGAGCACGATCGCCATCGGCGTGACGTCGAGCGCGCGCACCTGTTCGGCGATGATGAAGCGATGCTCGTCGTTGGCGACGAAGAGCGGCGCCGCGAACCGCGGATCGGACGCGACCCGCTGCACGGCTTCCTGCAAAAGGGAGTGCCGCGAGGTCAGC
Organism: uncultured Alphaproteobacteria bacterium; assembly: GCA_963729845.1. GTDB lineage: Bacteria > Pseudomonadota > Alphaproteobacteria > ATCC43930 > CGMCC-115725 > JAATGI01. The sequence goes on from CAVSQC010000033.1 coordinate 65,875, forward strand.
GGCAGAAATTGTTTGGGATAGTGCGCCCGGGACATCGGCCACAGCCGGGTCCCGGAACCGCCGGAGAGAATCACCGGATGGATGCGCGGCGGCGTGGGTGCCATGTCCCGTCTTTCTCAGCCGGCCCAGGCGGACACCGGAGCGCCCACCAAGCGGCGGATCATTATGGCACGCATCGCGTCGCGACCAAGTCCCGTCCGGTGGACGGGACGTTCGATCAGACGGCGGCCAGGTCGACCCGCATCGCGGCCCGGCGCTGCGCGCGCACAAACGGCACCACGTCGGCGGTCACCGTCGCGGAAAAAGCCTTCAACTCGTCGCGGCACCGCTCCAGGACGCGCAATTCCTTCGCGTCGTCGCGATCCAGCACGTCCATGTAGCTGATCTTGATCTCGACCAGGTCCATCAGGGTCTCGATCGACTGCTTCGACAAAGCCATGTTCCCCTCCTATGGGCGAATACCAGAGGAGTTTGGGACGAAAACCCTTAAAAAGCGGTGAATGGCATTTTAGAAAAAATTCGATTTTCAATTTTTCTGGCCACGGCGCGTTCGGCGGCCCTACACACCTGCCAGGCGAACCGGGTTGCTGCACCTGCAGGGAATTTACAGGTACTTCTATAAATAGGTGTGGAGTTCGGTCGACTATATGTACGGTCATAA
>CAVSQC010000034.1:0-10618 GCA_963729845.1 uncultured Alphaproteobacteria bacterium
AGCGCCGCGGGACGGCGCTTTCCCGACATGAGCAACAGCGCGACCGCCGGCGCGTTATTGGCCATCCAGTCGGCGAGACCCAGGCCGTCGACCGGGCCGGGCATGCGGATATCGCTGATGACCGCGTCGACGCCCTGCCGCCGCATGATTTCGATGGCCTCGTCGCCGGTGCGCGCCTCGACCACGGCATAGCCTTCGAGGTCCAACATCGCCGCGATCGAGGTGCGCACCGGCGCCTCGTCGTCGACAATCATCACGACCGGAGAATTGAGCGTCATGTTCTCTCCCCTTTGCGAATAGGGCGCCAGCATCGCCAAGGATCGTGTCGAAACCGGGGTGTTTCTGGGGAATTGCGGCGATGGAAAGCGGCGTCGTCGCTGGAGCGGCGGGGCAAGCGTTCCGGCGCGGCGTGAAAAACGCGCTTCCGCCTTGATTTTCCTCGCCAATCGCTAGATTTCCGCCCGCGCCGTTAGGCACCCTCGTCGGAACGTGGCATGGTCACGGCCGGATCGACCGGTGCGCTACCCAGCCGATGGCGATGCACACGATCGCGAGGCCCGCCCAGCGCCACACCGGCGGCGTCGACCAGGCAATATCCTTGAACCAGATGGCGGCATCGCGAACCGCGTCCATGGCGCCTCCAACACGCGTCGTTACGGCCTGCCACCGTGCCCGATCATGGTTTGCCGCTTCGTTAACGCCCGCTTCGGCTCCGATCCGCGAGGCGTTGGTAGCTCGACGCGCGCTTTATCGCGTCGCGCTCGGGACGAATAAGCGCCATCCCGATTACCCCCCGACCAGCATGATGACGCCACAGATCGCGAACCCCAGGTTGAATCCGTCGAGTGGCGTCGAAGCTGCCTCGATGACGCTCCCCATAATGTAAGGAGCTAGAAGTCCGGCCGAGGTGCTGACAGCGGTGCCGATTGCAAGCAAGGCGCCCCGTTGCGCGACCGGCGTGATTTCGCTGACGACGGCGTTGCCGATTACGTAGATCACCGAAGGCAGCGCGACACCGATCGTTGTCAGGGCGATTTTCGTGGCAATGCCGGGCACAAACGGCATCATCGCCATCGCCGCGCCACCGATCGCAACGGAGGTGCCCCCGAAGATTCCCCGGGCAACCCGGCTTGGCACGCCGCGTGCCAGCAGGCGCTGTGAAGCCCAGCCCGCCGCAATGACCACGATCACGCTGGCAACCGCCGGAAGCGCGCCCAACACGCCGACCGAGCCTTGCGGTAACCCCAGGCCCTTGATCAGGAATGCGCCGTGCAAGAGAGAGCGAGCGACAGCGCCCACTGAGCGCCGAAGCTTGCGCACCGGCTTGGCGATGACCGTCGGACTGAGCAGCAAGTGTTTATAGGCAATCCTCGCGCGGGGGTTCACGTCCGCTGCCGCGCTCGCCGACACGCCCTCACGGCCGAGCAGCAGCCACGCCGTTGTCCAGAGAAGGCCGGCGATGCCGAGCGCGCCGAACGCCCAGTGCCAGGAATATCTGACGATGATCCAATTGAGCAGCGGCAGCGCAACCATGATTTCGATGCCGGCACCTTGCGCGATGATCGCAGTCGGCAGTGTACGGGCCTCGTTAGGAAACCATTTGTAGGTCGAATGGAGCGCCACGGGATAACGCCGGCCCCTCGCCGGCGCCAAGCGCGATCCGGCAAGCGATCATGGTGGCGAAGGCGGCCGCCCCGATCATCGGTAGCTGAGTAAGCGCCCAGACCAGCCCCATTGTCAGCAACGCCCATCGCGTCTGAACGCGATTGACGATAAAGCCCGTGATGACCGCCGACACGGAGAACAGCAGGAAAAAGCTCGAGCCGAGCAACCCGAACTGGCGCGGGCTCAGCCGCAACTCTTCCATGATCGGACGCCGGCGAAACCGATCACCGCACATCGGCAGAACGGAGAGCAGGTGAAAATAAAGAGCAGCGACACGATCAGCCACGCCGCCTTAGGGGTCCGGGAGTTGCCGGTCTGCGATGCGCTTCTTGGGCGGGCCGCGATTTGCGGAATATTCGAACTCGTCGGTTGAACCGTTTGATTGCCCATGGCGGCCTCCGCTCGGCAGTTGACTGGTACCAATCAGTACCGGTATTGTATGGTACGAGTTGGTACCACAGCAACGGGATTTCTGAAACGAAGGATGAAAAAATCCCACGCGCAGCCCATGCGTTTCGTTGGGATTGGCGGAGGACGACGCCGCGCTAGGCGCCAAGACGCATCCTCGCTAAAATTCGGCGTTCAGGGCTTTTACCGAAGGCGGCTACGCGGGCACCAGCACGCTCTAAAAAGACATCGCGACGCGAGCCAAGGTTTCGAAACGCGATCTCTATGCGAATTTCGGCAGCAAGCATGCGATGCTCGTCGCCTGCATCGAAAGCCGCGGCGATCGGATGCGGATGCCTTCGGACCTGCCCGCGCCGCGCAGCCGCGAGACTCTGGCATCGACCCTTACCGCGTTTGCGACGAACCTCGTGCGCGAGAGCTGTCATCCGTCGGTCATCGCAACGTTTCGGTTGGCGATCGCGGAAGCGACGCGCTCCCCGGAAATCGCCCAGGCGCTCGATTCGGCAGGCCGCGAGGCGGCGCGCGGCGCGCTCGTCGGGCTATTCGAGAACGCGCAATCGGCCGGGCTCGTCGGCGCCGGAAGGCCGGCGGAGATGGCGGCGCAATATTTGGGACTCCTCTGGGAGAGTTCTGATGGTGAGTTTACTGCTCGGTATTGCCGCTGCGCCGAAACCGTCGGAGGCCGAGCACCGGGCGGCCAAGGCCACCGCGGCCTTTATGCAACTTCATGAGCCACGTGACACAGATCAGATAAGCCGACGCTCCTGACAGCCTCGCCCGACCCATTGCAGGTGTCGAACAGATCGAGCAACAGATCCACGATGACATACACAAGTACCGGCATGACGACGGCCCCAATCGCCGCGCCGACGGCGAGCGGCAGACATCCCACGCGGGCCCTCGCGTGCGACGGATCGACGCTCGGCTGGCTACTTCGCACGTTGGCGAGGCGCGGTGCGCGATCACCCCTGCCTCCTGAAGCGCCTCGATTTCGCCGCTCGCGACACCGGCCTTTGCCAGCACCGCATAATTGTCGGCACCGAGAGCATGGCAGGCGTCCGCCACCGAAAGCCGGCGCGTCGCGAAGCGGAACGGAATGCCCTTCGCCGGGCCGCCGTCCGGGCTATGCAGCACCGCTGTGCCGCGGGCGAATTCCTCGGCGGCGACCAAGGCTGTGCCGTCCCGCATCGGTGCGCTGCCGCCAGGCCATTCCACGCGCCAGCCCGCGCCATCCGCGATCAGACGCTCCGCCGGCTCGGCGGGATCGGCGTTACCGCGCCGCGGCGATGGCACGCCGGCCGCGGCCGCGATCAGCTCCTCGCCGATGAGAAAGCTGGTCAGTTCCCGCTGCGACAGGTCGAGATGCGCGCCCGCGCCGGTGCGGTCCCGCTCCAACAGCGCCGCGACGATGGCACCGGCGGCGAACAGGCAGACGACTTGATCCGGATAGTTCACGGCGCGGCCGGTGACGACGGGGGCATCGCCCGCGCCGGTCAGGGCCGCCAGCCCGGCCGTCGCCTCCAGCGTCGAGCCATAGGAGACCATGTCGCGGTCGGGGCCGGTCTCGCCTTGGCTCGAGATGCTGGCGATCACCAGACGCGGGAAGCGCTGACGCAGCGTGGCCGGCGCAAGACCGAGGGAAGTCATCACGCCGCGGCGGAAATTCTCCACGAGCACGTCGGCACTGTCGAGGAGCCGCAGCAGCACCGCGCGCCCGCGCGGATCCTTCAGATCGAGGCAGAGGGACTGCTTGCCGCGGTTGGTGAAGGCGAACTGGTGCGAGCGGTTCCACCAGTCGGTCGCGGGATCGGCGCCGTCCCAGCTGCGGAAAGAGTTCGAGAGCGCCCGGCCCCTCGACCTTCACCACCGCCGCGCCAAGATCGAGCAGGAGGGCGGAGGAGCCGGCGCCAGCGGTGATCCAGCCGAGATCGACGACGCGGATTCCGGCCAGCGGCAGCGGACGGTCAGGCGGCACCGGCCGTCTCCGATGCAAGGCGCCGCCCATCCCAAACCAACGGCAGCGCCGGCATGCCATCGCGCGCGAGAAAATCGCGGGACCGATATTGCGCGTCCGTCAGCAATTCGGCGGGCCATTTCACCGGGCCGATCGGTATCCGCCGCGCCTGCGCCGCCGCCGTGATCTCGGCGCGGGTCCGCGCCGCGAACCACGGGCCGATGATCGCCGACAACGCCGCGCGGTTGGCGCCGCGCGCCGGGCCGGTGGCGAAACGCCCATCCGAGAGGCGCGGATCGCCGATCAGGTCGCATAAGGGCGGCCAGTCCTTGTCCTGGTAGACGAGCGCGACATGCCCGTCCTTCGCCGGCACCGCGAACCAGGTCGCGGTGGTGCCGCGCACCGGCACGCTGCCGATCGTCAACATGTCCGCGACGGTCTTCCAGTTCAGCCAGACGCAGACATCGAACAGCGAGACATCGACGATCTCGTCGCCGCCGGCGCGCAGCGCGGCGAGCAGACCGGTGCATGCCGCCAGACCCGCTGCATAGGCGGCCTGGTGTCCGGCCAGCCGCGCCGGCGATCCCGGCGGCGGCTCGCCGACGATGCCGAGCAAACCGGAGAGGGCGAGGAGACCGAGTTCCGTCATCGGCGGGTCTTCGCCGGGACCGAAGACGGAGATGCGCGCCTTGATCGGCACACCGGCGGCATGCCGCTCGAGCGCCGCGGTGTCGCCGATGGCGGCGTCGAAGCGGCCCGTCGCCGGACCAGCGTTCTTGCCTGCATTCAAGAAACGATCGAGCGCCGAGCCAACGGCGGGCAGAAGCGGCGGCAGCATGGCAAGAGCTTCACCACCCGCGGGCAGCGGCCGCACCACCGCCGCGCCATAGGCGACGCAGAGTTTGGCGGCCATCGAGGCGGCGAGAGCGTGCGGCCGCTGCGCGCACAGCGCGCCGAGATCGAGCACGCGTCGGCCCGCGAGCGGCGCCGGCACGGTCAGACGCCCTGCCCCGGATTCTTGACTCCGGCGGCGAAGCGCGCGCCGCCTTCGGCCTGGGCTGCGGTCTTGGAACGGATGGCGCGGTTCACCGTCTGGCCGTGATCCATCGCCTCCCGCCAGTCGGTAATGAATGCGGGGATTTGGTCGAGCGCCTTCTTGCTCTCGGCAAGCGCCGCCGCATCGAACTGCGCGATCTTTTCCGCCAGGGCCCGCGCGGTCGGCAGCAACGCGTCGGGCTCCACGCACTGATTCACCATGCCCCAGCGCTCGGCGGTGGCGCCGTCGATGCGGTTGGTGGTGAGCACCAGCCACGCCATCTGCTTGCGCGTGATGCCGGAAAGCTGGATCGCCGGACCGGCCATGCCGGGATAGGTCGCAAACCCCATTTCGGGGCAGCCGATGCTGGCGCGGGTGCTGGCGACGGCGAGGTCGCAGACATTGATCAGCGTCGCGCCGCCGCCGAGCGCCAGCCCGTTCACCGCGGCGATGAAGATGGCGGGATGCGCGCGGATCGCCAGGTTCACCGCGATCCATTCCTCGCTCGCACCATGGATGCCTTGTTGCTGGTCCTGCTCCCGCTCCTTCAAGTCGATGCCGGCGCAGAAACTGCCGCCGGTGCCGGTGAAGATGATGGCCTTGGCGTGGCCGCGCAATTCGTCGAAGGCGCGCATCAGCCCGTCACGGCAGGCACGGTTCACCGCATTGCGCTTGTCCTCGCGGTCGATGCGCAACTCGGCCCAGCTTTCGTGGCGGGTAACGACGATGGGGTCTGTCATGGCGCTCCGGCCTCCGGACCGAATTGGGGCAACAGAAAGTCCTTTGGTCCGCCGGGGAAGCGCACCGAGAGGCGCATGCCGATCTTGGCGTCGGCCGCGCCGATGCCGTCGAGGTTGGTGAGGAGATACGGGCCTTCCTCCAGCTTCACCATGGCGACGGGATAGGGAAGCTCGTCCGTCATGCCGTCGAAATATTTCTGGTGGAACACCACGAGCGACCACAGTTCGCCGCGGCCCGAGGCGGCGATCCATTCCCAGTCCGGCCGGCCAGTGAAGGGCGAAACCGGCGCCGGCGGGAAGAAGCATTTGCCGGTGGCGTTGCAGCGCTGCAGGATCAGGCGCCGTTCGCGGCACGCCTCCCAGAACGGCCGGTTCCAATTGTCCCGCACCGGCGCGGGTCGAGTAGCGAGGCTCATGCAGCTCTCCGTAGGATCGCGGTCTGGGCGATGTTGGTGGCGCAGATATATTGCATGGCCTGCACGTTCGGGATTTGCCGCGCGCCGCAATCGTCGCGCAGTTGCCGCACGCATTCGGCGATGACGCCCCAGCCCTGCATGTAGGAATCCGACAGGTGTCCGCCGGAAGTGTTGGTGGGCCAGCGCCCGACGCCGAGCTGCAGCGTGCCGCCGCGCACAAAGTCGCCGCCTTCGCCTTGCCGGCAAAAACCGAGGCCTTCCAGGCTGAATATCACAGTGGGCGAGAAATTGTCGTAGATGCCGAGGCCGCCGATCTCTTCCCGCCCGATGCCGGCCCGGTTGTAGACGCTGCGGATGGCGGAGAGCGTCGGATGCCAGAAGTCGTCCGGCGGCGCGCTGCCATAGTGGAATGCGTCCTGCCGCGCGTAACCCGAGAGCAGCACCGGCGGACGCCGCATATCCTTCGCGCGCTCGGCGCTGGTCATGGTCCAGGCGACGGCGCCGTCATTGATCAGGCAGTAGTCCAAGAGCTTCAGCGGCTCGCAGATCGGGCGCGCCGCGGCGTGGTCCGCCAGCGTGATCGGCCGGCCGTGCATCACCGCATCGGGGTTCAGGCAGGCATGGTGGCGAAACGCGACCGAGATGTGGCCGAGATCGGCATGACTGGTGCCGAATTCGTGCATGTGGCGGCGCCACATCATGGCGTGGATCGCGCCGGGGCTGGTCATGCCCCACGGGCTCCACTGGCTGTCGTCGCCGCCGTACCGCATGCGCACGCTGCGGCCGTTATTGCCGTAGACCAGCGCCACGATCTTGGCCGCGCCGGTGACGATGGCCTGCGCCGCCAACGCCATGGAGACCCCGGAGAAGCGTCCCGGCGTCTCGGTGAGGAGGCAGTATTGGGGATCGATCCCCATCATCTCCGCGAAACGCTCGTAGCCCGGGATGCGGTTGACGATCAGGCCGTCGATGTCCGAGGGCTTCAGCCCGGCATCGTCCAGTGCCGCATTCAGCGCCTCGCAGCCTAGCCCGTAGCTGTCGGTCTGTGGGAAGTTGCCGTATCGCGTCGTGCCGATGCCGGCGAAAGCGACCTTGTCGCGCAACGGCCAGGGCATGGCGATGGCGGGAGCGGCGAGCGGCGGTGTGTCGGGTGGCATGAGTACCGGTTCTTTCTCAACGTCTCTCGCGGGCGAAAGGGATGGGCGCGCGATCGCAAGACCCTATTGATTCAGGCGGGAAATGAAAATCCCAAAGCCTCTCGGTCCGGTTTCCACCGATTTCAGAAATGCGCAAGGCCGTGCGGGCCGGTTATTGTGTAAGCTGCGAGCGTACAGGAGGTGGCGCGCCATGGTTGGGCAGCCAGATCGGGTCGAACGCCGGCTCGCGGCAATATTGGCCGCCGACGTCGTCGGCTATTCCCGACTCATGGGTATCGACGAGGCGGGCACGGCCCGCACCCTGCGCGAGCACCGCGCCGTCACCGACGCGCTGGTGGCAAAGCATGGCGGCCGCATCGTGAAAACCACGGGCGATGGCCTATTGATCGAGTTTCCCTCGGTGGTCGATGCGGTCGAATGCGCGGTGGCGGTACAGACCGTTATGGTCGCGCGCAATGCGGACGTGCCGGAAGACCGGCGCATGCTGTTTCGGGTCGGGATCAATCTCGGCGACGTTCTGGTGCAGGGCGACGACATTCTCGGCGACGGGGTGAACGTCGCGGCGCGCCTCGAAGCGATCGCCGAGCCTGGCGGCATCTGTGTTTCCGCCTCGGCCTACGACCAGGTTCGTGGCAAGGTCGCGGCCGCGTTCGCCGACATGGGCGAGCGGTCGCTGAAGAACATCGCGCGGCCTGTCCGCGTCTACTTCATAAATCCTTCTCCTCCGTTCAGGGAGGAGAGGTTAGGCGAGGTGGGCGATTCCGGAGCGCCGACCACCTCACCCTCCCTCTCCGCAACGCGGAGCGGGAATGATTCGCCGCCCCGCCTAAGCATCGTCGTGCTGCCCTTCGCCAATATCGGCGGCGACCCAGAGCAGGAATATTTCGTCGATGGTGTCACCGAGAGTCTTACGACCGACCTGTCGCGGATCGGCGGCTCTTTCGTGATCGCGCGCAATACCGCGTTCACCTACAAGGGCAAGCCGGTCGATGTGAAGCAGATCGGACGCGAGCTGAGCGTGCGCTACGTGCTCGAAGGCTCCGTGCAGCGGGGCGGTGGCCGCATGCGCGTGAACGTACAGCTCATCGAAGCGGAAACCGGCGCGCATCTTTGGGCCGAGCGCTTCGACAAGCCCTTGGCCGATCTGTTCGACATGCAGGACGAGATCGTGGCTCATCTCGCCAATCAGTTAGGCACACAGTTGATCGCCGCCGAGGCGCGGCGCGCAGAACGCGCGCCGCACCCCGATTCGATGGACCTTTATTTCCAGGGTGTGGCTTGCGCGAACAAGGGGAGCACACCCGCGTCTTTCGGGCAAGCACGCGGCTTCTTTGAGCGCGCTCTGGCACTTGATCTCGGCAATATCGCGGCGCTGGTCGGCACGGCAGAGGTCGACGCCGGGATGACCACGAATTTTTTGACCGACGACCCGGCGGCTCACTTCGCGTCGGCCGAAGCGGCATTGACCAAGGCGTTGTCCCTGGAGCCGAACAATGCCAAGGCGCATGTATTGATGGGCCGAGTCAAAAATTTTACCAACCGCACGGCCGAGGGCATTGCCGAGTGCGAGCGGGCGTTGGCGCTGGATCCAAACTTAGCGATCGCGCACGCGCAGATCGGTCTCGCCAAGCTCATCATCGGCTGCGGCGAGGAAACCGAGGCTCATGTCAACGAAGCGCTTCGCCTCTCGCCGCGCGACACGAATGTGTATTCCTGGATGGGGATCGCCGGCCTCGCCAAAGTCTTGCTGGGCAGGGACGAGGAAGCCGTCGCGCGATTGCGCCGCTCGATCGAGACCAATCGCAATTGGCCCAGCGCGCATTTCTATCTCTCGGCCGCCCTGGCGCAGCTCGGCCGCCGCGACGAGGCGCGGGCGGCGGCAACAGCCGGGCTTGCCCTCGATCCCACTTTCACCGTCCGGCGCTATCGTTCGGGCGCGCCGGGCGACAACCAAACCTATATGGCACAGCGCGAACGCATTTATGACGGGATGCGCGAGGCCGGCGTGCCGGAGGGATGAGCGCGGCCGCCGTGTTGCCGCGAAACCAAGGAGGAGCGCATGGGTATTCTCGACAACAAGGTGATCGTGGTCACGGGTTCGGGCGGCGCGATCGGCCGCGAGGTGGCGCTGCTCTGCGCCAAGGAGGGCGCCGCGGTCGTGGTCAACGATTACGGCGTCTCGACGCAAGGCGAAGGGCACAGTGAAGCGCCGTCGGCCGAAGTGGTACGAACGATCAACGCTATGGGCGGCCGCGCCATCGCCAACGCCGCGAGCGTCGCCGAGCCCAAAGGCGCGAACTCGATCATCGACGATGCTCTTAAAGGCGTTCGGGCGCATCGACGGCGTCGTCAACAACGCCGGCATCCTGCGCGACGGCATCTTCCACAAAATGAGCGTTGCCGATTGGGATGCCGTGATCGCGACCCATCTCATGGGCTCGTTCTATGTCGCCAAGGCGGCGGCGCCCTATTTTCGCGAACAGGGTTCCGGCGCCTATGTGCACTTCACCTCGACATCGGGCCTGATCGGCAATTTCGGCCAAGCCAATTACAGCGCCGCCAAGCTGGGCATCGTCGGCCTCTCCAAGTCGATCGCGCTCGATATGCAGCGGTTCAATGTCCGCTCCAACTGCGTTTCGCCGTTCGCGTGGAGCCGCATGACGGAATCGATCCCGGCGACCACCCCGGCGGAAAAGGCGCGGATCGAGCGCGTCAAGACGATGAGCGCCGACAAGATCGCGCCGATGGTGGCGTTCCTCCTATCGGACGCGGCGAAAGACGTGACGGGCCAGATCTTCGGCGTGCGCAAGAACGAGCTGTTCCTGTTCAGCCAGCCGCGCCCGATCCGCTCGCTGCACCGCGCCGACGGTTGGACCGCGCAGCGCATCGCCGACCAGATGGTGCCCGCGTTCCGGGCGGATTTTTATCCGCTCGAACGCTCCGGCGACGTGTTTTCCTGGGATCCGATCTAATCGTCGTTCCCGGCGAACCATTGAAACATGATGAGAAGCGGTCGGCATGCGGCGATCACCGGCATCGGATGGTTTCGGGGTTCGGCGATCGGATCTGGCACGAAATGCCGCGTTAAGACGAGGCAACTACACCTTCGCCGTCAGGAGCGCATCGATGTAGGCGCCGAAGTGCGAATTGAACCGCGTCGAATCAACGTTCCCGGCGGATGATCTGGTCCGACGCCCCGATATCCTCCATTTCACACAAAGCTTTCGCCGATATTGGCTGAA
>CAVSQC010000035.1:0-19376 GCA_963729845.1 uncultured Alphaproteobacteria bacterium
AAGTCGGGGTTGTTCTTCGACTGTTTGAGCTTGTCGATCAGGAATTCCAGCCCGTCCATCGGGCCCATCGGCGACAGCACGCGGCGCAGCACCCACATCTTGGAGAGCGTGCCCTTGTCGACCAGCAGCTCTTCCTTGCGGGTGCCGGACTTGGTGATGTCGATCGAGGGGAAGATGCGCTTGTCGGAGATCTTGCGGTCGAGCACGATTTCCGAGTTGCCGGTGCCCTTGAACTCTTCGAAGATCACTTCGTCCATGCGGCTGCCGGTATCGATCAGCGCGGTCGCGATGATGGTCAGCGAGCCGCCTTCCTCGATATTGCGCGCGGCGCCGAAGAAGCGCTTGGGGCGCTGCAGCGCGTTGGCGTCGACGCCGCCGGTCAGCACCTTGCCCGATGACGGCACCACGGTGTTGTAGGCGCGGGCCAGGCGGGTGATCGAATCCAGCAGGATCACGACGTCGCGCTTGTGCTCGACCAGGCGCTTGGCCTTTTCGATCACCATTTCGGCGACCTGGACGTGACGCACCGCCGGTTCGTCGAAGGTCGAGCTGACCACCTCGCCCTTGACCGAGCGCGCCATGTCGGTGACTTCCTCGGGCCGCTCGTCGATCAGCAGCACGATCAGGAAGACTTCCGGATGGTTGGCGGCGATGGCGTGGGCGATGTTCTGCAGCATCACCGTCTTGCCGGTGCGCGGCGGCGCCACGATCAGCGCGCGCTGGCCCTTGCCGAGCGGCGCGATCAGGTCGATGACGCGGGTGGTGAGGTCCTTTTTCGAGGTCGGATCGTCGAGCTCGAGGATCAGCTTCTCGTCGGGATAAAGCGGCGTCAGATTGTCGAAATTGATGCGGTGGCGCAGTTTCTCGGGATCGTCGAAATTGATCGTGTTGACCTTGAGCAGCGCGAAATAGCGCTCGCCGTCCTTGGGCGAGCGGATCTGGCCTTCGACCGTGTCGCCGGTGCGCAGGCCGAAGCGGCGCACCTGGCTGGGGCTGACATAGATATCGTCGGGGCCGGGCAGATAGTTCGCCTCGGGCGAGCGCAGGAAGCCGAAGCCGTCTTGCAGCACTTCGAGCACGCCGTCGCCGGTGATGGTGGTGTCGTTGTCGGCGAGCTGCTTCAGGATCGCGAACATCATGTCCTGCCGGCGCAGCGACGATGCGTTCTCGACTTGCAGCTCTTCGGCGAAATGCAGCAATTCGCCAGGGGATTTGCGCTTCAACTCTTGTAGATTCATGGGACTATTCCGGGGGAAGGAAAAGGGCCGGATCGACAGAACGCGCGCGTCGCGCGGAATCCGGGGGGACTTTTAGTGGTTGGGCGCGGGACCGCGCCGCCATCACCTGTATCGGAATCGCCCGCTCAAGTCAAACGTCGGCGCATCACATCTTGTGCCGCGTAAAAACGTCAGAACGGTTTCACGACCACCATGACGACGATCAGGATGAGGATCAGGGTCGGGACTTCGTTGATGAACCGGTAGAACCGCGCGCGGCGCCGGTTGCGGTCGTCGGCGAATTCCTTACGCCAGCGACTCAAGAGATGGTGATAGAGGGTCAGTCCGGCAACCCCCACCAGTTTGACCCACATCCAGCCCATCGACCAATCGACCAAGCCCGGCGTCGCCGCCAGGGCGATGCCGAAAACGTAGGTTGCGATCATCGCCGGGTTCATGATGCCGCGCAGCAAGCGCCGCTCCATGAGCTTGAAAATCTCGGATTTGTCCGAACCTGGCGCCGCGTCGGCGTGATAGACGAACAGCCGCGGCAGATAGAGCAGCCCCGCCATCCAAGCGATGACGCTCACGATGTGCGCAACCTTGATCCACGGATAGGCCGGAGCGAGCCAGCTCATCGCCTCGCTCTAACGATTCGCGCGCGACAGTTCTGCCACGGTGCCGTCAAACCTGTTTGCGCCGGAACAGAATTGACAAATTCATTGCACCTTGTGGAATTCGGCATCGGCGCCGCGCGTGCCGCCGGGCCGGTTATATTGCGCCATGAGACCATTGCCGGACACGGTGAAGGTGTAGGAGATGTTGCTTGCCGAGACAAAAGTGAGCCGATTTCCGGCGATCGCCGCGGTTACCGTCGAACACCCCGCCACCATCCCGATCTCGGGCTGATTGCTGACGCAATACGCCACCTTAGCGCTTTGCGGATCGGTGACAGAGACGTGAAGCTGGCCACAATAGGACACAGGATGCCGCTCGCTCTTTTTGATGCCCACCTCAAGCGTCCAAATTCCCGACCAAACGCCCGAGAAGGCGGCGGCGCCTGCGTCGGCCGGTGGCGCCCCGACCGTGAAATCAGGTTTTGCGACGCTGTCGCATTCGTCGGCGAGGGCCTCTCGCGTCCCCAACAACGACACCAGTGCCATCAACCCCACAACGAGGAAAAGTCTCGTTCTCCCTATCCCGCTCATCGTCGCCTCCCTCGAGCAAAACCCCGGGACAAGAAATCACAAAACCGTCGGCTGGGCGACTCGATTCACGCCGCCGCCGCGATGGGACAACTCGCACAATCGTGCGGGCAGATACGGCCGTCGGCAGCGCTCATGATCAGATCGTCCCGCGCAAAGCCCCGCGCAACCAGCCGCGCTAACCCGGCGAGGAAGGCCTCATGAATGCTTACCGTCGGCGCCCGGAGATAAATCGGCACGCCCACCTGTCCAGCAAGGTGCTTGAACTCGACATCGAGCTCCACCAATGTTTCGGAGTGTTCCGACACGAACGCCACCGGCACGACCAACACGCCGGTTCTATCGGCGCCAGCACGGCGGATTTCGTCGCCGATCGACGGTCCGATCCATTTCAGCGGCCCGACCCGGCTTTGATAACACAGCACCAAATCGATCCCGGCCATGTCGGAAGCCAGCGCCACGCGGAGCGCCGCCACGGTCCGCGCCACTTGCCAGGGATAGGGATCGGCCCTGGCGATGCGCTGCGGCAGACCGTGGGCAGAAAAGAGAATCCGCTTCGGCTCGTTGCCGCGCCATAGGCGCAGGATTTTCCGGGTTTCAGCGGCGACCGCGGCAATGAAACCGGGCTCGTCGGGATAACAGCAAATCGCCCGGCTCGGCGCGGCAAGCCCGCGGTCTTGCGCCGCGCGCCGCCAATCCGCCAGGGACGATGCCGTGGTGGTGGTGGAGAATTGCGGATAGAGCGGTAACAGCACGATCTCGTCTGCGCCCCATTCCTTCACCGCGCGCGCGGTCTCGCCGGCAAAGGGATGCCAATACCGCATCGCGATAAACACGCGATAGTCCGCGCCCAGCCGCGCCTCGAGCGCCCGTGCCTGCGCCTCGGTATTGGCCAGAAGCGGCGAGCCGCCGCCAAGTTTGTCGTAAATGCCGCGCGCGGTCTTGGCGCGGACGCGCGCGATCTGCTTGGCGAGCGGCCTGCGCACCACGCCTGGCAGACGGATCACCGCCGGATCGTTAAACAGGTTGAACAGAAACGGCTCGACGGCGTCGCTACGATCCGGCCCGCCGAGATTGAACAGCACCACTGCACGCTTGGTCATGCCGCCGCGCCGCGATGTACCAGGTCAATCAACGCTTGAACATGATCCGGCGGCGTGGCCGGCAGCACGCCGTGCCCAAGATTGAAAACGAACGGGCCGGTGCCGAGGGTCGCGACGATCTCCCGCGCCGCGGCGGTCATCGGCTCGCCCCCGCCAACTAACAACAGCGGATCGAGATTGCCTTGTACGGCGCCCAGCGGCTGCAAGGTTCGCCGCGCGATGTCGAGCGGCACGGTCTGATCGATGCTCAGCGCGTCGACGCCGGTCTCGGAGAGATAGGCGCGATACATCAGCCCGGCGCCGCGCGGAAATCCGATGATCGGGACCTGGGGATGCGACTCGCGCAATGCCGACACGATTTTTTTGGTCGGCGCGATCACCCATTGGCGGAAGGCGGCTTCCGGCAAGACACCGGCCCAACTGTCGAAGAGCTGAACGACTTCGGCGCCGGCCCGGATTTGTCCGTCGAGATAAACGACGGTGCCTGCGATCAACCGATCGATCAACACGCCAAAACTGACAGGGTCGGAAAAGGCTAAACTTTTAACCGCGGCAAAATCGCGGCTCGAACCGCCTTCAATCATATAGGTGGCGACCGTCCACGGCGCGCCCGCAAACCCAATTAGCGCGATGTTTTGATGTAACTTCTCTTTAACCCGCTCCACGGTACGCCATACTGGCGCAATCCGGTCGCGAAAATCGGCGTCGCTCAGCGCGGCAATCGCCGCCGGCGAGCGCACCGCTTCCAATACCGGACCTTCGCCGTCACGATATTCCAAAGGCTGACCCAGCGCGTAAGGTACGATGAGAATGTCGGAAAACAGGATCGCCGCGTCGAGCGCAAATCGCCGTACCGGTTGCAGCGTCACTTCCGCGGCCAGCTCCGGTGTCAGACATAAATCGAGAAAACCGCCGACCAACTCCCGCAGCGCCCGATATTCCGGCAAATAGCGGCCCGCCTGACGCATCAACCAGATCGGCGGAATCGGTAATGTCTCGCCACGCAAGACGCGCAACAGCGGCTTGGCCGAGGGGTCGGATGGTAAGAGATGCCGCGCCATCGTAAATCGTACTTCTAATCTATACTTTTAAGATATAGGTGGTTGTGGTGGTAGGGCGGTAAATCGAGGGGATAGAGTCGCTACCAAAAATATGCCTATCGTTGTTTGGCGGCAGGCAACATGTTGATGGTTTGTGGATGAGATCGGTCGGCACGGCGTTCTGGCCGCGCGTTGGCCTAAGAGTTGCAGGAATTTGGGTCGTTCGAATAACGGGGATCAATTCTTTTCAATCGATCTGTTCACAGAATAGTACCGGGATTGATAACATGACGTCGGCATTATTACCGGTGCGATTTTACCGGAGTGAATCGCCGGAATTCGCAACGGCGCGGATTGACGCGACATTAGGACAATTGATTCACGAGTTTTGCACAGGCTTGCCGAAGGTTGAGGCGTGAACCGTTTTCATCTTCATCTCGTGTCGGATTCGACCGGCGATACGGTTCATTCCGTGGCGAAGGCCTGCCTCGTGCAGTTCGACGAGACCGAGCCGATCGAGCATAGCTGGATGATGGTGCGCACCGGCGCGCAGCTCGAGCGGGTGCTCGCCGGCATCGACGCGCATCCCGGGCTGGTGCTCTACACTATGGTCGACGACGAATTGCGCCGCGGCCTGGTTGACGGCTGCCGGCAGCGTCAGGTCGCCGCCATTCCGGTGCTCGATCCGGTGATGAACGCCATCAGCAATTTCCTCGGCGCCGCCTCGCGTGGTGTGCCGGGGCAGCAACATATGCTCGACGCCGAATATTTTCAGCGCGTCGACGCCATGACCTATGCGCTTGCGCATGACGACGGGCAATCGGCCTGGGGTATCGACGAAGCCGACGTGATTCTGGTCGGCGTGTCGCGCACCTCCAAGACCCCAACCTGTCTCTATCTCGGCAATCGCGGCATCAAAGCCGCCAACGTGCCGTTCGTTCCCGGCACGCCCTTGCCGCGGGAACTGCTCGACGCCACAAAGCCCCTGATCGTCGGTCTGACCAACGATCCCGAGCGGCTGGTGCAGTTGCGCCGCTCGCGCCTCACCATGCTACAGGCCGGCGACGGCCACTCCGACTACGCCGATATCGAGCAGGTTAAGGCCGAGGTGCAGCAAGCGCGGCGCTTTTTCACCGACCGGCAATGGCCGGTGATCGACATCACGCGGCGGTCCATCGAGGAGACCGCGGCGACCATCATGCAGCTGCTGGCGCGGCGCCGGGGCGAGGACGCATGACCGTCCTGGCATCGGCGAGCCGCACACGGGCTGCGCTCTTGGAACAGGCGGGCGTCAAGGTCGCGCGCGACCCGGCGCGGATCGACGAGACCGAGATCAAGGCCTTCAACCGGCGCAAAGGCGCCGAGGCCGGGGTCTGCGCCATGGCGCTGGCCGAGGCCAAGGCGCTGACGGTCGCGGCACGCCACCCGAACACGCTGGTGATCGGCGCCGACCAGATTCTCAATTGCAACGGCACTTGGCTCGACAAGCCGCGCGGCCGCGCCGATGCCCGCGCGCAACTGACGATGCTGCGCGGCCAGAGTCACGAGCTGGCGACCGCGATATGCGTCGCCCGCGGCACCGACGTCATCTGGCACGAATTGCAGCGGCCGCGTCTAACCATGCGCCAGTTCGGCGACGCATTTCTCGACGCCTATGTCGAGGCGCTGGGCCGCGACGATATGGGCGCGGTCGGCGCCTACCGGCTCGAAGGCACGGGCATCCAATTGTTCGAGCGCATCGAGGGCGATTATTTCGCCGTCCTCGGCCTGCCGCTGATGGCGCTCCTGGAGTTTCTGCGCGGGCAGGGCGAGCTGCCGAAATGACGGCCGATTCCTACCGTCTGGCCGCGGTGATGGGCTGGCCGGTGGCGCATTCGCGCTCGCCGGTGATGCATCGCTACTGGCTCGAGCGTCATGGCCTTGCCGGCGACTACGTCAAGCTGGCGGTGCCGCCGGAACGGCTCGGCCCGGCGCTTCATGCCTTGCCCAACCTCGGCTTTGCCGGCTGCAACCTCACCATTCCTCACAAGGAAGCGGCGCTCGAATTCGTCGACGAGGTCGATCCGCAGGCGCGCGCGATCGGCGCGGTGAATACGATCACGGTACGGCCCGACGGCAAACTGCATGGCGCGAACAGCGACGCCTTCGGTTTCATCGCCAACCTCAAGGCCGAGGCGCCGCAATGGCAGGCAAGCCTGGGGCCGGCGGCGGTCCTGGGCGCCGGCGGCGCCGCCCGCGCCGTGGTCGCGGCGCTGGTGGCCGAGGGCGTGCCGGAGCTGCGCCTCGTCAATCGCCATCAAGATCGCGCGGCGACGGTCGCGAAACAATTCGGCGGGCGGTTCGCGATATTGCCCTGGGAGCAACGAGCGGCGGCGCTTGCCGACGCGACGCTTCTGGTCAACGCCACCAGCCTCGGCATGACGGGCGCGCCGGCGCTCGACCTGCCGCTCGACGCGTTGCCGCCGGACGCCGTCGTCAACGACATCGTCTACGTGCCGTTGGAGACACCGTTGTTGACAGCCGCGCGGCGGCGCGGCAATCGCGTCGTCGACGGACTCGGCATGCTGATGCATCAAGGCCGGCCCGGTTTCGCCGCCTGGTTCGGCATCGAGCCCGAAGTCACGCCGGAACTGCGCGCGCGCATGGTGGCGGCGCTGGCGCCGCGATGATCGTCGTCGGCCTCACCGGCGGCGTCGGGATGGGCAAGAGCACGGCGGCGGCGATGCTACGGCGGATGCGCGTGCCGGTTCATGATGCCGACGCAACGGTGCATCGGTTGATGGCGAAAGGCGGCGCCGCGGTCGCGGCGGTGGCCGACGCGTTTCCCGGCGTAGTGAAGAACGGCGCCGCCGACCGCAAGGCGCTCGGCCGCCGTGTGTTCGGCGATCCGCCGGCGCTGACGCGGCTCGAAGCAATTCTGCATCCGTTGGTGCGGCGCGATCAAAACCAATTCCTGCGGCGCCAGCGCGCGGCCCACGCGCCGCTGGTGGTTCTCGATATTCCGCTGCTCTACGAAGGCGGCGGCGGGCGGCGTCTCGACGCGGTGATCACTATGACCGCGCCGGCCTTTCTCCAGCGCCGCCGCGTCTTGTCCCGCCCCGGAATGACCGAAGCGCAGTTCGCCGCGATCCTGGCGCGGCAGGTGCCGGACTCGCAGCGCCGCCGCGAGGCCGATTTTGTCGTGCCGAGCGGCCTCGGCCGCGCCGCGACCTTCCGCCGCCTGCGCCGCATCGTCGCGCGGTTGCGGCGGCGCAAATCCTGATACAGTCGGCGGCATGCGCGAAATCGTCGTCGACACCGAGACCACCGGGCTCGATCCGGCCGACGGGCACCGCATCGTCGAAATCGCGGCGCTCGAACTGGTCAATCATGTGCCGACCGGACGCATTTTCCACCGCTACGTCAATCCGCAGCGCACCATGCCCGAGGAGGCGCGCCGCGTGCACGGGCTGAGCGACGTGTTCTTGGCGCAACACGAGACGTTCGACGCGGTCGCCGACGCGTTTCTGGAATTTGTCGCCGCCGACCGGATGGTGATTCACAATGCCGGCTTCGATATCGCCTTCATCAACGCCGAGTTGGCGCTGCTGGGCAAGCCGCCGCTGTCACTAGGGTACGAGGACACGCTGGCGCTGGCGCGGAAGCGTTTTCCCGGCGCGCCCGCCAGCCTCGATGCGCTGTGCAAGCGGTTCGCCATCGACAATTCGGCACGCGACAAGCACGGTGCGCGGCTCGACTGCGAGCTTTTGGCCTCGGTCTATCTCGAGCTGATCGGCGGCCGGCAGCCGGGCTTGGAACTGGTCGCGTCGCGGGCCGCCGGCGGGATCGGTGCTACGGTCGAGCGGCCGCTGCGCCCGCCGCGGATTTTCGCCGCGACGTTGGCGGAACTCGAACGCCACCGCGCCTTCCTGGCGAAGCTCAAAGCCCCGATCTGGCTCGAGGCGTAGCGTCGCGTCTACGCATTACCGGCGGGTGCGCCCGACAACGCGGTCGCGGGGCCTTGCGGCTGCTGCCGGCGCAACAACTCGGCGAAATCGATCGGCTGGATGAACAGCGGCGGAAAGCCGCCGTCGCGCGTTGCGTCGGCCAGGATCGCGCGCGCGAACGGAAACAGCATGCGCGGCGTCTCGACCAGAACGAAGAACTGGGCGTGCTCGCGCGGCACGTTCTGCAGGCTGACCACGCCGGCATAGGTCAACTCGACCAGGAATACCGGTTCTTCCTTGCGGCTGGCGCGCGCCGTGACGTTGAGCGTCACCTCGAATGTGTCGGGTGCCAGGTTTCTGGCATCGACGCGGATGTCGAGCTTGATTTCCGGCGGCGTCGGCTGCGGCATCAGACTTTGCGGCGCGCGCGGATTTTCGAACGAGAAATCCTTCACGTATTGCGCGTTGATGACCAGCTGCGGCGGTTGCGGCGCGCCGTTCGGCGGCGGCGAGACGGTCTCGGCCATAAAGCACTCCTCGTGGTTGCTCGCTCCCTTACACGAAAGTACCGGCCGGCGCCACGCTTGCCCTTTGGGGGATAACGGCCCATCTTAAGAGTCAACACGTTCCTTGAAATGGCGGCGCATGGGCGACAATTTTCAAGTCCTCGAAATTCTGGTCTTTGCGGTGATCGCAGGCATTCTAGTGTTCCGCCTGCGCTCGGTGCTGGGCCGGCGCACCGGCAACGAGCGTCGCCGCGACCTGCCGTTTTCCCGCCAGCCGCAAGATCCCGCCGCCCCGCCGGCTCCGGCGGCGCTGCCGCCCTTGCCGCGCCGCCCGCAACTCGCGGCGGCGCCGGCGGCGACCGGCAATCAGGCCACCGATGCCGGCTTCGACCAGGCGGCGTTCCTCACCGGCGCGCGCGGCGCGTTCGAGATTATCGTGCAGGCCTTTGCCGCCGGCGACCGCGCCAAGCTGCAGCCGCTGCTGAGCCCGGACGTGTTCCGAAGCTTCTCCGACGCGGTCACAGCGCGCGACCGCTTGAAGGAAAAGCAGGAGACTAAGATCGTCGCCATTAAATCGGCCGAGGTCGAGCGGAACCGGGTCGAAGGCGGCACCGCCCTGGTGACGGTGAAATTTGTCTCGGATCAAGTTCTCGTGACGCGCGATACGAGCGGCGCCGTCGTCGATGGCGACCCCGACCACTCGGTCGAGCATACCGATCTTTGGACGTTCTCGCGCCCGGTCCGCTCGCCCGATCCGAATTGGGTTCTCGTCGCCACCGAAACGCCGCCGCATTCTTGATCGGGCGGCGCATCGCCAGGTTCGCCGCGCCGGCCGCGGTGGCACTGCTGGTCGGTTGCGCCGCGCCGTCGCCGCCACCGGCGCCGCCGAAACCGGTCAAAGCGAAACTGCTGCTCCAGCCCACCTCGTTCGACGATTTGCCCGGCTGGAACGACGACCGGGTCGCCGCCGCGGTCCCGGCCCTGCTCAAATCCTGCGCGCGCCGTTTGGCGCAACCCGCAACCGCGAAAGTCGGGCCCGAGGGCATTGGCGGTACGGTCGCGGAGTGGCGCGCGCCCTGCGTTGCCGCCGCCCAGATCCCGCCCGGCGACGACCGTGCGGCGCGGCAATATTTCACGCGCTGGTTCCGTCCTTGGCTCGCGACTGACAATGGCGCGGCGGAAGGCCTGTTCACCGGATATTACGAACCGCTGCTCGCCGGATCGCGACGCAAGACCGGTATCTATCAAACGCCGCTGCTGCGCCGCCCTGCCGATCTGGTGATAGTGCAGCTCGGCCTGTTCCGGCCGGAGTGGCGCGGCGACCGCATCGCCGGCCGCGTCGTCGCGGGCAATCTCGTGCCCTATCCGGGCCGCGCCGAGATCGAGCGCGGCGCGCTCGATACTCGCCAAGCTTGCGCTTTATTGGGTCGCCGATCCGGTCGATGCGTTTTTTCTGGAAGTGCAAGGCTCCGGCAAGGTGGGCTTGCCTGACGGCGCCATGGTCAGCCTCGGCTATGACGGGCAGAACGGCCGGCCCTATGTCTCGATCGGCAAGCTCCTGGCCGAGCGCGGGCAACTCACCAAGGACCAGGTCTCGCTTGAACTCGATCAAGCGTTGGATCCGCGCGCATCCGGCGCAAGGGATGGCGCTGCTCGACGACAATCCCTCTTATGTGTTCTTCCGCGAGATTAAGGGCGAGACGCCGATCGGCGCCGAAGGCGCGGTGCTTTCGCCGGGCCGCAGCCTCGCGGTGGACCGCGGTTATCTCCCGCTCGGCATCCCGGTATGGCTCGACGTGCGCAACGGTAACGAAAATTTGCGCAGGCTCGTCGTCGCGCAGGACACCGGCGGCGCGATCCGCGGGCCGGTGCGCGGCGATCTCTACTGGGGCTTCGGCGCCGACGCCGAGCGCGGTGCCGGCGGCATGAAGGCGCGGGGCCGCTATTTCCTGTTATTGCCTGTACGTTCCGCCGCAATCTTGCCCACTTCGTGACATTAAATTTATGCGCGTCTCAGGGGATGCGGCGCGGCCCCAAAGCAAAGAATCATCGTCGAATTTGGAGGGCTGCCGCGGCGTCTCGAGCGGGACCGGGGCAACGCCCGTCACATGGAGGACTTCATGTCAGGGTTGAAACGAGCGGCAATTGCCTTGTCCTTGGCATTTGCTCTGGCTGGCGCCGGCGGTGTGTCCGCCCGGGCGCAGGAACATCACGAAGATCATCATCCGGGGGGCGGCGGGCATGGCGGTCCGGTCGGTTATCCCGGCTTCCGCGGCGGCCCCGGGTTCCATAGCGGCTTCCACGGCCACGATTTCGCGCATTTCACGCCGGCGGAACGCTCGGCCTGGGCTGGCGGCGGCTGGCACCATGAATGGCACAATGGCCGCTTTGGCTGGTGGTGGGCAGTCGGCGGTATCTGGTACTTCTATCCGGCCCCGATCTACCCTTATCCCGACTATGTCGCGGACACTTACGACGATTCAGGCATGGGCGCGGAGCCGGTCGCCGGTACGCCGCCGGGCTATTGGTACTATTGCGGGCCTAGCGGCGCCTATTACCCCTATGTCCAGACCTGCCCGGTGCCCTGGACGCCGGTGGCGCCGACGCCGCCATCCCAGTGAGCCGAATTCCGCGGCCGAGACTTGGACGAGACGGGGTCGCGGCCGTCCGCCACGATCCGGCCTTGATTCGCCACTAGGCTATCGGCAGTTGCATCGCGATCGGCAAGCGGGGTGGCAACTGGCCCCGCGCGCCTTGGCATTCGACAGGAGATTCAGGAGCAAGAAATGACGACACGGTTGATTGCCAGATCGGCCTTGGGGTTGTTCGCGCTCGCCCTGGTGGCGGCCGGCAGCATCGTCAGCGCCGCGCCCGCCGAGGCGCGTGTCTTTGTCGGTTTTGGCTTCGGCCCGTTCTGGGGCTTTCCCTATCCCTATTATCCGTACCCCTATTATCCTGCGCCTTACTACGCGCCGCCCGTGGTTTATTCGCCGGGCTACGCGCCCCCCGACCCCGGCGACTTGGTACTATTGCGGCAATCCGCCCGGCTATTACCCCTATGTGCAGCAATGCAATACCGGCTGGCGTCAGGTGCCGGCGACGCCGCCACAGCAATAAAGCAAGCATCGGAGATCAGACGTGACAGCATTTAAGAAGGCGGTCGCGGGCGTGTGCGCGCTCGCAACCCTCAGCGCCTGCGCCACCGTCCCGTTGGGACCGCGCGTTCCGGCCATGCCGCCGCCGAACAAGCCCTACAACGCATTCCAGCAGGACGATTATTTCTGCCGTGGCCAAGCCGCCAACGCGGTACAGGGCCAGGTCGAGGCCGCCAACAATGCGCAGGTCGGCGGCGCGTTGTTCACCACCATTCTCGGCGCGGCGCTTGGCGCCGCCGTCGGCGGCGGGCGCGGCGCGGCCATCGGCGCGGCGGCAGGCGCCGGCGCCGGCTCGCTCTACGGCGTCAATTCGGCGCAGTGGCAGCAATTGTCGATTCAGCAGCGCTACGACGTCGTCTACGCGCAATGCATGTATGGCCACGGCGACATCATCCCCGGCTATGGCCGGCCGCGCTACCGGCCGATGCCGTCGGGAGGCTATGCGCCGCCGCCACCGCCGCCCCCGGGCATGGCACCGCCGCCGCCGCCAATGGGACCGTCCTCGGATCAGTAAATTCACTGTTTCCGGTTGTCGGTTTTCAGTGGCCACGACGGTTGGCTCGCCGAGAACCGACAACCGATAACTGAATTGCTTTCTGGGCGACGCCTGCCCATTCTCCCGGCATGTCCGATTCCACCGCCGCAGCGCCATCGATTCGCGTCGGCCTGTTCGTCACCTGCCTGGTCGATCTGTTCCGTCCCTCGGTCGGTTTTGCCGCGGTTAAGCTGCTCGAGGAGGCGGGCTGCCGCGTCGAGGTGCCGCCGACTCAGACCTGTTGCGGCCAGCCCGCCTACAATTCCGGCGACAAGGCCGACACCAAGGCGATCGCGCGCCAAGTGATGCGGCCTTCGCCGGCTTCGACTACGTCGTGGCGCCGTCAGGGTCCTGCGCCGGCATGTTGCGAGACGCATTATCCCGAGCTGTTCGCCGACGAGCCGGCGATTCCTGCCGGAGGTCGAGCAATTCGCCGCGCGCAGCTACGAGCTGGTCTCGTTCCTGGCCGATGTGCTGAAGGTCGAGCGGGTGGCCGCGCGTTATGACGGCGTCGCCACCTATCACGATGCCTGCTCGGGCCTGCGCGAGCTCGGGCGTCAAGGCGCAGCCGCGCCAACTGCTGCGCCACGCGTCGCCGGCCTGTCGCTGAGGGAATTGCCGGACGCCGAGGTGTGCTGCGGCTTCGGCGGCACGTTCTGCGTCAAATATCCCGAAATTTCCGACGAGATGGTCGAGCGACAAGATCGCCGATATCGCCGCGACCGGCGCCGACACGCTTGCTGGCGGCGATATCGGCTGCCTGCTCAACATGGCGGGCAAGCTGTCGCGCCTGGGCAAACCGATGCGCGTGCGCCATGTCGCCGAAGTGCTGGCCGGCATGACGCGACGAGGTGCCGCCGATCGGCTGCCCCGCGCGGAGGCCGCTGATGCAGCCGACCAGCCACGACTTCAAGGCCAACGCGCATCGCGCGCTCGGCGACGCACAGCCTGCAGCGCGCCATGGCATGATGCGCGCGGTTTCCCCGCCGAGCGCGCGGCGGCGATCGCGCGCCTGCCGGAATTCGACGCGCTGCGCGACGACGGCATCGCGACATCAAGAATCACGTGCTGGCGCATCTCGATTTCTATCTCGAAATTTTCGAGAGGAACGTCGATCGCGCAGGGCGGCAAGGTCCACTGGTGCCGCACCGCGCGAGCGAGGCGCGCGACACCATCCTCGGCATCTGCCGCGCCGCCGCCGCCAAGACCGTGACCAAGGGCAAGTCGATGGTCGGCGAGGAGATCGCGCTCAACGATCACTCGAGAAGCCAACGGCATCACGCCGATCGAAACCGATCTCGGCGAATACATCGTCCAGATCCGCCACGAGACGCCGAGCCACATCATCGCGCCCCGCGATCCATCTGGTGAAGGAGCAGGTCGCCGAAAGCTTCCGCGCCGCGCACACCCATCTGCCGCCCGGCGCGCCCGCTCGAGGAGCCGCGCGCAGCTGTGCGACGAGGCGCGCGGCGTCTGCGCGCAGAAATTCCTCGCCGCCGATGTCGGCATCACCGGCGCCAATTTCCTCGTCGCGGAGACCGGCTCGATCGATCATCGTCACCAACGAAGGCAACGGCGACCTGACGCAAAATCTGACCCAAGCGTCCATATCGTGCTGGCGCGCTCGAGAAGATCGTGCCGACCCTCGAGGACGCGGCGACGCTGCTGCGGCTCTTGGCGCGTTCCGCGACAGGGCAGGAATTCTCGACCTACACCACGGTCTCGACCGGGCCGCGCCGGCCCGGCGATACGGACGGACCGGAGGCATATCACGTCGTGCTGCTCGACAATGGGCGCAGCGCGATTCTCGGCAGCGAGTTCCAGGACATGCTGCGCTGCATCCGCTGCGGCGCGTGCTTCAACCATTGCCCGGTCTATGGCGCGATCGGCGGCCATGCCTATGGCTGGGTCTATGCCGGGCCGATGGGCGCGGTGCTGACGCCGCAACTCGATCGGCGTCGAGGAAGCGGGCAACCTGCCCAACGCGTCGACTTTTTGCGGGCGCTGCGAAGAGCGTCTGCCCGATGCGCATTCCGCTGCCCAAGATGATGCGGCATTGGCGCGAGCGCGAATTCGAGCGCCATTTGCGGCCGAGGCGCCTATCGCGCGGGGCTGAAGGCCTGGGCGTTTATCGCGCGCAACCCGCCGCTTTATCGCTTTGTCGCCGATATCGGCGCCGCCGTCGCTGGGCTGGGCGGGCCGGTCGCGCGGCCGGTTTCGCACGCTGCCGCTGGCCGCGGGCTGGACCAAGGGCCGCGACATGCCGGCGCCCGAAGGCAAGACCTTCATGACGCTGTGGGCGGAGCGGGAAAAGCAACGCCATGGCGATTCCCGCGACAAGGTCCTCGGCAATCTGCGCCGCGCGCTGCGGCGGAACGGCGCTGACGACACCGCCGCGGCCGCGGTGCGCGAGCGGTTGGCCGAGCACCGGCCGAACACGATTCCGGTCCGCGCCGTCGCGCTCGACCAAGACGGGCAGACCGAGCTGTTCAGACCATGGCCGAAGAGGTCGCCGCCACCGTGGCGCGCATTTCCGGGCTCGACCAGGTGCCGGCGGCGGTCGCCGATTACTTGGCGCAGCACAATCTGCCTTCGCGCGCTGGTGCTGACGCCCGATCCGCAGCTCGCGGCGATTCCATGGGAGGAGCGCCCGACTGCTCGGCCTGCGCGAGGGCATCGCCGAGGCACGGCGATCTGGTCGGCGCTCACCGGGGCTTTTGCCGCCATCGCCGAGACCGGAACGCTGATGCTGATCTCCGGTCCCGACATCGCCCGACGCGCAACAATTTCTTGCCCGACACTCATATCGTCGTGCTGCGCGAGGAGCAGATCGTGCCGACCTACGAGGAAGGCTGGAACCGCCTGCGCGCTGAAGACGCTGACCGACGGCAAGTTCGCCATGCCGCGCACGGTCAATTTCATCACCGGCCCGTCGCGCACGGCGACATCGAGCTGAAGATCGAGCTCGGCGCGCATGGCCCGCGCCGCCTCCACATCGTCTGATCGTCGATGAAGCACCGGGCGATTGATCCCGAGGAAAGCGCGCTGTGGCACGACGCGATGCGCGGCGTCGCGCGCCGACGCGGCGCGGGGAGGGCGAGCGCCGCCGCCGGTCACAAGAAAAGCGATCACGCCGTCCCGGCGAAAGCCGGGGCCCAGGCGCCGCTGCACGGCGGCATCTGGATTCCCGCTTTCGCGGGAATGACGAAAAAGTGCAACGGTGGTTGCGCCGGCATCGACCGGCGCCAGGCGCTGCGCCTGAAGCGCGGGCAATTGGCGATCGAAGCGCGGCTCGACCTTCACGGCATGACGCAAACGGAGGCGCATCGCGCATTGGCCGCCTTTGTCGCACGCGCCGACGCGACGGGAAAGCGCGCGCTGCTGGTCGTCACGGGGAAAGGGCACGCGGCGGGCGGGACCGGCGGTGTACTCCGCGCCGCGGTGCCGCGCTGGCTCGCCGAGCCGGCCCTGCGGGAGCGGGTGCTCGCCACGGCGCCGGCGACGCCGCGCGACGGCGGCTCGGGCGCGCTCTATGTCCTGTTGCGGCGGATGCGATGACGCCGTTCGGCGAACGCTTGCGCGAATTGCGCGAGGCGCGCGGCCTGCCGCTCAAATCCATGGCCGAGGCGCTGGGCGTGTCGCCCGCCTATCTGTCGGCGCTGGAGCACGGCAAGCGCGGCCGCCCGACCCATGCGCTGGTGGTGGCGATCTGCGCCTATCTCAATATCATTTGGGACGAGGCCGACGAGCTGGCGCGGCTCGCGCGCCTCTCGCATCCGCGCGTCACCGTCGACACCGCGGGCCTTAGCCCGCGCGCGACCGAGCTGGCCAATCTGTTGGCGGAGCGCATTCACTCGCTGCCCTCGGGGCGGATCGAGAAAATGCTGGCGCTGCTCGACGGCGCCGCGCCCGTTAGCCGAAATCGATCGAAGGGCCGAGCGGCACCACGCCGCTCGGGTTGACGGCGCGGATCGCGTAGTAGTTTTCCTTGTATTTCTGCGGATCGACGGTCTCGGCGATGCCGGGCACGGCGTAGAGCGCCTTGGTGTAGCGCCACACAGCCGGCATTTCGTAGACGTGGCGGATGTTGCATTTGAACAGCGGGTAATAGGCGCAATCGAACCGCACCAGGGTCGGGAACAGCCGCCAATCCGCCTCGGTCTGACGGTCGCCCAAAAGATATTTCTGCTTCGACAACGTCGCCTCGATCCAGTCGAAGGTCGCGAACATGCCGCGCACGGCCTCTTCGTACGGCTCCTGCTTGACCGCGAAGCCGCAGCGGTAGGCGCCGTTGTTGATGTTGTGATAGATGCGCTCGTTGATTGCGTCGATTTGCGGCACGAGGTCCGCCGGATAATAGTCGGCGCGATCGTCGGTGAAGGCCGCGAATGCGCGGTTCAGCATCCGGATGATTTCGGACGATTTGTTGTTGACGATCTTGTTCGTCTTCTTGTCCCAGAGGATCGGCACGGTGCAGCGCCCGGTGAATTTCGGATTGTCCTTGAGATAAACGTCATAGGCGAAGCGCGCGCCGAACAACGGGTCGGGCTTCTCGAACCGCCAGCCGCCGATTCCGGGCGCGTGATGCGTGTAGGACGAGGAGATCACGCCGTCGAGCTTCTTGAGCTTGAGGAAGATCATCACGCGGTGGCACCAGGGACAGCCGAAGGCGAGGAAGATATGATAACGCCCGGCCTCGGCCTTGAAGCCCGAACTGCCGTCGGCGGTGATTTTGTGACGGAATGTCGAAGCGGTGCGGTCGAACGAGCCGGTTTTGCCCTTGGTGTCGGTCGCGTTGTCGTCCCACTTGCCTTCGATCAGCATGCCCATCGCCGCACCTCGTCCTCGTTGTGTCGCCGGCGATTGAAGCTGTTATTGCGGGCGGGCGCAATCGCGCGGCAGTATGGCGCCCTTGCAGGGAGGACATGATGACGACATTCGTGCTGGTGCATGGCGCGTGGGCCGGGAGCATCGTCTGGAAGCCGATCGAGGAACGGCTGCGCAAGGCGGGGCATGAGGTATTGCGGCCGACCCTGACCGGCGTCGGCGAGCGCAAGCATCTCGCCAGCCGCAGCGTCAATCTCGACACCCACATCCAGGACGTGCTCGGCGTCATCGACTACGAGGATTTGAACAAGTTCGTCCTGGTCGGCCATTCCTATGGCGGCATGGTGGTAACGGGCGTCGCCGACGCCATCCCGGACAAGATCGCGTCGCTGGTCTATCTCGACGCTTTCGTGCCGGAGAACGGCCAGTCGCTGTTCGGCCTGGTGCCGCAAGACGCGCCGCGCCCCGACCGGGCGCCGATTCCCGCGGCCGAGGATTATCTGACGCCGCCGCTGCCGCCCGAGGCGTTCGGCACGCCCAGCGCCGAGGTGCTCGATTTCTTCCACCGCAAGACCGCGCCGCAGCCGACCGCGTGTTTCACGCAAGGCGTCAAGCTGACCGGCGGCATCGACCGCATCAAGCGCAAGACCTACATCTATTGCAACGTGCCGGCGCCGACGACCTTCACGCAGTTCTACGAGAAGCTCAAAGGCAAGCCCGGCTGGACGATGCATACGCTGCCCTGCACCCACATGGCGCAGTCCGACATGCCGAACGAACTGACGCAGTTGCTGCTGCAGGCGATTCCCTAGAACGAACCGGCAAGGACCGGGCTGAGCAGCGGCTCGCCCTTTTCATAGCGCCGCAAATTCTCGAGGAAGAAATTGTCGGCGCGGGCGAGCGTGCCGTGGCCCGCGCTCGAGGTGTGGCCGGTCACCCGCACCTTCGGATGCTTCCAGTACGGGTGCGATCTCGGCAGCGGCTCCTCGCGGAACGCGTCGAGGATGGCGAGGCCCGGCGCGCCTTTGTCGAGACCCGCGATCAGCGCCTAGTCCACCACCAGCTCGCCGCGCGCGATATTGATCAGGATGCTGCCCGGCTTCATCGCGGCGACGAATTTGGCATCGACCAGATCCGTCGTCGCGTCGGTGCGCGCCGCCGCCAGCACCACCACGTCCGCGGTCGGCAACAGCCGCGGCAGGTCCTTGAGCGTGCCCGTTGCGTCGGCGGCGGGGTCGGCGCGGCCGTCGCGGTTGAGGCCGGTGATCTTGACGCCGAAGCCCTTGGCGCGGCGCGCAATTTCGCGGCCGATCTCGCCGAGACCGACGATCAGCCAATGGCCGCCGCCGAGTTCGCGGAACGGCATGCGCTTCCATTCGCCCGCCGCCTGCGCGGCGCGCGATGCCGCGACCGGCCAGGTCTCGGCCAGCACGTTCGCCAATACATATTCGGCGATGGCCGGCGCCTGGGCATGGGAATTGGTGAGCTTGATGCCCTTTGCCACGACATCGCGATAGCGCGGCGAATCGAGCCCGGTCTGCTGGGTGTGCAGCCATTTGACGCTGCCGCCGAGCGCCACGTCGAAGAACAGGTCGAGTTGACCGCCCATCAGCGAGTCGAAGGTCGCCATACCATCTCGGCCGCACCTCGTTCGCCGCGATGGTTTTGCCGCCGGCGCTGACGCCGCCCTTGCCGTCGACCAGGATCAACTCATGCCCGGCGAGCGCCTTCTCGACCCGGCCAACCGATGCCGCACTGGCGAAAATTCTCATGCCCGTCTCCCGTTTGCCGCGGCGACTATAGCGATCCCTTGCCCCAAGGGAATGAACACGAACCAACTGAACGCGTCGCAGGCAGCGAAA
>CAVSQC010000036.1:0-215592 GCA_963729845.1 uncultured Alphaproteobacteria bacterium
GCGTGCTAGCGCGCACATCGACCACCCGGCCCTTGAATTGATAATTTCTGTGGCTGCGCGCTTCACCGGCAGTCATCGCAACCGACCCGTTATCAGCCAGATTGGTGAGGTGCGGCTCGCACTGGACGTTGGGCAAAAAGAGGCTGACCCGATCCTGTGCCGCGTCGGCAAAAGCACCAAGGACACGTCCCATGGCCGGGCGCAGCTTGGCGCTGCGCGTCCCGATGGCCATCCCTTGCGGCCCGTCCAGAAACTCGACGATGTCGCTCGGCAACATGCGTGCCCCCAATTGTTAGTTCGCTTTTCCACATCGGGAATCCCGCCGGACGACACCCGATCTGAGATGAATATTCCCGCTTCTCCGACTTTCGGGCAAGCTCATACCCAGAAAGTGTGCCAGCAGCGGAAGTCCGATCAGTGACGGACCACGTGAGGACATGGCTTTGTCGCAGCGGTTGCCGTACCTTCCGCTTCAACTAACGGCCCTGCGATGGCGCTATATGACGGGCGGCTGCGCAGACCCGCCGAGCTTTGGGGACGAAGACAGCATGAGCAGCACCGCGCCGTCGCGCCTCGACCTGACCGCCGCCGTCGGCCTCGCGATCGGCGGCGCCCTCGGCCTCGCCGGCTCCTTCGTCGGGCCGGCGGAGCTGCGCCAAATCCTCTGGGCCGTCGACGGCGTCGGCATCGTCGTGGCGACCGCGTTGCTTACCCTCAAGTTCTTCGGCCTCGGCAACGACCTCGTCGCCGCCGGGTTCCTCGTCTTCCTCGCCGGCGAGAGCCTGCTCGTCTCGGGCAATGCCGCCGGCCTCGCCGCCGCCGTGCCGTCCTACGGCGGCGGCTTCGCGCTGTGGGCGGCGGGCCTCGTGATGACGAGCGTTCCCCGCACCTTCGCGCTGTGGAACCGCGTGGTGGCGTTTGCCGCTGCCCTGCTCTTTCGCGATCACCGCCGCGGAGATCGCCTGGGGCGTGCCCCTAACGGCGACGGCGACGCCCCTACCCACTCTCGGCTACCCGCTGCTCGTCCTCACCTTCGTCGGTTGGATCTGGACGCTGCTGCGCGGCTGACCTCAGCCGCCGTTACGTGTTCTCTCCGCTGCCCGCTGAGCTGGTTGCTGAGCTTACTCTCGCGTTCGCAAGGCGCGCACCGAGGCCAAGATCATCGTGCGTACGAGGCCCGCCTCCAGGTCGGTCCACGACACCCCTCCTTGGCTTGGCTTGGTACCACTTCAGGTCCAAAGCGGAAGGTGAAGCTGCCGATGCCCGAGTTCCGCATCGTGTCAAACTTGTCGATTTCAAGGTTCGCTGGCGCTTTGTCTGTTAAGCGTTCGAAAAGCTGAACTATCGATTGAGCGTCGGGATTACTCAATCGTGCCAATTCCGGTCATTCGACCTCAGACTGGCGATGAGCTTCTAGGCTCATCTTCCTTTGCATTTGTCGGCGCGTAATTTTCCTGAACCGGATTGACGATCTGTCGACCCTAATTGTTGCAAGACGGGCGTTGGGGTGGTGCTTTTTGCGGCTATCGTGGTGTCGGCGAATTCCGCTGGGGGGACGATGTGTTGAGGCGCACTATCGTGATGTGGTTCAATCAACAGGCTTAAGAAGATTCGCGATCACGCGAGATGGAGAGGAAGCGATGGAGAGACGTCCCGTTCGGGCCCATTTATGTCTGTGGGCCGCAATCGTGCTGTTCAGCGGTCTCTGCTGGCAGTTCGTGCCCGCCGCCAGAGCGGCGGAGACCGATTTCAAGATCGGCGTCGTCGCGTCGCTGACCGGGCCGTTCGCGGCGCCATCGAAGGATACGCTCGACGGTCTCCGCGCGTGGATAAAGGTCCACGGCCTGCCCGGCAAGAAGATCGATCTCGAAGTGCTCGACGACGAAACCAATCCGGTCGACGCCGCCAACGTGTTCCGCCGTCTCGCGTCGGATCCCGCCGTCAAGCTGATCTACATGTTCGGCAACAGCAATTCCGGACTCGCCATCAAATCCTTCGCGTCCGAATACAAGGTTCCGATCGTCACCGGCGGTGGCGCCGACACACTAGGATTCCCGCCCAATCCGTGGGACTTCAAGGTGGCGCCCTCCAACAAGGACGCCATGACGGCGGTAGTGCTCTACGCCAAACGGAAGGGCTACAAGAGCATCGCCCATATCTACGGCACCGACAGTTACGGACAGCTCGACCACAAGAATCTGGTGGCGGAGTGCGCG
Organism: uncultured Alphaproteobacteria bacterium; assembly: GCA_963729845.1. Classification (GTDB taxonomy): domain Bacteria; phylum Pseudomonadota; class Alphaproteobacteria; order ATCC43930; family CGMCC-115725; genus JAATGI01. The sequence continues at coordinate 2,217 of CAVSQC010000036.1, forward strand.
GAGAACGGCATCAAGCTGGTCGCCTCGGAGTCGTTCGCAATCGACGACACTAATTTCAACGCCCAGCTCGCCGACATCAAGGCGGCGAATCCCGACATGCTCTACAGCAGCGCCGCCGGCCGCGCCTCGATCCTGGTGTTCAAGACCTACAAGCTGCTGGCGCTGACGATGCCGCTGATGGTCACCCAGGCGGCAATCACCCAGGCGTTCTACGACGCGGTCGGCGGCAAGCCGGCGGCGAACGGTCTGTTGGCGCCGTTCCAGCGTAGCGCCTTCGGCACCGCGCTCGGCAGCACGACCGCCAAATATTATATCGAGCTCACGGACGCGCTCGGTCGCACACCGCCCTATTTCGCGACCTTCGGCTACGATGTCGGCCTCATCACGGCGGCGGCAGTGACGCCGTTGGACGACACGCGGCAAAGCATTCGCGACCATCTCGAGGCGATCAAGGACTTGCCGACTATGAACGGGCCGGTCGGCTATTCGGCCAATGACCATACCGGCCAGAATTTCCGTTCGATCACGGTCGGGCGGCTCGAGAATGGCGTGGCCGTCGTCGCCCAGTAGCGCCGCTTGACCGGCGGCATCGCGCCGCCGTCCGAATGGTCTTCCCCAAGGAGCAATGCGCGTGGCGGTCTTCTTCCAACTCCTGCTCCCGGGGGTGACCACCGGATGTATTTATGCGTTGGTGGCGCTTGGCTTCGTTCTGGTCGCGAACGTGTCGGGTTTGATCAATTTCGCACAGGGCGAGTTCGTCATGATCGGCGGCATGGCGTCGGCGTGGCTGATGATGCAGGGCGTCGCGCTGATCCCGGCCATCCTAATCGTCGTGGCCATCGGCGCGGCGGTGGCGGCGGCGCAGGAGCGCTTGACCTTCGCGCCGGTGCGCCATCGCGGACACTTCATCCAGATCACCATCACCTTCGGGGTCGCGGCGGCGCTCCGCGGCATCACCTTGATTGTCGCCGGGACCGAACCCTTGAGCCTGCCCGGCTTCAGCGGCGACGGTGCGTTCACGCTGCTCGGCGCCATCCTGACGCTGCAGAGCCTGTGGGTGTGGGGCGCGACGGCGCTGCTGCTGCTCGGCACGTTCGGCTTCCTACGCATGACCGCGATCGGCCGGGCGGTGCGCGCCTGTTCCATCAATCTCCGCGCGGCGCGCCTAATGGGCGTTGACGCGGAGCGGCTGAGCCTGATCGTGTTCGCGGTGAGCGGCGCGACCGGCGCTTTGGCCGGCGCCGTGATCGCGCCCATCGTGCTGGCCAGTTGGGACGCCGGGATTTCCTACAGCATCAAGGGATTCCTCGGCGCGCTGTTGGCCAGCTATCGATCGCCGACCGTCGCGGTATTGGGCGGCCTCGGCATCGGCGTCGTGAAATCGCTCGCCGCCGGGTATTTGTCGTCGGGCTGGAAGGACTTCGTCGTCTATGGCGTGATGCTGGCCTATCTCTTGATCCGCGGCGGCGTCTTCCTGCGCGGCCGGGCCAGTCTGGTCCACTGAACGATGCGCGCGCTCGGTTCTCGCTCCGCGATCGCGGGTGTTATCTTCGTCCTGGCGGTGGCGCTTTATCCGTTGCTTTGGTCCGACAGCTATCACGTCGGTATCGGTATCGCCGCCGGGACGCTGGCGATCAGCGCGGTCGGCATGGTGCTGCTGATCGGCTTCGCCGAGCAGCTTGCCATCGGGCAGCCCGCGTTCAGCATGATCGGCGGTTACGCCAATGCCCTGCTGTGCGTGAATTACGGCTGGGATCCGTTCGTCGCGATGGTGTTGGGCGCGGCAACATCGATGGCCGTCGCCTATGTCATCGGCGCGCCGATCCTGAAGCTTCGCGGCTTCGCATTGGCGATGGCGACGCTCGCCTTGCAGCTCATGCTGATCGTGTTTGCCAACGAAGTCGGCTTCACCGGCGGCCCGATGGGCGTCACGGGGCTGTCGAAATTCGCCGTCTTCGGTCTGGAGATGACTCAGGACCGCACGTTCTTCTATTTCATCTGGTTCATCGTTCTCGTCGCGGTGTGGATCGGGCTCAACATCGACCGTTCGCGCATCGGCCGCGCGCTCCGGGCGATCGCCGCCAGCGAGACGGCGGCCGGCTCGGTTGGCATCGGCGTCACCCGCTACAAGGTGCAGATGTTCGTGATCGGCGCCGGCATGGCAAGCGTTTCGGGCAGCTTGTTGGTTCACTATCTGCGCGCCACGGACCCGACCGTGTTCGGTTTCGCCTACGGGCTCAACCTCATCACCGGGGTGATCATCGGCGGCCTGTCGTCGATTTGGGGCGGCGTGCTCGGCGCGGCCGTCATCGTCGGGGTGCGGGAATTGCTGCGGAATCTCGACATCCCGTTGTGGGAATCCGTCATCATGGGTGCGCTGACGGTGATCGTGCTGATCGGCTTTCCGCGCGGTATCGCGGGCTTCATCGGCAACCTCTACGGGCGTCTTGGGGTCCTTCGGACACACGCCCAGGTGACGATCGCGCCGCTCGGCGGCGGTCATCTTCCGGATATCGCGGCGCCGCCGGGCAGCGGCCGTCTTCTCGAGGTCGCCCACGCCGACCGCAGTTTCGGCAGCCTGCGGGCCGTGAACGATGTCAGCTTCGACGTCGAAGCGGGCTCGATCACCGCGCTAATCGGCCCGAACGGTGCGGGCAAGACCACAATGTTCAACCTTATCGGCGGCTATCAGCCGCTCGACCGCGGCACGATCCGCTTCGCCGGCCGAGATATCGAGCGCCTCCTGCCGACCGAGATCGCGGCGCTCGGCATCGCCCGAACGTTTCAGAATCTGCAGCTCATTCCCAACATGACGGTGCTGGAGAACGTCATGTGCGGCGGTCACCGGTTCGGTTCCTCGGGCATTCTGGCGGTGTCGCTGGCATGGCCGACGGTCGGGCGCGAGGAGGCCGCCGCGCGGGCCAATGCGCGGCAATGTCTCGGCTTCGTCGGATTGGTCGGCGCCGACGATCGCCATCCCGACATCCTGTCGTTCGGACATCAGCGCCTGGTCGAGATCGCGCGCGCTTTGGCGCTGCGGCCGAGCCTGCTGCTGATGGACGAACCGGCTTCCGGCCTCAACGATACCGAAACGGAGCAACTGTCTGAGCTGATCTTGCGCATCGCCGCGCTCGGCGTGACGGTGCTGTTGGTGGAGCACGACATGCGCGTTGTGATGGGGCTTGCCGATCATGTCGTGGTGATGGATCACGGCGAAAAGATGGCGGAGGGATCGACCGGCGAGGTTCGCGCCGATCCCAAGGTCATCGCCGCCTATCTTGGCCAAGAAGCCGATGACCGCGCTGTTCGAGCTTGACGGCGTTTCCAGCGGCTACGGCCGCGCGACGGTGCTGCACGAAGTGTCGTTGCGCATCGACGCCGGCGAGATCGTGGCGCTGATCGGTGCCAACGGCGCCGGCAAGTCGACCCTGCTCAACACGATCATGGGATTGGTTCGCCTCCAACGCGGCGACATCCGTTTCGACGGCCGCAGCGTCGCGCGCCTGCCGACGCCGGCCATCGTGCGCGCGGGCCTGATTCAGGTGCCCGAGCGCCGTCAGCTATTCGGCACGATGTCGGTCGAGGAAAACCTGCGCATGGGTGCCTATACGTCCGCCGATCAAGGGTCCGTCGCGACAACTCTTGAAGAGCAATTGACGCGCTTTCCAGTGTTGCGCGAGCGGCGCCGTCAGCGCGCCGAGACGTTGAGCGGTGGCGAGCAACAGATGCTTGCGATCGCCCGCGCCATGATGGTGCGGCCCCGCCTGTTGTTGCTCGACGAGCCGTCGCTCGGCCTTGCCCCGCTGATCGCCGCGCAAGTGCTCGGCGACATCGCCGCGTTGCGTGCGGCGAACGGCACCGTGCTGGTGGTCGAGCAAAACGCCCGCGCCGCGTTGACGATCGCCGATCGCGGTTACGTGTTGGAGACCGGGCGCATCACGCTCGCCGGCACCGCTGCCGAGCTGACGAACAACCGCGCCTTGCAGGAAGCCTACCTTGGCGGCGAAGGCAGCCACGACGCCATGGAAGATCGAATCCGAATCAAGAAGCGAGCGATTCTGAGCCGGTAACCCGCATCCTGGCACGCCGTCGGCGTTCGTTGACGCCTTCAAGAAATACTGCGGCCCGACCATCAATGCATTCGAGCGGCGGACAAGAACAGTCGCGCCGGAGATCTGCGGAATGAGTTGAACGTTTTGTTCGGACAGCAGAACAAAAGCGCAAGCGAGGGATACGCCTCCGATTCCTGTAACCCTTTTGCACGTTACGTTGCGGTTGATTGATCCGCAAAATCCCACCGTCGCACTCAAGCCCCCAGAGAGGATCGGCCGGAACCGAACTTAAGTCGATAGGATGGATCGCCGTGCGGGCTGCCGTCGGCATGTGCCCTAGGGGGACCTGCTTCCGTAAGAGCGAAACCCGCAAGCTCGCGGCCATTCTGGTCGCTGATGTTGCTGGCTTTAGCCGTCTCAACGCGACCGACGAGGAGCGAACGGTTGCGCGTCTCCGAGGTCTTCGGACCGACCTGATCGATCCCGCCATCTCCGTCCACCATGGCCGCGTCGTGAAGCGAACCGGCGATGGAATACTCATCGAGTTTCGAAGCGTAACTGATGCGGTTCGCTGCGCCATCGAAGTCCAGAACGCGATGGTCGAGCGCAATGCGCTTTTGGCCGCTGAAAAACGCATCGAATTTCGTGTTGGTATCCATATCGGTGACGTAATCGAGGAGAACGATGGGGACCTAATGGGCGATGGCGTCAACATGCCGCTCGGCTCGAAGGCATTGCCAAGCCTGGTGCCACCTATCTCTCGGACGACGCCTATCTACAGGTGCGAACACGGCTCGATCTTGCTGTCAACGATCGCTAGCGGCATGTTGCTCCCATCCGGGTTTAGATAGCCGCTCCGGTCAGCGTCCTCAGACTGCCTGATCCACGGGTGCCAATTGGTTCACCAATCCAATAGACCCCAGGTCATTCGGGATATGTCGTCTTAAATGAGGCCTAACAAAATCATACCGCGGTGGGAATGGCGCTGCTTTGCCCCTTCTCTCGCGACAATCGCGCAGGCCGTGGCGATCCCGAGCGACGCAGCATCGCGGGAGAGCGACGAGATTTATGTGCTCGGTCCGAGGGGGACGGAAAACGCCAAGATCCGCGACGGAGTCCTCGACATCAAGCGGCTTCGCCAGATCGATGCCAACGGACTCGAATTATGGGAGCCGGTGTTCAAGGCGCGCTTCCCGCTGAGCCGGAGCGATCTTATCGCCGCCTCTGCGGTCTGGGCGCTGCCGCTCGAAAACCTGCCTCGCAAAACCTATACGATCGAGCAATTCATCGAAGAGGTGATTTCACTGCGGGCGGACCTTCACGTCGTGCGAGTTCACAAGTTGCGCCGCGCTTTCACGTTTGCCGGCTGTATCGCCGAGCTGGTGTGCCTGGCCGTCGAATCGCGGACGCTCGAGAGCTTCTCGCTCGAGCACGAAGACCCGACGCGCGTCCTTGCGGCGTTGCTCACGCTTGGGCTCGATGGTCATGCCAATACCAACTATTCGCTCGGTCTTAGCCGCGCTCTCGGTCACAAGCGCGCGACGCCGGAGCAGCGGAAAGGATCACGTCATGGCTAAGGAGATAGAGCGGAAATTCCTTGTCGACACGGCACTGTGGCGAGCCACGGCCGCCGGAACGCTCTATCGGCAGGGGTATCTGTCGTCGGTCAACGAGCGCGTCGTGCGCGTGCGCATCGCAGGGGACCGTGGCTTTCTTACCGTCAAGGGGCTAACGACCGTTGCGGGCCGGCTTGAGTTCGAGTACCCGATCCCGCTTGCTGACGCGATGGTGATGCTCGATCAGCTTTGCGAGCGACCGCTCATCGAGAAGACGCGGCACCGCGAGGTTTTCGCCGGCTGGACCTGGGAGATCGATGTTTTTCACGGGGATAACGACGGGTTAATCGTCGCCGAAGTCGAAATTGCGAATCCCGAGGATAAAGTCGAGCTGCCGCGTTGGGCAGGAATCGAGGTTTCGAATGACCCGCGCTACTTCAACAACAACCTCGCAGCAAACCCGTATTGGAATTGGCGGAACGATCGCTCTTGAGCAGTCGCGCCTCCCTCTTCTTGCCGAACGCGCGAGTAAGGCGGGGTGAAACGGCGCCATAAACATCTGGCTTGATCCAGATCATGGCCGAGATCGCGGTCCCATGAAATCAACTTAAAAGGTTGGTTTTCGTCGGAGAAACTTTATGCCCGATGAACTTTCTCGCCGGTCTTTTCTGCGAAGCTCCGTTTTGACCGGCGCGGGGGCGGCCCTGATGGACGGGACGTCTTCATTGATCCGGGAGGCGAAAGCGATGGAAGTAAGCAGTCCGCCATCATCTGGGCCGGACGCGATCTCGATCTCGCTCCTGGTCAACGGCGTCATGCACACCTTCCAGGCCGAGCCGCGCATGACCTTGGCCGAGGCGCTACGTAGTCCGCTTGGTCTGACGGGTACCAAGATCGCGTGCAACCGCGGCGCCTGCTCAGCCTGCACGGTGTGGCTCGACGGCGTTCCCATCAATTCCTGCATGATTTTGGCCATCGATGTGGGCGGGCGCGGTGTCACGACGATCGAAGGTCTGGCGCAGGGCGACACCTTGCATCCGGTGCAAGCCGCTTTCATCGAGCACGATGCGCTGCAATGCGGCTTTTGCACGCCCGGAATGGTGATGAGTTGTGCCGCACTCCTGAGGCACACGCCCAACCCATCCCGCGAACAGATTGATGCAACGATCAGCGGTCACTATTGCCGCTGCGGAACGTATCCGCATGTCGTCGCCGCGACGTTGGCGGCCGCCAAGATGCAAAAGGCCTAGGCATGGCACGACACGAGATCATGCATAGTGCGAGCTTTCCATTCGGCATCGCTGGTGCCGGTCTCGGTACGGTGACGCGAGAAGTCCCTGCAGATGAACCGCCGCCGCTGCCGCCGAATGCAGAGCTCGCGGTGATTGGAAAGCCGGTGCCGCGCTACGATGGCCGTGCCAAGGTCACAGGTGCCACGCGCTTCACAGTGGATATCGCACTGCCGGGCATGCTTCACGCCTGCATCCTGCGCTCGCCAATGCCGCACGGGCGGGTACGGTCGATCGACACTTCTGCGGCCGAACGTCATCCCGGCGTGCGGGCGGTCATGGTTATCGCCCGGCCAAATGAGCTGCCAAGTGCGACGCTTCGCTATATCGGCGCGCCCGTGGCGGCTATCGCCGCCGTTTCGATGACGGCGGCCGAGGAAGCATCGCGCCTGATCCGCGTCGACTGGCAGACACTTCCCTTCGTAGTGGACTTGGACGCGGCGCGCGCACCCGACGCCACTCCGGTCTATGACAGTGCGTCTGTCCCAGCCGGCCACCCTTCCGGGTTCCCAGCACCTCATGGTCTGCCACTCAATGGCAACGTGCGTGGACCGGCGACGGCAAATCGGGGTGACACCGTAACCGGCTTTGCGCAGGCGGACATCGTCGTCGAGGGCGAATATCGCACTCAAGTGCAAACTCATTGCTGCCTTGAGCCGCATGCCATCGTCGCGGATTGGCGGACTGACGGCCTGACCGTCTATATGTCGACCCAATTCACCGCCGGCGTGCGGCAGGAGTTGGCGGAAACGTTCGGTCTACCCTTGAGCCGCGTTCGCGTGGTCGTCGAAGGCATGGGGGGCGGCTTCGGTTCGAAATCCACGCTCGGCAATTACGGCCGCATCGCAGTGGCCCTGTCGCGTCAGGCCAAAGCGCCCGTAAAAATCGTTCTCACACGAGAAGAAGAGCAGATGGATTCCGGCAACCGCCCAGGGACCTGGCAGCGGTTGCGGATCGGCGCGAAGCGCGATGGTTCGCTGACCGCTATCTCGCTCGTAAGCTACGGCACTGCGGGCGTTGCACTCGGCGCCGGCGTCGGCAACATCGCCGAGACACTTTACGCTTGTCCCAATTTCGAAGGTAGGCAGTCGGACGTCTTCATCAATGCCGGACCTGGTTGCGCCATGCGCGCGCCCGGCGCAGTGCCAGGTGCCTTCGGCCTCGAACAGACAATCGACGAATTGGCCGAACGGCTGTCGATCGATCCGCTGGCGCTGCGCGACCACATCGATCCCAGCCCGGTGCGGCGCGAAGAAAGGCGCATCGGCGCTGAGCGGATCGGCTGGCAACGAAGGCACGCGCCCGGGGCCGATCCCGGTCCGGTAAAGCGCGGCATCGGCGTGGCGCAATCGTTATGGGGCGCCAATGTTCAGACCAATTCCGCTTGCGAGGTGCGCGTGATGCGCGACGGCTCGGTGGAGGTTCTGTCGAGCGTACAGGATATCGGCACAGGTACCGGTACGGTGATGGCGCAAACCGTTGCCGAGGTGCTCGGGCTGCGGCCCGAGGCGATCAGGGTGCGCATCGGCGATACCGAGTTTCCAGCCGGGCCGCCTTCCTATGGCAGCCGGGCCACCGCGTCGATCACGCCGCCCGCCCGCATGGCAGCCTGGCGCGTGCTCCAAATCCTATTCCGTGAGGCGGCGCTGACGTTGAATGTCGGCGCCGACGATCTGATCGCCCGCGACGGACAGATTCTTGTTCGCGACGATCGTAATCGCAGCATCGGCTTTGGCGAGGTCGCGGCGCGGTTGCGCACCGATCAGATTAGCGCGGTTAAATCCCGCACGGACGACTACGGCGGCTTCCGGCGTCGGATGGGCGACGGAGCGCTGGCGCAGCAGGATCTGGGCGGCGTCCAGTTCGCCGAGGCGACAGTTGATACCGAGACCGGCATCGTCCGCGTCGAACGCGTCATCGCCGTGCAAGATTGCGGCCGGCCGATGAATCCGTTGCAGATCGAGAGCCAGGTGCATGGCGGTGTCCTGATGGGCTTGTCCTATGCTCTGTTCGAGGAACGCATCCTTGATCGTTACAGCGGCCGCATGGTCAATCCAAATCTTGAGCAATACAAGCTGGTGGGCCCGCGCGAGACACCCCAGATCGATGTCGTCGTGCTGGAGAATTACCAAGGACGAAGCGCTACGGATGCTTACGGCATCGCCGAACCCTCCAACATCGCCACCGCACCCGCGATCGCGAATGCGGTCTACAACGCGATCGGTGTCCGCATCCGGAGCTTGCCAATGTCGCCGGCCATGATCTTGCAGGCGCTCGGCAAGGTTCCCGCGGAGGAGCTGAGACCATGAATCGATTCGCCTGGATCGGCGCCCGGACCGTTACGGCGGCGGCGGCCGCGGCTTCGAGCACCGTCGCGGATGCAATGACAATTTCGCCCGACCGCCGCAATTCTCACGACATCGCGATCGTCAAGGCCGGCGGCATCGATCTTCTCGACCTCATGAAGGAAGAGCTGCTGGCTCCTGGCCGGATCGTAAATCTGGCAGCCGTGCCCGGGCTCGACGGCGTTGTGGAAGAGCAAGGCGGCGGCCTGCGCGTCGGCGCGATGGTCACGTTGGCGAAACTTGCCGAGCATCCGCTGGTGCGCAGGCATTATTGGGCTCTGGCCGATGCAGTGCGCGATTCCGCTAGCCCGCAAATCCGCCACGTCGCGACTTTGGGCGGAAATCTGTTGCAACGGCCGCGCTGCTGGTATCTCCGCGCCAAGGAATATCACTGCCTGCGTAAGGGCGGCGGACACTGTTTCGCGATTTCGGGAGAAAATCAGTACCACGCGATCTTCGAAAATCGGCCTTGCGCCATCGTTCATCCTTCTACGGCGGCCACGGCGCTGATCGCGCTCGGCGCGACCGTCGAGCTTACGAACGCCGAAGGCGCGATGCGCCAACTCTTGCTCGAAGATTTCTTCGTGCCGCCGGACCGCGATCTCCAACGCGAGAACGATCTCAAGCCCAAAGAGATTCTGACAGCACTTGTGCTGCCGCCATATTTGCCGAATGTGCGCATGGCGCATTTGAAACAGGGCGAGAAGGATTCCTTCGATTGGCCGCTGGCCGATGTCGCGGTCGTTCTTGATGTGGCGCCGGATGGGGTCTGCGCGAAGGCCTCGATTGTTCTCGGCGCGGCGGCGCCGGTGCCGCATCGAGCGAAGGCAGCAGAAGCCATTCTCATCGGCGGGAAGATCGGCGAAGCCGTGGCCCGCCGCGCCGGACGCGCCGCGCTGGACGGCGCGACGCCGCTGGATAAGAACGGCTACAAGCTGCCGCTGTTCGAGACCCTCGTCCGGCGCGCCATTCTCAGCGCCATGAACCGCGCATGATCCGCGTGTTTCCATCGGTCGTCATCAGGGAGTTATCATGATGACCTGATGCCAAGCCGGTGGGAGCCGAAGCTAAGAAGCGACGCAACTCGCCGCCGCAGGTTCCTTCTGACCTACAGCGGGCCAGTCGATAGTCGGCTATCCTGAAGATGATGGCGGCCGACGAGTTTCGAATGGGTGTGACCCGTGCCAGATGAGGGGCTGACGTCAGATCAACGTGGCGCTGCGAAGTCGGTCATCGAAATTTTCGCGCTGGCACGCCGCTTTGGAACCTTCACTGCCGTCGCTGATGTGTCGCTTGCGGTCAGTGAGGGAGAGATATTTGGCCTCATTGGTCCGAATGGCGCCGGCAAGAGCACGCTCATCAAGATGCTCACAACCCTACTTCCTCCAAGTTCGGGGAAAGCCATTGTAGCGGGGTTCGATATTTCATCGGCACCTGCGCAGGTTCGCAAGCATATCGGCTATGTGCCGCAACTTCTGTCAGCCGACGGCGAATTGACCGGGTACGAGAATATGCTTCTTTCCGCCCGGCTCTATCTGATTCCACGCGCGGAGCGTGAGCAGAGAATTGCCGATGCCATGGCGATGATGGGATTGGAGGGTGTTCGTGATCGGCTGGTGCGCAACTATTCCGGCGACATGATACGCCGGCTGGAGATCGCCCAGTGCTCTCTGCATCGGCCAAGTGTCCTGTTTATGGACGAGCCAACGATCGGTCTCGATCCGACGGCGCGACATGCCGTTTGGGGTCACATTCGCGAATTGCGTGACACCCTTGGTGCGGCGATCTTGGTGACCACGCACGACATGAACGAAGCAGAGGAACTCTGCGACCGGATCGCAATCATGCATTCCGGTCATATTGAGGCCACGGGGACGCCGTCTCAATTGAAGGAGAAGCTCGGGCCGGACGCGACGCTGGACGACGTCTTCGTTGCCCTCACGGGAGCCGAAATCGAAACGGGAGGTGGATATCGTGACGTCCGGCAAACACGCCGCAGTGCCCGCGAACATTCTTGACGGGCGTTGGGCGCCCTGGATCGCCGCATACGCAACACAAGTCTTCGCGATCGCCGATGCCGAAGTCCGAAAGCTTCGTCACGATCCCTGGGAGTTGTTCAGCCGCGCCGTGCAGCCGGTATTGTGGCTTGTTCTGTTCGGCGAGGTCATGGCTCAGGTTCGCGGGATCGCCACAGGGGCAATGCCCTATCTCGATTTCCTGGCGCCGGGCATTCTTGCGCAGAGCGTTCTCTTCGTCGCGATATTCTATGGAATATCCGCGATCTGGGAGCGCGATCTTGGCGTGCTGCACCGGTACATGGTGAGTCCGGCGCCGCGCAGCGCGCTGGTCCTCGGCAAAGCGTTATCGTCGAGTGTCAGGGCTTTGTCGCAGGCGATCGTCATCTACTTTTGCGCGGCGGCGATGGATGTCGCGCTTCGTTTCTCGGTCGGCAACATGGTCGCTGTGGTCTTACTGATCGCCTTGGGTTCGGGCCTGTTCTCGACCTTCTCGCTCATCATCGCGTGCATCGTCAAAACGCGGGAGCGCTTCATGGGCATCGGCCAAGTCCTGACCATGCCGATCTTCTTCGCCAGCAACGCGATCTACCCGATCACTTTGATGCCAGACTGGCTCAAAGCCGTCTCTTATTTCAATCCGTTGACCTACGAGGTCGATGGTCTCCGCGCTTCGATGTTGAGGGGCGGCCAGAGTACGTTCGGTCTCGCCCATGATTTCGCTGTTTTGGTGATCGCGTTCGCGATCCTAGTCGCGATTGCGACGCGAATGTATCCGCGCATGACCGAATAACCGGTGCCCAGCCTGTCATGGTGCGCGTCACCCTTCGGCTTGATCCAGGTCAAGCCCGGCGAGGGGGCGACATGCTTGTTTATCGGCGATCTCGGCTCAATCGGTCATTTAGAGAGATTCTGTGACGGTTCCCAGTGTCTAAACCGCTTTGTCTAGTCACCGGCGGCGCCGGGTTTCTCGGCATCAACCTTTGCCGCTTCCTGTTGGCGCGCGGCCAAGCCGTCCGTTCGCTCGACGTCGCGCCGTTCGACTATCCCGAAGCGCGCAGAATCGAGGCGATCACGGGCGATATTCGCGATGCCGCCATCGTCGAGCGGGCGATGGAAGGCGTGACAATCGTGATTCACGCGGCCGCCGCGCTGCCCTTGAGCACGCCGGGGGATATCCGATCGACCGAGGTCCAGGGCACGCGAAATCTTCTGGAAGCCGCCTTGCGACATCACGTTGCACGTTTCGTGTTCATCTCGTCGACCGCGGTCTACGGTATTCCCGATCATCACCCGATCCGCGAAACCGACCGGCTGCAAGGCGTCGGTCCCTATGGCGAGGGCAAGATCGCGGCCGAGCGGATCTGCGAGGAATACCGCGCCAAGCATTTATGCGTTCCGATTCTGCGTCCCAAGAGCTTTGTCGGCCCCGAGCGGCTCGGCGTTTTCGAATTGCTCTATGAGTGGGCCTTTGAGGGTCGCAATTTTCCAATGCTCGGCAGCGGCAGCAATCGCTATCAGCTACTGGACGTCGAGGATCTGTGCCGCGCCGTCTATCTGTGCATGACTGCCGATGCCAACGTCGCGAACCAGACCTTCAACGTGGCCGCAACGCAATTCGGCACCATGCGCGACAATATTCAATGCGTGCTTGACCGGGCGGGGCGCGGCAAACACGCCATTGCCTTTCCGGCCGGGCCGCTGATCGCGGTCTTGAAGCTGCTGGAATTGTTTCGGCTCTCGCCACTGTATCGATGGATCTACGAGACGGCAGGCGAAGAAAGCTTCGTCGACACCGATAAAATCGAAACCCAACTCGGCTTTGTCCCAACCTATTCCAATCGTGATGCGCTCGTACGGAATTACGATTGGTACGTTGCCCACCGCGACAGCATCGCGCCGGCCCCCGGTACCTCGCATCGGGTCCGCTGGCGGAAGGGCGCCCTACAACTCGCCAAGCACTTCTTTTAGGCGAGCGTCAGGGTCATGACGGCGAAAGAACCCATGCCGATATTGGGCGACGATATTCGGGAGGCAAGCGCGAGCCGATCGAAGACGGCTTCGCGCGAGGCGGTTGGCGATCATGGCACCAATCCGGCCATTCCTCTCGCGGTCGATCTCGAGGGCACGTTGCTTCCGAGCGACTTGCTCACGGAGTTGCTCCTCATCCTGGCCAAGACGCGCCCGCTTAAGCTGCTTCGGATGCCCTTTTGGCTGCTGCACGGTTTGGCGGCATTCAAAGAGCGCATCGCCATGGAGGCGATACCCGACGTCGCAACGCTGCCCTACGACCGGACTGTGCTTGCCTATCTCGACGAGCAAAAGCGGCAAGGGCGTCCCTTGGTTCTGGCCACCGGCGCCGACCAAGCAGTCGCTCGAAAGATCGCACAGCAACTCGACCGCTTCGACACGGTTTTGGCCAGCGACGGCCGTGTCAACCTGCGCGGCCAAGCGAAGCGCGACCGGCTCGTTGCCGAGTTCGGGGTCGGTGGTTTCGATTATGTCGGCACCAGGAATTCCGACCGGATCGTATGGCGCGCGGGACACAATACGATCCTCGTTCACCCGGGTGAGCGGCTCACGAAGGTGAAAGAAAAGGGCGCCACGGGTAGAGGGGGACTTCGAGCGCGATGGCAAAAGGGTAGAGGTCTATGCGCGCGCCTTCCGGGTGAAACACTGGTTGAAGAACCTCCTGGTGTTTCTGCCGTTGATCGCGGAACATCATTTCTTCGAACTCGCTTCGCTGGCAAACACTTTTCTGGCGTTCGTCGCATTTTGCCTGTGCGCTTCGGGCCTCTATCTGCTTAACGATCTGTTCGATCTTCCGGAGGACCGACGCCATCCGCATAAACGGCAACGGGTCCTGGCTTCGGGCCAGTTGCGGCTCGGATCGGCTTTGATGCTGGTTCCACTCCTATTGCTCGGCGCGGGCGCCGTGGCCTGGACGTTGCCGTCGCCGTTTCTTGCCGTACTCGGCATCTATTTGGCGCTGATGCTGGCCTATAATTTGAGATTGCGTGACATCCCGGTCGCCGACGTCGCCACACTGGGTGCCGGCTACGCGCTGCGGGTCATCGGCGGTGCGGCAGCTACGAACCTCGGTGTTTCACCATGGCTGATCGGCGCCTCGTTTCTGTTTTTCACCGGGCTCGCGCTGCTGAAGCGTTATGCCGATCTTGTGGTCATGCGCTCCCACTATGGCGATGGGGCCCGCGTCCACGGATATTTTTCGCGCGACGCCTTTTGGCTGGCGGCGTTGGGTTGCGCCAGCAGCTATTCGGCGTTGCTTCTTCTCGGCTATCACAGCACGTTTGCCGGTAATCTGCATGGCCGGCATGAATTGATATGGGTGGTCCTCGCTCTGCTCTCGTTGTGGCTCACCCATATGTGGTACATGGCCGCGCGCGGCCGAATTATCGACGACCCGGTGGTCTTCGCGCTTACCGACCGTGAGAGCCAAATTGTTGGCGGTCTGGCGGTCATCGCCCTGTTGGCGGCGACGTGATCGGGTCACGGCATTGGTGCGCTCGCTTGGCGAGCGCCTTGGCGATGGCATCACTCGTCGCGGTTCCTTCGATGCCGCGCGCCGGAAGAAGTTTTGCTCGCCGTCCGTGCTCGCAAAACAGGCGGCGGAATATCGAGCGGAAACGGCCAAGACCATCATCGATCTGCAGCAGTTTCGCGATACCGAGACGATCGAGATCGGGCGCGCCGGCAGTCGCGCGACGCTGATCAACCTCAACCCAAATATCAACGCCTGGTATCTGCTCGTCGTGGATCGAGGGAGCGCCGGCGGCAAGGCTTCCTATCATCTGGAAAACCCCGATCCGGCGGGACAGACTTTGCGTCTCAACGATGCCAATCGTGACGGCATCGAGATCATTGCCAAGGGCGCGGTCACGTCCTGCAGCATATGGTCGGCCGATGCCGCGTCCACGCTAGAGGCGGCAAGGCGCTTGGCGCTTCCCTACGCGCCTCTGTGCGGCAATCGTCTATTCCTGCGCAACCGGGTCAGCGGCAGTCAAACCAGGCTCGAACTGATGACCGATTTCTTGCGCGACCATGTCTGGGGCGGCGAGGCCATCGTCGGATTCGTGCGGCAGGAATTCTACAGCGACGCGTTTCTCGAACAGGGCGCTCCGACCACCTCCACGGGCGCGGCGCCGCAAGCCGACCGCAACGCGCCAAAGCAGGCCGCGCTCGGTCCGAGCCACGATGGGCGTCCTGTCGTCCCGGTCGATCTCGGCATCGATCTCGGTCATTCGACGCGCAATCTGATTGCCGGTCGCTGGTATGCGGTGGCCGGACTTGGCGGCGTCTTCTTTAGCTTTGTGCAGCCGCGAAACATCGCGGCCGAAATCCTCAAGAGCCATCGTGACCTTGTGAACGCACTGGACCCGGTCGAAGCAGGGGCGCTCGATTATCTCGTCGCCTTCGATCTTGCCGCCTTCGATGTCGGCTTCGCCCTGGGCACGGACCATCCACGTGTCGGCTGGTCCGACCGGCCGGGAAGCCAGGCGCGCGGCAATTTGCCGGGACCGGACGGAATCGCGACTGCGGCACCCTTGGTTACCAACGGCATGGTCAGTCCATGGCTGGTTCCATGGACGATTGCTACCTTCACAGGCGGTTTCAAGCGCGAGCATGGTGCCTTCCGATACGGCGCTTTCGCACAAGTGAACCATGGCAGCCACTACGGCTTCATCGAGCAGGGCACGGTGTTCAGCAAATTGCAGCCCGGTCTGGCCACGCTTTACGTGCTCAACGACGGTTCGATCGGCATAAAGAGTTGGACCGAGCGGGACAATGACCTGCTCGGCCGAATTAGGTTCGCGCGACAGAACGGCGTGCCGCTGATCGAATACGATCCGGAAAGCGGGATTTCGGCACCTGGTTCACTGGTTGGAAGATGGGGGCCAGGCAATTGGTCGGGCACCGCCGAGGAAAAGCTCCGCTCGCTGCGCGCGGGACTATGCCTCCAAGAGACGGGATCGCGGCGTTTTCTCATCTACGGTTACTTCTCTTCGGCGACACCATCGGCGATGGCGCGCGTGTTTCAGGCCTATGGCTGCCGCTACGCCATGCATCTCGATATGAACGCTCTGGAGCATACTTATCTCGCGATCTATCGGCGCGGTGGCGCCGACATCGTGGTCGAGCATCTGGTCGAGGGCATGGCGCTGATCGACAAGAAGACGGAAGACAAAATTATCCCGCGATTTCTCGGCTATCCCGACGACCGCGACTTTTTCTATCTCACGCGAAAGGAAAAGGCGCGTTGAATAGGATACGGCCGTTTCTTATCGCATTCCTGGCCGTGATGCTTGGCGGCAATGCAAGCGATTCGACGCTGCAACAGTTGAACGAACAGATGTTTCGGGAAATGCAGTCGGTTCGCGGCCTCACCGATTCGCAGATCGCGGCCATCCGCGCCATCTTTCTCCATTCCGGCTTCATCGGCCAAGGCAATCCTTCGATAACGGAGCATCCTGAAACGCCGGAACAATGCCGTGCCAAGCTCGACCGGATGTCGGTGCGCTACGACAATCCGGAATTCGAGCGCATCTGCGGCGGCAAGTACATGGCGCCGCTCTACGATCCGAGCCACGAAAAACCGGAGGACGCGAAAGCCTGTATCGATCAGTTCGAATATCCAGATATGCCCTGCGAATATCCCGTCGTTTGGGTGCGCGCCCGCGAGGCCGCTGAGATTTGCGAAGCGGAAGGCAAGCGCATCTGCGATGCGCATGAATGGGAGGGCGCCTGCGCCGGCGCTCTCGAAGAACCCGATTATCGCTTCGACCTCGCCGAAGGGGTTAGTCCGGAGGCCGCGATCAATCGCATGCGAGCGGCGCACAATCGCGCCGATGAGGCAACCAAATCCTGGAGCTATGGCCCCGCCTATCAGCGCGGGATCTGCGGCACGGGCAGCTTCAAGACGCCGGGCTGTCCCGGCGGCGGTTGGACAAAATGCGGCTCCAATACCTATCCGGCGGGTGACTTTCCGGCGTGCCATAGCAGGCTCGGCGTCTACGATCTGAATGGCAATGCCGCCGAGCACATGAACCTTCCGCTCAGCGAAGGGCAGATGTCGAGCCTCGGCAGTAAGGAGCTCGGCTATACCGAGATGAAGGGGAGTTGGTTCATTTTCGACACCTATCGCGCCCACGAGGATTGGTGCCGCTGGCGCGCGCCGTTTTGGCACGGCACGCGGCTCATGGCGCGCGACAGCCATGCGAATTACCACCTGGGATTCCGCTGCTGCAAAACGCTGACGCCGCACTAAAGCGGCGCGGCTGTGTTCAGCGGTTCGGCACCGCGCTCATGCTCAGAGCGCTGAAGCCTGACTTCTTTCCAGGTTCGGACGAAGAGACAACGCTTTCAGCCGGTGCGACGCTCAATTCGGCAACGAGCGTATTGACCCGGCTGATCGCGCCTTCGCCATTCACAAGCGGCGCGAGTTGCGGGTCGCTCAAAAGAGAAAGAAGAGGCTGCGGCTCGCCATCGACATAGACTTCGTCGCCGATGAGGCGAACGCCGTGACTGTAGTCGGCGTAACGCGCGCCATGAACCGTACTCAGGGGCTGGATCGGTTCATGCATGCCGCGATGCCAACCGTAAATCGCCACGCGATCGGGGAAACGCCACAGCCGATTGGTGATGACCAGATCTTTTTTGTCACCGGCGACCAACTCGCCAAGCATTACGCCGAGCGCCGCCCTTTGTTCCCCAACGAGTTCGTTGTGATGCGCATAATAGGCGGTCGAGCGCATCTCGCTGCTCGCGGGCAAAGGTTGCGGCGCTAGGCGGACCTCCGCCTGATCGTAGATGGCGTCGACGATCTTGCCGGTCGGGAGCATGGCGCCGTAATGGCGCGCAACGCGCAGCGCGGTCGCGAGACGCATCGGCACGAACAGAAAATCGCGATCCGAGCCGATCGCCAGATAGTCCGGCGCGACACAGATCGTGATCGTGATTGCTGTTCCGTTCGGACCCGGCCCGCTCAAATGGACGGGCACGAAACGTTTCAGGAAAGTGGGCACATCCCCCACCAACAGCTCGGCCTCGATCGCGCCCTCTCGCTGGCTCTCGCTCATTGTGGCGATATGCCGGACGAAATCGCTTCCGCTCAGTGCGTCCGAAGGCCGCGAAACCGTGTTTGTCAGCGCGTGATTGCATCCAACAGTGCTGTTCCGGGCAAGAGCGATCGTTGGAAGCAAACAGGCTGCACATGTCAACGCAACCCAACTCTTCCTGGAAATTCGCCTGACTTGAGACATTCGACTCTTTTGCGAAATCTCGGGACGAGGATGTGACATATCAGGCTTCGTTCGATCTGACAAACACTCGGAGTTGACCCGGTGATTCTGGTGCGACGTGTTACTTCCACCGATGACGTCGCCGGCTTCAACCGGCCCGAAATGGTGACCGCGGCGTGACACCAGCCGCGAGCGCATAACTGCAAAGAGTGCCTTGCTTGGCGCGACTGAGCCGTCCTTTCCGCCGCCCCGAGGAACGAGAGTGCCTTCTTCGTCGGCTTCAAGTCCTGCCGGGCCCACTAATCCCTCGACGACGGGCGATCGGGCCAGCGCCGCTTTGACATCGTGCCGTGGTTTGGTAGCGTGGCGGCCAAATTTCAGATCGGGAGAAACCGCATGCCGGACAACGCGCGCAAGCCCGCCTTCGACAAATCCAAACTGCCGAGCCGCCACACCACGGTCGGGCCGGAACGGGCGCCGCATCGCTCCTATCTCTATGCGATGGGTTTGACGGCGGAGCAGATTTCGCAGCCGCTGGTCGGCGTCGTCAGCACTTGGAACGAAGCGGCGCCATGCAACATCGCGTTGGGACGCCAGGCGCAGGCCGCGAAGCGCGGCGTCGCCGAGGCGGGCGGCACGCCGCGCGAATTCACCACCATCACCGTCACCGACGGCATCGCCATGGGACATGCAGGCATGAAATCGTCCTTGGTGTCGCGCGAAGTGATCGCGGATTCGGTCGAGCTGACCATGCGCGGTCATTGCTACGACGCGATGGTCGGGCTTGCGGGCTGCGACAAGTCGCTGCCGGGCATCATGATGGCGATGCTGCGGCTCAACGTGCCGGTCGGTGTTCCTCTATGGCGGCTCGATCCTGCCCGGCCGCTTCCACGGCAAGGACGTCACCGTGGTCGACGTCTTCGAGGCCGTCGGCAAGCACAGCGCCGGCACTATGAGCGACGAGGAACTTCACGAGCTTGAATGCGTCGCCTGTCCCTCCGCCGGTTCGTGCGGCGGCCAGTACACCGCCAACACCATGGCCTGCGTGTCGGAGGCGATGGGTCTGGCGCTTCCGGGTTCGGCCGGCACGCCCGCGCCGTTCGAGGCGCGCGATGCGTTCGCCGAGGCGTCGGGCAAGGCGGTGATGAATTTGCTGGCGAAGCGCATCCGCCCGCGCGACATCGTCACCCGCAAGGCGCTGGAGAACGCCGCGGTCGTGGTCGCGGCATCGGGCGGCTCGACCAACGCGGCGCTGCATCTGCCGGCGATCGCGCACGAGGCCGGCATCGATTTCGACATGCACGCGGTCGGCGAGATCTTCAAGCGCACACCTTATATCGGCGACTTTAAGCCGGGCGGCCGTTACGTGATGAAAGACCTTTACGACGTCGGCGGCGTGCCGGTGCTGATGAAGGCGTTGCTCGACGGCGGTCATCTCCATGGCGATTGCCTGACCGTCACCGGCAAGACCATGGCCGAAAATCTCGCCAAGGTGACGGTGCCGAAGAACCAGGACGTGGTGCGTACCGTCGCCAATGCCATGTCGCCGACCGGCGGCGTGGTCGTGCTCAAGGGCAACCTCGCGCCGCAGGGCGGCATCGTGAAGGTCGCCGGCATGCAGGGCGAAAGCCTCAAATTCCGCGGGCCGGCGCGCTGCTTCGACCGCGAGGAGGATTGCTTCGAAGCGGTCGAAAAGCGCCAGTACAAGGAAGGCGACGTGCTGGTCATCCGCTATGAAGGACCGCGCGGCGGACCCGGCATGCGGGAGATGCTGTCGACCACCGCGGCGCTTTATGGCCAGGGCACCGGCGGCAAGGTCGCGCTGATCACCGACGGGCGGTTCTCCGGCGCGCACGCGCGGCTTCTGCGTCGGTCATATCGGCCCCGAGGCCGCGGTCGGGGGTCCGATCGGCTTGTTAAAGGACGGCGACATGATCGTGCTCGACGCCGGAAGCCGGCACGCTGACCGTCGAACTCAGCGACGCCGAACTGGAAGCGCGGCGCAAGGCGTGGAAGCCGCGCGAGACCGATTACGGCTCCGGTGTCCTGTGGCGCTATGCCCGGAACGTTGGCGACGCGGAAAAGGGCGCGGTGACGCATCCCGGCGCCAAGGCCGAACGGTCCGTCTACGCCGATATCTAGGGCAAGCGTCCGGCGACTTTGCTCAATAGCTGATTTGGCGTCGTCGGGAGCGGCGTCGCCGGTCCACACCACATATTGGTCGGGGCGGACCAGGACGAGGCGCGCGCCGTATTGCTCGCGCCCGCCGGCATAGCTATCGCGCACGATTTTCAGCGGGACGCGCAGCGACCGGGCCGCGTCGTCGAATTGCCGCCCGATCCGCGCCGAAAGCGAGCAGCGTGAAGTCCGGTCCCAATTCCTCGAAGACATTGCGGCCAGAGGACAGCGGCTGCGGCGCCAGATGGTGTCCCGCGCGCGCGGCGAACGAGTGGACGCCGTGCGCGGTGCATTTGCCGCCGGGCGGTCCGGCGACGACGGCCGAGCCTTCGTAATTCGGCTCGTAGCTCAACATGCGCTCGCCCATGCCGCCGGCGCGTTCCTTCCAGGCGCGCTCGAATTCGGCGCGGTCGCGGCTCGGGGTTGTACCGCTCGAGGAACTCGCGGTCGTCGGCGATGCGGCCGGCGATGAAATCCTCGCCGGTTTCCTTGAAGATCGGACGCCGCTCGTCGCTGTACGATTGCAGCAGCCCCTCGCCGCCCCAGCCTCGCAACACCGCCGCCAGCTTCCAGCCGAGATTGCTGACATCCTCCAGCCCGTTGTTCAGCCCGTAGCCGCCATAGGGCGGGTGGCTGTGGGCGGCGTCGCCGGCGATGAAGACGCGGCCGACGCGATAATCCTCGGCCACCGCGATGCGCAAATCCCAAAAGCCGACATGGTCGAATTCGCAGGCGAACGTGAAGCCGGCGACCTGGTGGAGCAGGCCGAGAAAATCGTAATTCTCCGGCGTGGTGCCGGCCGGCACCGGCGCGTGGAAGAAAAATCCCTCGCCGACGTCGATGCGGCCGAAGAATTGCCAATAGCCCTTCAGTTCGGGACGCAGCACCAGATAGGTCGAGCGGTCCGGAAAGCGCTTCAGCCCCTCGTGCAGTTCGCGCGAGCGGAACACCGCCAGCACCATGAGCTGATCGAAATCGGCGCCGCCGCGCGCGATGCCGATCTGCTCGCGGATCAAGGAACGCGCGCCGTCGCACCCGACGACGTAGTCGGCGCTCAACGTCTCGCGTTCGCCGTCCGGGCCGACGACCGTGACACGCGCGGCGCCGTCGTCCTGCTCGATCGCTTCGGCGGACCAGCCGAAGCGGCTCTCCACGTCCTTTAGCGTTGCCATCTTGGCGCGCAACACGTTCTCGGTGAGGTATTGCGGCAGGCGCTCGGGGGCCTGGAAATAATAGGGCCGGACGATCTCGCGCTGCGGCGGCGCGAACCAATAGTCGCTCATCAGGTTGCCGTAGGCGGTGATGCCGCCGATCGGATAGCCCGGCGGCATGATCCGCGCGGCGCGCAGCGCGTCGGCGATGCCCCAGCGGTAAAAATGCTCGAGCGTGCGCGGGTGTAGATTTTGTCCCTTCGGGATGCGATGCATCTCCGATGCGGCGCTCGACCAGCGCGCAGGAAATGCCGCGCAGCCCGAGATCGACCGCGAGCGCGGCGCCGACCGGCCCGCCGCCGACGATAATGACTTGATACTTTCTCACTGGCGGCGGACGGTAGAATAAATCGATCGGGAAGCCAACGCGCGGCAACGCAGAGGAATATCTGCCATGAAATTCGGTCTTTTCGGCGGCGCCCGCGCCTCGCGCGTCGGCCCGGCCGGCGACAGCCAGGGCTATGCCGACTATATCGATTATGTCTGCGAGGCGGAGGCGCTGGGCTTCCACAGCGTGTTCGTCGTCGAGCATCATTTCACCGGGCACGGCCAGGTTTCGGCGTCGCTCAATATCCTAAGCTATCTTGCGGCGCGCACGACCCGGATTCGCCTCGGCACGGCGGTGGTGGTCCTTCCCTGGCACAATCCGGTGCTGATCGCGGAGCAGGCGGCCACGCTCGATCTCCTGTCCGACGGGCGGCTCGATTTCGGCGTCGGCAAGGGCTACCGCGAGGCGGAGTTCGCCGGCTTTTGCATTTCGCCCGACGAAGCGGCCGAGCGGTTCGACGAAGCGATGACGGTGATCCGCCAGGCCTGGAGCGGTTCCGGGCGGTTCTCGCATCGGGGCAAGCGCTGGCGGTTCGACAATATCGTGGTCGAGCCGACGCCGAAGCAACGTCCGCATCCGCCGTTCTGGCTCGGCGCCGGCAGCGACGACTCAATCCGCAGCGCGGCGCGTGACGGCTACAATCTGCTGCTCGACCAGCTCGCGCCCATCGATCTCATCGTTAGCCGCGTCGCCGCGTTCAAGGCGGAATGCGCGCGCGTCGGGCGGTCGTTCGATCCGCTCCAGATCGGCGTCACGCGTGGCCTTCAGCTTCTGCGCGACGAATCCGAACGCGCGGCTGCTGTCGCGGCGCGGCTCGACGTGCTGAAGGCGATCGGCGGCCTGGCGCGCGGCGCCGGCGCCGAGACCTATCACCGGATCGGCGAGCGGCAAGCGGTCGACGAGCTTGACGATGCGGCGCTGCTCGGTACGCCCGATCAGATCGTGGCGCGACTGAAGAAATTGCAGGCGGGCGGCGTCGAGCTCGTGCTGCTGGTCGATCCGCGCCCGTCCCTCGACAATCTGCGCCGCTTCGCCCGAGAGATCATGCCGGCATTTTCCTAGAGACTGTCGATATAGGCGACCATGCGCTTGCGTTGCTCGGGATCGGGCAGGCGACCGCGCTGCGCGCCGAGATTGTCGGTCATATGCGCGGCGTCGTTGGTGCCCGGGATCACCGCCGTGACGCGCTCGTCGGCCAGCAGGAATTTGAGGAAGAACTGCGCCCAGCTTTGGGCGAAGCCCGCGGCCCAATCCGGCACCGGCTTGCCGCGCACCGCGCGGAACAGCCGCGCGCGGCCGAAGGGCAGGGCGGTCAGGACGCCGGCCTTGACCTCGGCCGCCAAGGGCAGGATGCGCCGCTCCGCCTCGCGATTGTCGATCGAATAGTCGATCTGAACGAAATCAGGCTTTTCGCGCGCCAGCACCGCCTCCACCGCGGGGAACGAGCCGTGATAGGTCGAAGTGATGCCGGTATAGCGGCATACGCCCTGCGCCTTCCACGCCCTGAATTGCGCCAGCGATTGGCCTGGATCGCTGACATTGTGAAGCTGCAGGAGATCGACGCGCTTGCTCTTGAGCCGCGTGAGCGACCGTTTCATCTCGGCGTCGTCGGGTTCTTCCACCTTGGTGGCGATGAAGACCTTGCCGCGCAGGCCGTCGGCCAGCACGTCGCCGATGACGCTCTCGGCGTCGCCGTAGCTCGACGCCGTGTCGATCAGCCGGCCGCCGCCCACGACCAGAGCGCGAATCACCTTGGCGGCGGCGTCGCGCGTCGCCGCGTCGTTGTAATTGAAGACGGCGGCGGTACCGAGGCCGACGACGGGAATGCGCTCGCCGGTGCTCGGAATCGCGCGGGTGATGAGCGACAGCTCATCGGCTTGCGCGACGGCGGGGCCGGCCAGGAGCGCGCCTGCCGTCAGCGCGGTGAATTCGCGTCGGGTGATTCGGGCCATGTCTCAATCTCCGGGCGCAGCCGCCAATTCCATTTTCGCGGCGCGATTTTCCTGCGAACGTCCGAGCGCCAGCGACAGTGCCAGCCACCCCGCCGCCACGGGAAGCGCGACCAGCGCGATACCGGCGAGCTTAAATCCCAACACCTGCAAACTGTCGTACACCCAGGTGTAGGCCGCGTCGGAACCGCGATAAACCACGACGTCGATCAGGTTCTTCGCCTTGTATTTCTCCTCGCGGCCGAGGACGGTGTAGAAAATCTGCCGCGCCGGGTTGGCGATGGCGAAATGCGCCCAGCGCTGCACGATTTGCGTAATCATCACCGCGGCGAGGCTCGGTACGACCGCCAGCGCTGCGAACCCCACGACATAGACCGCCGGCAGCGAGGCTGCGGCGACGCCGGTACTGATCCGCTTCAACAGTCGCGCGGTGGCGAAGGTCTGCGTCGCGAGGGTCAGGATTCCGACCGCCAGATCGATACTGGCAAACACGCGCGTCTGCGCGCCGGCGCCTTTCACCGCGGCGGCGACGATATGCGCTTGCTCGAGGTAGAGCATGGTCGCGCAAAAGGAGAGGCCGCTGACCCAGGCCGCGACCCCGATCAGATAGGGCGAGCGGATCAGTTCCGGCACGGCGGCGAAGGCGCTGCCGCCGAGCTGCCGTGTCTCGGGATGCGGCCCGCGATGCGCCCGGGTCGCGCGTTCGAGCATATGGACGCAGAGCACCGCCAGTTCGAGGAACAGGACCGCGACGAGCAGCAGATTGGTCGGGCCGAGCGGCACCGACAGGCCGATAGTGATGACCGGGCCAAGCAGGCCGCCGGCGGTGCCGCCGGCGCCGATGAACCCGAACAGGCGCTTGCCCTGCTCGCTGGTGAAAAGATCGGCCATGAACGACCAGAACACCGCGACCGCGAACAGGTTGAAGACACCGACCCAGATGAAAAAGACGCGCGCCACCGTCACGGTCCCGACGCCAAGCGACAACGCCAGCCAGAACATCAGCAAATTGACCGCAAAGAAGTGATAGATGATGGGAATGAACCTGGCGCGCGGCAGGCGCGCGACCAGCTCGCCGTAAATCGGCTGCGCCACCAGCAAGGTCAGGAAGATCGCGGTGACGGTCCACGGCAACGCCCTGAGCCCCCCGGCGATCGCCATCTCGTCGCGCAACGGGCGCAGTACGTAATAGCCGGCAAGCAAGGTGAAGAAATAGGCGAAGGACCACAGCGCGGCGCTGCGCTCTGCCGGCGTCGCCGGCAAGAAGCGCGCGAACCAGCGCCGCGCCAGGGTCACGGCGCCAGGCCCAATTTCTGTTTCAGCTCCGCCGCGCTCACCGCCTGGCCGTATCCGGGATTGCCGCGCTGGATTTTTCGCGCCGCCTCGAGATTGCCGACCACCACCGGGTCGAAGCCCGCGTCATTCACCAGCATCGCCGCCACCTTCACCGCCTCGGCATCGTCGCCGGCGATCGGAATCGCGAGCCGCGGCGCGGGCCGGTTCGCCTCTTGCGCCAGGATTCGGTAGTTCAGCGTGTTGAACGCGCGCACCAGCCGCGTGCCCGGAAGATATTTCTGGCTGGTGACGCCGATGCCGTTTTTCTCGACCTCGGCCGCGAGCTCGGCGCCGTCGCGCGCCGCCGCGGCGTTGTCGGCGTCGAGCACGATCTTGCCCTTGAGCGCGGCCGCGTAATCGCGGCCGAATTGCGGCACGGCGCCATAGGGAATGGCAAGCAGCAGCACGTCGGCGTAGGCGATCGCCTCCGCCACCGTGCCGGCTTTCGCCAAGGGGCCGGCCTCCTTCACCAAATCGGCGAGCTCCTCCGGATGGCGCGACGAGAACAGCACTGGGTGGCCATCCTTGACCCACAGGCGGCCGATCGTGCCGCCGATCTTGCCCGAGCCGATGATGCCGATCTTCATCTTGTCCTCCGCCAGCGCCGGCCGCAGCGCCGCACCCAAGGCGAGAGCGCCGCCCGCCGCGATAAAGGCGCGGCGCGAGCCGTCGCCGAATCGAAATCGGGACATGGAAATCCTCCTCGGTTTTTTGCGCGCGACAGGGTACGCCGATCCTTCGTGCGCGCAATGTCGTCCCCATCACAATCGCATGAGTTGTCGGCATACGGGCATCGCTGGAACGCCGTGCGCCGTGGCCGTGTTCTATACACACAACGGACCGGGAGCGGGTCATGGAACCCATGGTCATTGTGCTGACGTTCATGGCGGTCGCGAGCGGACTCGCCGCGTTGCGGGTCATCGCCGAGCATCGGGATCACCGCCGGACGATCCGGCTGGTGGCGCGTCGCCGCGAACAATCCGGCGACATCGCGCTGGCCCGGCTGCGCCAGGCTGCCGAGGCGTTGCGCGAACTGCGCTAGCGCATAGCCGCGTATCGTGTCTCCGGTAACGCCACGATAGCGAATAACGTCGCCACCAAACCGACGCCGCTTAGACACAGAAGCGCCGTCGGCTCGCCGATGCTATCGGCGACGATGCCGGCGATCGACGTGCTGAGCGTCGCACCGATGCCGACGGCGAAACCGATCACGCCTAGCGCGAAATTGTAATGGCTGGTGTGGCCGGCGACGTCGGCGGTCACCAGCGGCACCAGAATGCCCATGCACGCGGCGGAGATGCCGTCGAGCACTTGGATCGGAATGAGCAGGTAGGGATCGGGGACCGTCGCGAACAGCAGGCCTCGAAGGGTCAGCGCACCGAGCGCCGCGATCATCACCAGGCGCCGGCCTCGCTCCTGCGCATAGCGCCCGACACGGGACGCGATCGCGGCCACGACAATCTGCGGCAAGACAATGAACGCCGCGATCAGCAGGTTGGCGTTGTCCGGCATCTGCTCGGTGATGGTGACGCTGGCCAGCGGCAGCATTGCGGCATTGGCAAGGGTGAACAACAGCGCGCAAGCCGCGAAGATCAAAAGCCTCCGGTCGCCGAGCACATGGGCGGCGGTGCCGAACGAGGCGCCGCGGCGGACGTTCGGATGCGGCCGCGCCCGCGGATCGAGGCGGCGCAGCGGCCAGACCAGGGCGATCGCCGGCAGGGTCAACGCCGCTGCCAGGAAAAATACCGAACGCGTCGAGATGTAATAGCCGAACGCGCCCATCATCGCCGCGCCCAAGGCGTTGCCGACCGAGGAGTAACGCGCGTTGCGGCCGAACCGCGCCGCCAATTCGGAATGCCCGACCAGGGCGATGCTTATCGCTGCGATGCAGGGGCCGAGCGTGCAGCTCGCGAAGCCGTGAAGGATTTCTGCGATGAACACCGTCAGCAGACCGGGCTGGACCGCGAACAGCAGCGCGCAGATCGAGAAGGCCAGGAGGCTCAATCCGGCGATGACGCTTTTGCGCCGCGACATGTCGACCAGTACGCCGGCCGGGATTTGGCTCACCATCGCGGCGACGGTGCCGACGCTGAGCGCGATCCCGATCGAGGTCTGCGTCCAGCCGCGCGTCGTCAGGTAGACGGCGATGAACGGACCGAACCCCGTCTGGATATTGGCGACGAATAAGTTGAGAAAATCGAGGCTACGTCCCCCGGCGTCCGTCCGGTGGGCGATCGTCATTTCGGCCCATTATGATCGGGTTCTGGCGGCGGCGTTTTCGAGGCGGGCTCGGATGGTGTCTTGGCGAGCGGCTTGGGCAGAGGCGCGGGCGCGGGGGCATAGATGACCGGCGCGGCCGATTTGTCGGGCCTGTATTCGGGCGCCGACTTGAGCTGGTCCTTCGACAGGCTCAGCGTCACCGGCTTGTCCTTGTCGCCCGGATGAAACTGCATCAGGTGCCAGTCGATCGCGATCTTCCGGGTGCCGACGCCGAGGAAGCCGCCGAAATCGATGACCAGCGCGATCGGCTTGCCGTCGCGGTCGATCAGCACGTTGGTGACCAGCCCCATCTGCTTGCCGTCGGCGCCGTACACTTCCTTGCCGAGCAGACTGTCAGCTTGACGTTTCGGCGTCTCGACGTGGGGCGGTGGGGTGGTTGCCGGGTTCGCCGGCGCGGGAGCGGCTTGTTTCGGTTTCGCCGCCGCCGGCGGACTGTCGGGTTGATTTTTGGGCTGGTCTTGCTGCGCCCATGCCGGCGCCGCGATCAGGAGTGCGGCGCAGAGCAGCGGCAGCCTCGGCACTCGACCCATCACCACCCCCCGGCTCAACCCGTTTGCGCGACCTCGACCTTGCCTTCGGCGCGCGCGACCTTCACGGACACCGACTTGCCCTTGCGTTCGAGCACGAGATCGGCGGTGGCCGCGCCCAGACGCAGATTGGCGATTTGAACGCGCGGCAGCCAATCCGGCAAGACCGGATTGCGGAACTGAATTCGTCCCGCGTCGGCGTCGAACGCGATCCCCATCGCGGCGCCGAGCAAGGCGAAGACCGACGCGGTCGACCAGGCCTGCGGGATGCAGGCGACCGGATAGCCGACCGGGCCGAAATCGGCCCGGCGCTTGAAGCCGCAGAACAGTTCCGGCAGCCGATGCAGCGGCAACAGCGCCGCCGCGTCGAACATGCCGCTGATCACCCGGGCCATCTCCTCCATCAGCCCGTAGCGCGCGAAGCCCACCCCGATCAGCGCGTTGTCGTGCGGCCATACGCCGCCATTGTGATAGGACATCGGGTTATAACGCGCCTCGCCTTCGGCGACGGTGCGGATGCCCCAATCGCAATAACCCTGCGGCGACATCAACGTCGCAGCGACTTGCCTGGCGCGCTGCGGCGTGGCCAGGCCGGCGAACAGCACGTGACCGGCGTTCGAGGCACGCACCTGGCACTGTTTCTTGTCGCGGTCGAGCGCCAGCGCATAGGTGCCGATCTCGTCGCACCAGAAGGCGGCGTCGAACCGCTGTTCCATGTCGCTTGCCGCGCGCGCGTAGCGTTCGGCATGCTCGGTATGGCCCAGCAATCGCGCCAGCCGCGCCGCCCCCAAATAGGCGGCGTGACAATAGGCCTGCACCTCGACCACCGCGATCGGCCCATGCGCCAACTCGCCGTTACTGTGGAAGATGGCGTCCCCGGTGTCTTTCCAGCCTTGGTTGGTGAGCCCGAAATCGGAGCGGTTGCCGTATTCGATGAAACCGTCGTCGTCGCTGTCGCCGTAATCGCCGATCCAGGCGGTAGCCGCTTCGATCTGGGGCCAGATGCCGCGGATCAGGTCGAGATCGCCGGTACGCGCGTGATACGCGTCGGCCAGCATGACGAACAGCGGCGTCGCGTCGACGCTGCCGTAATATTTGCCGTAGGGAATCTCATGCAGCGCGGCCATTTCGCCCTTGCGGGTCTCGTGCAAGATCTTGCCCGGCTCCGACGCGGCGAAATCGTCGCGCTTGGTGGCCTGGTTGGCGGCGAGAAAGCGCAGCGTGCCGGCCGCGATGCTGGGATCGAGCCACAGGCATTCGAGCGCGGTGATGATGCCGTCGCGCCCGAACGCGGTCGAAAACCACGGCACGCCGGCATAGGGATAAGGCCCTTGCGGCGTATCGGTGATCAGCATGGTGAGGTCGGCGCGGGCGCGGCCGAGCCAGTTGTCGAACGCTTCGTTGCCCGTCTCGATCCGCGCGGTGATGCGCTCGCGGTCGATATGACGCTGGTTCACGGCGGCCAGGGTGGTCGCCAGCGTCGCGTCCTTCGCAGGCGGCCGGTCGGCGCGCACGAAGTGGATCGCGATCTGAAGCCTGATCTTGCCGCCGGACGGCAGATCGATGTGCCAGCATGCGCCGTTGGGGTCGACCCGCGCCGGCGTCGGCTCGAAGCCGATCTCGGTCCGGCGCTCCAAGTCGTCGAGCCCGCGATAGGCCAAGACCAGCTCGGCCGGTCCCATCCTTGGCGGCAGATGCGTGCCATGCTTCGCTCGCTTGCTGCCGCGCAGCTCGAACAGATCGACGAAATCGGCGCCGAACGTGATTTCCAGCCCGAACGCCTCGGGAATCGCGGCGTAATTCGTGATGTCGAGGGTCTGGAACAGCGCGCCGTTGCCGAGGAGCATGGTGCTGCGGATATGCACCGAGCCGCGCGGAAGGCGCAGCCGTTCGCCGGCATAGAGATCGCAGTTGCTGAGATCGGCCTCGAGCAGCGCGCTTTCCCCGGTCACCGTCGACGACAACAGCATCGCCGGCGCGCCCTCGATGGTGAGGGTCAGGGCCGAAAGATACCGCGTATCCTCGAATACGATGCCTTGCAGCGACGCCGTGGGCGACGACGCCGCGACGATGTTGCCGGAGCCGTCCAGAATGCCGAAAGCGTCGCCTTGTTTCAGGACCGACGAGCCGGGCAGCGCTGCGGCGCCGACAGCGGAGATGTAATAGGGGGCAACCTCGGGGAGCGGAGCTTGTTGGCCTTCAGGCAATGGCAATCCTTCACGTCACGCGTAGACGCTGCTGGGCTCGGGCGATTAATTGCCGATAGATGCCGACATAGTCCAGTGCCATGCGACGCGCGGTGAAGCGTTGTTCGAAAACGTGGCGGATTTGTTGCCGATCGAGCCGGTGCAGCCGTTTGATCGCCGCTGCCGCCTGCGCCTCGTCGTCGACGATATAGCCGGTGACGCCGTCGTCGATGATCTCCGGCACCGAGCCCCGGCGCCGCGCGATCACCGGCGTGCCGCAGGCGAGGCTCTCGATCATGGTGAGGCCGAACGGTTCCGGCCAGTCGATGGCGAAGATCAGCGCCGTCGCCTTGCCAAGGAACTCGCTTTTCTCGTGCTCGTTGATCTCGCCGATGAACTCGACATGAGGCTGTTCCAGCATCGGCGCGATCTGGGTGGCGAAATAGTCGCGGTCGGCCTTGTCGACCTTGGCCGCGATCTTGAGCTTCATGCCCGCGGCGGCGGCGATGCGGATCGCGGCATCCGGGCCTTTTTCGGGCGAGATGCGGCCCAGAAAGGCGAGATAGCCGCCATCGCCTTTCCCGGCCGTCAGCAGGTTCGCCGGCAGGCCGTGCAGCACCGTCCCGATATAGTTCGCGTCCGGCAGATGGATGCGTTGCGCGTCCGAGATCGAGACCAGCGGGATGCCGGGATAGAGATTGTAGATCGGCACCAGCTCCGCCATGTCGAGCCGGCCGTGCAGCGTCGAAACCACCGGCACGTTGCACCGGGTCATCAACGGATAGGCGATATGGTCGCAATGGAGGTGGATCACGTCGAATTCGCGCGCGCGCCGCGCCACGATCTCCATCATCGCGACATGGGGCGCGATCGGGTCGCGGATCGTGTCGTCGAGCCGCAAGGCGCGCGGCCAGAACGCCTCGAGCTTGGCGTCGGTGACGCTGTCGCCGCTGGCGAACAGGGTGACGTCGTGGCCCTGCGCCACCAGCTCGTCGGAGAGATAGGAGACGACCCGCTCGGTACCGCCATAGAGTTTGGGCGGCACGGCCTCGTACAGAGGGGAGACTTGCGCGATTTTCATGATGGTCCGTCGCTGGCGAAAAGAGATATAGGGGCCGCCTATCTCGCCGGCAACGAGACCGTTAAGATCGGCGTTCTCATAACGATACGGGCGCCGGGATAAATTCCGTGCCCATGGTGTCTGGCGAGGTTGAGTGGCGATGACGGGTACGATTTGGGTCGGGATCGGCGGCTGGACTTACGAGCCGTGGCGCGGCCTGTTCTATCCGCCGGACCTGCCGAAAAAGCAGGAATTGGCCTTTGCCGCCGGCAAGCTCACGTCGATTGAAATCAACGGCACGTACTACTCGACCTTCCGGCCGCCGGTCTGGGCCAAGTGGCGCGACGAGACGCCGCCCGGCTTCGTCTTTTCGGTCAAGGCGTCGCGCTATTGCACCAACCGCCGAGTACTGGCGGAGGCGGGCGAGGCGGTGACTCGGTTCGTCAACCAGGGCCTGGCCGAGCTGGGCGACCGGCTCGGCCCGATCAATTGGCAATTCATGGCCAGCAAGAAATTCGACCCGGTCGATTTCGAGGCGTTTCTCAAATTGCTGCCGCGCGAGGTGAAGGGGCTGCCGCTTGCGCCACGCCTCGAGCTGCGCAGCCCGACCTTCAAGACCGAGCAATTCTACGATCTGGCCCGGCGCCACAATGCCGCGATCTGCTTCGCCGACGACGAGGATTTCCCGGTGCTCGACGAGACCACCGCTGATTTCACCTATGCCCGGCTGATGCGCACCGAGGACGCGATCGAAACCGGCTATTCCGGCGCCGATCTCGACCGCTGGGCGAAACGCGCCAGGGAATGGGCCAAGCGCGGCGACGTCTTCATCTATTTCATCTCGGGGGCCAAGCATCGCGCCCCCGCCGCCGCGATGGCGCTGATCGAGCGGGTGCGATAGCGCTGCCGCTTGTAAAATTGGGTTCGTTCCGGAAATTTTTTGGATTCCTTTGCTGCTCCTGCAGCGGATTTGCAGCTAATTCTACATTT
The DNA here is from genome assembly GCA_963729845.1 of uncultured Alphaproteobacteria bacterium. GTDB lineage: Bacteria > Pseudomonadota > Alphaproteobacteria > ATCC43930 > CGMCC-115725 > JAATGI01. The sequence goes on from CAVSQC010000036.1 coordinate 34,777, forward strand.
GCGTGTGGCGACCTGATCGATTTATTTAACGTCTAATGCTTAATATATAACGCAATAAGCGTATTTGTCAAGAGCCAGTCAGCCGCCATGCGTGCCTGCGATCGGCAGGCGCCAGCCGCGAAAAATCGCCATGAGGCGGAGAAACACAGAACCAGCCCGACCGCCACGCCCGCGCTCTTCGCCGAGCCAATCGCCGATCACGACCACGATGGCGCCGACCAGCGCCGCCACGGCGTAAATCTCCGAGCGCAGCACCGTCGGTATCTCCGCGCACAGAATATCACGCGCCATGCCGCCACCGATGCCCGTCACCATGCCGAGCAACGCCGCCATCACGGGATGCAGGCCAAAGGCCAGCGCCTTCTGCGTGCCGGCGACCGCGAACAGCGCCAACCCCGCCGCGTCGAAAATCTGTACCGGATGTTTGAGCCGGTCGATCGGGCGGTACCAGAAGAAGGTGACGAGACCCGCCACGGTCGACACCGCGAGATAGCGCCAATCGCTGATCGCGGCGGGCGGCACCGCGCCGATCAACAAGTCGCGGGCGATGCCGCCGGCGCTGGCGGCGGCGAATGACAGGACCAGCACGCCGAACAGGTCGAGCCGGCGCTTCACCCCGGCGCCGCCGCCGCTCAAGCGCGAAGACGAAGGTGCCGATCAGATCGAGCACCAGCAGCAGCGTATGCATGCGCTGCGCCGTCCCAGCGTTATGCCGCGTTGAAACGGACCGGTAGCTGGTAAGGCCCATGGCCGATGGTGGTCATCCACCATTCGGGCTCGCCCGCCGCTTCCCACGACGCGACGCGCTTGATAAGCGCGCCGAACAGCGCCTCCATCTCGAGCTGCGCCATCACCCGGCCGACGCAGGAATGAAGGCCGAAGCCCCACCCGACATGACCGCGCAAATCGCGCTCGATGTCGAACTTGTCCGGGTCCTGCCATTTGCGCGGGTCGCGGTTGGCCGCGGCGAACAGCAAGCCGGTGCGCGTGCCGACGGGCAGCACGTAGTCGCCGACGGTCACGTCCTTGGCGGTGATGCGCCCGGCCATGCGCGACGGCAAATCCCAGCGCAGGCTTTCGTCGAAGGCGTTGCGCAACAGCGACGGGTTGGCGCGGAGCTTTTGCCACGCGCCGGGAAATTCGCAAAATGCGCGGATCGCGGTCGCCATGGTGATGACGGTGGTGTCGGAGCCGGCGGCGAGGATGGTCATCACCAGCGGCTTCGCCTCGTCATGGGTGATCTCGCCGGCATCGGCGAGCGTGTAGGTCGCCTCGCCCAGCCCGGTCTTGGTCATGTTCTCTCGGGTGCACGATCTGTCGGCCCAGACCACGACCGGCTCCGAGCCTTCGAGCGCGGCATGGAACACGTCGTTCATCGGTCCCATCGTCGCCCACACCATGTGGCCGAACGCGCTCATATTCTCGCGCCCTTCCTCCGGCATGCCGAGGAGATCGGGCAGCACCTGGTGGACGAAGGGCCGGGTGATGTCGACATTGGCGTCGACGACTTCGCCCGCGCGCGCCATCAGCCTCTCAACTTGCGCGTTGGCGGTGCGCTCGAAATCCGCGGTCAGCGCCTTGAGTTTCGCCGGCGACATCACTTTCGCCATCACCTTGCGGATTTCGGTGTGGCGCGGCGGGTCGTCGGTCAGCAAAATTTCCGGCCGCACCGAGTTCGGATCGTGCCAGGGCCGCGAGCGGTTGGAGAAGGATTGCCAGTCGGTCAGCCCGCCCGCGACTTCGTTGTAGCGCCCCATGATCGCGATGTTCTCGCGCGACAGCCACACCACCGGCGCCAGCTCGCGGATTTTGTCGTCGGTGCCGCGCGCGTTCAGGATCGCCTCGCGCCCCCACATGTCGCCGTCATAGACCGGAATGTCCTTCGCCATGGTTCCTCCCCTCACTTCACCTTGGCGGCGATCCATCGCTCCAGAAGCGCCGCGACCGCTTCGCTGTTGTTCTCGAACATCATGGCATGGCCGTTGCCGTGGATGCCATGTTCCTCCAGCCGCATCAGCTCAGCATCCGCGCCGGCCTGGCGCAGAAAGTCGACCACGCCGTGCGTGCCGGGCGTCAGGAACGACGCCTCCGCGACCATCACCACGATCGGGATGCCGCCGAAATTCTTCAGCTTCCGCGCTGGTTCGGCCTGGATGTAGCAATCCATGAGCTCGGGGCGCGGCGCCTTCTTCAACTCGCGCTTCAATTCCTCCGGATGCGATGCGGGCGGATCGTAGGCGACCGGCGCCGAGGTCAGGCCCCAATCGAGGCTGCCGAACTGGTTCTTCGCAAAGGCGGGTCCGAAGGGTTCGATCGCGATCACGCGCCTTCACCAGCTTCGGCCGCGCATCGACCATCATCCAGCCCGAAGGTCCGCCCATCGAATGCGTCATGAGTACTGCCGGGCCGATGCGGTCGAGCAGTTCGCCGCCGACGCGAGCCATGTTGGCCTGATAGGCCGGGAGGTCGGTCGGCATCGGGCCCATGCCGGCGAGCATCTGGTCGAGGATCGCTTCGGTCCGCGCCGGCGTCGCGCTTCGGCCATTGATTGTGGAGCTTCGCTTGCGGATAGGCGCTCGGCATCTTTTCCGCCGGCCGGGTGAAAAGATCGCCCAATCCCTCATAAGTCGCGGGCGGGGACGCCGGTCCGAGTGCATCGGCGTGGTACGGCGCGCGGCCGTGGCCGGGCCGGTCGACGACATAGACGGCGTAGCCCTGGCGCAGGAACCAGGTCGCCCAGCCTTCGCGCCCGTCCGGCGTGCCGAGGTAATCGAGCCCCTGGCCGCCGCCGCCATGCACCAGGACAAGCGGATAAGGGTGCGTCTGCTTCGCCGGGATCTGATACTGCACATACATCTGGCCGGCCGTGATCGTGCCATACGGCATTTTCTTGCGCTGCACGCCGACCCAGAAGAAACCTTGGTCGGCGATGGTGATCGGCTCTTGCTTCGGCGCCATTCCTCTCTCCCGGTTTTCGTTATGCGCGGCGACGAAAGATTAGAGCAAATTATGCATCGGCAGAATCGCCCTTTTTCGTCGCGCCCGCGGGCTTGACCCGCGGGTCCAGGGCCATGTGACGGGCCCGCCGCTCGTGCTGGATGGCCGGGTCAAGCCCGGCCATGACGCGACAAAAACAATGGAATTCTAGTCCGGCCAGCGGCGATGCAGCCAGAACCAATGGTCGGGCCGCTCGCGCACCCATTCCTCGATACGCGCGTTGATGCGGGTCATCAGCGCCAGCGCGTCGGCCTCGTCGTCGCCGGTGCGCGTCACTGGCAGCGGATCCTCCAAGGTGAGGCGGAAGCGGATGCCCTCCAGCCGCTCGACCCGTATCGGCACGACCTTGCAGTCGTAACGCAGCGCGAGCCGCGCCAGCACCTTCTCCGTCATCGCGTCGCGGCCGAAAAACGGCACCGGAATGCCGGTGTTCATTTTCTGATCGACCAGCAGGCAGAGATGCGCGCCCCGATGGAGCGCCGCGACCGCGCGCCGTGCCGCCGGGCCCTTGGCGATCAGTTCGGTGCCGAGCACGCCGCGCGCCTTGTAGATCAGGCGATCGACGTAGGGATTGTTGGCGGCGCGATAGATTGCCGCGGCCTTCAATCCGGCCTGCGTTACCGCGAGGCTCGAAAGCTCCCAATTGCCGTAATGCGCCGAGAAGAAAATGTAATGTTGGCCGGGCGGCGGCGGATGGTCCTTCAAGTCGCGGAGCGCGCCGCGCGTATCGACATAACCGTTCGGATCGTAGACATGGAACTTGCCGAGGTGCGGAAACTCGGCCACGACGCGGCCGAGATTGTCCCACATGCCGCGGACGATCTCCTCGATGCGCGCGTCGCTCAGCTCCGGCATCGCCCGGCGCAAATTCTTGCGCGCACGATTGCTGATCCCGGCGCGCGGTCCGACCGTGCGCCCAAACCACCCGCCCAGCGCCGACGCCATCGGCAGCGGCATGGCGCGGTAGACGCCAAAGATCGCGACCACGCCCAGTGCCTCGATCAGATACTGGATGCGCTTTCCGAGCGCCGGTTCAGCCATCGCGGAAAACGGTATCCAGCATTTTCGACAAGGCCGCCTCGTCCTGCCACGCGACCGTCACCGCCAGCGCGGCGACGCGGTCGCGCCATGCCGGCGACAGCCGCGCGCGATCCTTCTCGGTGGTGACGAGGCGCGCGCTCTTTGCCGCGGCCTCGTCGGCCAGCCCGCGCAAATCGGCGTCGCCATAGGCATAGTGGTCGGGAAATCCGTACCGAGCCAACACGCGCGCGCCGCACCGGTCGAGCGTGGCGAAGAATTTTTCCGGACGGCCGATGCCGGCGAAGGCGATGATCGGCTTGCCGGCAAAATCGGCGCCGTTCACCGGCGCGAGCGCCGCGCGCAGCACCGGTCGCTTGATCCGCGGCGCCAGGTCGAACCGGTCGTCGCCCATCATCACCACGGCATCGGCGCGGGCCAGCCCGCCGAGCGCCGGCTCGCGCAGCGGCCCCGCCGGCATGACGCGGCCGTTGCCCAATCCATAGCCGCCATCGATCACCAACAGCGACAGGTCCTTGACCAGGCCGGGGTTCTGAAACCCATCGTCCATGACGAGGCAATCGGCGCCGGCGTCGCTCGCCGCGCGCGCGGCGGCGGCGCGGTCGCGCGCCACCCAGACCGGTGCGGCGCGCGACAGCAGCAGCGGCTCGTCGCCGACCGCGCCCGCGCCATGGCGCGCCGGATCGACCCGCACCGGCCCTGGCTCGCTGCCGCCATAACCGCGGCTCAGGATCGCTGGGCGGCGCCCACGCGCCGTCAGCATCCGCGCCAGGCTCTCGACCACCGGCGTCTTGCCGGCGCCGCCGACCACCAGATTGCCGACGCAGATCACGGGCACGCGAGCGTGGTACGGCGTCGCGAACGCGCGCCGCGCCGCGCCGAGCGCGGCATAGGCTTGCGCCGCCGGCTCCAGCAGGCCCGACACGAAACCGGGCCGCGACCAGAAATCAGGCGGGGACAGCGGCGGCATTGGCAGGAGCGACCCGGTCGAGCCAGGGCGCGATCGTCTCCATCACCGCGTCGAGCACGCCGCGGCTGCTTTCGGCCACCGCCATCGCGGCGGCGGCGCGGCGCTCGCGCTCGGCGGGATCGCGGATGAGGTGGTGCACGCCGCGGGCCAGCGCCTCGGCGTCGCGCACGATCTCAGCGGCGCAGGCGTTGGCGAGCGCGCGCGCCAGGCTGGCGGCGTTGCTCATGTCGGGACCGTGCAGAATCGCGCAATCGAGCCGCGCCGCCTCGTAGGGATTGTGCCCGCCCAGCGGCACCAGCGAGCCGCCGATAAAGGCGATGCCGGCGAGGCGATAGAACAAGCCAAGCTCGCCCAGCGTGTCGGCGAGATAAACGTCGGTGGTGCCCGCGATGTCGTGATTGGCGGAGCGGCGAGCGACCGCGAGGCCCTTGGCCCGCAGCATCGCCGCGATGCCCTCGGCGCGCGCGGGGTGGCGGGGCGCGATCAGCGTCAGCACCGACGGCACGTCGCGCTGCAGCGCCCGATGCGCGTCGGCGGCGATCGCCTCTTCGCCTTCATGGGTACAGGCCGCCAGCCAGATCGGGCGGCCGTCGATCTGCCGTTCGAGCCGCCGCAGCTCCGCGGGCGCCACCGGCAGCGGCGCCGCCTCGGACTTGAGATTGCCGACGCACAGCGCGCGCTTCGCGCCCAGATGCTGCAGCCGCTGGGCCTGGGTCGAATCTTGCGCGAGACACAGCTCGAAACCGCCGAGCAGCGGCCGAATCACGCTCGGCAGGAATTGCCACCCGCGGAACGAGCGCTGCGACATGCGCGCGTTGAGGAGCAACATCGGAATGTGCCGCGCGCGCGCTTCGTGAATCAGATTGGGCCACAATTCGGATTCGACCCACAGCGCCAGGTCCGGGCGCCAATGGTCGAGGAACGCGCGCACATAGCCCGGATGGTCGAGCGGCACGAATTGATGGATCACGCGGCCGCGCGGATCGGCGCGGTTCTCGACCAGCGGCACCGCCGTCACCGTGCCGGTGGTGATCAGCACTGAAAAGTCGCGCTCATCCAGCAGGCGATCGACCAAGGCCAGCACCGAGGCGGTTTCGCCGACGCTGGCGGCGTGGATCCAGACCAGGCGCTCCGCCGGCCGCGCGCGCGAGGCGATGCCGCGGCGCTCGGCGATCCGAGACTGATCCTCCTTGCCGATGCGTTGGCGCTGGGTCAGGTACGCCGAGGCGAACGGCCCGGCCGCCACCGTCAGCGAGCGATAAATGTCAATCAGCGCCATCGCTCAGCTCGGCCGCGCCGTGGCGCGGCGTTGCGCGCGGAAGGCGTTGCGGCTCAGCGTCCCGGGCGCCACGACCTCATGCCCCATGCGGCGGTCGGCCTCGGCGGTGATGGCGCGCAGCCGCGCCTCGAGCCGCGCGCGCAACGCTTCCGCCTCCGCGTCGGTCGCGTCGGCCGGAACCATGATCGGCGGATCGACCAGGAAAATGCCGCGGCCGAACGGCAGCGGCAGATGGAACCGGTCCCAGCTCGCCAGGATGCGGCGCCGGCTGGTGGCGTAGGCGATCGGGAAAATCGGCGCGCCGGAGAGACGCGCGACTTGGATTATGCCCGCTGTCGCCGACATCGCCGGCCCGTCCGGCCCGTCCGGCGTGATCGCGACGCAACTTCCCCGTTGCAGCGTGCGCACCAGCGCGCGCAGCGCCGCGCTGGCGCCGCGGTTGCTCGAACCGGCGATGATGTCGACGCCGAAATGCCGCACCGCCTCGGCGATCATCCGCCCGTCGCCGTGGGGCGAAATCAGCATGGCCAGAGGCATCACGCGCGGCCAGCCGTAAGGCATCATCAGCAACCGGCCGTGCCAGAACGCGCCGATATAAGGCCGCCGCAAGGCATGCCAGGAAGCGCCGTGCTCGTAGCCTTCCTTGCGCCAGCGGTTGGTCCACCAGATCGTGCGGATATAAAGCGCGATCAGCCAACACAGCGCGCGGCGCGCGGTCTTGGACCGGCCGATCCGTTTCAGCGCGGACATGTCAGGCCCGCGCCGCTCGTGCGGCGCTGAGATCGGCCAGCCGATCCTGCTCCGCGAATTGCAGCGAATAGAGCCGCGCGTAGGCGCCGCCCCGGTGCATGAGTTCCGCGTGGCTGCCATGCTCCAGAATGCGGCCGCGATCGACGACATAGATCAGATCGGCGTCGATCACGGTGGACAGACGATGCGCGATCACCAGCGTGGTGCGGCAGCGCATCAATTGCCGCAGCGCGGTCTGGACCTGGCGTTCGGATTCGCTGTCGAGCGCGGAGGTCGCTTCGTCGAGGAGCAGGATCGGCGCGTTCTTCAGCATCGCGCGCGCGATGGCGATGCGCTGGCGCTGCCCGCCCGACAATTTGGCGCCGTGCTCGCCGACCTCGGTGTCGTAGCCGTTGGGCAATTGACGGATGAAGCCGTCCGCCGCGGCGGCGGTGGCGGCGGCGACGATGTCCTGTTCCGGCGCGCCGAGCCGCCCGTAGGCGATGTTGGCGCGGACGGTGTCGTCGAACAAACTCACTTCCTGGCTGACCAGCGCGATGGCGCCGCGAAGCGACGCGATGGTCGTGTCGCGGATATCGGCGCCATCGATGGCGACGCTGCCGGCGGCGATATCGTAGAAGCGCGGGATCAGATTGAAGATGGTGGATTTGCCGGCGCCGGACGCGCCGACCAGCGCCACCGTCTTGCCCGCCGGGACGACGAGATCGATGCCGTCGAGCGCGCGCGTGCCGTTGGCATAATCGAAGGTGACGTCGTCGAACCGGATCTCGCCTCCCGACAAAACCAGCGGCTTGGCGTGCGGCCGGTCGCGGATCTCGGGCTCGACATCGAGAACGGAGAACAGGCGCGCGGCGGCCGCGAGGCCTTCCTGGAGCCCGATATTGAGCGACGGCCAGCACCTTCATCGGCTGATACGCCAACAGCAGCGCGGTGATGAAGGAGAAGAACGTGCCCGGCGTGCGCGCGCCGATCACGACCTGATGGCCGCCATAGAGAATGACGCCCGCGACCGCTATGCCGCCCAGCGTCTCCATCAGCGGCGACGGGATCGAACGCACCCGCTGCGCGCGCTGCACCAGGTGGTAGAGCCGCTCGATGATCGCCTCGGCGCGGCCCTTCTCATAGGCCTCCATGCCATAGGCCTTGACGTGACGCGCGCCCTGAAACACCTGATCGAGCAGCGTGGTCAGGCGGCCGATCTCGACCTGGGTATTGGTCGAGACGCGGCGCATGCGCCGCCCGAGCCGCGCCAGCGGCCGCACGATGAACGGAAACGTCGCGACCGAGACCAGCGCCAACATCCAGTCCTGATAGAACATCAGCGCGACCAAGCCGATCGCCGTCACCGCTTCCTTGCCGAGCCCGGCGAGAATTGTGGTCGCCGAATTGCGCAGCATGCCGGCGTCGTTGATGAAGCGCGCGACCAGCGTGCCGGTCGGGTTGGCGTTAAAGAAGGCGAGGTCGGCGCGCATCATCCGCGCGAACAGCGCGTTCTGGATGTCGGCGACGATGCGCTGGCCCACCGTCATCATCAGCACAGACTGACCGTAGCCGGCGACGCCTTTCAAGAATGCCAGCGCGATCACCCCGGCGGGAATGAGATAGAGCAATGCCAGATCGTGCCCGACGAACACCTTGTCGAGCATTGGCTGCATCAGCCAGGCATTGCCCGCCGCCGTCGCCGCGACGATGGCCATGCAGGCGAACGCGGCGACGAGACGCAGCCAGTGACCCGCCACGTGGTCGCGCACCAGCCGCCGCAACAGCGGCATGGTCGCATGCTCAACCGAACTCAAGGGTAGCCCCACTTACGCCATTGAACCGAAATACCGATCATGCCGTATTATCGAAGTCTCGCCAGCGCAAGTCCAACGTTGTGCGCTGGGGCAATTTTTCGGCGATTCGTCTCGGGATGGCAGACCGCGTCCGGCCCGTTTCATTGACAAAATTCGCGGGAAACCTTACACCCGCGCGTCCGCTGCGCCGGTGCGGCCCGGAGGGGTTGCCGAGCGGTCAAAGGCAGCAGACTGTAAATCTGCCGACGTACGTCTTCGAAGGTTCGAATCCTTCCCCCTCCACCAGCCGCCCTTCGGCGACCAGGAGTTAACGGATGCGGTGCCACGGCGGGTGTAGCTCAATGGTAGAGCTCCAGCCTTCCAAGCTGGCTACGTGGGTTCGATTCCCATCACCCGCTCCAGCACCGGAGTCATTGTTTCAGCGATAGGAAGCCATCATGGCGAAAGCGAAATTTGAGCGGACGAAGCCGCATTGCAACATCGGGACGATCGGTCATGTTGATCATGGCAAGACGTCGCTGACGGCGGCGATCACGAAGGTGTTGGCGGAGACGGGGGGCGCGACGTACACGGCGTACGACCAGATCGACAAGGCGCCGGAGGAGCGGGCGCGGGGCATCACGATTTCGACGGCGCATGTCGAGTACGAGACCAAGAACCGGCATTATGCGCATGTCGATTGCCCGGGCCATGCCGACTACATCAAGAACATGATCACGGGCGCGGCGCAGATGGACGGGGCGATTCTGGTGGTGTCGGCGGCGGACGGCCCGATGCCGCAGACGCGGGAGCATATTCTGCTGGCGCGCCAGGTGGGTGTTCCGGCGATTGTGGTGTACCTGAACAAGGTGGACATGGTGGACGACCCGGAGTTGCTGGATCTGGTGGAGCTGGAGGTGCGCGAGCTTCTGTCCTCCTATCAGTTTCCGGGGGACAAGATTCCGGTGGTCCGGGGTTCGGCGCTGATGGCGCTGGAGGGCAAGAACCCGGAGATGGGTCACGATTCGATCCTGCGGCTGATGGAGGCGGTTGACGCCAGCATTCCGCAGCCGGAGCGGGCGAAGGACCGTCCGTTCCTGATGCCGATCGAGGACGTGTTCTCGATCTCGGGCCGGGGCACGGTGGTGACGGGCCGGGTGGAGCGCGGGATCGTGAAGGTCGGGGACGAGATCGAGATCGTGGGTTTGCGGCCGACGACCAAGACGGTGGTGACCGGGGTCGAGATGTTCCGCAAGCTCTTGGACTCGGGCGAGGCCGGGGACAATATCGGCGCCTTGCTGCGCGGCACCAAGCGCGAGGAAGTGGAGCGGGGCCAGGTCCTGGCCGCCCCCGGCTCGATCACGCCGCACACGAATTTCCAGGCCGAGGCCTACATCCTGACGAAGGAGGAGGGCGGGCGTCACACGCCGTTCTTCACCAACTACCGGCCGCAGTTCTACTTCCGGACCACGGACGTGACCGGCACCGTCAAACTCAAGGAAGGCACCGAGATGGTGATGCCCGGGGACAACATCCAGATGGAGGTCGAGCTGATCACGCCGATCGCCATGGACGAGGGCCTGCGCTTCGCCATCCGCGAGGGCGGCCGTACCGTCGGCGCCGGCGTCGTCGCGAAGATCATAAAATAATCTGATGCTATTTTTTCCTCCCCCCTTGAGGGGGGAGGGGCGATAAGGTCGCGAGGCAACACATTCGGAGGGCCACCGCATGATGCCGCGCGAATTCGACATCACCGGCAAGATCGTGTTCATCACCGGGGCCGGGCGCGGCATCGGCAAGGGCATCGCGCAGGTGCTGGCCGAGGCCGGCGCCGACATCGCGCTCAACGCGTTGACGCCGAAATATGTCGAGGGCGTCGCAAAGGAGATCGCGGCGTCGTCGGGACGCCGCGTCGTGCCGGTCGTCGCCGACGTCACCAAGCCCGACATGGTGAAACGCGCCGTCGACCAAGTGCTGCAAACCTTCGGGCGCATCGACGTGCTGGTGAACGCGCTGGGCGATTCCATCCGCAAGCCGCTGGCGGCGCTGCCGGGAGGCACCGATGCCGGCGCCTCCGACGAGGAGCTGCGCTTCATCGTCGATGTGAACCTGACCGAGGCACTGCTGTGCACGCGGGCGGTGGGGCCGCATATGCTGGCGCGGCGCTCGGGCAAGGTGATCAACATCGCGTCGTGGGTGACGCATCACGGCGGCCGCGACATGGTGCTCTACACCACGGCGAAGACCGCGCTCGCCGGCTTCACCCGGGCGCAGGCGCTCGAATGGGCGCCTTACAATGTCCATGTCAACGCGATCTCGCCGGGCTTTTTCCCGGACGTGGTGACGTCGGGCGAGGAACGGGTGCGCCAGACCGAGGCGCGCACCAAGGAGACCGTGCCGCTGCGGCGTCCCGGCCGGCTGCGCGAGGTCGGGCTGCTCGCCCTTTACCTCGCGTCCGACGCCTCGGACTACATGACCGGGCAGACCATCCCGCTCGACGGCGGGCTGAGCCTGTAGAATTGGGCGCTTGCGTCTGCTATGAAGCGCGCCGCGAAGGAGTGTAGCTCAATTGGTAGAGCACCGGTCTCCAAAACCGGGGGTTGGGGGTTCGAGCCCCTCCACTCCTGCCATCCCTCAAAAATTTACGAATAACCCCCGCGCCCGAGGAACGAAAGGCGCCCGTCGACCGTTTCATCGCCATCTGCACATGGGGAGGCTGGCAGATGCGCCACGACGTCGAACGTTACCGGATGCTGCTTCAAGCCGAGAAAAACCCGCGCATCCGCAAACTGCTGCTGGACATGATCCGGGAGCTGGAGAGCCGCGTCGCCCTCATCCGCCCTCGCGTCCGGGCGGCGAAGGACAAAGCCGGCACTATCCGCACGGGCATTCTCGCGTAAAGACTCGCGTAAGATCGGTTCGATTCAGGTTCCGGCCGGCGCATTTCTGCGTCCCGCGCGGCGGCGTTGTCGCCTCGCGCGACATCGATTATTTCATCCGGCGCGGGTGCGGGGCTGCGGAAGGACCGGTGCGGTGGCCGAAGCGGTAGTGACGACGGGGGCAGGGCGCGAGCGGACCACGTTCGCGGTGCTGGGCGCGCCGCGCTGGCGTCGGGCCGCGAATCGGGTCATACGGATTGGGATGCGGATCGAACGCGGATTCCGTCGCGCGGTTTGGGTTGCCCTGGTGGCGGCCTGCTTCATTGCCCAGGCCGCGCCGGCCGCCGAGGTGCTGGAATGCACGGCCTCGAAGGAAACCGTCGGCGGCCGTGCCGCGCCCGCCGCTCCGGCGGTCCATATGATCGATGTTGACGCCTTCAAGGACGTCATCTTTTTCGACCACACCACCACCTTGGGATTGATCGTCATCAACGACGCGGCGATCGCCGGCTGGGGCGAGGCGCCCGGCATCCACGGCGAGGAAATCATGTCGCTGACCATCGACCGTGTCGCCGGCACCTTCGCCTACTCGGTTGTTACCGATGGCCACCCGCAATTCAGCCGCCGCCTCGAAGGACGCTGCGCCGAAGCCCAATTCGAATTGCAGTTTTAGCGCCGGCCGATGTCACGCGACCTCGCGGCGCTGACCGTCATTCTCTTGTTGGGGATGGTGCTGGCCCGCGTCGCGATGCTCCGGCGGCAGGGCGTGCGGGCGATGAATTTCGGCAAGCAGGACAAAACGGATTTCCTGATCCCGCCCTTCGCCTTGTTCTATTTCTACCTGGTGTTCGCCAACGCCTTCGGCTGGCCGACCCCGGCGCGGCAGATATTTTTCGCCTCGGGCGCGGTCGCGTGGCTCGGCGTGGCGTTCTGCGCCGCGGGTTTGCTGTTCCTGCTCTGGAGCCTCGTTTCGTTCGGCCGCAGCTTCCGCGTCGGCATCGACGACGAGAAGCCGGACAAGCTGGTCACCGGCGGCGTCTTTGCGGTCAGCCGCAACCCGATTTATGTCGCGTTCTGGCTCGTCCTCCTGGGCCAGTTCCTGGTGTTCCCGAACTGGATATTGCTGGTCTATCTCGTCGCCGCGGCCTGGCCTGTTCCACCGCCAGGTCATGCGCGAGGAGGCTTACCTCGCCCAGCATTACGGCGCCGCGTACGCCGACTATCGCCGCCGCGTACGGCGGTATCTCTAGAGGGACAGCATCATTCTCTCTCTCCGCGTTGCGGAGCGGGAGGGGCCCACGCCGAAGGCGTGGGAGGGTGAGGTGGTAGCGCTTGGACCGATGGCCCTCAGGCGGGTTCGGCGAGGACCTTGGCGAGGAGGTCGCGCAGGTCGGCGGCGGTGGCGCGGGTCATGACCACGGCGCTGTGATAGCGCGCCTCGTCGCCCGCCCCGATGCCCTCGCCGAAGGTGAGCCGCACCAGCTCCGTGGTGCTGACATAGAAGCGGTCGGCGAACAGCGGCTCCGCCTCCCAGATCGCGGGGTCGATGGCGTCGTCCGGCGCAACGGTCATGGTGTTTCTCCCAAAGATTTGCTCGCCGTAACCAAGCACAAAACCGCCGACACGACAAAGCCGGCGCTTCGACGAAGCGCGCTTCGTCGGCCACTGATTAAGCCCTTTGGATGAAGGTCCCTTGACACCGTTCTTCAATAAGCCCTTCCCATCCCCCCTTCGGTTCGCTATATATCCCGCCCTTCAGGACAATCATGGCAAGCATTTCCCCGGTCGAGTTCCTGCGCCAGGTACGGCAGGAAGTAGGAAAAGTCACGTGGCCGACGCGCCGCGAGACGCTTCAGACCACCGCCATGGTGTTCCTGATGGTGATTTTGGCTGCGCTCTTTTTCTTCGTGGTGGATCTGGTCCTTGGTCATGCCGTCCGATACGTCCTCACTCTTGGAGCCTAAGACCGTGGCCGCGCGCTGGTACGTGATCCACGTCTATTCGGGATTCGAGAAAAAGGTCGCCCAATCGATCGAGGAGCAGGCGAAGCAGAAAGGCCTCGCCGGCGCCTTCGAGCAGATTCTGGTGCCGACCGAGGAAGTGATCGAGGTCAAGCGCGGCGCCAAAGTGTCGTCGGAGCGCAAGATTTTCCCCGGCTACGTGCTGGTGAAGATGGATCTGTCGGACGAGACTTGGCACCTCGTCAAGAACACGCCGAAGGTCACCGGTTTCCTGGGCGGCAAGGGTCGGCCGCTGCCGATCACCGAGGCCGAGGCGATGCGGATCATGAAGCAGATCCAGGAAGGGATCGAGCGGCCCAAGCCCTCGATCATCTTCGAGGTCGGCGAGCAGGTCCGCGTCAAGGAAGGGCCGTTCACCTCGTTCAACGGCTTTGTCGAAGAGGTCGACGAGGAGAAGTCGCGCATCAAGGTCGCGGTGTCGATCTTCGGCCGCGCGACGCCGGTCGAGCTCGAATATAGCCAGGTCGAGAAAATGTAGCGGCATTCGCGGGCCGCGAGTGCGTTGACGATTTGCCGAATATCGTCGTGGTTTAGTCGCGGATAAAGTGTGAAGTTTCTAATCTTCGCGGGAGGTCTGCCCGACGACCGTACCGCGACCCTCTGGAAAGGGGCTGTGTCGTGGCAAAGAAAGTCGTCGGTTTCATCAAGCTGCAAGTGCCGGCCGGCAAGGCCAATCCGTCGCCGCCCATCGGGCCGGCGCTGGGCCAGCGCGGGCTGAACATCATGGAGTTCTGCAAGGCGTTCAACGCCCAGACCCAGAATATGGAACCGGGCATGCCGATCCCGGTGGTGATCACGGCCTATGGCGACCGCAGCTTCACCTTCGTCACCAAGACGCCGCCCAACTCCTATTTCCTGTTGAAGGCGGCCGGGTTGGACAAAGGCTCGCAGACGCCGGGCAAGGGCACGGTCGGCAAGGTGACGATGGCGCAAATCCGCGACATCGCGCAGAAAAAGATGGCCGATCTCAACGCCAAGGACATCGACGGTGCCGCCCGGATGATCGCGGGCTCGGCGCGCTCGATGGGCCTCGAAGTGGTGGAGTGAACGATGGCGCACGGCAAACGTATTAGGAAGGCGTACGAAGGCATCGATCCGGTGCAGGCCTATGACGCGGCGTCCGCGGTCAAGTTGGTCAAGGCGCGCGCCACTGCCAAGTTCGACGAGACCGTCGAAGTATCGATGAATCTAAACATCGACCCGCGCAAGGCGGAGCAGAACATCCGCGGCACGGTGCTCTTGCCGCACGGCACCGGCAAATCGCTCCGCGTCGCGGTCTTCGCCAAGGGCGACCGCGCCAAGGAAGCGCAGGCGGCGGGCGCCGACATCGTCGGGGCCGAGGACCTGGCGGAGAAGGTCCAGGCGGGACAGATCGATTTCGACCGCGCCATCGCCGCGCCGGACATGATGGCGATCGTCGGCAAGTTGGGCAAAGTGCTCGGCCCGCGCGGCCTGATGCCGAACCCGAAGCTTGGCACCGTCACTGCCAATGTCGGCGAGGCGGTGAAGGCGGCGAAAGGCGGGCAGGTCGAGTTCCGCGCTGAGAAGGCGGGCATCGTCCATGCCGGCGTCGGCAAGGCGAGCTTCACCGAGACCGCGCTGGTCGAGAACCTCAAGGCCTTTGTCGGCGCGATCAGCCGGGCCAAGCCGACCGGCATCAAGGGCGCCTACATCAAGCGGGTCAGCCTCAGCTCGACCATGGGGCCGGGCGTCAAACTGGAATTGTCGAGCCTCGGCGTCTAGCCGGGCTTGGTGCGATACGTCCGCGCGGCTTCGGCCGGGCGGACGGGCAGGGGCGGGCGACCGCCTCGATCCTGTCCGAGATTGCGGGTGCCTTCATGGCCCAAGGTTCCTTCGGGAACGCCAGCATGAGACGGGAGTACGAGACGAGAGTCTCGGCTTCTGGGACAGGCGAACCGGGTCGGCGGAATGGTTCCGCCGCCCTCGTGCAACCGGCCCGGCGCGGTGTGACGCGGCGGGTCACAAGTCGGAGACGAGTTCCGTGGACCGGTCGCAAAAAGCCAACCTGGTCACCGCGCTATCGAAGGCGCTCGCGGATACCGACTGCATTGTCGTCACCCACCAGACCGGGCTCTCGGTCGCGGAGGTGACGGACTTGCGGCGGCAGATGCGGGCGGCGGGCGCGGGATTCCGGGTGACCAAGAACCGGCTGGCTCGTCGCGCCTTGGCAGGCACGAAGTTCGAGCGTCTTTCGCCGCTATTCAAAGGCCCCACCGCAATCGCCTATTCGCGCGATCCGGTGGCGGCGGCGAAGGTAGCCGTCGCGTTCGCCGAAAAGAACGACAAGTTGACGATCGTCGGGGGCAGCCTCGGCGAACAACAGCTCGACGTACAGGGCGTCAAGGCCCTGGCTACCATGCCTTCGCTCGATGAGCTCCGGGCCAAGCTGCTCGGGATGCTGCAAACCCCGGCGACGGGTATCGCCGCCGTGTTGCAGGCCCCGGGCGCCCAAATCGCCCGCGTGCTCTCTGCCCATGCCAAGGCCGGCGAAGCGGCCTAAATGCGTCGAAACACTTGAAAAATTCCCAGGAGTGCTAAAATGGCTAATCTGGATCAAATTGTCGAAACCCTGTCGTCACTCTCGGTCATCGAGGCAGCTCAGTTATCGAAGCTCCTCGAGGAGAAATGGGGCGTCTCCGCGGCGGCCCCAGTCGCTGTTGCTGCGGCCGGTGCGGGCGCCGGCGCGGCGCCTGCTGCGGCGGCGGTCGAGCAGACCGAGTTCAACATCATCCTGGCCGCGGCAGGCGAGAAAAAGATTAATGTTATCAAAGAAGTACGTGCCATCACCGGGCTTGGCCTGAAGGAGGCGAAGGACCTGGTGGAAGGCGCGCCGAAAGCAGTCAAGGAAGGCGTCAATAAAGACGAGGCAGCGAAGATCAAGAAGCAGCTCGAAGACGCGGGTGCGACCGTCGAAGTCAAATAGGCAGTCGCGCCCAATCGGTCCCCGCAGCGGCGGCGGGCCGAGAAAAGCCCCGGGGCAGTTGGCGCGGAGTCGCGCCGCTGCCGGCCGGCGGCTTCGTGTTTCCGGGGGTTGGTAGGTCGGTTTTTGGGTATTCGGCGCGTGTAGGCGCCAGCGGCATCGAGGAGCATCCATGACTTCAGTCTTTCACCGGCAAAAAGCGGATTCGGAAAAGCTTCGGGCGGATTCCCGAGGTCGCTCCGATGCCGAACCTGATCGAGGTTCAGAAGAGCTCCTACGACCATTTTTTGCAGATGGGCGTGCCGGCGCACGAGCGCGCCGATCTGGGCCTGCAGGAAGTCTTCAAGTCGGTGTTCCCGATCAAGGATTTTTCCGACCGCGCCCGGTTGGAGTTCGTCCGCTATGAGCTGGAGCCGCCGAAATACGATGTCGAGGAGTGCCAGCAGCGCGGCATTACCTTCGCGGCGCCGCTGAAGGTGACGCTGCGCCTTGTCGTCTGGGACGTCGACGAGGAGACCGGCGCGCGTTCCATCCGCGACATCAAGGAACAAGACGTCTATATGGGCGACATGCCTCTGATGACGAAGAACGGCACCTTCATCATCAACGGCACCGAGCGCGTGATCGTCTCGCAGATGCATCGCTCGCCCGGCGTGTTCTTCGATCACGACAAGGGCAAGACCCACAGTTCGGGCAAATATCTGTTCGCCGCGCGGGTGATCCCGTATCGCGGCTCCTGGCTCGATTTCGAATTCGACGCCAAGGATCATGTCTATGTCCGCATCGATCGCCGCCGCAAGCTGCCGGCGACGACCTTGCTGCTGGCGCTCGACAGCGCGCAGACCGCAAAGCTGCGCGAAAAGCGTGTGGCCGAAAGCAAGCCGCTGTCGCCGCAAGAGGCGCAGGGCATGTCGAAGGAAGAGATTCTCGCCGCGTTTTACAGCTCGGTGCATTTCACCCGTGGCAAGCGCGGCTGGCAGGCGCCCTACGATCCGGCGCGCTTCCGCAACGTCAAGCTGACCCACGACTTGGTCGACGCCAAGAACGGCAAGACCGTAATCGAAGCGGGCGAGAAGATCACGCCGCGTCAGGCGCGCCTGCTCGCCGAAGATGACGGGCTCGCGGAGATTCTGGTTTCGCGCGACGAGATGTTGGGCCGGTTCCTCGCCATCGACATCATCAACGAGCAGACCGGCGAGGTCTATGCCGAGGCGGGCGACGAGATCACGCCGGCGCTGGTCGACATCATCGAACAGGCGGGGTTGACCGATCTGCCGGTGCTGCATATCGACCATGTTTCGGTCGGCCCTTACATCCGCAACACGCTGTTGATCGACAAGAACGCATCCCGCGAGGAGGCGTTGATCGACATCTATCGCGTCATGCGTCCCGGCGAGCCGCCGACCCTCGAAACCGCGGAGGCGCTGTTCAAGGGCCTATTCTTCGATTCCGAGCGCTACGATCTGTCGACCGTCGGCCGGGTCAAGATGAACTCGCGCCTGGAGCAGCAGACGGTCGATTCCATCCGCGTGCTCAGGAAGGAAGACATCATCGCCATTCTGAAGGTGCTGGTTGCTCTGAAGGACGGCCGCGGCGAGATCGACGACATCGACCATCTCGGCAACCGGCGCGTCCGCTCGGTCGGCGAGTTGATGGAAAACCAATACCGCATCGGCCTGCTGCGCATGGAACGCGCGATCCGCGAGCGCATGAGCTCGGTCGAGATCGACACGGTGATGCCGCATGACCTGATCAACGCCAAGCCGGCGGCGGCCGCGGTGCGCGAGTTCTTCGGCTCGTCGCAGCTGTCGCAATTCATGGATCAGACCAATCCGCTCTCGGAGATCACGCATAAGCGCCGCCTCTCGGCCCTCGGCCCGGGCGGCCTGACGCGCGAGCGTGCCGGCTTCGAGGTGCGCGACGTGCATCCGACCCATTACGGCCGCATCTGCCCGATCGAGACGCCGGAAGGTCCGAATATCGGCCTGATCAACAGCCTCGCCACCTATGCGCGGGTAAATCAGTACGGGTTCATCGAAAGTCCGTATCGCCGCGTCAAGGACGGCAAGGTCACCGATGAGGTGGTCTATCTCTCCGCGATGGAAGAGGGCCGCTACAGCATCGCGCAGGCGAATGTCGAGCTCGACAATCACGGCCGGGTCACCGCCGATCTGACCAACTGCCGCAAGAACGGCGATTACGTCATGGCGCGGCCGCAGGACATCGACTTCATCGATGTCTCGCCGAAGCAACTCGTCTCGGTCGCGGCGGCGTTGATCCCGTTCCTCGAGAACGACGACGCCAACCGCGCGCTGATGGGTTCCAACATGCAGCGTCAGGCGGTGCCGCTGATCAAGGCCGAGGCGCCGCTCGTTGGCACCGGCATGGAGGAGACGGTGGCGCGCGACAGCGGTGTTACTATCATCGCGCGGCGCTCCGGCGTCGTCGACCAGGTCGACGGCACCCGCATCGTCGTGCGCGCGACGGAGGAGGAAACCTCGACCCACACGCCCGGCGTCGATATCTACAATCTCCTCAAGTTCCAGCGTTCGAACCAGAACACCTGCATCAACCAGCGTCCGTTGGTGAAGGTGGGCGACGAGGTGAGGGCCGGCGACATTATCGGCGACGGGCCGTCGACCCAGTTGGGCGAGCTGGCCCTTGGCCGCAACGTGCTGTGCGCCTTCATGCCGTGGAACGGCTACAATTTCGAGGATTCCATCCTGATCTCCGAGCGCATCGTGTCGGAGGACGTCTTCACCTCGATCCATATCGAGGAATTCGAGGTGATGGCGCGCGACACCAAGCTCGGCCAAGAGGAAATCACCCGCGACATCCCAATGTCGGCGAGGACGCGCTCAAGAACCTCGACGAGGCGGGCATCGTCTATATCGGCGCCGAGGTGAAGCCGGGCGACATCTTGGTCGGCAAGGTAACGCCGAAAGGTGAATCGCCGATGACGCCGGAAGAAAAACTTCTGCGCGCGATCTTCGGCGAAAAGGCGTCCGACGTGCGCGACACCTCGCTGCGTCTGCCGCCCGGCGTATCCGGCACGATCGTCGAGGTGCGCGTGTTCTCGCGCCGCGGCGTCGACAAGGACGAGCGCGCGCTCGCGATCGAGCGGGCCGAGATCGAGCGTCTGGCCAAGGACCGCGACGACGAGCGCGCGATCCTGGAGCGGAGCTTCCATGCCCAGCTCAAGGGTCTCTTGATGCATCAGGAGGCGGCGAGCGGGCCGAAGGGGCTGAAGTCCGGCACCCGGGTAACCGAGGCGGTGCTGGCGGAATACACGCCCGGCCAATGGCGCCAGATCGGCGTGCGCAACGACAAGCGCATGGCGGACATCGAAGCGCTGAAAAAGGTGATGGACGATTCCGTCGCCAAACTGCAAGAACGGTTCGAGAGCAAGGTCGAAAAGCTGCAGCGCGGCGACGAGCTGCCGCCCGGCGTGATGAAGATGGTCAAGGTCTTCGTCGCGGTGAAGCGCAAGCTGCAGCCCGGCGACAAGATGGCCGGCCGTCACGGCAACAAGGGCGTGATCTCGAAGATCATGCCGGTCGAGGACATGCCTTACCTCGAGGACGGCACGCCGGTCGATGTCGTGCTCAATCCGCTGGGCGTGCCGAGCCGCATGAATGTCGGCCAGATTCTCGAGACCCATCTCGGTTGGGCGTCGGCGGGTCTGGGCCGCCAGATCGGCGAGATCGTCAGCAAGCTGCAACGCGACGGCAAGGACCCCAAGGAACTGCGCCGCCAGTTGGGCACGATCTATACCGCGAAGGACGAGCAGGCCGAAATCAAGGCGCTGGACGACGCCGAAGTGATCGAGCTCGGACGAAATCTTGCCCACGGCGTGCCGCTGGCGTCGCCGGTGTTCGACGGCGCGCGCGAGGAAGATATCGTGCGGCTGCTCGATCAGGCCGGGCTCGACGTCTCGGGCCAGGTGACGCTGGTCGACGGCCGCACCGGCGAGCGGTTCGACCGCCAGGTCACGGTCGGCTACATCTACATGCTGAAACTGCATCACCTGGTGGACGATAAGATCCACGCGCGGTCGATCGGCCCCTACAGTCTCGTCACCCAGCAGCCGTTGGGCGGCAAGGCGCAGTTCGGCGGCCAGCGCTTCGGCGAAATGGAAGTGTGGGCGCTCGAGGCCTACGGCGCCGCTTATACGCTCCACGAAATGCTGACGGTGAAGTCCGACGACGTGTCGGGCCGCACCAAGGTCTACGAGGCGATCGTGCGCGGCGACGACAATTTCGAAGCCGGCATTCCGGAATCCTTCAACGTGTTGGTCAAGGAACTGCGGTCGCTCGGGCTCAATGTCGAGCTCGAGCAGCGCCGCTACTAATTCTTCGACTGACGGGAAAGGGTCTTTACATGAACGAGTTGATGAACATCTTCGGTCAGAATCAAGGGCCGCAGAGCTTCGATCAGATCCGCATTTCGATCGCCAGCCCGGAGCGCATCCGGTCGTGGTCGTTCGGCGAGATCAAGAAACCGGAGACGATCAACTACCGCACCTTCAAGCCGGAGCGCGAAGGCCTGTTCTGCGCGCGAATTTTCGGCCCGATCAAGGACTATGAGTGCCTGTGCGGCAAGTACAAGCGCATGAAGTATCGCGGCATCGTCTGCGAGAAGTGCGGCGTCGAGGTGACGCTGTCGAAGGTGCGGCGCGAGCGCATGGGCCATATCGAGTTGGCCTCGCCGGTGGCGCACATCTGGTTCCTGAAGTCGCTGCCGAGCCGCATCGGCCTTTTGCTCGACATGACCCTGAAGGATCTCGAGAAGGTCCTCTATTTCGAATCCTATGTCGTGACCGAACCGGGCCTGACGACGTTGAAGCAGAATCAGCTCCTCAACGAAGAGGAGTTCATGAAGGCGCAGGACGAGTTCGGCGAGGAAGCGTTCACCGCCGGCATCGGCGCCGAGGCGATGCAGAAATTGCTGCAGGCGATCAATCTCGATGAAGAGAAGGAGCGGCTGCGCGTCGAATTGAAAGAGACCAGTTCCGACACCAAGCGCAAGAAGCTGGTGAAGCGGCTCAAGCTGGTCGAAGCGTTCATGGAATCGAAGAGCCGGCCGGAGTGGATGATTCTCGACGTCGTGCCGGTGATTCCGCCCGAACTGCGGCCGCTCGTGCCGCTCGACGGCGGCCGGTTCGCCACGTCCGACCTGAACGATCTTTATCGCCGCGTCATCAACCGCAACAACCGGCTGAAGCGCCTCATCGAGTTGCGCGCGCCCGACATCATCGTGCGCAACGAAAAGCGCATGTTGCAGGAGGCGGTGGACGCGCTGTTCGACAACGGCCGCCGCGGCCGCATCATCACCGGCGTCAACAAGCGGCCGCTCAAGTCGCTCTCCGACATGCTCAAGGGCAAGCAGGGCCGTTTCCGCCAGAACCTGCTCGGCAAGCGCGTCGACTATTCCGGCCGCTCGGTGATCGTGGTCGGCCCCGAGCTGAAGCTGCATCAATGCGGTCTGCCGAAGAAGATGGCGCTCGAGCTGTTCAAGCCGTTCATCTACGCCAAGCTCGAGCTCTACGGCCTCGCCAGCACCATCAAGGCGGCGAAACGCTCGGTCGAGAAAGAGCGGCCCGAGGTTTGGGACATTCTCGAAGAGGTGATCCGCGAGCATCCGGTGCTGCTGAACCGCGCGCCGACCTTGCACCGCCTCGGCATTCAGGCTTTCGAGCCGATCCTCATCGAAGGCAAGGCGATCCAGCTTCATCCGCTGGTCTGCACCGCCTTCAACGCCGATTTCGACGGCGACCAGATGGCGGTCCACGTGCCGCTGTCGCTCGAGGCGCAACTCGAAGCCCGCGTCTTGATGATGTCGACCAACAACATCCTGTCGCCGGCGCACGGCAAGCCGATCATCGTGCCGTCACAGGATATCGTGCTCGGTCTCTACTACATCACCATGGAGCGCGAGAACGAAAAGGGCCAGGGCATGGCTTTCGCCACGCTCGGCGAGATCGAGCAGGCGCTCGAGTCCGGCTCGGTGTCGCTGCACGCCCGGGTCTCGGCACGCGTGCGCAGCGTCAACGAAAAGGGCGAGACCGTCATCCAGCGCGTCGTCACCACGCCCGGGCGCATGCTGCTGTCGGAAATCCTGCCGATGACGGCGAATGTCGGCTTCGATCTGGTCAACCGGCTCCTGACCAAGAAGGAGATCACCAATCTCCTCGATCAGGTCTACCGCCATTGCGGCCAGAAAGAGACCGTTATCTTCTGCGACCGGCTGATGACCATCGGCTTCAACCAGGCCTGCAAGGCCGGCATCTCCTTCGGCAAGGACGATCTGATCGTGCCGCCGGCGAAGGAAAAGCTGGTCGCGCAAGCGACCGAGAAGGTGAAGGAGTACGAGCAGCAATATCTCGACGGCCTGATCACCCAAGGCGAGAAGTACAACAAGGTGGTCGACGTCTGGTCGAACTGCACCGAAAAGGTCGCCGATGAAATGATGAAGGCGATCAAGACCACCAAGCCCGGCGAGCCGATCAACGCGGTCTGGATGATGGCGGATTCCGGCGCCCGCGGTTCCGCGGCACAGATCAAGCAGCTCGCGGGCATGCGCGGATTGATGGCCAAGCCCTCGGGCGAGATCATCGAGACGCCGATCATCTCCAACTTCAAGGAAGGTCTCACCGTGCTCGAGTACTTCAACTCGACGCACGGCGCGCGCAAGGGACTCGCCGATACCGCGTTGAAGACCGCCAACTCAGGCTATCTCACCCGCCGCCTCGTCGACGTGGCGCAGGATGCGATCATCACCGAGGAAGATTGCGGCACCAAGAAGGGCCTCACCATGCGGGCCGTGGTCGAGGGCGGCGACGTCATCGCGCCGTTGGCCGACCGCATTCTCGGCCGGTGCGCGGCGGTCGACATCCTCGATCCGCTCAGCAAGAAGGTGCTGATCAAGGCGGGCGAGCTGATCGACGAAGAAAAAATCGACGTCGTCGACAAGGCGGGCATCGACCAGGTGCTGATCCGCTCGGTGCTGACGTGCGAGACGCGCAGTCGGCCTGTGCGGCAAATGCTATGGCCGGGATCTGGCGCGCGGCACGACGGTGAACATGGGCGAGGCGGTCGGCGTCATCGCGGCGCAATCGATCGGCGAGCCCGGCACGCAGCTCACCATGCGCACGTTCCATATCGGCGGCGCGGTGCAACGCGGCGCCGAGCAAAGCTCGGTCGAGGCGGCGTTCGACGCCAGGGTCAAGATCGCCAACCGCAACGTCGTCATCAACTCCGCCAAGATTCCGGTGGTGATGGGCCGCAACACCGAGGTCATTCTTCTGGACGAGGCCGGCCGCGAAAAGGCGAAGCACAAAGTGCCCTACGGCGCGAAGCTGCTGGCCGACGACGGCAAGACAGTGACCAAAGGCATGAAACTGGCGGAGTGGGATCCCTACACCATTCCGATCATCACCGAGCGCGACGGCGTCGCCCACTATGTCGACCTGATCGAGGGCGTGTCGATGCGCGAGGTGATCGACGAGGCCACCGGCATTTCGTCGAAGGTCGTGGTCGACTGGAAGCAGCAGCCGCGCGGCAACGATCTGCGGCCGCTCATCACGCTGCGCAGCGCCGCCGGCAACGTGCTGAAGCTCTCGAACGGGGCGGAAGCGCGGTACTTCATGTCGGTCGACGCCATTCTCTCGGTCGAGAACGGCGCCGAGGTGAAGGCCGGCGACGTGCTGGCGCGTATCCCGCGCGAATCCTCGAAGACCCGCGACATCACCGGCGGTCTGCCGCGCGTCGCGGAACTGTTCGAGGCGCGCAAGCCGAAGGACTTCGCCATTATCAGCGAGGGCGACGGGCGGGTCGAGTTCGGCAAGGACTACAAGACCAAACGCCGCATCGTCGTGGTGCCGGCGGGTGAAGGCGCGCAGCCGGTCGAGTATCTGATCCCCAAGGGCAAGCACATCTCCGTCCAAGAGGGCGACAACGTCGTAAAGGGCGACCTCCTGATGGACGGCAATCCGGTCCCGCACGACATTCTGCGCGTGCTCGGGGTCGAGGCGCTCGCCTCTTATCTGGTCAGCCAGATTCAGGAGGTCTATCGCCTGCAAGGCGTGCGCATCAACGACAAGCACATCGAGGTGATCGTTCGTCAGATGCTGCAAAAGGTGGAGGTCGAGGATCCGGGTGAGACCACCTATCTCGCCGGCGAGCAGATCGACCGCATCGAGTTCGATGGGGTCAACGCCAAGGCCGAGGCCGACGGACTGCGCCCCGCGAGGGCGCACGCCGTGCTGCAAGGCATCACCAAGGCGAGCCTGCAGACCAACTCGTTCTTCTCGGCGGCGTCGTTCCAGGAGACCACCCGCGTCCTCACCGAGGCCGCGGTGTCTGGCCGGGTCGATACCCTCACCGGTCTCAAGGAGAACGTCATTGTCGGCCGCCTGATCCCGGCCGGCACCGGCAGCGTGATGGCGCATTGGAAGAGCATCGCGGCGGATCGCGACAAAGAGCTGGCGGCAAAGCAGCCCGAAGAGGCGAAACCTGTTCCCGCCATCGAAGGCGCGCGGAAGTCGGCCTAGGAGTTAACAGTCGTCAGTTTTCAGTTGTCGGTTTGCGGGGAGTTCCCACCGCTTACCGATAACTGAAGACTGATATCTGAAAACGTCTACGCCAATCCCGGCGGCGGCACGAAGCCGCCGAACTCGCGCTCGATGAGACGTGCGAATTCGATCGTGGTGCGGTCCTCGAGATAGGGGCCGATGATCTGCACGCCGACCGGCAAGCCGCCGGCGGTGCGCTCGATCGGCGCCACCGTGCCCGGTAGCGACGAGAGGCTGGCGATGCCGGGCCATAATATCTGGTCCGTGTAGGGCACTTTCTCGTTGTTGATCAGGACGCGGCGGTCCTGCTGATCCGGAATGTGGTCGTGCGGAAAGGCGGGCACCGGGAACGGCGGACACAGGACCACGTCCCACTCGCGGAACAGCTCGCGCCATTGCGAGCGCAACCTGCCGCGAACATAGTCGGTCTGAACCCATTCGCGATGCGACATCACCGTGGACCGCAGCCACAGCGCCGCCAGCGAATTGTCCTCCGGCGGCAGCGCCGCCACCCGTTGCTGCAGGTCTTTGATGGCTTCCGGCGGCAGCGCCACCGTCATCTCCCCCAACAGCATCGGGATATAGCTCCGCGATGTCAGGGTCAGATCAGGAATCCGGTCGTCGCCGCGCCCAACGCGCGCGCCCGCCTTGACGAGCTTGTCCCGAAGCCGTTCCAACGCGCCGCGCACCGTCGCGTCGGTCGGCACCAGGGGATGCGTGTCGAACATGAGGATTCGGAAATCCTGGAGCGTCCGGTGGCGCGGTGCCGGTAGGTCGAGGCGATAGCCGACCGCGTCGTCGCGATCGGGGCCCGCGAGAATATCGAGCGCCAGGGCCAGGTCTTCGGCGCTGCGAGCCAATGGCCCGCATACCGCAATGGTTGGCTCACGATAGGATTCGACGACCGATTGGCCGCGGCTCGGCACGATGCCGTGGCTCGGCTTGTGGCCGAATACGCCGCAGAAATGGGCCGGCACGCGGATCGAGCCGCCGATATCGGAACCGAGTTCCAAGGCGGTGTAACCGGCCGCGAGCGCCGCCGCCGAGCCGCCGGACGAGCCGCCCGGCGACACGCCCGTGTTCCATGGATTATTGGTCTGGCCGTAGACGTCGTTGTAGCTCTGCCAGTCCGATAGCGCGACCGGCACGTTCGTCTTGCCCATGATCACCGCGCCGGCCGACTTGAGCCGCGCCACGGTGACCGCATCCTCCTTGGCACGATTGTCCTTGTAGACGGAAAAGCCCCAACTCGTGACCAGGCCCGCCACGTTGTAGGATTCCTTCACCGTCATCGGCACGCCGAGGAGCGGCTTGCGCTCGCCCTTCGCCAGCGCCGCATCGGCGGCTTTGGCTGCCTCGCGGGCGCGGTCGAAATCCCGCACCACCACGGCGTTGTAGGCGCCGTCGAGGGCCTCGATGCGGGCGACCGCCTGGTCCAGCAGCTCGATCGCCGAGATTCTGCGTGCGGCCAGAGCTTTCGCCTGGTCGATGGCCGTCATATAGGTGAATTCGGTCGCCTCGATCGCGCCCATCGGTCCCTCCCGAACCTTTTCGGCTACAGTGCTTGAAACGGACCGATTTGTCGCCATTTTTGATGCCCATTCCCGCTTGACGGGGCGGGTGCGCGCCCATAGTATCCGCGCACTTTTCCGGGGCTGGCGGTAGGCGGCCATCCTAGACGCAGCCTCAGTGCCGTTGTTGTCAAACATGGCCTGAAGTCCCCTGTCGGGGGCGTGCAGATCCGGAGTTAATCTTGGCCCGTGCGGCGGTGCGGTAAGCACCCTGCTCGGCATTTAATGCTTGGAGAGGCTTGTCGATTTATGCCGACGATCAATCAGCTCGTGCGCCAGCCGCGCCGCCCCGAGAGGGCGCGCAACAAGGTCCCGGCGCTCCAGCAATCGC
Source organism: uncultured Alphaproteobacteria bacterium (assembly GCA_963729845.1). Taxonomy (GTDB): domain Bacteria; phylum Pseudomonadota; class Alphaproteobacteria; order ATCC43930; family CGMCC-115725; genus JAATGI01. The sequence goes on from CAVSQC010000036.1 coordinate 61,901, forward strand.
CGCAAAAGCGCGGCGTCTGCACGCGCGTCTACACCACCACGCCGAAAAAGCCGAACTCGGCCTTGCGCAAGGTGGCGCGCGTGCGCCTGACCAACGGCTTCGAGGTCACCTCCTACATCCCGGGCGAGGGCCATAATCTTCAGGAGCATTCGGTTGTGATGATCCGCGGCGGCCGCGTCAAGGACTTGCCGGGCGTGCGCTATCACATCATCCGCGGCACCCTCGACACCCAAGGCGTCAAGGACCGTAGGCAGCGCCGTTCCAAGTACGGCGCCAAGCGGCCGAAGTAAGGAGCGCCCATGTCACGCCGCCGCGCCGCCGTCAAACGCGAAGTCCTGCCGGACGCAAAGTTCGGCGACCTCATCGTCACCAAGTTCATGAACTGCCTGATGTACGAGGGCAAGAAATCGGTCGCCGAGACCATCGTCTATGGCGCGTTCGACCGCATCGCGAAGCGCTCCGGCGCCGAACCCTTGAAGGTGTTCCACGACGCGCTGATGAACGTGCGGCCCTCGGTCGAGGTGCGCTCGCGCCGCGTCGGCGGCGCCACCTATCAGGTGCCGGTCGAAGTGCGAACCGATCGCGGCCAGGCGCTCGCGATCCGCTGGATCATCGGCAGCGCGCGCGACCGTTCCGAGCACACAATGGAAGAACGGCTGTCGGGCGAACTGCTCGACGCCGCCAATAATCGCGGCAACGCCGTGAAAAAACGGGAGGATACCCACCGCATGGCGGACGCCAACAAGGCGTTCTCGCATTACCGCTGGTAATGCAGGCCACAGGGATTCCCGGAGTTTTTCATGCCTCGCACCACGCCCCTCGATCGCTATCGCAACATCGGCATCATGGCCCATATCGATGCCGGCAAGACGACGACGACCGAGCGCATCCTCTATTACACCGGCCGCTCCTATAAGATCGGCGAAGTCCATGAGGGCACCGCCACCATGGACTGGATGGAGCAGGAGCAGGAGCGCGGCATCACCATCACCTCGGCCGCGACCACCTGTTTCTGGCGCGACAACCGCATCAACATCATCGACACGCCGGGCCATGTCGACTTCACCATCGAGGTGGAGCGCTCGCTGCGCGTGCTCGACGGTGCCGTGACCGTGTTCGACTCCGTCGCCGGCGTCGAGCCACAATCCGAAACCGTGTGGCGCCAGGCCGACAAGTACGGCGTGCCGCGCATCTGCTTCGTCAACAAGATGGACCGGATCGGCGCCAACTACATGCGCACGGTCGAGATGATCGTGGATCGGCTCGGCGCCAAGCCGTTGGTAACGCAATTGCCGATCGGCGTCGAAAGCGACTTCGCGGGCGTGGTCGATCTGATCGAGATGAAGGCGATCGTCTGGCAGGAAGAGACGCTCGGCGCCAAGTTCGACATCGGCGAGATTCCGGCAAATCTCAAGGCGCAGGCCGACGAATGGCATGCGAAGCTGGTCGAGATGGCGGTCGAGCAGGACGATGCCGTCCTCGAGGCCTATCTCGGCGGCAAGGCGCCGACCCCGGACGAACTGCGGCGCTGCATCCGCAAGGGCACGATCTCTTATGCCTTCGTGCCGGTTCTGTGCGGCTCCGCTTTCAAGAACAAGGGCGTGCAGCCGCTCCTCGACGCGGTCGTGGATTACTTGCCATCGCCGGTCGACGTGCCGGCCGTCATCGGCACCAAGATGGGCAGCGACGAGCCGGTGACGCGCAATGCCTCCGACGACGAGCCGTTCGCCGGGCTGGCCTTCAAGATCATGACCGATCCGTTCGTCGGCTCGCTGACCTTCGTGCGGGTTTATTCGGGCGTGCTGAACACCGGATCGATGGTGCTCAATTCGGTGAAGGACAATCGCGAGCGCATCGGCCGGATGTTGCAGATGCACGCCAATCATCGCGAGGATATCAAGGAGGCGCGCGCCGGCGACATCGTCGCGCTCGCGGGCCTCAAGAACACCACGACCGGCGACACGCTGTGCGATGCAAACGCGCCGGTGGTGCTGGAGCGGATGGAATTTCCAGATCCCGTCATCGAGATTGCGGTCGAACCCAAGACCAAGGGCGATCAGGAGAAAATGGGCGCGGCGCTGGCGCGGCTCGCGACCGAGGACCCGTCGTTCCGCGTGGCGGTCGATCACGAGAGCGGCCAGACCATCATCAAGGGGATGGGCGAGCTGCATCTCGAGATCATCGTCGACCGCATGAAGCGCGAGTTCAAGGTCGACGCCAATATCGGCGCGCCGCAAGTCGCCTATCGCGAGACCATCTCGCGCAAGGCCGACATCGATTACGTCCACAAGAAACAGACCGGCGGCGCCGGCCAGTTCGCGCGCGTCAAGATGACGTTCGAGCCGCTGCCGCCGGGCGGCGGCTTCGAGTTCGTCGACGACGTGCGCGGCGGCAACGTGCCGCGCGAATACATCCCGGCGGTGGAGAAGGGCATCCGCGGCTCGAAGGATTCCGGCGTTCTGGTCGGCTACCCGGTGATCGATTTCAAGGCGACGCTCTATGACGGCGCCTATCACGAGGTCGATTCGAGCGCGCTCGCCTTCGAGATCGCGGCGCGCGCCGCCTTCAAGGAAGGCATGCAGAAGGCCGGGCCGAAACTGCTCGAGCCGATGATGCGGGTCGAGGTCGTGACGCCGGAGGACTTCACCGGCGGCGTGATGGGCGATCTGCAAAGCCGGCGCGGCCAGGTCACCGGCATGGACAGCCGCGGCAACGCCAAGGTGATTCAGGCGCAGGTGCCGCTCGCCAACATGTTCGGCTATGTCAACACGCTGCGCTCGATGACCCAGGGGCGCGCGCAATACACCATGCATTTCGATCACTACGAACCGGTGCCACCGACCGTGGCGGAAGAAATCCGCCGCAAGATGGCTTGATCTCAGGAAACAGAAGGAACTGGCGGAGAACATCCGATGGCGAAAGCGAAATTTGAGCGGACGAAGCCGCATTGCAACATCGGGACGATCGGTCATGTTGATCATGGCAAGACGTCGCTGACGGCGGCGATCACGAAGGTGTTGGCGGAGACGGGTGGGGCGACCTACACGGCGTATGACCAGATCGACAAGGCGCCGGAGGAGCGGGCGCGGGGCATCACGATTTCGACGGCGCATGTCGAGTACGAGACCAAGAACCGGCACTACGCGCATGTCGATTGCCCGGGCCATGCCGACTACATCAAGAACATGATCACGGGTGCGGCGCAGATGGACGGGGCGATCCTGGTCGTGTCGGCGGCGGACGGCCCGATGCCGCAGACGCGGGAGCATATCCTGCTGGCGCGCCAGGTGGGTGTTCCGGCGATTGTGGTGTACCTGAACAAGGTGGACATGGTGGACGACCCGGAGTTGCTGGATCTGGTGGAGCTGGAGGTGCGCGAGCTTCTCTCCTCCTATCAGTTCCCGGGGGACAAGATTCCGGTGATCCGGGGTTCGGCGCTGATGGCGCTGGAGGGCAAGAACCCTGAGATGGGTCACGATTCGATCCTGCGGCTGATGGAGGCGGTTGACGCCAGCATTCCGCAGCCGGAGCGGGCGAAGGACCGTCCGTTCCTGATGCCGATCGAGGACGTGTTCTCGATCTCGGGCCGGGGCACGGTGGTGACGGGCCGGGTGGAACGCGGGATCGTGAAGGTCGGGGACGAGATCGAGATCGTGGGTCTGCGGCCGACGACCAAGACGGTGGTGACCGGGGTCGAGATGTTCCGCAAGCTCTTGGACTCGGGCGAGGCCGGGGACAATATCGGCGCCTTGCTGCGCGGCACCAAGCGCGAGGAAGTGGAGCGGGGCCAGGTCCTGGCCGCCCCCGGCTCGATCACGCCGCACACGAATTTCCAGGCCGAGGCCTACATCCTGACCAAGGAGGAGGGCGGGCGTCACACGCCGTTCTTCACCAACTACCGGCCGCAGTTTTACTTCCGGACCACGGACGTGACCGGCACCGTCAAACTCAAGGAAGGCACCGAGATGGTGATGCCGGGGGACAACATCCAGATGGAGGTCGAGCTGATCACCCCCATTGCCATGGACGAGGGCCTGCGCTTCGCCATTCGCGAGGGCGGCCGCACCGTCGGCGCCGGCGTCGTCGCGAAGATCATAAAATAGGACATAGCCCTCACCCCGGCGAAAACCGGGGTCCCGGGCGGCGAGCGGATAACAGGTAGACAGATGGCAAACGACAATCAAAACATCCGGATCCGCTTGCGGGCCTACGATCATCGCGTGCTCGATCAATCGACCAGCGAGATCGTCAACACGGCGAAGCGCACGGGTGCCCGCGTGCGCGGCCCGATCCCGCTGCCGACGCGGATCGAGAAATTCACCGTGCTGCGCTCGCCGCATATCGACAAGAAGTCGCGCGAGCAATTCGAAATCCGCACGCATAAGCGCGTGCTCGATATCGTCGATCCGACGCCGCAAACGGTGGACGCGCTGATGAAGCTCGACCTCGCCGCCGGCGTCGATGTCGAGATCAAGCTCTGAGGATGCGGTGATGCGTACCGGTCTCATCGCCAAGAAACTCGGCATGACGCGCGTGTTCGCCGACGACGGCAATCACGTGCCGGTCACCGTGCTCGAGGTCGATCAGGTGCAGGTCGTCGCCGTGCGCACGGCGGAGAAGGATGGCTATACCGCGGTCCAGCTCGGCACCGGCAAGGCCAAGGTCAAGAACGTGACGCAGCCGATGCGCGGCCATTTCGCCAAGTCGAAGCTGGAGCCGAAGAAAAAGCTTGTCGAGTTCCGCGTCTCGCCCGATGCGCTGCTCGAGGTCGGCGCCGAAATCACGGCGGCGCATTTCCTCCCCGGCCAGTTCGTCGATGTCGTCGGCACCACCAAGGGCAAGGGCTTTGCCGGCGTCATCAAGCGGCATCATTTCGGCGGCCTGCGTGCCAGCCACGGCGTCTCGGTGTCGCATCGCAGCCCGGGCTCGACCGGCCAGCGCCAGGATCCGGGCAAGGTGTTCCGCGGCAAGAAGATGCCGGGCCATCTCGGCGATGTCCGCGTCACCACGCAGAATCTTCGCGTTGTCAGCACCGATGCCGACAAGGGCCTGATCATGGTCGAGGGCGCGGTGCCCGGCGCCGACGGCGGCTATGTGCTGATCAAGGATGCGTCGAAGCGTCCGGCGCCGAAGGACCTGCCGTTCCCGGCCGCGCTCCGCGCCGCCCAGGGAGCGGCGCCATGAAGCTCGCCGTGACCAGCCTCGACAGCAAGGGCGCGGGCGAGATCGAGCTCGCCGACGAGATTTTCGGCCTGCCGGTGCGCAAGGACATCCTCGCGCGCATGGTGAACTATCAATTGGCCAAGCGCCGCGCCGGCACGCACAAGGCCAAGCAGATCGGTGACATCCAGGGCACCACCAAGAAACCGTGGAAGCAGAAGGGCACCGGCCGCGCGCGGCAAGGCAGCCTGCGCTCGCCGCAGTTCCGCGGCGGTGCTGTCATCTTCGGGCCGGTGGTGCGCAGCCACGAATTCAGCTTGCAAAAGAAAGTGCGGCGTCTCGCCTTGAAGACGGCGCTGTCGGCGAAACAGGCCGAGGGCAAGCTCGTGGTGCTCGACGCCGCGAAGGCCACGGACGGCAAGACCAAGGCGCTGGCGGCGCAGTTCAAGAAGCTCGGCTGGAACTCGGTGCTGATCATCGACGGGCCGGAGCTCGACGCGAATTTCGCCCGCGCCGCGCGCAACCTGCCCAAGGTCGACGTGCTGCCGCAGCAGGGCGCCAACGTCTACGACATTCTGCGCCGCGACACGCTGGTCCTGACGCGCAGTGCGATCGAGCATTTGGAGGCGCGCCTCAAATGAGCCGGTTCCGCTTCATTCCAAGGGCCACGCCCGCGATCTCGCGCGCCGCGATGTACGACATCGTGCGGACGCCGGTCATCACCGAAAAGGCGACGATGGGCTCGGAGCACAATCAGGTGACGTTCCGCGTGCCGCTCGACGCCGACAAGCGCGCGGTCAAGGTCGCGGTCGAGAGCCTATTCAAGGTCAAGGTCACCGCGGTCAACACCGCGCGCGTCAAGGGCAAGCGCAAGATGACGCGCGGCCGCAAGGGCCAGCGTTCCGATTACAAGAAGGCGATCGTCACCCTGGCCGAGGGTTCGAAGATCGACGTGACGGCGGGAGTTTGAGATGGCGCTGAAGAATTACAATCCGGTTACGCCCGGCCAGCGCCAGCTGATCCTGGTCGACCGCTCCGATCTGTGGAAGGGCGCGCCGGTGCGCGAGCTGACCGAGGGATCGAAATCCTCCGGCGGCCGCAACAATACCGGCCGCATCACCTCGCGTTATCGCGGCGGCGGGCACAAGCAGCGCTATCGCATCGTCGATTTCAAGCGCACCAAGACCGTGCCGGCGGAGGTCGTGCGGCTCGAATACGATCCCAACCGGACGGCCTTCATCGCGCTGATCAAATACGAGGATGGCGAGCAGGCCTACATTCTGGCGCCGCAGCGTCTGGCGGCCGGCGACAAGGTCGTCTCGGGCGACCGCGTCGACGTGAAACCTGGGAACGCGATGCCGATCAGCGCCATCCCGCTCGGTACCATCATCCACAATGTCGAACTGAAGCCCGGCAAGGGCGGCCAGCTTGCGCGCTCGGCCGGCACCTATGTGCAGTTGGTCGGCCGCGACGCCGGCAACGCCTTGCTCCGTCTCGCATCGGGCGAGGTGCGCATGGTGCGCGCCGAATGCCGCGCCACCGTCGGCGCCGTCTCCAACCCGGATCAGCAGAACGTGTCGATCGGCAAGGCCGGCCGCAATCGCTGGAAGGGCTGGCGCGGCCATGTTCGCGGCGAGGCGATGAACCCCGTCGACCATCCGCTGGGCGGGCGCACCAAGGGCGGCCGCCATCCGGTGTCGCCATGGGGTCAGAACGCCAAGGGCTTGAAGACGCGGCACAACAAATCGACGGACCGCCAAATCGTGCGGCGCCGGCGGGCAAAGTAACGGAGGGCGGCAGTGACACGCTCGGTTTGGAAGGGCCCGTTCGTCGACGGCTATCTGCTCAAGAAGGCGGAGAAGTCGCGCGGCACGGGCCGCAACGAAATCATCAAGACCTGGTCGCGCCGCTCGACCATCTTTCCGCAATTCGTCGGGCTGACCTTCGGCGTTTATAACGGCAATAAATTCGTGCCCGTATTGGTCACGGAGCACATGATCGGCCACAAGTTCGGCGAGTTCGCGCCCACCCGCATCTTCCGCGGTCATACCGCCGCCGATAAAAAGGCGAAGCGCGTGGAGACGCCGGCATGAGCCAGAAAAGCAATGCCCGCCGCGTCGCCGAGACCGAGGCGATGGCCTATGCCCGCGCGATCAAGACCAGCGCGCGCAAGCTCAACCTGGTGGCGCAAACAATTCGCGGCAAGACCGCGAGCGCGGCGCTTGCCGAGCTCGACTTTTCCAAGCGCCGCATCGCGCACACCGTCAAGAAGGTGCTGCAGGCGGCGATCGCCAACGCCGAGAACAATCATCAGCTCGACGTCGACCGGCTGGTGGTCAAGGAAGCGAGCGTCGGCCGCGCCTTCGTGCTGAAGCGATTTCACGCCCGCGGCCGTGGCCGTGCGTCCCGCGTCGAAAAATCTTACGCCAATCTCACCGTCATCGTCCGCGAGCAGGACGCGGCGGCGGAGCAGGAGCAGGCCTGATGGGTCAAAAAGTCAATCCGATCGGGCTGCGGCTCGGCATCAACCGCACCTGGGATTCGCGCTGGTTCGCGCGCAAGGACTACGGCGCGATGCTCCACGAGGACATCAAGCTGCGGAAGTTCCTGACCAACCGGCTGCAACAAGCCGGCGTCAGCCGCATCGTGATCGAGCGCATGGCCAAGAAGGCGCGCATCACCATCCATTCGGCGCGGCCCGGCGTTGTCATCGGCAAAAAGGGCGCCGACATCGAGAAGTTGCGCGCCGACATCGGCAAGATGACGTCGAGCGAAGTCAATCTCAACATCGTCGAAATTCGCAAGCCCGAGATCGACGCCAAGCTGATCGCCGACGGCATTGCCCAGCAGTTGGAGCGCCGCGTCGCGTTCCGCCGCGCGATGAAGCGCGCGGTGCAATCGGCGATGCGCCTCGGCGCGCTCGGCATCCGCATCAATTGCTCGGGCCGCCTGGGCGGCGCCGAAATCGCGCGCATGGAATGGTATCGCGAGGGTCGCGTGCCGCTGCACACGCTCCGGGCGGATGTCGATTTCGGCTACGGCACCGCCAAGACCACCTACGGCACGTGCGGCGTCAAGGTCTGGGTGTTCAAGGGCGAAGTCATGGCGCACGACCCGATGGCCCAGGACAAGCGGATCGCCGAGCAGCAACAGGCCCGCGCGTAGGTAAGAGGCACGACGACAGATGTTACAGCCGGCACGCACCAAATACCGCAAGGGGCACAAGGGACGCATTCACGGCGCCGCCAAGGGCGGCTTTGCCTTGAATTTCGGCGCCTATGGACTGAAGGCAACCGAGCCCGGCCGCGTCACCGCCCGCCAGATAGAAGCCTCGCGCCGGGCCATCACTCGCCATATCCGCCGCATCGGCCGGGTATGGATTCGCATTTTCCCCGACGTGCCGGTCTCGGTGAAGCCGGCCGAAGTCCGCATGGGCAGTGGCAAGGGCACGCCCGAGTTCTGGGTCGCGCGGGTGAAGCCGGGCCGCATCCTGTTCGAGCTGGACGGCGTGCCGGCGGCCCTGGCGCAGGAAGCATTCATGCTGGCGGCGGCGAAACTGCCGATCGGCACCAAGATCGTGACGCGTATCGGCATGGAGATTCCGCGATGAAGGCCGCCGACGTCCGCGCCAAGACCGATGACGAACTCAAGACCGAGCTCGAGAAGCTCGGCAAGGAGACCTTCAATTTGCGTTTTCAGCGCGCCAGCGGCCAGTTGGAGAACACCGACCGCATGCGGGCGGTGCGCCGCGACATCGCGCGCATCCGGACCATTCTTGCCGAGCGCGCGCAGGCCTAGGGGATAGACATGTCGAAACGAGTCCTCCAAGGCGTCGTGGTCAGCGACAAATCGAACAAGACGGTGATCGTCTACGTCGAACGGCGCGTCATGCATCCCGTCTACAAGAAGTTCGTCACGCGCTCGCAGAAATACGCCGCCCATGACGAAGCCAACGCGCACAAGATCGGCGATGTCGTGCGCATCGAGGAGAGCCGTCCGATCTCCAAGCGCAAGCGCTGGATCGTGATCGACGAGGCGAGGTCGGCATCATGATTCAGATGCAAACCAATCTCGACGTCGCCGACAATTCCGGCGCGCGCCGCGTCCAGTGCATCAAGGTGTTGGGCGGCTCGAAGCGCAAATATGCGGTGATCGGCGACATCATCGTGGTTTCCGTGAAAGAGGCGATTCCCCGCGGCCGCGTGAAGAAGGGCGACGTCCATCGCGCCGTCATCGTGCGCACGGCGAAGGAAATCCGGCGGCCCGACGGCAGCGCCATCCGCTTCGATCACAACGCCGCGGTGCTGATCACGCCGCAGAACGAGCCGATCGGCACCCGCATTTTCGGCCCGGTGACGCGCGAGCTGCGCGCGCGGCAATTCATGAAAATCGTCTCGCTGGCGCCCGAGGTGCTGTGACATGGCCGCTAAGTTCAAAATCAAGAAGGGCGACCGCGTCGTGGTGATTGCCGGCAGGGACAAGGGCCGCGCCGGCGAGGTGTTGAAGGTGTTGCGCGACCAGAACCGGCTGATCGTGCAAGGCGTCAACATGGTGAAGCGCCACACCAAGCAGACGCCCGGCCAGACCGGCGGCATCGTCGACAAGGAAGGCTCGATCCACGTCTCGAATGTCGCGATCGCCGATCCGAAGGGCGGCGCGGCGACCCGGGTCGGCTACAAATTCCTCGACGACGGCCGCAAGGTGCGCATCGCGCGCGCTTCCGGCGAAGTCATCGATCGCTGAGGGCATACGACATGGCTACCCGACTGCAAGAGCATTACGAAAAAACCGTCCGTCCGGCGCTGATGAAGCAGTTCGGCTACGACAACGCCATGGCGGTGCCGCGCCTCGACAAGATCGTCGTCAACATGGGCGTCGGCGAAGGCACCCAGGACGCGAAGAAGGTCGACGCGGCGGCGAAGGACCTCGCCACCATCACCGGCCAGAAGGCGATCATCACCAAGGCGAAGAAGTCGATCGCGACCTTCAAGCTGCGCGAGGGCATGCCGGTCGGCGCCAAGGTGACGCTGCGGCGCGAGCGCATGTACGAGTTCCTCGACCGGCTCGTCAACATCGCGCTGCCGCGGGTGCGCGATTTCCGCGGCGTGTCCGGCAAGAGCTTCGACGGGCGGGGCAATTTCGCGCTCGGCCTCAAGGAGCAGCTCGTGTTTCCCGAAATCAACTACGACAACGTCGATGCCGTTCGCGGCATGGACATCGTCATTTGCACCACGGCGCGAACCGATGCCGAGGCCAAGGCCTTGCTGCGCGGTTTCGACATGCCGTTCGTCAACTGAGGGCGGAGAAGTCAACGCGATGGCGAAGACCAGTTCGATCAACAAGAATTTGCGGCGCGAGGCGCTGACGAAGAAGTTCGCGGCCAAGCGCCGGCGGCTGAAAGCGTTGGCCGAGGACCGTTCGCTGGCGCCGGAGGAGCGGTTCGCCGCCCGGCTCAAGCTGGCGGAACTGCCGCGCAACGGCTCGGCCACGCGGATTCGCAACCGCTGCGCCCTGACCGGCCGGCCGCGGGGGAATTATCGCAAGTTCAAACTGTCGCGCATCGCGCTCCGCGAGCTGGCGTCGCAAGGCCAGATTCCCGGCATGGTCAAGTCGAGCTGGTGAGGGGACAAGCTGCATGTCGATGACGGATCCGGTAAGCGATCTGCTGGCGCGCATCCGCAACGGGCAACAGGCGCACAAGGAAAGCGTCGTGTCGCCCGCCTCGAAGATTCGCGCCAACGTCTTGGAAGTGCTGCAACGCGAGGGTTATATCCGCGGTTACAGCCGCGCCGAAGCGGGCGCCGGCATCAACGAGTTCAAGATCGAGCTCAAATATGTCGACGGCGAGCCCGTGATCCGCGAGATCACGCGCGTGTCGAAGCCGGGCCGCCGCGTCTATTCGCGTATCGACGATCTGCCGCGCGTCTATAACGGGCTCGGCATCTCGATCCTGTCGACGCCGCGCGGCGTCATGTCGGACAACGAGGCTCGCGCCGCCCATGTCGGCGGCGAGATCCTGTGCCGCGTGTTTTGAAGCATGGTTCGCTGGCTCGACATCGGTCTCCAAGTCGTCGTCCCCGCGAAAGCGGGGACCCAGGGCCGCCGCACGTCGCTTGTCCTGGATTCCCGCTTCCGCGGGAATGACGAAAATGGTGTCGATGGAGATGTAGGGACGAGTTCGGAGAGATAGATGTCACGCGTCGGCAAACTTCCCGTCACCATCCCGCAGGGCGTTCAGGTCGCGATCGCGGGCCAGAAGCTCACGGCCAAGGGCAAGCTCGGCACCCTGGAGATGCCGCTCAGCGCCGCTGTCGAAGCCAAGGTCGCCGACGGCAAGGTGACGCTTCGGCCGACGCTCGAGACCAAGCAGGCGCAGATGCAGTGGGGGACCACGCGCGCCCTCATCGCCAGCATGATGCGCGGCGTCTCGGAAGGTTACACGGTCGATCTTGAGATCAACGGCGTCGGCTATCGCGCCCAGGTGCAGGGCAAGACCCTGATCCTACAGCTCGGCTTCAGCCACGACGTCAATTTCCCGATCCCGGACGACATCAAGATCGCGTGCGAAAAGCCGACCGCGATCCGCGTCACCGGCGCCAACCGCCAGCGCGTCGGCCAGATCGCCGCCGAAATTCGCGCGTTCCGCAAGCCCGAGCCCTACAAGGGCAAAGGCATCAAATACGCATCCGAGCACGTCCGCCGCAAGGAAGGCAAGAAGAAGTAGGCCGCCATGTCGGAGAAATCGAAACTTTTGTTCGTCCGTCGCGAAAAGCGCGTGCGGCATCGCGTGACGCTGGCCGGGAAAAGCCGGCCGCGTCTGTCCGTGTTCCGCTCGTCGCGGCACATCTATGCCCAGATCATCGACGATGCGCATGGCCGCACGTTGGCGGCGGCGTCGAGCCTCGAAAAGGATGTGCGCGGCAATCTCAAGACCGGCGCCGACAAGGCGGCCGCGCAGGCGGTCGGCAAGCTGATCGCCGAGCGCGCCAAGGCCGCCGGCATCGAAGCCGTGGTGTTCGACCGCGGCGGCTATCTGTTTCACGGCCGGGTCAAGGCCCTGGCCGATGCGGCCCGCGAAGGCGGGCTCGCGTTCTGATTTAGGGAAAGGCGCGTTATGGCTGGACCGACAGGCGATACTCCACAACGGCCGCGCCGCGGGCGCGGCGGCGAGGGCGGCGATCGTCCGCGTCGCGACGGCGACCGTCCGCGCCGCGACGGCGACCGTCAGTCGCGCGAGCGCGAGGAAACCGAGTTCGTCGAAAAGCTGGTTTCCATCAACCGCGTCGCCAAGGTGGTGAAGGGCGGCCGCCGCTTCGGTTTCGCGGCGCTGGTGGTTGTCGGCGATTCCAAGGGGCGCGTCGGTTACGGGTCGGGCAAGGCCCGCGAAGTGCCGGAGGCGATCCGCAAGGCGACCGAACAGGCGCGGCGCGCGCTGATCCGCGTGCCGCTGCGCGAAGGCCGCACGCTCCATCACGACATTATCGGCCGGTACGGCGCGGGCGAGGTCATCATGCGCGCGGCGCCGCAAGGCACCGGCATCATCGCCGGCGGCCCGATGCGCGCCATCTTCGAGGCGCTGGGCGTGCAGGACGTGGTGGCGAAATCCGTCGGCACCTCCAATCCGCACAACATGATCAAGGCGACGTTCCAGGCGCTGACCCGCTCGACCAGTCCGCGCAGCGTCGCGGCGCGGCGCGGCCGCAAGGTCAGCGACGTTCTGGGCCGGCGCGATCAAGGCGCCGAGGCGCGGGAGTAAGGCGCGATGAGCGACGACAGCAAGGCGCCGGCCAAGAAAGCGCGCGCGAAGGCGCCGAAGGCCGCGGCGGACAGCACCGTCACGGTGCGTCAGATCGCCAGCGCCGCCGGCCGCCAAGCCTATCAGCGCGCGACGTTGAAGGGCCTGGGCCTCGACAAGATCAACCGCGTGCGCACCTTGCAGGACACGCCCGAGATTCGCGGCATGATCGCGCGCGTCCACCATCTGGTCCGCGTCGAAAGCGCGTCATAGGGTCATTTCGCCATGAAGCTCAATGAAATCAGGGACAATCCCGGCGCCCACAACAAGTTCAAGGCGATCGGCCGCGGCATCGGCTCGGGCAAGGGCAAGACTTCGGGCCGCGGCGGTAAGGGCCAATCGGCGCGCTCGGGCTATTCCATCAACGGCTTCGAGGGCGGGCAAACACCGCTGCATCGCCGCCTGCCGAAGCGCGGCTTCAACCGCAAATTCCTGCAGGCCGATTACCATGTCGTGAATCTGGGCCGGATTCAGGCGGCGGTCGACGCCGGCAAGATCGCGTCGGGCGCGGAGCTCGACGGCGCGGCGCTGGTGGCCGCCGGCCTGCTGCGCCGCAGCGGCGACGGCATTCGGCTGCTCGCCAAGGGCGAGATCAAGGCCAAGCTCAATTTCACCGTGGCGGGCGCGTCCAAGTCGGCGATCGCGGCGGTGGAGAAACAGGGCGGCAAAGTCACCGTCGAGGCCCCGGCCGCCGCGAAGGGCGAACAGGAAAAATAAATGGCTCAGCCAGCCGTTACCGTCGATCGCCGTCTCCGGATGCGGAACGTTGTGATCGCGATCGGCATGGTGCTGGCCGTCGTCATCTCGCTAAGCCATTCGGATTCGATCGTTTGGGCCATTATTCATGGCGCGCTCGGTTGGATTTACGTGGCGTACTTCGTCGTCACGCATTACCAGTTGATCTAGAATGTTCGGCGGCCGCGGCGATTTGAGGAAGCGAGGGCATGAAGAATTTCACCATCGGCGTCGGGATGGTGCTCGCGGTGGTCATCGCCTGGACGCAGCCCGGGCATACGATCGGCTGGACGATCATCGACGGTGTGCTGGGCTGGGTCTACGTGGTGTACTTTCTGGTGACGCATTACCATTTGTTTGGCGCCTAGACGTTTCGAACCGCCGCCGCGCCGAGGGTTAGGATAGACCGATGGCTTCAGCCGCCGAACAACTCGCCTCGTCGATCAATTTCTCCGCCTTCGCCAAGGCGACGGAACTCAAGAATCGAATCTGGTTCACGCTTGGCGCGCTGGTGATCTACCGGCTCGGGACCTATATCCCGCTGCCCGGCATCGATCCCGGAATCCTTCAGGAAGTGTTCTCCCGCAACGCCGGCGGCATTCTCGGCATGTTCGACATGTTCTCGGGCGGCGCGTTGTCGCGCATGACGATCTTCGCCCTGAACATCATGCCGTACATCTCGGCGTCGATCATCGTTCAGCTCTTGACCGCCGTGTCGCCGTCGCTCGAACAGCTCAAGAAAGAGGGCGAGGCCGGCCGCAAGAAGATGAACCAATACACGCGGTACGGCACGGTGGTGCTGGCCGCGGTGCAGGCCTATGGCATCGCGGTGGGATTGGAAGGCGTGCGGGGCGAGGGCGGCGGCGCCGTGCTCGATCCCGGCCTGTTCTTCCGCTTGACGACCGTGATCACGCTGACCGGCGGCACCGTGTTCCTGATGTGGCTCGGCGAGCAGATCACCGCGCGCGGCGTCGGCAACGGCATTTCGCTGATCATCTTTTCCGGCATCGTCGCGCGCGTGCCCTCGGCCCTGGCGCAGCTCCTGGAATTGAGCCGCACCGGCTCGCTGTCGCCGTTCTTCGTCATCTTGTTCCTCGTGGGCGCGATCGCGGTGATCACGTTCATCGTGTTCATGGAGCGGGCGCAGCGCCGACTGCTGGTGCAATACCCCAAACGCCAGGTCGGCAACAAAGTCTTCGGCGGCGACAGTTCGCACTTGCCGTTGAAGCTCAACACCTCGGGCGTGATTCCGCCGATCTTCGCCTCGTCGCTGCTGTTGCTGCCGGCGACCCTGGCGGGTTTCGGCGCCGACCAGAGCAGCGGCTGGATGTCGTGGTTCACGATCTATCTGGGCCGGGGCCAGCCGCTTTATCTCGCGATCTATGTCGGGCTGATCGTGTTCTTCTGCTTTTTCTATACCGCGATCGTGTTCAATCCGACCGAGACCGCCGACAATCTGCGCAAGTATGGCGGATTTTTGCCGGGCATTCGGCCGGGCAAGGCGACCGCGGATTATCTCGACTATGTGCTGACCCGACTTACCATGGTCGGCGCCGTCTATCTGGCCGCGGTCTGCGTCCTTCCCGAAGTCGTCATCTCGCGCTATTCGCTGCCGTTCTATTTCGGCGGCACCAGCATCCTGATCGTGGTCAGCGTCACCATGGACACGGTCGCGCAAATCCAGTCTCATCTCCTCGCGCACCAATATGAGGGCCTCATCAAAAAGGCCAAGTTGCGGGGGAGACGCGGTTGAACATCATTCTGTTGGGTCCGCCAGGGGCGGGAAAAGGCACCCAGGCGAAGCGGCTCGAGGAAAAATACGGCCTGGTCCAGCTTGCCACCGGCGACATGCTGCGGGCGGAGCGCGCCTCCGGCAGTGCCCTGGGAAAACGGGTGCAGGCGATCATGGACGCCGGCAACCTCGTGTCCGACGACATCATGATCGATCTCATCGCCAGCCGGATCGGCAAGGCGGGCAAGGGCTTCATCCTCGACGGGTTTCCGCGCACGGTCCCGCAGGCCGAGGCGCTCGACGCGATGCTGGCGCAAAAGGGGCTGAGGCTCGACCGGGTGATCGAGATGACGGTCGACGAGGCGGCGCTGATCGACCGGCTCGCCGGGCGTTTCACCTGCGCGAAGTGCGGCGCCTCCTACCACGACACGAACCATCGCCCGAAGATGGAAGGCGTCTGCGACGTCTGCGGCAGCAAGGAGTTCATCCGCCGCGCCGACGACAAGCCCGAGTCGGTCAAGACCCGCCTCGTCGCCTATCGCAAGCAAACCGCGCCGATCCTGCCCTATTACCGGAACAAGGGCATTCTGACCCAGGTCGACGGCATGGCCGACATCGACGAGGTCACGCGCCAGATCGAGGCGGTACTGGATAAAATCCAGCGCGTGACGACGGCGCATTGTCGGCGGTTCCATCGGTCGGAACTGCTCGTGATTCGCCGCTGTCATCTCCCCGTATCTCCGAATCTCTGGTCGCGCAAGGCAGAGTTTATTCCCTGAGCGATCTTGGGCCGCTGACGAACGGACTGTCCCGAAGATAAAATCGCAGCATGCGTTTCGCATCCCGCGAAATGCCGATCCTGACGCTCTTCCCGATCTTGCCGGGTTCGTGGTCACCGCGTCCGAGCCATAGCGGGCCTTCCCGGCAAAGATCGAGCCCATCGAGCCGACGATCAACCCCCAACGCCGCTGCGAGCCTTCCTGGTCCTCGCGCCAAGTCGCGCAAGCGCTCGATGCCACGATTTAGCCGCATGATCGGGATGCCTTCGAGCGGCTCGAGCGCCCTGATCAGGACGCCGGCGCCGATCCCGGGCATCTCGCTTGAGACATTCAGCATGTATGAGACGCCGTAGGCGAGATAAATATAGGCGTGCCCACGCTCGAGAAAGAGCGAACGATTACGCCGAGTCATTCCCCGGTAGGCGTGTCCGGCGGCATCGCCGACGACATACGCCTCGGTCTCAACAATACGACCGCTGGCGACGCCTTCAGGCAACTCCCGCACCAATACTTTGCCAACGAGATAGCGGGCGAGAGAGGCCGTATCGATCGGCAGCTCCGAGCGAGAGAGCGAGCGGCAGTTGGCCATCCTTACGGCGGCCAGGTTTCAGGGCATCCGCTCGACCCATTGCGCGCGCGAAATCCCTGGCTCGAACGGATCGCCAAAATACTGAGTCTCGCGGACCACCTTCCCATCGATGAACTCCATAATGCTCACGGTGTAAGACGGCCGCCCGTCATAGGTTAGGACATATTCAGTGACCCAGAGGTCGCCCGCGCCGATTGTCCGCCGCACTGTGAAGCGTTTCCGGTTCGGCTGCGCGGCGCGAGACAACTGAATCTTTCGCCGCCCGCGGATGCGCTCGCCTGACTGAGGATATTCGAGCACCGCGTCCTCTCGGTAAATCTGGTGCTCCCCCTCGAGGTCGTTCGCATCGGAGGCGGCCAAGTGGCGATCCAGAGCCGCGCGAATCTCTCGGTCTTCCAAATCAAATCTCCTTGACCATCGCCGTCGATGTTGAGCCGTCGTACCATGCGCTGGCTTGGAACAGCCTTCCAGGTGGAGGCGGGAGGGCCATTCCCAGCGCGAAGGCTGAGTGACCGATAAGGGTCGGGGGCTGCCGAGTGGCCAAAATTGGGGAGTGGCCGCTTTTCACCTAGGCTCGCCCGAAAGCCGCCCTTCCGCTCACGGCCAGATCCAGGCATTCCGGATCACGTGCGGAGCAACTGCTTCTGGCACCACGCGGACGAGCCTGTTGCCCGCAAGCCCGTCCGCTTTATGAGATAATGCGGCCTTCCCCCCGATCTAAGCGACGGGACACGCGTGGGGCGCAAATGCCAATAAATTCCTGCTACACCTCACGTCCGGTGTGCGGCAAAATTTTTGCATTTTGCGCCATGGTTTGCCGCCCCTTGAAGGTCGCCGTTCCCGCCACCATTTACGCATTAAGCGTAGAGCCCCGGCGTGCAATTCTTGCTAGAGGAGCGATCTGGATTGTCTCGGAATTACCTGCACACCAAACTGCAGAAGCAGGCCATGATGCGGCGCGGCGCCGGCGGCAAATGCCGCCATCGGGCGGGCCGAAATTCGTGGTTGAGCAAGACGTTGACTCGGGGCGGTTAATGACTATATTCCGCCCCTTCGGCTGAAGAAGACCTTCTCGCCCGACCTCTTGGCATGGAGTGATGCAAGTGGCGCGTATCGCTGGCGTCAATATTCCCAATCAAAAACGCGTTCCGATCGGCCTGACTTACATTCACGGCATCGGGCGTACCACGGCGGACAAGATCTGCCATGAGCTCAACATTCCCGACGCCCGCCGCGTCCATGAGTTGACCGACGACGAGGTGCTGAAAATCCGCGAGCTGATCGACCGCGAATATACGGTCGAGGGCGATCTGCGGCGTCAGGTGGCGATGAACATCAAGCGGCTGACCGATCTCGGCTGCTATCGCGGCTTGCGGCACCGCAAGGGACTGCCGGTTCGCGGTCAGCGCACCCACACCAACGCGCGCACGCGCAAAGGTCCGGCGCGGCCGATCGCCGGCAAGAAAATGGCGACCAAGTAACCGATCGCGACGACAGATCAGGCACAGGACAGAATCATGGCGACCAAGCCCGCTCAGGCGCAACGTGTCAAACGGCGCGAACGGAAAAACATCACGTCCGGCGTGGCGCATGTGAACGCCACCTTCAACAATACGATGATCACCATCACCGACGCGCAGGGCAACACGATTGCCTGGTCGTCGTCGGGCACCAAAGGCTTCAAGGGCTCGCGCAAATCGACGCCCTATGCCGCGCAGGTCGCGGCGGAGGATGCCGGCCGCAAGGCGATGGAGCACGGCATGCGCACCCTCGAGGTCGAGGTGAAGGGGCCCGGCTCGGGCCGCGAATTGGCGCTGCGGTCGTTGCAGGCCGTCGGCTTCACGGTTACGTCGATCCGCGACGTGACCGCGATTCCCCACAACGGTTGCCGGCCGCCCAAGCGGCGCCGGGTGTAAGTCACTATATAAATACGGCCGGACCGATTGCGGTCCGCCTTCCCCGTGATGTTCCCGCGCCGAGGCTTCCGCCGCCTCCGCCGGGCTGAAGACAAGAGGTCCCGACCCCGTGATCCAAAAGAACTGGCAAGCGCTGATCAAACCGAAACAGCTCGCCGTCGAACCCGGCGACGATCCGCATCGCGTCGCCACCGTCGTGGCCGAACCGCTGGAGCGCGGTTTCGGCCTGACGCTCGGCAATGCCCTGCGCCGCGTGCTGATGTCGTCGCTGCAAGGCGCCGCGATCGTCTCGGTGCAGATCGAAGGCGTGCTGCATGAATTCTCCTCGATCCCCGGCGTGCTCGAGGACGTCACCGACATCGTGCTCAACTTGAAGGGCGTGGCGCTGCGCATGGGCGGCGAAGGTCCGAAGCGCATGCGCCTCAAGGCCAACGGACCGGGCGAGGTGCGCGCCGGCGCGATCGAGACCGGCCACGACATCGAGATCCTGAATCCCGACCATCTGATCTGCACGCTCGATACCGGCGCCAAGATCACCATGGAGCTCACGGTCGATGCCGGCACCGGCTACAAGCCGGCGACCGACAGCCGCGCCGAGGACGCGCCGATCGGCCTCATCCCGGTCGACGCGCTGTACAGCCCGGTGCGCAAGGTCAGCTACAAGGTCGACAATACCCGCGTCGGCCAGCGCACCGACTACGACAAACTGTCGATGCGGATCGAGACCAACGGCGCGGTGACGCCGGAGGACGCGGTGGCGCTGGCGGCGCGCATCCTGCAAGACCAGCTCCAGCTCTTCATCAATTTCGACGAGCCGCGCGCGGTCAGCGCCGAGGAGCGTCCGAGCGAGCTGCCGTTTAACAAGAACCTGCTGCGCAAGGTCGACGAGCTCGAACTCTCGGTGCGCTCCGCCAACTGCCTCAAGAACGACAACATCGTCTATATCGGCGATCTGGTGCAGAAGACCGAGCCGGAAATGCTGCGGACGCCGAATTTCGGCCGCAAGTCGCTGAACGAGATCAAGGAAGTGCTGGCGCAGATGGGCCTCCATCTCGGCATGGAGATTCCGAACTGGCCGCCGGAAAATATCGAGGAGCTGGCGAAGCGCCTCGAGGAACCGTACTAAGTCGCCGATTGGGAGTTCGTTATGCGTCACCGTATGAATGGCCGGCACTTCAGCCGCACCTCGGCCCATCGCAAGGCGATGTTCGACAATCTCGCGCACGCGCTGCTGAAGCATGAGCAGATCACGACGACGCTGCCGAAGGCGAAGGATCTGCGCCCGGTGGTGGAACGGCTCATCACCACCGGCAAGCGCGGCGGCCTCGCGGCGCGGCGGCGACTGATCGCCGATCTGCAGGATTCGAAGATCGCCGACAAGGTGTTGACGACGCTGGCCGAGCGCTATGCCAAGCGCGCCGGCGGCTATACGCGGATTTTGAAAGCGGGCTTCCGCTACGGCGATGCGGCGCCGATGGCGATCATCGAGCTTGTGGACCGCGATCCCGACGCCAAGGGCATCGATTCGGGACCGAAGCAGACCAAGGAAGAATCCGAGACCGAGGAAGCGGCGGCCTAATCAGCGCCGTTTCGTCGATTCCCGCCACGCCTCGTTGTTGAGAATCGCGCCCGCCAGGAAGCGGTCGAATTCCGGCGCCGGCAGCCGTGCCGGATTCTTGGCCAATGCATACCAAGTCTGGCGCGGATGGAACCAGGGCAGGGCGCGGAAATGCGGCAGGCCGGCGGCCGCGAAAATCCGCGCCAGCGTCTCCGGCCGGTGACCGACCGAACCGGGATAGACCCAGCCGGAACCGAAGAATTCGGTGACGCCGTCCTGCCCCGGATGCAGCGCGGTCACCAGGGCGAGGCCGTCCGGCGCCAGCGCCGCGGCAAAGCTGGTCAACGTGGTTGCGATCAGGTCGGCGCCGGCGTGACTGAAGATCGATTGTGCCACGATGAAATCGAAGCCCGTGCCGCAGCGGTCGGCGCGAAAATCGCCATGGGTGAAGAAACGCGGCGTCTTGATCCGCAGGATTTCGTGGCCGAGTTGGCGTTTCAGCCCATCCTCGATCAGCCAGGCGTTGGGATCGAGTTCCAACGTAATTGCCGGCGGCGAGATAGGGGATCAGCAGGCGCCCCAACCGCAGCGATCCACAGCCGAAATCGAGCACCCGGTTGGTGTCGCGCAGTCCGAGCGCGATCAGCAGCGCGAACTGGCTGGCCCCCATGAGGTCGTATTGGCTCGGCGGTCCGACATAGGCGGTGTAGTGCTCGGCGCCGGCGCCGAGGCCTTTCGCCTCGGCGTCGCTGAGGTCGCGAAGACTGGGCATGTGATTCATGGAGCGACGTTAGCGAAGATTCGCCGCGCCCGAAACACCGAACTCGACCGCAGGAATTTTAGGTGGTCGGGGATTCGCCCGGTTTCTTCGCCGTCGACGGCGCGAACGTCATGCGGCGGCTCGAGAACGCGATGAGACGTTCGGCCGGCGTGAGTTGTTCCAAGGGCCGTTCCGCCATGGCGACATCGGAATATTCCTCCACCGCCGTGATCTGCCGGAAGTTGATCGCGCCGACAAGGTGGGTGATGTGATTGCGATTGTCCGACATCGGCAACAGGATCGCATGGTAGAGAATGGCGTCGATATCGCGGACGCCGGTGCCGCCGAAGACGATCGGGCGCCGTTTCGCCATCATCGCCGTGATCTTGGCGGCTGCGAGATACACGAGGGAATTGGCCGGGTAATCGGAGAGGACTTGTCGACCGTCCGGCGTCCACTCGTCGTTGCGCAGTGCGCTGCCGATATAGATCAGTTCCGACTCGTCGATCTCGGCCGCCAATTCGACCGTCAGGCAATTCGGAAGATCCTTGCCGAACATGTCGATGTTGAGATCGTCAAACCGCGGCAGGCGGCCGTCCTGCGATAGGGTCGACCATCTCGCGATCATTCGGTTCGTCAGGCGTCGTTCGTCGGCCATCCCGAGGTCTCTTTCGTCACGGATATCCGCCAGGCCGTGCCGAGTGGAGTAGTCCGCGAGAGATATCTAAAGAACTTTGGTTAAAATGCCGTTAAGTGCACACTTGCGGTTCCTTGGCTTGCCGCCGCAGAGCCAAATCACTAATCTAAAATGTATAATCTAATGGATTCACGAATAAATGATGTATTTAGGTTTGAAAATCCCAGGCGCGGGCGCTAGATATAGACTTAGAAAGGGGAGTTAATCCTTGTTCGATCAGCCGCTGACATTGACGCAGCGCGTCGAGGAATTGGCCCGCCGCTATCATGGCCTCCACGGCGAAGCGTTGCTGCGCCCTATCATCGAGCGGGAATTCAGCGGCCGCATCGCCCTGGTTTCGTCCTTCGGAACGGAATCGGCGGTGCTGTTGCAGATGGTTGCGGCGATCGATCCGGCATTACCCATTCTATTCGTCGACACCGGCAAGCTGTTCGGCGAGACCTTACGCTATCGCGACGAGCTGGTGGCGTTACTGGGCCTCACCGACGTACGCACGGTTCGGCCGACCGCGCTCAAGGTTCAGGAGCGCGATCCGGACCTGACGCTGTGGCAGAAGGATCCGAACGCTTGCTGCTTCACCCGCAAGGTCGAGCCGCTGGCGCAGGCGATCAAGGGTTTCGATGCCTGGATAACCGGCCGCAAGCGCTTTCAGGGCGGCGCCCGGGCCACGCTGCAGCCGATCGAGGCCGACGCCGGTTTCGTCAAAATCAATCCGCTCGCCGGGCTCAGCTTCGCCGAGATCGAGGCCGCGTTCGAAACCCATCATTTGCCGCGGCATCCGCTCGAAGCCGAGGGTTTTCTGTCGGTCGGCTGTTATACCTGTTCGGCGCGCGTCGCGCCCGGCGCCGACCGCCGCTCGGGCCGCTGGGCCGGCACCGGCAAGGACGAATGCGGCATTCACGAAAGCATGCTGTCGGCCGCCCTGTAATCGCCGCGCCGTTGTGTGGCCGGTGCCGGCGCAATCGGAACCGCCGCCTCGGCCGGCGGAACAGCGCGCTTTGGCGGCCGTGCGTGTTGGAACGGCAGCAGCTGAATCCGCCACAGGCTGTTGTGCCGCTCGCCAGTGAGGCCGGTCGGTGGAAATTCGTCGCGCGCCGGCGGGTAGTAGGTGCCGAACACGATGTCGAACAGCGGAAAAAAGCTCGCGTAGTTCATGTTGGCGTGCGGCGCCAGGCGTGAATGATGGATGCGGTGGTACTGGGGCCCGACCAGGACCGGGGTCAGAGGGCCGAGCGGCAGGCGAAGATTGGCGTGAGCGAAAAAGCCATAACCGACATAGGCGACGGTTAGCGGGATCGGTGTCGACATGGCGCCGAATAGCGGCGCCGCGATCAGGGCGAACACGGCATCGCCGTAGATCGTGCCCAGCCATTGCTCGCGCAAATTCGTGCTGGCGTTGAAATCGCGGTCGCTGTGATGGGCGCGATGGAACCGCCACAGCAGCGGCACTTGGTGCATCGCGCGGTGCATCCAATATTTGATCAGATCCGCGGCCAGCACAAACAGCGCGAACCGGAACATCAGGTCGGCCGTTCCTTGATCGCGCGAGACGAAATTCGTCCAGCCCAGGTGCAGCAGTCGCACGCTCTCGATGTAATGGTGCAATCGCACCATGCCGAAATAATATCCGGAAAGGCCGAGATAGAGCGTCGCGAATAAGACGAGATTGAACGCAAAGGCGTGGGCCGTCTGTTTTTCGACGGGCCGCCAGCGCTCGATGACCGCGAATAGAGCGACGACCGCGCCGTAAAAGGCCAGCGTAATGGCGTGGTCGCGAACAAATTCCCCAAACATTTATTGTCTCTTTGGTCGTGCTGATGCCGGGTCCGCCCCGCTTCACCTGTTAACCATAAGTGGCCGTCGGCGCGTTGCCGCCAATCGCATGAAAAACAGCGCAACTTTTAGAATAATAGACGGGCCGGCCGGCGCTTTCGCCGGGTCAGTCGTTAATGCGACGGCGGTGCCTTAGATCGTCGGCCGCTCGTGGAACCCGGTGGTGCCGTCATCGGCAGTGCCGCGCAGGGTAATGTCCTGGACATTGGCGAGGACCGGGCCCTGGCTGCATTGTTCCATGAGGCGGTCCACTTGATCGGGCTCGCCGATGACGGTGATCTCGATGCTGCCGTCGTTGCGGTTTCGCACCCACCCGTCGAGTCCCAGCTCAGTTGTCCGACGCCGCACGAAGGCGCGGAAGCCAACCCGTTGAACCCGGCCGATGATGGTGATGAGAAAAGCTGTCCGTGCCATGTTCCCGACGCCTATGCGAATTCAAGAATGACCTGATCGACGCCCAACGAATCGCCGGGCTTGACGTGCAGCGACTTGACCATGCCGTCGCGCTCGGCGCGCAGCACATTCATCATCTTCATTGCTTCGACCACCGCAAGCTCATCGCCGGCGCGCACGTCCTGGCCGGGCGCGACGGCGAGCGACACCAGAAGGCCCGGCATCGGGGACATCAGCAGGCGCGACAAATCGGGCGGGCTCTTTTCCGGCATGCGCGACAACAATTCGGCGACGCGCGGCTCCAGCACCTTGACGTCGAGCGATACGCCGCCATGCGTGACGGTAAATCCGACGCCGTCGCGGTCGATCTGAAAGACCGCGGCCGTGCGCCCAATCGTGGCGCACAGCAAAGGCTGGCCGGACCGCCAATCGGTTTCGATCGTTAGTCCGGCGACCCGATACGCCGGGCCATCGCGCGCAACCGCAACCGCGTATCGCTTGGCTCCGTGACAGACGACCCAATCGGCAGCGGCGCGCCCGCCGCGCTCGGCGGAGATGAATTGCGCCACGGCGGCGACTGCGACAATGCGGTCGACGACTTTCTTGTCGGGCTTATCGGCGGCGAAGCCTCGTGGAAATTCCTGCGCGATGAAATCGGTCGAGAGCTTGCCATCGGCAAAGCGCTTTCGCGCCAGCACGGCGGCGAGGAAATCGACATTGTGATGAGGCCCGCGAATATAGAATCCGTCGAGCGCCGCACGGATTCGCGCCGTCGCTTCGGCGCGCGTCGCGCCATGGGCGGCCAGTTTTGCGATCATCGGATCGTAGTCGAGGCCGATCTCGGCGCCTTCGTCGACGCCGGCATCGACCCGCACGCCCTCGCCGCGCGGCTCGATATAGCGAACCAGCCGCCCGATCGACGGCAGGAAATTGCGTCTCGGGTCCTCGGCATAGACCCGCGCCTCGATCGCCGAGCCGCTCAGTGCGACGTCGCTTTGTTGCAGCATCAGGCGCTCGCCCGCCGCGATCCGAATCATCCATTCCACCAGATCGAGGCCGGTCACCATTTCCGTCACCGGATGCTCGACCTGCAGCCGCGTGTTCATTTCGAGGAAATAGAATTTGCGATGCCGGTCGACGATGAACTCGACCGTGCCGGCGGAGCGATAGTCGACGGCTTTGGCCAGCGCCACCGCTTCGGCGCCCATCGCCGCGCGCGTCGCCGCGTCGAGGAAGGGGCTGGGCGATTCCTCGATCACCTTTTGATGACGGCGCTGGATCGAGCATTCGCGCTCGCCGAGATAGATGACATGGCCGAACGCATCGCCGAGTACTTGGATTTCAATGTGCCGCGGCTCCTCGATGTATTTTTCCAGGAACACGCGATCGTCGCCGAAGCTCGATCTGGCTTCGGCGGTCGCGGAGCGAAAGCCCTCGCGCGCCTCGTCGTCGTTGCGCGCGATGCGCATGCCCTTGCCGCCGCCGCCGGCGGAGGCCTTGATCATCACCGGATAACCGATCTCGCGGGCGATGCGCGCCGCCGCGGCCGCGTCGGGGATGACGCCGAGAAAGCCGGGCACGCTCGACACGCCCGCCGTCTGGGCCAATTTCTTGGACTCGATCTTGTCGCCCATCGCCGCGATGGCCCGCGGGCCGGGACCGATGAAGACGATGCCGGCCTTTTCCAGCGCCTTCGGCGAATTCGTGATTTTCGGAGAGAAAGCCGTAGCCGGGATGCACGGCTTCCGCCCCGGTCTTTCGACACGCGTCGACGATGCGGTCGATCCGCAGATAGGATTCGCGCGACGGCGCCGGGCCGATCGGCACCGCCTCGTCAGCCATCCGGACGTGCAGCGCGTTTTCGTCGGCCTCGGAGTAGACGGCGACGGTGGCGATGCCCATGCGCTTCGCGGTGCGCATCACGCGGCAGGCGATCTCGCCCCGATTGGCGATCAGAATTTTTTTGAACATCACAACGGAATGTTATCGTGCTTCTTCCACGGATTTTGCAGTTTTTTCTCGCGCAGCATGGCGAGCGAGCGGCAGATGCGCCGTCGCGTGTCGCGCGGCGCGATCACGTCGTCGATGAAACCGCGCGATCCGGCGACGAACGGGTTGGCGAACTTGGCGCGGTATTCCTCGGTGCGCGCCTCGATCTTGGCGGCGTCGCCGATGTCGGAGCGGAAGATGATCTCGACCGCGCCCTTCGGCCCCATCACCGCGATCTCCGCCGAGGGCCAGGCATAATTCACGTCGCCGCGGATGTGCTTCGAGCTCATCACGTCATACGCGCCGCCATAGGCCTTGCGCGTGATCACCGTCACCTTCGGCACGGTCGCCTCGGCGAACGCGAACAACAGTTTGGCGCCATGCTTGATGATGGCGCCGTATTCCTGCGCGGTGCCAGGGAGGAAGCCCGGCACGTCGACGAAGGTAACGATGGGAATGTCGAAACAGTCGCAAAAGCGGACGAAGCGCGCGGCCTTGCGCGATGAATCGATGTCGAGGCAGCCGGCCAGCACCATCGGCTGGTTGGCGACGATGCCGATGGTATGGCCCTCCATGCGCGCGAAGCCGAGGATGATGTTGCGGGCGTAAGTCGGCGCGATCTCGAAAAAGTCGCCTTCGTCGACGATCTTCGTTATCAGTTCGTGCATGTCGTAGGGCTGATTGGCGTTGGCCGGCACCAGCGTGTCGAGCGACGGCTCGACGCGGTCGGCGGGATCGGAGGTCGGCCGCGCCGGCGCCCGCGCGCGGTTGCTCGACGGAAGAAAATCCAAGAGCCGCCGCACCTGCAGCAACGATTCGACGTCGTTGTCGAAGGCGCAATCCGCCACCCCGGATTTGGTGGAATGGGTAACGGCGCCGCCGAGCTCTTCGTGCGTCACGCTCTCATGCGTCACCGTCTTCACCACGTCGGGGCCGGTGACAAACATGTAGGACGAAGTCCTTGACCATGAAGATGAAGTCGGTCATTGCCGGCGAATAGACGGCGCCGCCGGCGCATGGCCCCATGATCGCGGAGATTTGCGGCACCACGCCCGACGCGTTGACGTTGCGCTGGAACACCTCGGCATAGCCTGCCAGCGACGCGACGCCTTCCTGAATTCGCGCGCCCCCGGAATCGTTCAGCCCCACGACCGGCGCGCCGACCAGCATCGCCTTGTCCATGATCTTGCAGATTTTCTCGGCATGCGCCTCGCTGAGCGCGCCGCCGAACACGGTGAAGTCCTGGCTGAACGCGAAGACCAGCCGGCCGTTCACCGTGCCGTGGCCGGTGACGACGCCGTCGCCCGGAATCTTGTTCTCGTCGATGCCGAAATCGTGGCTGCGGTGTTCGACGAACATGTCCCATTCCTCGAAGGAACCGGGATCGAACAGCACGTCGAACCGCTCGCGGGCCGTGAGCTTGCCCTTGGCGTGCTGTTGCTCGATGCGCTTTGCGCCGCCGCCCAGCCGCGCGGCGGCGCGCTTTTCCTCAAGCTGTCGCAGAATATCCGGCATGGTCGGACGGAACTCCCCCAATACAGCCTCGCCTCTCTTACTATAATTCGAGCAATTCGGCGAACCGTTCGGTGAGCCGCAGATCGTCGCGCAACGCGGCCCGGCGCTTGGTTTGCTCCGGATCCTCGCCCCATTTCTCGATTTGGAAACTCTCGTCGAGCTCCGCCGCCGCGAACGCCGCGTCGGCATCGAGCCGCCGCGACAGCAGCGCCAACGCGATCGCGAGCGAGCCGCTCGTCGCGGTAGCGAGCCGCAGCGCCGTCAAATGCAGGTCGTCGTGCGCCGCCACGGCTTTTTTCAGCGCCGCGAGGCTCGCCGGCGGTTGGCTCAACGGCGTGATGCCCATGGTCACGTGGAGCGGCGCCTCGAAATATTCGGCGAGCCAATCCAACAGCGGCTGCCATAGCATCTGTTGGCGCTTCACCAATTCCGGTGGATGCGTGGCGCGATAGCAGATCAGGTCGGTGCCGGCATAGTTCGCGGTCTCCGCCACGATGGCGTCGCGCCGCCGCGCGACCAGATCGATGGCGGCGCCGGCAAGCCGCGTCAGCGGCAAGGCATGCAGCGAAATATCGCTGCCTTGCGCCCGCCATTCCGCCGCGATCGCCTCGGCGAGCGCGCGGCTCGGCACGATCAACTCGGCCTTCGCCGGGGTGCGCAACGGTTTCGCGTCGAGCGCAACCCCGTGACCGCGCTCGTCCGAGACCACGGTCGCCTCGCGATAGAAGCGCTTCACCGTTCGTCGTCCGTAAAGCCGGCGAACGGGTCGCGCTCGTCGCCTTGCTCGAAGCCGAAGAACGTCCAGGTGCGCGCCATATGCGGCGGCAGCGGCGCGACGACTCGCAGCGTGCTGCCATTCGGATGCGGGATCGCGATGGCGCGGGCGTGGAGATGGAGCTTGCGCCCGTCGGGCACGCCCGGGGGATGCGCCGCCGCGCCGCCATACTTTCCGTCGCCCAGGATCGGCGTGCCGATCGCCGCCATATGCGCGCGCAATTGATGGGTCCGGCCGGTGATCGGGTTCATCGTCACCCAGGCGATCTTGTCGCCGGCGTACGAGACGGTGCGATAGTCGGTAACGGCGCGTTTGCCGTCATCCTCGTCCTCGACGACGCGCTCGCCGGCGGGACCGGGCAGTTTCGCCAGCCGCCGGTCGATGCGCCCTTCACGCGGTTTAGGCACGCCGACGACGATCGCCCAATAAATTTTCTTGGTCGCCTTGTCGCGAAACGCCCCCGTCAAGAACCGCGCCGCGGCGGCGTTCCGCGCCAGCACCAAGACGCCGCTGGTATCCTTGTCGAGGCGATGCACCAGACGCGGCCGCTCGACGGCGCCGAAACGCAACCCGTCGAGCATCGCGTCGAGATGATGCTCCGTCGCGGTGCCGCCTTGCACTGCCAGCCCCGGCGGCTTGTCGATCACGATCACATCGCCGTCGCGATAAAGGATGGCGCGCTCGATCGCCGCGATGTCGCGCGGTTTGGGTTGGTATTTCGGTTTCGGCGTCGGCTCTGCGGGCGTGTCGGGCAGGGGCGGCACGCGCACGTCCTGGCCGGCGGCGACGCGGTCGCTCGCGCTGACCCGCTTGCCGTCGACGCGGATCTGCCCGGTGCGCAGCAGCTTTTCGAGACGGCCGTGGCCGACATGCGGGAAATGTCGCTTGAACCAGCGGTCCAAGCGGATATCCGAATCCTCGGCCGCGATCGTCTTGATCTGTACCTTGCTCACGCGGCGTTATTCCTCGGCCTTGCGTTGCCGCAATTTATTCCAGTATTCGAGCCGCTTGGCGATCTCGCGCTCGAAGCCGCGCTCCAGCGGGCGATAGAAAGTCTGGCGCGGCAAATCGTCGGGGAAATAGTCGAGGCCCGAGAACCCTTCCTTGGTGTCGGGGTCGTAGACATAGCCCTCGGAATAGCCCAGCTCGCGCATCAGTTTGGTCGGGGCGTTGACCGCGTGCATCGGCGGCATCAGCGAACCGCTTTCCTTGGCGGCGCGCTGGGCCGCGCCGAACGCGCGGTATGCCGCCGTCGATTTCGGCGCGGTCGCGACATAGATCACCGCTTGCGCGATGGCGAGTTCGCCCTCGGGCGATCCAAGCCGGTCGTACGCCTCCCACGCCGCGATCGCCTGGGTCAGCGCCTGCGGATCGGCGAGGCCGATATCCTCGACCGCCATCCGCACCACGCGGCGGATGATGTAGATCGGGTGCTCGCCGCCGACCAGCATGCGCGCTAGCCAGTACAGCGCCGCGTCGACGTCGGAGCCGCGCACCGATTTGTGCAGCGCGCTGATGAGATTGTAGTGGCCCTCCTGCGCCTTGTCGTAGAGCGGCGCGCGTTTCTCGACCGCGGCCGAAAGGCCCGCCGTGTCGAGCCGCGTGCCTTCCGGCAGCGCCGCCAGTTCTTCGGCGAGGTTGATGAGAAAGCGGCCGTCGCCGTCGGCCATCGCCTTCAGCGCCTGGCGCGCATCGTCGTCGAGCGGCAGCGTGCGGCCGAGCGCTGCCTCGGCACGTGCCAACAGCGTGTCGAGCGCCTCGTCCTCGAGCCGTTTCAGGACGAAGACCTGGCACCGCGACAATAGCGCGCCGTTCAGCTCGAAGGACGGATTCTCGGTGGTGGCGCCGACCAGCGTCACCGTACCGTCCTCGACATAGGGCAGGAAGCCGTCCTGCTGCGCGCGGTTGAAGCGATGAATCTCGTCGACGAACAGCAGCGTGCCCTGGCCCATCTGGCGGCGCTTGCGCGCGGCGTCGAAAATCTTGCGCAGATCGGCGACGCCGGAGAACACGGCCGACAGCGGCTCGAAATGCATCGAGGTCGCCTGGGCTAAAAGCCGCGCGATCGTGGTCTTGCCGCAGCCCGGCGGGCCCCACAGGATCATCGACGCGAGGCGATGGGCCGCCGCCATGCGGCCGATCGGTCCCTCCGGGCCGAGCAGATGATCCTGCCCGACCACCTCGCCGAGCGAGGTCGGCCGCAATTTGTCGGCGAGCGGCCGCGGCGCCTCGGTTTCGAAGAGGCTCATACCCTATCCTCCGACGGTGAAGGACAGGCGCTGGCCATGGCGTTGGATGACGACGTGCCACGGCGCCGCCGAGCGGACCGCGCGTTTCAGCGACGCGACGCTGTCGATCTCGGTGTTGTTGACGGCCAGGACAATGTCGCCCAGCTCGATGCCGATTTCCTCGGCGATGCTGCCGCGCGCGATCTTGCGCACGATCACGCCGGTCGTGCCGTCGTCGATCCCCAGTTCGGCATCGAATGCCGGATTGAGATTGGCGACCGTGGCGCCGCCGAACGGCTCGCGCCCGTCGAGAACCGTGATATCGCGCAGCGGCGTCTCGGGCGGCGCCATCAGCGCCACGATGAGGTCGCGCCGCGCGCCATCGCGCCACACGACAAGACCGACGCGGGCATTGCTGGGCAGGGTCGCGATGCGGAAGCGCAGCTCGTCGGGACTGGCGACATCGTGGCCGCCGACGGACAGGATGACGTCGCCGTCGCGCAATCCCGCGGCGGCGGGACTGGACGGCGCCACGTCCTTGATCAGCACGCCCTCCGGCAGCGGCAGGTTCAGGCTGCGCGCGAGCTCGGGCGTCACCGCCTGGCCCGCCGCGCCGAGCCAAGGCCGCGTGATATGGCCGCCATGCCGCGCCGCCTCGATCACGCCGCGCACCATGTTGGCGGGAATCGCGAAGCCGATGCCGACCGAGCCGCCGGATTGCGAGAAGATCGCGGTGTTGATGCCGATCAGCCGGCCGTCGAGGTCGACGAGCGCGCCGCCGGAATTGCCCGGATTGATCGCGGCGTCGGTCTGGATGAAAGAGCCGAAATCCTCGGTGCCGATGCTG
The DNA here is from genome assembly GCA_963729845.1 of uncultured Alphaproteobacteria bacterium. GTDB lineage: Bacteria > Pseudomonadota > Alphaproteobacteria > ATCC43930 > CGMCC-115725 > JAATGI01. Next base: position 93,202 of record CAVSQC010000036.1, read on the forward strand.
CGCGCCAAGCCCGAGACGATGCCCATCGTCACGGTCTGGCCGACGCCGAACGGATCGCCGACCGCCAGCACCAGGTCGCCGACCTGCAAGGCGTCGCTGTCGCCCAGCGTCAGGATCGGCAACGCGGCGCCGTGCGTGTCGATACGCAGGACCGCGAGGTCGGCGCGCTGATCGGACAGGATCACTTTCGCGTCGAATTCGCGGCGGTCCGCCAGGACGACGTGGATTTCGTCGGCCCCTTCGATGACGTGGCGGTTGGTGACGATGAGGCCGCTCGCATCGACAATCACGCCCGAGCCGAGCGAATTCTGGACGCGCTCGCGCGTCGTACCGAACGGCGACAGATTGCCGAAGAACCGCTGGAACAGCGGGTCGTTGAACAACGCGCCCGGACCGAACTGGGTGCGGACGACGCGGCGGGAAAAGACGTTCACCACCGCGGGCGCGACCCGCTTCACGATCGGCGCGAACGACAGGTGAATCGTCTCGCGGCTGGTCGGCACGATGTCGGCGGCCGGCGCGGCGGTAGCGACCGCCGCAGCCAGCGCGAAGCCCAGGGCTAAACGGGATGGGAACATGGCCGGGAATTCTAGGCATGATTCAATCAGGTTGAAATAGCCCCCTGCGTCGAAGGCGCACTAGGTCCCTGCCGCGACCGCAGCAAAGACCTCGGGGAAGACCTCTTTTAACGCCGCGTCGAGCGCGGTCATGTCGGCGGCGACGCCCTCGGCCTTGAGCGACGTGACGCCGTGCCCGGCGATGCCGCACGGCACGATGCCGCGGTAGTGCGAGAGATCGGGGTCGAGATTGATCGAGATGCCGTGATAACTGACCCAGCGCCGCACCCGCACGCCGATGGCCGCGATCTTGTGCTCGCTGCCGTCGCGATGCACGACCCAAATGCCGACGCGGCCGGCGCGGCGCTCGCCATGATGCCGAGCCGGGCGAGGGCGCGGACGATCCATTCCTCGAGGTCGCGCACGAAGCGGCGTAGGTCGCTGCCGCGCCGCTCGAGATCGAGCAGCACATAGGCGACGCGCTGGCCCGGCCCGTGATAGGTCAGCTTGCCGCCGCGGCCGGCGCGGAACACGGGCAGGAAATCCGGGTAGCAGCAGGTCGCGCTCGTCGGTGCCGGTGCCGGCGGTATAGAGCGCGGGATGCTCCAAGAGCCAAATCAGTTCCGGCGCCGCGCCGGCGCGGATGGCCGCAGCGCGTTGTTCCATCGCCGCGACCGCGTCCGGGTAAAGCACTGGCGCGGGGCCTGTCCGCCATTCGATCTCGCTCATGACTAGAAGATGATGCGCCAAGCCCCGCGGCGCAAATTTTTAACATTGCTTGCCGGAGTGAGATAGGATCGCGCTCAACCCAAGAGGAGGAGGCAGGAATGGCTCGCGTCGTGGTGCAATACAAGACGCCGAAGGATACGGCCGCGTTCGACAAGCATTATTTCGAGAAACACGTTCCGCTAGCCAAGAAAATCCCGGGCCTGCGGAAGTACGAAGTCAACAAGGGCCCGATCATGACGCCGCAAGGCCCATCGAGCCTGCATCTGATCGCGATTTTGCACTTCGACGATCTTGCGTCGGTCCAAAAGGCGTTCGCCAGTCCCGAAGGGCAGGCGGCGGGAGCCGATGTCACGACCTTCGCCACCGGCGGCGCCGACATGCTGATCTTGGACACGCGCGAAGTTTGAACGCGAACGTCCAGCGCCGTCTCGCCGCGATTCTCGCAGCCGACGTCGTCGGCTATAGCCGGCTCATGGGTGCCGACGAGGTCGGCACCCTGGCGGCGCTCAAGGCGCATCGCCGGGCGTTGATTGATCCGGCGATCGCGGCCCATCGCGGCCGCATCGTCAAGACCACTGGCGACGGCCTCCTGGTCGAATTCGCCAGCGTTGTCGACGCGGTCCAATGCGCCGTCGCGATTCAGCGCGGCATGGCTCATCCGCAACGGCGCCGTTGCTGAGGATAAACGCCTCGTGTTCCGGGTCGGCATCAATGTCGGCGACATCATCATCGACGGTGACGACATTTTCGGCGACGGCGTAAACATCGCCGCGCGACTGCAAACCCTGTGCGAGCCAGGCGGTCTATGTATTTCACGTGCCGCCAACGAGCAAATCAGAGACAAACTCGCGCTTGCCTTTAGCGATCTGGGCGAGCAGGCGGTCAAGAACATCGCCCGCGCCGTCGGCGTGTTCGGCCTGTCGGCCAAAGACATCGCCGTCCTGCCGGAACCGGAGACCGCGCCGGAGCCGCGCCCAGCAGCGCCCCCCGCGCGGTTCGAGCAGGAGATTCAGTTCTGCATGACCAAGGATGGCGTGCAGCTCGCTTATGCGCGGATGGGAAACGGGCCTATCCTGGTCAAGACCGGAAACTGGCTGACCCATCTGGAATTCGATTTCGAAAGCCCGATCTGGGGCCAGCTCTATCGCGAACTGGCCGCCGAGCATATGCTCATCCGCTACGACGCGCGCGGCAACGGGCTTTCCGACCGCGAGGTCGCGAATGTTACCTTCGATACGTTCGTCAGCGATCTCGAAACCGTGGTGGACGCCGCCGGTCTTGAACGTTTCGCTCTGTTCGGCATTTCGCAGGGTTGCGCGGTGTCGGTCGCGTACGCGGTCCGCCATCCCGAGCGCGTCTCGCGTCTGATCCTGTTCGGCGGCTATGCGATTGGCGCCGCGAAACGCCGAAAATCGCCCGAAGACGCCGAGCGGAACGCGGCGATGCTGACGCTCGTTCGGCTCGGTTGGGGCCAAAATAATTCTGCCTTCCGGCAATTGTTCACCTCGCAATTCGTGCCCGGCGCCAATAGGGCGCAGGCCGATTGGTTTAACGAGTTGCAGCGCGTCTCCGCCTCGCCGGAGGACGCGGTACGCAATATGATGGCGAACCAGGCGGTCGATGTTGCCGCGCTCCTGCCCAGCGTATCCGTCCCGACCCTGGTCATGCACTCGCGAGACGACGCGCGCGTGCCGTTCGAAGAGGGACGCCGGCTCGCCGCCGCCATCAGGGGCGCGCGGTTCGTACCGCTGTCCAGCCCCAACCATGTGATCCTCGAGGACGAACCGGCCTTTCCGCGTTTCGTGCAGGAGATCAAGTCCTTCCTGGCCGGCTAGCGCCTTGCCGCAACCTTGGGGATTTGGTAAGCAGCGCGGCCATCACAGTCGCGGTCGTGGCGGAATTGGTAGACGCGCAGCGTTGAGGTCGCTGTGGGAGAAATCCCGTGGAAGTTCGAGTCTTCTCGACCGCACCAGCCATCAATCACAACCGTCGTCCCTGCGAAAGCAGGGACCCAGGACAGAGCCCGTCGTTGAACCCTGGATTCCCGCTTTCGCAGGAATGATGACTAAGACGTGGCGAGGAGGCAGGCATGGATCGTCCCATCATTAACATTGCCGATCTCGAGTTCCGGCCTTGGGGCCACGGCGTCGCGATGCCGGGCCAGAAGACCGGCGCGGGCGCGCAGTTCGCGGCCAAGCTCGGCGCGATCGGCAGCAAGATCGGCGCGCAGAAGCTCGGCTACAACCTGACCGTCGTGCCGCCCGGCAAGCGCGCCTTTCCGCGCCACAGCCACCGCGTCAACGAGGAGATGTTCTTCGTCGTCGAGGGTGCCGGCGAAACCCGGATCGGCGACAAGACCTGGCCGATCCGCGCGGGCGACGTCATCGCCTGTCCGCCGGGCGGGCCGGAGACCGCGCATCAAATCGTCAATACCGGCGCCACCGACCTGAAATATCTCGCGGTCAGCACCATGCAATCGCCGGAGATCGCCGAATATCCCGACAGCGGCAAGTTCGGCGTCTTGGCGTTCGACGGCGTCGACGCCGACGGCCGGCCGCGCGGCACGCGGTTTCTCGGCCGCCGCGAGACCAGTCTCGACTATTGGGACGGCGAATGAAAAAACCCGGGCCGCCGTTGCCGGCGGCCCGGTGAGGTCCAAGGCGGAGGGGGAGGAAGGTCGAGATCCGCCTCGGAAATACGTGTTAGCCGCGGTGGCCGCGATGGCCGTGCCCGCCGACCAAGTGATCCGCGACCTTCTTCTGGTCGGGAGTCAGCGAGTTGTAGAGCGGTTTCATCGCTGCGAGAATGCGCTCGCGGCCGGCCTCGCGCATCTTGAGCATCTGGACCTGGGTCTCGACCCGGTCGATCGCCGTCTTCGGCTTGTCGTGGTTGGCCTTCATCTGCTCCCACGCCGTCGCGCGGTCCTTGGCATTGGCGCGCATCGCGTCGGCCAGGCCATTGAACGCGCTTTCCTGTGCCGGGGTGATCTGCAGCACGGCCTTGATGAAGGCGATGCGGCCCTCGAGGAAGCGGGCGCGCGCCGCCGCGTTGAAGTGATGATGGCCATGATGCTTGCCGGCGTGTTCGCCGGGGGTCGCCGGGGCGGTGGTGGTGGCCTGGGCATAGACGTTCGACGGGCTCAGCGTTGCCGCGCCGATTCCGCCGGCCGCCAGCGCCACCAGCGCCAAGGCGGATACCGAGGTCTTAAAGGCGTTCATTGGGTGCTCCTTGCAGGGGGTCGGGATGACCGTGCCCGTTCTATGGGGTGGGGCGGTGGCCTATCCCCCGGCCAGGATGAAAAGTGAATTAAGTTTGATTCATGTTGCCGCCCGTCCAATCATGGCGGGCATGAAAGCCATAGCCGTGTTCCTGCTGGTTGCCGCCGGCATCGCCTGGCCGGGCGGGGCGGGCGCCGCCAGCTTCGATTGCGGCAAGGCGGCCACCCCGGTCGAGAAGAAAATCTGCGCCGACCCTGCTTTGTCGAAGGCCGACGAGGAGCTGGCCGCCGCCTACCGGGCGGCGCTCGCGGTCACGCTCGACCCGGCAAGCCTCCGCCGCGAGCAGCGCGAATGGCTCCAAAGCCGCGACCGGCCTGACATCACGCACGATTATCTCAAAGCCTATAGCAACCGCATCGCCGGGCTCGACCGCCAGGCCCAGGCCTGGCGCGCCCTGACGCGCCAATTCGCCGCCGCCAAGCTGGCAAGCGACTGTTTCGCCAACCCCGAGGCCGACGACGACACCACCTGCCGCGTCGAGGAAAGCGGAGCCGTCGCCGGCGCGTCGACGCTGCGCTACCAGCTTCAGGGCTTCTTTCAGGACCAACTGCGCATGTCCGGTGCCGCAATCGTGTTCGCGCTGGCCCCGGACGGCATGCTAACGCCGCTGATTGTCGACTATGGCGACACCGGGCATTACGGTCAGCCGCAAGTCTTGGCCGCGGCGGCCGGCACGCTTCTCTTCATTCCCGGCCATATGGAAGGCACCGGCGATTTCAGTCTCGATCAGCTTTATCTGAAGGTTGCCGACGCCTGGCACGACGTCGACATCGACACCTGGCAGACGGTGCTCGCCCGCCGCCTGCCCAAGGACCTCGCGGTGTGGAAGGGCATCTATCCCGATTACAAGAAAATGACCGCGTCGACGCCGCTCTGGACCAAGACGGACGGCAATTGCTGTCCGACCGGCGGCCGCGCCGATATCACGCTGCGCCTCGACGGCACCGTGCTGACGATCGAAGCGCTCAAGGTCACGCGGGGCGCGGACGCGGCTCAAGAGGAGTAACGCGTCAGCGCCGCAGCCGCGCCTCGTGCACCTGAAGATTGACCAGCGCGGCGCGGAGCGTGGGTACCGCGATACGCTTGGTCTCCGCCCGCCGCACCAGGTCGCCGATAATGTGGTCGCCCTCGGTGCGGCGGCCCTCGATCAGATCGCGCGCCATCGAGGTCATGAAGCCGCGGCGTTGCGGCGCGCTTGCGACCATCGCCTGCACGCTCGGCGAGGGCGGGTAATCGCAAGCCGTGGCGACCGCGCCGCATTCGTCGAAGACGGTGCGCAGGAAGTCGAAACCTGTCGGCGCGTCGAGCAAATCCCCGACATTGCCGCGCACCAGCGTCAGCGCGGCGCCGGTGCCCGCCAGCGTCATCCATTTGTCCCACATGGATTGAAGGATTTTGGTGCTGACGCTCGCGGTCGATTTGGTCTTGGCGAAGATTCCGGCCAATGCGTCGAGCCGCCTGCTCTGTGTCCCGTCCGGTTCGCCGAATTGAATCGTGTCCATGCGATCGAAGTGCTGAATGTCCCCGGACGGCAGCAAGGCCGTCGAGATATAGGCGCAGCCGCCCATGGTGCGGTGGGCGCCGAACCGCGCGGCGATGGTGTCGAGATGCCTGATGCCGTTGAGCAGCGGCAGCACGCCGCTGTCCGGACCCTGCGCCGGCGCGATCGTGTCGAGCGCGCCGTCGAGATCGAAGGATTTGCACGCGACGATCACGATGTCGAACGCGGTTTCCGCCTCGGTCAGCACTTTCACCGGCCGCTGGATGTCGCCCAGCGCACTCTTGACGACGAGCCCGTGTTCCGCGAGTTGCGCGGCGCGCCGCGGCCGCACCAGAAAGGTCACGTCGGCGCCTGCTTCCAACAGGCGGCCGCCGTAATAGCCGCCGATCGCGCCGGCGCCGAGAACCAGAAATTTCATCGCGCTACTTCACCGAGGAGAAAGCCGTCGGCTTCAGGAAGGAATTGCCGACCGAGGCGACGATCGGCCCGTCGCGCTCGCTTTCGGCCCGCTTCTCGGTCCATTCAGAATCGGCGGAGAACCGATTCCATTTCTCTTCGCGCTCCGCCATCGAGCTCCATTGCAGCAGGTAATAGAGATCGTTGCTGTTCTCGCCGACCGCCACGGTCCAAAAGCCGGCTTGGCGAATCCCCATCCGCTCCCAGATGCGCAGCGTGTGCGTCTCGAACCGCTTCAACAGCGCCGGCAGCCGGCCGGGCAGGCAACGATAGACACGCAGCTCGTAAATCATGGTTTCTCCTTATTGTCTTCGGTGAAGATCCGTTCGGTATCGCCCGTCCGTCGAGAATGCGGACGATTTCGGCGACGTTATTGGGCGACCAAATTACCGGTGACCTATGCTCCACCATGCCGCCGACGGATAAATTCTTCGATGTCGAGCGGCGCTCCTTTGCCTTCGTTCAGCGAGTGGAGCCCTTTATCGATTTCGGCGCGGAGCCGCCGAAGCTTCTCGACGTGCGAAAGCAAGTCGCGGCCGATCTGTTCTTGATCGGCCTGGGATAGGTTGGCGACCTGATCCATTGCTTCTTTCAGGATTCGAATCATGGCATCGATCTTATCAGAATACCGACTTCACCAAAACTACGCCGCGCGCCGCTCGGCGTGGTCGCGGTCGATCAGCTTGGCGCGCTCGGCGATTTCGGGCGCGACATGGCGGCCGTTCTCGACATTGAGCCACAGCCGCAGCAGCAGGCGCCGCCGGCCCGGCGCGTCGGTGAAGGCGGTGCGCGAATGGAAATTGGTCCAATTGTGCCAGAACAGCATCTCGCCCGGCTCGAGCATGAAATTCGCCTGGATGTCGGGCCGCACGGCCAGTTTGTTCAAATAGGACATCGCCTCCGCGAGTTCGGGCGGCGGGAAGGGCAGGCCCATCGCGTCCGCGGCGAAGCGCATGAAGATGGTGTGGTAGTAGCAGCTCACCTGGCCGTCGACGTAACAGAAGATCGGCACCTTGCGCGCCGACACTGTCGGGCCGACCGTGCCGGCCTTGGGATTGTAACCGTGATAGAAGCCTTCGTAGAGCGCGGGCAATAAGTCCGGCCGCGTCGCCAGCATCTCGTTGTGTAGCGCGACGCTGCTGACCAGGCCCGAAAGGCCGCCCTCGGCCGCGCATTCGACCGAGGCGAGCGACATGATTTCGTGGAAATCGGTGTGCGGCCGCAGCTCTTGGTCGCCGAGATAGCCGCGCCCGGTCGGATTGTCCGGATCCTTGCGGACGTGGCCGATCTTGTCGCCTTTGCTGCTTTGCGCGACGCCCGTGCCGAGATGCGTGCCGAGGCCCCAGTACAGCCGCTCGTAATCGTCGAGCCGCGAGCGGTCGAGGTTCGGATGCTTGAGGACGATGGCGCCGCGTCCGTCGAGCAGCGCCGCCCGCGTCTCCGCCATCAATGCCGCGACGGCGGGATGGTCGAAATCGGCGCGCGTGATCGCGGTCGTCGGCACATGCCGCGTCTTCGCCACCAACGTTCGTCGAGCACCGCGACTTCGTCGCCGCTGAGGCGCCGCAGCAATCCTTCCTTGCCGCCGATGGCCTTGCTGGTCCAGGCGACGGGATGATCGATGCGATGACGGCAAATCTCGGTCATTTCATTCCTCGCGGCATTCGGTCGTAATATGGGGCATCGCACCGGCGTAACGCAATTCGCCGGGGATGGGGGACGCCATGCGCAGGATTGTTGCCGCCGCCGCGGCGGCTTTCATCATCGCCGCCGGTGCCTCGGGCGCGCACGCCTTTCAGAACGAACCGACCGGGTTTCGCGGCGTCCCGTGGGGCACGCCGATCGATCAGGCGCACGGGCTTTATCTGCTCGATCACGCGGTCGGCGACCGCCGGTCCTATCGCCGCTCGTTCGAGGATTTGAGCGTCAACGGGATTCCGTTGCAGGCGATCTATTTCGATTTCTACCAGGGCCGTTTCGAGGAAGCGGTGCTCATCGCCAAGCGCAACCATGGCGCCGACCTGTTGGCAACGCTCACCGCGCGCTACGGCGAGCCGGCGCGGGCGAAGGGGCGTAAACGAATTTTCGTCTGGTCGGGCACCGTCGCGACGGTCGAGATGACGTGTTCGGGCCGGTTCGTGACCTGCACCGTCGCGATCGCGTCGAACGCCGTCATGGCGGAGGATCGCGCCGGCCTGGCGGCGTCGGCCCGTCACAACGACAAGGACTTCTGAGGCGGACGGCTAGAGTTTGATTCGCGAGCACTGAATCTTTTTTTGTCATTCCCGCGAAAGCGGGAATTTAGGGTAAGCGACGTGCGGTTGCCCTGGGTCCCTGCTTTCGCAGGGACGACGGAGAAGTGTTTCAATATAGCTGGATAAGACTTAGTTGCCGCTGAGGAACTTCTGGAAATCCGCGATGCGCGCGTTGGTCAACGCCGTGACGCACATCGATTCTTCCATCGGCCGGATCGAGCCGCCCTCCGACCCGATGGTCTCGTACGCGCATTCCTTGTCGCGATAGGCGACCCAGGCGCGCTGCGCGTCGCGGAGCGCGGTCTTTTCGTTGGCCTCGGCCTTCGCCGTCAGTTGCTGGTAGAGAAGGTTGAATTTCTTGTCGGCGGCCGGCGGCGTCTGCTGCGGCGCAAATGTTCATGCCCGTCTGGGTTTGATCGTTGCGGTCGCAGGTCGGCTCGTCGGCAAAGGCAGGCGCCGCGGCCAGGATCAGTCCGGCGGTAAGGACGATGGCGCGGATCATACGCACACCTTGCGGTGCGGCGCGGGCGACGATGGCGGCGGCGTCGACCCCGGCGGGCAGGGTGCCGAACGCGCCGCTCCAGCCCGCGAGGCGGCTGGCGCAGAACGCGTCCGCGACGGCCGCGGGCGCGTGGCGCACCAGCAACGCGCCCTCGAGCGCCAGCACCAGCATCTCGGTCAGGCGCCGGGCCTGCGCGTCGGCCGGCTTCGACGCGAGCAACGTTGCGAGCTCGGCGATAAAGCCGTCGAGCCGCGGATCGCCGCCTTTCGCCGGCGCCAGCTCGGCGCGCAGCGCATCCACGGTCTCCGGCGTGCGTTGCAGCGCACGCAGCACGTCGAGCGCCATGATGTTGCCCGAGCCCTCCCAGATCGAATTGACCGGCATCTCGCGATAGATCCGCGGCATGATCGATTCCTCGACATAGCCGTTGCCGCCGAGCACTTCCATCGCCTCGCCGGCGAGCGCGATGGCGCGCTTGCAGACGAAGAACTTGGCGGCCGGCGTCATCAGCCGGCGGAGCGCGTTTTCGCTGGCGTCGTGTTCGCGGTCGAAGGCGCGGGCGAGGCGCATCGCCACCTGCATCGCCGCTTCCGCCTCGACGGCGAGATCGGCGAGCAGAAGGGTCATCGCCGGCTGATCGACCAGGTTCTTGCCGAACGCGGCGCGGTGCTTCGCGTGATGGATCGCCTGCGCCACCGCCTGGCGCATCATGCCGGCGGAGCCGAGGGCGCAATCGAGCCGCGTATAGGTCGCCATCTCGATCAAGGTCGGAATGCCGCGGCCTTCCTCGCCGACGAGCCATCCGAGCGCGTTCTCGAACTCGACCTCCGACGACGCGTTCGATTTGTTGCCGAGCTTGTCCTTCAACCGCCGCAGGCGCAGCGCGTTCTGCTCGCCCTCGGGCGTGAAGCGCGGCAGGAAAAAGCACGACGGCCCCGACTGCGTTTGGGCCAGCACCAGGAACGCGTCGCACATCGGCGCCGACATGAACCATTTGTGCCCGACGAGGCGATAGGGCTGGCCTGGCCCGCCATTGCCCAGGGGCGTCGCGCGCGTCTCGTTGGCGCGCAGATCGGAGCCGCCTTGTTTCTCGGTCAGGCCCATGCCCATCAGCATGCCGGTCTTTTGCGCGACCGGCGCGAAGCGCTTGTCGTATTGCCGCGAGTAGATACGCGGCAGCATCTCCGCCGCGATGTCGCTCTGGCGGCGCAACGCCGGCACCACGCCGTAGGTCATGGTGATCGGGCATTGCACGCCGGCTTCGGCCTGCACCAGCAGCATCACCTTGGCGGCGCGCGCGACATGGGCGCCCGGCTTCGGCTCGGCCCACGGCGCGGCATGGACGCCGGCGGCGACGCCGAGCGCCATCATCTCATGCCAGGCCGGATGGAACTCGACCGCGTCGAGTGCCGCGCCGTAGCGATCGTACGCGCGTAGGATCGGCGGATTGCGGTTGGCGAGCGCGCCCCATTCGATGGTCTCGGCCCGGCCCAGCGCGCGGCCGAATGACGACAGATCGTCGTGCGCCCAGTCCGCGCCCTCGCGCGCCACTGCTTCCTGCAAGCCGGTGTCGGCGCGATAGAGGTCGTAATCCTGCAACGGCGGCGGCTGGTTCTTGACGCGATGCGTCGACCAGCCGTCGCGGACAATATCGTTGGTCATCCGCGCATCCTATACCGCGTGGCGGCCGGGGGCGAGCCGGGCGGTTCTAGAGCCGGATCGCCCTTGGTGGAATCGCTCTCGCGATTCCATCAGGCGTAAATCCGTCTCCAATTCGATAGAGTAGAGCGCGGTTCACCGGTCGGACGGAAGCGAGCGTGCTTCCGTCTGACCGGATCGCGCTCTAGTGCCCGGTCTGCCGCTCCCAGTCTTCCTTCAGTTTGGCGGAGGCGCGATCGAATGCGGCCGTCGCCTTGTTCCAGCCGACCTCGGTGGCATGCGGGACCTGACGCGACGCCGCCTTGGTCTGTTCCCAGGCCTGTCGCAGGTCTTTGTCAGCTGCCTTCCCGGCTTGGTCGCCCCGGACGACGGCGTCCTTGGAATAGCGATCGATCTTCCGGCCCCAATCCGCCAGTTGATCGTTCATCGACTTGACATAGGCGTCCTTCTTGGCGCCGAAATCGGCGCTGTTTTGTTGGGGCGGCGCGGCGGCGGTTTCCTCGGCCAGGGCGGGGGCGGCGAGCAGCAGCGATCCCGCGAGGGCGAAGGCAACAGCAAGGGCGGCTTTCATTCCGGTCTCCATCGATCGATAGGTGTCGATACAAGAACGGATAGGGTTAGGATTCGTTCGCGCCGCAATCAGCCGGCGTGGGCCATTTCCGCCGTCCGCCGTGGCCGCAAGCTCGCGACGAACCGGTGAGACCAGGCGATCATGGGCCGCTCGAGCGCCCAATAGGAGGCGATGCCCACCAAGATCGCCCCGGTCAGCGACAAGCCGAGGAAGATCAAGGTCGGGGACAAGCCGCCGCCGGGGAGGTGAAATTTGAGCCAGACGATGCGCAGCGCCACCACCGTATAGAGATGGGTCAGGTAGAGCGAATAGGAGGCGTCGCCGACGAGGCGCGGCAGCCGCCAGGTTCCGATCGCGCCGTTGCGCTCCAGCGCCAGCGCGCCGACCAGGATCAAGGCGCAGCTGATGCCGGAACGCACGGTACGGTCCAGCTCCAACGGCAAGAGGACGCAAAGGCCGGCGCCAAGCGCGATCAGGCAGACCGCCGCCGCGTTGGACGGCACGCGCGATTTCGGCCGCGTGAACCAGACGCCGATCGCGGCGCCGAACAGGAATTCGAGAATGATCGGATCGGTATAGAAGGCAGGCACCGCGCCCGGATGTCCGACCCGCCCGGCGACAACGAGCAGCGCCATGATCGCGCCGAGCAGCGCCACCTTGTGGCGGCCGCCGAGCCACAGGCACAGCGCGAACAGGACGTAGAAGAACATCTCGAAATTGAGGGTCCAGCCGATCTTCAGCATCGGCGACACGGTGCCGGGATCGAGCGGATCGGGATGGACGATGAACGCGAGCGACAGCAGATAGTGCTTGGCGGTGAAGATCGAATCGCGGAACAGCGACGGCGCCAGCAGGATCGCCGCCGCCGTCACCGTGGTGTAGACGGCGTAGATCGGCCAGATGCGCAGCGCGCGGCGCAACAGGAACAGGGGCGCCGTCGTCGGCCGCGCGTCGGTGATCGCGACCATGATGAAGCCGCTGATGACGAAAAACAGGTCAACGCCGGCCGCGCCGTACTCGCGCGGCAGCGCGGCCTCGAAACCGGCGAACTGGCCGGTGGCGTGGTAGAACACCACCAGCGACGCCGCGAGCGCGCGCAGATACTGAACCGAGACGAATTCGGTTTTCGCGGGCGCGGTCACCATGCGGTTCTTTCGGTTAATTTTACCATTTTAAGTACTGATCGAGATAATCCATGGATAATCTCGCAAGAATTACTTTACAGACAATGAAATCGTCAACAATCGCCGTTCCCCGAACGATTTTGCGCGGCGCGCGCGGCTCGGCCATAGTCTGCGGCGATGACGCTTCACCTCATCAAGCTCGCGGTCGGGGTCGCCGACCTTAAGGAGATGGCGCAATTGCAAAAGGTGCGGCGGCGCGAGCGCGGCCGCTACGGCTTCTTCACCCGCAACATGCCCAAGCGCGCCGACGAGCTCGTGGATGGCGGCTCGATCTATTGGGTGGTGAAGGGCCAGGTTCGCGTCCGCCAGCGCCTCAAGAAATTCCACCCGCGCGAGGACGACGAAGGCCGGCCCTATGTCATCGTCGAATTCGACCGCACGCTGGTGCCGGTGATGCCGCGCCGCCACCGGCCGTTCCAGGGCTGGCGCTATCTCGAGGCCAAGAACGCGCCGCCCGATCTGCCCAAGGGCGCCAAGGGGGATGACGAGCTGCCGCCGGCGCTCGCGGAAGAATTGCGGGAATTGGGGTTGTTGTAGAAGGGCAATTGCCCATATCGCTGCCCACTAAATACGTGGGAATTTATTAATTGACTCCCTGCCCATCGGGAGCTATCTGAAGCCCATCGCAACCGTCCCGGGCGCGGACGGATCGAGGAGGGTGCTTAGAGCGTGACGACGGAAGCGCTGCTGCGTGAAATCTCGGATTATTGTCGCCGTGTCGGCATGGCGGAGTCCACCTTCGGCCGGCTCGCCGTCAACGACGGCAAGCTCGTCAGCCGGCTTCGCACCGGCGCCTCGGTGACCATCGACACCATGGAGCGCGTGCGCGGATTCATCGGCTCGCCCGCCAACGCCGTCGGCCGGCGCGGCAAGTTGAAGGCCGCGGCCAGCGTGTCGGCGCCGGCGATCGTCTCGGCCAAGCCCGGCAACGGCGCCGCCGCCAAGTCCGATGTCGAGGCCGACAAGAATTTCCGCTTTTACGACAACCGCCAGAAATATCTCTCCTTCGTCAATACCTGCAGCGAGAAGTGGGTGGTGGCGCAACGCGTCGGGCTCGAGCTCGACAGCATCCATCCGCGCCCGCCGGCGGTCCGCGTCTTCGACGCCGGGATTGGCGACGGCACGGTGCTGACGCGTGTGATGCGCGCGATGCACAGCCGCTTTCCGGCGATGCCGTTCTATATCGTCGGCAAGGAGATCAGCCTCGAGGATATCCGCCTCGCGCTGCAGAAAATGCCGGACCGGTTCTTCGAGCATCCGGCGTCGGTGCTGGTGCTCACCAACATGTTCTATTCCGAGGCGCCGTGGCTCGCGCCCAATTCGGTCAACGCGGCGGCCAGCCTGGTGTGGCACGAGGTCGGGCTCGCCGGCTCGACCGCGCACGAGTTCGAGGAGCAGATCACCGATCTCGAGCCGTTCCTCAGCGCCAACTGGCGCGCCAAGGTCAGCCCGACCAGCGGCAATCCGATGTACGAAAAGCCGGTGGTGCTGGTGATCTACCGCGAGGACTACAAATTTCTGCTGGATCAGGTGCGGCCGCGGCGCGGCGCGGTCCGCGCCGACTACGATCTGGTCATCGCGTCGCAGCCTTATCGCGCGCGCGCCTCGACCGAATTCAAGGCCAAGAAAGTGATCGCGCCGCTGGCGCGGGCGCTCGGCCCCGGCGGCCGGCTGATCGCAATCCATAGCCACGGCGACGATCCCGGTCTCGAGATCGTGCAGAAAGTCTGGCCCGGCGAAAATCCGTTCCACACCGACCGTCACGCGCTGCTGCGCGCGACCAAGGACGAGTTGGGCCTGGCGGGGCGCGACCTGAATTTCAACGCCTACGCCGACAACCGCTCGCTGTTCAAGTACGAGATGCATACGCTGCCGACCGAGATCGCGGCGTCGATCGGCACCTCGACCTTGTTCGCGGCGTGGAACGCGGCGATCTACGTGGCGCAGATCGAGGATCAGCGCCTCGAGGCGGTGATGAACAGCCACGCTTATCTGGATGCCACCAAGGAGGTGCTCCAGAAATACGGCGGACTGTGGTTCTGGGACGAATCCTTCGTCATCTCGCGCAAGCGGGAGACGGCTTAGACGGCGACAACCTTCATCGGACACCTACATTCGGGAGCGAAACAGTGAGCAAGCGCGATTATCTCTTCACCAGCGAATCGGTTTCGGAAGGCCATCCGGACAAACTGTGCGATTGCATTTCCGATTCCGTCGTCGACACCTTCCTTGCCGCGGATCCGATGGCGCGCGTCGCCTGCGAGACCCTCGCCACCACCAATTTCGTCGTGCTGGCGGGCGAGGTGCGCGGCCCCTCCAAGATCACCAAGGACGTGCTGATCGACGTCGCGCGCCAGGCGATCAAGGATATCGGCTACGAGCAGGAAGGCTTCCATTGGCACCGCGCCAATGTCGAATGCCTGTTGCACTCGCAGTCGTCGGACATCGCGCAGGGCGTGGACGCCGCCGGCAACAAGGACGAGGGCGCCGGCGACCAGGGCATCATGTTCGGTTATGCCTGCACCGAGACGCCCGACCTGATGCCGGCGCCGCTCTATTACGCGCACGAAATCCTGCGCCTGATGGCGGCCGACCGTCATGCCGGCAAGGCGCCGATGCTCGGCCCCGACGCCAAGAGCCAGATCAGCCTGCAATACGTGAACGGCAAGCCGGTGCGCGCCACCTCGGTCGTGGTCTCGACCCAGCACAGCGAGAAGGTCGATCAGGACAAGGTGCGCGAGATCGTGCGGCCCTATGTCATGAAGGTGCTGCCGCAAGGCTGGATGTGCGACGAGCCGCATTTCTACGTCAACCCCACGGGCCGCTTCGTCATCGGCGGTCCCGACGGCGATTGCGGCGTCACCGGGCGCAAGATCATCGTCGACACTTATGGCGGCGCCGCGCCGCATGGCGGCGGCGCGTTCTCCGGCAAGGACCCGTCCAAGGTCGACCGCTCGGCCGCTTACGCCGCGCGCTATCTGGCCAAGAACGTGGTCGCGGCCGGCCTCGCCGACAAATGCACGATCCAGCTCTCCTACGCCATCGGCGTGTCGAAGCCGCTCTCGGTCTATATCAACACCGACGGCACCGGCCACGTCGACGAGGACAAGCTGGCGACCGTGTTGCAGCAATTGATGGATTTGAGCCCGCGCGGCATCCGCACCCATCTCGGCCTCAACAAGCCGATCTATCGCCGCACCTCGTCCTACGGCCATTTCGGCCGCAAGCCCGAGGCCGACGGCGGCTTCTCCTGGGAGAAGACCGATCTGGTTAGCCAATTGAAGGGCGCGTTCTAGTCGCCGTTACTTTCATTCGTCGTGGCCCGCGCAGGCGGGCCATCCACGAATTGTTTTTTTGACGCCGCATCAACTTAGTCGTGGATGCCCCGGCCAAGCCGGGGCATGACGACGGAGAAGTAGGAGCCACCATGCCTGTCGCATCCGAGTACAAGGTAAAGGACCTGTCGCTTGCCGAATGGGGGCGCAAGGAAATCACCATCGCCGAGACCGAGATGCCCGGCCTGATGGCGACACGCAAGGAGTACGGCCCGAAGAAGCCGTTGAAGGGCGCGCGCATCGCCGGCTCGTTGCACATGACGATCCAGACGGCGGTGCTGATCGAGACCTTGAAGGAGCTCGGCGCCGACGTGCGCTGGGCGTCCTGCAACATCTACTCGACCCAGGACCATGCCGCCGCCGCGATCGTCGCCGCCGGCACGCCGGTGTTCGCCGTCAAGGGCGAGAGCCTCGAGGACTATTGGGACTACACCCACAAGATTTTCGAGTGGGGCGACGGCGGCACGCCGAACATGATTCTCGACGATGGCGGCGACGCCACGTTGCTGGTGCATCTCGGCATGAAGGCGGAGAAAGACCTGTCGGTCATTGCCAAGCCGACCAGCGACGAAGAAGAATTTCTCTTCGCCGCGATCAAGAAAAAGCTGAAAGCCTCGCCCGGCTGGTACTCGAAACTCGGGGCCGCGATCAAGGGCGTGTCCGAGGAGACCACCACCGGCGTCCATCGCCTCTACCAGATGGAAAAGGACGGCTCGCTGTTGTTCCCGGCGATCAACGTCAACGACAGCGTCACCAAGTCCAAGTTCGACAATCTCTATGGCTGCCGCGAAAGCCTGGTCGACGGCATCAAGCGCGCCACCGACGTGATGATGTCGGGCAAGGTGGCGGTGGTCGCCGGCTATGGCGATGTCGGCAAGGGCTCGGCGGCCAGCCTGCGCCAGGCCGGCGCGCGCGTCATGGTGACGGAGATCGATCCGATCTGCGCGCTCCAGGCCGCGATGGAAGGCTACCAGGTCGTGACGATGGAAGACGCGGCGCCGGTCGCCGATATTTTCGTCACCGCGACCGGCAATGTCGACATCATCACCATCGACCACATGCGCAAGATGAAAGACCGCGCCATCGTCTGCAACATCGGCCATTTCGATAACGAAATTCAGGTCGGCGCGCTCAAGAATTTGAAATGGGACAACATCAAGCCGCAGGTCGATGAGATCGAGTTCCCCGACGGCAAGAAGATCATCCTGCTGGCCGAGGGCCGCCTGGTGAATCTCGGCTGCGCCACCGGCCATCCGAGCTTCGTCATGAGCGCGTCCTTCACCAACCAGACGCTGGCGCAGATCGAGCTGTGGGGCAGCCAGGGCAAGTACCAGAAGAAGGTCTACACCCTGCCGAAGCATCTCGACGAAAAAGTCGCGCAGCTTCATCTGGCGAAGGTCGGCGTCCATCTGACCAAGCTGACGGACAAACAGGCGGCCTATCTCGGCGTGTCGCAGCAGGGCCCGTTCAAGGCCGACCACTACCGGTATTAGCCCCGCTCAAACCCTCTCCCCCTTGGGGAGAGGGTAGGGTGAGGGGGCGCCGCGCATGACCGACACCGATCTTTCCTCCGCCATCGCCGCGCTGGTGCAAGGCGCGTCGCTGGAGCTGATGCCGCGCGACAAGGCCGCGGTCGATCGCGCCATCGAAAAGGCGGTGCCGGGCTCCGAAATCTTCATCGCCCGCGTGCCGGGCGACGCGCACGGCGCCGACCGTGGCGACCGCAATGCTGCTGCGCCAGGCGGGGTTCGATCCGATCCCCCATGTCGGCGCGCGCTATTTCGAAAATCAGGCGGCGCTCGACGACACGCTGGCCCGGCTCGTCGGCGAGGCCGGCGTCGACAAGATTCTCTGCATCGCCGGCGATCTCGACCGCGCCGCCGGGCCGTTCGCCGCCAGCACGGACGTGATCGCGACCGGGCTCCTGCCGAAGCACGGCATCAAGCGCGTCGGCATCGCCGGCTATCCCGAAGGCCACGGCAAGATCGCTCTGCCGGTGCTGGCCGAGCACATGGCGAAGAAGCTGGAACTGCTCGCCCAACAGAACATCGCCGCGCTGATCGTGTCGCAATTCTGCTTCGAGGCGGCGCCGATCCTGGATTTTCTTACGCGCGTGCGCGAGCGCGGCGTCACCGCGCCGGTCCGCGTCGGCCTGGCCGGCCCGGCCAGCGTCACCACGCTGGCGAAATTCGCACTGCGCTGCGGCGTCGGCAATTCGATGCGCGCCCTGACCAGCGGCCGCGGCGTCACGCGCTTGCTGACCGAAGCGGGCCCGGAGGGCGTGGTTGCCGCGCTGGCCCAGGCCCACCGCGATTTCGAGCATCTGCATTTCTATACGTTCGGCGGCGTCTCCAAGGCCGCCGACTGGCTCAACGCCGTCCGCGCCGGCAATTTCGACCTGACCAAGGACGAGAGCGGGTTCCGCATTCGGCGCTAGTTTTCCCTTGACTTTTTGTTCATGTTATGTTCTTATATTTCGAAATGTCGGCGCCACGGGGGTTCGGTCGCGCGGAAATTGCGGCCTCCGTTGGGTACCGGCGTCGTTAACCATTTGGCTGATAATTCGCTGCACATAACAGCGGGAACAGCCAGCCCGGAAAGCGGGGGGAAGGGGCGGAAAAATCTGCTAGCGTGGCGGCGACCCGCGCCACCGCCGAGAGGAGAGGGGAGATGGCATCCGCCCCCAAGACCGAGATCGCGACCTCGACCGAGACCACGATCACCGTGCGCGGCCGCGACCTTGTCGGCGAGCTCATGGGCCGGCTCAGCTTCACCGCCTTCGTCTATTTCCTGGTCTGCCACCGCCTGCCGACGCCGGGCGAGACGCGCGTGCTCGACGCCTGCCTGGTGACGATCGCGGAGCACGGGCTGACGCCGTCCTCGATCGTGACGCGGCTCATCGCCGACAGCGTGCCGGAGGAAACGCAGGTCGCGATGGCGGCGGGCCTGCTCGCGGTCGGCAGCGTCTTCGTCGGCACCATGGAAGGGTGCGGCGCGATCCTGAAACGCGGCCTCGACCGGGGCGGCGACCTCAACGCCTATTGCCGCGACGTTGTCGCCGAGTTCCGCGCGCGCAAGCAACCGATGCCCGGCTTCGGCCATCCGATCCACAAGCCCGACGATCCACGCGTGCCGCGCCTCTTCGCCATCGCCGCCGAATGCGGCGTCAAAGGCGACTGCATCGCGTTGCTCAAGCGATTGGGTGCCGAGCTCGACCGCCAGGCCGGGCGTCACCTCACCATCAACGCCACGGGCGCGATCGCGGCGCTGCTGTTGGAGATCGGCGTGCCGGTCGAGATCATGCGCGGCCTCGCGGTGGTGTCGCGCGCCGGCGGCCTCGCCGGCCACATCGTCGAGGAACGCGCGACCCATTCCGGCCGCGCGATCTGGGGCATGGTCGAGCACGCGATTCCGTACGAGGGACCCGATGAGAAATAGCCCCATTTCGTCATTCCCGCGAAAGCGGGAATCCAGGGCGATCGCACGTCGCTTCCCCTGGGTCCCTGCTTTCGCAGGGACGACGATCGTGTGTTTGCTTGGAACATTATGGATAACGGCCGCCTTCGCCGGCGACGAGACCGGGACGATCCAGTCGGGCGGCGTCGAGCGGTCGTACCTCGCTTACGTTCCGGACCGCTTGCCGCCGGGCGCGCCGTTGCTGTTCGCGCTGCACGGCACCGGCGGCAGCGGCGAACGGATGCGCGCGCAGACCGGCGCGGAATTCGACCGGCTCGCCGACGTGCACGGTTTCGCGGTCGTTTATCCCACCGGCTACAAGAACAGCTGGGACGATTGCCGCAAGACCGATCCGCTGCCGGCGAAAGTGCAGAAGATCGACGACATCGTCTTCTTCCGCGCGCTGGTGGCGCGGTTCCACGACACGCACGGCATCGACCCGCGCCGCGTCGTCGTCATGGGCTATTCCAACGGCGCGCAGATGGCGATGCGCGTCGCGCTTGAGGCGCCCGACATGGCCGCCGCCATTGCCGCGGTCAGCGCCAACCTTCCGGTCGCCGACAATTCCGTGTGCGGCCACGCCGACAAGCCCGCTGCCGTGTTGCTGATGGACGGCACCGCCGATCCGGTCAATCCGTTCAAGGGCGGCGAGGTCAATCTCGGCAAGCTCGGCAGCCGCGGCTTCGTTCATTCGACGGCGGAAACCGCGGCCTATTGGGCCAAGCTCGACGGCTATGTCGGCGATGCCGAGATCGACACGCTGCCGCATCGCGATCCGGCCGATCCCACCTCGGTCGCGGTGTGGGACTGGCACGAGGCCGGCAAGAAGCCGGTCATCGTCTTCGTCGTCAACGGCGGCGGCCATGTCGTGCCCAATCCGCATTTCCCGCCGGCCCCCGTCCTGGGCAAGGTGACGCGCGACATCGACGCGCCACGAGCGATTTGGGGATTTTTTGCGAGCGT
The DNA here is from genome assembly GCA_963729845.1 of uncultured Alphaproteobacteria bacterium. Classification (GTDB taxonomy): domain Bacteria; phylum Pseudomonadota; class Alphaproteobacteria; order ATCC43930; family CGMCC-115725; genus JAATGI01. The sequence continues at coordinate 113,648 of CAVSQC010000036.1, forward strand.
GCTCGACGGCGGAGGCAGCATGAAGCCATGGTCGCCGATTGCCGGTTACTTGGCTGCTCGGCGGAGCCGCCCGATTTTGGGTCCCGATAATTCTCTGCTACAATTGATTGGATGAAGCGGAAGGAAGCCATCGGCGCGTCGAGCGCCGCTTATATCTGTCATTTCGAGCCGGAACCCGAAGGCGGCTATACGGTCACATGCCCGGCGTTGGCGCCGGTTGTCACCTACGGCGAAACGCTGGAGGAAGCACGACGGAATGCGCGCGAGGCTATTGAATTGGTGCTTCAGGTCTATCGTGACGAAGGCAAGCCGATTCCGCCTTCGGACAAGGACCCGCGCATCGCGATTGACGAATTGGTGCCTGTTATTGTCGCGCGCCAGTGACGCGGCTGCCGGCAGTCTCCTCTCGAAACGTAATGCGAGCGCTTGAGCGCGGCGGGTTTGCCCTCGTCAGGATCAACGGCAGCCACCATTTCTATCGCCACCCTGCCGATCCGACCCGTCAGACCGTGGTTCCTTTTCATCGCAAGGATTTGCCGCCCGGCACGCTGCGCTCCATCCTGAGACAGGCCCGGCTCTCTCCCGAAGAATTTCTTGAATTATTGTCGTGATGAGGCGATGCCGCTCCAGCGCTTGACCGCGCCGGTATCGAGGTCGAACAGGTCGAGCGCGCGGCCGACGCTTTGCGTCACCATCTCGTCGATGCTTTGGGGCGCGGCGTAGAAGGCCGGGACAGGAGGCGCCACGATCGCGCCCATCTCGGTCAATTGGGCCATGGTCTTGAGGTGACCCAAATGCAGCGGCGTCTCCCGCACCATCAACACCAGGCGGCGGCGCTCCTTCAGCACCACATCGGCGGCGCGGGTCAGCAGCGAGCTGGTGACCCCGGTGGCGATCTCCGACATGGTGCGGATCGAGCACGGCGCCACCAGCATGCCGGCGGTGCGGAACGAACCGCTCGAGATCGAGGCCGCGATATTGTTGCGGTCGTGCACCATGTCGGCCAACGCGCGGACGTCGGCGAGCGCGTATTTCGTCTCTTGCGCGACCGTGATCGCCGCCGCCTGCGACAACACGAGATGCGTCTCCACCGGCAGATCGCGCAGCAATTCAAGCGCGCGGATGCCGTAGATCGCGCCCGACGCGCCGGTGATGCCGATGATGAGACGCGGCTTGTCTGTCATTGCTGCCTGCCCGGCGTCATCCTGTCCCGGCGGCACGGCGGTTGCAACCATTGGGGCGGCTGTGCTTCATTTGGAGACCGAATTGGGGGAAACGATTTGAAAACCACGCGGGTCGATCGGGTACGCGAAACCCTGGCGGACGACATCCTTTCGGGCAGGCTGGAATCGGGCGCGCGGCTCGACGAGGTCGGCCTGGCGCGCCGCTTCGACGTGTCGCGGACGCCCGTGCGCGAGGCGTTGCGCGAGCTGGCGGCGATGGGTTTGGTGCAGACCCGCGCCCATTCCGGCGCCGCGGTCGCCGACCTGGTCACGGCGCGGCTTACCGAAATGTTCGAGGCCGTGGCCGAGCTCGAAGCGGTGTGCGCCCGGCTTTCGGCGCTGAAAATGACATCGCCGGAGCGCTATCGGCTCGAGGAGCTGCATCATCAATGCGGCGGGTTGGTGCGGCGCGGCGACGCGGAGCTTTATCACCAAGCCAACGCCGATTTCCACGCCGCGATCCGGGTCGGCTGCCACAATTTGGCGCTGGACGACGCGATGGCGACATTGCGCCGCCGCTTCGCGCCGTTGTCGCGGATTCAGTTCCGCGGCGAGGGCCGGCTCGCGGATTCCTATGCCGAGCATGACGAGGTGGTGCGCGCCGTCCTGCGCGGCAATGCCGAGCTGGCGTTCCAGACCATGCGCCGGTCACGTCTCGGGCGTGCAGCGCGCCTTCGAGGAATATACCGGTCGCGCTGGCGCGCGGCCCGATCGAAGCCGCCTAATTCGTTTTCGCCGCGATAAAGTTCCGCCAGCCGCCGAAGTCGGAAATGTCGCGGGCGCTCGTCGTCGCGACGGCTTCGCACAAAAAGCCTTTGACCCAGCTGCCATCGGCCAGCTCGACCGAGCCGATGCATAATGGCGGCGCCGTTGCCGCCACCAGGGCCCCCAGCGCCGCGGGGGTCAGCGACCATAGCTCCGCCGCGATGGCGCGCCCGGTGCCGTTCGCGACCCGCACCAGGCCCGGCCGCGCGGGCTCGCCAGCGATCTCGTACAGGCGATAATGCGGCGCGGTATCGGCGGCGGCGAGCAGCCGCGCGCCGCTGTCGGCAAGTTGGTAATTTAGCGGCATGCCGGAAAGATGCGCGCCGAACACCGCGACGGTCACGTTCTGTCCTTTGTCAGTCCCTGCCCGCTTGCAGGCGAGGGGCGAAGAGGGCGCGATGGCCGGTGGCGCCGAGCGGCAGATCGAGCTTGCGCGCAAAGCGCCGCCCCAAGGATGCCAGCGCCGCGTCGTGCCAGGCGGGCGCGATCAGCGTGACGCCGAACGGCAAGCCGTCGGGCCGGAATCCTGCCGGCACCGCCAGCGCCGCGAGATCGAGCAGATTGACGAAATTGGTGTAATGGCCGAGGCGCGAATTGAGCGCGACCGGATCGGCGTTGACCTGCTCGACGGTGTAGATCGAGGGCGCGGTCGGCACCACCATCGCGTCGATCTCGTGCCACAGCGGTTCGGTGGCACGGCGCAGCTCGCCGAGGCGATATTGCGCCTTGAACGTGTCGACGGCGTTGAACTTGTCGGCGTTGGCGATGATCGCGCGCGTCACCGGCAGCATCGCTTCGGGCTGCGCGCGGAAGATTTTTTCCACCGCCGCCATGCGCTCCGCCACCCAGGGGCCGTCGTAAAGGAGCTTCGCCGCCGCGAGGAACGGGGCATCGTCGAATTCGACCGCGGTGCCGCCGAGCGCTTCGAGGGTAGCGACGGCGTCGCGATAGAGTGCCTCGCTCGCGCCGTCGCCGAAAAATTCGGGTCGGCGCGGCACGCCGAAGCGGAAGCTCGGACCGATCGCCGCGGCTTGCGCGCCCCGGCGCGAAAACGCATCGGCGGGATCGAAGCCGCCGGCGACCGCCAGCACGGCCTCGGCGTCGTCCACCGTCAGCGCGAAGATCGAGACGCAATCCTGCGAGGCGCAGGCGGGCACCACGCCGCACAGCGGGATCAACCCCTTGGTCGGCTTCAATCCGACGAGGTTGTTGAACGAGGCCGGCACGCGCCCGGAGCCGGCGGTGTCGGTGCCGAGCGCGAAACTCACCAGGCCCGACGCCACCGCGACCGCGGAGCCCGAACTCGAGCCGCCGGGTATGTACCGGGCGTCGAACGGGTTGCGCGCCACGCCATAGGGCGAGCGCACCCCGACCAGGCCGGTGGCGAATTGGTCGAGATTGGTCTTGCCGATCAAGACCGCGCCGGCAGCCACAAGCCGGGCCACCGCAGGTGCGTCTTCCGCCGGTCGATAGGCGAAGGCCGGGCAGGCCGCCGTCGTGTCGAGGCCGGCGGCATCGATATTGTCCTTGGCCGCGAAGGGAATGCCGAACAGCGGCAGCCGCGCCCGTGCCGCGGCATCGAGCGCGTCCAATTCCCGGGCGCGGGCCGCCAGCGCCTCGCTCGGAACGCGGCTGATCCAGACGCAATCGTCGCCGGCGGCGGCAATCCGCCGCTCGACCTCCTGCACCAAGGCCATAACCGTGAGGCGGCCGGCGCGATAAAGTTCCGCCAATGTCGGGAAATCGAGACTTGGTTCAATCGCCACGCAATACCCCCAACCGCCTGCTACGGTCCTTCTAGCAGTCTATGGGCCAAGCCGCTAAATCTCTCGTATTGGCGCCTTCCCAGGGTCTATTGCATACAATTGATCCAAGTCACGCTTAAAATTTGGTCATATTTCGGAATCGGACGTGGCCGACAGTGGCGCGGGGCGGGTTTTGCCGTGGCATAGGCTTTGCGAAACCGCCGGACAGGCAGCCCGCTCGAGCGGGCTTGGGCCGCCGGTGGGGGCGGCATGGAGAAGGGAGCAACAGGGATGAACTTCGATAAGCTTTCGCGTCGTCAATTGCTGGGCGGCACCGCCGCGGTGGCGCTGGCGGGCACGCTGCCGGCACGGCTGGCCTTCGCCGCCGATTTCACCGTCGGCTTCATCTATGTCGGGTCGCGCGACGATTACGGTTACAACCAAGCCCATGCGCAGGGCGCGGCCGCCGTCAAGAAAATGCCGGGCGTCAAGGTCACCGAGGAAGAGAACGTGCCGGAGACCGACGCGGTCGAAAAGACCATGGAGTCGATGATCAATCTCGACGGCTCGACGCTGCTGTTCCCGACCTCGTTCGGCTATTTCGATCCGCACATCCTCCGGGTCGCGCCGAAATATCCCAAGGTGCGGTTCGAGCACGCCGCCGGCCTGTGGGTGCCGGCGATGCCCAAGAATATCGGTTCCTATTTCGGCTATATCGACGAGGCGCAATATGTGAACGGCATCGTCGCCGGCCGCATGACCAAGAGCAACAAGCTCGGTTTCGTCGCGGCCAAGCCGATTCCGCAAGTGCTCCGCAACATCAATGCCTTTACCCTCGCGGCGCTCAGCGTCAACCCGAAGATCACGACCCAGGTGATCTTCACCGGCGACTGGTCGATGCCGGTGAAGGAAGCCGAAGCGACGCAGAGCATCGTCAATGCCGGCGCCGACGTCATCACTATGCATGTCGACGGACCGAAGACGGTGGTGGAGACCGCGTCGCGCCGCGGCGCCTTTGTCTGCGGGTATCACTGCAACCAAGCCGCGCTGGCGCCGAATTTCTATCTCACCGGCGCCGAATGGGACTGGGAGGACCTCTATCCCAAGTTCGTGACCATGGCGATGAAGGGCGAGGAAATTCCGAACTTCTATCGCGGCGGCTACAAGGAAGGCCTGGTCAAGTCGTCGCCCTACGGCGCGATGGTACCGGAGTCGGTCCGCAAGGAAGCCGACGCCGCCAAGGCCGCGTTCATGTCCGGTAGCTTCGTCATCTACAAGGGCGGGCTTAAGGACAACAAGGGCAATACCGTCATCCCCGCCGGCGCCGGGCTGGTGCAGACCGACATCAAGCTCGAATCGATGGGCTATTTGGTGGAAGGTGTCATCGGTTCGACGTCGTGAGCCGATCGGCGTGGCGGGCGCCCGGCGTCCGCCGCGCCCTCGACCTGCCATGCGCCGCGGCCGCGGCGCATGGCATCCTCTCCCGTTCGGGGGTGGAGAATGAAGTTTAAGGTGTGAAAAAATGCCGGTGTCCGCCTATGCAAATTGACATGAGCATCGGTTCGATTCGGCAAAGTTTTCTGGGCGAGCGGTTCGGGAGCGCGGCGGAACTCATCGTCATCCCCGTACTTGCCGTCATCGTCGCGTTGATCGTATTCGGCGGCTTCGTCGCCCTGTTCGGCGTCAATCCGATCGACCTTTACGGTTACATGTATCGCGGCGCGTTCGGCACGTTCTTTTCCTGGCAGAACACGCTGACGCGCGCGGCGCCATTGATCCTGACGGCGCTGTGCACCGCGCTTCCGGCGCAACTTGGCATGGTGGTGATCGGCGGCGAAGGCGCGCTGGTCATGGGCGGATTGTGCGCGACCGCCGCCGGCCTTGCCGTGCTCGGCGCGCCGCCACTGGTGGTGCAGCTTGTGATGGCGATCGCGGGCATGGCCGCGGGCGGTTTGTGGATCGCGTTCGCCGGCGCGTTGCGCCATTACCGCGGCGTCAACGAGACCATCTCGACGCTGCTGCTCAACTACATCGCGCTGGCGATCCTCAACCATCTGGTCGAAGGCGCGATGCGCGATCCGGCCAGCCTCAACAAGCCGTCGAGTTATTCCATCGGCGACCAGAACATGATCGGCCTCATCCCGTGGCTCGGCGTGCATTGGGGCATCGTGTTCGGCGTCATCGCCGCGGTCGTCGCCTACATCCTCGTCTTCCATACCGTGTTCGGATTTTCGGCGCGGATCGCGGGCGGCAATCTGCGCGCCGCCAAGGTCGTCGGGTTGCCGGTCGGCAAGCTCGTGATCGCGATGTGCTTCCTGGGCGGCGCCTGCGCCGGGCTCGCCGGCATGGTCGAGGTCGCGGCGGTGCAGGAGCGCGCCAACGCCAACATGGCGGCGGGCTACGGCTATACCGGCATTCTGGTCGCGTTCCTGGCCCGGCAGAATCCGCTCGCCTGCGTTCCGGTCGCGATCTTGCTCGGCGGCATCGGCGCCAGCGGCGGCCTGCTGCAGCGCCGGCTCGGTTTGCCCGACGCGTCGGTGCTGGTGCTGCAAGGCATCATCTTCATCGCGGTGCTGGCGAGCGACACGCTCTACGGCCGCTTCAAGATTTTCCAGAGCAAGGCGGCATAAATGGCCGACGCATCGTCCCTCGGTCTGTGGGTTGTGCCGATCGCGGTACTCGGCGGCGCGGTGCGCGTCTCGACGCCGTTCCTGTTCGTCAGCCTCGGCGAATGCCTGACCGAGCGGTCGGGCCGCATCAATCTCGGCCTCGAAGGCACGCTCGTGATGTCGGCGATGGTCGCGTACGGCACGTCGCTGGTCACGGGCTCGCCGTGGCTCGGTGTGCTCGCGGCCGCCGCCACCGGCGCGATTCTCGGCGCGGTTCACGCCACCATTTGCGGCCTGCCTAAGGTCAACGACATTGCCGTCGGCATCGCGCTGATGCTGTTCGGCATCGGCCTTGCCTTCTATCTCGGCAAGCCGCTGATCCAGCCGAAGGCCAACATCCTGCCGGCGATCGATTTCGGCTGGTGGAGCAAGATCCCGCAGCTTCACGACGCGCTGAAGATCAACGTCCTGTTCCTGCTCGGCGTGGCGTTGGCGCCGGCGCTGGTGTGGGCGTTGCGCAGCACGCGCTGGGGCCTGGTGCTGCGCACCGCGGGCGAAAGCGCCGACGCCGCGCGCGCCATGGGCTATTCGGTGAACTGGATTCGCATGCGCGCGACCATGACCGGCGGTTTCCTCGCCGGCATCGGCGGCTCGTTCCTGTCGCTCTATTATCCCGGCAATTGGAACGAGGGCCTGTCGAGCGGCCAGGGCATCACCGCGGTGGCGCTGGTGATCTTCGCGCGCTGGAATCCGATGCTGTGCTTCTGGGCGTCCTTGCTGTTCGGCGGCGCGGCGGCGCTGGGTCCCGCGCTGCAGTCGGTGCAGATCACCTGGGGCTATCATCTCTTCGGCGCCGCGCCCTATTTCCTGACGCTGGCGATCATGATCGCTACCTGCTCGCCGCGGCGCACGCTGGTCGGGGCGCCGGCGGAATTGTCCATCACCAAGTAGGGAAAGCGGCATGAGCGGTCTCGGCGGCCTCAACAAATCGGCGAACGGCGTCGTCATCGGACTGGTGCAGTTGCAATTGCCCGTGGTCGAGACGCCGGCGCAATTGGCGGCGCAGGCGGCGAAAATCTGCGCGATGGTCGGCAAGGCGCGCCGCAACCTCTCGACCATGGACCTGGTCGTGTTTCCCGAATATTCGCTCCACGGCCTGTCGATGAGCACCGACCCGGACGCTGATGTGCCGGATGGACGGGCCGGAGGTCGCTTCGTTCAAGCGCGCTTGCCGCGACAATCGCATTTGGGGCTGCTTCTCGATCATGGAGCAGAACCCCGGCGGCAATCCCTACAATAGCGGCATGATCATCGACGATACCGGCGAGCTCCGGCTCTACTACCGCAAGCTCCATCCCTGGGTTCCGGTCGAGCCCTGGGAACCGGGCGATCTTGGCATCCCGGTCTGCGAGGGACCCAAGGGTGCCAAGATCGGCCTTATCATCTGCCATGACGGCATGTTCCCCGAGATGGCGCGCGAGGCGGCGTACAAGGGCGCGGAGATCATGCTGCGCACCGCGGGCTACACCGCGCCGATCCGCCACGCCTGGAAGGTCAGCAATCAGGCCAACGCCTTCAGCAACCTGATGGTCACCGCCAGCGTCTGCCTGTGCGGCAGCGACGGCACCTTCAACTCGATGGGCGAGGGCATGATCTGCGATTTCGACGGCACCGTGATGGTCGAGGGCGGCGGCGTGCCCGACGAGATCGTCACCGCCGAGGTGCGTCCCGACCTGGTGCGCGAGGCGCGCGCCGAGTGGGGCGTCGAGAACAACATCTATCAACTCGGCCATCGCGGCTTCGTCGCCGTCGCCGGCGGCGCGCGCGATTGTCCCTACACCTTCATGCGCGACCTGGTCGCCGAGCGCTATCGCCTGCCGTGGGAGAATCGGGTACGCGTTACCGACGGCACGTCCTGCGGCTTCGAGCCGCCGAAGCGCGCCTACAGGGGAGCCCCGAAAAATGCCTGAACGCTACGTCAAGGCCGATCCGTATCCGTGGCCCTATAACGGCGATCTCCGTCCCGACAACACCACGCTGATCGTCATCGACATGCAGACCGATTTCTGCGGCATCGGCGGCTATGTCGACAAGATGGGCTACGACCTGTCGCTGACCCGCGCGCCGATCGAGCCGATCAAGCGCGTGCTCGCGGCGATGCGCGCCAAGGGCTTTCACGTCATCCACACGCGTGAAGGCCATCGCCCCGATCTCAGCGACCTGCCCGACAACAAGCGCTGGCGCTCGCGCCGCATCGGCGCCGGCATCGGCGATCCGGGTCCGTGCGGCCGCATCCTGGTGCGTGGCGAGCCCGGCTGGGAGATCATCTCCGACCTCGCGCCGGCGCCCGGCGAGGTGATCGTCGACAAGCCCGGCAAGGGCTCGTTCTGCGCCACCGATCTCGAATTGATGCTGCGCCTCAGGGGCATCGACAACATCGTGCTGACCGGCATCACCACCGATGTCTGCGTCCACACCACCATGCGCGAGGCCAACGATCGCGGCTTTGAGTGCGTGCTGCTCGAGGATTGCTGCGGCGCCACCGACAAGGGCAATCACGACCACGCCATCAAGATGATCAAGATGCAGGGCGGGGTGTTCGGCTCGGTTTCCAATTCGGGTCAGCTCATCGAGGCGATTTCGTGACACAATATGTGCCTCTTCCATTTCCCTCCCCCCTTGAGGGGCACACCGCGTTCTTCGCAAGCAGCGGCGAGCGCCGCTGATGGTCGAAGTAACCCAACTCGCCCGGCCGCCGGCGCCGCCCGACAAGACCTTCGGTCTGGAGGCGGTGTCGATGACCAAGCGTTTCGGCGATTTCGTCGCGCTCGACGATGTCTCGATGCGGGTACTCCCGGGCACCATTCATGCGCTGCTGGGCGAGAACGGCGCCGGCAAGAGCACGCTGGTTAAATGCGTCATGGGTTACTACGCGCCGACCAGCGGCCAGGTGATTGTCGGCGACGCCGAGCGCACCATCGACAATCCGCGCGCCGCGCACGCGCTCGGCCTCGGCATGGTGTATCAGCATTTCACGCTCGTGCCGGCGATGACGGTGACGGAGAATCTGGTCCTGGCGCGCGACGAGCTGCCGCCGGTTTTCGACTGGGCGAAGGAACGCGCGGCGCTCAGCGAGTTTCTCGACCGTATGCCGTTCCGCGTGCCGCTCGACTCCAAGGTCTCCGCGATCTCCGCCGGCGAGCGGCAGAAGTGCGAAATCCTCAAACAGCTCTATCTCAAGCGCAAATTCCTGATCCTCGACGAGCCGACCTCGGTGCTGACGCCGCAGGAGGCGGACGAGGTGCTGGGCATGTTGCGCGACATGGTGGTGGCGGGCGAGCTCACCATCCTGATGATCACGCACAAGTTCCGCGAGGTGCTGGCCTTCGCCGACGAGGTCTCGATCCTGCGGCGCGGCCGGCTCGCCGGCAAAGGCAAGGTCGGCCAGCTCACGCCCGACGACATGGCCCGCGCCATGATCGGCGCCGAGGAACTGGCGCAGGCGCCGGCCCGCGCCGGCACGTTCGGCGCGGCGCGGCTCGACATCAAGGACCTGACCGCGCTCGACGACGCGGGACAGATCGCGGTGAACGGATTGTCGCTCTCGGTGCGGGCCGGCGAGATCGTCGGCGTCGCCGGCGTTTCCGGCAACGGCCAGCGCCAGCTCGTCGAAGTGCTGGCGGGTCAGCGCGACGCGGAAGCAGGAACCATCGCGGTCGCCGGCGAAACCTGGCGCGCCCAGCGCGACGAAATGCGCCGCCACAAATTCTCGTTGCTGCCGGAGGAGCCCCTGCGCAATGCCTGCGTCTCCCGCATGAGCGTCGCGGAGAACCTGGTGTTCCGCAAATTCGACGAGGCGCCCTTTGCCGGCGGCGGCCTGTGGCTCAAGAAGGGCGAGTTCCGCGAAGAGGCCGCGCGCAAGATCGCGCGCTATGGCATCAAGACGCGCTCGCCGGATACGCGGATCGGCGATCTCTCGGGCGGCAACGTGCAGCGCGCGGTGTTGGCGCGGGAGCTCAGCGAAGGCGTCGAAGTGTTGATCGCCGCCGATCCGTGCTTCGGGCTCGACTTCGCGGCCGTGGCGCAAATCCGCGCGGAGATCATGGCGGCGCGAAACAAGGGCGCCGCGGTGCTGCTGGTGTCGAGCGATCTCGACGAAATTCTGGAACTTGCCGACCGCATCGTGGTGATTTTCCATGGGGCGCTGGTCTATGACGCCCCCGCCGCCAGCGCCGACCTCACCGCCATCGGCCGCCACATGGCGGGCCATTGACTTAACCGGCCGCGCACCCTATATACGCATTGAGCGTACATATGGGTCTCGGAATGGTAGAATCGGATCGATATTTTTTCGCGGAAATACCTGCAGATTGCCTGCAGAAGCAGGGACGTGGCCTTACCGTCCTGGCGGAAACGCGCCTTCCGGCGTCAAGCCCAGGATCGAGCGGCCGGCGAAAATGATATTGGTCGGCCCGACCACGCCGTGCTGGGACACCATATGAACGTCGCGGAAACAGCGTTCGAGACGGCTGGTGGCGTAAATCGACGTCGCACCGGCCGCGCCGAACATCAGATCGGTCGCGGCGATGGCGTTTTGCACGGCCGTCGCGCAAGCGAGCCGGTTCAACGCGGCGAGCTCCGGCGGCACCGGCTTGCCGGCGCTCATCAGCGCCCACATGTCGCCGATCGTCTCCATCAGGAAGGCGCGGCCCGAACGCAGCAGCCCTTCGGCCTGGCCGACCTTGTGCTGGACTACATCCTGCTGGGCCAGGAGCGAATTCATCCGGCTCGGCTTCTTGTCGCCGGCCAACGCCACAAAACTTTCGATCGCGTCGCGCGCGATGCCGAGCGCCACGGCCGAGACGTTCGGTCCCCAGACATTGGGGATTTGCGTGCTGTAGAGCGGGCCGCGCTGCACCGGCGGCGCGCCGACCGAGGCAAAATGAAAATCTTCGGGCACGAAAATGTCGGTGCATTGGAAATGATGGCTGCCGGTGCCGCGCAGGCCGGCCGAGTACCAGGTGTCGAGAATCTCGCAATCGCCGATCGGCACGAAGAAGGCGTTGGGTTGCGGCGCGCCGTCAGGTCCGAGTTTCGGCTTGCCGTCCTCGCCATAGATGAAGCACGCCGTCACCATCCAGTTGGCGTGATGACAGCCGCTGGCGAGGGGCCATCTGCCGCCGATGCGATAGCCGCCCGGCACGATTTTGGCGCGGCCGGCGCTGGCCAGAATCGTGCCCGCGATGACGCTATTCGGATCGGCGTCGAAAATGCCGCGCGCCGCGCGCTCGTTCATGAATCCCCACAGGATCGCGGTATTGGCGCCGATCATCACGTTCCAGCCGGCGGCGCCGTCCTGGCGCGACACTTCCTCGGTCACGCGCACCATGGTCGCGATGTCCACTTCGGCGCCGCCATAGGCGCGCGGCACCCAGAGATGAAACAGGCCGGCGTCGCGCATTGCGTCGAACAAGGGCCGCGGCAATCGCCGTTGCTGCTCGCCTTCGTCGCGGCATTGCTCGACCGACGGTGCCAGCGCGCGGGCGCGCGCCACCCACTCATCGGCCTCGATCCGTCCGCCGCGCCAATCGTCTTGAGGCATCTCCCGTCTTCTCGCCTTTCTCCGCCGCATCGGGCATATCGTGAAAGCGGAAGCGGGGCAATTGAAAGATGATATCGATATGATGCTCGATCTGGCCGCGATCGACGAGGCTCGCCTCCGTTGGGAGCCGTTCCGCGACCGTATCGAGGCGAGCTGGCTCTATCGCAATGGCGCGGACGGACCGGCGTCCGCGTTCCTGCGCTATCGGCCGGGCGCGCGCGTGCCGCTGCATCGCCATCGCGGCTACGAGCACATCTACATTCTGCGCGGCTCGCAGACCGACGATCGCGGCAAGGTCGGGGCCGGCGGCTTCATCGTCAATCCGCCAGGCACGCAGCATGAGGTCGTCAGCGAGGATGGCTGCCTCGCGTTGCTGGTTTGGCAAATGCCGGTCGAAATTCTGTAAGGACGGAATTCTTGACCCTTCCTCGCCGCTGGTCTAACGATGGACCAATTGATTGGGGTAACCAACAAAATCGCTGAAGCCCATGGGAGGGCGCGCATGAGCGACGTGAAGACCGTGTTCGGCTCGCTGACGAATTACCAGAAGGGCGGCGTCGCGATCATCGACGACGATCCGAAGAACTACGTCTTTTCCAACGTCTTCGAAGTCGCCGACAAATCGAAGCCGTACGAGCGCGTCGCGGTCGGCAAGAATTTCCAATACGTCATCGAATGCGTCCGCGCCGAGGGCACTTCGCCCTGGTATGCCTGCGCCCACGACGAATTTGCGCTGGTGATGGACGGCAAGGTCGAAATCCGTCTGCTGAAGCCGACCGATCTGCTGGTGCCCGCCGACAAGGAAGGTGCGATCAAGCTCGCCGGCGAGCCCAAAGGGAAAAAGATGGGGCGTGTGGTCGCCGGCCGGGGTCACATGACGCTGCTGCCCAAAGGTTCCGCTTATCAATTCCATGCCGACAAGGCGTCGGTGGTGACGATCCAGACCATTCAGGGCGACGTCACCATCGAGCGCTGGGCCGAAATCTGTCAGACCAAATAGCGAAGCGAAGGAGCAGGACATGTCCGTGCAAACCGCTTTTCCCGTCACCGCCAGCCAGCCCGACAATTATTACGGCTACCGCAGCTTCAAGAAGGGCAAGTTCGCGTTCCGCCGCGACGAATATTTCGTCCATATCGACTGGCCGAAGGGCAGTCATACCTTGCCCGCCGACGCGTTCCTGCGCGCGCTACAGCGCGACGTGGCGTGGAACTTTTTCTACGGCACGGTGAATTTCGACAGCGTGTTCGGCACGCTCAATCACTACGGCACGGTCGACATGTTCGCCGGCACGTTCAACGACGCCTATAAGAGCGCGGGTCTCGACTATATGGAGACCTACAAGTCCGAGGATCTGATGACGACCTTCAAGGCGATCCTCGACGACTGGACCAACGCCGGCTACGACCCGTTCGCGGCGCCCGAGGAAACCAAGATGGCGTTCGGCCGCAAGGACGGCGACAACAAGGCGGCGATCGAGCGGCTGCGTGTCACCGCCAAACGCATGGTCGGCATTCCAGGCGATACACCGGTGCGGACCGACGCGACGGGCTATCCGGTCAATCGCCAATTCGCCGATGTCGAACAGGACAAGCCCGAGGTTCACGCCGAGCCTGGCTTCGAGAACGAGGTCGCGGCCTTCAACCTGTTCGCCTATCTGTCGCGCTCGGACGTGACCTGGAATCCCTCGGTGTGCTCGATCGTGAAAGACTCGCTCTACTGCCCGACCTCGGAGGAATACACGCTCCCCGTCGAGCACGGCAACGACCGCGTCGAATGGTTTATGCAAATGTCCGATGAGATCGTGTGGGTGGTGAAGGACAAGGAGACCGGCCGCCCGCGCGCCCGCGTCACCGCGAAGGCCGGCGACATCTGCGCGATGCCCGCCGACATCCGCCATCAGGGCTTCTCGCCGAAGCGCTCGATGCTGCTGGTATGGGAGAACGCATCGAACGAAATCCCGAAGCTCATCACCGAGGGCAAGGCGCCGGTAGTGCCGGTGAAGTTCTAGGCTCGGGAAGGCGCCGCCAATGCGCGCCTTCATTCATGACCAGCCTACGCTGCGCGTGGTTTTCGGCGACGGGCGGCTCGCCGATCTGCCGAAAGAGGCCGACCGGCTCGGGCTGAAGCGGCTCCTGGTTCTCTCGACGCCGGAACAGAAGGAAGCGGGCGAGACCGCGGTCAAGCTGCTCGGGCCGCGCGCCGCCGGGCTTTATGCCCAGGCCCGCATGCACGTGCCGATCGAGGTGGCGCAAATCGCCCGTGCCGAGGCCAAGCGCGTCGGCGCCGACGGCACGGTGGCGATCGGCGGCGGCACGACTACCGGCCTGGCCAAGGCCATCGCGCTGGAACTCGACCTGCCGAGCATCGCGGTGCCGACCACCTATGCCGGCTCGGAGATGACATCGATCTATGGCCTCACCGAAGGCGGCGAGAAAAAGACCGGCCGCAGCGAAAAGGTTCGGCCAAAGGCGGTGATCTACGATCCGACCCTGACCTACGGCATGCCGGCGCGGCTCAGCGCCACGTCGGGCATGAACGCGCTCGCGCATTGCGTCGAGAGTCTCTACGCGTCCGACACGACGCCGATCATCCAGCTTTACGCCGCCGACAGCATCCGCGCCTTCGCCCGCTCGCTGCCGGTGATCCTGCGCGAGCCGTCGAACGCGGCGGCGCGCTCCGACGCACACTACGCATCGTGGCTCGCCGGCATCGCGCTCGACCGCACCGTGATGGGCCTGCATCACAAGCTCTGTCACACGCTCGGCGGCTCATTCGATCTGCCGCATGCCGAGGTTCACACCGTGATTCTGCCGCACGCCACTGCGTACAATCGCGAGGCCGCGCCCGAGGCGATGCGCCTGATCGCAGCGTCGCTCGACGCCGAGGACGCGGCGCAGGGCCTGTACGATCTGGCCAAGAGGTTGAACGCGCCGGTATCGCTCGCCGAGATCGGCATGAAAGAGCAGGACCTTGACCGCGCCGCCGACCTCGCCACCAAGACGCCGTACCCTAACCCGCGTCCTGTCGAGCGCGCGCCGCTGCGCCAACTGCTCGACGATGCTTATCGCGGCAAACGGCCGACTCTCTGACACGCGCGCGGCTCGACAACATGAAATGCGGCCACTAAGGTGCGGAGCGACGTTCAGCGACAAACAACGATCACAAACTTTTAGGGGGAACCGCAATGGATTGGGGCGCGCACAATATCATCGCCATCTTGGTGATCGGCATTATCGCCGGCTGGCTGGCCGGGTTGGTCGTCAGGGGGGCCGGGTTCGGCCTGATCGGCGATCTGGTCATCGGCATCATCGGCGCTTTTATCGGCAACTGGCTGTTGCTGAGTGTGCTTCACCTCAGTCTCGGCACCGGCTGGATTCCGGCGATCGTCTCCTCGGCGATCGGCGCCATCGTTCTGCTGCTCATCATCAAGCTGATCCGCGGTGGCATGAGCCGCGCCTAGCGCGGCCCTAGCGGTTCACGCGTCCTTCGGCGACGCTCGGTGGCGGCAGCGGCCAGAGATTGGGTTCGGTCTGGTTGCTGTAAAGCGAGTGGAGCAGCGCCGGCGACTGCTCGAGGGCCCGGGCGATCGCCAGGGCGGTGCGTTGCAGGATCGCGACGCGGGCCTTCGCCAATTCGTCCTTTGTCATCCGCGCCGAATTGGACGAGGTATTGATGGCGGCGACCGCGCGGTCGCCGATCATCACCGGCACCGCGACCGAGGATAGGCCGTAATCGAGTTCATCCTGGGTGCAGGCGCAACCGTTCTTGCGGACCTCGGCGAGAATTTGTTTGAGGCGAACCGGATCGGTGACGGTGCGATCGGTCAGCGGCTTCATCTCGACCGTGTCGAGATAACGATCGAGCACCGGCGGATCGAGATAGGCCAGCATAGCCCGTCCGATCGAGGTGGCGTAGGCCGGGAAGCGGGCGCCGATCCCCGCCGGCATGCGAACGGTGCGGCGGCTGGCGGCGTGGGCGAGATAGAGCACGTCCTTGCCCTCAAGCACCGCGAGCGAACATGAAGTCGCTGACCGCATCGACGACTTCACGGAGATGGGCTTGCGCCACCTCCTCGATCTTCATGGAGCTCCAGAACGCCGAACCAAGATCGAGGACTTTCGAGCGCAGCATGAAACGCCGGCCATGCGACGAGATGTAACCAAGACGCTGCAATGTATAGAGACTGCGCCGTGCCGTGGCTGGACTGAGCGAGGTGCGCGCCGCAACTTCGGTCAGAGTCATTTCGGGGCGGTTGTGATTGAAGGCCCGAATCACGGCGAGGCCGCGCGATAGCGCGGTGACGAAATCTCGCTCAGACATGCCTCTTGACATGGTTGGCGAGATTATCCCAATAATTTCGCTAAGCGAAGAAAAATTCGCTTTGCGAAAATCAAAGCTAGGCGAGCATCGAAGCGGTTCGGGAATACATCCTCTGTGGTTCCTTTCCAGAGAAAACCGCTATAACGGTCGCTCGCAGGCTGACATGCTCGGGAGCAAAGCTAATGGCCTACCACACCCAACTGGGCTCGCTGAAAAGCTATACCAAGGGCTCGCTCGACATCGTCAACGACGACAAGAAACATTACGCCTTCTCCAATCTGTTCGAGGTTGCGGGCAAATCGAAGCCGTTTGAGCGGGTCGCCGTCACCAAGAACATCGAGTATGTCGTCGAAGTCGCGAAGATCGAAGGCACCTCGCCTTGGTACGCTGCCGCGCACGACGAATTCGTCGTGGTGATGGACGGCGACGTGACAGTCAATTTCGTCAAGCTCGATCCGTCGGCCGCAGTTCCGTCAGGCAAGCGTGGCGCGACCAAGCTTGCCGCCGCGCCCAATGGCCAGAAGATGGGCTATGTCCGTGCCAAGCTTGGCAACCAGGCGCTGCTCCCTGCCGGCGCCGCCTACCAGCTCGTCGCCAACGGCGGTCCGGCCGTTGTTCTGTTCCAGACATTGGCCGGCGACGTCACCATCGAGCGCTGGAAAGAAATATGCATTTCGTGATTAACTAATTCAACGCCTATCCACTCCACCGGAGGGATCGTTCATGAGCACCGCTCCAATTTCGGCCGACGTCAAGGTTCTCGGCAAGGATGCCCAACTGGGCTACACCGAATTTCAGTTCGGCAGTTTCAAGTTCCGTCGCGACGAATATTTCGCACATGTGACGTGGCCGCACGGCACGCGCATCATCGAGATTGACCGTTTTCTGCGGGCCTTGGTGCGCGACATCGGCTGGCAATTCTTCTACGGCTGGATTTTCTTCGATGACGTGTTCGGCACGCAGAACCATTACGGCACCGTCGACATCTTCGCCGGCAGCTATGACCAGGGCTACAAGGCGGCGAAGACAGATTTCATGGAAACGTTCCCGACCGACAAGGTGGTGACGGCGTTTGACACCATTGCCCGCGATTGGATCAGCGAAGGCTACGATCCGCTACGTGCGCCGCAAGAGACCGGCAACCCGCTGGGATCGAAACGGGAAGCCCGGAAGGATGCGCTGGTTCGCGGTTTTACACCGGCGAAGCGGATGCTCGGTCTGCCGGGCGACGTCACGCCACGCTCCGATGCCACCGGCCATCCGGTCAACCGTGCGTTCGCCGACCTCAAGTTCGAGAAGCCGGAAGTGCATACCGAGAAGGGCTTCGAGGGTCAGCTCAACGCGATCAATCTGTTCGACCATATCGCGCGTTCGGACGTGACCTGGAATCCATCGGTTGCTTCGATCACCGGCGCCAGCATCTTCTGCGTCACGTCGGAAGAGCACATGCTGCCTGTGATCCATGGCAACGATCGCAACGAATGGTTCATCCAGCTCTCGGATGAAATCCATTGGAACATCCAAGACAAGAACACCGGCAATCCGCGTGGCCGCATCATCATGAAGGCGGGCGACGTCTGCGCCATGCCTGCCGACATCCGGCACCAGGGCTTCGCGCCGAAGCGCTCGATGTTGCTGGTGGCGGAGAATGGCACGCCGGGGTTGGACGAGCTCTATGCCAAGGGCAAGCTGCCGCCGTACCCACTCGATTTCTAATCGACCGGCAGTGAACTGATTTACCGATACGAAGGGGCGGCGCTTGCTGGCGCCGCCCTTTTGTTTTCAGATCGAATAAGGGGAGGTCGTCATGCCCGATACGTTGCCGAACATCGAAGTCCAGACCCAGCTGTTCATCGACAACAAATTCGTGCCGGCGGCGTCGGGCAAGACGTTCGACGTGCTCAATCCCCATGACGAAAGCCTGTTGGCCAAGGTGGCGGAGGGCGATCGCGCCGACGTCGACCGCGCCGTGTCGGCGGCGCAGAAGGCGTTTCCAGCTTGGTCCAACATGGCGGCGTCGGCACGGGGCGCGCTGATCTACAAGCTTGCCCAAGCGATCGAGGAAGACGGCGAAAATCTAGCGTTGATCGAGACGCTGGACACCGGCCACCCGATCCGCGACACGCGAAATCTCGACGTGTTCCGGACCGCGGCCGTGTTCCGCTATTTCGCCGGCATGGCCGACAAGTACGAGGGCTTCGTCGTGCCGGCCGAGCCGGGCTTCCTCACTTACATCACGCGCGATCCGATCGGCGTGGTCGGTCTGATCGTGCCGTGGAATTTCCCGCTGATGTTCACGAGCTGGAAAATGGGTCCGGCGCTCGCGGCGGGGAATTGCCTGGTGCTGAAGCCGGCGGAACTGACGCCACTCACCACGCTGCGCGTCGCGGAGCTGGCGGCGAAGGTCGGGCTTTCCGCCCGGGGTCATCAATATCATGCCGGGCTACGGCGCGACCGCCGGCCAATATCTCGCCGAGCATGGCGGCATCGGCAAAGTGTCGTTCACCGGCTCGACCGTGACCGGCCGCAAGATCGTGCAGGCCTCGGCGGGCAATCTTAAGCGCCTGCAGCTGGAATTGGGCGGCAAGGGCGCCAATGTTGTGTTCGACGACGCCGACATCGACCTCGCCGTCAATGGTTCGGCGTTCGGCATATTTCCACAATCAGGGCCAGGCCTGCATCGCCGGTTCGCGGCTGATACTGCACGAGAACATCGCCGATCAGTTTCTCGACAAGTTTATTGGCCTTGCCAAGACCATCGAGCTCGGCGACCCGCGCAAAGTCGAGACGGAGATGGGGCCGCTGACTCGCGGCCGCATCAGGAAAAGGTGCTTCGTTATTGCCAGATCGCGAAAGAGGAGGGCGGCGAAATCCTGCTCGGCGGCAAGACGCCGGACGATCCCGCACTGGCTAAAGGCTGCTACGTCATGCCGACTGTGGTGCGCGCAAAGCCGCAAGACCGCGTCAATCGCGACGAGGTGTTCGGGCCGTTCGTCACCGTCAGTCCGTGTTCCGCGACGAGGACGCGGTGATCGAGCAGGCCAACGCGACCTCGTACGGGCTCGGCGGCGGGCTGTGGACGCGCAATCTCAACCGCGCACACCGGCTCGCAAAACAGCTCCAGGTCGGCATGGTATGGATCAACTGCTACAAGCGCTTCCATCCGGGCTCGCCGTTCGGCGGGATCAAAGATTCCGGTTACGGCAGCGAAATGGGCTTCGAGGCGATGCACGAATACACCAACCCCAAGGCAACTTGGGTCAACTATGCGGGCAATACCCCACCATTTTATAAGCGGTAGGATTGCTTGACCCACTCAACAATGGGTCAAGGTCCCTATTGCTTGCCAAGACCTTTGCCACCATGATCGGGGCAAGCCCGGTTCCATGGTCGGATTCGGCGAAGAAATTGAGGGGAGGAAGTCATGGCAATGAAGAAATCGGTAACGCGTCGCGATGTGATTAAGGCGGGCGGCGCGGCGGCCGCGGTGGCGGGGTTGAGCCCGCTGATCGCTGCGCCGGCGATCGCCGCAAGCAAGGTTTACAAAATCGGCTATGTCAGCCCCGAGACCGGCCCGCTCGCGGCATTCGGGGAAGCTGACAATTTTATGCTGGCCATCGCACGCAAGCATTTCGGCAAAGGCGTAAAGGATGCCTCCGGCAAAACCGTGAAGGTCGAAATCCTGGTGCGCGACAGTCAATCGAAGGAGAACCGTGCGGCCGCGGTCGCTGCGGATTTGATCCACAAAGACAAGGTCGATCTGTTGCTTGTGGCGTCCACGCCTGAGACCACGAACCCAGTCTCGGACCAGGCGGAAACTAACGAAGTGCCGTGTGTATCGACGATGGCACCGTGGCAACCGTGGTTCTTCGCCCGCGGCGGCAAACCGGGCGTCGGCTTCAAGTACACTTACCATTATTTCTGGGGCCTCGAGGACATCATCGGCGCTTACACCGCAATGTGGAACACGATCCCGACCAATAAGATCGTCGGCGGCTTGTTTCCCAATGATGGCGACGGCAACGCCTGGGGCGACAAGGAACACGGCATCGCGCCGGGCATGGCTGCCAACGGCGGCTACAAGGTGATCGATCCCGGCCGCTTCCCGGACATGAATGACAATTTCTCCAACTATATCGGCACCTTCAAAAAGGAGAATGTCGAGATTGTAACGGGCGTCGTGATCCCGCCCGATATCGGCACCTTCCTTAAACAGGCGGCGCAACAGAGCTTCAAGCCGAAGGCCGTCACCGTCGGCAAGGCGCTGCTGTTTCCGGTAGTGATCGACGGACTCGGCCCAGCGGCGAACAACCTGTCGAGCGAGATGTGGTGGGGCCCGACCTGGCCCTACAAATCCTCGCTCACCGGGGAAAGTTGCCGGCAGCTATGCGACGCCTACACTAAGGCGACCGGCCGGCAATGGACGCAGCATATCGGCTTCGCATACTCGCTGTTCGAGATGGCGGCCGACATCGTCAAGCGTTCCGAAGGTCCGGGCAACGCTGCCGCCACCCTTAACGCGATCAAGAGCACCGACCTCGAAACGGTGGTCGGGCCGATCAAGTGGGGCGTCCCGGGGGCGATGAATAATGTTTCGAAGACGCCGATGGTGGGCGGCCAATGGCGCAGCACCAACGGCGGCAAATTCAAGAACGAGATCATCGTCGTGGCTAACAAGACCGCGCCGCAAATCCCGGTGGCCGGCACGATGGAGCTTTACGGCTGATCGTTCGGCCACATCGTCATATCGCCGCCCCCGGTCATATCGTCGCCCCCGGGCATGACCGGGGGGTCCTTCGGGTGGATGGCCGGGTCGAGCCTGGCCATCATGATTGAGAATGAGCCAATTACAAGCGCCGCTCCTTTCGTTGGAGCATGTGTCGAAGAATTTCGGCGCTCTCAAGGTGATCGACGATTTGTCGCTGTCGGTTTCGGAGGGTGAGTCGCTCGGCATTCTCGGCCCCAACGGTGCCGGCAAGACCACGCTCTTCAATCTCGTTGCAGGCGATTTGCCGGTAGGCGCCGGCACGATCCACTTCGCCGGGCAGGACGTGACGGCTTTGCCGGCGCATGCGCGTTGCCGTCTCGGCATCGGCCGCACCTATCAGATCCCCCATCCATTCGGCAATATGACGGTGTTCGAGAATGTGCTGGCGGGGGCCGCATTCGGCGCAAGGCAACGCGAAGCGGAATCCTATCAACGCTGCGTCGAGCTGTTGCAGCTCACCAATCTCCTGTCCAAAGCCAATCAGCCGGCTGGCAAGCTCACGCTCTTGGAACGCAAGCGACTGGAGTTGGCCCGGGCGCTGGCCACCGACCCGAAGATGCTCTTGCTCGACGAGATCGCCGGCGGCCTTACCGACACCGAGTGCCAACTGCTGATCGAAACCATTCGCGCCGTCAATGCGTCCGGGGTCTCGATCGTCTGGATCGAGCATATCGTTCATGCGCTGATCGCCGTGGTCGGGCGCCTCGTCGTCATCAATTTCGGGCAGAAGCTGGCCGAAGGCGATCCGCGCACGGTGATGGACAGTCCGCAGGTGCAGGAAGTGTATATGGGGATCGAGGCCGGATGACCGCGTTGCTTGCGACCTCCGGCCTCACCGCTTTCTATGGCGATTTCCAGGCCTTGTTTGGCATCGATTTGGCGATCGCCGAAGGCGAGGTGATCGCGGTGATCGGCGCCAACGGCGCCGGTAAGTCGACGTTGCTCCGCACGATTTGTGGGCTGCTGCCGGCCGGAGCCGACAGTATCCGGTATCGCGGTGCTGGCATCGGCTCGCTGCCGCCCGCCGATATCGTGGCGCGCGGCATCGCGTTGGTACCAGAGGGGCGGCGGCTGTTTCCCTCGCTCTCGGTCGAGGAAAATCTGCTGATGGGCCAACAGTGCGGCCGCAAAGGACCATGGCATCTCGGCCGCGTCTACGAGCTGTTTCCGATGTTGCGCGAGCGTCGGCGCCAGCCCTCGACCTCGCTGTCGGGCGGCCAGCAGCAGATGGCGGCGATCGGCCGCGCTTTGATGACCAATCCCGAATTGCTGTTGTGCGACGAGATCAGCCTCGGCTTGGCGCCCATCGTGATCCGCGATGTCTACGCGGCGTTGCCTGGCATTCGGGCCGAAGGCACGACGCTGTTGGTGGTCGAGCAGGATATCGCCCGAGCGCTTGGTATTGCGGACCGCGTCTATTGCCTGCAGGAGGGCCGTGTCACACTTGAAGGCCGTCCCCGGGACCTGACTCGCGAGCAGATCAAGCTCGCTTATTTCGGCGTCTAGGGCACCGCGATGGATTGGGTCAACGCCATCGTTCAGGGGGCGCTCGTCGGTGGCCTTTACGCGCTCTTTGCCGCCGGCCTGTCGCTGATGTTCGGGGTGATGCGGCTCGTCAATATCGCCCATGGCGATCTGATCGTGCTGGCCGCCTATCTGGGTTTGGTCGTGGTGCAGACCCTGGGCATCGGTCCCTTTGCCAGCCTCGCTCATTGTCGTGCCGGCGATGTTCGTGCTCGGTTACATTCTGCAACGCGGTTTGCTCAACTTCACTCTCGGTGGGGATATTTTGCCACCGCTGCTGGTGACGTTCGGCCTTTCCATCATTATCGAGAACGCGCTGCTCGAAGGCTTCAGCGCCGACGATCAGAAATTGCAGGCGGGCGGCTTCGAGGTAGCAAGCCTTCACGTCACCGATCAGCTTTCCATCGGCTGGTTGCCGTTCGCCATTTTTTTGACGGCGCTTATGGTGATCGCGCTGTTGGAATTGCTGATCTACCGCACCGCGCTCGGTCGCGCCTTTCGCGCCACGTCAGACGATTCCGATACGGCGCGGCTCTATGGCGTCCGCAACCGGCATATCTATGCGCTGGCGACGGCGCTCGCACTGGCGGTGATTTCGATCGCCGCAATTTTTCTGGCGGTGCGCGTCAATTTCGGTCCCGCGAGCGGGCCGGCCCGCCTGCTCTACGCCTTCGAGGCGGTGATCATCGGCGGTCTCGGTAGCCTGTGGGGCACGCTCGCGGGCGGCGTCGTGCTCGGCGTTGCCCAGGCCATCGGCGCTCAGCTTAACCCCGGCTGGGAGCAGTTGGCCGGCCACATCGCGTTTCTTATTGTATTGATCGTTCGGCCGCGCGGTCTGTTCCCGAAATTGGTGGACTGATGAGCACGACCGCAACTCATATTCCGGCCTTTCGCGTCGAGCGCTCGACCCGCACGAGCTGGATCGGGCTGGTTCTGGCGGTCGTAATCGTGGCGGTGCTGGTGTCGCTGCCGTGGTGGGGTGGCGAGGACGATCTGCGGCTCATCGTCGAGATTTGCTACACGGTCGCGCTGGCGCAGCTTTGGAACCTGCTGGCGGGGTATGCCGGACTCGTGTCGGTCGGGCAGCAAGCCTTTGTCGGGCTCGGCGGCTATGCCTTGTTCGCCCTTACTATTCTGGCGCGGGTGCCCCCGATTCCGGCGGTGGCGCTGGCCGGCGTGGTCGCCGCGATCCTCGCGGTGCCGACGGCGCTGATCGTGTTCCGGCTGCGGGGCGCCTATTTTGCCATCGGCACCTGGGTGGTCGCGGAAGTGTTCAGCGAGGTGATGGGCCTGCTGCCCGATCTCGGCGCCGGCACTGGGATGAGCCTGCCCGTCGACATTTCCCGTCAGGTTGGGGCGACGGTGTTTGAACGCGAAACCACGCTCTACTATGTCGGGCTGGTTATCGGCGTCGGCACGGTGGCGGCGGTATTTGCCTGGCTGCGTTCGCGCCAGGGTCTGGCGCTGACCGCGATCCGGGATTCGGAGACGGCCGCCGGCAGCATCGGCGTTAACAACGACCGCACCAAATATGCGGTGTATCTCCTCGCGGCGCTGGTCACCGGCATGATCGGGGCGCTGATCTATCTCGAAAACCTCCGGATTTCCCCGGATGCCGCCTTCGACGTCATCGATTGGACCGCCGATATCATCTTCATCGTGGTAATCGGCGGCATCGGCAGCATCGAAGGGCCGTTCATCGGCGCCTTGGTGTTTTTCGCGCTGCGATATTTCTTGGCCGATTATGGCGCCTGGTACATGATCTTGCTCGGTGGGGTCGCCGTGGCCATTATGCTGCTCGCGCCGCGCGGGCTGTGGGGCTTGCTGGCCGACCGCTATGACATTCACTTTTTCCCGGTTCGCCGCCGGGTTCGTCTCGAATAAGGAGGAATCATGCCGACCTTGATTGGATCGAAACTGACCGAAGAAGTCGTATCGCGCTACAAGGACTGCTCCGACCCGAGGCTGAAGGAAATCATGGTCAGCCTGGTCAAGCATCTCCATTCGTTTGCCCGCGAGGTCAATCTGACCGAGCAGGAATGGATCAAGGGCATCGAGTTTGTCACGTCCGTCGGGCAGATCTGCGACGAGATGCGCCAGGAATTCATTCTGCTGTCGGACGTGCTCGGCCTGTCGATGACGGTGGTCGAGCTTAATCATGGCAGCGGCGCCGGCGAGACCGAGGCGACGGTGCAAGGCCCGTTCTATGTGCCGGGCGCGCCCGAGCTGCCGAAGGGTGCGACGGTGGAGGGCAATCCGCCGGGCGATCCGCTCGACGTCTCCGGCGTGATCCACGACCCGAAGGGCAAGCCGATTCCGAACGCGCTGATCGATGTCTGGCAGGCGGGCGAGGACGGGCTTTATTCCAACCAGGATCCGAAAAAGCCGAAATACGAACTGCGCGGCAAGTTCCGCAGCGACAGGGACGGCACCTATCATTTCAAGTCGGTACTGCCGAAAGGCTATCAGATTCCGACCGACGGGCCGGTCGGCGCTTTGATGCGCGCCACGAAACGCGCGCCGTGGCGACCCGCGCATCTGCATTTCATGGTGTCGGCCGAGGGCTACAAGCCGCTGACGACGCATCTTTTTGTCAAGGGCGCGCCGCATATTAGTGAGGACGCGGTGTTCGGCGTGAAGGAATCGCTGATCCAGGACTTCAAGCCGGTCGGCGGCAACAAATTCGCATTGAAATACGATTTCGGCCTCAGTCCGCGGACGTGATCGTTGCATGGAGGAGCGGCGCGGGGGACGCGCCGCTTTTCCCGCTTGGTAGGGTAGGGGGCGATGAGTTCGGTCATTCTCGAATGGGCCAACTTGTTCGTGCGCTGGTTCCACATCATTGTCGGGATCGGCTGGATCGGCACCTCGTTCTTTTTCATCTATCTCGACGCGCATCTCACCACGGCGCTTGGCGGCAGCAAGCATTCCGGCGGCAAGATCTGGCTGATCCACAGCGGCGGCTATTACGAGGTCGAGAAGCTCAAATACGTTCCGCCGACGAAGATCCCGGAGCTGCACTGGTATAAGTGGGAGGCCTATCTCACCGGCCTCTCGGGCATCACGCTCCTGTTCATCGTCTACTATCTCGGCGGCAGCGGCTTCATGGTCGATCCGTCGGTCGCCGATATCAGCCAGGTGGAAGCCGTCGGAATCGGCATCGTCACGCTGGCCGGCGGCTTCGGGATTTACGAATTGATTTGGCGCTCGCCGCTCAATCGGTTCGAGGGGCTGATGAACCTGATCTGCCTCGGCTTGCTGGTGTCGATCGCCTGGGGCTTGACGCACGTCCTGTCGGGCCGCGCCGCCTACATGCATGTCGGCGCGATGATGGGCATCATCATGGTGGCGAACGTGCTGTTCGTGATTCAGCCGGGCCAACGCCGCATGGTCCGCGCCAATGCCGCGGGGCAGGTGCCCGATCCGGCCTGGGGCGACGCCGCGAAGCAGCGTTCGGTTCACAACAACTACATGACGCTGCCGGTTGTGTTCGTGATGATCAGCAACCACTATCCGAACACCTACGGCCAGAAGTGGAACTGGGCGATCCTGATTGCGCTGTTTCTGGTCGGCGCCGGCGTTCGCTATTTCCTCAACACGTTCGACCGCGGCGGCAAGGCGGCGCCCTATGTGCTCGCCGGGGCCGTGGTCGGCGCGCTGGCGCTGGCACTGGTGACGTCGATGCCGATGAATGGCGGCGCCACGACCGGCGCGCGCGTTACCTTCAACCAAGTCGATGCCGTTATCGCGCATCGCTGTGTCCAGTGCCATTCGGCGCGGCCGACCGATGACATGTTCCACGAGGCGCCCAACGGCGTGAAGCTCGACACCAAGCAGGAAATCGCCGGCGTCGTAACCAAGATAAAATTGATGGCGGTCCAGACCAACGCCATGCCGCTCGGCAACAAGACCGGCATGACGGACGGGGAGCGCGCCTTGCTCGGCGCCTGGATCGCGGAGGGTGCGCCGCTTGACTGACGTGCGCCAACCCTATCCGCGTGACATGGTCGGGTATGGCCGCGACTGGCCGGATCCCAAATGGCCCGGCAACGCGCGTCTCGCGGTGCAATTCGTCATCAATTTCGAGGAAGGCGGCGAGAACAACATCCTCCACGGCGACGCCGCGTCGGAGGCGTTCTTGTCCGACATCGTCAATGCCGTGCCGCTTCTTGGCGTGCGGCACATCAATATGGAATCGCACTACGAATATGGCAGCCGCGTCGGCTGGTGGCGGCTGCGCCGCCTCTTCACCGAGCGTAAGCTGCCGGTCACCGTGTTCGCGGTCGGGATGGGGCTGGCGCGGGTGCCGGAAATCGCGGTCTCCATGGTGGAAGCCGATTTCGAGATCGCGTCGCATGGGTGGCGTTGGATCGATTATCAATACATCGACCCCGAAACCGAGCGCGCGCATATCGGCCTCGCTGTCGAAGCGATCGAACGCGTCTCGGGCGTCAAGCCCTTGGGCTGGTATACGGGCCGGATGGGACCGAACACGCGGCGCCTCGTCACCGAGCATGGCGGCTTCCTCTATGACGCCAACTCCTACGCCGACGAGCTGCCCTATTGGACCGAGGTGTCGGGCAAGCCGCATCTCGTCGTGCCCTATACGCTCGAGGCCAACGACATGCGCCTGACCACGGCGCAAGGGTTCGGCAACGGCGAGCATTTCTTCCAATATCTGAAGGACAGTTTCGATCTGCTCTATGCCGAAGGGGCGACCAAGCCGCGGATGATGTCGGTCGGGCTGCATTGCCGACTGGTCGGACGCCCGGGCCGCGCCCAAGCGCTGGCGCGCTTCCTCGATCATGTGCAGCGCCACGATCGCGTCTGGGTTTGCCGCCGCGTCGACATCGCGCGGCACTGGCGAAAGAATTTCCCGTTTCGCAGGGCCGCGTCATGACGGTGACGCTCGGCGCAATCAACGGGATGGATCGGGCCGAATTCGCCGCGACGCTGGGCGCGATGTTCGAGCATTCGCCGTGGATCGCCGAAGCGGCCTGGGACAAGCGGCCCTTTGTCGGCATCGACGCGCTGCATCAGGCCATGGTCGATGCCATGCTCGCGGCCGGCCACGAGCGGCAGCTGGCACTGTTGAAGGCGCATCCCGAGCTGGGTGCATCCAAGATCGCGACGGAATTTTCGCGGCGCGAGCAAGAGGCGGCCGGGCTCGAACTCGGCGCGCCTCGCGGACGCCGCCAAACTGCGCAATTTCAATCGCACTTATCGCGACCGCTTCGGCTTCCCGTTCATCCTGGCGGTAAAGGGAAAATCTCGCGCCGACATTCTTGCGGCGATCGCGAAGCGGGTCGATCACACCGTCGATGCCGAGTTCACCGTGGCGCTGGACGAGGTGGCGAAGATCGCGCGTTTTCGGCTCGACGAATTGGTGAGCGACAGCCAACCGGGTGACGATTTCGACCCGATGACGGGCGTGGGCGAGCGGCTGCTGACCCAGGCGGACGACCTCGCGGCCATCACGGAAGAACCCGGCACCGTCACCCGCACTTTTCTGACGGAGCAGCATCGAGCCGCCGCGCAACGCGTCATGGAATGGATGCGCGACGCCGGGATGGACGCATCGATGGATGCGATCGGCAACGTCGTCGGCCGCTATGAGGGAGCGAAGCGGGGATTGCCGGCGCTGCTTCTCGGTTCCCATCTCGATACCGTCCGGGACGCGGGAAAATATGACGGCATCTTGGGGGTGCTCACCGCCATCGCTTGCGTCGGCGCCTTTCATCGGCGTGGCGAGCGGCCGCCATTCGCGATCGAGGTAATCGGTTTCGGCGACGAAGAGGGCGTGCGTTTCCAATCGACGCTGTTGGGCAGCCGCGCGGTCGCCGGCACTTTCGACAAGGCGGTGCTGGAGCGTAAGGACGCTGACGGTATTGCGCTGCGCGACGCGCTGGTCTCGTTCGGCCTCGATCCAGCGGCCATTCGGATGGTCGCGCGGCGCCGCAGCGACGTGCTCGGCTATCTCGAGCTGCACATCGAGCAAGGCCCGGTGCTCGAGGCCGACAATCTGCCGGTCGGTATCGTCACCTCGATTGCCGGCGGCACGCGCGCGACGATCGAGATCGTCGGGGAAGCGGGTCATGCGGGCACCGTGCCGATGAAGCTGCGGCATGACGCGCTGGCCGCGGCGGCGGAGATTATTCTCGCCATCGAGATGCGCGCCCGCGACAATCCGAGCCTGGTCGCGACGGTCGGACGCATCGCCGCTCTGCCTGGCGCCACCAACGTCATTCCTGGCAAAGCCAGTTTCAGCCTCGATCTTCGTTCGCCCGACGACGCCACGCGCCACGGCGCTTATGCCGACATCGTGGCGGCGGCGCAGGCCATCGCGCGCAAGCGCGGCGTCAAGGTCACGGTCGATCGCGCCTTCGAAAGCCCGGCCGTCGCTGTTCGGCGCGGTTGATGGTCGAGATCGAACGCGCCATCGCCGGGTTGGGCCTGACACGGCGGCGCCTCGCGAGCGGCGCGGGTCATGACGCCATGGCGATCGCGAGCCTGTGCGATGTCGGCATGATCTTCGTGCGCTGCAAACGCGGCATCAGCCACAGCCCCGCCAAATCGATCACGGCCGCGGACGCCGAAATCGGCGCCCGCGTGCTTTACGCAGTGCTGCGCAGCTTCCAACCGCGCGAAGCCGGCGACGCGGAATAACTAACGGCATCTATATCTTGTGTCGATTTGCGTCGGCGGTCCCTCCCGTTACTCTTGCTTCTGCAGGGAATTTACAGGTCCCGGCCAAAGCGCCCGTCCCGCCTAGCCACAAGACCAAGGCGCTCGCCATCCCCGATTCACCATGGATCTTAACTTAGTACAAAACAAGAACAAAATCAACCCGCCTGACCAAAAAAAGCCCTCCCGGTTTCCCGGGGTGGTCGAGGCCTCATTCTGCATCAACCTAAATGCCTCCCCCTTGATGGGGGAGGTCGTGAGCGGTCGAAGACCGCGAGCGGGTGGGGGTGATCGTCAGAACGATTGAGGCATCACCCCCGAAATCTCGCGTTGACGCGCTCGATTCTCCCTCCCCCATCAAGGGGGAGGGTTGAGCTTTCCTTAGCTGCGCAGATCGCCCTCGACCCCTTGGACGTACCAGTTGAGACCGGCGATTTCGCCGTCCGGCATGTTGGCGCCGGCGGCAACCTTCGTGACCCCGTCCTTGTTGACCACCGGGCCGTCGAACGGATGCCGGGCGCCGCTTTTCACCGCCTCGAGCGCGTTGTAGCCGTCGGTCGCGATGTCTTGCGGCACGTGGGAGTTGAACTTCGGCATCGACAGCATGCCGGCGGCAAGCCCGCCCCAGGTGTCGGTCGATTTCCAGGTGCCGTCCAGCGCCATCTTCACGCGCTGCACATAGTAAGGCGCCCAATTGTCAACGTTCGAGGTGACGCAGCGCGTCGGCCCAAACTTCGCCATGTCCGACGACTGGCCGAACGCCCAGGCGCCCCGCGCCTCGGCGGTTTGCACCGGGGCTGGACTGTCGGTGTGCTGGCAGATGATGTCGGCGCCCTGGTCGATCAGCGCCTTGGCGGCGTCGGCTTCCTTGCCGGGATCGAACCAGCCGTTGACGTAGATCACCTTCACCTTGCCGTCGGGCCGGATCTTGCGGAAGGCGAGGGTGAAGGAATCGATGCCCATGATGACTTCGGGAATCGGAATCGAACCGACATAGCCGACAATGCCGGACTTGGTCAGATGCCCGGCCAGCGTGCCCTGCACGGTGCGGCCCTCGTAGAAGCGGATATTGTAGGTCGCGACGTTGGTCGCGCGCTTGTAGCCGGTGGCGTGCTCGAAATAGACGCTCGGGAAGTTCTTCGCGACCTTGATCGTCTGGTCCATGTAGCCGAACGAGGTCGTGAAGATGATCTTGTAGCCCTGCGTGCAGAGCTGGGTGAGGACGCGTTCGCAATCGGCGCCTTCGGGTACGCTTTCGACCTTGTGGGTTTCGACGCGGTCGCCCAACTCGCTTTGCACCGCGAGGCGGCCGAGATCGTGTTGATAGGAATAGCCCATGTCGCCGGAAGGACCGACCAGGATCCAGGCCGCCTTAATCTTGTCCGCGGCCCGCGCGATATAAGGCATGCCGAGCACGGACGTCGCCGCAACCGCGCCGCCGGCGCCGATAATGAAGTCTCTGCGTTTAATCATTCCTGCACTCCCCTCGAGTTGTGCGCGGCCCCCAATTCCGGCCAGTCGCGCGGTTGAACCGAACCTCTCCTCAAGCAGTGGCGCGGAACGCCTTGCCTAGCGCCGCCGGCGCGTTGAGCCGGATCCGCTTGGCGTCGCGCGAGATTATCACCAGCACCAGAATTGTCGCGACATAAGGCAGCATCGACAGGAACTCCGGCGCGATCGGCACCGCGAAGCCCTGCGCGTGAAGCTGCGCGATCGAGAAAAAGCCGAAGAGATAGGCGCCGAACAGAAGGCGCCACGGTTTCCAGGTCGCGAACACCACCAGCGCCAGCGCGATCCAGCCGCGGCCCGCCGTCATGCCCTCGGTCCACAGCGGCGTGTAGATGATCGACATATAGGCGCCGCCGAGACCGCTCATCGCGCCGCCGAACAGCACCGCGAGAAAGCGGATGCGCCGCACCGGATAGCCCAAGGCGTGCGCGGCATCGTGGTTCTCGCCGATCGAGCGCAGCACCAGCCCGGCGCGGGTGCGCGACAGGAACCAGGCGATGGCGATCGTCGCCGCGACCGAGACATAGACCATCGCGTTCTGGCCGAAGATCAGCGGCCCGATCACCGGCAGGTCGCTGACGCCGGGAATGTGGAGATGCGGCACGGGCGGCAAAGTCTTGCCGATATAACCCTTGCCCATGAGGGCCGACAGGCCGAGGCCGAAGATCGTCAGCGCCAATCCGGTCGCGACCTGGTTGGCGAGGAAGATCAGCGTCAGCGCCGCGAACAGCGCCGCCATCAACGCGCCCGCCACCGCTGCCACCGCGAAGCCGGCGATGGCGCTGCCGGTGCCGAGCGCGGTGCCGAACCCGACCACGGCGCCGACGATCATCATGCCCTCGATGCCGAGATTGAGCACCCCGGATTTCTCCGTCACCAACTCGCCCGACGCCGCCAAGAGCAGCGGCGTCGCCGACAGCACCATCGAGACCAGGATGGCGGTGAGCTCGTTCATGCCGCGGCGCCTTCCGCGGCCGGTGTGCCGACCACCACGCGATAGCGCACCAGCAATTCGCAAGCGAGCAGGAAGAACAGCAGCATGCCCTGGAACACCCCGACCACGGCGACGGGCATATCGAGCGAGATCTGCGCCGCCTCGCCGCCGAGATAGGAGAGCGCGATCAGCAATCCCGCCAGCAGAATGCCGAACGGATGCAGCCGGCCGAGAAACGCTACGATGATCGCGGTGAAACCGTAGCCCGGCGAGATCACCGGCAGCAACTGGCCGATCGGCCCCGCCACCTCGTTGACGCCGGCAATGCCGGCGAGGCCGCCCGACAGCAGCAGGCAGAACCAGGTGACGCGCTTCTGGCTGAATCCGGCATAGGCCGCTGCGGCGGGCGTCAGGCCGATCACCTTGATCCGATAGCCGAGGAAGCTGCGCGACAGGAGGATCCAGCCGCCCGCCACCGCGATCAGCGCCAGCGCCGCGCCCAGCCCGGCGCGCGTGCCGCCGATCCACGGTTCGATGACGGCGTAACCGTCGAAGCTCTTGCTCTGCGGAAAGTTGTAGCCTTGCGGATTGCGCCACGGGCCGCGCACCAGATAGTTCAGCAGCAAATTGGCGACGTAGGTCAGCATCAAGCTGGTGAGGATTTCGTTGGCGTTGAACTGGGTCTTGAGCAGCGCCGGGATCGCCGCCCACAGCCAGCCCGCCGAGCGCGCCGGCGAGGAACATGACCGGCATTGTCGCCGGGCCGAGCGTCGGCTCGTAGAACAGGGCGATGTAACTGCCGAAGATGCCGCCGAGGATGAATTGGCCTTCGGCGCCGATGTTCCAGACATTGGCGCGGAAACCGATGGCGAGGCCGATGGCGCACAGGATCAGCGGCGCGCCCTTCACGCCCAATTCGCCGACGCCATAGAGCGTCGACACCGGATCGATGAAAAACGCGCGATAGGCCTGTAGCGGATCGCGGCCCAGGATCGCGAACAGCACAGCCGCGCCGATCAGCGTCAGCACGACCGCCAGCACCGGCGAGAGATAGGTCGCGAGGCGCGAGGATTGCGCGCGCGGCTCAAGCCTAATCCGCGGCATTGGCAACCGCCCGCTCCTCCTCCTCGAACAACCCGCCCATCAACAGCCCGAGCTCGTCGATGTTGGTGTCCGCGACCCGCTTCGGCTCGGAGACGCGGCCCTTGCTCATCACCGCGATGCGGTCGCAAATCTCAAACAGCTCGTCCAAATCCTCGGATACCACAAGCACGGCCGCGCCGGCGTCGCGCAGGCGGATCAGCGCTTCGTGGATCGTTAGCGCCGCGCCGACATCGACGCCCCAGGTCGGATGCGCCGCGATCAAGATGCGCGGGTTTTGCAGGATTTCCCGGCCGATGATGAACTTCTGCATGTTGCCGCCGCTGAGGCTGCGCGCCTCGGCATCGATGCCGCCGCAGACGACGTTGTAGTCCTTGACGATGGCCGAGGCGAACTTCCGCACCGCGCCGGTCTTGACCATGCCGGCGCCGACATTGCCGTCGAGATAGGCGGTCAGCAAGGCATTGTCGGCGAGGCTCAATTCCGCGACGGCGCCGCGCCCCAGCCGTTCCTCCGGCACGAAGGCGAGGCCGCGCGCCCGCCGCCCGGTGGGACCGAGGCGCCCGGCATTGGTGCCGTCGATGCTGATCGCCGCGGCGCGGGGCGCCAGTTTTTCGCCGGCGAGCGCGTGCAGCAATTCGGTCTGGCCGTTGCCCGCCACGCCGGCGATGCCGAGGATTTCGCCCTTGCGCACCGCGAGCGAGATGTGATCGAGGCGCGTGCCGAAAGGATCGTCCGGTTCCATGACCAAGTCGGTCACGGTCAATGCGTCGCCGCTGCTCTTATGCTCCTCGGGGCGCTTCACCGCGAGGACATCGCTCCCGACCATCATCCGCGCCAGCGAGGCCGAGGTTTCGCGGCGCGGGTCGCATTGCGCCGTCACCGCGCCTTGGCGCAGCACGGTGGCGCGTTGGCACAGCGCCATGATCTCGCCGAGCTTGTGCGAGATGTAGAGAATGCTGCAGCCTTCGGCGGCGAGGCGGCGCAAGACGTCGAACAGGCGTTCGACCTCTTGCGGCGTCAGAACCGAGGTCGGCTCGTCCATGATCAGGAGTTTCGGCTCCTGCATCAGGCAGCGCACGATCTCGACGCGCTGCCGCTCGCCGACCGCGAGGTCGTGGACATAGCGGTCGGGGTCGAGCGCCATGCCGTAGCGCTTCGCGGTATCATCGATCTTGCGGCGGAGCGCCCGCATGTCGCGCTGGTCGTCGAGACCGAGCGCGATGTTCTCGGTGACCGTCAGCGTCTCGAACAACGTGAAATGCTGGAACACCATCCCGATGCCGAGCCGCCGCGCCGAAGCGGGATCGTGTACCGCGATCGGCTCGCCCTGCCAGAGGATATCGCCTTCATCCGCCGTCACCACGCCATAGATGATCTTGACCAGCGTGCTCTTGCCCGCGCCGTTCTCGCCGAGCAGGGCGTGCAGTTCGCCCGGCATGACGGTCAGGTCGATATTCTTGTTCGCGACCGTTCTTGGATAGCGTTTGGTGATGCCCCGCAACTCCAGCCGCGGGGTCGTATGCCCCGGTCCCCCCGCCGAACTCATCCCGCGCCCCGGCGCAGGACAGTCAGGGGCGGATGCAGCCGCACCTCCGTTGCGTCGCGCACCTGAAGCAGCTGCGCGGCGACGCCGATGGCGATTTCTGCGGGATGCTTGCCGCCCGCGCCTTCGACCCCGATAGGGCAGGTGAGGCGCGCCAATTCGTTCTCGTCCAGCCCGCGCGCCTTCAACCGCTTGATGAAGCGCGCGCGCTTGGTCGCGGAGCCGATCAGGCCGACATAGCGGAAATCGTCGCGCTTCAGCGCGGCTTCGAGAATGCGCTGATCGAGCGGGTGCGAATGCGTCATCACCAGCACGAACGAACCGGCGGGCAGGGCGGCGATCTCGGCCTCGGGCTCGTCGCTGACATTGATCGTGACGTTGCCCGGCAGCGCGTCAGGAAAGATATCGTCGCGCGGATCGATCCAAGTGACGCGGCACGGCACGTCGCCCAGAAGCTTGACCAGCGCCTTGCCGACATGGCCGGCGCCGAAGAGCGCGACATGAAATGCCGGTGGCTGGATCGGCTCCAGAAGCAGCGTCGCTTCGCCGCCGCAGCATTGGCCGAGGCTGGGGCCGAGCGGAAACCGATGTATTGCCGGCGCATCGGGCAGCGGGGATTGGCGCAGCATCGCGCGCGACAGCTCGATCGCCTTCAACTCGAGATGACCGCCGCCGACCGTGTCGTAGATCCTGTTGCGGGTCACGACCATCTTGGCGCCGGCGTCGCGCGGGGTCGAGCCTTTGACCTCGACCACGGTCACGAGCACGGCGTCGAGTACCGGTCTCGGCGAGCGCGTTCAGCGCCTGAAGCCAGCCGCTCATTCCGCCGCCTCGCGCACGGGAAGTTGTTCGCCGACCTTCGCCCGCAACGCGTCGATCGTGTTCAGCACCCGCTCCGGCGTCGCCGGCGCGTCGAGATGCGGGCTCATCTGGTACTCGCACACCGCGGCGATCGCGTCCTTGATCGCGTGAAACACCGAGATCGCCAGCATCAGCGGCGGCTCGCCCACCGCCTTGGAGCGATACACCACGTCCTCGCGGTTGCGGCTCCATTCGGCGATCCGCGCGTTGAAGCGGCGCGGCAGGTCGCTGCAAGTCGGAATCTTGTAGGTCGAGGGCGCGTGAGTTTGAAGCCGGCCCTTCGCGTCCCAATACAGTTCCTCGGCGGTGAGCCAACCCATGCCCTGAATGAAGCCGCCCTCGATCTGGCCCATATCGATCGCCGGATTGATCGACTTGCCGACATCGTGAAGGATGTCGACACGCTCGACCTTGTACTCGCCGGTCAGCGTGTCGATCAGCACTTCCGATACCGCCGCGCCATAGGCGAAATAGAAGAACGGCCGGCCGCGCATGGTTACCGGGTCGTAGGCGACTTTCGGCGTGGCGAAATAGCCGGTGGCGGAGAGCGGTATGCGCTTGGCGTAGGCGAGCTTGATCAGCTCGGCGAATGTCATCGTTTTCTTGCCGATCCGCACCCGATTGTCGGCAAACGCGATCTTGCCTGGCGGCACCTTGAAATGCGCCGCGGCGAATTTGGTCAGCCGATCCTTGATGGTGCGCGCCGCGACTTGCGACGCCTTGCCGTTGAGATCGGTGCCGGACGAGGCCGCGGTCGCCGACGTGTTCGGCACCTTGCCGGTCGTTGTCGCGGTGATCTTCACCTTGGTGAAATCGATGCCGAACTCGTCGGCGACGATCTGCGCGACCTTCGTGTTGAGGCCTTGGCCCATTTCCGTGCCGCCGTGATTCAGCTTCACGCTGCCGTCGGTATAGACCAGCACGAGCGCGCCGGCCTGGTTGAAGATCGTCGCGGTGAAGGAAATGCCGAACTTCACCGGCGTCAGGGCGAGCCCGCGCTTCAGGAACGGGCTGGTCGCGTTCCACGCCGCGATTTCCTTGCGGCGTTGCCAGTAGTCCGAGCTCGCCTCCAACTCGCCGACGATCTCGTGAAGGATATTGTCCTCGACCTTCATGGTGTACGGCGTGATGTTGCGGTCGCGCTTGCCGTAGAGGTTGCGTTTCCGCACCGTGAGCGGGTCGAGGCCGAGGGTCCGCGCGATCTCGTCGATCGCGTATTCGATCACCATCATGCCCTGCGGCCCGCCGAAGCCGCGGAACGCCGTGTTCGACACGGTATTGGTCTTGCAGCGGTGCGACACGATGTTGGCGTGCGGCAGGTAATAGGCATTGTCGGCATGGAACATGGCGCGGTCGTTGACCGGACCGGACAGGTCCGGCGACATGCCGCAGCGCGAGGCGAGGGTGAAATCGACGCCGCGAATGCGGCCGTCATCGTCGAAGCCGATCTGGTAGTCGGCGATGAAATCGTGGCGCTTGCCGGTGATGATCATGTCGTCGTCGCGGTCGACGCGCAGCTTCACCGGCCGTCCGGTCTTTTGCGCCAGCAACGCCGCCACCACCGCGAACAGCGCGCCCTGCGTCTCCTTGCCGCCGAAGCCGCCGCCCATGCGCCGCGTCTCGACCGTGACGGCATGACCCGCCAGCCCCAATGTCTTCGCCACGGCGTGCTGGATTTCGGTCGGATGCTGGGTCGAGGAATAGACCAGCATGTCGCCGTCCTCGCCCGGCACGGCCATGGCGATCTGGCCCTCGAGATAGAAATGGTCCTGGCCGCCGATGCCGAGCCTGCCCGCGAGCTTGCGCGGCGCCTTGGCGATCGCCTTCCGCGCGTCGCCGCGCGTCAAGGTCAGCGTCGGCAGCACTTGCGCCTTCCGCTTCAGCGCGTCTTCGATGGAGAGGATCGCCGGCAATTCCTGATACTCGATCACGGCCTGCATCGCGGCGGCGCGTGCCAGCTCGCGCGTCTCGGCGGCGACCGCGAATACCGACTGGCCGGCATACTCGACGATCTTTGCGGCGAACACCGGATCGCCGGCGAAGCCGGGCCCGATATCGTTATGCTCGGTCGGCAGATCGGCCGCGGCCATCGCCGCCGCCACACCCGGCGCCGCGCGCACCGGCGCCAGATCGAGCTTCTTGATCCGGCCGTGCGCGATATCGCTCATGCGGATATAGGCGTGCAGCAAGTCGCGCGGCTCGGGAATGTCGTCGATATACGCCGCCTCGCCCGAGACGTGCTTCGCGGCGCTGTCGTGCGGCAACGCCTTCCGCACGCTGCGCAGGTTGGTCTCGGGATTGGTCTTCTTGCCGGCGGTCATGCCGCAATCTCTCGATCGATCACGCGGGTGGCGCCCGGTCTGTTGCTCGTCTCCAAAAAGAACTTGAGAAGCAAATTTCGCGCCACTTTGAGGCGATATTCGGCGCTGGCGCGCATGTCGGTCAGCGGCTGGAAATCGCGCTCCAGCGCCCGCATCGCGGCGCGCGCCGCCGCCTCGTTCCAGATTTGTCCGTGCAATGCCGCCTCGGCATGGTCGGCGCGTTTCGGCACCGCCGCCATGCCGCCGAACGCGATCCTGATCCGCGCGACGCGGCCAGCCTTCGACCGTCAACGCGAACGCGCCGCACACGGCGGAAATGTCCTGGTCGAAGCGTTTCGAGATTTTGTAGGCGCGAAACTGTAGCCCGGGCCGCGCGCGCGGTATGCGGATGGCCGCGATGAACTCCCCCGGCCGCAATGCCGTCTTGCGATACGACAGAAAAAACCGGTCGAGCGGCACCTCGCGCGTCACGCCGCCGCGCCGCAACACGCACGCTCGCGTCCAGCGCCAACAATACCGGCGGCGTGTCACCGATCGGCGAGGCATTGCCGACATTGCCGCCCATCGTTCCGGCATTGCGCACCTGGACCGACGCGAAGCGCCGCAGCATTTCGCCGAAGTCCGCATGTTCGGCGGCGAGCGCGTCATAGCAGTCGGTGAGGGGCGCGGCGCCGCCGATGTCGATGAATTCGTCGTCGACGGAAAGCCGGTTCAGCTCCGGCACGTCGCGCGTATAGATCAGCGTGTCGAGCCGGCGGTGTAATTTAGTCACCCACAAACCGACGTCGGTGCCGCCGCCCAGCAACACTGCGTCCGGAAACTGTTCGTAGGCCGCGGCAAATTCCTCGATGTTGGTCGGCGCGAAGTAGCGCTGCCCGTCTTTCTCAAGCGCCAGCGTGTCGCCGCGCGCAATCGACCGAAGCTGCTTTGCCGTCTCGGCGGCGCGGGCATGGAACTGGTCCTTCGCGCCGAGGTTCCGCATCGTTTGCGCGGCTTCGACGATCGGACGGTAGCCGGTGCAGCGGCAGAGATTGCCGGCGAGCGCGTCGTCGACGGTCTCGCGGTCGGTGCCCTTGTCGCCGTGGTAGAGCGTGAACAGCGACATGACGAAACCCGGCGTGCAGAAGCCGCATTGCGAGCCGTGACACTCGACCATCGCGTGCTGCACGGGGTGGAGCTTGCCCTTGTGCTTCAGGCTCTCGACGGTCACGAGTTCCTTGCCGTCGAGCGTCGGCAGGAACTGGATGCAGGAATTGACGGCGCGGTAGCGCACGCCGTCGCCCGCGCGCTCGCCGATCGCCACGGTGCAGGCGCCGCAATCGCCCTCGGCGCAGCCTTCCTTGGTGCCGCAGCGCCGTTCCCGCTCGCGCAGCCACTCGAGGACGGTCATTGTCGGCGCCACGTCGCGCACTTCCCGGACTTCGCCGTCGAGGATGAATCGGATCGTGTCGCTCATCGCCTAGCTGCCGCGATACGTCGAGTAAGACCAGGGCGAGAGCAGCAGCGGCACGTGATAATGCTGCGCCGCATCCGCGATGCCGAAGCGCACCGGTATGTCGTCGAGAAACGGCGGCGATCCGATCGCAACGCCGTCGCGGCGAAAATAGTCCGCGGCGTGGAACAGAAGTTCGTAAAGGCCGGCGCGGCACGTATCGCCTTCAAGAAGCGGCGCGTCTGCGCGGCCGTCGCTATTCGTCGTGATGCTTTTGATCAGGCGCCGGCCGTCATCGAGGGTGAACAAATCGACGCGCAGGCCGGACGCCGGTCGGCCGCGCGCGGTATCGAGCACATGGGTAGTCAATCGGCCCATCCGCCTCCGCAATTTCCTGCACACTCGGTCAGGAATACCCATGCTCCCACGCTTGGCTTTGATAGCCAAGCGCTTTCAAGGAGATGGGCGGGGACTACTCGGCGGCGTGTCGCATCGCGGGCCGGACCGCGTTGGCGATATTGGCGGCATAGGCTTCCTGCCACTCCGCCTTCGGGTCGGCGACGAAGAAGCCGCTGCGCGCCTTGAGGTAGGTCTCGGGGTCGTCGAGGCAGGGCGGCGCCGCCTGCTGTTCGGCGAACGCCCGGGCCGTCGCCAGGATGTGCCGCCGGGTGCGCGCGATCATGATGTCGGTCGGCGCCAGATGCTCGAATTCATGGTCGGTGATCGGTCCCATGCTTTCCGTCACCGCCTGGTCTTGCATGTGAATGTTGGCGATGCCGGTATAGCTGAGGTTGTTCGCTTGCGCCGCGCGATCGATGTTCCAATCGTTGCGCGGGTTGGAGGTCAGCCGCCACCGCCCGAGCCAGTCGGTGGTGTTGGGCAGGAACTCGAAGCCCAGCGACACGCCAGTCAGCGGCTTCCCGTCTTTCGCGCTGGTCCGGTCGGGCATCGGCCGCTTCCAGACGAAATTGTAGAACATCATGTGATGGTCATCGAGCGGGACCCAGGCGCGGGCATGGACGTTGGTCGCGAAATCGCCCTGCGGCTGTTGGGTCCAGAACGGGAATAGGAAATTGGCGGTGCGCCAATAGGTGCCGCCGCCATCGGCTGGACGGTAGGCGCCGTAACTCGTGCCCCACGGCGTCTCGGTGACTTTCAACTCCGGCGCACGGTGGAACACGGCGCCGCGGAACGGATGGTCGGGCGCGAGTTGCTCTGGCTTGATGTGCCCGGCATGGAGGAAACCGAAATGCGAGGTGTCGATATCGCCTTCGAGGCCTTGCAGCCAGTTACATTCGCGCAAGGCGCAAATCACCATCAGGTCGTCGTCCGGCAGTTGCAGCACTTCGAGGCCGGGCAGCGGCGGCGCCTTGGCGCGCTTCCCCATATAGACCCAGACCACGCCGTTCCGCTCGGCGACCTTGTAGGCCTTCGCCTTGACCTTGCTCTTGAAGTCCTGGTGCGCCGGCACGCTGGCCATGTCGACGCAATTGCCTTCCACGTCGAATTTCCAACCGTGATAGACGCAGCGGATGCCGCTTTCCTCGTTGCGGCCGAGGAACAACGAGGCGCAGCGATGCGGGCAGCGATGATCCATCACGCCGACCCGCCCCTCGGTGTCGCGGAACGCGATCAGCTTCTCGCCGAGCAGCATTAGCCGCACCGGCGCGCCGTCCGGCCTTGAGCTCGCTCGAGATCGCGGCGGGAAGCCAATATTGCCGCATGAACTCGCCCATCACCGTTCCCGGTCCGACGCGGGTCAGGTCTTCGGTATCCTTGGTGGTCATCGTTCACTCTCCGCCGAATGATTAGGCCGCATGCGCTTCGCGCTGCCGCCGCGGTTGCGGCGGCTTATGGTATTTGCCGTCCTTCATGATCATCAAGAGCCGATTGGGGTCTTGCAGCAATGCGATATCGCGCAGCGGATTGCCGTCGACCAGCAACAGATCCGCCAGATATCCCGGCTTGATCAGGCCAAGCTCGTCCGCCATGCCCATGATCTCGCCGCCGAGCTGGGTCGCGGCGCGAAGCGCCTCGGCCGGGGTGAAACCCAGATGGGTGACGAACAGTTCGATGTCGTGCGCGTTCTTGCCGATCGGATTGGTCGGAAAACCGTAATCGCCGCCGGGCAATAACCGGACGCCGCGCTTGTGCAGCTTCGGCATCAGCTCCCGCAAATGATCGAGCTTCGCGATCTGCTCGCGCAGGGCGGCGCCGTTGTCGCGCTTGGCGTAGTTCGGGTCGGCATGGATATTGGTCCAGTTCAGCCCGATGGTCGGCGCCACGAAAATTTCATCCTTCCGCGCCTCGAGCATGTCGAGCGCTTCCTCGTCCGGCCAGGTGCAGTGATAGATCACCCGGAACCCGTGGCGGAGTACGAGCTTGATCGCCGCGGCGGAATGGGCATGCGCGTTGAGCCACACATCCGTTTCGCGCGCCGCCTCGGACGCCGCGCCGAAGCTCCTCATCGTGGTAGAGCAGGATGAGCGACGTGTTCGGGACAATGCTATTGTCGCCGGTCACCACGAACTTCACGGAATCGACGCCGGCCGCCGCCATGTCCGCGACGAATTTCCGCACGCCGTCGACATCGGGTTGGCGCCGTTCGTAACTCGCGTATTTTCGCGTGCCGCTCCATCACATGAGCCAGGCTTCCCGCTCGAACGAGCAGGCGCGCAGCCGCGGCCCCGGCAGCCAACCCGCGTCGATCTCGTCACGCAGCGCCGTCTCCGCCGGGGCGCTGTGCGAGCCCGCCGAATAGGCGCCGGTGAAACCATGGTCGAGCATCACCTTCGCGGTATGCGCGGTGATCAACAGCATCTGTTCTTGCGTGTGGGCGCGTCCGCGGAGGACGCGGTCCACCGACGAGCCAAAACCGAGATGCGCATGCGCCTCGATCAAGCCCGGCATCAATGTCGCGCCGCCGCCATCGACCGTCGCGGCGCCAGGGGCGGCGATATGCTCGCCACCCTTGGCCACCGCCGCGATGCGGTTACCGTCGATCAACACCTCGCCGGGAAACGGAGCGCTGCCGCTGCCGTCGAAGATCGTGACGTTGGCGATCAGCGTAGTCGGCATGGTTATTCCGGATTGGCTTCCTTCCACGGGTCCTTGACGTCTTTCACCACGTCGAAAGGCACGTTTTGCATCTTGCCGTTCACGTTCTCCACCTTTTGAACGTAGATGTTCTGGATTACGTCGCGTGTCTTCGGATCGATGGTGATGGAGCCGCGCGGGCTGGGGATGGTCAGGCCCTTGTAAAAGCCGATCGCCTGGTCGCCGGTAACGTGGGGCCCGAACTTGGCGACGGCGCGGTAAATGAGCTCCATCGAGTCATAGACCGCGCAAGTGGCGATGTCGGGCACGAGTTGCGAGTCCGCGCCGAAATCCTTGAACCACTGGGCCCGCAGCGCGTTGTTCAGCGGGTTGTTGCTATGCTCGACATAGTGAGTGGTCGAGACTAGGCCGAGCGCGGCGTCGCCGATGCTCGGCAAGTCGCTTTCCTGGATCTGCAAGGCGCCGATGAAGCCGATGCCGGCGGGCCGCAGGCGGGCCGCCCATGTCTTCACCATCATCAGCGAGTTGGTGCCGCCGGTACCGAAGACCTGAATCACTTGCGGCTTGTCTTGCAGCACGCGTTCGTAATAGGGCGTGATATCGGCGACCGTGGTCGGGTATTTGATTTCCTGCAAGATCTTGCCGCCACCCGCCGTGTAGGTCTTGAGGAAGCCGGCCTCGGAATCCTTGCCAGAGATATAATCGGCGGTCACCGAATCCACCGTCTTGATGCCGCTCCGCGCCGCCCAAGTGCCGAGCGGGGCCGATTCCTGCTGCAGCGTGAAGCTCACCCGCACGTAGTAGGGCGACTTCCGCACAATGAAGCCGGTCGCCGCGTTGGTGATGATCGTCGGCATTTTGGCCTGGGTAATGATATCGGCGACCGAGAGCGCGTCCGGGCTGAACGTGAAGCCGGTAAGGAACTGCACGTGGTCGCGCAGGATCAATTCGGTGGCAAGCTGCTTGGAGCGCGCCGGGTCGATCCCGCCCTCGTCGCGCATCACGATTTCGATCTCGTTGCCGTTGACGCTCTTGCCGTGGAGCTC
The DNA here is from genome assembly GCA_963729845.1 of uncultured Alphaproteobacteria bacterium. Classification (GTDB taxonomy): domain Bacteria; phylum Pseudomonadota; class Alphaproteobacteria; order ATCC43930; family CGMCC-115725; genus JAATGI01. Next base: position 156,696 of record CAVSQC010000036.1, read on the forward strand.
CTGATAGACTTGGACGCCGCCCTTGGTCTCGGCGCCCCACTGCGCGTAAGAGCCCGAAAACGGGATGATCAGCCCGACCTTGACCGTCTCGGCCGATGCCGCGCCGGCCCAGATCAGCGCAATACCCGCGATGCCAATGCTCAATGCACGCTTCATTCCGTCCTCCCGTTATGCGCGGAAATTTGTCGCTACCCGCGCTGGTCGGAATAATATGACATTTTCGCCCTGCGAATGAACAGAGGAGTGCGGCGATGCCCGAGGCGCCAGGAAGTGTCGATACCGGATTGACCATCCGGACCGAAGCCGGATTGGTCGCGGGCACGGCTCTGGGCAGTGGCATTCGGGTGTTTAGGGGGATTCCCTTCGCGGCGCCGCCGGTCGGCGAGATGCGATGGCGCCCCCCGGGTCTGCCGTTGCATTGGAATGGCGTGCGCCAGGCGACGGAATGGGGTGCGGATTGTCCACAACCGGCGCCCCCTCCGGGTGGGCCGTCGAGTTCACGCTCCGGCAAGCAGAGCGAAGATTGCCTCAACCTCAACATCTGGGCGCCGGAGGCCAATCCTGGCGCGAAATTGCCGGTCATGGTGTGGCTGTTCGGCGGCAGTTTCATGGTCGGCAGTCCGTCCGATATCCTGTTCGACGGGGAGAATTTCGCGAAGCGCGGCGTGATCCTGATCACGGCGAATTATCGCGTCGGCGTGTTCGGCTTCCTGGCTCATCCGGCGCTGACCGCGGAATCGCCGCATCGCTCGTCGAGCAACTACGCGCTGTTGGATCAGCTCGCGGCGCTGCGCTGGATCCGCGACAACATCGCTAATTTCGGCGGGGATCCGAAGCGCGTCACCGTTTTCGGCGTCTCGGCCGGATCGGCGTCGATTTCGCTCCTGCTGACCTCGCCGTTGGCCAAGGACCTGTTCCACCAGGCGATCCTCGAAAGCCCCGGCGCCTTCCGTCCGCTCGCCAGTCTCGCCGAGGCGGAGGCCTATGGGCTGAAACTTGGCGACGATCTTGGCGCGCTGCGCCGCATGTCGGCGGCGGAGGTGCTGGCGAAGACGCCGCTGTTCGTGCCGAAGATGCGCGGCCTCACGACGCCGCGCGTCCTCCGTCCGATCCGCGACGGCTGGGTGATTCCGCTCGACGAGCGCGACGCCTTCGCCGCCGGCCGCTACCACGCCATGCCCATCATCGTCGGCACCAATCGCGATGAAGGGACGAATTTCGTTTCGGCGTGGCCGGTGAAGGATTTGGGCGCCTACCGTGCCTTCGCGGCCGAGAATTTCGGCGCGGCCGTGGACGGGGCCTTGAAATTCTATCCGGCCGCCGGCGACGCCGAGGTCCTGCCGCGTGTCGCCGAGATGTTCGCCGATACGCAATTCAACTATGGCGTTTGGGCCTTGTCGCGCGCCATGGCGAAGAGCGGCGAGGGAACGTGGCGTTACCTGTTTATGAAAAGGCGTTCGGGCCAGAACGACGGTCCGCATCACGGCGACGAAGTGTCGTTCGTGTTCGGCGCGAGCGGCCCGTCGCGCAAGGGTGCCGCGTTCGATGCCTCCGATCTGGCGCTGTCCGACACGATGATGGCGCTGTGGGTGCAGTTTGCGCGCACAGCCGACCCGAACGGGGCTGGCGTGGCATGGCCCGGCTACGACGAGGCGCGCGACAACTATCTCGAGTTGAGCGGGACGGTGCGACCGGGCGAGGGATGGCGGCGCGATAAGATGGAGTTCCTCGACCGCTTTTTCGACGGGAAGGTGGGTTAGCCGCTGTTGTCGGATTCCATCGATTCACTCCCTCTCGCAGGGCGCACCGTCGCGGTCCCCGAAACGCGCGAGCTCGACATGTTTGTCCGAATGCTGGAAGAACGCGGGGCGTCGGCAGTCCGCTGTCCGCTGGTCGCGATCCACGACGCTCCCGACGCAAGGCCTATTGAAGCCTGGCTCAAGCGGTTCAATGACGGCGGCTGCGATGACCTGATCTTGTTGACTGGCGAAGGGCTGCGCCGCCTCGTTGGCTTTGCGCGGCGGGCCGGTGTCGAAACCGCCTTTGTCACGCGGCTCGCAGCCGTGCGCAAAATCACGCGGGGTCCGAAGCCGGCGCGGGCGCTGCGCGAGCTGGCACTGAATACCGATCTGCCTTCAGAGGCGCCGACAAGCGATGGGGTAATCGCGGCATTGTCGCGGCTCGATCTCTCCGGACGATGTGTCGGCATTCAGTTCTATCCGGACAGCGCGCATGAGAAGCTGCTCGGCTTTCTCGACGGTGCCGGCGCCAGAGCCGATCCGGTCACGCCCTATGTCTATGCGTCGGCAACCGAAGACCGCCGCGTCGTGGATTTGATCGAGCGTCTTGCCGCGGGCTCTGTGGATATCGTCGCCTTTACCAGCGGCCCCCAAGTGCGGCGGCTGTTCGCGGTCGCCGCCGACGCCAAGATTACACCCACGCTCCAGCGGGGCCTGGCGCGTACGAAAGTCGCGGCGATCGGCCCCGTGGTGGCGGGCGAACTCGCGAAAGCCGCCGTGCGAGTCGATATCGCGCCCGGCGAGCGCTTCTTCATGAAGCCGCTGGTCACGGCGATCGTTGAGGCATTTGGGCGCTGACATGGGACGCGCACTCGGTGTTTATTATCGAAATAGGGGCGGGGTTGCGGTAGGCTGAACCCGAACGATTGACGCGGGCGCGCCCAAAGGGCACGCCCCATGGCGAGCCCGGGGTGTGGATCAATCGATGAACGGGGGGATGCTTCGGCTTCAACAGGCGGGTGCGGCCGTCGCTGATATTATTGTGCCTATCAGGGGGCTTGGCACGCGCGCAAAACATTACGCCGTCGGGCCAGATTCAGCCGGGCCAGACGCGTCCGATCCCCGAAGCGCCTCTGCCGCAATTCGATTTCCGCATCGAAACGCCGCGACCGTCGCCGGTGCCGCGCGCGGTCGAGGAATTGTCGTTCACCATCAAGGGCATAAAAGTCACTGGCGCCACGGTCTATAGACCGGAGGCGCTCCGCCCGCTCTATCAGTCGCTGATCGGCAAGAGCGTCCACCTGTCCGACATTATCCATGTGGCCGAAGCGATCGAGGCCAAATACCGCGCCGACGGCTACGTCCTCACCCGCGCCTATGTGCCGGCGCAGAGCGTCAGCAACGGCGTCTTCACGATTTCGGTGGTCGAGGGCTATGTGGCGGCGGTGTCGGTGACCGGCGGCACGGAAGATTTGCGCCAACGGATCGAACGTATCCTGGCGCCAATCACGGCGTCGCATCCCTTGAAGCTCGATGTCATCGAAGATGCTTTATTGCGGGCCAATCAATTGCCGGCGGCCAATGTCTCGGGCCTGCTGCGGCCGTCGCCGACGCAGCCGGGCGCGTCGGATCTGATCGCGACCATTTCGTCGGAACGCGTTACCACCATCCTGTCGGTCGATAATCGCGGCGCCGTTCTGACCGATGTGTGGACGACCTCTGCCGATTTTGCGATCCGATCGCCGTTCAATGAGGGCGGCGTCGTGTTGTTCGACGTCGCGATCGCGCCGGACAAGCCGCATATCCGCAATGCCATCTCCGGAAAATATCTTTATCCGCTGGGCGACAGCGGGCTGCAACTGACCGTCAGCGCGCTCGACTCCCACGGTCAGCCGGCGGGAGCCGTAGCGGGAACCGATTTCATTTCAGACAATCAGGCTTACGGCGTGCGGCTGACCTACCCGCTGATCGTGACGCGGGAGAACAAATTGTCTATCGACGGCGGCTTCACGTGGCAAAACGCGATCCTGCGCGAGTTCTCAAGTTTGATTTCCGACCACGACCAGTGGCGCGAGATCGATCTGGCGCTGATTTACGAACAGAACGGCTTTCTCGCCGGCACGACCACGGCAACCTTCGACGTCACCCAGGGTCTCGACATACTCGGCGCATCGCCGGCCGGCGATCTGAACGTATCGCATCTTGGAGCGGTGCCGGATTTCACCAAGCTCAGCGGTGTCGTCCGACGCATCCAACAAATTTACGGGCCAATCAGCGCCGCATTCACCGGCACGGGCCAGTACGCCTTCAACACCCTCTATGTCGGCGAGGAAATCAGCTTTGGCGGCGCGCAGATCGGGCGCGGTTACGACCCGGCGGCGATCACCGGTGACATGGGCGTCGGAGGCGATGCGGAACTGCGTTGGAACCTCGACATTTCCGGGAGGCATATCGACAGTCCCAACCTGACGATCAATCACGCCGAACTCTACGGCTTTTACGATGCCGCCAAAGTGTGGGTCCATAGCGGCACGATCGCTCCCGACGTCCTGGAATCGGCCGGTTTCGGCGGCCGCATGGTGGTCGAGGACCGGGTCCAGCTCGGTATCGAAGCGGCATTCCCCTTTATCGCCGTGCCCACCAGCGACTACGGCAAACACGCCATGCGGGTGCTATTTAACGGATCGATCCGTTTTTAACTACCTTTGTGGGTACGACGCCCTGGATTTTATTGGTATTTTAGGGGCTGTCGCGTCATTCTGACGCGCGGGGCCGGGGGATTCAAAAGCCGAATAGCGGTGTTTTCCGCCCCAAGGGAAGTTGGAGGCTGAGTTGCGGTTCGCCGTCCGGCGTGGTGTGCCTGCGCGGATTATGCAACGAGCGCGGTTCGTGGCTGCGCGCGCGCCATTTCGTTCGTCCTGATCGCGACCACCGCCATCACATCGCCTACTTGGGCCGGACCGACCGGCGGCACGGTGGTCAGCGGCCAGGCGATCATCCAGACGCTGAGCCAGCAGCAAACTCTGATCAAGCAAAGCACGTCGCAAGCGATCATCAATTGGAACATTTTTTCAATTCTTAACGGGCAGTCGGTCGTCTTCCAGCAGCCGAGCTCGACGTCGATCGCGCTCAATCGCGTCCTGGGCAACCAGACCTCGATCATTCTCGGCTCGCTCAGCGCCAACGGGCAGGTCTGGCTGATCAATCCGAACGGGGTGTTGTTCGGCAAGTCGGCGACGGTCAACGCCGCGGGCTTGCTGGCGACCACCGCCGATATCGGCAATTCGGCGTTCCTCTCGGGCAACTACAATTTCGGCACGCCGTCGGCGAACCCGAACGCGAGCGTCGTCAATCTGGGCACGATCGCCACGCCGGGCGGCGCCACGGTGCTGGCGGCGCCGACGGTCGACAACGAGGGCACCATCACGGCGCGTCTCGGCACGGTCGCGCTCGGCGCCGGCAAGACCTTCGCGGTCGATTTCGACGGCGACAATCTGCTGAGCTTCGCGGTCACATCGCCGTCGGCGAATGCCCTGGTGACCAACACGGGCACGATCGCGGCGGACGGCGGCACGGTTCAGATCACGGCGCGCGCGGCCGGCACCATCGTCGACAACGTCATCAACACCAGCGGCATCATTCAGGCCAACAGCGTCGCGATCAAGAATGGCACCGTCATCCTCGACGGCGGCAACGGCGGGGTGAACGTCACCGGCATGATCGGCACGCAGGGCAACAGCGCCGGCGCCAAGGGCGGCACGGTCCAGGTTCTCGGCAACGCGGTCACCCTCGGCCCGACCGCATCGATCAACGCGTCGGGTCAGAATGGCGGCGGCACGGTGCTGATCGGCGGCAATTTCCACGGCGCCGGCCCCGAGCCCAACGCCGACATCGTGATGATCGCGCAAGGCGCCACCGTCGCGGCCGACGCGACCGTGAGCGGCAACGGCGGCATGGTCGCGGTGTGGTCGCAGGACAGCACGACCTTCAACGGCGCGATCTCGGCCAAGGGCGGGCCGCAAGGCGGCAACGGCGGCTATGTCGAAACCTCGAGCGCCGGCACGCTCACCGTCACCGGCACGGTGAATGCCGGCGCGCCGCTCGGCCTCGCCGGCAATTGGCTGCTCGATCCCGACGATCTGACCGTGGACAGCGCGGCCGCCACGTCGATCGACGCGGCTCTCAACGGCGGCACGTCCGTTACCTTGGCGACGTCGTCGACGATGGCGAGCGGCGGTTATGGCACCAGCACGCCAGGCGGGCAAGGCGACATCACCGTGGCGTCCGGCCTGACGTGGAGCAGCGGCGCGACGCTGGAACTCTCGGCGTACAACAACATCAACATCGACGCCGCGATCCTCATCACGGGCGCCGGCGGGCTGGTGTTGGCCACCAACAATCAGATGGGCGGCGCCAACACCGCGGGATCGCTCAACTTCCTGATGGGCCTGGGCAGCGTCCAGTTCACCGGCACGCCGAAGAGCGGACAATCGCTCGCCATCAACGGCAACAGTTACACGCTGCTCTACAGCATGAGCGATGTGCAGGGGATCAACAACAACGGCAGTCCTGACGGAACCCCAATTACCGGCTATTACGCGCTCGCCAAGCCGCTCAACGCGGCGACCGATCCGACGACGCCGGCGAATTGGACGCCAATCGACAGCACGACGGCATTCACCGGAACCCTCAACGGCCTCGGCAACACGATCTCGAATCTGACGATCAATTCCGGCGCCGCGGCTGTTGGGTTGATCGGGACCAATGCCGGAACGATCAGCAATCTCACGCTCGCCTCGGCCAACGTGACAAGCACGGGCACCGGGGTCTCGGCGGGAACGCTCGCGGGCGTGAACACGGGTACGATCAGCAACGTTTCCGCGACAGGCACGGTCAGTGGCGCCGCCGGAAGTGGCGGTAGTGCCGTTCTCGGCGGCTTAGTCGGCTACAACAATGGCGGCACCATCAGCAATTCCTCCGCCAATGTCGCGGTTGTCGACAACGCCCATTACACCGAGGATTCGCTCGGCGGATTGGTGGGGTTAAATGACGCCAACGGTCAGATCACCCAAAGTTATGCCAGCGGCGCGATCACCGAGTACGGCGATATCGTCTTTAACGGCGTGGGTGGGCTGGTCGGAACATTGTCGAGCGGCAGCATCGACCAATCCTTCGCCACTGGCGCCGTTACCAACGAAAATGGCCCTGCCGAACCGAATTTAGGGGGCCTGGTTGGCGTCCAGAACGGCGGCGCGATCACCAACAGCTATGCCACCGGCGCGGTCACGTCCGTGCCGAGCGGACGCGCGACCTATATTGGCGGGCTGGTCGGCTGGCAAAGGGGCGGCAGCATCGCGACGTCCTATTCCACCGGGCTGATCCAATGCGACGGGTGCAGTCAAGGCGGTTTGGTCGGAGTGCAGGAAAGCGGATCGGTGAATTCGCTGTCTTTTTGGGACGCGCAAACCTCGGGACAATCGAGCAGCGCCGGTAGTTCCAACGGACTAACCACGGCCCAAGCGCAGAGCGAGAGCTATCTTCAGGGTCTAGGCTGGACCTTCTCCCCGAACAGTACGGTTTGGGAACTCGCAAGCGGCCAAACCTATCCCTATCCCTATCTGCTGTGGCATTACCAAATCGTCTCGGGCACCGCACCCGATGACGCCACCGTCGCTCTGTTGCTCAATGGCGGCGGGATGGAAATCGGTGACTGCCAACGGCACGGGTGCGTTTACCTTCCCCCTGGCACAAGGGACGACGGGCGATATCCTCATCTATCTGCCCTCCGGCGACGCCAATCTTGTGACGTCGGTCGGCGGCGGCGGCGCCTCGGGGCTCGCGCTAACCAACAATGTCGTCGGTCTCGTCGCCAATGGCGGCGCCATCGCAACATCCGCCATGGCGATCGCCGAAGGCAGCAACGGCATCGGTGGCGGCATTCTTTACAGCACCAGCGGTCACGCGATCGCACTGCAATCGGGCGCCGCGCTCAATGTCGCCGGCGGTGCGAACAACGTGACGCTCGACTATTCGGTCGCCACCGCGGGCGGCGGCGCCGTGACCATCGCCGGAAGCACAATTGCGCTCAATGCCGGCATCACCACCGCCGGCGGTCCGGTGACCATGAACGGCCCGGTTATGGTCGGGGCGAACCTGACAATCGACACGACCGATGGCGGCCAATCGGCTTCGGGCGCTGCGGTGACGTTTGCTAGCACGCTCGACAATTCGACGCTTTATTCCCACACACTGACGCTCAGCGCTGGGGCCGGAGACATCGTCTTCGACGGCCGAGTCGGCTACAACAACCCGATCGATATCGGCGGTTGCAGCAACAACGTGTGCAGCGGCATCGGCGCCGGCGTGCCGCTGGCGGGCATCGTCATCGAGAGCGCGGGCGACATCGACATCAACACGCCGCTCTATCCGGTGATCGGCGGCAACACCTATCTCAACAACGACGGCTTCAACGTCGGTTCGTTCATCGTCGAGGGCAACGGTCAGACCTGCGCGTCGGCAACGTGTGTGGCGGGGGCCACCGGCAGCCTCAACGCCGGCGGATCGTATGTCAGCACCTATCGCAGCGACGGCGCAGCCGGCAACATCACCATCGATGTCGGCGGTAATGTCGAGGTCGGCTACCAGGTCTATGCCGATCCGAGCGGCTCGGGCAAAGGCGGAAACGGCGGCAACGTCACTATCGTCGCCGGCGGTACCGTCCAGGTCGGCGATCAGCTGGGGGTCGGCCCCGCCGTCAGTTGTTTCGTCGCTTGTTCGACCCCGGGCGCGATCGCGGATGAGGGCTCTTATAGTATTTCCGCCGTCGGCTATTCCACGTTCAATCCCGGCGACACCGCGGGCAACGGCGGCAACGTCTTCGTTCAGGGTACCGCTATCAATCTGCCGAACGGCGTTCTGACGGTGGGCGGTGCCGCAATTCAGAACGCCAGCACCCCGAACGCCGGCAACGGCGGTAACGTCACGCTGATCGCGACCGATGGCAACGTCACCGCGACAACGCCGCAGGTCGGCAACATCCTCGGCATCATCGCGGCGGGTGGCGACTCTCTCAGTGGCAAGGGCGGCAAGGGCGGCACGGTCGATATCGAGGCTCAGCGCATCATTCTGTCGCGCATCTACACGCTAGGCGGCGCGACCGGAACCAGTACCCTTGCCGACGCGGGCGCCTCCGGCAACATCACGTTGACGGCGACGGCGCCGAGCGGTGCGGCCGTAGTGTTTTACGGGAATAGCGATTCGCCGACCGTGTCGCCCGGCTCGCAATCCACGCTAGACGCTCTTGGCGGCGAGACTGGCGCGCCGGCCATCCCGAACGACACGCTGACGCTGAATATCGGCGCCGGCACCATATCCGGCAAAGGCGGCAACATCGTCATCCAGGGTGGCCTGGGCGGCCAGGCGCTCCAAGGCACCGCGTACGTCCAGCTTGAAAACAATAGCGCGAACGTCGCGTTTGGCGGCGGGCCGACGATTTACGTGCTGACAGGCGGCGGATCGACGACAACGGCGCCCTCGATCCAAATCCTCGGTCCCATCGAAGGAACCACAAATGGCGCCGAGGCGCTGCGCGTCCGCGACGTTCAACAGAGCAACGTGTTCGGCTCGGTCACAATCGCCGGCGATATAGGCGACGCGGCGAAGCTCGATTATGTCTCGCTGGCCGGCGCATCGGTGACGGTAGGCGGCTATATCACGACGCAGACCGGCAATATCTACCCGTCCAGCATCTCGAGCGTCACCGACCAGAGCTTTGGCGCCAACGGCGATGTATTCTTCAACGGTCCCGTGACGCTCGCCAACAACCTCCAGATCAACGCAGGCGGTTCGATCACCTTCGGGAATAGCGTGCCGGCGCCAGTCAATGGCGCTTACTCGTTGACGTTGAACGCCGGCAGCGGCAACGTCGCCATCGATAGCGGCAGCACCATCGGCTTCGACACTGCGCTAAGCGCCGTGTCGATCACGGCCTCGACCATCGATCTGAACGGCGGTTCTGTGACCACCACCGGCGCGCAAACCTATGGCGGCGCGGTGACGCTGAGCACGGACAACGACCTGAGCGGGACGACGGTAACATTCAATTCGACGGTCGGCGGGGCGCATGGGCTGACGGTGACGGGCAACGGTGTGTTCGAGGGCGGGGTCGACATCGCGAGCCTCGACGTGACGGGAACGGCGGACTTGAGCGGCGGCACGGTGACGACGAGCGGTGCGCAGACCTATGGCGGCGCGGTGACGCTGAGCAGCGACGACGACCTGACCGGGACGATTGTGACGTTCGGCTCGACGGTCGGCGGACCGCAAGCCCTGACGGTGACGGGCAACGCCGTATTCGATGGGGGCGTGAACATCGCGAGCCTCGACGTAACCGGCACGGCGGGCCTGAACGGCGGCACGGTGACACCGTCCGGCACCCAGACCTATGGCGGTGCCGTGACCTTGGGCACGGACAGCGATCTGACGACCGGGACGATTGTGACCTTTAACTCGACAGTCGGCGGGTCGCACGCGCTGACGGTGACGGGCGGCGGCGTGTTCCAGGGCGCGGTCGACATCACAAGCCTCGACGTGACGGGAACGGCGGACTTGAACGGCGGTTCTGTGACCACCACCGGCGCGCAAACCTATGGCGGCGCGGTGACGCTGAGCACGGACAACGACCTGAGCGGGACGACGGTAACATTCAATTCGACGGTCGGCGGGGCGCACGGGCTGACGGTGACGGGGAACGGTGTATTCACGGGGGCGTGAACATCGCGAGCCTCGACGTGACGGGAACGGCGGACCTGAACGGCGGGTCGGTGACGACGAGCGGTGCGAAAACTATGGCGGCGCGGTGACGCTGAGCAGCGACGACGACCTGACCGGGACGATTGTGACGTTCGGCTCGACGGTCGGCGGACCGCAAGCCCTGACGGTGACGGGCAACGGTGTGTTCGAGGGCGGGGTCGACATCGCGAGCCTCGACGTGACGGGAACAAGTAGCCTGAGCGGCGGCACGGTGACGACGAGCGGCGCGCAAACCTATGGCGGCGCGGTGACGCTGAGCACGGACAACGACCTGAGCGGGACGACGGTAACATTCAATTGACGGTCGGCGGGGCGCATCGGCTGACGGTGACGGGGAACGGTGTATTCGACGGGGGCGTGAACATCGCGAGCCTCGACGTGACGGGAACGGCGGACCTGAACGGCGGGTCGGTGACGACGAGCGGTGCGCAGACCTATGGCGGCGCGGTGACGCTGAGCAGCGACGACGACCTGACCGGGACGACGGTAACATTCGGCTCGACGGTCGGCGGGGCGCACGGGCTGACGGTGACGGGCAACGGTGGTTCGAGGGCGGGGTCGACATCGCGAGCCTCGACGTGACGGGAACGGCGGACTGAACGGCGGTTCTGTGACCACCACCGGCGCGCAAACCTATGGCGGCGCGGTGACGCTGAGCAGCGACGACGACCTGACCGGGACGACGGTAACATTCGGCTCGACGGTCGGCGGGGCGCACGGGCTGACGGTGACGGGCAACGGTGTGTTCGAGGGCGGGGTCGACATCGCGAGCCTCGACGTGACGGGAACGGCGGACTTGAACGGCGGCACGGTGACGACGTCGGGGACGCAGACTTATACAGGCGCGGTGGTGCTCGGCACGTCCGCGAATTTGGCTGGCGGCGCGATCGATTTCGCCTCGAGGAACGGTGGCACCGTCGGCGGCCAATCGCTCACGCTTATCGGGGCCACCATTACAATCGGCAATAATATCGGCGCAAACACCGCGCTGAACGGCGTTACGCTTTCCGGCGGCAACATTTTCCTGTCCGGCAACATTATGACGGCGAATGGTGCCGTCTATGTTCCGAGCGGTTCCATCGTTCTGGAGTCGAATGTCTCGATCGATACCACCGAATGGAGGACGGCCGGCGGCGCGAGCATCTACATCTCCCGGGTACCAAGATCGACGACGCGTCCGGTTCACCAGGGAGTCACGGCCTAACCATGAACGCCGGCATCTCCAATGTTGAAATGGATGCAACCGTCGGTAGTAACGCCGATCTACAGCCTATTGCTTGAAGGCGGCACCTATGTCGGTTTGGCGAACAACATCCTGACGGCGTCCGGTGGCGTTACCTTGACCGGCGGTCAGGTATATTCGGTTTGAACAATCCGATGTCCATCGGCACCGAGGGCGGACCGGTCACCGTCAACGGGGTGACCACCGTATGGGATAATTTTATCATCGCCACCAACACGAACGGCGCGACGGGCGCAAACATCAATCTCAACGGTCCGGTGGACGATTGGAACGCCGCCGGCAGCGACAGCCTGACCTTGAACGCGGGCAATGCCGCGATTTCGGTTGCAGTGCGGAATCGGTCAAAACAACCCGCTCGGCGCCTTCGCGGCTAGTGCCGGCGCGATCGACCTCCACGGCAGCATTGCAACCGCGGGAGGCGCGATCACGCTAACGGGCCCGATGTATCTCTATGACAATGTGGTAATCGCGACCAATGCCGGCACGTCGACAGGCGCTGCCGTGAATTCCCGGCGCGGTCGATGACACGTCTGCCTCGACCCATAACCTCACCGTCACGGCCGGCACGGGCACGATCACCGTCGACAGCACAGTTGGAACGGTAGGCACGCCGCTCGGAACGTTGGCGTTGAACAGCATCAGCACTACCACGGTTCCCGACGCCGTCTATGCCCAGAGCCTGTCGACCGAGGCGGGCGGCACGACAAATCTGAATGGCGGCGCGGTCACGACGAGCGGTACCCAGGGGTATGGCGGTGCGGTGACCTTGGGCACGGACAGCGATTGACCGGGACGATTGTGACCTTTACTCGACGGTCGGCGGGGCGCACGGGCTGACAGTGGGGGGGAGCAGCGTGTTCGAGGGCGCGGTCAACATCGCGAGCCTCGACGTGACGGGAACGGCGGACTTGAACGGCGGCTCGGTGACGACGAGCGGCACCAGACCTATGGCGGCGCGGTGACGCTGAGCACGGATACCACACTGACCGGCACGGGCACTGGCGCGATCACGTTCGCTTCGTCGCTCGACGGCGGTCACGATCTCGGCATCGCGACCGGCGGCGCCATCGCCTTTAGCGGCGTGGTCGGAGGCACTGCGCCGCTCGGCGCCGTCCAATTGAATGCGCCCGACATCGTGGTCGGCGGCGCGTTCAGCGCGACGTCGATTGCCGACCAGTCCACGACCAGCAGTCTAACCTTCAATGGACGTATCACGACCGGCACGCTCTCGATGGCGGTAAATCCGGTCGCGACCAGCCTGAACTTGTTTGACGGCGCGACGTTCAGCACCGATTTCGAACCAGATCACGGGCCCTGACGATGGGCGGCGTCTTCACCTTCACCAGCACGTACACGGGCTCCCTCAACGTTAATCAGCCGATCACGATCAGCGGGACCGGCGGGACTCTCGATGAGGCGGCGACGACCAGCGCGGTAACGGTGACCGCGCCCATCGACGGTACGAATCCGGGCGTGCAGGCCTTTACGATCATCGCGGGGACCAATCCCGTGGCGATCAGCGCGGCCCTGGGCGGGACCGTCGGCCTCGGCGCCGTCACCATCGATGCCGTCATGTATCGCTCGGCGCCAATGTTACCGCGACCGGCGTCGGTATTGCCCCGCCTATAACCCTGACCGCTCCGGTTACGGTAAGCGCCGGTGCGGGCGCCGTGACATTCGCGAGTTCGATGGATGGGGATTTCGGACTGACGATTCAAAGTTCCGGTGTTACCAGCTTTGTCGGTGCGGTCGGCGGAACCGCGCCGTTGGCGAGCCTCGCCGATAATGGCGGTACCACTGTTATCGGCGGGGGTTCGGTCACCACGGTCGGTAATCAGAGCTATGGCGCGGTGACGATCGGCGCGAACACGATTTTGACGGCGCAGACCGGCAGCTCAATCACCTTCGGTACGGTAACCACCGGCGCCGATAGCATCACGGTCGTGACCGACAGTGTCACGCTCAACGACGCCTGGAGCGGCACCGGTCCTCGCACGCTCTATCCGTTTACCGCAGGGATCCCGTCACCTTGGCGCAAGCCACGCCCGCGACCTTCAACCTCACGGGAACAAACTGGGCTATCTCGCGAGCGGCTCGCCCATCATGGTGACGATCGGGTCGAACGTGGCTCCGCATGCCACCGGCGCGATCACCACCAGCGACTTTACCTTCGACGCGCCGCTGACGTTGATTGGCAGCTCGATCACCATCGATCCCGTGAGTAAGGACGCCAACACCGGCAATCTGATCGCCAATGCCGGAACGGGGCCGGTGAACGGTGCGGTCAATCTCGCTACAGGTGACGATCTCACGATCACCGCGGGAAGTTCGGCAATGACCGGTACCGTCAACGGCCAAAGCGGCGGCAATGCGGCACAGTTCGTGTCCGTTACGCAAGAGGGTTCGGGACCCTTCACGATGAACGGCGCGGCCGACGGCACGGTTCTGACGCCGACGCCACCGACGAATACGGTTCCGGCGGCGCAAACCAACACGACCGTGCAAAATCAGAATTATCAGCAAAACCAAAACACGCAGAACAACAACACCCAGTACAACCCGGCACCGACCGTGGTTCAGAATAATTCCGCGGCGCAAACCGATTTCACGAGTACAACGGCGGACACGGCATCGTCGACTTCCTCGGGACTCGATAGCGGCGCCACGATGTTTGTCGCGATCAGCCCAACAACGCCGACCGACCTCACTGCTTCGAGCGGCTCGGGCGGTTCAGATACAATCATCATCGCTTACGCCAACCCCTCGCCAATCAAGCCGGCGACGAATGCTCAGGCTGAGCGTCCGCAGGTCGTCCAGCCGCTCGGCGCTTATCTTAACCGTATGTTGACACCGACGATGCCACGTAGTGGTGTGCCGGGTATTTCGTTCGGCTACTCGCTGTCGGGAAACAGTGCCCTATGGTAAGGCTGGCTGGCATCATCGCGATTGGCGCCCTGATTGCGCTCTGGAACGGAGCGGCGTTGGCCGAAAGCGCGACGCCGGTCGCTCTGCGTGATTTGAACGGAGAGGTCTGCCGGGCGACCCCTCGAAACGACATCGCCCCGGATCCCTCTTCGCCCGCGCCGGCCTATCTCCTATGCGGCGAAAGCGGCCGACCGAGCGGTTCCGTCTCCGCCATCGCCCTCCCGCTAACGCTGCCCGCCGATGCCGCGGCCCGTCACGCAGCCCTCGAGCGGGCCGCCGCGGAAACACCGGCTGGCCGTGACGTCGCGGCGCGCATGATGTGCCGCGCCGGCAAGTGGACCAAGACGGCCGACGGTCTCGATCTTCTGGTCCAGGCTTGTGCGCTGATCGACGGGGACTGGCCGCAAATTCACGTGGTGACAAGCATCGGCCGTTTCCTCATGCAGGCCGACGGTTTGCCGTCGCTGCTGCCCGCGCTTGAAGCCGAGATGGTGGAACAGGCAGGTTATCGCGCGTCCTCCGGCGGTTTGGCGTTCGGCGGCACCGAAGAAGCACGGCGCGATCTCGAGGCGGCATTTGACAACAAATTGACAATCGCCAGCGGTGCCTCGTTCAACCGCTATGGCGATTTGGTTGAACAAGCACGCCTTTACAGCAGCCGCATGAACTATCCTGCGGCGGAAAAGGCCTATCGCGAGGCGCTCGACATTCAGGAACGCGCGTTCGGTCCCGAGACCATCGGCGTCGCCACCACGCTTCTCAATCTTGGATTGGTTGTGAGCAATCAGGGCCGCTTTGAAGAAGCTGCCGGTTTGTTCCGCCGGGCCGACCCCATCATTCAAGCCGCCGACAGCCCGATCTATCGCGCCCGCGGCTTCGTCTATCTCGGATTCGACGCGGCCAACCGCGACCAGTACGCCGACGCGCTCCGCTACGCTCAGAGCGCCGTCGCGATGTGGCGCGACATGATCGCTTCCAGGACGCCCGATATCGAGCAATTGAATGGCGGGAACGAGGCGCGCAACGCACTCAGAGGCGAGCTTGCCCACACCCTCAATCTCGCCGCCGCGATGGCTTGGCGGATGAACGATCTGGCTTACGCCGAGGCGGCCGGCAAGGAGGCGCTTGGCATTATCACCGAGGAACCCGATTTGCCGCCGTGGTGGGGGCCGGACGTCTTGATGACGCTCGGCGACGTCCTGGCACGCGAGGGGCGCCTGCGTGAAGCGGAAGAAAGTCTTCGCGGCGCGTTGATCTTCGATCAACGCCTGTTCGGCGATTCGGCGCCAACTGCCATGGCGTTGCTCGCGATCGGTCGGGTCTACGCCGCCGACAAACTCTATGACGAGTCGTTGCGCGCGTTCAAATTTGCTTTCGATATCATTGCGAAAGACGACGTGACGCGGTCGCTCCTGGTGTTCGATCAACTGGCGCCGCTCATCACGATCGACAATGAGTTGGGAGCGCAGGCTCCAAGCCGCCACGCCGAAATTGACGGAATGCTGTTTCGGGCGTTGCAATACAAAGCAGCGAGCGTGAAGGATCAAACGATCGCGCGCGCCTCTGCTCGCCTGGCGGCGCGCGACCCGGCGATCGAAAAGCTGGTGCGCGACTTGCAGGACTCCGACCGCAAGCGCGACACGGCACGCCTCAGTTTAGCCTATGAAATCGATCGCTGCCGCAGGCGCAGAGAGGCGCCGACCGCGAGCACAATCTGCTGCAAGAAGTCGACAGCGAAAATGCGCGCCACGCCGCGCTCGAAGCGCAAATCCGCAAGGATTTCCCGTCGTACTTTCGCTTGGCCAGTCCGGAGCCGGTGGACCTGACGGCGCTGCAGAAGCAGCTGCGGCCGAGAGAAGCGATGGTCGAATTCGAGTTCGGCCGCGATCATGCTGCGGTGATTTTTGTGACGGCGCAGGGTTTCGTGGCGAGGCCGATCAAATCGGACCGATCGCAGATCGCTGACGCCGTGCGCAGCATTCGCCGAACGCTCGACATCCGCCAAGGCCGGATCGCGGAGTTCGACGTTGCCGATGCCTATCGGCTTTACCGGACGCTGTTTGGGCCGGTGGAGAGCCAGCTCAGTAACGTCGACAGCTTGATCGTCGTGCCCGACGATGCACTGGCGAGCTTGCCGCTCGGACTGCTGGTGACGCAGGCGCCGAGCGGCGCGCGCGATTACGGCCGCGCCGCCTGGCTGGTGCGACGCGTCGCGGAAAGTGTCGTGCCGTCGGTGCGTGCGTTCGTTACGCTGCGCGACCAATCGGTCAGCGCGCGCGCCACGCGGCCGTTCCTCGGTGTCGGCAACCCCGATTTCCAGGGCACGGCTAGCGGCAGAGGGCGGACGGCGCTGGACGCACTGGCATCGCACTGCACGGGCGATGGTCCGATCCCGCCGGCGATGCTGCGCGCCTTGAAGCCGCTGCCGGAAACCGCGGGTGAATTGCGCCAGGTCGCGCAAACGCTCGGCGCGGGTCCAGGCGATCTGCTGTTGGGGCCAGCCGCGACCGAAGCGGCGTTCCGCCGCGAGCCGCTCGACCAGTTCCGCGTGCTCTATTTCGCGACGCATGGCTTGCTGCCGGGTGAATTGAACTGTCAGGCACAGCCGGCGTTGGCGCTGTCGCCGCCGGCGGTGCCGGCAACCAACAAAGCCGACGACGGTCTGCTCGATGCCAGCGAGATCGCCGGCCTGCGGCTCAATGCCGATCTCGTGGTGCTCTCCGCCTGCAACACCGCCGAAAGCGGCACGAAGTTCGGCGGCGAAGCGCTGGACGGCGTGGCGCAAGCCTTCTTTTTCGCGGGCGCGCGCACGCTCATCGCAAGTCATTGGCAGGTGCCATCGGCATCGACCGTCGCCCTGATGGTCGGCATGTTCCAGCGTCTTGGCGGCAGTACGAGCACGGCCGAAGCTCTGCGGCAATCACAGCTCGCATTGATCGCGCGGCCGACGACGGCAAACCCGTTCTACTGGGCGGCATTTACCGTGCTGGGGGACGGCGACCGGAGCATGCAAGGCGGGGCGATATCCAAGCAATCCGCATTGTCACCGCGGGAGGTTCGATGATGACGCCACAAATCATCGCCGTGATCGTTGGATGTGTCATGGTCCTCGCGACGGGAATGCCGGCCAGCCATGCCGCCAACCTCGTCGTCGTCGAGGCGCGGGGTATCGATCTAAAGCCCGGCGCCGAGATCGATGGCGATAAGCCGCTCGAGCTCAAGGACGGACAGGTGGTGACGCTGATCTCGCCCAGCGGAGAGATCATCAAATTGCATGGGCCGATGAACACCGCGCCGGCGCCGACACAATCCGGCTCGTCGGTCGATGTGCGGGGTGCACTGAAGACCCTGGTAACACGGGAGCTCGCCGACAATTCCGAACTGGGTGTGGTTCGCGGTGCCGCCGACGACCCGATCCCGCCGCAGCCCTGGCTGGTCGATGTTACGCATGACGGGACGCGCTGCCTGCCCGAGAACAATCCCATCGTATTTTGGCGACCTGGCGGCGGCGGCGCCGATACCGTATCGATCGCTCCCTACGATCGCAGTTGGTTGGCGCGCGCGGAGTGGCAAGCGGGCTCCGACCGGTTGCTGATCGGCGGCACGGTGCCGCTGCGCTCGAGCGGCCAACTACGTTGTCCGAATTGGCAAGAAAGAGGCGACGGTCAAGCTTCTCATGATCCCATCCGCAGTAAACAACGACGCGATGCGAGCCGCCTGGATGATCGAGGTCGGATGCATATCCCAGGTGAAATCGCTGCTGCAGGCTGCCCGCTAAGGCCCAACGGCTTCCGGGTCATCGCTGAATGACCATCAAGTGGCGCACAATCGTTGTCTTCGGCCTTGTGAGCATTGTCGTAACGGGCGCCGCCGTATTGGCGGCGCACAAGGTTGCGGTCCTATCTCAATTGGAGCGCATCGTTCAGGACATTCGGGTCGCGACGATGCTGCCGCCCGAACCGCAGGATCCAAACGTCGTCATCGTCGCGATCACGGAAGATACGCTCAAGCTGTTTCCGTATCGTTCGCCGGTGGATCGCGAATTCCTGTCGAAATTGCTCGCCGGACTTGATGCCAAGAAACCGGCGGCCATCGGTCTCGATGTGCATGTTCGATCAACCGACCAAATCGGCAAAGGACGATTTGCTTAAGGACACGATGGCGCGACTCAAGACGCCGCTCGAAGTCTCCTATAGCGACAATCGCCAGGTCGTGGATTCAGCGCAACTTGCCTATCTCAACGCATTCGTCCCGCCGCCGCTGCGTGCCCGCGCCGAGTTTTCCGTCGATCCCGTGGACGGTACGGTTCGCTGGATTTTTCCCGGCGCGGAGGGCGCGGACGGCGACTACATGCCCGGGCTCGCTCGCGCCCTGGCCGCGCGCGCAGGAGTCAAAACGCCGCCGGTCGCTGAGGAAATTGTATGGCATGGCCGGCCGGATAGCGTGACGCCGCCTTTCAAGATTTATCCCGCGCACGTCGTGCCCGTGCTGCCGGCCGCCTGGTTTGCGGGCAAGATCGTGTTGATCGGTGAAATCGTGAGCCTGACCGACCGACACCGCACGCCGTTCGCCACGGTCTACCCGGGCCTGCGCGGCCAATGGCCGGGCGTACAGATTCATGCCGACGAAGTCGCGCAGTTGCTGGCGGGCCGCCATTCGCCGCGGTTCGATCTGTTGTCGGAGATCGCGCTGGTTTTGCTCATGGCCGCCATCGGCGCGGGTTTCGGACTGCTGCATCGCGGCCTGGTGTTCTATCTGGCGCTCGGCGCGGCCACGTTGCTGGTATTGTGGATAGCAGGGTTCGCCGCCACCTATTTTACCGGGGTCATGGCGCCGCTGTTGGAACCGAGCATCGCGTTCCTGCTGGCGTTGTGGGGTACCGACGCCATCACCGGCCGTCGGGCACGCCGCCAGCGTGAATTCATCCAATCGGCCTTTTCGCGCTACCTGAATCCGCAGCTGGTGAAACGGCTGTCGCATGACCCGAGCATGCTCAAGCTCGGCGGCGAAATGCGCACCCTGACGTTGATGTTCAGCGATATCCGCAGCTTCACCACCATATCCGAGCGGTTCGACGCGCAGGAGCTCACGCATTTCGTCAACCGGTTCATGACGCCGATGAGCGACGCCATTCTCGCGGCTGGCGGCACCATCGACAAATACATGGGTGACGCGATCATGGCGTTCTGGAACGCACCGGTCGACGATCCGGCGCATCCCGAGCACGGGTGCCGCGCCGCGCTCGCGATGCGCTCCGAGCTGGTGCGGTTCAACGCCACGTTGCGGGCGGAGGCGGAGGCCGCGTCGCGCCCTTTCACGCCGGTACGGATCGGCATTGGCGTCAACACCGGCGAATGCTGCGTCGGCAACATGGGCACGCCGCAACGTCTCAACTATTCCGTACTCGGCGACGAGGTGAACGTGTGTTCCCGCCTGGAAGGGCAGTCCAAGACGTATGGCGTAGACATCGTGATCGGCGAGCAGACGGCCGAAGGCTGTCCGCATTTGGCCTTTCTCGAACTCGACCTCATTTTGGTCAAGGGCAAGACCCGTCCGGTGCGCATACTTACCTTGGTTGGCGACGAAGCGGTCGCGGCCAACCCTGCGTTTGGAGCGCTCAAGACGAGTCACGAAGCGATGTTGTCGGCCTATCGTGCACAGAAATGGTCGTCCGCGCGCGCTCATCTCCATGCATGCCGCGCGGAGGCACCGGAATTGATGATGCCGTTCTATGCCCTCTACGAACATCGCATTCGCGAGTTCGAAGCAACACCGCCGCCGCCGGATTGGGATGGCGTCTATACCGCAACGGTCAAATGAGATTGTCGAAAGCGCGGTTGTAGGCGGCCGCGACTTGGTCTGGCGCAAAGGCCCTGAGATCCGGCATCGGGTCTCGGGGAGCACGGGCCCAATGCAATGCGTCGGCGAGGACGAGCGGCGTCAGCGGCGCTTCAAACAGCTTGACCCAATCCGGTCCGATATCGCGTTGCAATTCGCTCATCGCGCCGCGGTCCGGCACCAGGATCGGCCGGCCTTGAGTAAAACTCATAAAGGCAGAGCCGGAGTTGAGGATGTCGAGATACGGGGCCACCGCCAAAGTCGCCGCGCTGAACAAAGCGGCGACCTCGGCTTCGTCAAGACGTCGCAACATGAAGATGACGCGCCCGTTAGCGGCAACGCGTTGCATGGTAGCGGCGATCTTCGCGTCCAGCGGAAAGCCTGCAATTAGAAGCCGGCTATTCGCTGGCAAATCGTTGAAGGCCCGGATCAGCTTCAGCAGGTTCTTGTATCGCCGCACCACTCCGAAAGCGAGGATCAGCGGAGAATCGGCAGGCAGGCCAAGCGCGGTCAGGGCTGCTTCTCGTGACAGGTTGGTGTCCGCCGCCCGGCCATAGTGCGGGTGAGGGATGACGACGGCGGGCTTGCCCGAGAGCCGCGGATAGCGAGCGAGCGCGATCTCGCGGCCAGCTTCGCTCAAATGGACGGTCAGGTCCACCATGCGAGTATAGCGGTCCATGAAATCGAGTTCGAGCCGCGTGTGGTATCCCTCGTGATCGGCCAGATTGTGGACCGTCCAAACCATGCGCCGTCCCAGCAACTTTGCGAAGCGGATCGCGGCCAGCGAAAGCACGCAACGGGCGAGGGTGACGGCCTTCGAACGGTTCCGGAAAACGTCATTGGGAAAGCTGACATGCAAGATGGCGTAGCGTTCGATCAACGCCCGCCAATAGCTGAAGCGCGCGACACGCCAACCGAAGTTGCGCTCGAGTCCGTCGTGAACCATTCCCGGCATCGGATTGAGCCGGAGGTTGCGCGGCCATGCCAGGACCTGCTTGTCGCGATAGGTCACGCGCGGCTCAATCGGTGTGGCATACAGCGATGTCACGATCTCGCTCCGTGTCATCGGGTAGGTTCACTGCGACGGTTCTGCCGTCGCGATGCAACTCAATACGATTGCGCTGACCATTCGCGGTTAGGCTCACGATGGGTGCCGCGGCGCCTCGCGGTCCGACGCTGATCGCCACGATCATGTCGCCGTTAGCGATCGTCGGCGTACTTTCGATTTCGATGCGCCAGGTCCCTGAAACGCGCGCGATGCGCGCCGGGAAATCCGGCTGCTTCGTGAGCCAATCGGCGGCGCTGCTCGCGGCATCGATGTTTGTGCCATCGCGATAATTCTCGTATCCCGAACCACCGACCAGCCGGATCGTCACATCCGCGGGCCGGAGCACTTGGATCGTCGCCTGGCTTTGCCCGCGCGTAATGGTCACGCGGTTACTGCTGCCTTCCAGGATTCCGGCCTCGGAGGTGCCCCTTACGACGTGTAGGTTGTCCGAACTCCGGACGGTTGCGGGTGTGGAAAAGCATGCGGACGCGATCGACATCGCGCAGACGGAAACGATCGTGGATAATGAATATGTCGGGCTTAATGTCGATGACGCTCCGCTGAAACGATAAGACATGTCGCGGGTCGTAGGCGGCGGTGGCGTCGCCGGAGGCGTAAGCGACCGCGCCGTCGTCGGCGAAATCGAAAATTCGGCCGAGATAGCCGGCATACTCCGGATACCACACGACGCGATTGGCGACCGGATAAGCCTGCGCCGACAGGCTGGCAACCCGCGACCGCGTCGCCGCGTCTTGGCTTGTCACCAACCGTTCGCCGCCGATATCTCCAAACAGCCTGCCGTCATCATAGATCGACGTCGGCACGGGCAACTCCCCGCCGTCGACGTCGGGCGCGCTGCTGCCAGCCGGCGAGAATATGTCGGTGTTGCGGGCGAGCGACAGAGCGCTCCACAACAGATGGTAGCGGGTCGGACGCGAAAGATAGTTTGCGCCTTCCGTGATCAAATCGTCGTTGCCGCGCCACAACGTGAAATGCCCGGCGTCGGTCTCGGCATGTTCCGTCACAGGACCGAGGTAGAACCAAGCGTCAATGTCGTGGGCATCGGGCTGCCCGATATGCCAGGCGGAACGCATATCGACCATGCCGGCCTGCGGTAGATAGCGCACCAGCGGGATCGCCGCGCGCGTCGGCGGCACCGGCGTCAAATCATCGTCGTGAAAAATCAAATCCAGCCATCGCGGATTATCCCATCGCTTGCCGAATCCCTGCTTCTCCAGCAGGAATTGACCGAGCCACTGAGCGAAACCGTCGTGCAGATAGTCGGCGATCATGAGCGGGCCGAGCGCCGACGGATTTTGCAGCGAAATGATCATGCCGCGCTCGTCGGACGCCTGATCGCCGGGGCCGGCGACGAAATCCGCGCCGTCTTGCGACAAACGCCGAAGCAGGAAATCGGCGTGGTGTATGATGAATTGATTGAGCCGCACTACGTCACGGCCGGTCGCCATGCTCCATAGAATCGCCGGCGCGATCAAAAACGTGTCTTGGTATGTATAGGTCTTGTAGCTGCCGTCGCCGTGCAACTCATTGCCGATCTCGGTCCAATTCTGGATCGCATTTTGGGCCTTTTGCAGCCGATCGACGGTACCGGGCTCGCCGGCGATCGCCAATACGCCCATGAGATAAGCGTGGAGACCCATGAAATGGGCCTCGTGCCATTGGAAGCGCTTGTTGAGTGCTTCCTCGCGCATCTGGTTCCGTGCGTCGATTTTGGCGATCAAGCCCGCCTTCAGCTCCGGCGTTAGGGCGGAATAGCACCAATCGAACACCAGCGGTTCGGCGTCGCCATAAACATAATCCGGCGGGCCGAACAGTTTCCAGTCGGCGCCGCCCGGCGGGCCGCTCGACAGATTCAATTTCGGATGCCAACCCTCGGCTAGCACGGTGCGAGCCGCGAGCCGGCATGCCGCTTGGTCGTTGATCGCGAGCCCGCGCAGTGCCTGTCTCACCGGGTCGAGGCCCGTATCGTATTCGTATTCGCGCACGACGGAGGCATAGGCCGGATCGGTCCAATGCGCGCGGAAGCGGCGCAAATGTTCGGCATCGAAAAAAAGGCGGGGATGGTCGGGCCGAACGCTGGCGGCGTCCCACGGATGCGGCGGCGCTTCGGTCAGCGGGCGAAAGCGTTGGTTTTCGGGCGGCGGCGTGGAACACAAATCGGATGTTGCCGCGCCGAGCGGGGCGGAGAGGATCAACGTGCCGGCAACGGCCATCGCCGCGAGCGTTCGGGGTCGAAGCGCGATCACGATGGCGAGGTCCTCTAGTAGACGTCTTGCGATCGGAATAGCGCGAAGAAGGTGCGCAAAATGATCTTGACGTCGAACCACAAGGACCAGTGATCGATGTAGTAGATGTCAAGTTCCACGCGCTTTAGCATCCGGTCGAACGTCGCGGTTTCGCCGCGGTAACCGGAGATTTGGGCCCAACCGGTGATGCCGGGCTTGACGCGATGGCGCGCCGCGTATTCGTGGATGATCGCCTCGAGCGGCTCGTTGCCGCCTTGCTCCCACAGATCGCCGGCTTTACGCCACATCGGATGCGGTCGCGGCCCGACTAGCGACATGTCGCCGCGCAAAACATTGAGAAGTTGCGGCAGTTCGTCGAGGCTCGATTTCCGCAAGAAGGCCCCAACCCGAGTGACCCGGGAATCCTTGCG
Organism: uncultured Alphaproteobacteria bacterium; assembly: GCA_963729845.1. Lineage (GTDB taxonomy): Bacteria > Pseudomonadota > Alphaproteobacteria > ATCC43930 > CGMCC-115725 > JAATGI01. The sequence goes on from CAVSQC010000036.1 coordinate 180,977, forward strand.
TGTCGCCTGTTTCAACGTTGCATCGGTGCTGGCGGCGACGCGCATGCTACGGAACTTGTAGACGGAGAACGGCAGATTGTTGAAGCCGAGCCGATTTTGCCGAAAAAAGACCGGGCCGCGGCTGCTGAGCTTTACCGCGACGGCGATGGCCGCCAGCAGCGGCGACAGCCAGATCAGCGCGGCGCCGGCGACAACGCGGTCGAGCATGCTCTTGAGGAACTGCCCCCATGGCGACAGCGGTGTGTTGCGGATGACCGGCGCGAGCACGGCGCCGACCGTTTCGCGTCCGATCAAGGCCGGATGCAACAACGCCGATTCCGGCGCCAGCCGTACCGATGCCGGCAGCGGCCGGAACTTTCGCAAAATGTCGAGAATGCGCCGGTCGGCGGACCAGGGCAGGGCTACGAAAATTTCGTCGATTGCGTTGCGTTGCACGTAGGCGATCAATTCGTCGGCGCCGCCACTGAAGGGAATATCGCCGATCTCGTTGCCGACCGACGTTGCACGTTCGTCGAAGAACGCTTCCACCTTCAGCAACGGATTGGCTTGGCGCGTCAGTGCCTCGATAAATCGCTGACCGTGCGGACCGCCGCCGTAGACGACAGCGCGGCGGACCAGCTTGCCCTGTCGCTCGCGGTTGCGAACCAGCAACTCGAGCCCGCTGTTGAGAACGCCGGAGACGGCATAGCTTGTGGCGAACCAGACCGCGAACCAATCCAACAAGGCCGGCACGGAAGGCGCCACGGTCCCGGATGGGTAGAGGATCGCGAACAGAGCCACCGCCGCCACCTGCGCCGCCATAAGCGGCGAGATCAGACGCATGCCCCAAAGCGCCGCGATGCCGCGCACGCGGCCGATGGAACTGCCGTTCAGGCTGGCGATGACGGGAAACAGAATGGCAGCCGCGAGGAAAATGAGTTGATGCGTGCCAAACAATGGTTCGCCGCCGCCGATGCCAAACGCCGCGGCGGTGACCGATCCCAGCGCGAATATCCCGATCCCCTCGACCGAGAAGAGTACGGTTACCGCGGCCGGCGGATAATCCTGGACGACGACACTGGCGCCAAGATCCATCGGCGTGGGCGCAATCGTGCTTTCGGCAGGCGCACGCCGTTCATGGCCGAGATCGACGGTATCGCCGCGAAGTTTTTGGATCTGCGCCACGGACTTTCCCGAACCAAATCAATTGCTCGGGCGGACTGTAACGGTGGCGAGTTAACGAGTTCTTAGCAGTAACCGGTCAATGCCGCTCCAGCAGCCCAATCGGATGGCCTTGGGCGTCGCGCACAACGGTAATGACCGATAACGGGGAGTTCAGGCGGCAGCAGTTCGGCCCGCATGGTAGCGACGATATTGTCTTGCATATCGTATATCACCATGCGGCGGCCAAGCAGCCTGGCGTGGCCGATCGGTGTTAACTGGCGTTGGCTATCGTAAACATCATATTGATTGCCGTCCGGCTGCAGCCGTTCGACGATTTTGCCGTTTCGGTCGCGAATATAGAGCGGTCTGCCGGCGGCGGGATCGGGAATCACCTGGGCGTCGGCGGGTATCGCGACACCCGCGGCTAACACCAATGTCAGGATCGACAGGATATGTCGCACGGTCAGCGGCCGCCTGCGCCACTCAGATCATAATCGGCGGCCGGCGGACGATGTCTGCGGGAAGGTCGCCAGAACCGGAACACCGATGACCGATTTAATCTGGTTCGGCATGCTGAAGGCTTCGTCCGTCATCTCCGCGAAGAAACTGACCGCGATACCATGAGCGACGCCGAGAACCAACGCGATCAACATGATTGTCGGGATGTGTGGCTGAGCGATCTTGAGCGGGATAGTCGGTTCCTGGACGATCGCCACGCTCGTAATGCCTTCGCGGTTGAGATCGTTAGTCAGGCGCGCGCTTTCGACCCCTTGCAGATAGTTGCGGAAATTCTCTTCGTCGACCTGTTGCTGCAGCTCGAGCTCGTTGAGCTTTCCGGTCTTTGTCCCGAGCTCGTCGAGCCGAGCCTCGAGCCGCTCCAATTCCGCTTCAAGCGGCTTGCGGGCGCCGGCCGCCGCTGCCTCGTCGCCCGCAGCCGTCAACGCCGCCTTCTGCAGGTCTTGATAGACAGGATTGGGGCCGGTCCTGAGCCGGGCAACGCCCTGCTTCGACAAGCGCGTCAATTCGTCTTCCGCGAATCCGATCTGCTTGCGCAGATTCTGAATTGGCACGCTCGTGTCCTTGTAGTTGAGCGACATATCGTATTCGCGTTGACGCAGCTCGCCCAGCCGCTCGCGCGCGTCATCCACCGGCTTGAAACGGTCGGCTTCGTTTGCCAGCGTGATTTCATAAGGCAATTTCTTGAGCGCTTCCTCGATGCGCTCGTAGCGCTGCTCGGCTTCTTGCTCCGCGCTGATCTGCTGCACCAACTTTTCACGCGTCTCCGACCGCTGACGCAAGATCAGGGAACGTTCCTCGTCCAGGGACGAAATACCGGAACTGGTCTTGAACGTCTCGACCGCGTTGCGCGACGCCGTCAGCGCGGCGCGCGCTTGTTGCAGCTGGTCCTGCAAGAAGGGCAATTGCTGCGATTGATAGACCGAGGCTTGGCGCTTCTGGAACTTGTCGATCACCACGTGCAATACCTCGGCCGCCACAGTTGGATCGGCGTTGAGCAGCGACAAGTCGATGACGTCCGAATCCTTGCCGCCCTCGGCCCCGAGGTCGCGGCTAAGTGCGTCGATCGCCTTGTTCTCAAGCTCCCCCGGGTTGTCGGCCGTGAGGTTCGGGTAGATGCGCGCCGCGCCGACGGTGCGCAGCACCTCGGCCAGCAGATCGTGGCTGTACAGCAGCGCGATCTGCGAATTGACAATTTCCTTGCGTTCCTGCTGCTGCGCCGAGATTTCGGGGGTGACCCCGCCGGCAAGCCGCGTCTGCTGTTGCCCGGACCCGAAGCGAACCAGCAATTCAGCCGAGCTGCGATATTTGGGCGTCGCCAATAGGCAATAGGCCGCCGCCAGGAACAGACACGTGACGACCGCCGCGATGAACTTGACGCGGTGACGAAACAACACGTTGAGCAGGCTCCGCGGCGTCACTTCGACGATCATGGGCGGCGTCCCGATTGAGCGAGGGCGCGCATGGATTAGGGAATCGTCGCGCCGGCGGAGCCGAGCACCAGGCTAAGATTGGGCGGTATGAACTGCATCACATATTGCCGCCAGTTCACCCCCGCCTGGGCCACGTCGGTGCGGGGCACGAACAGGACGTCATGGTCCGCGAGCTGAATATCGGCGGTGTCGCCAAAATGGTTGACCGCGTTCCTGAAACTGAGATCGTAGGCACGTTCGACGTTACCGTCGCGTCGCAGCAACACGACATTGTCGGTATCCGCCGACTCCTTCACGCCGCCGGCGCGGGCGATCGCCTGGGTCAGCGACAAGGGAGCCCCGGTGGTGATGTATTCGCCCGGCGTGGCGACCTCGCCGACGACATAGACCTTCCACTGCATCGGCCCCTTCACCGCCACTTCGACCGCCGGATCGTGCAAGGTGTTGCTATACGCCGCCATCACCAGGTGCCTTGCCTCAGGTAAGGTCCGTCCGCCGACATGCAAGTCAGGCGCGTATTCGAACGACACGTGGCCGTCGAGCTGAACCGTCTGTTCTTCGTTAAGTTCTGGCGTGTAGAGAAACTTGACGTCGAGCGTGTCGCCCGGCTGCACCCGATACGCCGGCGGCGGCAGATAAGCCGCCTTCGGCGGGTAGGGCTCGGCGTCCGGTCGGTCGGCGCAGGCCGCCAGCAGCGCCAACAGACAACTCGCCACGACGCTAATCAGAGGCCCAGGTCCCCCACGGTTCGAGTTTGTTAATGATTGATTGGTACGATGGGAATGGCGCAATTTTTTAACTTTTCCGCGGATTTTTGTCGGACCAGATGAAAAGACCACCCGTGTCGCCCCTAATGCCCAGCATACCTTCCATAGTAGCTCGAAGGTTGCCCCGTATCTATATACGGCACAATGCTTTTCTTGCAAAGCATAAATAGGAGGCCGAGTCGCGCGTCATGAAGTCGGGTCGCCCTGTTGAACCGGATTATCAACGCCGGGTGCTAATCGTGGTGCAGAATCTGCCGGTGCCGTTCGACCGGCGGGTGTGGCTGGAGGCGACCACGCTGGCCCGCGCCGGTCATGCCGTCAGCGTCATCTCCCCCAAGATGAAGGGCTTCAATCGCGGCCACGAGATCCTCGAAGGCGTCGCGATTCATCGCTATCCGCTGCCCGATTTCGGCACCACGAAACTGTCGTTCGTTGCCGAGTTCCTGTGGTGCTTCATCGCGACCGCGCTTCTATCGGTGCGCGTCGCTTTGGGCCGCGGCTTCGACGTGCTGCATGTCTGCAATCCGCCCGAGACCTACTGGCCCTTGGCCATGTTCTGGCACCTGTTCGGCAAGCGCTTCGTCTTCGATCACCACGATTTGTCGCCCGAAATGTACGCGGTGAAGTTCGGCGGTAACGCCGGCGGGCTGGTCTCGCGCGCGCTTCTGTGGCTGGAACGCATGACTTTCCGCGAGGCCGATTTGGTTATCACCACCAACGAGAGCCACAAGGAGATCGCGGTGCGCCGGGGCGGCAAGTGCCCCGACGACGTCTATGTCGTGCGCTCCGGCCCGAGCCTGGACCGCTTTAAGATTTACGAGCCCGATCCCGCGTGGCGCAAGGGTGCGCGCTTCCTATTCGTTTATCTCGGCGAGATTCTGCGAGCAGGACGGCGTCGACCACATGGTGCGCGCGGTCAAGCATCTCGCCGGCCCGCTCGGTTTCCGCGATTTCCACGCCGTGTTTGTCGGCGGCGGACCGCACCAGCCGGCAATCAAGCAATTTGCAGCCGACCAGGGCGTCGCCGGTTACTGCACATTCGCCGGCCGCGTCAGCGACGAGGATCTGTGCCGCATCCTGTCCTCGGCCGACATCGCCATCGATCCCGATCCGAAAAACGACTGGTCGAACCAGAGCACGATGAACAAGATCATCGAGTACATGTATTTCGGCCTTCCGGTCGTCTGCTACGATTTGAAGGAGGCGCGGGTCTCCGCCGATGCCGCCGCGCTATACGTCGAGCCCAACGACGAGACCGCGCTCGCGCGCGGCGTCCTGCGCCTGATCGGCGATCCGAAGCGCCGGCAGCAAATGCACGAATTCGGCATGGAGCGGCTGCGCACCAAGCTGGCCTGGGAATTTTCGATCCCGCCGTTGCTTGCCGCCTACGACAAGGCGTTCGCGCGCCGCGGGAAGGCCGCCACCCCATCCGTCGTCCCTGAGAAAGCAGGGACCCGAGAATCAACGCACGTCGCTTGCCCTGGATTCCCGCTTTCGCGGGAATGACGGCAAAGTTGATGAACCGTCTTTGCGCCCCCTGACGGGGGGAGGTTCTGCTCCCGTCGAGGCGGCTGAATAGCATGTGCGGCGTCGCGGGATTTATTCTGCCGGGTCAGCCGCGCGATGCGGGTCAATGCCTCAAGGCGATGACCGACCGTATCCGCCATCGCGGCCCCGACGGGGAAGGCTTCTTCGTCCAAAGCAGCGCGGACGGTAAATACACGATCGGCCTCGGTCATCGCCGCTTGGCGATTATCGACCTCACCACCGGCGATCAGCCGATCACGCACCAATCGGCCGGCGTCACGCTGGTGTTCAACGGCGAAATCTACAATTTCCTGGAACTGCGCCGCGAGCTCGAGGGCAAGGGCCATCGCTTCCGCACCAGCTCCGACACCGAGGTTCTGCTCACCGCCTATGTCGAGTGGGGCCCTCGGTGCGTCGCGCGCTTCCGCGGCATGTTCGTGTTCGCGCTGTGGGACGACAAGCGCCAACGCCTGATGCTGGCGCGCGACCATTTCGGCAAGAAGCCGCTGTTCATCCGGGAAAGCGGCGGCCGCGTCCTGTTCGGCTCCGAGATCAAGGCGATCCTTGCGTTCGGCGGTGCCGCCCCCGCGCTCGACCGCGCCTCTCTCGTCGATTATTTCGTCTATCGCTACGTGCCGGCGCCGCACACGCTGTTCGCGGGCATCCGCAAGCTGATGCCCGGCTCCTACGCGGTTTGGGAGAATGGCCACCTCACCGAGACCGCGTTTTATCATCCGCCTTACGGCGACGCGCCGGAGCTCGAGCATATCGACGATCCGGTCGCCGCGTTCGCGGCCAAGCTCGACGAGGCGGTGCGCATCCGCATGGTCTCGGACGTGCCGTTCGGCGCGTTCCTGTCGGGCGGGCTCGACAGTTCGGCGATCGTCGCGCTGATGAGCCGGCATTCCGCGCAGCCGATCAACACCTTCTCCGTCGGCTTCCGCGAGGCGCGCTATTCGGAACTGCCCTATGCCGCGATGATCGCGAAGCAGTTCCATACCAACCATACCGCGCTCACCATCGCCGCCGACGATCTGATGCAACACTTGCCGACGTTGATCGATCATCAGGACGCGCCGGTGGCCGAGGCCTCCAACATCCCGATCTATCTGATCTCGCGCGAGGCGGCGAAGAGCGTGAAGATGGTGCTGACCGGCGAGGGTTCCGACGAATTGCTCGGCGGCTATCCGAAACATTCGGCCGAGCGCTTCGCCGCGATCTATCAACGGCTGGTGCCGGAGCGCGCGCATGACGGCGTCGTGGCCCCGCTCATCAACGCGCTGCCGTACCGTTTCCGCCGCATCAAGATTCTGGCGGCGTCGATCGCGCTGCGCGATCCCGCCGAGCGCATGGCGCGCTGGATGGGCGCGCTCACCTATTCCGAGCGCGATCAATTTTTGGCGGGGGTAGGCGAGCGCCGGCCCGTCGATCCGGAACCGTTCCGGGTCGACGGGCGCCGTTCGGCCTTGGAGCGCGTGCTCTATTTCGACCAGACTTCGTGGCTGCCGGATAATTTGTTGGAGCGCGGCGACCGCATCACCATGGCGGCGTCGATCGAGGCGCGCATGCCGTTCATGGACATCGACCTGGCGCGGCTGATGGCGCGGCTGCCGGACAAATGGCGCATCCGCGGGCTGACGCAGAAAGTCATCCTGCGCCGCGCCATGCGCAGCATCCTGCCGCATATCGTGCTGGAGCGCCCCAAGGTCGGTTTCCGCGTGCCGATCAACGAATGGTTCCGCGGCCCAATGCGCGGCTTCGTGCGCGAGCTGATCGACGCGCCCGGCTCGTTGGCGCGCACGCTGTGCGATCGCGCCACCATCGACCGCACCTTGTCCGAACACGAGAGCGGCCGCCAGAATAACGAGAAGTTGATCTGGATTTTGGTCAATCTCGAATTGTTTCAGCGCCAATTCCGGCTGAGCTATTGAGATGAACACTATTCCCCGCATCGCCATTCTGCATCAGGGCTGCGTGCCCAACTACCGCGAGGCGTTCTTCCGCCGTCTGGGGGCGGTCCGCTCGCGCGAGTATGTCGTGTTCCACGGCGAGTCGGCGCCGGGCAGCGGCGTGGTCGCGGCCAAGCCGCCGTTCGCGTTCAAGAGCGAATTCGTGCGCAACCGGTTCTTCCATATCGCGGGGCGAAGCCTCGTTTATCAGCCCGTGTTCTGGCGCATCGCGTTCGGCGGCTACGACGCGTTGGTGATCGGTCACGAGGTCAAGTATTTCATGAATCTCGTGCTACTCTATTGGTTCCGGTTCATGGGCAAGCCGGTTCTGTTCTGGGGCTTCGGTACCGGCCAGGATTTTTGGGACCAGGAGCGCGGGCCGTTCGGGCGCGCGTTCACCCGCGCGGTCAACGCCGCGAAGCGGTTCCTGGTGCGCTCGGCCTCGGGCTATCTCGCCTACACCGATTCCGGCGTTGCCTCCGTCGAGCGCGCCGGCATGTCCCGCGACCGCATCCGCGTTCTGAACAACACCATCGACCTCGACGAGGAGATCGCGTTTCACGCGCAAGCGCAGGCGTTGGACCGGACCGCGTTGCGGCGGCAATGGGGCATCGCGCCGGACGCCGTGGTCTTCACCTTCGTCGGCCGGCTGCTCGCCGGCAAGCGGGTCGAGGATTTGATCCGCGCGGTGGCGACGCTGCGCGTCGACGGCGTCAACGCCGAATGCATCGTCGTCGGCGACGGGCCGGAACGCGCCACTCTCGAGGACGAGGCCGACGGCGCGCCGTGGTGCCATTTCCTCGGCGCGGTACACGATGTCGAGGGCATTTCCCGAATTTATCGGGCCAGCGACGCGCTGGTGATCCCGGGTTATGTCGGTCTCGCGGTCAATCGCGGCTTCGCCCACGGTATGCCGGTCATCACCATCGCATCCGATCTGCACAGCCCTGAAATCGATTATGTCGAGGCCGACGGCAACGGGCTGGTCCTGCCGCCGGGCGCCGGTTTCGCCGCGGGGCTATGCCGCTTCGCCGAGGATGCGGCGTTGCGCAAGCACTTGGCGCAAGGCGCGCTCGCGACCCGCGCCAAGCTCGATCTCGGCCGCATGGTCACGGCCTTCGACGAGGGTGTGGCCGCGGCGCTGCAAAGTTCGGGCAAGTATTCGCTGCCGATCGCGTCGAACCGGGTTCAAACCAAACCTTGATCGTAATTTCCGCGAAAGCGGGAATTCAGAGGTGGCGACGAGCCGCTGTCATGGGTCCTGCTTCCGCAGGGACGACGGAACTTCCCTACGGCACCACCGGCTTGAGGTTCTCGATCACCGGCAGATAGACGGTCTCGCCCGTGATCAGATGCCGCGGGTCGATCGTGGGATTGGCCTGCGCCAAGGTCTGCAACATGCTCTCGCCGCAAATGCCATAGACCAGTTGGCATAGTTGCCCGAGCGTGTCCTGGTTTTCGACGACATAGCGCGCGCGCGGCGGCTCGGGTGGCGCGGCTGAGAGGATGGCGGTCGTGACGGGTCTGGCGCCGTCGCTGCTCGGCGTGACGTCGGGCAGGGCCTCGTCCTCGCGCGGCAGATCGGCGACCAGCGAATTGTCGGGGCGCGCGAACACCAGCGGCTCTTCGGCCGGCTTCTGCGAGACCAGGTCGCTGCCGAGGCCCAGATACCACGCGAGGCCGAGCACGGCGACGATGCCCAGCGCCAAGTAGCGTCCGCGCGGCGCGCGCGCCACCATCGGCGTCATCCAGGCGGGCAGCGTCGGATACAACGCGCGCTCGTGGGCGCTCAAATGCGGCTCGATTGCTTCCTGTGCGATGTCGCGCGTTATTACCGGCGCGCGGTGGCCCATGCCGTTGATCAGCGCGTTGTCGCAAAAAATATTGAGTTGGCGCGGGTTGCCGCCCGATTTGCCGACGATGTAGTCGAGTGCGTCGTCGGTGAAGGTCTCGACCGGCCGGCCAGCGGCCACCTTCAGGCGGAAATCGATGTAGGCGAGTGCCTCGATCGGCGAGAGGTTGCCGATCTTGGTCCGGACCGCGATGCGCTGATTGAGCTGCCGCAGCTCGTAGCGCGCCAGTTTCTCGTCGAGCTCCGGTTGGCCGGCGAGCACGATCTGCAGGAACTTCTGCTTGTCGCTTTCGAGATTGGAGAGGACGCGGAGACTTTCCAGCGTCTCGACCGGCATGTTTTGCGCTTCGTCGATGACGATGACGATCAGCTTGCCGGCCGTGTGCAACTGCTTGAGGCGAAACAGCAGCCGGCGGATCAGCTCGCCGGTGTCGGCCGCCCAGGATTGCTGAACCGGGTCGGTCTCGCCGCTCAGCTCCTCCCAGACGAAGGTCAGCAATTGATGGGGCGTCAGCGCCGGCTGCAACACATAGACGATGGCCGAGGTCGCGTGATCGAGACGGCGCAGCGAATGACGCAGCACCGTGGTCTTGCCGACGCCGACCTCGCCGGTGATAACGATGAAGCCTTTGCGGACGCGCAGCCCGTATTCGAGGACGCCGATCGCTTCGCGATGCGCGCGGGTCAGAAAGACCAGCGATGCGTCGGGCGTGACATGGAAGGGGTCGGAACGGAATCCGTAGAATTTCTGATACAAGGCTAGAGCCGGCGATAGATCGCGCGCGGAATGTGATAGCGCCGCTTGTTCATCACCACGCCGAGGAGACGGCCGCCATTGGCCTCGATGGCGCGGCGCGCCTGCTCCACGATCGGCGCGCGCGTGCGCTCCGCCTCGACCACCAGGATGACGCCGCCGACGCAGCGCGTCAGCACCATGCTGCCGACCTCGGCCAGGATCGGCGGCGCGTCGATGAAGACGATATCGACCAGCTCGACCAACTCGGCGAAGACGCGCTCCATGCCGCCGCTGTCGAACAGGAAGCGCGCGCCGGCGCCGAACACCTGGAGCGTGGCGCGATAGAACGGACCGTCGCGCGCGGGTGCGATCACGTCGATGCATTGCGCGTCGCCGGTGGCGACGGTTTCAAGTCCGGCCTCGGCGCCCTCGCGCGATTCCAGCACCACCAACAGCACGCGCAGTCCCAGCGTCGACGCCACGGCGTTCGACAGATCGCGCGCCAGAGTGGAGGTGCCTTCGCCGCGGCCCGAACTCGTGATCTCGATGATCGGCGGCGCGTCCTGCGGCAACTGCATGCGCAGCGCGTGATAGAGCGCGATCAGTTCCTCGCGGGGCAGGACGCTCGGCTCGCCATAGACCTGCTGGGTCGTGGCGCCCAGCGTGTCCTTGGGACGCTCGTCTTGGATCTGCAGCGCGTCGTAAATCCGCGTCATGCCAATTCCATTCCTCGCCGCTGCATCAACTGCTCGGAACTCTATATCCAAATATGGTGGGTTTCAATGCCAGTACCCCTATTGGTATGGTCGGCGACGCCCGATTCGCGTCACAAGGTCCGGCCGAAAATGGGATGGAGCACGTAATCCCCGGGCGTGGCGGCGATCCGCGCCACTGTTCCCGCGAGCACCTGTAACGCCGCCTTGACGGGAATCATCGACGTGATCGTCCGGCTGTCGTTGGCCATGATCTGGGGATGGACTTCGACGATCCGGCCGTCATCGGACACGAACAGAAGGTCGGTCGGAAACCGCACGCCGCTGTTGGAAATGCCGAGCCGCCGCACCTCCGGCGCCACATAGAGAACGCCTTCGTCGGGTTGGATCCGGCGGCGGGCCACCAGCACGCTCGGCGCGCCCTCGTCTTCGTCCACCACCGCCACCAGGAACGGGTAATGGCCGGTGCGGGTGACGAGGGTGACGGTGGGCTGGTCGATGCCGTAGCGATGGAACGGCTCCGGCGCGTCGCGCGGATTTTCCTGGGCGCGCGCCGCGCGGACCGTCAAAAGGCCGGCGCCGAGCATGAAGAGGAAATGGCGCCTATCGCCGATCATCGCGGCGCAACGATAGGTCCGAGTCGCCTATTGTTAAGCGGAAATTAGCGACTCGCGGTCCATAAGATCGGACCATGTATCGATCCGTTTCAATGCGTTACGCAGCGCAGGCCGGCGTCGCCGACATCCCGAACCGGGTGCCGATGGGCTGGCCAGAACACGTCTTCCATATCGTCGCGATGATCACCCAGTTCGGGGCGATCCTGTCGCTCTATGTCACCCTGACCGGCGCCGATGTCGGGGTCGGCGACAGCGCCCCCATCAACACGGTGACGATGGTGGCCATTCTCGCCGTCAGCGCCGTGATGAGCGTACGCTACCGCGACAACATCATCCGCGCGCTTCCGGGCATGATCCCGGTGCTCTGCTTCCTCGCGCTGGCGATGGCGTCGGCGATGTGGTCGGACTATCCGGAAATCAGCCTGCGGCGCTCGGGTACTGCTATCACGACGGCGCTGTGGGGCGCCTATCTCGCGTCGCGCTTCAGCCTGCGCGACGTCATCGTGATGATCGCGCAATCGATTGCGATCATCGCGCTGGCATCGCTGTTCATGGGCCTGACTTTCCACAGCATGGCGCTCGATCTCGTCAACATCGAAGGGCTCGACAGCGGGCCCGGCTGGCGCGGCATCCTCGACGGCAAGAACACGCTGGGCATCGAAATGGCCACCGGCATGGTGACCATGTTCTATCTCGTGCTGTCCACCGGTGCGAGCCGGCGGGACAAGGTCTGGTGGCTGCTTGGCATGGGCCTGTGCGCGGTGCTGCTCTATCTGTCCCAGTCGCGCACGAGTTGGGTCGCCGGTTTCGTCGGCCTGGGCGTGTGCATCGTCGCGCGGTCGATGTACCGGCGCCCGGCGGTCGGCGTGGTGGCGTTCACTTGGATTCTGCTATTGGGCGGGCCGCTCCTCATGTTCGTCTTGAGCGATCTGGGGACGTTGACCCAGATGCTGGGCAAGGATGCGACGCTGACCGGCCGCGTCGATCTGTGGCAGATCGTGCTGCCCTATGGCGATCGCCGGCCGTGGCTCGGCTACGGCTATGGCGCGTTCTGGAACGAGGACAGCCCGATGACGCAGGAAATCTGGCGCATCCTCAATTCCTATCAGCCGCCGCACGCGCATAACGGCTGGATCGAGACCTATCTCGAGCTTGGGCTGGTCGGCTGCGCCGTGGTCGCGATCCAAATGCTGCAAATGGTGATCAGCTCGGCGCGCGCGACCAGTCAGGGGCGAGATGTCGACGCGCCCTACATGCTGCTGATCATCGCGATGATGCTGATCTTCAACATGCTGGAGGCCGATCTCATCCGCGCGCCCGCCTTGTTCTGGCCGTTCTTGATCATCGGACCGGTGGCGATCGCGAAGGTCATGCGGCAACGGCCGCGCTACACGCTGGCGCGGGCCGATACGCGCCCGCGCTTGGCGGAGAATGCTCCGCCGCCGGTGGTGAAGCTCGATCTCACGGCGCCGCCGCCCTTGAAGCGCCAGCCGCCCTATCCGCCACTGCGTCCCTCGCCGCTCACGCGCTAAGCCCCGATGTCGATCTACTGGTACCTCAATCGGCTTCGCCGAATGACGCCGCAGGAAGTGTTCTGGCGGCTGCGCGACGAGGTGGTGAAGCGGCGCTGGCGCGCGCTCAAGGGCGAGGGCGCGCCGGTTCGCGTCGCCGCGCCGACCTTCGTGTTCGCGCCGGTCGACGCTAAGACGCTCGATCTCGATCCCGCGGCGGCGCGGGAGCTGGTGGCCGCCGCCGAACGAATTGTCGCCGGCCGCATCCGCCTGTTCGAGCGCGACATGCCGTTGCCGCGTACCGCGATCGACTGGTTCACCGATCCGGATTCGGGCCGTGTCGCGCCCAGTGACGCCTATACGTTCGATACCGACGCGCGCGATCCCGCGGTGGTCGGCAATCTCACCTTCACCCCGTCGCGGCTGATCCACGTGACGCTGCTGGCGGCGGCTTATGCGCTGACCGGCCGCGCCGCTTTCGCCGAGCTGGCCGCGTTGCAATTGCAAAGCTGGTGGCTGGCGAATCCGTTCCTCACCGGGATTTACTGGTCGGCGGGGATCGAGTGCGGTCTGCGCCTTACGGCTTTCGCGTGGACGCGGCGGCTGCTCGCGGCCTGGCCCGGCGTCACCGACCTGTTCGAGAATTCGAGCCTCGCGCGCGGCCAGATCTATCGTCACCAATTCTATCTCGGCGGCCTGCGCAGCTACGGCTCGTCCGCGAACAATCATTTGATCGCCGAATATCTCGGCCTTTATGTCGGCGGCTGCGCCTTTCCGTGGTTTGCCGAAAGCCAGCGCTGGCGCGAGATCGGCCGCGGCGGCTTGGAGCGCGAGGCGCGCCTTCAGGTCTTTCCCGACGGGTTCGGCCGCGAACTCGCCTCCGAATATAACGGCTTCACCATGGAGCTGCTGATGGTCGCGGCGTTCGAGGGGCTGCTCGCCGGACAGCCGTTCAGCGCCGAGTTTCATCACACGATCGCGCGCATGGCAGACGCCTGGGCGGCGTCGCTCGATGTCGGCCTGCGTCCGCCGCGCCAGGGCGACACCGACGATGCCTATGTGCTCCTGCTCGATCCGCCGGGCCGCCTGCGCCGCGCCGTGCGGTTGCTCGGCGAAGCCGCGGCATTAGTGGGGGCGGCGCCGTGGTGGCCGCGGACCCCGCGCGATTTCGGCTCCGCGATCTTCAAGGAGGTGCGCCGCCGCCATCCCGCGCCGATCGCGCCGTCTCCGCGCGCGCCGCGCCGGCCCAATCTCTTTCCCGATGCCGGGATCGCGTTCCTGCGCGATCTCGACGGCCGCGCCGACGAACTGTGGTGCCGCTGCGACCACGGTCCGCACGGCTATCTCGCCATCGCCGGCCATGCCCATGCCGACGCGCTGTCGATCGAGGTGCGTCATGCCGGCGTCGATCTGCTGGTCGATCCGGGCACCTATTGCTACCTGACCGATCCGGTGGCGCGGCGCTATTTCCGCTCGACCGTCGCGCACAACACGCTCGAGATCGGCGGCAAGGATCAGGCGAGCTATGGCGGGTCGTTTCTGTGGCTCGACGCGCCCAACGCCGAGGCGACGTTGCTCGATGGCCTAGGCGACGGGCCGGTGGCGCGCTGGCAGGCGACGCACGACGGCTATGCCAAGGAGCCCGGCGAACCAGTCCATCAGCGCACCGTCATGCTCGATCGTGCCGCGCGCCGCATCGACATCGCGGACGTTATCGTGGGGCAGGGCAGTTTCGACGTGCGCCTGGCGTTCCATCTCGGCCCCGCCGTCGAGGCACACGCCGATGGCGACGGCTTCGCGCTGGCATGGCAGGCCAATGGCCGGCGCTATGCCGGCCGGCTGACGCTGCCGACGGCGCTCGGCTGGCAGGTGCATCGCGGCGCCACCGATCCGATGCTCGGCTGGTACTCTTCCGCCTTTAACGAAAAAGAACCGTCGACCAGCCTGATCGGCAGCGGTCAATTAGCGGCCGGCGTGACCGTGTCGGCTCGGCTCGCGATCGATCCCGCCGAGAACGGAATCCGATCAGGTCAAAGCATCTCCTTCGTCGTCCCCGCGGAAGCGGGGACCCAGGACAACCGTACGTCGCTTACCCTGGATTCCCGCTTTCGCGGGAATGACGAATGAAGTGGTTCGATCTGACGTTGGTCTATGCGTGCGCTGGCGCCAATAAATTCAGGCGGCTGCCGCCAGTGCCGCACACGGAAGCCGGTTCAACACCGCCGCGCGCGCCGGATGCACGAAGATGAAATTGTTGATGTAGGTCCCGCGCCAATCGTCGCCATGGTCCAGCGTTTCGGACCGCTGGTCCCGCAGGGGATCGAACAGCTCGATCGGCTGCAGCATCGCCGCCTTCCAGAAGAAGCCGCGATAGCCGAGCGCCGCGAAAAAGCGCGCCGCGCTAGCGACCGCGCCCGGCACGTGACGCTCCTCGCACTCGACCTGAACGACGGGCCGCTGGCGCGCGATGAGGCCGGCTGCGCCGCGCAACACCGCTTGTTCGTGGCCTTCGACGTCGATCTTGATGAATCCGACATTGCCGAAATCCAGGCTGTCGAGCGGCGTGGTTGCGATCTCGATCCGCCTCATCTCGGCGTCCGGATTGACGTCCGACTGAAGCGAGGCGCGCGGGGCGACCCAGTCGCCGTCCAGCTTGGGGACCTAGAGCGTGCAAGTGGCGGCGCGGTCGGATGCGGCGATCTGGTGGATCGAGACGTTGGCCGGGGCGGTCTTCCTCATCCATGCCGCCGAGACCGGATTGGGTTCGAGTGCATGGACCCGCGCCGCGTATTTCGCCGCGACATAGGAATAGACGCCGAGATTCGCGCCGACATCGACCATCGTCGTGGACGGATCGCATATCAGCCCGACCAGCGGCAGTTCCGGCTCGCCGTGCCTCAAGTCCCACGACACGATGTACCGCATCAGGACGGGCGGCGGCAGGCGGTCGCGGATGAACCGTTTGACGGCCGCTTTCGCGCTATTCATTAGCTCCCCTTGGGCGATTGTCCTCGGCCCGCCGATTGTTCTACCGAAATACGAGGCGTTTGGGTTCGGGCATCGTGGTTAATTAATATTTTCGACCGGGCGGCCGGGAATTCGTTAGGTTTTTAGCAATATTCTCTCCCGTAAAGTTAACGCCGGCCGGGCGTTTCTCGCGGGAAAAGATCATGAAAGTCAGTGTCTTCGGGATCGGTTATGTCGGCACGGTCGTTGCCGCCTGCATGGCCGACGAGGGCCATCGCGTCGTCGCGGTCGACATCGCCACCGACAAGGTCGACGCCATCAATGCCGGCTTGTCGCCGATCGTCGAACCCGGCCTTGCCGAGTTGATCGAACGCGCGGTCGGGGAGGGCCATCTCTGGGCCACCACCGACGTCGCCGCCGCGATCGCGGACAGCGAACTGAGCTTCATTTGCGTTGGCACGCCGAGCCGGCCGAACGGCAGCCTCGAACTCAAATACGTGTTGCAGACGGCGGCCGATATCGGCGACGAGCTGCGTCACAAGCGCGACTATCACATGGTGGTGGTGCGCTCGACGATACTTCCGGGCGTGATGGAGCGCTCGATCGTCCCGGTCTTGCGCGAGCATTCCGGCAAGGAGCCAGGCAAGGATTTCGGCCTCGGTTATTACCCCGAATTTCTTCGCGAGAGCTCCGCCATCGAGGATTTCCGCAATCCTCAGACCGCGGTGATCGGCGCGATGGACCAGCGCACCGCCGACGCGCTCAAATCCTTGAACGCGAACAACGGCGCGACCAGCTTCGTCGTCGACTGCCGCACCGCCGCGTCGATCAAATACGCCAACAATGTTTGGCACGCGCTGAAGGTCAGTTTCGCCAACGAGATGGGCGCCGTGTGCAAGGCGTCGGGCATCGACGGCAACACCGTCATGGAAATTCTCTGCTCCGACAAGCGGCTCAACATTTCGCCCGCCTACATGAAACCGGGCTTCGCGTTCGGCGGTTCGTGCCTGCCGAAGGACCTGCGGGCGCTGCGCTATCACGCCAAGACGGTCGATGCGCAGACCCCGATCCTCGACGCTACCGTCGAGGTCAACGAGTTGCAGATCGATCGCGCCCTTGCCGCGATCGCGGCGACCGGCAAAAAGAGCGTCACCATGCTGGGCCTGACGTTCAAGCCCAACACCGACGATCTGCGCGAGAGCCCGCTGGTGGAACTGGCGGAACGGTTGCTGGGCAAGGGCTATCGCCTCACGATCTACGACCGCGATCTCGAGGTGGCACGGCTGGTCGGGTCCAATCGCCGCTTCGCCATGCAGCACCTGCCGCATCTCAACGATCTGCTGGTCAATGATCTCCATGCCGCGCTGCGCGCCAGCGACGTCATCGTCGTCGGCACCGGGCACAAGGCGTTTGCCGGCTTGCGGCCGAAGCTCGATGCCAATCACCTTGTCGTCGACTTGGTGGGGCGCGACGCGGATCTGCGCGTCCATCCCAAATACGACGGCGCGGGCTGGGCGGTGCCCCGGCAGGATCAGGATCCGCTTCCGACCGACCGCGCGGCTTAAGCCGCCGCGCCAGGCAAGGGCTGGCAAGTTTCGCTTGAAACTGGTTCCATCGCTTCGGGTCCTTGAACCGAAGCGAGACAGCGTTGGTATCGGTCGCCCAGGCTAAGAAGCGCCCCGCCGGGTCCGCCGTCGAGGTTCTCCAGGTTTTCGCCAAGCTCGGCGTGAGTTGCTTTGGCGGGCCGATCGCGCATATCGGCTATTTCCGGGAAGAGTTCGTGGTGCGCCGGGCGTGGCTGACCGATCGCGCCTTCGCCGATCTGGTCGCGCTCTGCCAGTTCCTGCCGGGCCCCGCCAGCAGCCAGGTCGGCTTTTCAATCGGTTTGGCACGCGGGGGTTATCTGGGCGGCGTGGCGGCGTGGACCGGCTTCACATTGCCGTCCGCGATTTTGATGGTCTTGTTCGCGTACGGCGCGAGCTTGCTCCGCGGCCCGATCGGCGTCGGATTGCTGCACGGGCTGAAGCTGGTCGCGGTCGCGATCGTCGCTCAGGCCGTGTGGGGGATGGCGCGAACGCTGGCGCCAGACCGTGAGCGCGCCAGCATTGCTTTGGCCGCCACGGTGCTGGCGTTGCTCGCGCCGTCGAGCGTCAGCCAAATCGCGGCCATCGTCGTCGGCGGCATGGCGGGCTGGCTTCTCTGCCGCGCGGCGGCGGAGGCAAGCGAGGGCGCGCTTGGGCTGCCGGTCTCGCGCCGTGTCGGATTTGCCGCGCTGATCCTGTTCTTCGCCCTGCTGGTCGGGCTGCCGGTATGGCAACAGGTCGCCGTCGCAAAACCGGTGGCCCTGTTCGACGCCTTCTATCGCTCGGGTGCGTTGGTCTTCGGCGGCGGTCACGTCGTGCTGCCCCTGTTGCGCGAGACCGTTGTGGCGCCGGGATGGGTCGGCGACGATTCGTTTCTCGCCGGTTACGGCGCCGCGCAGGCGCTGCCCGGTCCCCTGTTCACCTTCTCCGCCTATCTGGGCACGGTCATCGCCGGTTTGCCCGGCGCCGTGCTGGCGCTGGCGGCGATTTTCCTTCCCGGCATTCTGATCCTGATCGGCACGCTGCCGTTTTGGGACATGTTTCGCAGACGCGTCGGCGCACAAGCGATCATGCGTGGCGTCAACGCCGCCGTCGTCGGCCTGCTCGGGGCCGCGCTTTACGATCCGGTCTGGACAAGCGCGATAAAGTCCGCGACGGATTTCGCCGTGGCGCTGCTTTGCTTCGTTCTGCTGGCGGCGTGGCGGTTGCCGCCGATCCTCGTTGTCGGCATCGGCGCCCTTGGCGGCATTGCCATCGGCATCGCGCCGCGCTAATCGACACGAGGACAAGGGAGATCGGGCATGCAGGATTTTGCGGGCAAGGTGGCGTTCATCACCGGCGGCGGCAGCGGCGCCGGCTTGGGCCAGGCCAAGGTTTTTGCCAAAGCCGGCTGCAAGGTGGCGATCGCCGATATTCGCCAGGACCATCTCGATCAGGCGGCCGCCGAGCTGAAAAAACGCGGCGCCCAGGTTCACGCCGTCAAGCTCGACATCACCGATCGCGCCGCCTATGCCCGCGCCGCCGACGAGGTGGAGCGCGCGCTCGGGCCGGTACAGTTGCTGTTCAACACCGCCGGCGTTTCGATTTTCGGCGCGTTGGAGAAAGCGACGTATGACGACTACGACTGGATCATGGGGGTCAATTTCGGCGGTGTGGTCAACGGTATGCAGACGTTCGTGCCGCGCATGATCGCGCACGGCAAGGGCGGGCACATCGTCAGTACCGCGTCGCTCGGCGCGTTCTTCGCCGCCAGCGTCGCCGGCATCTACAGCGCCTCCAAATTCGCGGTGCACGGCATCTCGATGGCGATGCGCGACGCGCTGGCGAAATACGATATCGGCGTGTCGTGTCTCTGCCCCGCCAACATCAAGACCAACATCGCGGAATTGATCAAGACGCGGCCGGCGAAATTCGCCAATAGCGGCTTCCAGGTCGACGATGACGAGATCGCGGCCCTGCGCGAAATCTATTCCCAGGGCATGGAGCCGGAGGAACTCGCCGGCCACGTGCTCGAGGCGGTGAAGAAGAATCACTTCTACATCATTCCCTATCCCGAGGCGCGCAAGGGATTGGAGGCGGGCTTCAAGGCCGTGCTCGACGCCTTGCCGCCGGAGGACACGGACCTCGATGGCCAGAAGAAGCGCGGGCTCGCCATGGCCAGATATCGCCAGGCGCGCGAGGCGATGGACAGGCGGAAATATGGGGACAAAGTCTGACCGCCGCGCAAGGGCCGTTTCCTAAATATTCTTAATGTTCCGGTCACCTTCCGCTGAAGGTGGCGCGCCTAAGTTTTCCCGGCATTCGTCGAGCCTGGGAAAGGAATTGTGATGACAAGATTGTTCGATCGTTTCGGCCGCGGCCGCAAGGCGGCGTTCGCTGCGGCGTTGCTCGCCGGCACTGCGCTCGCCACCGGCGGCGTCGTCTGGTCCAATGCCGATATTGCCGCCGCCGCGCCGATCCAAACGGCGCCGGTCTTCAACCAGGCCGGCTTCGCGCCGCTGGTGAATCAGGTGAAGCCAGCGGTGGTCAATATCGCGACTGCCGGGTTCGCGAGCGACGCGGACGCAGCGCAGATGCAGGGCCAAATGCCCGACCTTCCCGAGGATTCTCCGTTCGGCGACATGATGCGGCAGTTTTTCCAGCATCGGCATAACCAAGGCGTGCCGGAGCATGCCATGGGTTCGGGTTTCATCGTCGATCCCGCCGGCTACATCGTCACTAACAACCACGTCATCGATCACGCCAACAAGATCACCGTGACGCTCGACGACGGCTCGTCCTTTCCGGCCAAGGTGATCGGCCGCGACCAGAAGACCGACCTCGCGCTGCTCAAGATCGACGCCGGCCGGAGCCTGCCGTATGTCGCGTGGGGCAATTCCGACCGCGAGCAGGTCGGCGATTGGGTGATCGCGGTCGGCAATCCGTTCGGTCTCGGCGGCACCGTCACCGCGGGCATCGTCTCGGCCCATGGCCGCGACATCAACGAAGGCCCTTACGACGACTTCCTGCAGATCGACGCGCCGATCAATCCCGGCAATTCCGGCGGCCCGCTGTTCGACCAGTCGGGCCAGGTGATCGGCATCGATACCGCGATCTATTCGCCCAACGGCGGCAGCGTCGGCATCGGCTTCGCGATTCCGTCCAACATCGCTTCCCATGTCGCGGCGCAATTGCGCGAGCATGGCAGCGTGACGCGCGGCTGGCTCGGCGTCCAGATGCAGCCGGTGACGCCGGCGCTCGCCAAGGCGGTCGGCATGACCGCGCCGCGCGGCGTCATGGTGGACCAGGTGATGGCGAACTCGCCCGCGAGCCGCGCCGACCTGAAGCAAGGCGACGTGATCCTGTCCTATAACGGCCAGCCCATCAAAAACGGACGCGATCTGGCCATGGCAGTGGCAAATACCGACGCCGGGAAAACCGCGAGCCTGAACGTGTGGCGCAACGGTAGCGAACGCACGGTCGCCGTCACCATCGCGACGCAATCGGCGGAAAAGACCGCCGCCGCGAGTGGCGGGCCGGAGGCGCATGAACACGTCGGCATGGCGCTGGCGCCGCTGTCCAGCGACCAGCGCGAGCAGCTCGGGCTCGGGCCGACGACTAGCGGCGTCGTGGTCGCGAAGGTCACGCCCGGCAGCCGCGCGGACCAAAGCGGCGTGCAGGCAGGCGACGTGATCCAGCGCATCGGCAACGACCCGGTCAACTCGCCCTCCGAGGTGATCTCCAAGATCCACCAGGCCGAGCGCGACCGCAAAGAGGCCGTGCCCCTGCTGGTGACGCGCAACGGCACCACGTATTATCTGGCGCTGCAGCTCCGTCAGAGCTGACGGGGGTTATCAGTCCTCAGTTGTCAATCGTCAGTTCTTTGGACCGATAACTGACAACTGAGAACTTTCCAGCGAGTCCGAGGCGCCAATGAAGGTGCTCGTGGTCGAAGACAATGAGCGGGTCGCGCAGTTCGTCGCCAAGGGGCTGCGCGAGCAGGGCCATGTCGTCGATCACGCGGCTACCGGGCGCGACGGCTTGTTTTTCGCGTCGTCGGAAAAATACGACGTCATCGTCATGGACCGGATGCTGCCGGGCGGCATCGACGGGCTCGCCATCGTCGAGGCGCTGCGCACCGCCGGCAACAAGACCCCGATCCTGATCCTGAGCGCGCTCGCCGAGGTCGACGACCGTATCCGCGGCCTGCGCGCCGGGGGCGACGATTACCTCACCAAGCCCTTCGCGTTCGGCGAGCTGGCGGCGCGGCTCGACGCGCTGGTTCGGCGCTCGCAAGGCACCGAGACCAAGGGCGTGCTCGAACTGGCCGACCTGCGCATGGACCTGCTCGCGCACAAGGTGACGCGCAGCGGCAAGCCGATCGCGCTGAAGCCGCGCGAGTTCGCGCTGCTCGAATATCTGCTGCGCCACACCGGGCAGGTGGTAACGCGCACCATGCTTCTCGAAAGCGTATGGGAATATCACTTCGACCCGCAGACTAACGTTGTTGACGTGCATATCAGCAAGCTGCGGCAGAAGATCGACGCGGGGTTCGATCCCGCGTTGTTGCACACGGTCCGCGGCGTCGGCTATCGGCTGGGTCTTGAATGATCCGGCTGCTGCGTTCCATCTCGGTACGCCTCGCCCTAGGTTACGCCGCGATTTTCATTCTCTCCTCGTTTCTGCTGGTCGGGATTCTGTGGTGGCGCACCGCCAACTATCTCGACCGCGAGGTTGACGCGGTGATTCTCTCCGACGTGCAGGCGGTCGCCGACCGGCTGCACGATTTCGGCCTGCTCGGCGCGCTCGAGACGGTGCGCGACCGCGCCGCCGCCGAGGCCGACGAGCACGCGATCTACTTGCTGGTCGATCCCAGCCTCAAGCCCGTCGCGGGCAACATGTCGGCATGGCCGGTGCGGATCGGCGACCGGCCGGGCTGGTACGAGATCGGGCTCGCGCGCGCGGGGCGCTTCCATGCCACGCGGATCCTGTCGGTCGAGCTGCCCGGCGGCTATCGCCTGCTGGTCGGCCGCGATGTGCAGGATCGGGTCGCCATCCGCGAGACCATCCTCGGCGGCCTCGCCTGGGCGGTCGGCATCGCCGTGCTATTGGCAATCGTCGGCGCGATGGTGCTCCGCCGCGGCGTGCTGGGCCAGGTCGAAGCGATCAACCGCACCACCGCCGCGATCGTGCGCGGCGATCTGGCGCGCCGCCTGCCGACGCGCGGCTCGAGCGACGAATTCGACCAGCTGTCCCAGACCATCAACGGCATGCTGGCGCAGATCCAAATTCTGTTCGAGGGTGTGCGCAACGCTTCCAATACGGTGGCACACGACCTGCGCACGCCGCTTACCGAATTGCGCGGCCGGCTGGAGGAGCTGTTGCGCCGCCGTCCGCCGCCCGATGAGGCGTGGGCGGAAGTGCAAGCCGCGGTCGGCGATCTCGACCGCGCCATCGGCGTGTTCAATGCCCTGCTGCGCCTCGCCGAAATCGATTCCGGCGCGCGCCTATCCGGCTTTCGCGAAGTGCGGCTCGACACCGTCGCGAACGACGTGGCCGAGCTTTACGGACCGGTGGCCGAGGCGAAAGGCGGCGAACTCGTCTTCGCCACACCCGAACCGATCGCGGTGCGCGGCGATCCCGATCTTCTGGCGCAGGCGATCGGCAATCTGGTCGACAACGCGGTGAAATTCTCGCCGCCCGGCGGCAAAGTCGCGCTCGATCTGACGCGCCGCAGCGATGGCGGCGCCGCGATCCGCGTGACGGACAGCGGCCCCGGCATTGCCGACGCGGAAAAGAGCCAAGTGGTGCAGCGGTTCTACCGCGGCGACGCCGGGAAGGGCAAAGCGGGGGTCGGTCTCGGGCTCAGCGTCGTCGCCGCGATCGCGCGGTTGCATGGCGGCAGGCTCGAATTTGACGACGGCCATCCCGGCTTGGTGGCGACGCTCACCTTGCCCGGAATGTTGCCAGCACCCGGTCAATGACGGATGTGGCGTCGGATATGCCGGTCGAATTCTCGGCGACCGCCGGCGGCGTTACCGCGGTTGGAATGCCGTTGCGCTCGAGACCGAGGCGCGTCACCAGCGCCCAATCGACCTGGTCCGCCCGATCGCCGGCGGCATCCCGAACCCGTCGCGTCAGGTCAGGCGGCAGGAACCGCGGAATCGGATGCTCGATGTCGACTTCGTCGACCTGTTCCTTGGTGGGAAAGACCGCGACATAGAGCCGGTTGTCGATCCAACCGGCCATCACTTCCTGGTTGATCACGCGCACCGGCGTGCCGACCGACACTTCATGGAACAGGCGCTGGATGTCTTCCGGATAGAAGTGGATGCAGCCATGGCTGACGTTGCGGCCGACGCCGTAAGGCTTGTTGGTGCCGTGCAGATAGAAGCCCGGCCATGCGAGTCCCATGGCCAGGTCGCCCATCGGATTATCGGGGCCGGGCGGCATGTAGGCCGGCAGTTCCGGCCGCTCCCGGCGGATCGAGGGCGGTGGCGCCCAGCCGGGGTGAACCTGCTTGCTGACGATGCGGGTCATGCCGACCGGCGTGATCCAGCCCTGCACCCCGGCGCCGATCGGATAGGTCTCGACGGTCTTGCCCTTCGGTGGAAAGTAAAACACGCGCTGTTCCGCCAGAGTTGAGCACGATGCCCCGGCGCGGCCCGTCGGGCAGCAGATAGAAGCTCGGCAGCACGACCTTCTTGCCGTCGCCCGGAAGCCACGGATTGATGCTCGGGTTGGCCAAGACCAACTGCGTGTAACCGAGATCGTTGTCGCGCGCGACGTCGAGCAACGTGTCCTTGGCCTTGGTGGTGTATTCGCCGATATCGCCGACGGCGGTTTGATTCGGCGCCAACGGGAATTCGCGCGCGCTCGCAGGAAATGCACACGCAACAACCGCCACGAACGCAGCGGCCGAAGGCAAAATCTAAATCTTCCGCATCACAGGTACCCGGACGGATACCCGGCGGATGCCCATCGATCCGCCGGGCTTCAAAAATTCAAATGCAAACGAATACTACTTCCGCATGCCCTTTTGGAACATACGGTCGATCTTCTCGTTCGCGGCTTGCGCGTCGGCTTCCGCTTTCTCGGCGAGCTGCAGCGCCCGCTCGGCCACCGACATGGCGCGGTCGGCTTCCGCCTTGGCGGCGTTTGCCGTGTCGCGAACGGTGGCGACTTCCTGTTCCGTCACGGTGGTGCAGCCGCTGAGAAACACCGGGGCGGCGACGAGTACCGCCAATACCCCAAATTTCGTGTACGCTCTACGCATCTATTTTCTCCTGGCCAATTTGCTCAAAGGCGCTCTGGTTTCACGGAAAAACCCGCTTTCGTAGAAACCCTATGGGAACGCACCGCGACGTTAATAAGTTCCCCAAATTGCCGCAAGCTACGAAAAAGTGTTTTTCTGCCGAAAAAGCACTAATCCAGTGTTAAGAGGAGATTTCGGAAGCGGCAAGTAAGGCAAATCGGTCGACATCGACCAAGCCGCGATCGGTAATCCGCAGATGAGGGATTACCGGAAGTGGCAGAAAGGCGAGCTGAAGGAACGGCTCCGGAAGCGGACAGCCGAGATCGCGTACCAGCCGCTTTAGCGACGCCAGCGAGCGGGCGACTGCTTCGTACGGTTCGAACTCATCAGCCCGGCGACCGGCAGCTTCAATTCGCCCAGGGCGCGCCCGGCGCCCACAGCCGCAAATCCCCCGCCCATCACGATCAATCGATTGACCGCCAGCGCCATGTCGGAGTCGTTGTCGCCGACGACGCAGACATTGTGGCTGTCGTGGCCGATCGACGACGCCAGCGCCACGCCGCGCAAGCCGAATCCGGTGACGAAGCCGCGCCCGATATTGCGGTTCTTGCCGTGCCGCGCGATGACGCAGACCTTGAGGATGTCGCGTGCCGGGTCGGCGAGCCGCAAGCCGTCGCGCCACGGCAACGTAAAATTGAGGAACTGCGTCGTCACCGTGCCGGCGGTGACGCCGATCACCGGCGTCGACGGTCCCGCGGCCCGCACCTCCAGATCGGACGGTGCGATCGGATCGAGCTTCATGCTGTCGAGGCCCACTGGCGCCGCGAAGCGGCGGCCGGCGAAGGTCTCGTCGCCGACGACGCGGCCGGCAGCGATGACCTGACGCACGCGGCATTGCGCTAGATCGTCGAGCATGACGATGTCGGCGCGTTGGCCGGGTGCGATCAGCCCGCGGTCGGCGAGACCGAAGCCGCGCGCCGCCGACCAGGTCGCGGCGCGATAGACATCCGCGGTCGGCGCGCCCTTGGCAATGGCGGTGCGGATCAGATGATCGAGATGGCCTTCCTCGAGAATGTCGAGCGGGTTGCGGTCGTCGGTGCAGAAACTGCAAAAGCTCGAGGTCGCGGGAGTGATGACCTCCGCCAGAGTCGCGACATCCTTGCAAACGGTGCCGTCGCGGATCAGGAGATGCACGCCCTTGCGCAGCTTCTCCCACGCCTCGGCGACGGTCGTGGTCTCGTGGCAATTGCGGATGCCACACGAGAGATAGGCGTTGAGCTGCAGGCCGGCCAGGAACGGCGCGTGGCCGTCGATGTGCCCGTCCTCGAACGCGGCGAGCTTGTCGAGCACCGCCGGGTCCTTGGCGAATAGGCCCGGGAAATTCATGAACTCGGCGAGGCCGATCACCTTGGGATGATCGCGGAATTGCAGCAGATCGTCGGCGGTGAGCCGCGCGCCCGACGTCTCGAGTTCGGTCGCGGGCACGCACGACGGCAGCTGCACGCGCAAATCCATCGCCAACCGCTCGGTCGCGTCGAGGAAATAGCGCAGGCCCGGCGCGCCCATCACGTTGGTGATTTCGTGCGGATCGCAGATCGCGGTGGTGGTGCCGCGGGGCAGGGCGCAGCGGTCGAACTCGCCCGGCGTCACCAGCGTCGATTCGACATGGAGATGCGTATCCACGAAGCCCGGCACGCAGATCGCGTCGCCGCCGTCGATTTCGACCGTGCCGCGATACTGTTCGTACGTGCCGACGATGCGGTCACCGCAGATCGCGATGTCGCCCCGCGCGATCTCGCCGGTGACGACGTTGAGGAAGCGCGTGTCCTTGATCACCAGATCGGCGGCATCGCGGCCCAGCGCCTGATCGATGCGCCTGGCAATTTGTCGCGTGTCGCGGCGGGGCATGCAATTCATTGTGTCATGGAGCGGCATTGACATCCAGATGCCGACCCCGAGTTATAGCGCCATGAAAATCCCGCTCTATCAGGTCGACGCCTTCACTTCGAAGCCGCTCACCGGCAATCCGGCTTCCGTCTGCCCGCTCGAAGAGTGGCTCGACGACGCGATGCTGCAAGCCATCGCCGCCGAGAACAATTTGTCCGAGACCGCGTTTTTCGTTCCCGAGGATGAAGGTTTTCACCTGCGTTGGTTCACGCCGGCGATCGAGGTCGAGCTGTGCGGCCACGCGACGCTGGCGACGGCCTGGGTGATCTTCAACCGCTTCGATTGGCCGCTCGAGACCATCGATTTTCGAGCCCGCTCCGGCGCGCTGACCGTGTCGCGCGACGGCGATCGTCTGGCGCTCGATTTTCCGGCGCGGCCGGCGAAGCCCGTCGCCGGCGACGACGCGATGGCCGCGGCTTTGGGCGCAACGCCACGGGAAATACTGATGGCGGGCAACGGCAACGCGCTCGCGGTGTTCGGCGGCGAGCGCGAGGTGAGGGGCCTCGCACCGGATTTCGCCAAAATCGCGACGCTGGAGGCGTTCGGCGTGATCGCGACCGCGCCGGGCGATGGCGAGACCGATTTCGTATCCCGGTATTTCGTGCCGAAGGCCGGCATCAACGAGGATCCAGTCACCGGCTCGGCGCACTGCACGCTGGTGCCTTATTGGTCGGCGCGGCTCGGCAAAAGGAAGATGTTTGCGCGCCAGGTCTCGAAACGCGGCGGCGAGCTGTGGTGCGAGGATCGCGGCGACCGCACCATCATTGCCGGCCATTGCGTGCCGGTGATCGAAGGCACGCTCACCCTCTGAATTACGCCGGAAGAAGGGTTGACCGGCGGGGCGATGCCCCCTAGTTTCGCGGGCGGGACACGGCCCCCCAACGGGTCGCATCTATTCTGGAAGGAATAGCGTCATGAAGCCGAACGCTCGGCCCCGCATTCCCAATTTCTCATCCGGTCCCTGCGCCAAGCGTCCCGGTTGGACGCCCGAAGCGCTGTCGAACGCCTTGGTCGGCCGCTCGCATCGCGCCAAGGTCGGCAAGGCACGCCTGCAAGAGGTCTGTGACCGCTCGCGCGCGTTGCTCGATCTGCCCAAGAATTGGCGTCTCGGGATCGTGCCCGCGTCCGACACGGGCGCCGTCGAAATGGCGCTGTGGTCGATGCTCGGCGCGCGCGGCGTCGATGTCCTGACCTGGGAGAGTTTCGGCCAGGGCTGGGCCACCGACGTGGTGAAGCAACTGAAGCTCAAGGACGCGCGCGTGCTCGACGCGCCTTACGGCAAGCTGCCCGATCTGCGCCAAGTCGATTGGCGCCACGACGTGGTGTTTCCGTGGAACGGCACCACCTCGGGCGCGCGGGTGCCGAATGGCGATTGGATCGACGCAAAGCGCGAGGGTCTCGCGATTTGCGACGCCACGTCCGCGGTGTTCGCGATGGACCTGCCGTGGGATAAGCTCGATGTCGTCACCTGGTCCTGGCAGAAGGTGCTGGGCGGCGAGGCCGGCCACGGCATGCTCGCGCTCAGCCCGCGCGCGGTGGCGCGGCTCGAAAACTACACGCCGCCTTGGCCGCTTGCCGAAAATCTTCCGTCTGACGTCGAAGGGCAAGTTCAGCGAGGCGATCTTCCAGGCCGAGACCATCAACACGCCCTCGATGCTGGCGGTCGAGGACGCGATCGACGGTCTGAAATGGGCGGCGAGCATCGGCGGCCAGGCGGCGCTGAAGATGCGCAGCCAGCAAAATCTCGACGCGGTGGCGCGCTGGGTGAAGCGCACGCCGTGGATCGAGTTCCTGGTGCGCGACGAGGCGATCCGTTCATGGACTTCGGTGTGTCTCGAGATCGTCGACGACTGGTTCCAGAAGCAGCCCGACGAAACGCAACGCGCGGCGCTGAAGAAAATGGAATCGCTGCTCGACAAGGAAGGCGTCGCGTTCGATTTCGTCGGCCATCGCGACGCGCCGCCGGGCCTGCGCATCTGGTGCGGTGCCACGGTCGAGACCAGCGACGTCGAGGCGGTGCTGCCGTGGCTCGATTGGGCCTACGGCGAAATCCGCCACGCCGCCGTCGCTGCGTAGGGAGGCGGCCATGCCAAAAGTGCTGATCGCCGACGCGCTGTCGCCGCAAGCCGTTGCCGTCTTCAAGGATCGCGGCATCGAGACCGTGACCAAGACCGGCATGTCGCCGCAAGAACTGAAGGACGTCGTCGCCGAGTTCGACGGTCTTGCCGTGCGCTCCGCCACCAAGGTGACGAAGCCGGTGATCGAGGCCGCCGCCAAGCTCAAGGTGATCGGCCGCGCCGGCATCGGCGTCGACACGATCGACGTGCCGGCGGCGACGCAACGCGGCATCGTGGTGATGAACACGCCGTTCGGCAATTCCATCACCACGGCCGAGCACGCCATCGCCATGATGTTCGCGCTGGCGCGCGACATTCCCGCCGCCGACCGCTCGACGCAGGCCGGCAAGTGGGAAAAGTCGCGCTTCATGGGGGTCGAGCTCTACGGCAAGACGCTCGGCATTATCGGCTGCGGCAATATCGGCTCGATCGTCGCCGACCGCGCGCTCGGCATCAAAATGAAGGTGATCGCGTACGATCCGTTTCTGTCGCCGGAACGCGCGGTGACGCTGGGCGTCGATAAGGTCGAGCTCGACGAACTGTTCGCGCGCGCCGACTTTATCACGCTGCACACGCCGCTGACCGACCAGACCAAGAACATCATCAACGCCGCCGCCATCGCCAAGATGAAAAAAGGGGTGCGCATCGTCAATTGCGCGCGGGGCGGCCTCATCGTCGAGGAAGACCTGAAGGCGGCGCTCGATTCGGGCCAGGTCGCGGGCGCCGCCATCGACGTGTTTCCGGTCGAGCCGGCCAAGGAGAACATCCTCTTCGGCCGCGACAATGTCGTGGCGACGCCGCATCTCGGCGCCTCGACCAGCGAGGCGCAGGAGAATGTCGCGGTGCAGATCGCCGAGCAGATGTCGGACTTCCTGCTCGACGGCGCCGTGACCAACGCGGTCAACCTGCCGTCCCTCTCGGCCGAGGAGGCGGTGCGGCTCGGTCCCTACATGAATCTGGCGAAGCAGCTCGGCGGCTTTGTCGGCCAGTTGGTCGAGGGCCCAATCAATGCCGTCGAGATCGAATACGAGGGGCATGTCGCGGAGCTCAACGTCAAGCCGTTGACGGCGATCGTGCTGGCCGGGCTGCTGGCGCCGACGCTGACCTCGGTCAATATCGTCAACGTGCCGGTGATTTGCCGCGAGCGCGACATCCGCGTCAGCGAAACCCGGCGCACCGAGCCTTCGGTCTATCAGACCCTGATGCGCGTCACGGCGATCACCGGCCGGACGCGGCACGGCGTCACCGGCACGCTGTTCGGCGACCGACCGCGGCTGATCGAGGTCGAGGGCATCATGCTCGATGCCGAGCTGGGGCCGCGTGTGCTTTTGGTGCGCAACATCGACAGGCCCGGCTTTGTCGGCAATCTCGGCCGCACGCTGGGCGACGCCGGCATCAATATCGGCACCTTCAACATGGGCCGCATCGAGCCGGGCGGCAACGCGATCTGCCTAATTACTGTCAATTCGGCGTTGAGCGGTTCGGTGCTGGAATGCGTGCACGCAATTCCGAACGTGGTGCAGGTTAAGCTACTGAGCTTTTGAGCGCCCATTTGCCGGCCACTAGTGGTCGGTATGAATTTCCGCTTTGTGCCATAACCAGACTAGCACTGGCGGCTGCGACCTGTTTCCGCCGTGCCAGCAGCAAGGCCAAATTCAATCGAGCACGGGCTTGCCGGAACTGGTGCGGCCCGCTGTCAGCGTGGCGCTCGCTGGGCGCATTAGGTCCGCAAAAGCGCGCAAGACCGGTCGCTTCTGGCCGGCCGCAAACGGCATGCGTAGCAGGTCTTCGAGCGCGCCCCGGATGCTCCACGGCGTGCCCTTGTAGAATTTCGGCGCGGTCAGCGCGTCATAGATATCGGCGACGCCGACGATCTCCGTCAGGAGGTCGATATCGCCGGTCGTTTCTTGCGCCTCGAAGCGATAGAAGGCCGGGAGCGCCGCCGCCAATTCGCCGAGTTCCAGCCGCTCCAGCGTCTCGGAGGTGAGGTGTTCAAGATCAGTCCGGAGCACCGCGCGCTCCTCGGCGGTAAGACCGCGCAGGTTCAGCCGACGCGGCTCGATCGCGCGCTTGCCGATATCGTGCAGCAGTGCCAGCCGCAACAAGCGCGGCTCGTCGATCTGAGCCGCTTGACGTCCCAAGTCGGCATGGCCGCGCAAGTCGCGCAGCAAGGCGAGCGCCAAGATTGCGACGGTCTCGTTGTGGTAGAAGGCGCCGTCGCGCGCCTGGATGCTCAGGAAATTGACGCGATCGAAATGCACGGCCTTGAAGGCCTCGATCTCCTCCTGCAGCGGCGGCGCCATCGCGGCGAAACGGCTCGAAGGATCGACGCGGCGCGGATCGTCGGTCAGCTTGCGCGGCCCGACGACGCGGAAATTGGTCATCTTGCTGAGGCCTTTGATCTCCTGCTCGGGCAAGGTCTCGAGCAGGAAATACGGCCGCACCAAATCGGCGGTCGCGGCGGTTACGACAATGCCGCCCAGCGGCGCGCTGCTTTCCATGCGCTGGGCCACGTTCACCGTCTCGCCCAGCACGTCGTACATGCTCTTGTTGCGCGGCCCGAGCATGCCGGCGGTAATGACCCCACTGCTGATGCCGACGCGCATGTTGAGCGAGATGGTCGTGCCGACATCCGCTTGCAGTGTCAGCGCCGCGAGCACCGCATCGGTGGCGTGACTCAGCGAGGCTTCCGGCACCCCAAACAGGATCATGGTGCCGTCGCCCATGGTCTTATTGACGTAGCCGCGGTAGCGCGAGATCACGTCGCCGAGCCAGGCGAAATAATGGTTGAGATGCGCGAACACCTCATCCGGCTCCATGCCGGAACTGAACGAGGTGAACCCGGAAAGATCGGTAAACATCACCGTCGCTTCGAGACGGACCGCCTGGAGCCGGTCCTCGATCATCAGGGGAATCAGCGCCGGCGGCGCCATTCGGGCGAGCAGCTCATCATGCTGGCCCTTGCGCCGTTCTAGGTCGGCAAGGGCCTGCGTCAGTTCCGCGGTGCGCGCATTGACTTTGCTTTCGAGCGTGTCATTGAGACGATTCAGGTCGCGGTTGGCGTTGTCGAGAAGCTCCGAGCGCTCCTGCTCGTGCAGGTAAAGCCGCGCATTGTCGATGGCGGAGGCGACCTGATTGGCGACGATCGACAGCAGCAATTCGTCGAGCGCGTCGAACGCGCTGACGGTGGCGCTCTCGACGGCCAACACGCCGACCAGGCGATCCTTCACCACCAGGGGGATCGCTATCTGGCTTTGCACGTTGGGCAGGCCCGGCAATTTGACCTGCGCTTGGTCTTGGCCCATTTCGCCGCGCACCGCCGCGACATAGCCCATCTGCGCTGCCATCGCCGCCATCCGCACCACGCGCCGGCGCCGCGCCGCGACGCCGATCGGACCTTGGCCGACCGGGATGGTCACGCCGGCCTTTTGGCCCTCGAAGCCGCGCAATGCCGCGACCGAGAGGTTGGCCGCGGCCTCGTCGCTCAACAGGATCATGCAATGTTCGAAGCCGAGTACGCGATCCAGCGCAACCAGAATGATGCCCAGTATGTGATCCAGATCGAGGGTCGAATTGATCTCGCCCGAATCTGCTGGATGATTTTGACTTCGCGGTCGCGCCGCTGAAGACGCGCGTTAAGTTCGTCGACAATTTTTTGGTTGTCGATGATGAGCGCCCGAATTGAGCCGGACTTGGGATCTTCCTCACCGGGGACGCTCATTGCCGCGTCAATCGCGCCGCCACGGCGCTTTCGACCGCCAACACCTCGTAAACATCGGCGGCGCGAAATTGAAAACGCCGGCCATGCCCGTCATCGAGGCGATCGCCTCGAGTTTGATGTCCATGTCGTCGAACAAGGGCCCCTCGGTCTCGGATCGATCGTAGCGCAACTGGAGAAGCCAAACGCTGAAATCCGTCGGATGAAGCACTTGGGCAGCGACGTAAGGGTTTTCACGAACATTGCGGATGGTCTTGCTGAAAAACTGAAACGACAACGCAACATGGTTCTGGTCGACGAAATAGATCTGCGACACGGTGGTCACATTCGGCTCGCCGTCGAGCGCGCAGGTGACGATCACCGACGGGATTGCTCCCTGGAGCGCGGGAATGACGTCTTTCGGAAGGATGACAGGATTGGGGTTTGTCATCCGCTCAGCCCTCCGCCGGAACGAAATCGACCGGCTTTCCAGCGTTCGGCCCCGGCGTCTGATTGAAAATCTTCACTACCCGGAACGTGATCGTGGTCGATGGATCGGCGATAAAGTCACCGAAGAAGTTGTCGGGTAGCGGCATGAAATACTCTTCTCGGAAATACCTGATGAGTTTGTCGATATAGACGTCGCGGATCGCGATGTCGCCAGGCGTGCTAGCGCGCACATCGACCACCCGGCCCTTGAATTGATAATTTCTGTGGCTGCGCGCTTCACCGGCAGTCATCGCAACCGACCCGTTATCAGCCAGATTGGTGAGGTGCGGCTCGCACTGGACGTTGGGCAAAAAGAGGCTGACCCGATCCTGTGCCGCGTCGGCAAAAGCGCCAAGGACACGTCCCATGGCCGGGCGCAGCTTGGCGCTGCGCGTCCCGATGGCCATGACTTGCGGCCCGTGCAGAAACTCGACGATGTCGCTCGGCAACATGCGTGCCCCCAATTGTTAGTTCGCTTTTCCACATCGGGAATCCCGCCGGACGACACCCGATCTGAGATGAATATTCCCGCTTCTCCGACTTTCGGGCAAGCTCATACCCAGAAAGTGTGCCAGCAGCGGAAGTCCGATCAGTGACGGACCACGTGAGGACATGGCTTTGTCGCAGCGGTTGCCGTACCTTCCGCTTCAACTAACGGCCCTGCGATGGCGCTATATGACGGGCGGCTGCGCAGACCCGCCGAGCTTTGGGGACGAAGACAGCATGAGCAGCACCGCGCCGTCGCGCCTCGACCTGACCGCCGCCGTCGGCCTCGCGATCGGCGGCGCCCTCGGCCTCGCCGGCTCCTTCGTCGGGCCGGCGGAGCTGCGCCAAATCCTCTGGGCCGTCGACGGCGTCGGCATCGTCGTGGCGACCGCGTTGCTTACCCTCAAGTTCTTCCGCCTCGGCAACGACCTCGTCGCCGCCGGGTTCCTCGTCTTCCTCGCCGGCGAGAAGCCTGCTCGTCTCGGGCAATGCCGCCGGCCTCGCCGCCGCCGTGCCGTCCTACGGCGGCGGCTTCGCGCTGTGGGCGGCGGGCCTCGTGATGACGAGCGTTCCCCGCACCTTCGCGCTGTGGAACCGCGTGGTGGCGTTTGCCGCTGCCCTGCTCTTTCGCGATCACCGCCGCGGAGATCGCCTGGGGCGTGCCCCTAACGGCGACGGCGACGCCCCTACCCACTCTCGGCTACCCGCTGCTCGTCCTCACCTTCGTCGGTTGGATCTGGACGCTGCTGCGCGGCTGACCTCAGCCGCCGTTACGTGTTCTCTCCGCTGCCCGCTGAGCTGGTTGCTGAGCTTATCTCGCGTTCGCAAGGCGCGCACCGAGGCCAAGATCATCGTGCGTACGAGGCCCGCCTCCAGGTCGGTCCACGACACCCCCTCCTTGGCTTGGCTTGGTACCACTTCAGGTCCAAAGCGGAAGGTGAAGCTGCCGATGCCCGAGTTCCGCATCGTGTCAAACTTGTCAATTCAAGGTTCGCTGGCGCTTTGTCTCTTAAGCGTTCGAAAAGCTGAACTATCGATTGAGCGTCGGGATTACTAAATGCGTCCCAATTCCGGTCATTCGACCTCAGACTGGCGATGAGCTTCTAGGCTCATCTTCCTTTGCATTTGTCGGCGCGTAATTTTCCTGAACCGGATTGACGATCTGTCGACCCTAATTGTTGCAAGACGGGCGTTGGGGTGGTGCTTTTTGCGGCTATCGTGGTGTCTAGGCGAATTCCGCTCGGGGGACGATGTATTGAGGCGCACTATCGTGATGTGGTTCAATCAACAGGCTTAAGAAATTCGCGATCACGCGAGATGGAGAGGAAGCGA
>CAVSQC010000037.1:0-10058 GCA_963729845.1 uncultured Alphaproteobacteria bacterium
AAGCGTACGCTCCCGTCGGCCCCAGGACGTGACCGACCTCTTCGTCGCGGCGGCGGCGACGGATTGCTTGCGAAACGGGGAGATCATCACCGTCCAGGCACAGCGAAGCGGCATGCTATGGTTCCTCAAAACAAATGAGGAAACGTCATGTCCGTAATGCCCAATTCCGCCGCCATGCCGTACGATCCGCGCCTGCAATCGCTGAAGCATCGGCGCCTGCTCGGGTCCGCGCTCTCGGGTTCCGCAATCGAATGGTACGATTTCGTCTTACGGCTGCTCGCCCCGGCGATCTTCAACAAGCTGTTATTTCCCGCCGCGATTTCGGATCTCTGGCGCACGATTTCGTCATGGCGATTTTCGGCGTTGGCTTTATCGGCCGGCCGGTCGGCGGCCTCATCTTCGCCCATTTCGGCGACAAGATCGGGCGCAAGCCGATGATGGTGCTCACCATGTCGCTCATCGGCGTCGCCAGCACCCTGATGGGCTGCATCCCTAACTATGAGCAGATCGGCCTCGCGGCACCGATCTTGCTGACGCTATTCCGTTTCCTGCAAGGCTGCGCGTTGGGCGGCAAATCCCCGGGCACCCGGATCCTGACGATGGAAAGCGCGCCGCACGGCAGGCGCGGCCTGTTCGCCTCGATCGCGCAGATGGGCGCCGCGTTCGGCGCCATCATGTCGTCGCTGGCGGCGCAGGCCGTTTCGTACTTGCCACCCGACCAGCTCCTGTCCTGGGGCTGGCGCCTGCCCTTCCTCGCCAGCATCATCATCGTCGGCATCGGCCTCTATATCCGCGTGAAGGTCGATGAATCGCCGGCCTTCGTGAAGCGAACGAAGGAGGCCGGCATCGCCCGCATTCCGCTGCTCGAGGTGCTGCGCCGCGCGCCGAAACCGGCATTGATCGTGTTCCTTTGCGCGTTGACCGAATCCAGCATCGCCTTCCTACAAGGCATTTACGGCTTGCAATACGGCGTCGTGACGCTCGGAATTTCCCGGACGGTCTTGTTGCAAGGCGCGCTGATCGGCGGCGTGCTGTCGCTGTTCATCGGGCCGTTCATGGGATGGCTGTCCGATCGGGTCGGACGCAGGCCCTTGATGCTCGCGGGCTTTATCATTGCCGCCTTATATATCGCTTTCGCGTTTTTCAACCTCTTGGAGACGCGGAACCCTTACATCGTGATGGCCGCAATGGCGTTCTCGCCCGCCCTGCTCACACCCCTGACCCTGTGCGTCGAAGGCAGTTTCTATGCCGAGCTGTTTGAAGATGCGCGATTGCGCTATTCCGGCAACACGCTCGGCCGCCAATTCGGCACCGCATTGGGCGGTGGCATGATGCCGCTGATCGCCACCAGCCTCGTCGCGGCGATGGGCGGCAGCCTATGGGGCATCAAGGCCTATTTCTGCTTCCTGGCGATTTTCGCCATCGGCGCGGTCCTAGTGGCGCCGGAGACCAAGGACCGGAAAGTATAGGACCGCGTTCCGGCTAGGAATGCGGTCTCGCGAGCAAGTGCGAGCGCGCGCCGTTAGGCGCGAAGCCAAGCCGCGCGGATGCGCGGCGCCCGGCGTTTGAGGGTCAAAATATTTATTTCGGCGCGCCTAACTCGACTTTCGCCTGTTCCATCGCCTTTTCCAGTTCCGCGGTCACGCGGTGACGGTCGATGCCCTTTGGCGCCAGATCGGCCACCAGTTTGGCGACGACATGTTCCTCGCCCTGTTTGCCCAGCTCGGCCGCCACGATCTCGGCCGCGTAGGCATCCGCGGCGGCGCCTTGCTTGCCCAGCAGCGACGCGGCCCAATGGCCGACGATCTTGTTGCGCCGCGACTTCACCTTAAAGGCAAATTCCTGGTCGCGCTGGAATTTGCGCTCGAAAGTCTGTTCCCGTTCGTCGAAACCGCTCATATAGAACACCCCTTTGACTGAATTCTATAACTCAAGAGCTTCGGATGTGCACGTTGATCCTGCTGCGGCGTCCTGGCCATGACTGGCCGGTGATCGTCGGCGCCAACCGCGACGAAATGAAGGCGCGGCCATGGCGCCCGCCGGCCCGGCACTGGCCGGATCGGCCGGAGGTCGTTGCCGGACTTGACGAGCTGGCAGGCGGCTCCTGGCTCGGTATCAACGATCACGGCGTCGTCGCCGGCATCCTGAACCGGCACGGCTCGCTCGGCCCGGCGCCGGGGCAGCGCTCGCGCGGCGAGCTGGTGCTCGAGGCGCTCGACCATGCCGACGCGACCGACGCGGCCCGCGCGCTGTCCGCGATTGACCCCCGCGCCTACCGTACCTTCAACATGATCGTTGCTGACTCCCGCGACGCGTTTTGGTTGCGGCATGCCGACGAGAACGGGAAAACGCCGCTCGAGGCGCGGCCGGTCAAGGACGGCCTCTCGATGTTCGCATCGGGCGAGATCGACGACCCGGACATCGCGCGGCTTAACCGTTATCGCCCGCGCTTTCTTGCCGCGCCGGCGCCCGACCCGGCGAAGGGCGACTGGTCGGCCTGGGAAAATCTGTTGAGCGAGGATGGCGGCAGTCCCGATCGTTCCCTGCGCTTCGATACCGATCGTGGCTTCGCCACCGTGTCGAGCGCGCTCATCGCACTACCGTCTCATGAGAGGCCGGAATTGGAGCCCAAATTCCGCTTCCGTGGCTATCAGCCGATTGTGACGGAATGGGCCGACTTGAGTTTGTGAGCGATTGTTTCCCCGCACCCCGCTTGCTATAGAGTTACCCTTAACCTTCGAGCGGAGGTGGCCCGGCCATGACTCGTCGCAAACAAATCTACGAAGGCAAGGCCAAGGTGCTGTTCGAGGGCCCGGAGCCGGGGACGATCGTCCAGTATTTCAAAGATGACGCCACCGCCTTCAACAATCAGAAGCGCGGCACCATTACCGGCAAGGGCGTGCTCAACAACCGCATCAGCGAATTCCTGATGATGCGCATCGCCGAGATCGGCATACCCACACATTTCGTGCGCCGGCTCAATATGCGCGAGCAGTTGGTGCGCGCCGTGGAGATCATTCCGCTCGAGATCGTGGTGCGAAATGTCGTGGCCGGATCGCTCGCGAAGCGGCTTGGCATGGAAGAAGGCGCGCCGCTAGCCCGTTCGATTGTCGAGTATTATTTCAAGAACGACGCGCTCGGCGATCCGATGGTCTCGGAGGAGCACATCACCGCGTTCTCGTGGGCGACGACGCATGAGCTCGACGAGATCATGCAGATGGCGCTTCGGATCAACGATTTCCTGTCCGGCCTGTTCGTCGGCATCGGCATCCGCCTCATCGATTTCAAGCTGGAATTCGGCCGGCTTTACGACAAGGGAGAAGGCCGCATCGTGCTCGCCGACGAGATCAGCCCCGATAATTGCCGTCTGTGGGATTCGAAAACCAACGAGAAGCTCGACAAGGACCGCTTCCGTCGCGATCTCGGCCGCGTCGAGGAAGCGTACCAAGAGGTGGCGCGCCGGCTCGGCATCTTGCCGGAATCCGGCCCCGTCGATCTCCGCGCGACCGACTCGCTGCAATGAAGGCGCGGGTCCATGTCATGCCCAAGCCCGGCGTGCTCGACCCGCAGGGCAAGGCGGTGGCGCAGGCGCTCGCCTCGCTCGGTTTTGCCGGCGTCGGTGAAGTGCGCCAAGGCAAGGTGATCGACCTGGAACTCGCGGAGACGGATCCCGCCCGCGCCCGGGATGCAGTCGATCAAATGTGCCGAAAGCTCCTCGCCAACACCGTGGTCGAGAGTTACCGGATCGAACTCGAGGGTTGACCGCGCCATGAGGCAGTTGCGCCGGTGGGTCGCGAGGATCTTCGACGATAGCCTGCCGCCCAATTTGGCCGCGGAGATCGTCAACGCCGCGCTCGCGGTCCTGATCGTCGTCAACGTCGTCGCCATCATCCTTGAATCGGTTGAGGAATTTCGCCAGGCGTACGATGCCTGGTTCTGGCGGATCGAGCGCTTTGCCACCGCGGTATTCGCGGTCGAATACGTGCTGCGCCTGTGGACCGTGGTCGACCGTGCCGACCGGCGATATCCCGAGCCGTTCCGAGGGCGGCTGCGTTACGCGGTCAGCTTTTTCGCCATCGTCGATCTGATCGCGGTACTGCCGGCCGTCTTCGGCCTGTTGGGCTCCCGGGATTTCCGCCTGCTGCGCGTCTTGCGGCTCTTGCGCATGCTCAAGCTGACGCGTCATTCGACCGCATTCGGGTTGATTTGGGCCGTGTTCCGCGAGGAGGTCCGCTCGATCGCGGCGGTCCTGTTCATTCTGTTGCTGACCTTGGTCCTGAGCGCGTCGCTCATGTATATCGTCGAGGGCGACGCGCAGCCTAACGTCTTCACCTCGATCCCCGCGGCGATGTGGTGGGCGATCGAAACCATCACCACCGTCGGATATGGCGACATGGTACCGATCTCCACCCCGGGCCGCATCCTCGGCGGGCTCGTTTCAGTCGTTGGCATCGGCGCGGTCGCCCTGCTCTCTGGTCTCATTACCGTCAGCTTCCTCGATCAATTGCGGCTGCGCCGCGATCAGTTCGGCCGGGCCCTGCAGGGCCACCTGGGGCCTGGCCCGATAACCGAGGCCGAATTCCGGAAGGTCGAGCGCATCGGCGAAAGCCAATTTGGCTTGCCGGAAAGCGAAGCTGCCGAAACGGTCGAGGCCGCGCTGCAAGCCGATAAGGCGCCGGAGATATGCCCGCGCTGCGGCTACCCGCTGGCCCAACACCGCGCCGCCGCGGGATAGACCCGACTCTGGGGCTTCCGCGCTTGATCGAGTTGCCGCCGGAGGCTATCTGAAAGGCATTCTCCCTCGCGAGACCGTATCGGCGATGCAGGCCGCCATCATCATCTTCCCCGGCTCCAATCGCGAGCAGGATGTGTTCGACGCGTTGCACCGCGCTACCGGCAAGCCGCCACGCAAGATCTGGCATCGTGATACGGAACTGCCGAAGCTCGATCTCATCGTCATTCCGGGCGGCTTTTCCTACGGCGACTATCTGCGCTGCGGCGCGATGGCGGCGCATTCGCCGATCATGCGCGAGGTCGCGTCGCGCGCACAGGCCGGGACGCCGTTGCTCGGGATCTGCAACGGCTTTCAGATTTTGACCGAGGCACATTTATTGCCTGGGGTGCTTCTGGTGAACCGCACGCTCAAATTCCACTGCAGGGACGTCCACCTTCGCGTTGAGACCAGCGAGAGCGCGTTCACGCGCGGCTACAACGCCGGCCAGGTGATCCGCGTCCCCGTCGCGCATCATGACGGCAACTATTTCGCCGACAACGAGACACTCGACCGGCTTGAGGGCGAAGGTCGGATCGCCTTCCGTTATTGCACCGAAACCGG
The DNA here is from genome assembly GCA_963729845.1 of uncultured Alphaproteobacteria bacterium. Taxonomy (GTDB): domain Bacteria; phylum Pseudomonadota; class Alphaproteobacteria; order ATCC43930; family CGMCC-115725; genus JAATGI01. The sequence continues at coordinate 5,336 of CAVSQC010000037.1, forward strand.
CGATCTGACCGACGAGGCCAACTACAACGGCTCGATCCGCAACATCGCCGGTATTTTGGATGAGCGCCGCCGCGTGCTTGGCCTGATGCCGCATCCCGAGGACGCTACCGACGCGCTCCTCGGCAACACCGACGGCATCGGCTTTTTCAAGGGCATCGCAGAGGCGCTGGCGTGATTACGCCGGAGATCGTCGCCCAGCACGGCCTCACGCCCGACGAATACGCCCGCGCCGTAAAAATCATGGGGCGCGAGCCGAGCCTGACCGAGCTCGGCATTTTCTCGGTGATGTGGAGCGAGCATTGCTCCTACAAATCGTCGCGCAAATGGCTGCGCGGCCTGCCGACCACGGGACCGCGCGTGATCTGCGGCCCGGGCGAGAATGCCGGCGTGGTCGATATCGGCGATGGGCAAGCCGCCATCTTCAAGATGGAGTTGCACAACCATCCGTCGTTCATCGAGCCCTATCAGGGTGCCGCGACCGGCGTCGGCGGCATTCTGCGCGACGTCTTCACCATGGGCGCGCGGCCGATCGCCAATCTGAACGCGCTGCGCTTCGGTGCCCCGGATCATCCCAAAACGCGGCATCTCGTCGCCGGCGTCGTCGCCGGCATCGGCGGCTACGGCAACTGCGTGGGGGTGCCGACGGTCGGCGGCGAGTGCAATTTCCATTCGCGCTATGACGGCAACATTCTGGTCAATGCGATGACCGTCGGCGTCGCGCGGGCCGACAAGATTTTCTATTCGGCGGCCGCCGGCGTCGGCAATCCGGTGATCTATGTCGGCGCCAAGACCGGACGCGACGGCATCCACGGCGCCACCATGGCGTCGGCGGAGTTCAGCGAGGATTTGGAGGCGAAACGGCCGACCGTTCAAGTCGGCGATCCTTTCACCGAGAAATTGCTCATCGAGGCATGCCTTGAGTTGATGGCGGGCGATGCCATCGTCGCGATCCAGGACATGGGCGCAGCCGGCCTCACCTCGTCGTCGGTGGAAATGGCGGGCAAAGGCGGGCTCGGCATCGAGCTCGATCTCGATCGCGTGCCGACGCGCGAAACCGGCATGTCCGCCTACGAAATCATGCTCTCCGAAAGTCAGGAGCGCATGCTGATGATCCTGAAGCCGGAGCGCCAGGCGGAGGCGCGGCGCGTGTTCGAGAAATGGGAGCTCGATTTCGCTGCGATCGGCCGCGTCACCGACACCGGCCGCCTTGTCTTGCGCATGAAGGGCAAGGTCGAGGCTGACATGCCGGTCGGGCCGCTCGTCACCGAGGCACCGCTCTACGACCGGCCCTACGTCCCAGCCAAGCCACGCGCCGACGTTGCCGATGCGCCGGCCTTCGCCGATCTTCGATGCGCTGAAGAAACTGCTGGCCTGTCCCGACCTCGCCTCAAAACGCTGGATTTGGGAGCAGTACGATCATCTGGTGATGGGCCATACGGTGCAACGACCTGGCGGCGACGCAGCGGTGGTTCTGGTGGAGAGCGGCGCGCGCAAAGCGTTGGCGCTGACGACCGACTGCACCCCGCGCTATTGCGAGGCCGATCCGCGCACGGGCGGCATGCAGGCCGTGGCGGAAAGCTGGCGCAATCTCTCGGCGGTCGGCGCATTGCCCCTCGCCGTCACCGACAATCTCAATTTCGGCAATCCCGAAAGGCCCGAGATCATGGGCCAGTTCGTCGGTTGCGTCGAAGGCATGGGCGAGGCGTGCCGCGCGCTCGACTATCCGATCGTTTCGGGCAACGTCTCGCTCTACAACGAGACCAACGGCGAGGGCATCCTGCCGACCCCGGCCATCGGCGGCGTCGGCTTGATCGACGACGCGGCAAAGTCAGTGTCGATGGCGCTCAAACGCGAGGGCAACGCGCTGGTTCTGATCGGCGATACGCGCGGCCATCTCGGCTGCTCGGTTTATTTGCGCGAGCTGTTCGGGCGTGAGGACGGCGCGCCGCCGCCGGTCGATCTAGCCGCCGAGCGCCGCCACGGCGATTTCGTCCGCGCCGAGATCGCGGCCGGCCGCGTCGCCGCCTGTCACGATCTGTCCGACGGCGGGCTACTCGTGGCGCTCGCGGAGATGGCGATGGCGGGCAATCGGGGCGCCACCATCGACGCGCCGACCCGCCTAGCCCTTCACGCCTATTTTTTCGGCGAGGATCAGGCCCGCTATCTAGTCGAGACCCCCGATCCCGAGGCCTTGCTGAATGCCGCCCGAGCCGCGGCAATTCCGGCCCATTGGCTCGGCGCCGTAACCGGCGATCGATTGACAGTCGCGGGGGCCGGTGCCATATCGGTTGGGGAACTTAAGCGCATCAACGAATCCTGGTTTCCCGCCTATATGGCGGCACCCTGAGGGTGATGTTCATGGCTTTGGACGCGGCGACGATCGAACGGCTCATCAAAGAGGGCTTGCCCGGCGCGCAAGTCACCATCGAAGATTTGCGAGGCGACGGCGACCACTACGCGGCCACGGTCGTGTCGCCCGCTTTCAAGGGCAAGAGCCGCGTTCAACAGCATCAAATGGTCTATCGCGCGCTGGGCGGCCATGTTGGCAACGCCCTTCATGCGCTTGCGCTCCAGACCGCCGCCCCGCAAGATTGACCCAGTTTCGCCGAAAGGACCCGCCATGAGCACCGCCGCCAACGCCACCGTGTTCGACCGCATCAAGGACGACATCGACCAGAACCAGGTCACGCTGTTCATGAAGGGCACGCCGGTGTTTCCGCAGTGCGGCTTCTCGGCGGCGGTGGTGCAAATCCTCACCCAGATGGGGGTGAAGTTCAAAGGCATCGACGTGCTCGCCGACCCCGAAATCCGCCAGGGCATCAAGGAATTTTCCCAGTGGCCGACGATTTCGCAGCTCTATGTGAAGGGCGAGTTCGTCGGCGGCTGCGACATCATCCGCGAGATGTACGAAGCTGGCGAGCTTCAGGACCTGCTGAAGGAAAAGGGCATCGCTACGCGGGGCTAGCCGCTATTTCTTCGCCTCGTCGCTCGCCGCGTCGGCGCCCTTGATCCGCGCGGCAAGTGCCGCCTCCAGGAATTGGTCGATATCGCCATCCAGCACGGCGCTCGGATTGCCGGTTTCCACGCCGGTGCGCAAGTCTTTCACCATCTGATAGGGCTGCAGCACGTACGACCGGATCTGGTGCCCCCAGCCGATATCGGTCTTGCTCGCGTTCATCGCCGCGGTCGCGGCCTCTTGCTTCTGTAGCTCGATTTCGTAGAGCCGCGCCTTGAGCATCGCCATGGCGTGAGCGCGGTTCTGGTGCTGCGAGCGCTCGCTCTGGCATGCCACCACCACCGGATCGGCGCCGGGCGGCTGATAGGTCAGTCGCACCGCGCTGTCGGTCTTGTTGACGTGCTGGCCGCCCGCGCCCGACGAGCGATACGTATCGGTGCGCAGATATTTATCTTCGATGGTGACCTCGATCTTGTCGTCGACCACCGGGTAGACCCAGACCGAGGCGAAGCTGGTCTGACGCCGCGCGTTGGCGTCGAACGGCGAAATCCGCACCAGCCGGTGTACGCCGCTCTCGGTCTTGAGCCATCCATAGGCGTTTTCACCGACCACGCGGATGGTCGCGGACTTGATGCCGGCGCCCTCGCCCGCGCTTTCCTCGATCCATTCCACCTTATGGTCGTGCGCCTCGGCCCAGCGCGCATACATGCGCAGCAGCATCTCCGCCCAGTCCTGCGCCTCGGTGCCGCCGGCGCCGGAATGAACCTCGAGATAGGCGTCGTTGGCGTCGGCCTCGCCCGACAACAGGCTTTCGAGCTCGCGCTTCGCCGCCTCGTCCCGCAGTTTGGCGAGATTGGCCTCGGCCTCGGCGACAATGGCCTTATCGCCCTCGGCCTCGCCCATCTCGATCAAGCCGATGGCGTCATGAAGCTCGTTCTCGATCTTGCGGTAGCCGTCGATGCCGCGCTCGAGGCGCGACTTCTCGCGCATCAGCGCCTGCGCGCGCTGCGCGTCGTTCCACAGATACGAGGGATCTTAGGTCAGAGCTCTTCAGTTCGTCGAGGCGCTTGAGGGACTTGTCCCAGTCAAAGATGCCTCCTCAGCAAGCCGAGCGACTTGCCGATCTGGTCCGCCATTGCCTGAATTTCGGTACGCATAAGCGATCCTTTAGTACAGCCCGCCGGTGCCCGTCGAGGGCGCCGCCTGTCGCGGACCGGGCGTAATTTGCTGCACCGGCACGGGCATGCCGGTCTCGCTCGGGTTGGCCGCCGCCGTGGCGGGCAACGGCTCCTCGTCACCGCCGACCGGCGCCTCGACGCGGCGTCTTCGTCGTCGATGAAGTGTTGCTCCATGGCCTCTTCGCTGCCGGCCTCGACGGTGGGCTGGGTTCCCGGCTTGAACGCTTCGAGGATGACGTTCTTGTCGCCGGGATAAGGCAGCTCGCCGGTCTGGTGATCGACGCGCACCAGCATCAGGCCCGGCGGAATACGGAACGGGATTGGCGGCTTGCCTTTGAGGGTGTTGCCCATGAACTCCTTGAAGATCGGCGCGGCTACGCTGGCGCTGGCTTTGCGTCCGCCTAAGGTGCGCGGATTGTCGAAACCGACGAACACGCCGGCCACCAGGTCGGGCGAGAAACCGACGAACCAGGTATCCTTGGAATTGTTGGTGGTGCCGGTCTTGCCGGCCATGGGGCGACCAAGTGACTCGTGACCATGTGGCCGGTGCCATAGGTAATCACGCCCTGCATCACCGAGACGATCTGAT
>CAVSQC010000038.1:0-220428 GCA_963729845.1 uncultured Alphaproteobacteria bacterium
CGTCGCGGCCCAGCGCATCCATGTTGACAAGGGCTATCGCGGCCACAATCATCCCAACAGATTCAAGGTCTGGATCACCGGCCGGGTCCGCAATACCACCGCCGCCATCAAACGCGAGATGAAGCGACGCGCCGCCGTCGAACCCGTCATCGGCCACATCAAGGCCGAGCACCGCATGGATCGCAATTATCTCAAAGGCCGCGACGGCGACCGCGCCAACGCCGTGCTCGCCGCCGCCGGCTACAACTTCAGTCTGCTCCTGCGCTGGCTCCAAGCGCTTTTGCGCGCCTTCTTCCAAATACGCGACAACTCTCCCGTCGCCGCGCAAATCCCCAAATAACCGCCCGACCGCATTCTTCACGGTCGACTAATTCGTCAATTCGATCAGCAGTTCGAGGGCGCGTTGGGTGGCTTGCGCGCGGACGGCGTCGCGGTCGCCGCTGAAGAGTTGATGCTCGGTCACGACCGGGCCGCCTTTTCGCGCGGCGCCGAAATGGACCAGGCCCACCGGCTTTTCGGCGGAGCCGCCGCCCGGGCCGGCGACGCCCGTGACCGAGACGGCGAGATCGACCGGTGCACGAGAGATGGCGCCTGACGCCATCGCCGCTGCGACCTGCTGGCTCACCGCGCCGTGCCGCTCGATCAGCGATACCGGCACGCCGAGAAGATCGGTCTTCGCCGCGTTGGAGTAGGTGACAAAGCCGCGCTCGATCACATCGGACGAGCCGGCGATGTCGGTTAGCGCCGCCGCGATCATGCCGCCGGTGCAGGATTCCGCGGTCGCCAGTTTCCACCCGCGGCGCCGGCACAGATCGAGCACGGTTTCGGCAAGCGTGCGCGTGTCGGTCACAGCGGCAGCCTTACCGTCGCGACCGCTTGCGCCGCCAGCCCTTCGCCGCGGCCGGTGAAACCGAGCTTTTCCGTCGTCGTCGCCTTGACGCTGACGCGCCTTCGGTCGAGGCCGAGGATCTCCGCGATGCGCGCCACCATCGCCGCGCGATGCGGGCCGATTTTGGGCCGCTCGCAGATAATGGTGATATCGACATGCGCAATCGCGCCGCCGCGGGCGCGGACCAGATCGGCGGCGTGGCGCAGGAAGCGGTCCGAGGGCGCGCCGCGCCATTGCGGATCGCTGGGCGGAAAATGCACGCCGATATCGCCGGCGCCGATGGTGCCGAGGATCGCGTCGGTCAACGCATGCAGCCCGGCATCGGCGTCGGAATGGCCGATCAAGCCATGGTCGTGCGCGATCTTCACGCCGCAGAGCCAGAGATGATCGCCGGGCCCGAAGGCGTGGACGTCGAAACCTTGACCGGTGCGGACATCGCCGAGCCCCGACGCGATCCGCCGCTCCGCTTCGCGGAGATCGTCTTCGGTCGTCACCTTAAAATTCGCCTCGCTGCCCATGACCAGTTTGACTACAAGGCCGGCGCGCTCGGCGACGGCGGCGTCGTCGGTCAGATCGAGACCCGTCGCCGCGCGATGCGCGGCCAGAATCTCGGCGTAGCGGAATCCTTGCGGCGTCTGCACGCGCCACAGATTGGCGCGGTCGAGCGTCTCCGTGACCACGCCCTCCGCGCCGCGCTTCACCGTGTCGCGCAAGGGCAGGGCGGGGATGGCGCCGGGGGAGTCGTCGAGCGCCGCCAACACGCGGTCGATCGTCGCGCCGTCGAGAAACGGCCGCGCCGCGTCGTGGATCAGCACGCGGCGGGGCGCCAACGCAGCCACGCTTTCGAGACCGAGCCGAACGGAATCCTGGCGCGCGGCGCCGCCGGCGACCGGCGGCAGGAGGTCGAGGCCCGCTGCCGCTTCATCGTAACGGTCGTGGTCGTCGGGATTGAACACCACCCGCACGCCGCCGACGCCTGGGTGCCGGCGCAATGTCTCGAGCGAGTGGCGCAGCACCGGCATGCCGGCGAGCGGCAGATATTGCTTCGGCGTGGCGCCGCCGAAGCGCGCGCCGCGGCCCGCCGCGACCACCAATGCCACGCAATCCATGCTCATGCGCGCAGCTTATCGGTATTGGCATGGGGACGAAAGTGATAGGCTCGCCGCATCATGACGACGGATTTGTTGACGCGAACCGCGCGCGAGACGTTTCTCCGCGACAATGTCGGAACGGTGTACGACGCGATCACCGACCGCTGCACCAAGTTCGTCCGCGTCGAGGAGCTTCTCTATCGCGCCGCCGAGCTGTTCCCCGGCCTGGTTCCGTCGCGCGCGCAGATCGACGCCGAAGCCGGCCTGCTGCAACGCGACAAGACCGGCCTGGAAATCGACCAGGGAGTATTGCTGTCGCACATTCTGGGCGACCAGCGCGCCGGGACGCATCTGTGCCACGCCATGCTGTTGCCGCGCCCCGAAGCGCCCGCCGCGCTCGACCGTTTCAGGCGGGACGGCGTGCTCGATCTCGGCGCGGCGAAGCTGGAACGGCGCGGCCGCGCGGTTCATGTCACGCATGGCAATCCGCGCTTTCTCAACGCCGAGGACGCGACCACCATCGACGCGACCGAGCTCGCGGTCGACGTCGCTACGCTCGATCCCGACAGCGACATCGCGGTGCTGCGCGGCGCGCCGCTCGATCATCCGAAATATGGCGGCCGCCGCGCGTTCGGCAGCGGCATCAACCTGACGCACCTCTATCGCGGCCTGATTCCGTTCGTGTGGTATCTCAAGCACGATCTCGGTTTCGTGCATAAATTCCTGCGCGGCGTGGCGCGGCCGGACCTGGTTCCCGACGATGTCCACGGCTACGGCGTCGAAAAGCCGTGGATCGCGGCGGTCGAGAGCTTCGCCATCGGCGGCCATTGCCAGATCCTGCTGACGATGGATTTCGTCATCGCCGCCAACGACGCCTATCTGACGCTGCCGGCCCGCAAGGAAGGCATCATCCCCGGCGTCTCCAACATGCGGCTGATCCGTTTCGTCGGCGACCGCATCGCGCGGCAGCTTATCCAATACGAGCGCCGGCTCGATTGCGACACGCCGGAGGGGCGCATGATCTGCGACGAGATCGTACCGCGCGCGGCGATGGACGCGGCGATCGACCGCGCGGTCGAGGCGCTGACCAATTCGGGCGCGGTCGGGGCCATCGGCAACCGCCGCGCCTTCCGCGTCGCGGAAGAGCCGCTGGACCTGTTCCGCCGCTATTGCGCGGTCTATGCCCGCGAGCAGGCATTTTGCCATTTCAGCCCGGCGCTGATCGCCAACCTCGAACGCTACTGGGACGCCCAGAACCGCAAGGGCTAGGCCCGGACCGCGGGGCGCCACGCCGCTGTTGCGGTACGGCGCCCGGTTGAACATGATCGCGGCGGGGTTTTGGGGGCGAGCCTGTGGCGGTACCGCTGAAAATTTTCATCTCCTCGCCGGGCGACGTTGCCGACGAGCGGCGCCGCGCCGCGCTCGTGATCAACCGGCTCAAGCGCGAGTTCGCGCGTTTTTTCGATCTGTCGGCGGTGTTGTGGGAATACGAGCCGATGCTCAGCTCGGGTCATTTCCAGGACATTATCGATCCGCCGTCCGACACCGACATCATGGTGCTGATCCTGTGGTCGCGGCTCGGCACGCCGTTGCCGGAGAAGACCGATACCCGCGAATATCGCGGCCTCGACGGCAAGGCGCCGGTGACGGGGACGGAGTGGGAATACGAGCAGGCGCTCGATTCCCAGCGCAAGCGGGGCACGCCCGACCTGCTCGTCTATCGCAAGTTCGTCGAGGGCCTGGCGCGGTTCAGCCGAGCCGAGCAGCTCGACCAGGCGCGTGCGCAATGGGAGGCGCTACAGACCTTCTGGCAGCACTATTTCGAGGCGCCCGACGGCCGCTTCAAGGCGGCGTTCAACCGGTTTCAGACGCTCGACGAGTTCGAAACGCAGTTGGAGCAGCATCTCCGCGAATTGCTGCGCCGGCGCCTGCCGCCGCAGGGCGCGCGCACCGCGCCGGCGGTGGGCGGCGCGCGGATCGAGTGGTGGGCGGGCTCGCCGTATCTCGGCCTGAAGGCGTTCGACAGTGAGCACGCCGCCGTGTTTTTCGGCCGTGAGCGCGCCGAACGCGAGATCACCGAGGCGCTGGTGCGCGGCGCCGGCGCCGGCGCCTCGGCGGGTCCCGCCTTCATCCTGGTGCTTGGCGCCAGCGGCTCCGGCAAATCGTCGCTGGTGCGGGCCGGGCTGTTGCCCGACGTGATGTCGCCGGGCGTCGTGGCCGGGGTGTCGACCTGGCGCCAGGTCGTGATCGGCCCGGCCGACTTGGCGCCCGACCCATTCGCGGGCCTCGCCGCGGCGCTGCTGCGCGAGGGCGCGCTGCCGGAACTGGCGACGGTCGGCTATCGCGAACCGGAAATCGCGGCGCAACTGCGCGGCGGCGGCGAGCTCGCCGTGGTGCCGGTGCGCCTCGCCCTCACCCGCGCGGCGGCCGAGGATCCGCACGCGCCGCCCGAGGGCATGCGCCAAGGCCGCTTGCTGCTGGTGCTCGACCAGATGGAGGTGCTGTTCACCTCCGCCGCCTTTTCCGCCGAGACGCTGCGCGCGCTCGACGCGCGGCTGGCGGAATTGGCCCGCAGCGGGCTGGTCTGGATCATCGCCACCATGCGCAGCGATTTCTTCCACCGGCTGGTGGAGATGCCGGAGATCGCGGCGCTGGCGAAGGGATTGGGGCAATATCATCTCGCCCCGCCCAGCGCCGCCGAGATCGAGCAGATCATCGCCCGCCCCGCCGAAGTGGCGGGACTGGCGTTCGAGGTCGACCGCGACACCGGGATCAGCCTCGCCGCGGTGATCCGCGAAGCTGCCGCGAGCGACCCGGCATCGCTGCCGCTGCTCTCGTTCGTGCTCGACGAGCTCTACCGCCGCGACGTGCTGACCGGCGGCGGCGACCTGTTGACCTATCGCAGCTATCAGGCGCTGGGCGGCCTCGAGGGCGCGATCGCGCGACATGCCGAAACGCTGGTCGAAAGCCTGCCGCCCGATCTGGCCGCGGCGCTGCCGGCGCTGCTGCTGTCGCTGGTCGAGATCGACGAGATCGCCGGCACCGCGACCGCGCGCACGGTGCGGCGCGCCGCGCTGACCGATCCGCGTCAGGTCGACATGGCCGACCGCCTGGTGTCGGGGCGGCTGGTGGTCGCCGACCGCGTCGACGCCGGCGTGACGCTGCGCCTGGCCCACGAGGCGCTGCTCGCGCATTGGCCGCGCCTCGCCAAGCTGATCGCGGAGCATCGCGATTTCCTGATTGTGCGCCGGCGCCTGCAAAGCGACGCAGCCAATTGGGAACGCCACGACAAGCACCGCGATTACCTGTTGTCGCCGGGCCGGCGCCTCGCCGAGGCCGAGGACGTGCTGACGCAGCGGCGCGCCGAGCTCGATCCCGAAATCGTCGCTTATGCCGAGGCGTCGATCGCGGCCGAGCGGGAGCGGCTCGCGGCGTTGCAGCGCGAAAAGGAAGCGGCGCTGCGGCGCGAGCTCAAGCGCAGCCGCATCGTCGCCGGCATCGTCTCGGTGTTCCTGGCCCTCGCGGTGGTCGGCCACGGCCGCCGCTTGGTTCGCGCGCGCAGGACGGCGCCGCAAGGCCGCGGTCGAGGCCGCGACGGCCTACGGCGTGGCGCTGAAACAGGCGGCGGGCAACGTCCAATTGCTGGTCGACGCCCACAAGCGCGGCGCCATCTCGACCGACGTGATGAAGCAGCTGATGGAGCAGGCGCAGGAGACGGTCAACGGCCTGCCCAACGAAAGCGACGACCTGACCGCGGCGCGGGCGCAGCTCATGGGCGTGTTGAGCCTTGCCTTCGTGACGATCGGCGATGCGGCGAAGGCACAGCTTTTCGCCGAGCAGGCCGGCAAGCTGGCGGACCAGCTAATCGCGAAGGCGCCGCAGAATCCGCAGTGGCTGCGGCTCTGGGCGCAATCGCGCGGCCGGCTTGGCGAGGCGCTGTTCTGGAAGGGCGATTCCACCGACGCCTTGCTGGTGATCAAGGTCGCGGTCGGGGCCGCCGAAGCGCTGGCGGACGAAAATCCCGACGACGCCGCGGCGCAAAACGATCTCTTCGACGATTACCGGCGCATGGGCGATATCCTGGTTTCGCTCGGCAATCTCGACGGCGCGGTGGCGCCGGAAACCTCTTGGGTCACGCGCGCGGTGGCATTGGCCAAGCGGCAGCCGAACGACGCCGAATGGCCGGCGACGCTGGCCGAAGCCAATATCGAGCTGGGCGAGGTCTACCGGGAGGAAAACAAGCTCGCGGACTCCGCCGTGCGCTACCAGGCGGCGATCGCCGCGGCGGCTCAAGCCGTGGCCAAGAACGGCCAAGATTTGAGTTATGTCGAATCGTTGACGGTGAGCCACGAGTTTTACGGCGATGTGCTGATGGCGCAGGGCAATTTGGACGGGGCGTCGATCGAGTACGAAGCCGCGTTGGCCTTGGCGACGCGGCTGTCGGGCGGCGATCCCGCGAATTTCCTGTGGCGCGAGATCCTGGAGGCGCTGCACGAGCGGGTTGGCGAAGTAGCGCTGCAGCGAAAGAATTACGCCACGGGGCTGAGTGAATTCACGGCTTATTACACGTTGGCCGCCGACACGCTGACGCGGGCGCCGACCAACGGCAGCTTGCTTTACGACGTCGCCAACGCGCTCGAGAAGATCGGCGACGCCCTGCGCGAGCAGGGCGATTTCGCCGGCGCGCTCACGAAATATCAGGACTTGCTGAAGATCGCGCTCCAACTCAACGCGCAGGCCCTGGGCAATCACGGCTGGGCGAAGCTCTTGGCGATGAGCTATCAGCGGCTCGGGATGACCGAAGAGGCGAAGGGCGACGCCAAGGCCGCGCTCGCCCAGTACCAACTATGCACGACGATTCCGGTCGATAAATTCGTGTGGACGCCGCGGACGCTATGGCCGCCCGACGTCACGGATTATTGCCGTCAAGCGATGGTGCATCTCGATGGCCAAAAGTCCCGCTAACAAAATGCCCGCGACGCGATGGCGCCGCGGGCATTCGTCGTCGAACCGGAAAGAGGCGCTAGTTCGCCTGCTGTCCGGCAATCGAAACGGCCGCCGAGAACAGGAATGCACCCCCGATCGCCGCCGCGATAAGCAGAGCCAGTAATGCGTGCTTCATAACCTTATTCTCCCCTTGAAGGAGTGCACATTGTCGCGATATTGCGAAATCAAGTCAACCCACGGGGTCAACTCACGGCCATGATCAATTCCGCGATCGTTCGCAAAGGGCAATCGCAGCCACTTCCCCTTCTGACGATTTCCGTCGGCTTGGCGACCTATGCCTCGGTGCTCGCCGGCGCCAAAGGGGTGCTTGCGGATCAGGATACGTATCTGCACGTTGCCGTCGGCCGGTGGATCATAGCGCACGCCACGGTTCCGCATAGCGACGTGTTCTCGAATTCGATGTCAGGCGCTCCCTGGGTCCCGCATGAGTGGCTTGCCGAAGTTGCGCTCGCATGGATTTTCGACCATCTCGGGTGGATCGGATTGGTCGCGGTAACCGGTTTGGCCGTTGCGTTGGCGATCGCGCTGTTGATGCGCGCGCTGCTCCGGTATCTCGATCCGATGCTCGCGCTAGCGGGAGCAGTTCTGGCGTGGGGCCTGTGCCACCCGCATCTGCTCGCGCGGCCGCACGTGTTCACCTTCCCATTGCTGGTGCTGTGGGTGGATCGGCTGATTTGGTCGCGGCACCGAGACCGTGCGCCGCCCCTCTTTCTACTTCCCGCCATGGTGCTGTGGGCCAATCTCCACGCCAGCTTTGTGCTCGGCATTCTGTTTGCCGCGCTGCTGGGCGCCGAGGCCGTGTTCGAAGCGCCGACCGCCCGCGCCGCGCTTCGAGCCGCGGCGCAATGGGGCGGTTTCCTGGCGATCACCGTGGTAGCTGCGCTCGCGACGCCGAACGGGCTTGCCGGTATGCAGTTGCCGTTCCATGTCGGCAATTTGAATTTCGCCCTCGCTTATATCAACGAGTGGCAAAGCCCCAATTTCCAAAAACCGCAGCCGCTGGAGGCTTGGCTGTTGCTTGCATTGCTCGGCATCTTATACGCGGGCGTGCGCCTGCCAATTCCCCGGATCGCGATGTTGCTTCTGCTCGTTCATCTGGCGCTCACCCATCAGCGTCATGGCGAGGTTTTGGGGTTGGTCGCCGCGCTCTTGGCGGCGCCAGCGCTCGGCGTGCAACTGAATCGTGCGACGGCTGGATGGCGCGATCGAGCGTTTCGTGCGGATCGTTCCCGCCCTGGCTTGCCAGTTCGCGCGCGGCGGAAATTGCGGCCGCGGCGTTGCTGGTACTGGGCCTCGTCCTGACGGCAACCAATCGGAACATTGCGCGCGGTCCGGGCCGGGTCACGCCGTCGAACGCGGTCGCGTTTGCCGAGGCGCATCACGTGACCGGCAACGTCTATAACGACTACGAATACGGCGGCTATCTGATCTTTTCGGGAATCGCTCCCTTTATCGACGGCCGCGCCGATATGTACGGCGATGCGTTCGTCATGCGGGCGGCAAGCGTCCAGGACTTGCCGGCGGTACTCCAACAATACCGCATCGGCTGGACCCTCCTTCCCCTAAAGGATCCGCGCGTCACGCTGCTCGATTATCTTCCGGGCTGGCGTCGCGTTTACGGCGACGATATCGCCGTAGTGCATGTGAAAAGTGACGCTGTGGAACGGCAATCGCGCTAGCGGTTCCACCCATAGAGGTCGAGTGTGGTCGCGCCGGCGCGGAGCTGCTCCATCGTCCTCGCTTCCTTGGTCTCGCGGTCGAGCGATTTCTGGATCACCTCGGCGGCGCGGGCGCGCGGGATGACGCAGACGCCATCCGTGTCGCCGCACACCAGATCGCCGGGGTTGACGGTGACGTCGCCGATCAGCAGCGGATGGCCGAGAAAGGCGCGCGCCTCGAAATCCTTCCCGGTACCCTTGATGCACAGGCCGCGCGCGAACACCGGAAAGCCGACGCCTTCGAGCAATGCGCCGTCGCGCACGCAGCCGTCGATCACCAGGCCGCCGAGCTTCCGCGCGACGCCGGCGGTCGACATGATCTCGCCCCAATAGCCGTACTCATAGACGCCGCCGACCGAGGCGACGAGCACGTCGCCCGGCCGTGCCGCGGCAAGGGCGCGATGAAGGCGCAGATTGTCGCCGGGCGGGCCCTGCACCGTGAAGGCCGGGCCGCAGACGCGGAACGACGGCGCCATCGGCTTGATCTGCGGCGGCAGCGCGCCGATCTTGCCGCCCGCTTCGTGCAGCGTCGCCGTGCCGAACGGCCGCGCCGCCTCGCACAATCTCGCTTCGACGCGCTCGAAATCGACCGTCTCGGTCGGCGACAGAAGTCTTCAACCCGCTCATGATTTCACCCGTGTCTGCAGCGTGTGATACTTGAATTGCTTGCGCGCCTCGTCGAGCCGCATGCCGCCGCGCACCGCCTTGCGGATCGCGTTCTCGGCTTCCTGGATTTCCTCGCCGGCGGCGATGACCTTGTCTTCGTGCTCCTTGGGGATCACCACCACGCCGTCCGCGTCGCCGCGCAGGATATCGCCCGGCTGCACCCGCGCCTCGCCGATGGTGACCGGCACGTTGGTGGCCTCGACCTGCACGCGGTCCTTGCCGGTGCGCATCCAATGGTCGCGGGTGAAGACGGGATAATTCAGCTCCATGCACAGCGCGGTGTCGCGGCACAGCCCGTCGATCACCGTGCCGGCGATGCCCTTGGCCGTGCGCGGTCTCGGTCAGGATATCGCCCCAGATCGTGGCGTTGAGCCGCCCGCCATTGTCGATCACCACGATTTCGCCCGGCTTCACATCGTCGATATAGTCGCCGACGGTTCCGGGTGGGACGGCGGCGGGGCCGCACAGCAACGTGTAGGCGCGGCCGGTCATACGGAATTTCGGGTCGCGCGGCTTGATCTCGTAGCACTGGCCGACAATGCCGAACCGATCCAGCGCGTCGCTGATCGTCGCGGTATCGAGTTTCGACGCGCGCTCGACGTTCTTATCCATTACTTTTGCCTCTCCAACATTTTTTCGTAATTCGCGCCCATCACCTCGGTGATGCGCTGGCCGCGCAGCAGAGCCTTGCCCATCGCGGCCTCGCGCATCGCGATGGTTTCCGCTTCGGCGACGATCTGCGCGGCCTGCGCCGCCGCCAGGAAGCACACGCCGGTGGAATCCGCGATGGCATAGTCGCCGGGCTGAACCGTAACGTCGCCGATCTGTACTTGCACGTCGGTGGCCGCCTCGGCGACGCGGTTGCGCGCGGTGCGCGCGGTGACGGCGCGGCTATAGACCGGGAAATCGAATTCACGCGCCTCGTCGACGTCGCGCAGCGGTCCGTCGGCGATCACGCCGGCGACGCCCCTCACCTTGGCGCCGAGCGAGAGGATGCCGCCCCAGCTTCCGGCGTCGATGCCGGTGCGCTGCTCGACCACGATGATCTCGCCGGGTTGGCACGCCTCGATCGCCGCCGTGCCGAGATGGCGCGGCGCGCCCGCCGGCGGCGGCGCCTGATCCTTCGCCACCAGCTTCACGGTGTGGACGCGGCCGGCGATCTTGCGCAGCACCGAGCGCGGCGGCAGGCCGGTGACGGCGGCGGGAAGGCCGAGCTTGTCGAGCGCATCCGATACCGCGCAGCTGTCGAGCCGCAGCAATCGCGTGACAATGTCGTCGGTCATCCGTCTTCCCGCCTGTTCCAGGGCCCGGACTTTAGCGATCCGCCGGGAAAACTCAAACGCGCGATCCTTGACCCTGCGTTGTGCGAGGCGTAGCCAAGCGGCCATGAACCTCGGCGACGACGACAAACCCTCGACCGGTCCGGCGGCGCGCCGATACTGGCGGCTGTGGCTGGCGGCGGCGGCGATCGTGGTCCTCGCGATCGCGGCCGCGGTCTGGGACGGGCCCGCGGCGGGCGTCGACCGCTACCTCGTGCGCGAGGGCGATACGCTGGAATGGACGCCGCGCGATTGCCTCCTGTCGCGGATCGGTCTCGCCTGCCTGGCGCAGCCGCTGCGGCTCTATGGCGTCGACGCGTTCGAGGCGGCACAGACCTGCCGCGACGCGCAGGGCAAGTTGTGGCCGTGCGGCGCGGTGGCCACGCGCCGCCTGGCGGAACTGGTGGCGCGGCCGGGATTTGCCTGCAATGTCGACAGCGAGTTCATCGACAAACGCGCGCGCGAATTCGCGGTGTGCACGGTCGACGGCAAGGATGTCGGCGCCATGCTGGTGAGCGAAGGGCTCGCGTTCTATTACGGCCGCGGGCTGCAATATCTGCCGATCGAGGCGGAGGCGCGGCGTGACAAGCGCGGCGCCTGGGCCGGGAGCTTCGTGCGCCCGCAATTCTGGCGCCAGGGCGCGCGGAGCTAAGCCAACTCCGCCCTGACGCGCTGGCGCAGCAGGTCGATGGGCAGGCGCTGGCCGCGGTCGCGGTAATACCAGAACTGCCAGCCGTTGCAGGCAGGCGCGCCTTGCACCTGGGCGCCGACCTGGTGGATCGAGCCGCGCGCCTCGGCCGAGATCAGTGTGCCGTCGGCCCGCACCTTGGCGGTCCAACGTCCCGTGACATCCGAAAGCACGTCCCCCGGCTGCAGCAGGCCGCGCTCCACCAGCGTGCCAAAAGGGATGCGCTTTTCGTCGCGCTTTTGTTGCAGGGACAGCGTCTCGTCGGGGGCCGGCGCGACGGCGGCGATGCGCTCCCGCGCCATCGCGACGTAGTCGGGATCGCGCTCGATGCCGATGAAGTGTCGGCCGAGCCGCTTCGCCACCGCGCCGGTGGTGCCGGTGCCGAAAAACGGGTCGAGCACGGTGTCGCCCGGCTTGGTCGTCGCCAGCAGCACGCGATGCAGCAGCGCCTCGGGTTTTTGTGTCGGATGGGCCTTGTGGCCGTCCGCGCCCTTCAACCGCTCGGCGCCGGTGCAGACCGGCAGCCTCCAGTCGCTGCGCATTTGCAGCTCTTCGTTCAGCGACTTCATCGCCTCGTAATTGAAGGTGGGACGCGAATCCTGGCTGCGCGAGCACCAGATCAGCGTCTCATGGGCGTTGGTGAAGCGCCGGCCGCGGAAGTTCGGCATCGGGTTGGTCTTGAGCCAGATGACGTCGTTCTGAATCCAGAACCCCAAATCCTGGAGCAGGGCGCCGACGCGGAAAATGTTGTGGTATGAGCCGATGACCCACAGGCCGCCATCCGGCTTCAGGACCCGCCGCGCGGCGGCGAGCCAGTCGCGGGTGAAGCGGTCGTAAGCGGCGAACGAGTCGAACCGGTCCCACGCCTCCTCGACGCCGTCGACGCGGCTGTGGTTGGGCCGGCGCAATTCGCCCGAAAGCTGGAGATTATACGGCGGATCGGCGAAGACGAGATCGACCGACGCTTCGGGCAGGCGCGCCATCACCGCGATGCAATCGCCCAGCAGAATCCGGTCTCGGGAACTGCCCCCCATGTCGGCCGCCTCTCTTTTTGTCGTGCCGGCGGGGATTTTGCGCGGGGCCGAGTCGTATCGTCAAGAAAACAAACGGGGCAAGAATCTTAAGAGTCAACGAGTTGTTCGGGTTCTTTCGACTCAAGATCGAGCGGGAGCTGCAATTCGACGAAGCGTCTGCGGTGATGCGGCGTCACCCCCAGCGACAGGATGGCGTCGCGATGCACCCGAGTCGGATAGCCGACATTGGTCTCCCAGCCATAGCCGGGATAGCGCGGCGCCAGCGCGTGCATCAGCCGGTCGCGCGTCACCTTGGCGACGATCGACGCCGCCGCGATCGACAGCGACTTGCCGTCGCCGCCGACAATGGTCTGGACCCGGCACGGCAGTTTGGGCGCCTGGTTGCCGTCGACCAGCGCCCAGGCCGGGGTCGCGCCGACGGCGGCGGAGAGCGCCTTCACCGCGCGCGCCATGGCCAGGAACGTGGCGCGCAGGATGTTGATGCTGTCGATCTCGGCGACGCTGGCGGCGCCGATACCGATTTGCGCGAAGTCGAACAGGTGCGCGGCGAATTCCTCGCGCCGCTCGCGCGGCACCAATTTGCTGTCGTCCATGCCCTGGAGCCGGCGCGGCAGCTTCATCGGCAGGATCACGGCCGCGGCCAGCACCGGCCCCGCCAGCGGCGCGCGCCCGACCTCGTCGACGCCGCAGACGACGCCCTCCAAGGCGCGCTCGTACCGGAAACTGGGCATGCGCCGAGCCTCGCACCGCGCCGGTCCGATGACAAGCGCGACTCGGTCCGGCCGCCGGACAATTCGATGCGTTTCCGTGATTTTCCGATGCGGTTTCCCGATTTTTCAGGCCGTTATCGGGCACAACTCATGCGCCGCGCGGCCGCGCCTATCGCCAATCGTCGAGAACGAAGTCGCCGGGGCGGCTGTAGGCCGGCTCGTTCGGCCGGTGCATGGTCACCACCTGCATTCGGCTGCGGAAGCCGCGCGCCATCATCTGGCGATAGGCTTGCTCGCGGCCGAAATTGACCCCGGCCAGCACATTCGCCATCCCGGCCGCGCGGGCGAGCGCGCCGGCGGCATCGAGCAGCGCGCCGAACCGGTCGGCCGCGCCCGCGCCGGGGCGCACGGCGCCGAACTTGATGAAGAGACAGTCGGCGCCGGCCTCGCTCGCCGGCCCCCAATGGCACACGGCGAAACCGGCGAGCCGGCCCGAGCCCTCCCACAGCAGCAGCGTGTCGCCGAGGTTGCGCGCGGCGACGGTGCGGATCTCGGCGCGCAAATCGAGCCCGTCGATAGATTTCGTCGGTCAGCGCGCGGCTCGCGTCTTCCGCCTCGCGCCGCTCGCCGGTGGAAAGTGCGGAGTAGCGCGCCTCGCGCGGCAACGGTGCCGGACGCGGCGGCGGGCGCCGCCATGATCGCGGTCAGGTAGCGCGGATAGAAACCGAACTTCTGATAGAGCCAGATATGCTTGGTGCTGTTGGGAAAGGTGCACAGGCCGGCATGGCGCGTGCCCCAGCGCCCGAACCGATCGGACACGGCCGCGACCAGTGGCTGGGCGATGCCCTTGTCCCAAAGATCGGTGCGGACCGACAGCGGGCCGAAGAACCCGACGCTGCCCCAGTTGGTGGCGAAGTTGACGCCGGCGAGCGCGCCGGATTCATCGTCGGCGGCGAAGGCGGCGGTGTGCTCGCAGCCGAACCGGCCATAGACGTAATCGAAATCGGTCCAGAAATTGTCGAGATCTGCGACGCCCATAAAGGTGCCGAAGGCGCGCCGCACGATGCGCTGCGCATGCGGCAGATCGCGCTCCTCGAGCGGACGTACGGTCACCATTGTTGTTACTCCATTGAAATCCCTCTCCGCGTTGCGGAGAGGGGTCGTGCTCGATGCAGAATGTGTGTTCGGTACCTTGAACGTATAGATACGCCGTGCCGATTTGCGACCCTCGATATGCGCGATCGCATTGTCCATGCCTTCGGATTAGGTCTTTACCGATTTTGCTTATCGTTCGTCTACTTCAACCGCCAAGGCGCCAGGACGCCTAGTTCATTCCGATATAGAAGATGCGCCGTCCCGGTGGAAGCCAGAACCCATAAAACAGTGGGCGTCGGCTTTCGCGGGCAAGGCAATGCGGCGCTACCGGTCCTGACTCGGCGGTTCATTTTTCTTGTTGCGTTGATGGCGCCCGCAAGGTCCGACCGAAAATCGAGCTAAAGCAAACTCAACTGATCCCCTTGTTTCGCCGGTTTGCGGAACAGGGTCTTGTCGAGTTCGAACGCGGTGCGGCGCTGGTTGAGGCCGAGGCGCTTGCATGCTTTCTCGAAGCGGAGCTGCAACAGGTCGGCATAGGGGCCGGTGCCGGTCATGCGCTTGCCCCATTCCGACTGATAGATTTTGCCGCCGCGCGCCTGGCGCACCAGCGACAGCACATGCTTCGCCTTGTCCGGGTAATGACGGTTGAGCCAGTCCTCAACCAGCGGCCCAAGCTCCAGCGGTAAGCGCAGCAGGATGGTGCCTGCGGCCTGCGCGCCATGCGCGGCGGCGGCCTCGAGGATGGCGTCGAGCTCGCTGTCGTTGAGCGCCGGGATCATCGGCGAGGCCAGCACGCACACCGGAATGCCGGCGTCGGCCAGAATCCGAATCGTGTCGAGGCGGCGCTGCGGCGTTGCGGCCCGCGGTTCCATCGCGCGGGCGAGCGAGCGGTCGAGCGAGGTGACGGAGATCGCCACCGAGCAGAGCCGCATCCGCGCCATCTCGGCGAGGAGGTCGAGGTCGCGCGCCACGAGGGCCGACTTGGTGACGATGCTGACCGGGTGCTTGAGCTCGCGGAGCACTTCCAAGATACGCCGCGTCAGTTGGTATTTCTTTTCCGCCGGCTGATATGGGTCGGTGTTCGAGCCGAGTGCGATGGTGCGGCACTGGTAGGAAGGCCGCGCCAGTTCCGCGCGCAGCAGTTCGGGCGCGTCCTCCTTGACGAAGATGCGGCTCTCGAAGTCGAGCCCTGGCGATAATCCCAAATAGGCATGCGTCGGCCGCGCGAAGCAATAGACGCAACCATGCTCGCAACCGCGATACGGATTGATCGAACGGTCGAACGGGATATCTGGCAAATCATTTCGCGCCAAAATTGTCTTCGCCAAATCGCGCGCATAGATTGTATTGAGGCGGGTCGGGGACTCTTCAATAGTATCCCAACCGTCGTCGAATGCTTCCCGTCGCTCGCGCTCGAAACGGCTGGACTCATTGGTTCCGGCGCCGCGTCCCGGGCGAATTTCCGATGACTTGGTTTTGTTCATAAAATTAACCATATCGAAACGAACAGAACAAAACTAGAACAAAATTAATGTCAAGTGTCAACGCGAATCCGACCGTTTCCGAGTTCGGAATCGTTAAATCGAAACAGTAGAAAATAAACTTAAAATTGATTCAATCGCCTCAGCCGGCGACGAGATGTTCCTGCAATCGCGGCATCAGCTCGACGAGATTGCAGGGCCGGTGCCGGTTGTCGAGCTGGTGACGGATAATGTCCTCCCAGCCGTCGCGGCATGCGCCCGGCGAGCCGGGCAGGGCGAAAAGATAGGTGCCGCCCGCGACCCCGGCGGTGGCGCGGCTCTGAATCGTCGACGTACCCACTTTTTGGTACGAGAGATACCGGAACAGCTCGCCGAAGCCAGCGATCTCTTTTTCGTAAACGGAATGAAATGCCTCTGGCGTGACGTCGCGGCCGGTGACGCCGGTGCCGCCGGTCGCGATCACGACGTCGATCTGCGGATCGGCGATCCAGGCCTTGAGCTGCGCCACGATTGCGGCCTGGTCGTCGCGCACGATTTTCTTGGCGGCGACGCGATGCCCGTCGCGCGTCACCATCTCCACCAGCGAGCGGCCCGATTTGTCGTCGGCCTCGGTACGTGTGTCGGAAACGGTCAGGATCGCGATGTTGACCGGCAGGAACGGCCGCGTGTCGTCAATTTTGGGCATGGCGGATCGGTGACTCCGCGCTGTTGTCGAGAGCGGTATAGATCGGCCATTCCCCGGCGGCAAGCGCGTCGAGATCGGGCGTGGGTTGCCGCAGACGCAACCGGTAGATCCAGTAATTCGTCAGTACCTGGTGAATGAAGAACCGGGTTTCCTTGTTGCCGATGCTTTCGACGAACAGCAACGGATCGCCGTGATTCTTCACTTCCGCCTTGAGCTGCGGCAGCACGTTCGGTCCGCGATTATAGGCGACGGCGAAATAGAGCAGGTTGCCGTTGATCCGGCTGTCGCTCAGCAGCTCGATGACATATTGCTGCGCCAGCGCCAGGTTGATCGAGGGATCGTTGATGCCGCCGTGGAGCCCGGTATGCGCCGCCATGGTGCGGGCCGTCGACGGCATGAGCTGCATCAGGCCCGACGCGCCGGACGGGTTGTGCGCGACCGGTTGGAACTTCAACTCCTGACGCATCAGCCCATAGAGCAGGGCGCGGTCGACCTGGAACCCGCCGCGCGGCTGCCAGCGCGGCACCGGATATTGCGCGCGGTCGTGGTTCTCGTCCTTGGCGTCGGCGACCTTCGCCGCGATCTCGACCGAGAGCGACGCCATGTTGGCGCGATCGGCGAGCGCCACGATCGATTGCAGCAGATTGTCGGTCGCGCGCAGGGCCAAGGCGCGCAATTCCGCCTCGGCGCGCGCATTGTCGCCGATCTGGATCAGCGCCAGGGCGCGGCGGCCTGCGGGGTCGCCGGTCAGGATCTGCGCGTCGAGCTCGCCGAAGCCTTGCGGATCGAAGTCGATGTAGGACGAGACCCCAAGCGCGCGGCGCGCCAACAGGCCGTAGAACGTGCGCGGCTTCTCCGCGGCGATGCCGAGCCAGTAGTTGAACAGTTCGGGATGATCGCTGCGCAACTCGGCGCGCGCCGCCCAGAACGCCGAGGCGGAAATCGTCCACGCGGAATTGTCACGCGATTTGGCTGCGGTCTCGAAATCGCGCCGCGCCTTCTCGATCCTGTTGGCGCGCCACGCCGCGAGACCCGACTGCCAGGTCGCCGACGGCGCGTGGTGGCCGGCCGCCTCGTCGCCGATGCCGATCTCCCTGACGCTGATCGTCCGCGCCGGACGGATCTCGGCGGCGGCGCGCCCATCGCCGACCACCGGCTTGGCCGGCGCCGGCTCCCCGTGCGTGCGGCGCTTCATCGCCAAGGCGTAAATGCGCGGCGCGTCGGGCGCGTCGGCATAGGCATCGAGCCAGGCGCGCAGCTCGGCGTATTTGGCGCGGTAGGTCGGGCTGAGATAGCGCTGCGCCTCAACCGGTCCCGACAACAGCCGGTCGCCGAGGGCGGCGATCAGCGCGTCGGCCTCGGCCCACTTGGCCTTGGCCTGGAGCTGGAAAATGTCGCGGTAGCGTCCGGCGTCGGCGTCGGACAAGGGCCGCGGCAAAGCGGTGTCGTGCGGAGCGGTCTGCGGTTTTGCGTTGGGCGCCGAAGCAAGTAAATCGGCGGCGGAAGCATTGATGGAACAGACGCTAGAAGCAAGGACAAACGAGCCGACAATACCTACGACAAATCCCGCAATAGATGTAGTCCTGCCCCGTGCCCCCTCATTGTTTTGCATTGGCATGGGCGACGGCATTAGACGAAGAACTATGGTGAGGCAAGATTAAATTTGGCGCTTCCTTGCCATATTTTCGATCAAAAGCTGATTCTATTTTGAAATACCGTCGCTTAGCCGGATTCTCGAAAATGGCTTTCGAGTGACAAAAGGTCGCGCCATGCCTCCGATTTACGTGCAGGGGTGCGCAGTAAAAACGACGGATGGTAGGTGGCGAGCGCCGGAACCGGATGGTCGAGTCCGGGCACGGCGAGCTCGAACCAGCGGCCGCGCAGCCGCGTGATCCCCTCCGTCCGGTCGAGCATCGCCGCCGTCGCGGTGCCGCCGCTGAGCAGGACGACGCGCGGCCGCGCCAAGGCGATGTGCCGCCACACGAACGGCAGGCAGGCGGCGATCTCGTCGCCGGTCGGCTTGCGGTTGCCGGGCGGCCGCCAGAACAGGATGTTGGTGATGTAGGCGTTGGTCTTGCGGCTGAAGCCGACGGTCGCCAGCATGCGGTCGAGCAATTGCCCGCTGCGGCCGACAAAGGGCTTGCCGATTCGGTCTTCGTCGCCGCCGGGCGCCTCGCCGACGATCATCAGCGGCGCGCCGGCGACGCCGTCGGCGAATACGGTGTTGGTCGCGGTGCGCTTCAGGCCGCAGCCCTCGAAGGCGCGAACCGCGGCCTCGAGCTCCGCCAGGGTCGTCGCCGCCGCGGCCTCCGGCGCCATCGCGGGCATCGGCGCCGCGACGGCGGCCGTCTGCTCGGCCGGCGCGACGATCGCGGGTGCCGACGCGAACCGGGGGCGGCGGGCGCTTCGGCGCGAGCCGGTCCTGCGCCTCCCAGCCGATCGCTTCGTCGGCGCCCATCTCGACATACCAGCGCAGCAGGGCGAGATCGGTTTGGGTCACGGGCATTGGCGAAGCGTAGCCTAGGATTCCGGCAGCCGCATCCACTATAGTGCGCCGCGATGGCCCGCGAGACCATGAACTACGATGTGCTGATCGTCGGCGCCGGCCCGGCCGGGCTGGCGGCGGCGATCCGGCTCAAGCAGTTGGCGGGCGAGGCGGGCCGCGACGTATCGGTCTGCGTCATCGAAAAGGGTTCGGAGGTCGGCGCGCATATCCTGTCGGGCGCGGTGGTCGAGCCGCGCGCCTTGAACGAGCTCCTGCCGGATTGGCGCGAGCGCGGCGCGCCGCTCAACACCCCGGCGACCGAGGACCGGTTCCTGTTTCTAACCGAAGGCAACTGGCTCCGGCTGCCGACGCCGCCGCAGATGCACAATCGCGGCAACTATATCGTCAGCCTCGGCAACGTGACGCGCTGGCTCGGCCAGCAGGCCGAAGCGCTGGGCGTCGAGATCTATCCCGGCTTCGCCGGCGCCGAGATTCTCTACGGCGAGGACGGTGCGGTCGCCGGCGTCGCCACCGGCGCGATGGGCATCGACAAGCAGGGCAAGGAGACCGCGAACTATCAGCCCGGCGTCGAGCTGCGCGCGCCGCAGACGCTGTTCGCCGAAGGCGCGCGCGGTTCGCTGACCAAGCAATTGTTCGCGCGCTTCAATCTGCGCGACGAGTGCGACCCGCAGACCTTCGGTCTCGGCGTCAAGGAATTGTGGGAAGTGACGCCGGAGCAGCACCATCCCGGCCGCGTCATCCATACCATCGGCTGGCCGCTCGATTGGCGCACCTATGGCGGCGCCTTCATCTATCATCTCGAAAATCGCCAGGTCGCGATCGGCATGGTGGTCGGGCTCGACTATCGCAATCCGTTCCTGTCGCCGTTCGAGGAAATGCAGCGCATCAAGACCCATCCGGCGATCCGCCCGATCTTCGAGGGCGGGCGCCGCCTCTGCTATGGCGCGCGCGCGATGAACGAAGGCGGCATCCAGTCGATCCCCAAAGTCGATTTCCCGGGCGGGCTGGTGATCGGCGCGTCGGCCGGCTTCATGAACGTGCCCAAGATCAAGGGCAGCCACACCGCGATGAAGTCCGGCATGGTCGCGGCCGAGACGATTTTCAGACGCTTGTCGGGCGATCCGGCCGCGAGCTATCGCGCGGCGCTCGAAGCCTCATGGATCTGGCCGGAGCTGTACGCGGCGCGCAACATCCGGCCGGCGTTCCGCTGGGGACTGCCGCTGGCGCTCGCGTATTCGGCGATCGACACGTATCTCCTCGGCGGTCGCGCGCCGTGGACGTTCCGCAACCACGCCGACTACGACACACTCCAGAACGCGCGCCTGGCCAAGCCGATCGCCTATCCCAAGCCCGACGGCAAGCTCACCTTCGACCGGCTGTCCTCGGTGTTCATCTCCAACACCAATCACGACGAGAACCAGCCGCCGCATCTCCGTCTGCGCGATCCCGCGGTCGCGATCGACGTCAATTATCGGCTCTACAATTCCCCGGAACAGCGCTATTGTCCGGCCGGCGTGTACGAGATCGTGCGCGTCGGCGACGGCGAGCCGCGCCTGCAGATCAACGCGCAGAACTGCGTCCACTGCAAGACCTGCGACATCAAGGATCCGACGCAGAACATCGACTGGGTGGTGCCCGAGGGCGGCGGCGGGCCAGTCTATCAGAATATGTGAGGCAGGCGAGCGGCGATGGTGAGATCCGGCACGTTGGCAAATCGGGCAAAGAGCGTCGCGACCCTGATTTCGTTTTTGTTGTGCGCCTGCGCGACCAGCGCCGCGACCGAGACCGACGCGCCCGTGTCCGCGGTCCAGCAAGCGTCGCCGCTCGGCGCCTATCTCGCCGCGCGCCATGCCCAGCAAATTCGCGATTACGCCGCCGCCGCGCGCTACATGGGCGCGGTGCTGGCGGCCGATCCGGGCAACAACGACCTGGTCCGCCGCACCTTCATGTTCCGGGTCGGCGAAGGCGACATCACCGAAGCGATTCCGCTGGCCACCCGGATCGCCGATCTCGACCGGCGCTCGGGCGTCGCCGACCTGGTGCTGGTGTTGCAGGAGTTCAAGGCCGGCCATTACCAGGAAGCGCTGAGCCGCGTGGAGGCGTTGCCGAAGGACGGCGTCGAGCGGCTCATGGCGCCGCTCCTGTCGGCCTGGGCGCAAGCCGGCATGGGCCAGACTGTGGCGGCGCTGCAAACGCTGGCTGACGCGAAACCGCCGAACGGCCTGCCGGAGCTCACCGAGTTTCATCGCGCGCTGATCGCGGACAAGGCGGATCGCATCGACGAAGCGGTACAGGCATACGACAAGCTGACCGCCGACACCGCGCACCTGACATGGCGCGCCGTCGAGCTGGCCGGAAATTTCTACGAGCGGCATCAGCGCGACGCGACGGCGCGTCGGCTCTACCAGAAGCTCAAGGGCGACGCCGACAACAGCGCCGTGGTCGACGCCGCCCTAAAGCGGCTCAACAGCGGCACGATCCCGCCGCGTCTGATCGAGACGGCGCAGGACGGCGCCGCCGAGGCGCTGTTCGATCTCGCCAGCATCCTCAACGCGCGCGACACGCTCGATATCGCGCTGATCCACGCGCGGCTCGCGCTCTATCTCAAGCCGAACTTCGCGATCGCGCAGTTGCTCGTCGCCGAGATCGCCGAGGAGCTCGGCCACGACGACGAAGCGCTGGCGGATTACCGCGCGATCGATCCGGCTTCGCCGCTGTCCTGGTCGGCGCGGCTGCGCGAGGCGGCGATGCTCGATCAGCTCAACCGGACCGACGACGCGGTGGCGCTGTTGCGGCGCATGGCGGCCGAGCGGCCGCACGACTGGCAGCCGGTGATCGAGCTCGGCGACATCCTCAGGAGCCACGACCGGTTCAAGGAAGCGGTCGCCGCCTACGACGATGCGTTCGCGCGCTTCGGCAAGAACAAGCCGAAGGATTGGCGGCTCTATTACAGCCGCGGCATCGCGCTGGAGCGCTCGCAGCAATGGCCGCGCGCCGAAGCCGATTTGCGCCGCGCGCTGGAGCTCGCGCCGGAACAGCCGCTGGTGCTGAATTATCTGGGCTATTCCTGGATCGACCAGGGGGTGCATCTCGACCAGGCCGTGAAGATGGTGGAACGCGCGGTGTCGCTGCGGCCCAATGACGGCTACATCGTCGACAGTCTGGGTTGGGCCTATTTCCGGCTCGGGAACTACGCCAGGGCGACCGAAAATCTCGAACGTGCGATCGAATTGGTGCCGGAGGACCCGACTATCAACGATCATCTCGGCGACGCCTATTGGCGCACCGGGCGGCATCTCGAGGCGCGGTTCCAGTGGAACCGGGCGCTGCAATTCAAGCCCGAGGCCGGCGACGCCGCCAAGATCGAAAGCAAGCTGGAACACGGGCTGGGGGCCGCCCGCCGCCCCGCAGTTGGGGCGGCTGAAGGTCACGTCGCCGAGAACGCCGTCCCCGCGAAAGCTGGCAGGTTGGCGGCGGTTACCCTGGATTCCGCGTTCGCGGGAATGACGACTGACGATTTGAACCGCGCGATGGATCGTCGGCGCTCGCCCGCTAAGCTCAATCTCTATCTTCATGTCACCGGCCGGCGCGCGGACGGTTTTCACCTGCTCGACGGTCTGGTCGCGTTCGCGTCGGTCGGCGACGAGATCGACGTCGCGCCCGCCGACGCGTTGAGCCTGACCGTTACCGGCCCGTTCGCGCGCGATCTCGCCGGCGAGCCGCGCGACAATCTGGTGTGGCGCGCCGCGGCGATGCTGGCGGAACGATTGGGACGAAACGCCGACGTGGCCATCGCCCTCACCAAGAATTTGCCGGTGGCGTCGGGGATCGGCGGCGGCTCGAGCGACGCCGCCGCGTGTCTCAAGGCGCTGGCCGCGCTGTGGCGCTGCGACGACCGCGGCCTGCTGCGCGAGATCGCCGCCGCGCTGGGCAGCGACGTGCCGGCCTGTCTCGCGGCGGGGCCGGTGTGGGTGAGCGATGCCGGCGACCACATCGAGGATGCGGGACGGGTGCCGCGATGCGGCGTGGTGCTGGTCAATCCCGGAATCGCGCTGCCGACCGCGTCGGTCTATCGCGCGTTCAAGGGATCGTTCTCGCCGCCGGCGCGATTTCCCATTCCCGATGCGGCGGCCGATTTCGCGGCGATCCTGGCCGAACGGAACAACGATTTGACCGGCGCGGCCGTCGCGCTCGTGCCGGAAATCGGCACGGTGCTGCGCCGGCTGGCGCGCATCGACAACAATCTGCTGGTCCGCATGTCGGGCAGCGGCGCCACCTGTTTTGCGCTATTCGCGACCGTGGACGAGGCGCGGAGGGTGGCGCGCGACCTGCAACGCGAACAGGGGTCTTGGTGGGTGGCAGCGGCGATGCTTAGTTCTGAACGCGGATCGAGCGCTTCACCGTCTTGATGCGCGTCTTCGCGAGCTGTAGCTCGTGCGGCGTCAGCTTGACTGCGATCCGATCCATCGCCTGCTGCGCGCCCTGATCGCCCTTTTCCGCCGCGACGCTGTACCAGGCGTACGCGTCGACCTGCGATTTCGAGACGCCGGCGCCTTGCTCGTACATATAGGCGAGATTGAACTGCGCGTTGATCAAGCCGGCTTCGGCGGCGCGGCGGAACCATTTCGCGGCTTCGGGCAGGTTGCGCACGACGCCGAGCCCTTCGGCATAGGCGTAGCCGAGATTGAGCGCCGCCGGCGGATGGCCTTGCTGCGCCGCCTTCTGGTACCAGCGCGCGGCTTCGGCGGAATCGCGCGGCACGCCCAGGCCCTTGTCGCACAGCACGCCGTAATCGTATTCCGCTTCCAGCAGGCCGGATGCGGCGGAGGCGTGCAGCAAATGCGCGGCGTGGTCGTAGTCGCGGGGCACGCCCTTGCCGAGGGCGTATAGAATCCCGAGCCGGTATTCGGCGACATGGTCGCCGGCCTTGACGCGCGCTTCGAGCTCGGCGGCCACCCGCGCGTCGGCGGCGAGTTGGGCGCCGGGTCCATCTTGCTTGGCAGGAGGCGCGGCGGGGGCCGGCGCCGGCGCGGCGGCGGGCGCCATCGCCATTTGCGTGGGCTTATCCGCGGGCGCCGGCTGCGGCGCGACCGGCGTCTCGGCGGGTTTCGGCGCCGCGGCCACCGTCGCCGGCTTGACCGGCTGCGGCGCGACCGGCGGCAGTTCGACTGGCGGCGTCACGACTGGCGCATTGGCGACGTAGGCGAGCAGCGACGACTGGCGCAGCGGCGACGACAGGCGCAGTGGGAGAAGGCCGGGGTCGACGCCTGCGGCGTGTCGGATGTGACCGGCGCCGTCGGCGATTGCGCTGTCAGCGCCGCCATCTGCACTGGAGCCGGGTTCGTGGTGACGACCGGCGTCGGCGTTACCAGGGGCACGGCGGCGGTCGTGGTTTGCGTCGGCGGCGTGCTTGGCGCGGGCGCCTTGGCAACGGGCGTCGGCGGCACGACCGCGACCGTGGTTGCGGCCGGCGCCGGTGACGGCGCGGTAGCGTCGCCCGGATTGTCCGCGGTCTCGACCGTCGGCGGCACCGCGGCGAAGGTGACGGTGCGCTCGCCCGCGCGCGGTCGCGGCGAGACGCGGAGCGGCGCGTTGTCGGCGTTGGCGACGCGCGGCTGGTCCGTGGCGCGATCGCTGTCGTCGCTGGAAGCCAGGAAATTGCCGTGTAACAGCTCGGGATCTCGGACCACGGTCACCGCGAGGAACGCCAGCACCGCGGCGATTCCGGCGGCCCAGAACACCGACATGCTCCGCGTGTGCCGTTCGGGCGGCGGCGGCACCGGCCGGCGCATCGGCGCGCGCGGCGGCGGATCGATGGTGTGGGTGAGCGCCAGCGGCTCCTCATCCTCCAGCGCCGTTGGCGGCGGCTCGATCGGACGCTGCGGCGCACGCGCTTGCAAGGCGGGCGGCTGGAGCGCGGCGTCACGCTGCGCGCCATTCAGCACGGTTGAGAAATTCCGGGCGCCGCCGGCGCGACATACTTTACCGCCGGCATGTTGCATGCCTTGCGGATGGCGCGCTCCATCCAGGTTTCGACCGGAATGCCCGCGCGCTCCGCCGCGGCCTCGGCCATGCGCCGCAGGGCGGGATCGATCCACGCGGCGTCCCACCGCAACGCGGACAAGTTGCGTCTCGGATCGTTTAGGTCGGAGCTGAGGCTCATGGCGTGCGATGTCCGCTACTGGCGGGAACCACGGGATTGGCGGCGTCGGGATCGTCGGCATCGAGCAGGGCGAAGGCCTGTTCGCGCGACAAGGCGCCGCGGTCGATCAGATCGCGCAGCCGGTCCGACAATCCCAAGAGGCGCAGCGAGCGGCCGACTTGTTCCTTCGTGCGCCCGGTCACGATGGTGATGTCGCCGATGCTCGCCATGTTCTCGGTCATCAGTTTCAGGAACAGGCGCGCCTCGCCGATGGGCGACAATTCGTTGCGCCGCAGGCTCTGCACCAGTTTCGACAAAGCGCCCAACCGGTCTTCGGCGCGCTGAGCGGCAGATGGTGACGCCGTCGTCGCGGACGATGCCACCGGCGCGGCCGACGCAGGTTGCGCGGTCGGTGACGTTGGCGCGACCATTGGCTCCCGGCGCGGCGGCAGCGGCGCGGGCCGCGGTTCGGCGGCGAACCGGCTCGGTGTCGATGTCGGCGGATTTGGTGGCGTCGGCGGCATGCCGCGTGGCGCCGATGCGGCATTCGACGAGGATGCTGTGAATAGCGGGGATATTGTGGATAACCGCACGAACGGCGGTTGCGCGGACGGCGTCGGTGCCGGTGGCGACACCGGTGGCGCTGTCGGCGGAGCGGCTTCGCGCGCGACCGGTGCGACCCGGCTCGGCTGGCGCGGCGGTTCTTGAACGCGCGGCGGTTCCGGCGTGCGGACCGGTTCCCGCGGGCGCGCGACCGGCGGCGCTGCCGCAGGAGCGATAGGGGCGGTGGCGATTGGCGTGTCGCGGCCGTTGCCGTTGCGCTGAAAGTTGCTGGTCGGCGCGGCCGCCGCTTGCCGTTCGGCCGGACGCGCGGGTTCGGCGGCACGGACCTCGGGCGAAATGCGGATCGCTTCGACCATCGGGCGTGGCGGCACCACCGGCTGATGGCGGTGCCCGTTGCCCGCGGACCCGTTGGCCGCATGCCGCACCAGTTCGCGCCCGGGCGGAACGCCCTCGTCGGCGCAAGTCTCGCGAATCAATTTGCCAAGCCAGCGGTGCAGCGGCAGGCCGTCACGCTGCGCCGCGTTTTCAGCTTCCTGACGCACGTCCCCCGGAAGCCGGTCGAGTTGCCAATCGCTCAAGCCACGTCTCTCCCGCCAGGCAGAATTCGACTATAAGAGCCGCAAGAGAAATGCGAAGCAGAGTCGTCACGCATCGGCCCCGCCCCTTGACAATCCAAGGTTATTGCTGAACTTTTCAAACATCATACAAATCCGTCCGGCGCGGCGTCCGGAGGAAAAAAGGCAATTCGCGATGCGACTCGCGCGGCCCCGCGCCAGCCCATCCGAGACACGCCCGGGAGTGCGGAAATGATCATCGACTGTCACGGCCATGTCAGCGCTCCCCCGGCGCTCTGGGCGTACAAATCACTGCTTCTGTCTCATCGCGGTTCGCACGGTCGCGGGCCGGGCGTCCGCTACAGCGATGATGACATTAATGCGGCACTGAATGCCAAGGAAATCGGACCGAAAAGTCATTTTGGCGCGATGGCGGAGTACGGTACCGACATGCAGCTGATCTCGCCGCGTCCGTTCCAGATGATGCACTCTCAGAAGCCCGCGAAGCTAGTGCATTGGTTCACCGAGGAAACCAATAATCTGATCGCGCGGCACGTTAAGATGTTCCCCGACAAGTTCCGCGGCGTCGCCGGATTGCCGCAGGCGGCGGGCGAGCCGATCGAAGCGGTGCTGCCGGAGTTGGTGCGTACCCACAAAATGGGTTTCGTCGGTTGCCTGCTGAATCCCGACCCGTACGAAAATTCGGGACAAGAGGCGCCGGGCCTGGGCGAGCGCTATTGGTATCCGCTTTATGAAAAGCTCTGCGAGCTCGACACGCCGGCGCATATCCACGCCACCGGCTCGCATTCCGAACGCACGCCCTACACGCTGCACTTCATCAACGAAGAGAGCATCGCGATCTACGATCTTCTGATGTCGGACGTGTTCAAGGATTTCCCCAAGCTGAAGATCATCGTCTCGCATGGCGGCGGCGCGATGCCGTATCAAGTCGGGCGGTTCGACGCCGGCACGCTGCGCCCAGACCGCGGCGGCGGCACGCGGTTCCGCGACCGGCTGCGCTGGCTCTATTACGACACGGTGCTCTACACCCCGGCGGCGCTGGAGCTGCTGGTCAAGACCGTCGGCCCCGACCGGTGCCTGTTCGGTTCCGAATGCCCAGGCGTCGGGTCGTCGGTCGATCCCGAAACCGGCCAGACGCTCGACAATATCAAGCCGGTTTTCGAAAAGTTCGCGTGGCTGTCGGACCAGGATCGCCAGGCGATCTTCTCCGAGAACGCCAAGCGCGTCTTCAACATCAAACTGTGAGTTAGGAAAGTAATGCCCGTTTCCGCGAAGCCGCCCTATCGCGCCGACCATGTCGGCAGCCTGCTGCGCCCTGAGGCGTTGAAGAACGCGCGGGCGCAGTTTCTCGACGGCAAGTTCGATGCCGCCGCGCTCCGCGCGCTCGAGGACAAATCGATCCGCGAGGCGGTGGCGATGCAGGAAAGCGTCGGCCTCGCCAGCGTCACCGACGGCGAGTTCCGCCGCACCTCGTTCCATTTCGATTTCCTCGGCAAGATCGAGGGCGTGTCGGCGGTGCTCGGCCGCGCGCCCGACGCCAACACGCCCGGCCAGGCCTTCCAGCCGCCGCAACTCAAGATCGTCGGCAAGATCCGGCACGCGCGGGACATCGAAGTCGACGGCTTCAAGTTTCTCAAGGCCGCGACCAAGCAAACCGCGAAGCTCACCATCCCGTCGCCGACCATGTTGCTGCGCGGCGGCCGCGGCGCGGTCAGCGAGAGCGCCTATCCCGACCTCAACGTCTATTTCAACGACATCGTCGCGGTATACGCGGCCGAACTGAAGGCGCTCGGCGAGGCGGGCTGCACCTATGTCCAGTTCGACGACACCAATTTCGCCTATCTGTGCGACCAGAAGATGCGCCAAGCGATGCGCGACCGCGGCGAGGACCCGGACGCGCTGCCGCACCACTACGTCAAGCTCATCAACGCGGTGATCGCGAAGAAGCCGGCGGGGATGGCGATCTGCATCCATCTCTGCCGCGGCAACATGGCGGGACGCTGGGCGGCGGAAGGCGGCTACGAGCCGATCGCCGAGCCGGTATTCTCCCATCTCGATGTCGACGGCTATTTCCTCGAATATGAATCGGCACGCGCCGGCGGGTTCGAGCCGCTGCGTTTCATGCCGAAGAGCAAACGGGTCATTCTCGGTCTCGTCAGTTCCAAGGTGCCGGAGATGGAAGCGAAGGATGTGCTGAAGCGCCGCGTCGACGATGCCGGCAAGTTCATGCCGGTGGAGAATATGGGCGTGTCGCCGCAATGCGGCTTCGCCTCCGGCTATCAGGGCAATCCGGTCACCGAGGAGATCGAGCGGCGCAAACTGGCGCTGTGCGTCGAGACCGCGGCCGAGATCTGGGGCTCGGCCAAGTAGCCGCCGCATGGCGCGCGCGTCCGCAAAGCCTCTCGATCCCGCCAAGAGCGCCGACCCGGCGCCGTGGCAGCCGGCGCGCGACGGCACGCTGTCGTGGCGCATCATCCGGCAGATCCGCGCGATGCTGTTCGCGGGCGAGCTCAAGACCGGTGAGCGGCTCGGCGGCGAGATCGAGCTGGCGCGGCGCTACGGCGTCAGCCGCATGGCGATCCGCGACGCGCTGCGCTCGCTCGAGGCGGCGGGCATCGTGGAGATTAGGGTCGGCGCCAAGGGCGGCACCTATATCGCCGGCGGCAATATCGAGCGCTTCGCCGACGCGCTGGCGATCCAGCTCAAGCTGATCGGCGTCACCGTCGCCGAAATCTTCGACGCGCAGATCGCCATCGAGGTCACCTCGACCGAGCTCGCGGCGCGCAACGCGGACGAGAGCGACCTCGCGACGCTGCGCGAGCTGCTGCGCGGCCAGCGCGAGCATCGCCAATCCAAGCCGCAATTCACCGACTTGTCGCTGCGCTTTCACGAAACCGTGGTGGCGGCGTCGCACAACCGCGCGCTCATCGCGCAGTTCAAGGCGCTGCGCTTCGTGCTCGAGCCGCTTTACGCGCAGCGGCTAAACGACGAGGTGGCAACGCGCGTCATCGCGTCGAACGCCGCCCTGCTGGCGCGGATCGAGGCGCGCGACGCCGAGGGCGCCCGCGCCTTGATGCACCGCCGCCTCCAGATCATCCGCGCCCGCCAGATCGAAGCGGCGACGAAAGAATCCGCGCTCGCACCAGCCGATTGAGTTTGCCTCGGCGCCCGTCTAAGCTTGGCGCGAGGGTGAAATCATGGCGAACATCGACGAAGCGATGAAGCAATTGGAGGGCGCGATCGGCCGCCTCGAAAAAGCGGTCGGCAAGAACCCGGCGCGCCGTCCGGAAAACAGCGTCCTGGCGCAGACCGCGGCGCAGGTCGCGGCGCGGCTCGACGCCACCATCGCGCGGCTCGACCGCATCCTGGAAGACTGATGGCTCAAGTCGCTGTATCCCTGAACGGCCGGGAGTACATGATCGGCTGCGGCCCCGGCGAGGAAGCGCGCATCCGCGAGTTGGCGCGCTCGATCGATTCGCGCATCCGCAAGTTCGGCGCCCAGGCCGGGCAGACCGGCGAGGCGCGCCTCTTGGTGATGACGCTGCTGACGATGGCCGACGAGTTGACCGAGGCGAAAGGCGGCGCCAACGGCCACAGCCCTGACGCCTTCGCCGACGGCATCAAGGCGCTGGCAAAGCGCATCGAGACGGTTGCGGATCGGCTGGAAAGCACCAAGTAATGGCGGCGAGACAGAATGGATGGGGCTGCGCGGCGCGTTAGGTCGCAGATACCCCGGGGCCGATATTCACCTCGAGGGGGCTGTCCCTGTCGGAACCGTGGTTCCGGTAAATGGCCCCCGACCTGCGAAAGCGGGCCGCGAGGGTAAGCATACCGACGGCCGTCGCGGCTCCATCCTTAATGTCCTCGCGCGCGCTGCCGCCCGCCAACCCGGCGCGCGCGATTAGGTAGAAAGCCGAACATGAGACTCCTGTTTTGCGGCGATGTGGTGGGCCGGCCGGGACGCGAGGTCGTGACCAAGAACCTGCCTCGCCTGCGCCACGAACTCGCGCTCGATTTCGTCGTCATCAACGGCGAGAACGCTGCCCACGGCTTCGGCATCACCCGGGACATTTGCGCCGAGCTTTATGCCGCCGGCTGCGACGTCATCTCCGGCGGCAACCATTCCTGGGCGAAGCCCGAGATCATTCCTTATATCGGCGGCGATCCGCGCTTGTTGCGGCCGCTGAATTATCCGCCCGGCACGCCGGGCAACGGCCACGGCATTTTTCGACTCGCGGACGGCCGCACCATACTCGTCATCAACGCCATGGGACGCGTCTTCATGGATGCGATCGACGATCCGTTCCGCGCCGTCGACGGCTTGCTGCGCCAGCACCCGCTCGGTTCGGTCACCGCGATCCTGGTGGATTTCCACGCCGACGCGACCTCGGAAAAGACCGCGATGGGCCAGTTCTGCGACGGCCGCGCCTCGGCGGTGGTCGGCAGCCACAGCCATGTTCCGACCGCCGATCACCGTATCCTTCCCGGCGGCACCGGCTATCAGTCCGACGCGGGCATGTGCGGCGACTACAATTCGGTCATCGGCATGAAGAAGGAAGGCGTGATCGCGCGCTTCGTCACCAAGATGCCGGGCGAGCGCATGCAGGTGGCCGAAGGCGAGGCCACGCTATGCGCGATCTTCGTCGAGACCGACGACGCCACCGGCCTGACGAAAGGGATCGCGCCGCTGCGGCTCGGCGGCAAGCTCGCGCCGGTCTGGCCGCTGCCTGCAGCGCATACCGCGCCCGCCCTCTAAATGCCGAGCGGCAATGCCAGGCGCGCCGGCGCGCGCCGCAGCTTTTGGATCGCCTGCGCCGTGCTGATCGTGTGTCTCATCGGGATCGTGATCTATGGCTGGTTCATGCTGCGCGATTCCGAAATGAGCACGGTCGCGGTGATCGCGCTCGCCGGCGGCGTGCTGCTGACGCTGATCCTCGGCATCGGGCTGATGAGCCTGCTGTTCTATAGCAACCGCGAAGGCTTCGACGACGACGTGGGTAGGTAGCTTCAGCCTCAAACGCCAGGCGCTCGCGTCCCCCTCGCATGGCTTCCGCGCCTAACGGCGGGCGGCCCGCACTTGGTCGCGACCGCATCCCAGGGGGATGCGGTTTCCCGCAATTTTCACGGAAGAATCGCCGTAATCCTGCCATATTGAAGGGGTAATTGCGCGGCCCGATCGCGGCTGGCGGGGTTTGGCTGCTCCCCAACCTATGGTATTGTGGCGCTTCCCAATCGTCAGGATTTAGCTGTTTGCCATGGCTGGCCATTCGCAATTCAAGAACATTATGTATCGCAAGGGTGCGCAGGATAAAAAGCGCGCCAAAGTTTTCACGAAACTGATCCGGGAGTTGACCACGGCGGCGCGAGGCGGCCTCCCGGACCCGGCGTCGAATCCCCGGCTGCGCGCGGCGGTGCTGGCGGCGCGGGCCGCGAACATGCCCAAGGACACGGTGGAGCGCGCCATCAAGCGCGGTGCCGGCGGCGAGGGCCAGGATAATTACGAGGAGGTGCGCTACGAGGGCTACGGTCCCGGCGGCATCGCGGTGATCGTCGAGGCGCTGACAGACAATCGCAACCGCTCCGCCAGCGACATCCGCGCCGCCTTCGCCAAGTCGGGCGGCAATCTCGGCGAAAGCAATTCGGTGAGCTTCATGTTCGAGCATGTCGGCGAGATCGTCTATCCCGCCGCCGCGGCGACGCCCGACGCGATGTTCGAGGCGGCCGTCGAGGCCGGGGCCGAGAATGTCGAAAGCGACGCCGACAACCATCGCGTGATCTGCGCGCCCGACGAGCTCAACGCGGTGCGCGACGCGCTCGAAAAGGCGTTCGGCGCGGCGTCGTCGGCCAAGCTGGTGTGGAAGCCGAAGAGCCTGACGCCGGTCGAGGGCGAGACCGCCGAGTCGCTGATAAGGCTCCTCGAAACGCTCGAAGACAACGATGATGTCCAGAATGTCTACGCCAACTTCGACATGACCGACGAGGCCATGGCGCGGTTGAGCGCGTGACCCGCGCCGCGTTCAAGGATTTGCGGATGGAAAGAACTCCCCAATCGCCGTCCCCGCGAAAGCGGGGACCCAGGGTTAACGCACGTCGCTTGCCCTGGACCCCGGCTTTCGCCGGGGTGACGAGATTGTGTTGGGAGATGGTCAAGTCCGGCCGCGCATCGGAGCCGAAATAGGATGCGCATCATCGGTCTCGATCCGGGGCTGCGTCACACCGGCTGGGGCGTGGTCGCCGTCGACGGCAACCGGCTGCGCCATGTCGCCGATGGCGCGATCCATGCGCGTCCCTCGGGCACGCTCGCCGAGCGGCTGGTGGAATTGTTCGAGGGGCTGGGCGCGGTGCTGGACGCGCAGCGGCCCGACGCCGCGGCGGTCGAGGAGACCTTCCTCAACAAGAATCCCGGCTCGACCCTGAAGCTCGGTTCGGCCCGCGCCGTGGCGTTGCTGGCGCCGGCGCTGAAGGGCATCCCGGTCGCGGAATATTCGACCAACCTCGTGAAGAAAGCCGTGGTCGGCGCCGGTCACGCCGACAAGCACCAGATCGAGGTGATGGTGCGGATGCTGCTGCCCGGCACGATGGCGTTGGCCGACGCCGCCGACGCGCTCGCCGTCGCCATCTGCCACGCGCATCACGTCCAGACCAATCGCATCTGGGACAAGGCCGAGCCCGTATCATGATCGCGATGCTGTCCGGCCTGGTCGATCAGATCGGCGAAGAGACCTTGGTGCTCGACTGCAACGGCGTCGGCTATCTGGTCTATGCCTCGTCGCGCACCTTGGGCCGGGCGCCGAAGATCGGTCAGCCGCTCAAGCTGCTGGTCGAAACGCAAATCCGCGAGGACCGGATTCAACTGTTCGGCTTCGTCGACGCGGCGGAACGGTCGTGGTTCCGGTTGCTGACCACGGTGCAGGGCGTCGGCGGCAAGGTGGCGCTGGCGATCCTCTCCGTGCTCGATCCCGACGCGATGGCGACCGCGATCA
This sequence comes from uncultured Alphaproteobacteria bacterium, assembly GCA_963729845.1. GTDB lineage: Bacteria > Pseudomonadota > Alphaproteobacteria > ATCC43930 > CGMCC-115725 > JAATGI01. The sequence goes on from CAVSQC010000038.1 coordinate 33,154, forward strand.
TGGCGCAGGACAAGGCCGCGTTCGTCCGCGCCGACGGCGTCGGGCCGAAGCTCGGTCAACGGATTGTCATGGAATTGCGCGACAAGGTAGGCGACATGGCGATGCCGGTTGCAAGCGGCGTTATAGCGCCTGCCGGCGCGGTCGCCGACGCCGTCTCGGCGCTGGTCAATTTCGGCTATGCTAAAAGCGCGGCTTATGGCGCGGTGATGGACGCGGCGAAGCGCCTGGGCGGTGACGCCAAGATCGACGCGCTGGTGCGCGCCGGCTTGCAGGAGCTGGGACGATGAGCGCCGACAAGCGGGTGATCGCGCCGCAGCCGGAGCCGGAGGACGCGGCTGAGATCGGGCTGCGCCCGCAAACCCTCGACGATTTCATCGGCCAGCAGAAGCAGCGCGAGAACTTGCGCATTTTCGTCCAGGCGGCAAAGGCGCGGCGCGAGCCCTTGGACCATGTGCTGCTGCACGGCCCGCCGGGCCTGGGCAAGACCACGCTGGCGCAGATCGTGGCGCGCGAGATGGGGGTCGGCTTCCGCGCCACCTCGGGACCGGTGATCCAACGCGCCGGCGATCTCGCCGCGCTGCTGACGAATTTGCAGCCGCACGACGTGCTGTTCATCGACGAGATCCATCGCCTCGCGCCGGCGGTCGAGGAAGTTCTCTATCCCGCGATCGAGGATTTTCAGCTCGACATCATCATCGGCGAGGGGCCGGCGGCGCGGTCGATGCGCATCGACCTGCAACCCTTCACGCTGGTCGGCGCCACCACGCGCTCGGGCCTGATCACGCGGCCGCTGCGCGAGCGTTTCGGCATTCCGCTACGGCTCGATTTCTACACCGCGGACGAATTGCGCCAGATCGTGTCGCGCGGCGCCGGCCTTCTCGGCATGCCGCTCGAGCCCGACGGCGCCGCCGAGATCGCGTCGCGGGCGCGCGGGACGCCCCGCATCGCCGTCCGCCTGTTGCGCCGCGTGCGCGATTTCGCCGCGGTCTCGCACGCGAAAAAGATCGACGCCAAGGTTGCGGATGTCGCCCTGGCGCGGCTCGATATCGACAAGAGCGGCCTCGACGCTATCGACCGGCGGTATCTGACCTGCATCGCCGAAAGCTATGGTGGCGGGCCGGTCGGCGCCGAGACGCTGGCCGCGGCGCTGTCGGAAGAGCGCGACGTGATCGAGGAAGTGATCGAGCCCTATCTCATGCAGGAAGGTCTGGTGCAGCGCACTTCGCGCGGCCGCATCCTCAGCGACCGGGGCTATCGCCATATCGGTCTGGTGCCGCTGCGGCCGCCCTCGGCGCAGCTCGATCTTCTCGGCGACGACGAAGCGGGGGTGGGATGAAAGCCGATCGCCGCGCCTATCAACGAAATCACCCAACGGAAGAGTAACCATGGAAGGTTCGAACGTCGTCAGTCAGGTCGCCCTGGGGGGAACCGCGGTACCGCACGATTTGTCGATCGTGACGCTGTTTCTGCAAGCCGATCTCGTCGTCAAAATCGTGTGCGTGCTGTTGCTGCTGGCGTCGTTCTGGTCGTGGGCGGTGATCTTCGACAAGATCACCAAGCTGCGCCGGTTGCGCCGCGACGCCGTGAATTTCGAGGAAACGTTCTGGTCGGGCGGCTCGCTCGACGATCTCTACGACCGCATCGGCGCGCGGCCGGCCGATCCGATGTCCGCGGTGTTCGCGGCGGCGATGCGCGAGTGGCGCCGCACCGCCGCGCGCGGCCGGGTGCCTTCGACCGGCACCAAGACCGGCCTTCAGGAACGCATCGAGCGCGTGATGCAGGTGACGCTCGGCCGCGAGATGGACCGGCTCGAGCGGTTCATGCCGTTCCTCGCCACCGTCGGCGCGACCGCGCCGTTCGTCGGCTTGTTCGGCACCGTCTGGGGCATCATGAACAGCTTCCAGTCGATCGCGGCCGCCAAGAATACAAGTCTGGCGGTAGTGGCGCCGGGCATCGCCGAATCGTTATTTGCGACGGCGCTGGGCCTGGTGGCAGCGATTCCGGCGGTCATTGCCTATAACAAGTTTGCCACCGATTTCAGCCGCTACGCCGGCCGGCTCGAAGGCTTCTCCACCGAATTCAGCGCGATCCTGTCGCGCCAGCTCGACGAGAAACCCTGACCATGGCGGTTACCCTTCAACAGACCAAGCGCGGCAGCAACTACCGCTACCGCCCGATGGCCGACATCAACGTCACGCCCATGGTCGACGTCATGTTGGTGCTGTTGGTCATTTTCATGGTGGCGGCGCCGCTCCTCACCGTCGGCGTGCCGGTCGATTTGCCGCAGACCCAGGCGCCGGCGATCAATCAGCCGCAAGAGCCGCTGGTGATCACCGTCAACGCCCAAGGGCAGATGTTCCTCCAGAACGACGCGATCACCGACGATCAGCTGATTCCGCGCCTCCAGGCGATCACCAAGGCCAATCCCAACGCCGATATCTATGTCCGCGGCGATCAGGCGATCAACTACGGCCGCGTCATGCAGATCATGGGCATGGTCAGCGCCGCCGGTTTCGACAAGGTTTCCTTGATCACCGAACCGACACAATCGGGTGCTACCCCGGCAACTCCGACCAAGACAGGCCCGCCGAAGCAACCTTGAGTGCAATGCCCGACCGCAGCGGTTATATCGCGTCAGGAATCCTGCACCTTGGCCTGGTGCTGCTGTTCATCCTGGGCTTGCCGAATTTTTTCCGCCACCGCTTGCCGGAAGAGACGCCGCTGGTCGTGCAGTTAGTAAAGATCGGGCCCGAAACCCGCGCGACCCAGGTGACCAAGACCCCGCCGACGCCCGAGGCGAAACCCGAAGTCGCCCAGCAGCCGCCGCCGGTCAAGCCGATGCCGCCGGCGCCGGAACCGCCGAAGATCGAGCCGCGGCCCGAGCCGCCGCAACTGGTGAAACCGCCGGAACCGGAACTTGCGCCGCCCGAACCGCCGCCGCCGGCGCCGCAAGTGAAGCCGACGCCGCCCGCGCCGATTCCGCCGGTGCCGGCGCCTAAGCCCGCGGCGGCGCCCGCGGCGAAACCGGTTCCGGTGCCGCCGCCGAAGCCGCAGCCGCCCAAGCCGAAAGTGAACCAGGCGGATTTCGACACGCTGTTGAAGAATCTCGCGAAGAACGACCCGACGCGCAGCCAGCCCGATCAGCCGAAGCAGAACAATCAGAACCGCCGCCAATCGTCGCAGCCGATAGCGCCGCTCGGCCAGCAATTGACCGCGAGCGAACTCGATCTGGTGAAGCAGCAGATCTATCAATGCTGGAACGTGCCGCTGGGTGCCCGCGACGCCCAGGACCTGACGCCGGAATTCCGGGTCGACGATGAATCCCGACGCGACGGTGCGGACGGTCGAATTGCTCAATTCCGAGCGCTACGGCGATCCGAGTTTCCGCGCTGCCGCCAATTCCGCGCGCCGCGCGTTGTTTAATCCGCAATGCACGCCGCTCAAACTGCCGCTCGACAAATACAATGAGTGGCAGATCTTCACCATCACCTTCGATCCCAAGGACATAGCAGGATGATTCGCTTCGCCGCCGTTCCGTTCGCCGCCCTGGTCGCGCTCGGTGTCGCGCTCGCCGCGCCCGCGGCGCGCGCCGAGCTTCATCTCGACATCACCCACGGCCAAGTGCAGCCCATGCCGATCGCGATTCCGGATTTCGCCGGCACGGACGAGGGCGCGCAGATGGGCCATGACATCACGCAGGTGCTGTCGGCGGATCTCGAACGCTCGGGCCTGTTCAAGCCGCTCGATCAGCGCGCCTTCGTCGATAAGGACGCGGCGACGCGCACGCCGCCGAACTACGCCAATTGGCGCATCCTGAACGCGCAGGCGCTGGTCACCGGCAACGTCACGGCGCAGCCCGACGGCCGCCTCGCGGTCGAGTTCCGGCTGTGGGACATTTTCGCCGAGCAGCAGCTCTCCGGCCTGCGCTACACCGCGACGCAGCAGAACTGGCGCCGCGTCGCCCACATCGTCGCCGATGCGATCTACAAGCGCATCACCGGCGAGGACGGCTATTTCGACACCCGCATCGTCTATATCTCCGAAAGCGGGCCGCTCGATCACCGCATCAAGCGCCTCGCCATCATGGATCAGGACGGCGCCAACAACCGCTTCCTCACCGACGGCCGCACGCTGGTGCTGACGCCGCGGTTCTCGCCGACCTCGCAGGAGATCACCTATCTCTCCTATGCGCGCGGCGCGCCCCGCGTCTATCTCTTCAACATCGACACCGGGCAGCAGGAAGTGCTGGGCGATTTCCCCGGCATGACCTTCGCCCCGCGCTTCTCGCCCGACGGCAACAAGGTGATCATGAGTTCTCGCGGTCGGCGGCGCCAGCAACATCTACACGCTCGACCTGCGGACCCGGCGCGCGGTGCGGCTGACCGAGACCAGCGCGATCGACACGTCGCCCTGTTATTCGCCGGACGGCGCCAAGGTGGTGTTCAACTCCGATCGCGGCGGCTCACAGCAACTCTACGTCATGAACTCGGACGGCACCGACATTCACCGCATCACCTTCGGCAAGGGCAAATACGGCACTCCGGTCTGGTCGCCGCGCGGCGACATGATCGCGTTCACCAAGATCGATGGCGGCCAGTTCTATATCGGCGTAATGCGGCCCGACGGCTCGGGCGAGAGGCTCCTGACGAGCTCGTTTCTGGTCGAAGGGCCGACCTGGGCGCCGAACGGACGGGTGCTGATGTATTTCAAGAGCACGCCCGCCAATTCCAACGGCAGCGGCGGTCACAGCCACCTCTGGAGCATCGACCTGACCGGCTATAACGAGCGCGAGGTGGTCACACCGCAAGATGCGTCGGATCCGGCCTGGTCCCCCTTGATTCCGTAGATTCCCGCCCTTATAGTCCCGCGCGTCTTCGGACCTCACCATAGGCGATATGCGAACCTACCCGGAACGCGCGAGGCTTAGCCCATCGTTTCTATCATGAGTAATCAAGCTGCATCTTCGAGGAGTTGAGAACAATGAATCTGCGTCCCCTAAGTTTGCTCGCAGCGTTATTGCTCGTCGCCGCTTGCTCCCAAACGCCGACCACCGGCACTGGGACCGGGGGAGGCGGCCAAGTGCAGAATGCGCCGGTCACGCAGGCGCGGCCCGGATCGCGCGAAGACTTCGTGCAGAACGTGGGCGACCGCGTCTTCTTCGAATTCGACCGCAGCGACATTACTCCCGAAGGTCAGGAAGTCCTCCGCAAGCAGGCCGATTGGCTGAAGCGCTATCAGAACGTCACGGTAACGGTCGAGGGCCATTGCGACGATCGCGGCACGCGCGAATACAACCTCGCCCTGGGCAACCGCCGCGCCGCCGCGGTGAAGCGGATGCTGGTCAGCCTCGGCGTCGCCGGCAATCGCGTCGCGGTGATCTCCTACGGCAAGGAACGGCCGATCGTCGTCGGCGACAATGAGCAGGCCTGGGCGCAGAATCGCGTCGGCATCACGGTCATCAACTGATCGAGTTCGGCTCGTCAAGCCGGTCAGGAATGGTCGCCGGTCTTCCCCCCATGAGGGTGGAGACCGGCGCCCTTGTTTCGCCCCAATTGTTATTCAAGAATGACCGCCGCGGCGGCGCCCTGACGAGGGTTCGCTCGTCGCCTCAACTCGTTTCGGCCAGGACCATGCGAAAATTGCTTCTTGTCGCCCTAACCGGCATCGCGCTGACCGCCGGCGCGCCGGGCGTGTCGGCGCAGCCCGATCAGGACCAGGACAACGATGTGCAGCCGCAACCCGGCGCGGCCGCCGATGAAATGCGCTTCGAGCAGCTGGGCGAGCAGATGCGCGAAATGACGGGCCGCATCGAGGAATTGCAGCATCAGGTCGAGTCGCTGCGGACGCGGATGGAAAAAATGTCGGGCGACGTCGATTTGCGGCTGCAGGCGCTGGAGCAGGCCAATGGCGGTGCGCCCGGCGGCAATGGCCCAACCGCGCTGAACGCGCCGCGGGACGACCAGGCGCCGCCGGTCCTGACCCCGCCATCGCCGCAGCGCAACCGTAACGCCGGTCCGCCGCCGAATCCGCCCGGCGGATTCAACGCGCTGCCGCGCGACCGGCAGACCGCGATGGCCGGGCCTTCGGGGACGCCCGAGGCCGCCGTGCTGCCGAACGGCTCGCCGCAACAACAATACGATTTTGCCTTCGGCTTGCTGCGCGACGCCAATTATCCGGCGGCCGAGCGCGCGCTCCGCGATTTCGTCCACCGTTATCCGGACAATCGCCTCTCCAGCAACGCGCAATATTGGCTTGGCGAAACTTATTATGTGCGCCGCGATTTCCAGGCCGCCGCCGCCGCGTTTGCCGAGGGCTATCAGCGCTATCCCAAGGGGCCGAAGGCGGCCGACGATCTCTTGAAGCTCGGCAGTTCCCTGTCGATGCTGGGCCGCCGCGCCGATGCGTGCCGGTCCTTCGCCCAGCTCGATCGCGATTTTCCGATCGTGCCGGCCAATCTGAAGGCGAAGGAAGCCGACGAAAAGCGCAAGGCGGGGTGCCGCTAGGCGGCGTTTTGAGGGATCGACCCGAGCGCGGCCCGGTCGCCGCGACGGAATTCGCCGCTTCGATGGCGGCGCTCGGCCCGTTCGAGCAAGCACCCCGACTTGCCGTAGCCGTGTCCGGCGGCGCCGACAGCATGGCGCTCCTGTTGCTGGCGCAAGACTGGGCCGCCGCCTGTGGCGGACAGGTTGTCGCATTGACGGTCGATCATGGCTTGCGCCCGGAGTTCGCCGACGAGGCGATCAGGTCGCCCGCTGGGCGGCATCCCGCGGCGTCGCGCATCGAACCCTGCCGTGGCGCGGCGCGAAGCCCACCGGCGACATTCAAGGCGCGGCGCGCACGGCGCGCTATCGGCTGCTGGAAGAATACTGCGCCGAGGCGGGCATTTTTCATGTGTTGTTGGCGCATCACCAGGCAGACCAAGCCGAGACGTTTTTGTTGCGGATGGCGCGGGGCAGCGGGCTCGATGGCTTGGCGGCGATGGCGCCGGTGGTCGAGCGCCCGGGCTGCCGTCTGCTGCGGCCGCTCTTGGCCGTGCCGCGGGAGCGGCTCGTCGCCACGCTCGAAGCGGGCGGCCAGGCCTGGCTCGACGACCCGAGCAATCGCAACGAGAAATTCGCGCGCGTGCGCTTGCGCCGCGGGTGGGCGACGTTGGCGCGCGAGGGACTGACGCCGGCGCGTCTCGCCGCGACGGCGCGGCGCCTGGCGCGGGCGCGGCAGGCGCTGGAGTTGCCGTTGGCGCAACTTTTGGCGCGGGGGGCGGTCCCCGATCCGGCCGGCTTCATCCGGTTCGATCCGGCGACGCTGGCGGATGCGCCGGAGGAGCTTGGCCTGCGGGCCTTGGCGGCGATGCTAATGGCGGTCGGCGGCGCCGACTATCCGCCGCGCCTGGAACGGCTGGAGCGGCTTTATCGGGAGATCGGCGCCGGCCTGACCCGCGGCCGGACCCTGGGCGGCTGCCGCATCGTGCCGCATCGCGGCGCATTGCTGGTGTGCCGCGAGGCGAAGGCGGTGGCGGCATCGGTTCCCGCGCCGCCAGGGACGAGGGTCCACTGGGACGGCCGGTTCAGCCTCCATCTCTCGCCGGACGGTCCGTCGGACCTGAGCGTGGGCGCGCTCGGCATGGTTAAAGTTAACGATTCCGCGCGATTGTTGCCGGCCGCGGCGCGCATTGGCATCGCGGCGTTGCGCGACGATCGTGGTATCATCGCGGTGCCGGCGCTCGGCTATCGGCGCCCCGGCGAAGCGGCGAGCAGGCTTGGGCCGGATGCGCTGCTGCTACGAGCCTCTCGACCGGCGACCGGTGCCGGGGTTAAAGTTGTTTAATGGATTGTCGGCACCCATCTAATGCCTGTGCAATCCTTTGAGGGCATGAGCCGTGAATAATTTCGGCAAAAATCTGGTTCTGTGGATCATCATCGGCCTGCTGCTGGTGGCGTTGTTCAATCTGTTCCAGAGCTCGACCTCGCACGGGCCACAAAATTCATTGCCCTATTCGGCGTTCATCGAGGACGTGAAGAACGGCCAGATCGCCGACGTCACAATCCAGGGCAACACGATCAACGGCACCTTCACCGACAAGCGTACCTTCTCCACCTACGCGCCGAGCGATCCTGGCCTGGTGTCGCAGCTGCTGGCGAAGAACGTGACGGTGAAAGCCGCGCCGCCGGAAGAGAACGTGCCGACCTTGTTCGGGGTGCTGATCAACTGGTTCCCGATGCTGCTGCTGATCGGCGTGTGGATTTTCTTCATGCGCCAGATGCAGGGCGGCGGCGGCCGGGCCATGGGCTTCGGCAAATCGCGCGCGCGTCTGCTGACCGAGAAGGTCGGCCGGATCACCTTCGACGACGTGGCCGGCATCGACGAGGCCAAGCAAGAGCTCGAAGAGATCGTCGAGTACCTGAAGGACCCGCAGCGCTTCCAGCGCTTGGGCGGCAAAATTCCGAAGGGCGTGCTGCTGGTCGGCCCGCCGGGCACCGGCAAGACCTTGCTGGCGCGCGCCATCGCCGGCGAAGCCAACGTGCCGTTCTTCACCATCTCCGGCTCGGACTTCGTCGAGATGTTCGTCGGCGTCGGCGCGTCGCCGCGTGCGCGACATGTTCGAGCAGGGCAAGAAGAACGCGCCCTGCATCATCTTCATCGACGAGATCGACGCGGTCGGCCGTCATCGCGGCGCCGGCCTCGGCGGCGGCAACGACGAGCGCGAGCAGACGCTGAACCAGTTGCTGGTCGAGATGGACGGGTTCGAGGCGAACGAGGGCGTGATCCTGATCGCCGCGACCAACCGGCCCGACGTGCTCGATCCGGCGCTGCTGCGTCCCGGCCGCTTCGACCGCCAGGTCGTGGTGCCGAACCCGGACGTGGTCGGCCGCGAGAAGATATTGAAAGTGCATATGCGCAAGGTGCCGCTCGCCACCGACGTCGATGCGCGCATCATCGCGCGCGGCACGCCGGGCTTCTCGGGCGCCGATCTCGCCAACCTCGTCAACGAGGCGGCGCTGATGGCGGCGCGGCGCGGCAAGCGCTCCGTCACCATGGCCGAATTCGAGATGGCCAAGGACAAGGTGCTGATGGGCGCCGAGCGCCGCTCGATGGTGATGACGGAAGAGGAGAAGAGCCTCACCGCCTATCACGAGGGCGGCCACGCGCTGGTCATGCTCTATGCCGTGGGCCACGAGCCGCTGCACAAGGTCACGATCATTCCGCGCGGCCGCGCGCTCGGCGTCACCATGTTCCTGCCGGAGCGCGACAAGTACAGCCAGTCGAAGATGGAACTCGAGGCGATGATGACCAGCCTGTTCGGCGGGCGCGTCGCGGAAGAGCTGATCTTCGGCGCGGAGAAAGTCACGACCGGCGCCGCCGACGACATCCGCCGCGCCTCGACGCTCGCGCGGCGCATGGTCACCGAGTTCGGGTTCAGCCCGAAACTCGGGCCGTTGCGCTACAGCGAGAACGAGGAGGAAGTGTTCCTCGGTCATTCGGTGACGCAGCGCAAGAACGTCTCCGAGGCGACCGCCAAGATCATCGACGAGGAAATCCGTCGGCTGGTCGACGAGGCGGAGATTCGCGCGCGGAACATACTGACCGAGCATCTCGACGAGTTGCATCGTCTCGCCAAGGGTTTGCTCGAATTCGAGACGCTGTCGGCCGACGAAATCCGCCGCATCATCCGCGGCGAGAAGATCGTGCGCGACGCCGGCGGTCCGATGGAAGAGCCGTCGCGGACCCCGGGCCGGCGCTCGTCGGTGCCGCCGTCCGGCAAGGCCGCGGGCGGTCTCGAACCGGAGCCGCAACCCGGCGCGTGAGCGGCTCGCGCATCCGCCTTTGCCCTGAGGACATTCTTTCCGGCGCCGCGGCGCGCGACGCGGTGGCGCGCGGGCGCGCCTTGCGGCTAGCCGGCGGGCCGTTGGCTTTTGCCGCCGTCGAGGCGCTGGAGCGGAATCCCGGCGGCGGCGGCACGTCGCGCTTTCTCACCATCGCCGAGCTGAAGGACTGGGCGGTCCGGACCGGCCGCGCGACCGAGATCGAGGTGGAATTGGAGCGGCTCGCCGAGCCGCGCGGGCCCTTCGCGATCGACCGGCCGCTGATCTTGGGAATTCTCAACGTCACGCCGGACAGTTTTTCCGATGGCGGCGCCTATTTGGATACGGAGCGTGCCTTGGCGCATGCGCGGGCCATGCTGGCCGCGGGCGCGACCGCGATCGATGTCGGCGGCGAGTCGACGCGGCCGGGCGCCGAACCGACGCCGGTCGAGGAGGAATTGCGGCGCGTCATTCCGGTCATCGAAGCGCTGACGCGGGACGGCGGGCTGACCTCGGTCGACACGCGGCGCGCGGCGGTGATGCGCGCCGCGCTCGACGCCGGTGCGGGAACCATCAACGACGTGACGGCGCTGACCGGCGACCCCGAAAGCCTCGCGGTCGCGGCCGCGGCGCCCGAGGCGTCGCTGGTGTTGATGCATATGGCAGGCGAGCCGCGCACCATGCAGCAGGCGCCGCACTATGACGATGTGGCGCTCGACGTGCTCGACTATCTCGAAGCGCGCATCGCCGCGTGCGTGGCGGCCGGTATCGAACGGCGCCGCATCGCGGTCGATCCCGGCATCGGTTTCGGCAAGCATCCGATCGAGCACAATCTGCCGCTGTTGCGGCGCATCGCGCTGCTTCACGCGACCGGCTGCGCAATCTGTCTCGGCCTGTCGCGCAAGAGCTTCATCGGCCGCGTCAGCCGCGACGAGCCGCCGCAGGAGCGCGTCGGGGGGTCGATCGCGGGCGCGTTATGGGGCGCGAGCCGGGGCGTGCAGATCCTGCGCGTCCATGACGTGGCGGAGACTGTCCAAGCCTTGGCGGTGCGGCGGGCCATCCTTGACGCGACCCCCGATACGGTTGCCTTATGAGCATCATGGCCCGCAAGCTTTTCGGCACCGACGGCATTCGCGGCACCGCCAATATCGAGCCGATGACGCCGGAGACCGCGCTCCGCGTCGCGATGGCGACCGGGCGCGTGTTGCGGCGCGGCGACCACCGCCATCTCGTCGTGATCGGCAAGGATACGCGGCTGTCGGGCTATATGATCGAGCCGGCGTTGACCGCCGGCTTCATCGCCATGGGCATGGACGTCGATCTCGTCGGGCCGATGCCGACGCCGGCGATCGCGATGCTGACCCGCAGCCTGCGCGCCGATCTCGGCGTCATGATTTCCGCCTCCCACAATCCCTACGAGGATAACGGCATCAAGCTGTTCGGCCCTAACGGCAACAAGCTGTCGGACGACATGGAAAGCGAGATCGAGGCGCAGCTCGATGGCGACGACGCCGCGCCCATGCCGCGGCGCTCGGCCGCGCGCGCCGCGCTCGACGATGCCGACGGCCGTTACATCGAGGTGGCGAAGTCGAGCTTTCCCAAGGGTCTGCGCCTCGACGGCGTCAAGATCGTGATCGATTGCGCCAACGGCGCGGCCTACCGGGTGGCGCCGAAAGTGCTGTGGGAATTGGGCGCCGAGATCTACGCCATCGGCGTCGCGCCCGACGGGCTCAACATCAATCGCGGCTGCGGCGCCACGCACCCCGAGGCGATGCGGCAGGAAGTGGTGACGCGCGGCGCGCATATCGGCCTGGCGCTCGACGGCGACGCCGACCGGCTCATCGTCGCGGACGAGCAGGGCCGCATCCTCGACGGCGACCAGATCATGGCGCTGATCGCGCTCGAATGGCGCGCGGCGGGCCGGCTCGCGCCGGCCGGCGTGGTCTCGACCGTGATGTCCAATCTCGGCTTCGAGCGCTGTCTCGCTGCCCACGGCGTCCGCCTCACCCGCACGGCGGTGGGCGACCGCTATGTCGTCGAGGAAATGCGCCGCGCCGGCGCCAATCTCGGCGGCGAGCAGTCCGGGCACATCGTCATGTCGGACTACGCCACTACCGGCGATGGGCTGATCTCGGCACTGCAGGTCCTGGCCGCGCTGGTGCAGCGCGGCGAGCCGGCGAGCCGCGTGTGCAATCAGTTCACGCCCGTGCCGCAATTGCTGCGCAACGTGCGGTACGGCGGCGGCACGCCGCTCGACGCGCCCGCCGTGCGCGCGGCGATCGCGGCGGGCGAGGGCCGGCTCGCGCGCGGCGGCCGCTTGCTGGTGCGGCCGTCGGGCACCGAGCCGCTGATCCGCATCATGGCCGAGGGCGACGATATGGCGCTGGTCGAAGAAGTGGTCGGCGCCGTCGAGGCGGCGCTGCGCGAGGCGAACGGCGGGGCGCACGGTCAGGCGGCCGAATGAAGGGGCGCCTCCTCGTCGTCGCGGGCTCGGATTCGGGTGGCGGCGCGGGCATCGAGGCCGACATCAAGACCGCGACCGCGCTCGGCGCCTATGCCGCCACCGCGATCACCGCGCTGACGGCGCAAAACACGCGGGGCATTGAGCGCATCTTTCCGATACCGCCGGATTTCGTCGCGCAGGCGATGAGCGTGGTGCTGCGCGACATCGGCGCCGACGCGGTCAAGACCGGGATGCTGGTCGACGCGGCGACGGTCGATGCCGTCGCCGACACGCTGGAGCAATTGGCGCCCGACGTGCCGCTGGTGATCGATCCGGTGATGGTGTCGTCGAGCGGTACGCGGCTTCTCGCGGAAGACGCGATCGACCTGCTGAAGCGCCGCCTGATCGCCCGCGCGACAATCATCACCCCGAACCTCCCGGAGGCCGAGATTCTCGCCGGCCATCCGATTCCGGATCTTGCCGCGATGAAGCGGGCGGCGGCGGCGCTGCGGGAGTTGGGCGCCTACGCCGCCGTCATCACCGGCGGGCATCTGGCGGGCGCGACGGTGCGCGACGTGATCGCCGACGCCGACGGCGGGCATGTGTTCGAAAGCCCGCGCCTCGAAACCGCGGCGACCCACGGTACCGGGTGCACCTTTGCCAGCGCCGTCGCCGCGGGTATCGCCCAAGGCATGGCGATCCGCGCCGCGGTCGAGCGCGCCCATCGCTTCGTCCATGACGCCATCCGTACCGCGCCCGGCCTCGGCCAAGGCAACGGCCCGCTCAATCATGTATCGTTAAAATTTGATCGTCCGTCCTTCTAGATGGGGGAGGAAGAAATACCGAGCGCAAGCGAGGTATTTCGGTCGGGGCTGCGTGCTCAGGACGAGGAAAACTCACCCTCACCCGCTCGAAGCTGGCGCTTCTCGCGACCTCGCCCATCGAGGGGGAGGAGCATCTTTTCTGTTACTCCGCCGCGATGCGCCGCGTCGCGTGGTATTCCTCGAGGCGCGGCATCACCTCGCGCGCGAACAGGGTGAGGCTGTCGACCGTGTCTTCGTGGCTCATGGTGCCGGCCTGCGCCATCATCTGCAACACGCCGAAGCCACCGATGGCCTCGTAGAATTCGACGATCTGGCGATACACCTGGTCGGGCGTGCCGGCGAACAGCAGGCCGCCGCGCATCGCGTCCTGTACCTTCGCCTCGACGAAGCCGGAAATGCGGTTGCCGTCCTTGTCGAACAGGCCGAGCTCGGAAAAGCCGGCGCGCCCGGTGCGGACGAACTGGCTCGCCAGCGCCTGCGGTGCGATATAGCCGGGCGGGCTGCGGAATTGCTCGCCGACGATGGCGTTGGTGCGCAGATAGGCCATGACGTCGTTGCCGCGGCGCAAGCCCTCCGCCTCGCTGCTGCCGCACGCCATGAAGCAGCAATAGCAGAACCGGTCGAGCGGCACAGGCTCCGGTCGGCCGCCGGCGCGCCAGACGCGGCGATATTCGTCGAAGATCTTCTTGGCGCCGTAGCCGGTCATCACCGTGCCGAGCACATAGCCGTGCTCCGCCACCGGCCGCACGCTGCCCACGGAATTGACGCTGACCCACACCGGCGGATGCGGCTGTTGCCAGGGCTGCGGCCAGATATTGACCGAGCGATAATGGAAATTCTCGCTTTCCCAGGAGAACGGCCCGTCGCGCGTGCTGAGCGCCTTGACGATGAGGTCGTGCGCCTCCCAGAACCGGTCGACCTGATGCACCGGGCGCGAATTCGACGGCACGATCTCGTAGGGCACGCCCTTGATGAAGCCCATGTCGAAGCGGCCGCGCGAGATCACGTCGATCATCGCGCATTCCTCGGCGACGCGCAGCGGATCGGGCCGGTTTGCGATCGGCATGCCCAGGCCCAACAGACGCACGCGCTTCGTGGTCTTGGCGAGAATGCCGAGCACGATGTTGCACGACGCCGTCAAGCAGGTCGCGGTCGAGTGATGCTCGTTGACGAAGATGTTGATGCCGAGCTCGTCGCAGAGTTGCCACTCGTCGAGGAAGCGGTGGTATTGGTCGGCCGCCACCTTCGGGTCGCAATAGCGGTTGGGCAGGTTCACGCGCAGCGATTCCGCGCCGACATTCCACGCGTCGGGATACGGTTCCTCGGTCATGTGATAGACGCGCATGGTCAGGCTCCGGCGAAAGCGGCGATCTTGTCGGCGACGGCTTGCGGCTGCTCGATATGCGGGAAATGACCGGCGCGCGCGACCGTGTCGAAGCGCGCGCCCGGAATCAGGCCGGCATAGTCGCGGCCATAGGCCGGCGCGACGATGCCGTCGCTCTCGCCCCACAGCACCAGCGTCGGCACATGGATGCGATGCAGCCGGCCCTTGAGCTTCGGGTTGTTCATGTAGGGCGACCAGCCGAACAGCGCCGCGGATTCGCGGTTGCGGAAATGGATGAAGGCGTCTTCCTCGGACATGCCGTTATGGTCGAGCCGCGCGAACGCCGGGTCATGAAAGGAGAGGCGGTCGAGCTCGGCCTGCTTGGTGGCGAAGACATCGACGATGTCGGGCGTGTCGCGCGCCGCAAGGCGGATACCGAGCGCGTCGATCATCACCAGGCGCGCCAAGCGCGGGCTCGCCTTGGTGGCGATCTCGGCGGCGAGCCAGCCGCCAAAGGACGAGCCCACCAGCACGACGCGGTCGAGATCGAGTTTCTCGATCAGGTCGAGATAGAAATAGGCGAGATCGTCGACGGTGGTGAGGTGGCGGGGCAGGGTGGAGCGGCCGAAGCCCGGATGCGACGGCGCGAACACCGTGAAGTGCCGCGCCAGCGCGTCGAGAAACGCGTCGGCGCGCGCAAGGCCGACATGCGGATGGAGATAAAGCAGGGTGGGACCGGCGCCGCGCCGGTCGAGCTCGACAGCGACGCCGCTGACGTCGACGAGGTTCGGCCGGCGAATGGTCTCGGCGTCCATGACGAGACCATGCCATTCCCGTCCGGTTGGGACAAGCAACTGCCGCCGGCGCGGTTGCTCGTTTTGGGAATGGGCGATAACAGATAACGGGGGTCGGTCGGATTAGGGGACGATGATGAAAATTATTCGGCTTGCGATGGTCATTCTGGCGGTCGGGTGCGGCGCCCTGGCGCTGTCGCCGTGGGCCGTGGCGGCGAAATCCGACACCCAAAAGACCCACGCCACGACCAAAAAGCCAGCGTCGGCAGCGAAAGGGAAGAGCGCCGTCGAGACCGGGAAGGTTGAGCGGCTGCTCGACGGCACCGGCTACAAGTTCGTGAAGCGGAAGCCGAATGTCTGGAGCATGGCGTTTGCCGGCAAAACCTTGGGGAAATCGGTCGTGGTCCTGACCGAGACGCCCAAGCTCCTGGTCATATTCACCATCGTCGGGACCAGCGCCGCGACCGATAAGACCCCGCAATTGATGCAGATTTCTGCTCCGCGCCAACAGCACGTTCGATTACGTCAAGATCGGCTTCGACCAGGACGGCGATTTGTTCGTGCGCCTCGACGCGCCGGTGCGCGGCACGGATTCGCGGCAACTCAAGACCGACCTGGATCAGTTGATGAGCGCTTCCGACGAGCTCGCCGGCCAAGTCGCGAAATTCATCAAGCGCTGAGGGACTGGCCGGCACCCCCGCCTCCGGCCCCGGCACGGTTAACAAATCGCCGGCTAAGAAGCCCGGGCGGCGCGGCAACATGGTTGCGAAAAGGGGCGGCGTTCCCATATAGTTCCTACCCCTTTCGCGGATTGGAGTAGATTATGGCGCGCGTCACCGTCGAAGATTGCGTTCTCAAGGTTCCCAACCGGTTCGAACTGGTTCTGCTCGCGGCGCAACGCGCGCGCGACATCACGGCGGGCGCGCCGATTTCGCTCGACCGGGACAACGACAAGAACCCGGTCGTGGCGTTGCGCGAGATCGCCGACGAGACCGTGCAGCTCGACCAGCTTCAGAATGCGGTCATCACCGGCATGCAGAAGCATGTCGAGATCGACGAGCCCGAGGAAGAGGGCGATCTCGAGGTCGGCAATCAGCAATGGCCGATCGACCTGGCGAAGGTTTCGCCGGAGGACGATACCGCCGCGGTCGACGAGGAGATGCAGGAAGACATGCTCGAGGTCGCCGAGGACGAAGTCACGGGCCTCGACGAGTCGGCGCTGCCGGAGATCGACGAGGAAGCCGCCGACGCCGTGACCAAGAACGAGGACTGACTTGACGGACGGCGCGACGCTCACTGTTCGGGCGCCCGCGCCGATGATGCGCCAGTTCGAGCTCGTCGAGCGGGTCAAATCCTATGACCCGTCGGTCAACGAGGACGCGCTCAACAAGGCTTATGTCTTTTCGATGAAGGCCCATGGCGCGCAACTGCGCGCCTCGGGCGATCCCTACTTTTCCCATCCGGTCGAGGTCGCCGGCATCCTGTCGCGGATGAAGCTCGACAGCGCCTCGATCGTGACCGGGCTGCTGCACGACACGGTCGAGGACACGCTCGCCACGCTCGAGGATATCGAGAAGCGGTTCGGACCGGAGATCGCGCGGCTCGTCAACGGCGTCACCAAGCTCTCGCGCCTCGAACTGCAATCCGACCAGACCAAGCAGGCGGAGAATTTCCGCAAGCTGGTCCTGGCGATGTCCGACGATATCCGCGTCCTGCTGGTGAAGCTCGCGGACCGGCTCCACAACATGCGGACGCTGCACTATCTGAAAGACGAGGCGACCCGCAAGCGCATCGCGCGCGAGACGATGGAGATTTATGCCCCGCTCGCCGAGCGCATGGGCATGAACGAGATCAAGGACGAGCTCCAGGACCTGTCCTTCGCCGAGCTGCAGCCCGAGGCGCGCGAAGGCATCCGCACGCGCCTGGCCTTCCTGAAGGAGAAGGGCGCCAACCTGGTCGAACGGGTCATCGTCGCTCTCGACGACACGGTGGAAAAGGCGGGCATCGAGGCCCAGGTCTCCGGCCGCGAAAAGACGCCCTACTCGATCTGGCGCAAGATGCAGAAGAAGGATGTCGGCTTCGAGCAGCTCTCGGACATCATGGCGTTCCGCGTCGTGGTCGGCAGCGTCGAGGATTGCTACCACGCCCTGGGCGTGATCCACAGCCGTTACTCGGTGGTGCCGGGCCGCTTCAAGGATTACATCTCGCTGCCCAAGCCCAACCAATACCAGTCACTCCATACCGGCGTGATCGGGCCGGAGCAGCAGCGCATCGAGATCCAGATCCGCACCAAGGAAATGCACGAAGTGGCGGAGCTCGGTGTCGCCGCGCACTGGGTCTACAAGCAGGACGCGGCGCGCACCGAGGGGCGGCAATATCGCTGGCTGCGGGAGCTGCTCGACATCCTCGAGCATGCCGCCGATCCGCAGGAGTTTCTCGAGCACACCAAGCTCGCGATGTTCACCGACCAGGTGTTCTGCTTCACGCCCAAGGGCGACCTCATCAACCTGCCGCACGGCGCCACGCCAATCGATTTCGCCTATGCCGTCCACTCGCAGATCGGCGACACCTGCGTCGGCGCCAAGATCAACGGCAAACTGGCGCCGCTTAGGACCCAGCTATCGAACGGCGACCAGGTCGAGATCATCACCTCGAAAGCCCAGGTGCCGTCGCCGACCTGGGAGCGCATGGTGGTCACGGCGAAGGCGCGGGCCCGCATCCGCCGCTTCATCCGCACCCAGCAGCGCGCGCAATATCTCGATCTCGGCAAGGTGATCCTGCAAAAGGCCTTCCGCACCGACGGCCATGAGATGACGGAAAAGGCGCTCGACGCGGTGCTCGACCGCTTCAAGTGCGAGAGCGTCGAGGACCTCTACGTCGCCGCCGGCGCCGGCAACGTCACCGGCCGCGAGGTGGTGAACGCGGTGTTCCCGCCGCCGCCCGACACCAAGCCGCAGAAAGTGGTCTCGCTGTCGAAGGCGCGCGGCAAGAAGGCCGCGGAGAACGCGGTGCCGATCCGCGGCCTCATTCCCGGCATGGCGGTGCATTACGCCGGCTGCTGCCATCCGCTGCCGGGCGACCGCATCGTCGGCATCGTGATGACGGGGAAGGGCGTCACCATCCACACCATCGATTGCGACAAGCTCGCCGAATATGCCGAGACGCCCGACCGCTGGCTCGACGTCGCCTGGAATCCGGTCGAGGATACCGACGCGCTGCATGTCGGGCGGCTCAACATCACCATCGGCAACGAACCGGGCAGCCTGGGCAGCCTCACCACGGTGATCGGCAAGAACGCGGGCAATATCACCAACCTCAAGATCACCAACCGCAGCCAGGATTTCTTCGAGCTCCTGGTCGATGTCGAGGTGCAGGATCTCAAGCACCTCACCAACATCATCGCCGCGCTGCGCGCGACGCCGGTGATCAATTCCGTCGAACGCGCCCGGCGGTGAACCAGCCCGCTCGACCTCTCCGCCTCGGCGTCAATATCGACCATGTCGCGACCATCCGGAACGCGCGCGGCGGGACGCATCCCGACCCGATGCGCGCGGCGCTGGCGGCGGCCGCGGCCGGCGCCGACGGCATCACCGCGCATTTGCGCGAGGACCGGCGCCATATTTCCGACGACGACATCGCGCGGCTGATGCGCGACCTGCGCCTGCCGCTCAATCTCGAAATGGCGGCGACCGACGAGATGCTGGCGATCGCCCTTCGCCACAAACCGCACGCCGCCTGCATCGTGCCGGAGAAGCGCGCGGAACGGACCACCGAGGGCGGGCTTGACGTGAAGGGCGGGCACAATCACTTGGCACGCTATATCCGCGAGCTCGGCGCCGCCGGAATCCGCGTCTCGCTGTTCATCGAGCCGGAGGCGGCGCAGCTCGAAGCGGCGCGCGCCATCGGCGCGCCGGTGGTCGAGCTTCACACCGGGGCCTATTGCGACGCCGCCGGCGCCGCGCGCGACGCGCAACTGGCGCGCCTTCAACGCGCCGCCGCCAGAGCCGAAGAGCTGGGGCTCGAATGTCATGCCGGCCACGGCCTCTCCTTCGACACGGTGAGCGCGGTCGCGGCCATCCCCACCATCGTCGAGCTCAATATCGGCCATTTCCTGATCGGCGAGGCGATTTTCGGCGGGCTCGACAGCGCGGTGAGCCGCATGCGCGCGCTGATGCACCAGGCGCTCAGCCCATGATCCTCGGCGTCGGCAGCGACCTGGTCGACATCGAGCGCGTCGCCAAGACCATCGAGCGCTTCGGCGACCGTTTCATTCAACGCATCTACACCCCCGTCGAGATCGCGCGTGCCGAGCGCCGCGCCGACCGCGTCGCGACCTACGCCAAGCGTTATGCCGCCAAGGAGGCCTGCGCTAAGGCGCTCGGCACCGGTTTCCGCAAGGGCGTGTTCTGGCGCGACCTCGGCGTTATCAATCTGCCGGGCGGCCGGCCGAGCTTCGCCCTGACCGGCGGCGCCAAGGCGCGGCTCGACGCGCTCACCCCCGCCGGCATGACGGCGCGAATCGATCTGACCATCACCGACGAATATCCGCTGGCGCAGGCGCTGGTGATCATTTCAGCCGAGCCGGCACCGTGAATCATTGGTTCCGGCTTGACTCCGGGGCGAAGCCTTGGCTTGATCGGGCCTGATGCCGTTCGTTGAACGTGTATTCTGCAAAATCAATTACTTAACAGGCATTCCTCAATGGCAAAGAAAAGTTCGGGCGGCGTCGCTGAAATCATCAAGACGCTGGTCTATGCCATTGTCATTGCGCTTTTTGTCCGCAGCTTTTTCTACGAGCCCTTCAACATTCCGTCCGCCTCGATGGTGCCGACCTTGCTGGTCGGCGACTATCTGTTCGTGTCGAAATTTTCCTACGGCTATAGCCGCTATTCGCTGCCGTTCGGATTGCCGCTGTTCCAGGGCCGGATGTTCTTCAATCCGCCCCAGCGCGGCGACGTGGTGGTGTTCAAGCTGCCGTGCCAGTTCCCGTTCCTCACCCCGCAAGAGGCGGCGGACCAGGCGACTCGCTGCGACAAGTCGTTCGATTACATCAAGCGCGTCATTGGCCTGCCGGGCGACACCATCCAGATGAAGCGAGGGCCGGCTTTACGTCAACGACAAGATGGTGGAGCGCGAGCCGACGGATTTCTGCCGCGATCCCGACGATCCGCGCGGGGCCGCCTATCAGCGCTATATCGAGACGCTGCCGAACGGCGTGCGGCATTGCATCTGGCAACTCGGCGACGACCGCCTGTTTTCCAACACCGACGCGTTCCATATTCCGCCCGGCCATTATTTCATGATGGGCGACAATCGCGACAATTCCGCGGACAGCCGCGACCCCGGCAGCGGCGTCGGTTATGTCCCGGCGGAAAATCTGATCGGCCACGCCCAATTCATCTTCTTCTCCACCAACGGCTACGCCGATTGGTGGCAGTTCTGGCGCTGGCCGTTCACCGTCCGCTACGACCGTCTGCTCAACGCAATCTATTGATGGCGGAGCGGAAGCCGGATGCCGCGGCACTGGCCGCGGTGCTCGATCATCGATTCAGCCGCCCGGAACTATTGCGCGAGGCGCTGACCCATCCGAGCGCGCGCGGCCGGCGCGCGCGCGACCATCGCGGCTATGAGCGGCTCGAATTTTTGGGCGACCGAGTGCTCGGCCTCATCGTCGCCGAGCTGCTGTTCGGCCGTTTCCCGCGCGAACACGAGGGCGCGCTGACCCGGCGCCATACCAGCCTGGTGCGGCGCGAGGCGCTGACCAAGGTGGCGCAGGCCGCGGGCCTCGGCGCGCACATCCTGTTGTCGGCCGGCGAGGACGCGGCCGGCGCGCGCGCCAATCCCTCGGTGCTGGCCGATGTCTGCGAGGCGGTGATCGCCGCGCTTTATCTCGACGGCGGCCTCGCGGCGGCGACCAGATTCGTCGAGCGCTGGTGGCAGCCGCAATTGCAGGCGCTGGGTGCGGCGCCGCCGCGCGACCCCAAGACCGCGCTCCAGGAATGGGCGCAGGGACGTGGCTTACCGTTGCCACTGTACAAGACAGTGGCAACAGAGGGCCCGGCGCATCGCCGCACCTTCACCGTCACGGTGACGGTCGAGGGGCTGGAACCGGCGACCGCGACCGGCGCCTCGAAGCGTGCCGCCGAGGTCGCGGCGGCGGCGGTGGCTCTGTCTGGCTTCGAGGCGCCGCCAAAAGAAAAAAACGTGAACCACCAAGGCACCAGGACACCAAGTTCCCATCTTTATGTCTTGGTGCCTTTGTGTCTTGGTGGTTCAAACTTTGGTCCTGGAGCTTCGATGACCCAACGCTGCGGCTTTGTCGCGATCCTGGGCGCGCCCAACGCCGGCAAGTCGACGCTGCTCAACCGCCTGCTCGGCGCCAAGCTCGCGATCGTCACGCCCAAGCCGCAGACCACGCGGCGGCGCATGCTCGGCATCGTCATCGAGGGCGAGACCCAGATCGTCCTGGTCGACACGCCCGGCATTTTCGCGCCGCGCCGGCGGCTCGACCGCGCCATGGTCGGCGCCGCCTGGACCGGCGCCGCCGACGCCGATCTGGTGATGGTGCTGATCGACGCCGAGCGCGGCATCGACGCCGACGCGCAGCGCGTGCTCGACGGCCTCGCCGCGCATCGCCCGCCCGCCATCGCGGTGCTGAACAAGATCGACCTGGTCGACAAGAACACGCTGCTGCCGCTGGCGGCGCGGCTCGACCAAAGCGGCCTGTTTCAGCGCGTGATGATGATTTCCGGCCTCACCGGCGACGGCGTCGCGGACCTGAAGCGGCATCTCGCCGACGCCATGCCCGAAGGCCCCTGGCATTTCCCCGACGACCAGCTCACCGACATCTCCGAGCGGCTGATCGCCGCCGAGATCACGCGCGAGCGCCTGTTCCTCGAGCTGCGCCAGGAGTTGCCGTATGCCAGCGCGGTCGAGACCGACCGCTGGCAGGAACAAAAGGACGGCAGCGTGCGCATCGAACAGACCATCCATGTCGAGCGCGACAGCCAGAAGGCGATCGTGATCGGCAAGGGCGGCCGCCAGTTGAAGCGCATCGGCGAGCTGGCGCGCGCCGAGATGGAGCGCAGCTTCGGCCGCCGCGTGCATCTGTTCCTGTTCGTGCGCGTCACCGCGGGCTGGGCCGAAAGCCGCGAGCACCTCGCCGCGCTGGGGCTGGACGATGAGGGGTGATTTTCCATTCGCCTCCCCCTCAAGGGGGGAGGCGGAACTATAAATGCAATGGCATGACACCGGCATCGTGCTGGCGACGCGCAAGCATGGCGAGCGCGCGCTGTTGCTGCATGTGCTGACGCAGGAGCATGGCCGCCACGCCGGCCTCATCCGCAGCGGCCAGAGCGCCAAACGCCGCGGCTGGTACGTCATCGGCAACGAACTCGATCTGTCGTGGCGCGCTCGCCTCGCCGAGCATCTCGGCACCTTCCGCGCCGAGCTGGAGAAAAGCCACGCCGCGAGCTTCATCGACGACGGGCCGCGGCTCGCGGCGCTCGCCTCGGCGGCGGCGCTGGCGGACGCGACGCTGCCCGAGCATGAGCCGCATCCGCGCGCCTATCGCGGCATGCTCGATTTGATCGCGGCGCTGGAGCGCGACCGCGGCTGGGCCGAACTCTATGTGCGCTGGGAGTTGGATCTGCTGGCCGAGCTCGGCTTCGGCCTCGACCTCGCGAGCTGTGCCGCGACCGGCCGCAACGACAATCTGGTCTATGTCTCGCCGCGCTCCGGCCAGGCGGTGTCGGCGAGCGCGGGCGAGCCATTCCGCGACAAACTCCTGTCGTTGCCGCCGTTCCTGCTCGCCGACACCAGGCCGTCGCCGGCGGAATTGGCCGACGGGTTGGCGCTCACCGGGTTCTTCTTGGAGCGGCGCGTGGTCGAGCCGCACGGCCGGAAGATGCCGGAGGCCCGGGCGCGTCTTGTCGCGGCGCTTCAGAAAAAAGGACCTTGATTTTGTTCTCTATTTGTTCTAGTATGTGTTTTGTCGAATCACGATATTGGGGAGGTGACCTGCAAACCGCCTGCAGAAGCAGATCGCGCACACTAGATTTGGTGGTTGAAGCCCATGCCAGCTAAGCCCGTCCCCGCCGGCGAAATCCGCGACGTTACGTTCGCCGACGCGCTCGGCGACCGTTATCTCGCCTATGCGCTGTCGACCATCGTGTCGCGCTCGCTGCCGGATGTTCGCGATGGTCTGAAACCCGTGCATCGCCGCATCCTATGGGCGATGCGGCAGCTTCGGCTCGATCCGCGTTCCGGCTACAAGAAATCGGCGCGCGTGGTCGGCGACGTCATCGGCAAGTTCCATCCGCACGGCGAGCTCGCGGTGTACGAGGCGCTGGTCCGTCTCGCGCAGGATTTCGCGCAGCGCTATCCGCTGGTCGACGGGCAGGGCAATTTCGGCAATATCGACGGCGATAACGCGGCCGCGCAACGCTACACCGAAAGCCGCATGACCGCGGTCGCCGAGGCGCTGCTCGAGGGGATCGAGGACAACGCGGTCGACCTGCGCGCCACCTACGACGGCGAGGGCGACGAGCCGGTGGTGCTGCCGTCGCGCTTCCCGAATTTGTTGGCGAACGGCTCCAGCGGCATCGCGGTCGGCATGGCGACCAGCATCCCGCCGCACAATGCCGGCGAGCTGTGCGACGCGCTGATCCATCTCATCAACCACAAGCGCGCGCCGGTCGCCGAACTGGTGGCGCTGGTGAAAGGGCCGGACTTTCCGACCGGCGGCGTTCTGGTCGAACCGTCGGACGCGATCCGCGCCGCCTACGAGACCGGGCGCGGCAGCTTCCGCCTGCGCGCAAAATGGGACACGGAGCCGCTCGGCCACGGGCAATATCGCATCGTCGTCACCGAGATTCCGTATCAGGTTCAGAAGGCGCAGCTGGTGGAGCGCATCGCGGCGCTGCTCGAAGAACGCAAGCTGCCGCTGCTCGGCGACCTCCGCGATGAATCGACGGAATTTGTGCGCCTGGTGCTCGAGCCGAAGACGCGCAACGTCGATGCCGCGGTGCTGATGGAAAGTCTGTTCCGCGCGACCGAGCTGGAAAAGCGCATCCCGCTCAATCTCAACGTGCTCGACGCCACCGGCGTGCCGCGGGTGATGAACCTGAAGGAGGCGCTGCAGGCGTTCCTCGATCATCGCCGCGTCGTGTTGCAGCGCCGCTCGCAGTTCCGCCTCGACGCGATCGCGCGGCGCAGCGAGATCCTGCGCGGCTTCATGATCGTCTATGTCAATCTCGACGAGGTGATCCGCATCATCCGCCAGTACGACGACGCCAAGGACCGCATTATCAAGCGCTGGAAGCTCACCGACACGCAGGCCGAGGCGATCCTCGACATGCGCTTGCGCGCGTTGCGCCGCCTCGAAGAAATCGCGATCAAGAAAGAGCTGGAAGGCCTGCGCGCCGAGGAGACCGAGCTGAAGGCGCTGCTCGGCGACGACCGCAAGCAATGGAAAACGCTCGCCGCCGAAATGGCCGACATCAAGAAGCAATTCGGCCAGGCCACGCCGCTCGGCAAGCGCCGCACCGAGATCGGCCAGCCGCCGGCGGAGATCCAGGTCCCGGTCGAGGCGCTGATCGAGCGCGAGCCGGTGACGGTGCTGTGCTCGGCCAAGGGCTGGATTCGCGCGGTCAAAGGCCACAACCCTTCGATTAACGACTTGCGCTACAAGGAAGGCGACGAGGGCAGGTTCGCGATCCAGGCCTCGACCACCGACAAGCTCCTGTTGTTCGGCTCGAACGGACGCTTCTACACGCTCGGCGTCGACAAGCTGCCTGGCGGGCGCGGGCACGGCGAGCCGGTGCGGCTGATGATCGAGCTCGGCAACGAGCACGACATCGTCGCCATCCTGCTCTATCGCGAGGGCCAGAAATTGTTGCTGGCGTCGAGCGACGGGCGCGGCTTCATCGCGCCGGCCGACGAGGCGCTGGCGCAGACCCGCGCCGGCAAGGTGGTGATGAACCCGGCCGAGGGCGCGGCGGCGCTGGTCGCGGTGCCGGCCGAAGGCAACCGCGTCGCGGTGGTCGGCGACAACCACAAGCTGATCGTGTTCCCGCTCGCCGAGGTGCCGGAGATGAATCGCGGCCGCGGCGTCATCCTGCAACGCTATCACGAAGGCGGCCTCGCCGACGTGAAGGTGTTCAACAAGGCCGACGGCCTGACCTGGCGCCAGGGCGAAAGCCGCACCCGCACCGAGACCGAGTTGGGGCCGTGGGAGGGCACGCGCGCCCAGGCGGGCCGCCTCGCGCCGCCGGGCTTCCCCAAGAGCAACAGATTTGGCTGAGCGAGAATGCCGGATCGACAAGGATCGCCATAAAATTCCCTCCCCCTTGAGGGGGAGGTCGGAATGATGCGCGTCAGCGCAACATTCCGGGTGGGGGGTATGGTGCGTGCTGTACCCCCCACCCACGCTCGCAAGCTCGCGCTTCCCTCCCCCTCAAGGGGGGAGGGGAAATGCCGGGCACAATCGTAATGGCTGGGCCGACTGTCCTCGATGCGAAGGGCCTCAAATGCCCGTTGCCGGTGTTAAAGGCGCGCAAGGCGATGAAGGCGCTGGCGCCCGGCGAGGTGCTGCGCGTACTCGCGACCGATCCCGGCGCGGTCGGCGACTTCCAGCATTTCTGCCAGGTGACCGGCCATCGCCTGCTCGCGCAGAGTCAGGAAGGCGATGTGCTGATCTTCGAGATTGCGAAGGCCCAATAAGGGAATGGCCCGCCGAAGCGGGCCATTCCGGTTGTTGGCGTGAAGAATTGCTTACCGCACGAGCATGTTCGCCGCGGCCTGGAACGGCTTGGTCGGCTCGTCGGCGAGCGCCTGGGCATAGCGGACCGGGTCGGTCAGCAGCCGCTCCGCGACCTGGAGATCGACCGTTCGGTCGATCCGCGACGCCGGGCATTGGGCGCGGAGCGCGTCCCAGCCGTGATCGTCGAGCGCGGACCGCGGCAGGCCGGGGACCGGCTCGGCGTCGTCGGCGCTGGCGATGTTGGCGGTGCACACCACCGGCACGACGCCGTGGTGGTGCAGGATGTAGCCGCCCGGCGGAATGAGCTTGGCCCAGGTCACGGTGAGCTCGCCCTGATTGGGCAGATGGATCACGTCCTGCACCGTGCCCTTGCCGTAGGACGAGGTGCCGACGATGACGGCGCGATGATCGTCCTGCAACGCCGACGCCACGATCTCGGACGCCGAGGCGGAGCCGCCGTTCACCAGCACCACCAGCGGCAGGGTCTCGGCCGGCCGGTCGCGGGTGACGTCGAACACTTGGTTGCTCTCGGGCACGCGCCCCTTGGTCGAGACCACACGGCCGCGTTCGAGGAACAGGCTCGCGACCAGCACCGACTGATCGACCAACCCGCCGGGATTGCCGCGCAGATCGAGCACCAGGCCGCGCAGCGACGCGCCCATCTGGCGATGCGCTTCCGCGATTTGCTCTTCGAGATTGTCGGCGGTGCGGGCGTTGAAGCTGGTGACGCGCAGCACGGCGACGCGGTCATCATGCGTCATGGTCACCGTCTTCAGCACGATATGCGAGCGCCGCATCGTGTACGTGACCGGATATGTGCCGCCCTCGCGCAATACGGTCAGGCGCAGTTCGCTGCCGACCGGGCCGCGCAGGCGCTCGGCAATGCCTTCCGCCGACATTGCCGCGGCGGCGACGCCGTCGACGGCGGTGATGCGGTCGCCGCCGGTGAGACCCGCGGCGAAAGCCGGGGAGTCCGGCATGACCATGGCGATGCGCACCGACGGGCCTTCGCCGTCAAGCGTCACGCCGATGCCGCCATAACCGTCGCGATTGTCGCGCCGTTCGGTCGCGACCTCGGGGGGCGCGTAGCGGCTGAAGCGGTCCAAAAGCTTGAGGCCGCCGTCGATCACGGTCTGGTCGAGCGCCTCTTCGGGTTTCTCGGCGATGTCGGGGGAATAGAGCTTGGCGCGGTCCACAATCGCGGCCGTCACCCAGCCCCAACCTTGATTGTCATCGGCGGCGGGCGCCGGGGTCTCGAGTACCACGTTGCGCCACTGCCGCAGCACCACGCGGCCGTTTTCATGCGACACGGACAAGGTCGGGTCGAGCGCGACGACGGTTTGCAGCCCGGCCATCGCCAGGCCGTCGGAGGTCAGCGGTTCGATGTAGTGGCTGAGAATGGCGCGATACGTCGCCGAGAACAGGGTGGGGTCGGCATGCGCCGCCGCGGTTTGAGCCGGCGCCGCGCCGCACGAGGCCACGGCAACAAAAGCCCACACGCCACCCGTTGCGGCCGCGAAAACGCGACCCGAAACCACCCGCCCGCCCAACATCGCTTACCTCCGCGAAATCATCATCGCGGAAAGAGGCTAACAGGAGCAAGTGATTATACGGTTAATGGTGCCGACAACTCGTGGAGTTTGGCCGAGTCGTTTGATTTCGTTGACTTTCGGCACCCGCTGCCGGGGTGAAGGCCAGGCTGCCGGTGACGATGTCGGCCTCGGCAAGCCTGACGCTCAGGGCGTCGCCCAGCGTAAACGTCTTATTAGTACGTCGGCCGACGAGACGATGCCGTTTTTCGTCGAACACATAGAAATCGCCGCCGAGCATCGAAATCGGCACCAGCCCGTCGGCGCCGGTCTCGTCCAGCGTGACGAACAGGCCGGCGCGCGTCACGCCGTTAACCCGCGCCCCGAACGTGGCCCCGACCCGTTCGGCCAGGAAGGCGGCGGTATAGCGGTCCATCGCACCGCGCTCCGCCGCCGCGGCGCGGCGCTCCGTCATCGAGATATGCTCGCCGGTCGTGGCGAATTGTTCGGCGGGCCAGTCGGCCGGATCGGCGTCCTCCCAGCGATGCCCTGCGATCAGCGCGCGGTGGACCAACAGGTCGGCATAACGCCGGATCGGCGAGGTGAAGTGGGCGTAGGCGCGCAGCGCCAGGCCGAAATGCCCGATATTGTCGGGGCTGTAGATGGCCTGTGCCTGGCTCCTGAGTACCAGCGTGTTGATCATCGCGGCTTGCGGCGTGCCCTTGGCGCCCTCGAGTATCTGGTTGAAATGACGCGGCCGGATCACCTGGCCCTTCGCCAGCGTTAATCCCGGGATGCGCAGTTCGATCAGGAAATCGCGCAGCGCCGCCAGCTTCGCGGCGTCCGGCGAATCATGGACGCGATACATGCAAGGGAGGCGCAGCCGTTCGAGCGTCTCCGCCGCCGCGACGTTCGCGGCGATCATGAACTCCTCGATCAGCTTATGTAAGTCGTACCGCGCCCGCGGCTCGATTTTCGCGATGCGCCCGGCTTCGTTGATCGTCACCTTGCGCTCCGGCAGATCGAGGTCGAGCGTGCCGCGCTTGCGCCGCGCCCGGTCGAGTGCGCGGTAGGCGCCATAGAGCGGCCGCAGCACCGGCTCGACCAATGGGTCCGTCTTGGCGTTGGGCCGGCCGTCGATCGCTTCCTGCGCCTCGTCGTAGGTGAGGCGCGCGGCCGACCGCATCAGTCCGCGCACGAAGCTGTGACGGATGAGATTGCCGTGCGCGTCGATCCAGAGATGCGCCGCGAGGCAGGCGCGGTCCACCTCGGGCTTCAAGGAACACAGTTCGTTCGACAGCGCCTCCGGCAACATCGGTACGACGCGATCCGGGAAATAGGCCGAATTGCCGCGGTCCCGCGCCGCGTGGTCGAGCGCGTCGCCGTTGCGGACATACCAGGCCACGTCGGCGATCGCGACCAGGAGATGCCAGCCGCCGTCATGCTCGTGATCGGGCTCGGCCCACACCGCGTCGTCGAAATCGCGCGCATCGGCGCCGTCGATGGTGACCAGCGGAATGTGCCGGAGATCGGTTCGGCTGCCGAGCGGCACCGGGCGCGCCGCCTCGGCGCTCTTCAGCGCCGCGTACGGGAACGCCGTCGGAATGCCATGCGTCGCGATGGCGATGAGGCTGAAGGCGCGCGGCTCGTCGCTGTGGCCGAGGCGCTCCAGCACTTTCGCCTGCGGCATGCCCAGGCGATGGCCCGGCAACGCCTCGGCCAGAACGATCTCGCCGTCCTGCGCGCCGGCGCTGTCGAGCTTGGGAATGTGGAACTCGGTCTTGACCTTGCGGTCCGTCGGCTCGAGCCGGCCGCCGTCGCGATCGGCGCGGAAAATGCCGACGATGCGGTCGGGCGCGCCCTCGATGGCGCGGACGATGCGCGCCTCGTAACCGCCGTCGTCGCGCTTGGCAAAGCGCGCCACCGCGCGCTCGCCGCGGCCGAGCGCCGGCGTTTTCGGCTCCGGCACGACCGTGATGCGCGGCGCTTCGCCCTCGCCGCGCCAGCCGACCAGCCGGGCCATCATCTCGCCATCCAAATCGACATCGACGATTTCGACAACGCTCGATCTCGGGCAGCATGGTTGTCGCCGTCAGCTTGCGTTTCGGCCCGCGCTCGACCGCGCCGGAGCGCTCGATGTCGCGCAGCAGGCCCTTGAGTGCCACGCGCTGCGACGGCGGCACCTTGAACGCGCGGATCAGGTCGCGCCGCGCGAGCGGCATGGGGCTCGAGGCGATGTAGTCCAGCACCTCGTCGCGCGTCGGCATGCCGCCGCGCCGCGGCGGCTTGGGCCGGTCGCGATGTGGCGGCTGGGAAGGACGCCGCGCGTCCTTCGACGGCGCGCTTCGCGCACGTTCAGGATGAGGCGATGCTTTTCGTGCCATTCAATCCCTCACCTCATCCCGAGCGCGACACCGGCGCCGCGCCGGCGGAGCAGTCGAGGGGCGCGCAACAGAGTGCAGGAATTTTACTCCGCCGCTTCTTTTTTCTTGGCCGGCTTTTTCGCGGCCTTTGGTTTCGAGGCGGACGTCGCCCGCCTGGCCGAGCCGCGGGCGCGGCGCTTCGTGCCGCCGCCTTTGGCCGCGCGCTCGGCCAACAAATTCGCCGCTTGCTCCGCCGTCAATTCCTCCGGCGCTACGTCGCGGGGCAGTGTGGCGTTGACGCCGTCGCGGCTGACATAGGGTCCGTAGCGGCCCTTGTAGAGCATGATCTTGCCGCCCTCGTGATCGAAGCTCTTGAGCGCCTCGCGCTGCGCGCGGCCGCGAGCTTGGCGCGGCTCGGCCAAGAGGCTGACCGCGCGGTTGATGCCGACCGTCAGCACGTCGTCGTCGGGCGCTAGCGAGCGATAGGTGTCGCCATGCTTGATATAAGGGCCATAGCGGCCGAGCGCGGCGGTGATCGGCTTGCCGTCTTCGGGATGAATCCCGACCTCGCGCGGCAGCGACAGCAGGCCGAGCGCCTTCGTCCAGATCGACATCGGCGGGCGCCAAGCCTTTCGGCAGCGAGCAGCGTTTCGGCTTTTCGCCATTCTCTCCGTCTCGCCGAGTTGGACGTAGTGCCCGTACGGCCCTTTGCGCAGCGTCACCGGCAATCCCGTGACGGGGTCGTTGCCGAGGAGACGCGGCCCGGCGTCGCCGTTCTCGCCGTTCTCGTCCTCGCCCTCGAAACCGAGCTTCCGCGTGTAGCGGCATTCGGGATAGTTCGAGCAGCCGATGAAGCCGCCGAACTTGCCGAGCTTCAAACCAAGCCGACCCTTGCCGCAGACGGGGCAGAGGCGCGGATCGCTGCCGTCGGCGCGCGGCGGGAAGAAGTGGTTGCCGAGCTCCTGGTCGAGCGCGTCGAGCACCTGCGTGATCGTCAAATCCTTGGTGCCGGCGACCGCGCCGGAGAAATCGCGCCAGAAATCCTCCAGCACCTTGCGCCACGGAATCTTGCCGTCGGAAATCTCGTCGAGCTGGTTTTCGAGATCGGCGGTGAAGCCGTATTCGACATAGCGTTCGAAGAAATTCTCGAGAAACGCCGTCACGACGCGGCCGCGATCCTCCGGAATGAAGCGCTTCTTGTCGAGCCGCACATAGTCGCGGTCCTGCAGCACCTGGATGATCGAGGCGTAGGTCGAGGGCCGGCCGATGCCGAGCTCCTCGAGTTTCTTCACGAGGCTCGCCTCGCTGTAGCGCGGCGGCGGCTCGGTGAAATGCTGCGAGGGATTGACCTTGCCACGGGTGAGCGCGTCGCGCTCGGCGAGCGCCGGCAGGCGGCCGCCGTCTTCTTCCTCGTTCGGATCGTCGACATCCTCGCGGTACAGTTTCAGGAAACCATCGAACAGGATGGTCGAGCCGGTCGCGCGGAAGCGCAGAATCTTATCCGCGGAATCGATGTCCGCCGTCACCTGGTCGATCACCGCGGCTTCCATCTGGCACGCGGTGGTGCGTTTCCAGATCAGCTCGTAGACGCCGCGTTCGTCGCCGCCGAGATCGCGCGCCGAGGCGGGGCGATAAAACATGTCGGTCGGCCGAACCGCTTCGTGCGCTTCCTGCGCGTTCTTCGCCTTCGCGGTGTAGTGGCGAGGCTTCTCCGGCAGATAATTGTCGCCGAAGTCGCCGGCGATCAGACGCCGCGCCGCCGTCACCGCCTCGTTCGCCAGCGTGACGCCGTCGGTGCGCATATAGGTGATGTAGCCGTCTTCATAGAGGCGCTGCGCCACGCGCATGGTGCGCGACGCGCCGAAGCCGAGCTTGCGCGACGCTTCCTGTTGCAAGGTCGAGGTGGTGAAGGGCGGGCCGGGGATAGCGCCGCACCTGCTTCTTCTCGACCGCGGCGACGGCAAATCCCGTGGCGCGCGCGATCCGGTCGGCGGCGTCGCGCGCTTTGGCCTCGCTGTCGAGATCGAACTTGTCGAGCTTCTTGCCGTCGAGATGCGTGAGGCGCGCCGTGAAGCGCTCGCCCTTCGCGGTCTCGAACTCGACCTCGATGGTCCAGTATTCGCGCGCCTTAAAGGCTTCGATCTCGTCTTCGCGCTCGCAGATAAGGCGAAGCGCCACCGACTGCACGCGTCCCGCCGAACGGCTGCCCGGCAGCTTTCGCCACAGCACCGGCGATAGGGTGAAGCCGACGAGATAGTCGAGCGCGCGCCGTGCCAGATAGGCGTCGACCAGTTCTTGGTTGACCTCGCGCGGATGGCGGAACGCTTCCTGCACCGCCTGCTTGGTGATTTCGTGGAACACCACGCGCTTGACGTCGACACCTTTGAGCGCGTGGCGCTGGCGCAGGATTTCGTCGATGTGCCAGGAAATCGCCTCGCCTTCGCGGTCCGGGTCGGTCGCGAGGTAGAGATGCTTCGCGCCCTTCACCGCGCGCGCGATCTCTTTGATGCGCTTTTCCGCCCTGTCCTCCACCGCCCAGGACATGGCGAAATGTTCGTCCGGCCGCACCGATCCGTCCTTGGGCGGCAGATCGCGGACATGGCCGTAGCTCGCCAGGACCGTATAGTCCTTGCCCAGATACTTGTTGATGGTTTTCGCCTTCGCAGGCGATTCGACGATAACGACGTTGTCCATTATTGGCCGCTTTGAAGCGCGCGGAACATAGTGACGTGTCGGCGCTAAAGCAAGGCCACCCGGTTTCCGGCCTGGCGGTCGAGCCGTCCGGCGAGGCTCAATTCCAGCAGCACCGCTGCCACCAGCGAGGCCGGCATGCCGGTCGCGCGCACTACGTCGTCGACCGGCACCGGCGTCGGCGAGAGCTGCTCCTGCACGACGCGCCGCGCGCGGTCGAGATCGGCGTCGCCGGGGTCGAAGCCGGCGGATTCATCGGCAAGGATCGGCGCCCGCCGCGGCGGCGAAAGCGTGCCCGGTGCCAGTTCCGACACGATGTCGTCGGCGCTTTCGGTCAGATGCGCGCCGCGGCGGATCAGGTCGTTGGTGCCGCGGCAACGCGGATCGAGCGGCGAGCCCGGCACCGCGAACACCTCGCGCCCCTGCTCGAGCGCGAAGCGCGCCGTGATCAGCGAGCCGGATTTGAACGCCGCTTCGACCACCAGCACGCCCAGCGCGATGCCGGAGATGATGCGGTTGCGGCGCGGGAAGTGGCGGGCATGCGGCTCGGTGCCGAGCGGCTGTTCCGCCAGCAACAGGCCGCGCTCGGCGATCGCCTCGTGCAGCGCGCGGTTTTCCTCGGGATAGACCCGATCGATGCCGGTCGCCAGCACGGCGATGGTGCCGGTCTCGATCGAGCCTTCGTGCGCGGCGGCGTCGATGCCGCGCGCCAGGCCGGAGACGACGGCGAAATCCTGCCGCCCAAGCTGCATCGCGATGTCGCGCGCGAAGCGCTTGCCGTTGGCCGAGGCGTTGCGCGCGCCGACGACGGCAACGGCGCGGCGCTCGGCCAGCGCCAGATTGCCGCGCGCCGACAGAAGCGGCGGCGCATCCTCGACCGCGGTGAGGGCAGGGGGATAGTTCGGCTCGCCCCACGCGATCAGCTTGGCGCCGGCGCGCTCGACCGCCGCCAATTCCTTCAGCGCATCGGCGCGCGTCGGCACGCGCAGCGGCCCGTTGCGGCCGCCGCGCCGCGCCAGCTCGGGCAGGGCGTCGAGCGCCGCCGTCGCCGAGCCGTAGCGCTGCAACAGTTGATAAAACGTGATCGGCCCGATGTTTTCGCTGCGGATCAGGCGCAGCCAGTCCATTCGCTCGGCCGGATTGAGGGTGCGCGCGGTCGGCATGATCAGGCTTTGCGCGACAATTGGATGCGGCCTTCCTCGCCGCGCAGCAGCCGGCCGATATTGTCGGCATGGCGGATCAAGACCAGCACCGCCAGGATCACGACCACGATCACCGGCATCGTCCGGTGCGAGACGAACCAGGCATAGATCGGCGCCAGCACCGACGCGATGACGGCGGCGAGCGAGGAATAGCGGGTGATGACGGCGACGACGATCCAGGTCGCCAGCGCCGCCACGCCGACCGGCCAGAGATAGGCGAGCAACACGCCGCACGCCGTCGCGACGCCTTTGCCGCCTTTGAAGCCGAGCCACACCGGAAAGAGATGACCAAGAAACGCCGCGATCGCGGCGACCGCCGCCGCAAGCGGTCCCCATTGCGCCACGATCAGTACCGCGACGACGCCCTTCGCCACGTCGAGCGCCAGCGTCGCCGCCGCCAGCCCCTTGTTGCCGGTGCGCAGCACGTTGGTGGCGCCGATATTGCCGGAGCCGATGGCGCGGATGTCGCCATAGCCGCCGAGCCGCGACAGGATCAGCCCGAACGGAATCGAGCCGAGCAGGTACGCGAAGATTGCGCCGATGACGAGGGTTTCGGTCATGGGGTGCTTTTAGCTCAATTCGTCGTCCCTGCGAAAGCAGGGACCCAGGATGACCGCACGTCGCTCACCCTGGATTCCCGCTTTCGCGGGAATGACGAGCCAAAATCGTGCGTCCCTCGACTGTGCGCTAACGCGCGCTCGGGATGAGGTGAGGCATCAATTGCCATCTTTCATCCCTCCTCATCCTGAACTGGCGCGAAGCGTCAAGTCGAAGGGCGCACCTCTTTTCTATGCAGCCTTGATCGCCTTGACCGGCGTCGTCAGCGCCAGCGCCAGATCGCGGACGAGATGCGCGGTGCGCAAATCCCGGTCGAACTCGGGAATATATTCGACGATCTCGATGGCCCTGAGCTTCGGATCGTCGGCGAGCGCGCGCAGCGCCGCGACCGTCGGCGCCGCGCGCAGTCCATCTTCGCACTTGAGGCCGATGCCGGGCGCGTCTTCCGGGTCGAACCCGTCGAGATCGATGGTCAGGCCGAAGCCGGCGGTGCCGCGCGTCGCGATGTCGTGCGCTTCGGCAAGGCATGCCTCGACGCCGCGCGCCTTCACCTCGGGCATCTCCATGATCCGCACGCCGAGCCGGCGCAACAGCGCCATCTCCTCCGGCTCGTAGGAGCGCACGCCGATATAGCAGAGGTGTTCCGGCCGCAGCCGCGCCGCCGCACAGCCGCCGGAACCGCGCGTCGCCATAGCCCAGGAGCGCCGCCGCGGGCATGCCGTGCGGATTCATCGAGGGCGTGGTGCGCACGGTATGGGCGTCGAGATGCGCGTCCATCCAGATCAATCCGAACGGCTTGCCGCGCATGCCGGCGGCGACGCCGGTCCAGGTGCCCATCGCGATGCCGTGGTCGCCGCCCAGCACCAGCGGGAACTCGGCGTCGAGCATGGCGCGCGCGACGGCATCGGCGAGCGCCATATTGTGGCGCGTGACCAGATCGAAGATCTCCGCCGTGGTCGGTTCGACGCCGTCGTGCCAGCGCCGCTCGCTCGCGATCATGTCGCGCCACGCGGCGTCGACGCCGCCCTTGCGCAGCCAATCGGCGAGGCCGAGATCGCGCAGCGCGACCGGCCCATCCTCGGTATGACGAAAACCGGCGCCCCATCCCGATGCGGCGCCGATCAAGGCAATCGCAGCCATCGCGGTCAGCTTTCTTTGGAGAAAACAGTTCGTCCGCCGACAATCGTGCGGACCGCCATTCCTTGGACGGGTCTTCCGTCATAAGGCGCGTTCTTCGATTTAGAACGGTAGCGGTCGCTGTCAATGCGCCACGGCCGGTCGAGATCGAAAATAACGATGTCGGCCGGCGCGCCGACCGCGAGACGGCCCGCGGCGAACCGCAAAATCTCCGCCGGCCGCTGCGTCAATGCACGCAGCACGTTCAGCAGCGGCATGTCGCGATTGTGGTAAAGCCCGAGCGACAAGGTCAGCAGCGTCTCGAGCCCGACAATGCCGCTTGCCGCCGAGGTGAAGGGCAGACGCTTCGAATCCTGATCGTGCGGCGAATGATCGCTGGCGATGGCGTCGATGGTGCCGTCGGCGAGACCGGCCACCACCGCACGGCGGTCGTCCTCGCTGCGGAGCGGCGGGGACACTTTGGCGAAGGTGCGGTACTCGCCGACTTCGTTCTCGTTGAGTGCGAAATAATGCGGCGCGGTATCGCACGTCACCGGCAGGCCGCGCCGCTTTGCTTCGCGGATCGCCTCGATCGCGGCGCCGGTCGAGACATGGGCGAAGTGCAGCCGCGCGCCGGTGACTTCGATCAGGCGCAGGTCGCGCTCGACCATGATAAGCTCCGCCACCGGCGAAATGCTGGGGAGTCCGAGCCGAGTTCGCGACCTCGCCTTCGTTCATCGCGCCGCCGTCGGCGAGGCTCGGCTCCTCCGGGTGCTCGATCAGCAGCAGGTCGAAGGTGCGCGCGTAGGACAGCGCCCGGCGCATCACTTGCGCGTCGGCGATGGCGCGGTCGGCGTCGGTGAAGGCGACCGCGCCTGCCGCCGCGAGCAGGCCATACTCGCTCAGCTCGCGGCCGCGCAGGCCCTTGGTCGCGGCGGCGTAGGTGCGGATATTGACGAGGCGAATGTCGCGCGAGCGCCGCGCCACGAACTCGACCAACGCCACCTCGTCGATCGGCGGCTCGGTGTTGGGCAGCGCCACCATGGTGGTAACGCCGCCGGCAGCGGCGGCGAGGCCGGCGCTCTCCATCGATTCCTCGTGCTCGGCGCCGGGATCGCGGAGCTGCACGCGCATGTCGATGATGCCCGGCGCGACGCAGGCGCCATTGCAGTCGATCGTCTCGATGCCCGGCCCGCTGGCGAGCTCGCCGCCGAGCGCGGCGATGCGCCCGTCCTCGACCAGGATATCGCCGCGCGTATCGAGCTTCTGCGCCGGGTCGAGGAGCCGCGCGCGGCGCAGGAGCAGACGTCCGCTCATTTCCCTGACCAGTTCGGCAGTTCGCGCGTCAACACGTCGAGGCAGGCCATGCGCACCGCGACGCCCATCTCGACCTGCTGGCGGATCAGGCTGCGGTCGATATCGTCGGCGACCGCGGTGTCGATCTCGATGCCGCGGTTCATCGGCCCCGGATGCATGATAAGCGCGTCGGGCTTTGCCGCCTTGAGCTTGTCGTAGTCGAGGCCGAAGAAATGGAAATACTCGCGCACCGAGGGCACGAAGCTGCCCTGCATGCGCTCGGTCTGCAGCCGCAGCATCATCACGATATCGGCGTCGGCGAGGCCGCGCCGCATATCGTGGAACACCTCGACCCCGAGCCGTTCGATCGCGGCCGGCAACAGCGTGCGCGGCGCCACGACACGGACATAGGCGCCCATCGCATTCAGGAGCGCGATGTTGGAGCGCGCGACGCGGCTATGCAGGATATCCCCGCAGATCGCGACGGTGAGGCCCTGAAGCCGGCCCTTGCGGCGGCGGATGGCGAGCGCGTCGAGCAGGGCCTGGGTCGGATGCTCGTGGCTGCCGTCGCCGGCGTTGATCACGGCGCAATCGACCTTCTGCGCCAGCAACTGCACCGCGCCCGATTCCGGATGCCGCACCACCAGCACGTCGGGATGCATCGCGGTCAGCGTCATCGCGGTGTCGATCAGCGTCTCGCCCTTTTTGACCGAGCTGGTCGCGACCGACATGTTGATGACGTCGCCGCCGAGCCGCTTGCCGGCGAGCTCGAACGAGGTGCGCGTGCGGGTCGAATTCTCGAAGAACAGGTTGATGATGGTGCGGCCGCGCAGCAGCGACTGCTTCTTGTCGACCTGGCGGTTTTGCTCGACGTAGGACTCGGCACGGTCGATCAGGAAGCTGATTTCGTCGGCCGAAAGCCCCTCGATGCCCAACAGATGCCGGTGCGGGAACGAGACGAGAGGCGACAAAGCAGTCATTAAAATGAAAACTATAAGGACCGATTCGCCAACCGGCAAGAACGATGTCGAGTTGCGCCGAGGTTCGCGCCGCTTGCGGCGATGCGCTACCATCCGTCGCGGCTGAGCGGGGAGACGATGCCGACGAAAATCGTGTTCTGGCAGACGGTCGCCGACAGTTTCAATTTCGTCTTTTCCAATTGGCGTCGGTTCTATCGCCGCGCCGCGGTATGGGTCGGACTCGGCGTCGTCGTTTGCATTTTTGTCCTGCTGGTGTTCGGCGCGACCGCGCTCGAACAGTCGCAGCCGGTCCGGTTGACGGCCGTCGATACCGGCCACGCCGTCGCGGCGCTGCTGTTCATCGCGTTGGCGGTCGTCGCCTACGTCGCATTCTCGGTGTCGTGGCACCGCGCCGTGCTGCTCGGCGAGACCGCCGGGGAACCGCTGAGCGCCCTGCGCTTCCGCTGGCGCGAAACGCGGTTCCTGCTGTACCTGATCGTCGTCGGGCTGCTGTGGATCGGCACGTTGCTCGGCCTGACGCTGGTGGCCAGCCTCATCGTCGGAATCCTTTATGTCGGCAGGCAATTCCTCGGCGGCATCGATCCGGGCGGCGGCGCGGTGGCGATCGCGCTGCTCGCGCTGTTCGTCATCGTGATCGTGATGTCGCCGTTCCTGGCGCGGTTCAGCCTCGGGCTGCCGGCGATCGCGGTGGAAGAACCGAAAGGCGTGTTCGGCCGCTCGTGGCATCGCGGCTGGCACAACGGTTGGCGCCTGGTCTGGGGCCCGCTGATTTGCGCCCTGCCTCTCAGTATCGTCACCGGCATCGCCGACGGCGCCGAGCGCATCCTTGCCAAGTATTCTCCCGATTTCGCCGGTGCCTGGCACGGCGTCGGTTATCTCGCGATCGTGATCTTCTACGCCATCGGCGCGACGGCGCATTTCCTGGCACTGGCCACCGCGATCACCTTCCTGTCGCTGTCCTATCGCCAGCTCACGCGCGGCGAAACGCCCGCCCGAAACGGCGATGGCGGCCCGCGGGCCGCCATCCCTTAAGCAACAGAAGCGGCAGTCGCGCTATTTGTGGAAGTGGAAGCCGCCATGGCCGAAGCCGTGTCCGAAACCATGGCCGACGCCGTGCCCGAACCCGTGTCCATGAAATCCGGCGTGGTTGAACCCGTGTCCGTGACCGGCGAAGCCGCGGTGATCGAAGCCCCGATGATCGGCCCCACGGCGATCGAAGCCCCGATGGTCGAAGCCCCGATGGTCGAAGCGCCGGTCGCCGAAGCGATGATCGTGGCCGTGCCATCCGCCATTGCTCCAACCGCCATGCCAACCGCCGTTCCAGCCGTAGCCGTAACCGCCGTATCCGTAACCGGGTCCATAGAAGCCGTAGCCAAAGGCGCCGATGCCGTAACCCATCGCCAGGCCGAGCGCGACATCGGCGAACACCGCGGCGCCGGGGTCGTACGCGTACGCGGGCGCTGGCGCGTAGCCGTAATCGCCGGCATATCCCGCGTCGGGGCAGGTATACGGATAGTCGTAGGAGCACGCCTGCGCCTGACCGGCGCTGGCGATCGTCAGCGGCGCGGCGACCAGCGCCGCCAGCGCGAAAAACTTGGCAAGCCTCGACATTGACCCCTCCTCGTTCTTGCGTCGTGGGCGGGATTATAGGGTCGCTTGAACATTATGGTTAATTTCCCCCGGAATTATTTGGTTAATTTCACTCGGATATCCTCGTTTTACGAGATCATCCTACATATTCATTATCGTTCTGCGAGTTTAACTAGCCAGGCGCGTGCCGGGATGTTGGCCCCGCCGGCAAACAATACGGGGCGGTGCCGCGCGGACACCGCCCCTTGCATCAATTCGGCGCGATCAGTGATGCCAATGGCCGCCGCCGCCGTGACCGCCGCCATGCCAGCCGCGGCCTCCCCAACCGCCATGGCCCCAGCCGCCGCGGCCCCAACCATGACCCCAGCCCCAGCCGCGGCCATACCATCCGCCCCAGCCCCAGCCGGCGCCGTAATACGGGTAGCCATACCAGCCATAGCCGCAATAATACGGATCGTAGTAGGCGCAGTAGGGATTGCCATAACCGTAGTAGGGGGAGACATAAACCTGCGCGTTCGCCGGCTGCGCCGGTACAGCGGTGATGGCGATCGGCGCCGCGACCAGCGCGCCAACCACGAGAATTTTGCCAAGCCCTGTCATCGTCGGTCTCCTCTTACGAACCTGTCATAAGAGATATAAGAGCGGACAGGCGGTCCGCATGCCCGCCGTAATTTTTATTTAAGATTGGCAGCCATGCGGGAACCGTGACGCGCCGCTTCACACGGCATAAAGCGGAATGCGAAGCGCACGCGCCGCGGTATTGAGACGATTGTCATAGCAGGCCAATTCGATCTCTTGACCTTCGCGGCGCAGGAAATCCATCGTCGCCAAATGCAGTGCGTCGAGCGTCCGGATCCGGACGGGGAAAGGGTCGGAGGCGCGGGCCAGGATCGCCGTGCCGAGTTCGAGCATTTCAATCTCCGCAAGGACCGCGCGCACATTCCCGGAATGCGAATCGGTCAGCTTCCGCGCGTGAATGCGTGTCCAAACTTCATATTCAAGCAACCTGCTCGAATACAAATCTGCCTGCCAAAACGCGATGCCCGGCTTGCGCGCCTCGTCGAGGATATAGGCCAGCGCCACCGAGCTATCGATGTAGATCACCGATCCTCGCGATCGCGCGCCAGTTCCTTCAGCAGTTCGGCCCGCGTCATCACGGGTTTGGGCCGTGGCGGGGGTTTGTGCGTGGATTTCGCGGCGGGCGTCAGCAAGCCTCTTTCGATCAGCTCGGCCCGTTTAGCGCTCCACGTCGAGGCCGCGTCGCGAGGCGGGGTCAATTCCGCCACGACACGCCCGCGATCCGTCACCTGCACGACCTCGCCCGAGGCCGCGACACGGACAAATTCGCTGAGCCTGTTCTTCAGTTCCTTGATGCCGATGGCGCGCATGAATCAACGTAGCTACCGGTAGCTACTTTGTCAATGCGGGTCATTCCCGCGCGAAGCGCACCGCCTCTTCCGCCGCGACGAAGAGGGCGCGCATCTTGTCGAGCGCTTCCTGATATTCGGCGGCGGGGCTGGAATCGGCGACCACGCCGCCCCCCGCCTGCGCGATCATCACTCCGTCCTTGACGATCGCGGTACGCAGCACCAGGCAGGTATCCATGCTGCCGTCGCCGGCGAAATAGCCGATGGCGCCGCCATAGATGTTGCGGCGCTCGATCTCGAGCTCGTCGATGATCTCCATCGCCCGCACCTTGGGCGCGCCCGACAGCGTGCCGGCTGGGAAGCCGGCGATCAGCGCACCGAGCGCGTCGTACTTGGCGTCGAGCACGCCCTCGACGTTCGAGCAGATATGCATGACATGCGAATAGCGTTCGATGACGAAGCTCTCCGTCACCTTCACCGTGCCGACCCGCGACACGCGGCCGACATCGTTGCGCGCGAGATCGACGAGCATCAGATGCTCGGCGCGCTCCTTGGGATCGGCGAGGAGTTCTTCCTCGAGCTGCTTGTCCTCGACGGCATTGATGCCGCGCCGCCGCGTGCCGGCGAGCGGCCGGATCGTCACCTTGCCGTCGCGCACGCGCACCAGGATTTCCGGGCTCGATCCGACGATGCTGAAAGCGCCGAAATCGAGAAAGAACAGGAACGGCGACGGGTTGAGCCGGCGCAGCGCGCGGTAGAGCGACAGCGGCGGCAGCCGGAACGGAATCCGCATCCGCATCGACGGCAGAATCTGGAACGCCTCGCCCGCGCGGATATATTCCTTGCAGGTCTCGACCATCGCCATGTATTCGCCGCGGCTCATATTGCCCTGCGGCGGCGGCAATTCGCGCACCGTCTCGGCGTTTTCGCGGCGATGCGGCAGGCTGCGCTCGAAATCGGCGAGCACGTCCGCCAGCCGCTCCTGCGCCTGCTCGTAGGCGAGGCGCGCGGACAGGTCGGGGTTGGGCCATGCCGTGGTCACCAGCGTGACCCGGTCGGCGATATTGTCGAAAATCGCCGTGACCGACGGCCGCAGGAACAGCCCATCGGGAATCTTGAGCACGTCTGGGTTCGCGTCGGGGAGACGCTCCATCAGCGCCACCATGTTGTAGCTCATATAGCCGAACAGGCCCGACGCCATCGGCGGCAACGGCGCCGGCGTCGCGACCTTGCACTCGTCGACCAGGCGGCGCAGCGACGCGAGCGCGCCGCAATCCTCCACTTCGAACGCCTCGGCGTCCGCGCGCGCCTTGCGGTTGATCTCGGCGCGGTCGCCGTGACAGCGCCAGATGAGGTCGGGTTTCAAGCCGATGAAGGAATAGCGGCCGCGTGTCGCGCCGCCTTCGACCGATTCGAACAGGAAACTGTTCGGCCTTCCGTCCGCCAATTTCAGCATCGCCGAAACCGGCGTCTCCAGATCCGACACGAACGACGTCCATACCAGGACCGGCTTATAGGCCGCGAACTCGCGCGCAAAGGTCTCGAAGTCCGGAGTGAGCTGCATCGTCGTGTGCCGCGCTACATCAACTTCTGCAGCGCGTCTTGGTTCTTCTGCACGGGGAAGTGCTGTTCGCAGCGCCCGTTCGTACTCGCCGAGCAGGTCGCCTTTGGTCGCTTGCTCGATCTCGCGGCGGATCGCGGCCTTTTGCGCGGGGGCCGTCGCCGGGTCCGGCGGCAGGATCTGGTTCACCACCGCGACGATTTCGCCCTTGCCGCCGTCGCTGCCCGTGACCGCCTGGCCCGGCTTCGCGCCGAACAATTTGGCGACGACGATCGGCGGCAACTCGGCGTTGGAACCGTAGCGCGACAGCGGTTTGGTCGTGAACGGTTTGAGCCCGTGCAGCGCCGCTAGGTCGTCGAGCTTCTGGCCCTGGTTCACCGCCTTGGCATAGTCCTCGGCGAGCTTGGCGCGGCGCGACGCGCGCTCCTGCTCCTGCCAAGCGGCCACGACCTTGTCGCGGACTTGCGCGAGCGGCTGCGGCGCGGCCGGCGTGATCGCGGTCACCGCGACCATGTACGTGCCCTGGTCCGGCAAATCCTTCAGGTCGCGCGGCTCGCCGACCGGGGCCGCGAACGCCGTCTTGACGATGTCGGGCGCCGGCAGCTTGACGTCCTTGCCCGCGGCGTCGCGCCCCTCGGCATCGATATTGTCGACCGCGATGGTCTTGAGGCCGAACTTGGCGACGATCTCCTTGAAGCTGGTGCCGGCGGCAAGCGCGTCGTTGACGCGGTTGGTGAGGTTGACCGCCTCGTCGACCGCCTGATCCTGCGCGAGTTGCGCGGCGAGCTTGGCCTTCACGCTGTCGAACGGCGCCGCCTTCTCCGGCGTGACCGAGATCAGCTTCACGATATGCCAGCCGAAAGCGTCCTTGATCGGCGGGGTGACGCCGTTGACCTTGAGATCGAAGACCGCCTTGCCGAGCTCGCCTGGCATCTCGGCGCGGGTCAAGGAGCCGAGGTTGATCTGGTCCACGTTCTCGCCGGCGACGTCCTTGGCGACCGCGGCGAAATCCTTGCCCTGCGTCAGCGCCGCCGCGGCGGCCTTCGCCTTCGCTTCGTCGGGCACCAGGATTTGCTGCAGCGCGCGCTTCTCCGGCTCGATGAATTCGTCGGCGCGCTTCTTGTACGCGGCTTGCAGATCGGCGTCGGAAATCTTGATGCCTGCCGCGTATTGCGCCGGATCGATCAACGCGACGGTGAAGCTGCGGCGCTCCGGCAGCATGAAATTGTCTTTGTGCTCGTCGTAATAGCGTTGCAGCGCCGCGGGGTCGGGCGGCGGCACGGCGCCGACCGCGCTGGGCGGCACCAGAACCGCAGTGGCGACGCGGCGCTCGCCCCGGCTTTGCCATAGCGTGTCCACCAACTCCGCCGGTACGTCGGCGCCGTCGGTCACGGTCGCGACGATGCGGTTGCGAATCAGGTCGGTGCGCAGCAATGCCTCGAACTGTTGGTCCGTCATCTGGTTCTGCGACAGCAGCGCCAGATACATGTTGCGGTCGAATTGGCCCGTGCTCCCGCGGAACGACGGGTTGTCGATGATCGCCTGCCGCACCGCGTCGTCGTTGATGGAAAGCCCGAGGCGGCGGGCCTCGAGGTCGAGGAGGTGCTGGTTGATGATGTCCTGCAGCGTGGTGTCGAGCAGGCCGA
Organism: uncultured Alphaproteobacteria bacterium; assembly: GCA_963729845.1. Lineage (GTDB taxonomy): Bacteria > Pseudomonadota > Alphaproteobacteria > ATCC43930 > CGMCC-115725 > JAATGI01. The sequence continues at coordinate 77,000 of CAVSQC010000038.1, forward strand.
GCTGCTTGATCTGGTCCTCGGTCAGGTTGGTGTTCATGGCTTGGCGGAAGCGCTCGACCTGGTGGCGCAGCGCGGTCGAGACCTCGCTCGCGTCGATCTTTTGGTCGCCGACGGTGGCGACGCTGGTGTCGGTGCTCTGGACGCGGAAAATGTCGCCGATGCCCCACAGGGCGAAGGTGAGGATCAACACGCCGAACAGAATCTGGACGACGATGCCGGAGGCGCGCGAACGGATGGCTTGTAGCATGGCGGCGGATATTATTAGAGACTGTAGGGGAAGCCAAGGCGGGCCAAATCGATGCGTAAGCTGATCGCGGGCAACTGGAAGATGAACGGACTTCGCGCCGACGGCGCGGCGCTGGCCCGCGACCTGGCGTCGCGGGCGTCGCGCTTGCCGCCGCATTGCGAATTGCTGGTGTGCCCGCCGGCGACCCTGCTGATCGAGATCGCGGGGCTGCTGTCCGGGAGCCGGATCGCGCTGGGCGGCCAGGACTGCCATGCCGCCCCGCGCGGGGCCCATACCGGCGATATCGCGGCCGCGATGCTCAAGGATGTCGGCTGCGCCTATGTCATCCTCGGCCATTCGGAACGGCGGCACGAGCATCACGAAAGCGACGCGCTGGTGCGCGCCAAGGTGGAGACCGCGCGGGCCGAAGGTCTGATTCCCATCGTCTGCATCGGCGAGACGGCGGCCCAGCGCGACAAAGGCGAGACGCTTGCCGTAATCGGCGGGCAGTTGGCGGGCTCGTTGCCCGCGCTCGACGGCAACAGCCAGATCGTGATCGCCTACGAGCCGGTATGGGCGATCGGCTCCGGCCGCACGCCCAGCCGCGACGAGATCGCCGAGGTGCACGCCTTCATCCGCTCGGAATTGGGCAAACGCCTGCCCAACCCTGCGGCCGTGCGCATCCTCTACGGCGGCTCCGTCAACGCGGCGAACGCGGCGCAGATTCTGCCGATCGCCAATGTCGACGGCGCGCTGGTCGGCGGCGCCAGCCTCGACGCCGCGTCGTTCTGGACCATCGCGCAAGCGGCGCCCTCCGACTAGCATTCGCCGCGCGAACCCGCTACAACCCCGCATTCCCGAAACCCCGGCCGAGCCATGCTTCAAGTCATTCTGGTGATTCACATCTTTCTCGCGATCGCGCTGGTCGCGACCATCCTGATTCAAAAGAGCGAGGGCGGCGCGCTCGGCATCGGCGGCGGCGGCATGTCGGGCTTCATGACCGGCCGCTCGACCGCGAACCTGTTGACGCGCACCACGGCCGGGATCGCGGTGGCGTTCTTCCTCACCAGCATCGCGCTGGCGATATTCGCGGGTCACGGCCGGGCCGCGCATTCGCTCGTCGAAGGCCCGCTGCCGAGCGCGCCGGCCCCGGCGATGCCGGCGCCGGTTCCGGCCAAGCCCGCCGTGCCGGCGGCCCCCGCGACGCCGACCGCGCCGCTGGCGAAGTAGGTTGTCCGCCGCAATTCCCGAGCCCGGCGCTGACGCCCGCCGAGATGATCGCGCGGGCGAAGGCGCTGCGCCCGATGGTCCGCGCCGACGCGGCCGCGGCCGAGGATCGCGGCTTCTACAGCCAGGAATTGCACGAGGCGTTCGACAAGGCCGGGTTCTATCGCTGCCTGCAACCGCGCAAGTTCGGCGGATACGCCTTCGACATCCGCACCTTCTTCAAGACGATGATCGAGATTTCGACCGGCGATCCCGGCATCGGCTGGTGCCTGACCTTGGCGTCGGGCCATGCGTTGCAGATCGGCTCGTGCTTCGACGAGCCGGCGCAGGCGATGATCTTCGGCCCCAAGGGGCACTTCATCGCGCCCTACAGTCCGAGCGGCCCGTCGCCGGATGCCGAATGTGTCGCGGTGCCCGGCGGCTACCGGGTCAGCGGCAAGTGGCGCTATTGCTCCGGCGTGCCGTATTCGACGCATTTCATGGGCCTGGCGCCGATGAAGGGCGAGCTGCATCCCGGCGGCCCGACCAAGAAGCTCGTCACCGTCGTGGTACCGCGCGACCAGTACGAAATCCTCGACGATTGGCACGACATGTTCGGCCTGCGCGGCAGCGGCTCCAACAGCGTCGTCATCAAGGGCGCGGTGATCCCGCCCGAGTTTGTCAACGACCGCATCTTCGCCAACGACGCCGACGGCACCACGCCGGGCTTCGCCATCCACGGCAATCCGCTATACGGCGGCCTGTTCTCGGCGTTCGGGGCCGGCGAGCTGGCGTGCTCGCAGGTCGGCGCGGCGTGGGCGGCGCTCGAAGCCTACGAGGCGCATATCAAGGAAGCGAAGCCGCTGTTCTCGCCGAAAATGTTCAAGTACCAGCATCACGACTGGCAGCGCATTTTCGGCCTTGCTTTGTCGATGTGCCACGCCGCCGAGGCGGTGCTGTTGCGCGTCGGCGAGATGTATCTCGAGTTCGCGGCGGCGCGGCATTTCACCGATGCCGAGGCGATGCAGTTATGGGGCATGGAGCATCAGGCGTCGCGGCTTGCCTGGGAGGCGGGATACGATCTGTTCCGCGCCTCGTCATCGCAGAGCATCCGCGACGGTCAGTTGATGCAGCGCCTGTTCCGCGACTTCGCCACCTTCCGCAACAACCCGGCGCATCAGCCGGATTTCACCGCGACCCGCATCGCCCAGGCCTATTTCGGCCTGCCGATCGAGGATTTCGACCTGCGGAATTAGTTTTCGGTGATCAGTTGTCAGTTATCAGTTTTTTCCGAGTCGTCATTGCCCACTGACGACTGATAACTGAAAACTGAAAACTTTTGTGACTCTCGCCAAGAATCGCTTACACTGAAGGCCCATGACGCGGTTCATCTTCATCACCGGCGGCGTGGTTTCCTCTCTGGGCAAGGGTTTGTCGGCGGCGGCGCTGGGCGCGCTGTTGCAGGCGCGCGGCTTCAAGGTGCGCCTCCGCAAGCTCGACCCCTATCTCAATGTCGATCCGGGGACGATGTCGCCCTATCAGCATGGCGAGGTCTACGTCACCGACGACGGCGCCGAGACCGATCTCGATCTCGGCCATTACGAGCGCTTCACCGGCGTGCCGGCGCGCAAGAGCGACAGCGTCACCACCGGGCGCATCTACCAGACCGTGATCCAGCGCGAGCGGCGCGGCGAATATCTCGGCGCCACGGTGCAGGTGATCCCGCACGTCACCGACGCGATCAAGGAGTTCATCGCTGCCGGCCTCGACGGCGACGAGGATTTCGTGCTGTGCGAGATCGGCGGCACGGTCGGCGACATCGAGAGCCTGCCGTTTCTCGAGGCGATCCGCCAGATGGGCAACGAGCTCAGCCGCGCGCGCACGCTCTATGTCCACCTGACCCTGGTGCCGTTCATCGCCTCGGCGGGCGAGCTCAAGACCAAGCCGACGCAGCATTCGGTGAAAGAGCTGCTCGGCCTCGGCATCCAGCCCGACATTCTCCTGTGCCGTATGGACCGCCCGCTCGAGCCGGGGCAGCGCCGGAAGATCGCGCTGTTCTGCAATGTGCAGGAAAGCCGCGTCATCCCCGCGCTCGACGTCGACACCATCTATCAGGTGCCGATCGCCTATCACCTCGAAGGCTTCGACCGCGCCGTGTGCGACCATTTCGGCATCGCGCAGCCGGAGCCCGACCTGACGCGCTGGACCGAGATCGTGCATCGCGTCCGCAAGCCCGAGGGCGAGGTCAAGATCGCGGTCGTCGGCAAGTACACGCACCTTCAGGACAGCTACAAATCGCTGGCCGAGGCGCTGATCCATGGCGGCATCGCCAACAATGTCCATGTCGATCTCGACTGGATCGACAGCGAGATTTTCGAACAGCCCGGCGCGGTGCAGCATTTGGACGGCGTGCACGGCATCCTCGTTCCTGGCGGCTTCGGCGAGCGCGGCGCCGAAGGCAAGATCGAGGCGGCGCGCTTCGCCCGCGAGCGGCTCGTGCCCTATTTCGGCATCTGCTTCGGCATGCAGATGGCGGTGATCGAGGCGGCGCGGCATCTGGCCGATCTGCCCGGCGCCAACTCGACCGAGTTCGGCCCGTGCCAGGACCCGGTGATCGGCCTGATGACGGAATGGATGCGCGGCAACGCGCTGGAGCGGCGCCAGGCCGGCGGCGATATGGGCGGCACGATGCGGCTCGGCGCCTACGACGCGATGCTCGCCGAGCATTCGAAGGTGCGCGCGATCTACGGCAAGAGCCGGATCAGCGAGCGCCACCGCCATCGCTACGAGGTCAACATCAACTACAAGGAGCGGCTCGAGGAGACGGGCATGCGTTTCTCCGGCATGTCGCCCGACGGCGAACTGCCCGAGATCGTCGAGTTCGACAACCACCCCTGGTTCCTCGGCGTGCAGTTCCACCCGAACTCAAATCCAAGCCGTTCGAGCCGCATCCGCTCTTCACCGACTTCATCCGCGCCGCCCGCGACCAAAGCCGGTTGGTGTAATTTTCCGCGAAGGGGAAATCTTTCACCACCCCGACTTTCGTCGGGGTGGTGAACTTTTTTTGGCAAGAGCGAGAAAGATTTGCGCCGGGAAACTCTGCTATAGTCGCGCGGGGTTCTAAATCGTTGGGGGAAACACTATGAGCAATCCGGATCGGATCACCGAAATCACGCGCACGGGCTATGGCTCGCGCATCGGCTCGAGCCTCGTCGGCGTGCTGATCGGCTTCATTCTCATCATCGTCGCCATCGTCGCGTTGTGGTGGAACGAGGGCCGGGCGGTGCAGGCGGCGAACGCCTTGGCGCAGGGCGAGCGCATCGTGGTCGAGGCCAATCCGGAATCCGTCGATCCCGCGCTCTCCGGCAAGCTCGCGCATGTCACGGGACCGCTTTCCACCACCGCGCCGGTGCGCGATACCCAGTTCGGCGTCGGCGGTGACGATGTCGTGCGCCTGAAGCGCAAGGCCGAGATGTATCAGTGGAAGGAGACCAAGGAGAGCCACACCACCCAGAACACCGGCGGCAGCGAAACCACCGAGACGACCTATACCTACGGCAAGGTCTGGTCGGAGCAGCCGCTCGATTTATCGCGCTTTCATGCGTCGAACAACCACCAGAATCCGGAAATGTCGACGACCTCGCGCACCTTCAACAGCAGCGCCGCGCGGCTCGGCGCCTACCAGCGTCGATCCCGCCGTGCTGGCGCAGATGGACGATTTCGCGCCCTATCCCGTCGCCAACGCGGCGCCGCCCGCCGGCTTCCACGCCGAGGGCGACGGATTTTATCGCGGCGCCGACAGCGGCAGTCCGCGGGTCGGCGACATGCGCGTGAGCTTCAGCGCGGTGACGGCGCAGACCATGTCGGTGGTCGCCGCCATCGCCGGCAATGCGCTGGCGCCGTTTCACGCCGACAACGGCTATCAGATCGTGCTTGCCACGCCAGGCGTCGCGGCCGCGGCGACGATGCTGAAGGAGCAGGAGAAGTCGGAGCGCACGCTGACCTGGATCATCCGCGGCGGCGGCTTTGTCGCGATGCTGATCGGTTTCATGTTGATCCTCGGCCCGCTCGGGACGCTGGCGAGCGTGCTGCCGTTCCTGGGCGGTTTGGTCGAAGCGGGCGCGTTCGTCATCAGCCTGGCGCTCGCGGTTCCCATCACCCTGATCGTGATCGCGCTGGCCTGGGTCGCGCATCGGCCCGTTCTCGGTATCGGCCTCCTGGTCGTGGCGGCGGCGGTGTTCATCGGTATGGTCTATCGCCACCGTCACCGCAAACTAGGCGCCGCCGCGGCGCGGTAAGCGCGGCGCTGAGTGGCACGGCGCCCGGTCGCTGTTGGATAAACGCATCGGTCTAGATTTCGGGGAGGGTCCATGACACGCACCATGTGGTTGGCCGTCGCGCTGTTCTCGCTCGCGGCGGGGCAGGCCGCCGCCGCGGAGTTTCCGCCGAATTTTCGCGGCCTGTGGCTGGTCGGCGGATCGTGCGGCGCGGTCACCGGGTACACCTTGTTCGCCAGCGATTTCGGCGTCACCGGCGTGCTCAAGGCCAACGGCGACGGCAAATTCGTGGTGTTCGGCTTCGGCAGCGACGTGATCGTCGACGCCGCGCCCGACCGCATGGTGGTGCACTATCCCTTTCCGGACGCGGCCGGCAGCGATCTGGTGCGGGAGCTCAAGGATGGAAAAATAAATGCGCATCTGTCCTCGAAGCCAGACACGGTAACCACCGGCTTTCGCTGCGACACTGTCGATACCGGCGACGCGCGGGCGCGGCCGTTGCTGCGGGTGCTGCACCGGCTCGACCGGTTCGTGCGCGCCTATTCGGATGTCGCCGATCGATGCCGCCCCGACGCGGACGTCAAGACCTGCGCGGCGCGCATCGTCGCGATGTTCGATCTCAACGGCGACGGCAAGATCGCGCCGGCCGAGGCGACCACGTTCCTGCGGCACTACCTGCCGGCAACCTTGTTGTTCGGCGGCGGCGACAAGGACACGATTTTGCGGCAGGGATATCGCGGCGTGACCATCGACCCGGACGATCTCGCCGCCGTCGAGGCGGCGACCATGGTGTTCGGCCCGTTCCTCACTAACATCCTGTTTTCGAATTTCGATTTCGACGGCAACGGCTTCCTGACGGTCGACGAGGTGGCGCTCGCGGTGAAGGAGGAGGGGCTGCCCGGCGGCGCCGGCGGTGCCATCCGCCTGCTGAGCCAGTCGCGCGAGCAGGCCGAGGAAGCGTTCGGTGCGTTGGGCGGCATGGCCGGCGGCATGATGGGCAACAAGCCGGATAAGCAACATTGAGGGGGAAGGAGCCCTTGACAAAGTGGCTGTAAAACGCATATAACGTACAATAGTAACGCAGATACAATTTACAGTTGAGCAATGAGTACGCGGTTATCCACAGGAGGCACCTGTAAATTCCCTGCAGAAGCAGCAAAATGCCGCTACTTGTTAGCGTAGAATGAACAGAATGACCGCGCCGCGCACCGTCACCGTCGGCAACATCGCTATTGGCAACGACAAGCCGCTGGCGCTGATCGCCGGGCCGTGCGTGCTCGAAAGCCGCGCCCACGCATTGGAGATGAGCCACGCGCTGGTCGAGCTGACCGGCAAGCTCGGCATCGGCCTGGTCTATAAGACCTCGTTCGACAAGGCCAACCGCACCTCGATCGACAGCGAGCGCGGCCTGGGGCTTGAGGCCGGCCTACCGATCCTCGCCGAGGTGCGAGAGAAATACGGCTGCCCGGTGCTGACCGACGTGCATTTGCCGGAGCAATGCGCGCCGACGGCGGAGGCGGTGGACGTGCTGCAGATTCCGGCATTTCTTTCGCGCCAGACCGATTTGCTGGTCGCCGCCGCGAAGACCGGCCGCGCCATCAACATCAAGAAGGGCCAGTTCTTGGCGCCGTGGGACATGAAGAACGTCGCGCGCAAAGTCGCGGCTGCCGGCAACGACAACATCCTCTTGTGCGAGCGCGGCGTCAGTTTCGGCTACAACACGCTGGTCTCCGACATGCGGGCGCTGCCGGTGCTGAAGGAAACCGGTTATCCGGTGGTATTCGACGCCACGCATTCGGTGCAGCAGCCGGGCGGGCAGGGTAATGTCTCGGGCGGCGAGCGGCGCATGGTGCCGGTGCTCGCGCGCGCCGCGGTCGCGGTCGGCGTCGCCGCGGTGTTCATGGAGACGCATCAGGATCCCGACCGCGCGCCGTCGGACGGGCCGAACATGGTGAAGCTCGCCGACATGCCGTCGCTGCTTGGCGACGTTGATGGCGTTCGACCGGCTTGCCAAAGCGCGGCCGCTCAATTCATAAGGAAACATGAGCGCAATCACGGACATCATCGGCCGCGAGATTCTCGACAGCCGCGGCAATCCCACCGTCGAAGTCGACGTCACGCTGGAAAGCGGCATCGTCGGCCGCGCCGCGGTGCCGTCCGGCGCCTCGACCGGCGCGCATGAAGCGGTCGAGCTGCGCGACGGCGACAAGAAGCGCTATGGCGGCAAGGGCGTGCTGAACGCCGTCGCCGCCGTGAACGGCGAGATCTTCGACGCGGTCGGCGGCATGGACGCGGCCGATCAGCGCGGCCTCGATCAGCGCGATGATCGCGCTCGACGGCACGCCGAACAAATCGCGGCTCGGCGCCAACGCCATTCTCGGCGTCAGCCTCGCCGCGGCGAAAGCGGCGGCGGCCGAGCTCGACCTGCCGCTCTACCGCTATGTCGGCGGCGTCGATGCGCGCACGCTTGCCGGTGCCGCTGATGAACGTCATCAACGGCGGCGTCCACGCCGACAATCCCGATCGACATCCAGGAATTCATGATCGTGCCGGCGGGCGCGCCGAATTTCGCCGAGGCGCTGCGCATGGGCGCGGAGATTTTCCACGCGCTGAAGAAGCAGCTCGCCGACGCCGGCCACAACACCAATGTCGGCGACGAGGGCGGCTTCGCGCCCGGCGCTCGAATCGGCCGACGCGGCGCTGGCCTTCCTCATGAAGGCGATCGAGGGCGCCGGGCTACAAGCCCGGCGACGACGTGGTGCTGGCGCTCGATGTCGCGGCGACCGAGCTCTACAAGAACGGCCGCTACGAACTCTCGGGCGAGAAAAAGAATTTCGATTCGGCCGGCATGATCGCAATATCTCGAAACGCTCTGCGGGCAAATATCCCATCGTCTCGATCGAGGACGCGCTCGCCGAGGACGATTGGCAGGGCTGGGCCGAACTGACGAAGACGCTCGGCGGGCAAGATCCAGATCGTCGGCGACGATCATTTTCGTCACCAACACCGCGCGTCTCGCCGCGGCATTGCCGCGGGCTGCGCCAACGCCATCCTGGTCAAGGTCAACCAGATCGGCACGCTGTCGGAGACGCTCGATACCGTCGCGATGGCGCATCGCGCCGGCTATCGCGCGGTGATGTCGCACCGCTCCGGCGAGACCGAGGATTTCACCATCGCCGATCTCGCCGTCGCCACCAATTGCGGCCAGATCAAGACCGGCTCGCTGGCGCGCAGCGACCGGCTCGCCAAGTACAATCAGCTTTTGCGGATCGAGGAAAAACTCGGCGCCGCCGCACGCTTCGACGGCAAAGCGGCGCTGCGTAGGTAGCAATGATTGGAACGACAGAAACTGCGCGTCCAACCCTCATTCATCCCGTTAAGTTTGAATTGTCCGAAACGATTTCTGAGGTTCACCACTACACAGATTGGAGCGGGCTGCAGGGCATTTATAACAGCGGTACTTTGTTTGCCACGCGTTACGATAACCTCAACGATACAACTGAAGTTCTTCACTGTAAGCCGCTATTGATAAGTGCCATTGAATACCGATTTAAAAAATTTCTTCTGGAGTGGCAGAAGGGAAGTCTTTCACGAAAGCGTCATCTCGCCGACCTTGGCGGTGCGGTACAGGCGGCAAAAGGTTTGGCGAAGACCATTGTCGACGCGCTGTATCTAACGAGCTTTGGTGCTTCGAAGGCGGGTCCTGCTTTTGCCGTTCCGTACATCAGTTCGTTTTGCGGATTTGATAGTGGACGTGGCTATGAGCGTGAAAATGGTCTCCTGAGCCAGTGGCGCGGCTATGGCGGGTCGGAGCGGTTCGCTGTTGTCTTTGACACAAAAAAATTGGAAGGACTAATCGATCACGAGTTTGTCGAATATGCATACGCATTCTTAGATTTTGGAAAAGTCATATACAACGATAGCCGTCTCGATTTCGCGAAAAGCTATGAGGATCTGGTCGTCGCGGCAGGCGAGGTATGCAAGGTCGTTCATGCGACTCTACCGCATTCGCCTAATGTTCCAACCGCACTGATGGAGAAGGTGGTTCCAAGATTTCTGAGGGCAACGTGCTTGATCAAACATCAAGGGTTCGCTGAAGAAAGTGAAGCTAGGATTGTAGCGGCACCGCTTCCCGAAGTTCACCTCAAGAATTTGATTAGTCAGGGAGTTGATACACGAGGCAGCAAGGTAAAGCCGATCGACAGTAGAACGACCTCGACGGGAGGCGCGACAGCGTTTATTCGTCTCTTCAATTGGAATAGCGGAAAGCGCTTGCCTATCAATCGCATCATCGTAGGCCCACAGCGCAATCAAGATGATTTAGTGGCGCGAGTTAGCAGCCTAGTAGGAAGTGCCGTTTTAATTACTCGATCTCAAACGCCCTACACGGATTGAACGAGTTGCCGAGGTCTCCGCGGAACGACGAATTATTTCGCCAGCGCCATATCGCCAGCGGGGGCCGTCTCGGCGCGCTTGAACAGCGGCAGGAAGACTTGGAACGTTGCGCCGTCGCCGAGCCGGCTCGACACCTCGATCTGGCCGCCATGGTTGGTGACGATGCCGTGCGCCACCGCGAGGCCGAGGCCGGTGCCTTCGCCGATCTTCTTGGTGGTGAAGAACGGCTCGAACAGACGGCTCAAGGCGCTGGGGTCGATGCCGGGTCCGGTGTCGATCACCGCGAGCCGCGCCGTTTTTCGCGCCGGGTCCGCGCCGAGCTCGATGCGGATGGTGCCGGCAGCGACGCCGATGGCTTGGGCCGCGTTGGCGACGAGATTGGTCAACACCTGGTCGATCTGGCCGCGATTGGCCCAGACAATGGGATTGCCGTCGATCTTGGTTTCGATCGCGACGGCGGTGGGAATGCCGATGCGCAGCAAGGGCAGCGATTCCTCGATCAGCTTCGCGAGCGCGACCGGCTCCCGGGCGATCTCTTCCTTGCGGCTGAAGGTGAGGATTTGATTGACCAGGTCGCGGGCCCGCTCGCCGGAACGATGAATCAGCTCAAGATGCTCGTGGAGCGGATCGAGCGGCGACATTTCCTGCATCGCCAGCTTCGACAGGCCGAGGATCGGCATCAGCGTGTTGTTGAGATCGTGGGCGATGCCGCCGGCCAATTGTCCGACAGCCTCCATCTTCTGGAGCTGGTGAATCTTCTGCTCGGTGTCGCGGCGCTGGCGTTCGGCCGCCCGCTTGTCGGTGATGTCGGCGCAGACGCCGATGGCGCGGCTCGGCAAGTCCTGCGCGTTGAACAGGACGCGGCCACGCAGCTCGATGAGCCGCTCGGCGCCGTCGGCGATGCGCACGACGCGGAACTCGTTGACTCGCGTCTCGCGCCCGCCGTCGCCGCCGGACCAATGCTGGAATCCCGCCAGAAAGCGGGGCCGGTCCTCGGGATGGACGATGCCGGGCAGGCTGCTCAGAGTCGGTTGATAGGATTCGGGGACGCCGAGCAATTCCTTGAAGCGCGGCGACCAATTCACGGCTCCGGTGGCAAGGTCGATGTCGTAGGTGCCGAAATCGGCGGCTTCGGCGGCGATGCGGCTGCGCGCCTCGCTGGTGCGCAACTCCTCCTCCTTGCGGTGCTGGGCCAGCGCCAGACGCACCAATCCCGCGCTTGGCTGCAGCAGGCCGAAATCGCGCGCCGACGGCTCCCGCGGCTCGCGGTAGTACATCGCGATGGTGCCGAGAACGACGCCGACATGGCTGATGATCGGCTGCGACCAGCAGGCCCGCAGCCCGAACGACAAGGCGAATTCGCGCGGCCCTTCCCACAGCGGATCGGTGGCGATGTCGCTGACGATCACCGGCGTCTTGCGGTAAGCGGCGGTGCCGCACGACCCGACCGACGGGCCGATTTCCAGATCGTTGATCGCGGCGTTGTATTCGTCGGGCAGGCTGGGTCCGGCGCCGTGGCGCAGATGCTTGCCGTCGGGTTGCAGCAGCAACACGGAGCACAAAGCCGGCGGCGCCAACGCTTCGACCATCCGCGCGATTTCGGTGAGCGTGTCCTTGAGCGGCATGCCCGCCGCCATCAGATCGACGATTTTGTCGCGCGCTTCCAACAGCGCCTTCCACGGCATGGGTCCCTGTGTGTGTCGGCTACCGCGCCGCGTCGCTTTCCGGGTCCGCCGCACCGGTTGAGTTGTTGCCGTCGCCATCGCCGTGACTCGCTCCTCGAAAACCAGACTGTCCCGCGAGCCCGCACCATTGTCCCGGTTCGGTGAAAATCCCGTTAACTTTGTCTGGAATGCTGCGGACCAGCGTCGATGACAGCGACTCGAAAAAATGTAAAAATTTCGATGTGCCAAAGGGTAACGGGGGCGTCTTCGCCTTGACACTGAGGCGACGCAGTGATTCGCTGAAAACCATGACGGCTCGTCGAACGATGCTGAAGGTAGGGCGCGCGGTGCTGGGCCCGTTCCTCGCGATCGTTCTGATCGTCTATTTCGGCCTCAATCTCATTCAGGGCGACCACGGCCTCATGGCGTGGCTGCGGCGGTCGCACCAGGTCCGCGCCGCCGAGGTGACGCTTGCCGCGACCGACGGCGAACTGACGCGGCTCCGCCACCGCGCCGATCTTTTGAAGGGCGATCGCCTCGATCCCGATCTTCTCGACGAGCGCGCCCGCGCGGCGCTCAACGCCATCGGGCCCGACGAAATCGTGATCTTCACCGCGCCCGCCGATAACCCCGGAAAGCGGATTAACTGAAATTCAGTTTATTGTCATTATTGTAGCGTTTCCAGTAACTTAAGCCGCTTGCATAAGTTGTTAAACATCGCCATGCTACAAGCTCTTCCGCAGGAGGTCTCGGGCATGGCGATCGCCAAACGAAAATTCAAACCGGTCAAGGCTGCTGACCTTTTGCCGTCGGCGGCGGTAATGGAAAAACTCTACCGCGACATGCTGTTGATCCGGCGCTTCGAAGAGAAGGCCGGGCAGATGTACGGCATGGGACTGATCGGCGGCTTCTGCCATCTCTATATTGGCGAGGAAGCGGTGGTGGTCGGCGTCTACTCCGCCATGGAGGACGGCGACAGCATCGTCACTTCCTACCGCGACCACGGCCATATGCTGGCGTCGGGCATGGACCCGAAGGGCGTGATGGCGGAATTGACGGGACGCATCGGCGGCTATTCCAAGGGCAAGGGCGGGTCGATGCACATGTTCTCGCTCGAAAAGCATTTCTATGGCGGCCACGGCATCGTCGGCGCCCAGGTGCCGATTGGCACCGGCCTCGGCTTTGCCCACAAATACAAGAATGACGGCAAGATCTCGGTCACCTTCCTCGGCGATGGCGCCATGAACCAGGGTCAGGTGGCGGAGAGCTTCAACATGGCGGAACTGTGGAAGCTGCCGGTGCTCTATGTCATCGAGAACAATAAGTATGGCATGGGCACGTCGGTGGCGCGCTCCTCGTCGTCGAAGGACCTCTACACTCGGGCCGAAGCCTTCAACATTCCGGCAAGCCAGGCCGACGGCATGAACGTGCTGGCGGTGAAAGCCGCCGCCGAGGACGCGATCCGGCATATCCGCAGCGGCAAGGGGCCTTACGTTCTCGAGCTGCTGACCTACCGCTATCGCGGCCATTCCATGTCCGACCCGGCGAAATACCGCAGCAAGGACGAACTCAACCGGATGCGACAGGAGCACGACCCGATCGATCAGATGAAGACGCGCCTGATCGAGGAAGGGATCGCCGACGAAGCGAAGCTGAAAGAATGGGACAAGGGCGTGAAGGACATCATCACGGAAGCCGCGGAATTCGCCCAAGCGTCGCCCGAGCCCGATCCGGCGGAACTCTACACCGACGTCTACGTCGAGGCCTGAGCCGTGCCGACACAAGTTCTGATGCCCGCGCTCTCGCCGACCATGACTGAGGGCAAGATCGCCAAGTGGCTCAAGAAGGAAGGCGATCCGGTGAAGGCGGGCGACGTCATCGCCGAGATCGAGACCGACAAGGCGACGATGGAGTTCGAGGCCATCGACGACGGCAAGATGGGCCGCATCCTGGTTCCTGAGGGAACCGAGAATGTCGCGGTGAACGCGCCGATCGCTGAAATTATCGGCGAAGACGAGAAGCCGGGCGCGGCGCCGGCGAAAGTTCCGGTCCAAGCGAAGGCGCCGATCGCGCCGCCCGCCGAAGGGAGCCCCGTCGCTACCGCTGCGCCCAAACCCAAAATGGCACCGGCGCTGGCGGAAATCGAATGGACCGGCGCCACCGTGTCGCTGACGGTGCGCGAGGCGCTGCGCGACGCGATGGCGGAGGAAATGCGCCGCGACGAAACCGTGTTCCTGATGGGCGAGGAAGTCGCCGAATATCAGGGCGCGTACAAGGTCAGCCAAGGCCTGCTCGAGGAATTCGGCGCGCGCCGCGTCGTCGATACGCCGATCTCGGAGCATGCCTTCACCGGCCTCGGCATCGGCGCGGCGTTTGGCGGCTTGAAGCCGATCGTCGAGTTCATGACCTGGAACTTTGCGATGCAGGCGATGGATCAGCTCATCAATTCGGCCGCCAAGACCCGCTACATGTCCGGCGGCCAGATGCGCTGTCCGATCGTGTTTCGCGGTCCGAACGGCGCGGCCTCGCGCGTTGCGGCACAGCACAGCCAGGATTATTCGAGCTGGTACGCCCATGTCCCGGGGCTGAAGGTGATCGCGCCATACACCGCGGCGGATCATAAGGGCCTGCTCAAATCGGCGATCCGCGACCCGAATCCCGTGATTTTTCTGGAGAACGAGCTGGTCTACGGTCACACATTTCCGGTGCCCCAAGCCGACGACTATACCGTGCCGATCGGCAAGGCACGGATCGCGCGCGCCGGCGACGGGATCACCATTCTCGCCTTTTCGCGCATGGTGCAGATCGCGATGGACGCGGCGGCGAAGCTGGAAGAGGAAGGCATTTCCGCCGAGGTGATCGACCTGCGCACCTTGCGGCCGCTCGATACCGAGACCGTCATCGCCTCGGTGAAAAAGACCAACCGCGTCGTCACGGTGGAAGAGGGCTGGGCCTATGCCGGCATCGGTTCCGAGATTGCAGCGCTGATGATGGAGCAGGCGTTCGACTATCTCGACGCCCCGCCGGCGCGCGTCACGGCGAAGGACGTGCCGCTGCCCTACGCCGCCAATCTCGAACGCCTTGCGCTGCCGCAGGTCGATGACGTCGTCGCCGCCGCCAAGGCGGCCGCCTATCGCTGAACGGGCCGCGCCATGCCGATCGAACTGCTGATGCCGGCGCTGTCGCCGACTATGACCGAAGGCAAGCTCGCCAAATGGTCGAAGAAGGAAGGCGACCCGATCAAAGCCGGCGATGTCATCGCCGAGATCGAGACCGACAAGGCGACGATGGAATTCGAAGCCGTTGATGAGGGCACGCTCGGGAAAATTCTTGTTCCTGAAGGCGCCGAGAACATCGCCGTCAATCAGCCGATTGCGATTTTGCTGGAAGAAGGCGAGGACAAATCCGCGCTGGCCAAGGTGCAGGCGAAATCGCCGATCGCGAAAAAGGCTGAAGAGCCGAAGGCGGAAGCAAAACCCGCCGCCGCTCCAGCGTCGGCCCCCACCCCGTCGAAGCCTTCGGCTTCTCCCGTCCCTCCCCCGCAAGCGGGGGAGGGTGCGAAAGTTAGCCCGCCCCCGCGAAGCGGGAGAGGGTTGGGAGGGGGCTCTGACCGCATTTTCGTCTCGCCGCTGGCGCGGCGCCTGGCCGAGCAGGCGAAGCTCGATCTTCGTTCGATCAACGGCACGCGGCCCGCATGGCCGCATCGTGCAGCACGATGTCGAGGCCGCGCTCAAGGGCGGCGCCATGCGCGCGCCGACGGCGGCGTCCTTCATCCCGCCTGCGCCCGGCGGCGGTCCGCTGTCGAAAGCGGCGGTGTACGCGCTCGCGGGCAACACGCCCTATATCGAGATTCCGATGACCGGCATGCGGCGTACCGTGGCGCGCCGCATGGTGGAATCGAAAACCACGGTGCCGCACTTCTATCTCACCATCGATTGCGACATCGATCCCTTGATGCGCATCCGGTCGGACTTGGCCGAGGCGGCGGGCACCAAGCTTTCGGTCAACGATTTCGTCATCAAGGCCGCGGCGCTGGCGTTGCGCAAAATCCCCCGCGCCAACGCGTCCTACAGCGACGACGCGATCCTGTTGTGGAGCGAGGTCAACATCGCGGTCGCGGTGGCGCTTGACGACGGGCTGATCACACCGATCGTCAAGAACGCCGATACCAAGCGGCTGCCGGAGATTTCAGCGGAGATGCGGGACCTCGGCACGCGCGCCCGCGCCGGCAAGCTCAAGCTCACCGAGTTCCAAGGCGGCACGTTCTCGATTTCCAATCTCGGCATGTACGGCATCAAGGACTTTGCCGCGGTGATCAATCCGCCGCACGGCTGCATCCTTGCGGTCGGCGCTGGCGAACAGCGCCCGGTGGTGAGGAACGGCGCGCTTGCAGTCGGCACCGTGATGAGCTGCACCTTGGCGTGCGATCACCGCGTCGTCGATGGCGCGGTCGGTGCGCAATACCTGGCCGAGTTCAAGAAGATCGTCGAGCACCCCTCTGTTCTCCTCATTTAAGGGGCGGTAATGGCTGATACCCCCACTTCTTTCGACCTCATCGTGCTGGGCGGCGGGCCGGGCGGCTATGTTGCCGCAATCCGTGCGGCGCAGCTCGGCATGAAGACGGCGGTGATCGAGCGCGACAAGCTCGGCGGCATCTGCCTTAACTGGGGCTGCATCCCGACCAAGGCGCTGCTCCGCAGCTCCGAGATTTTCCACGCGATGCAGCACGCCGACGCCTACGGCCTTTCGGCGAAGGATGTTTCCTTCGATCCGAAAAAGGTGGTCGAGCGTTCGCGCAAAGTGGCAAAGCAATTGTCCGACGGTGTCGGCTTCCTGATGCGCAAGAACAAGATCGCGGTGATCGAGGGGCAGGGCCAGCTCACCGGCCCGCGCAAGCTCGGCGTCACCAAGGACGGCAAGGCGGTCGGCGAATTCCAGGCGGGGAACGTCATCCTTGCCACCGGCGCGCGGGCGCGCTCGCTGCCGGGATTGGAGCCGGACGGCAAGTTGATCTGGACCTACAAGGAAGCGATGATTCCCGACGCCATGCCGAAATCGCTGCTGGTGATCGGCTCCGGCGCCATCGGCATCGAATTCGCCAGCTTCTATCGCGACATGGGCGCGACCGTCACGGTCGTCGAGGTGCTCGACCGCATCCTGCCGGTCGAGGACGACGAGGTTTCGGCCTTCGCTCAGAAGCAATTCGAAAAGCAGGGCATGACCATCCACACCGCCACCAACGTGAAGGCGCTGAAGAAGAGCAAGGATTCCGTCACCGCGACCTTGGAAAAGGCCGGCAAAACCAGCGAGGTCACGGCGGATCGCGTCGTGCTCGCCATCGGGATCGTCGGCAATGTCGAGAATATCGGCCTCGAGAAGACCAAGGCGCGTGTCGAGAAGACCCACGTCGTTGTCGACGAATGGCTGTCGACCGGCGAGCCCGGCCTGTACGCCATCGGCGACCTCGTCGGACCGCCGTGGCTGGCGCACAAGGCGATGCACGAGGGCGTAATTTGCGTCGAGCATATCGCCGGCCTCAACACCGCGCATCCGCTCGACCCGAAGAACGTTCCGGGCTGCACCTATTGCCGGCCGCAGGTCGCGAGCATCGGCCTCACCGAGAAGGCCGCGAAGGCGAACGGGCCGCGAGGTACGCGTCGGCCGGTTTCCGTTCATCGGAAACGGCAAGGCGATCGCGCTCGGCGAGCCCGAGGGTTTCGTTAAGACCGTGTTCGACGCCAAGACCGGCGAACTCCTTGGCGCGCATATGATCGGCGCGGAAGTGACCGAGCTGATCCAGGGTTTCGCTATCGCGAAGACACTGGAGACGACCGAGCAGGAACTGATGCGCACGGTGTTTCCGCATCCCACCCTGTCGGAAATGATGCACGAGTCGGTGCTTGCCGCGTACACCGGCGCGCTCCACATCTAAGGGCATGAGCGACACGGCCGCCCTCCGCCATCCGGAAAAGGCGCATCGGCCCGATAATCCGGCGCCGCCCAAACCGCCTTGGATCCGGGTCAAGGCGCCGACCTCGCCGGAATATCGCGAGACGCGCGATCTGATGCGCGCGTTGAAGCTCAACACCGTGTGCGAGGAAGCGGCTTGCCCCAATATCGGCCAGTGTTGGAAGGAGCGGCACGCCACGGTGATGATCCTGGGCAGCGTCTGCACCCGCGCCTGCACCTTCTGCAATGTCGCGACCGGCCGGCCGGACCTGCTCGATCCGCATGAGCCGGCGCGCGTCGGCGAGGCGGTGGCGAAGCTCGGCCTCAACCACATCGTCGTCACTTCGGTCGATCGCGACGATCTGCCCGACGGCGGCGCCATGCAGTTCGTCCGCACCATCGAGGCGATCCGCCGCGGTGCGCCCAATACCACCATCGAAGTGCTGACGCCGGATTTCCTCAAGAAGGACGGCGCGCTCGAAGCAGTGGTCGCGGCGCGGCCCGACGTGTTCAACCACAATCTCGAAACCGTGCCGCGGCTTTATGGCGAGGTGCGGCCGGGCGCGCGCTATTTCCATTCGCTGCGCCTCCTCGACCGCGTCAAGGACATCGATCCGGCGATGTTCACCAAATCGGGGCTGATGGTCGGCCTCGGCGAGGAAAAGGCGGAGGTGCTGCAGGTGATGGACGATCTGCGCTCGGCCCGGGTCGATTTCCTTACCATCGGCCAATATCTCCAGCCGACGCCGAAGCATCATCGCGTCGCCCGCTTCGTCACGCCGGACGAATTCGACGGCTATCGGCAGATGGCGTACGGCAAGGGCTTTCTGATGGTGGCGTCGTCGCCGCTGACGCGCTCGTCGTATCTCGCTGGCGAGGATTTCGCCCGGTTGCGCGCGGCCCGTGCGGCGCAGGGCGCGGTACCGGCCTGATGCCGACCCATGCCGAGCGCCGGCATCTGCCGTATCGTGCGGACCAGCTCTTCGATCTGGTCGCCGATATCGAGCGCTATCCCGAATTTCTGCCCTGGTGCACGGGCGCCCGAATTCGCGAGCGCAAGGACAATGTCATCGTCGCCGATCTGCTGATCGGCTTTCGCATGGTGCGGGAGCGTTTCACCTCGCGGGTGACGCTGAACCGTCCCGACCGCATCGACGTCGCTTATAGCGAAGGGCCGTTCCGCTATCTCAACAATCATTGGCGCTTCGAGGCACAGCCGGACGGAACCTGCGTCATCGACTTCTTTGTCGATTTCGAGTTCCGCTCCCGCATGCTGCAGCACTTGATCGGCGTGCTGTTCAACGAGGCGGTGCGCCGCATGGTCGGCGCGTTCGAGAGCCGAGCGAGGCAGCTCTACGGCGGGCCCGATGCGCGCGACGCCGCGGCCCGGCCGATTTGATCAAGGCTGCTTCACGAATACCGTGACCGAGCGGTGTTCGGCGGTGATCGCTTCGCCCTTCATGCCGCCGACATCGGCCATGGTGAAGGTGTAGACCGTGCCCTGCAGGTCGGTGAAGGTCATCACATTGCCGTCGATCTGCGCCGCATATTGCTTGCATTCGGGACGGCGCCGCGCCTCGCGATTCGATCCGGTGCATTGCTCCACGGTCGCGGCGGCGGTGGCGATGATCTGCACATAGAGCCGCGCGCAAATCGGCATGACATGGTCATGGACGGCGACCGGCCATTGCCCTTGCCAGATCCCCGCGAAAGCGTCGGTCGAATCCGGCGCGCCCTCCATGGTGCCGGGCTTCAGCGTCGATACCGGCGCGTCGCAGCCGGCGGCATGCGCCGCCGAGGCGAAAAGCGGCAGCGCCAGGGCGGCGGCGAGAACGGAGCGAAGCATCGTCCTCAGTGATTGCCGGTATTGGGATTCGGGCCGGCGCCGTTGCCGCCCGTGTCAGGCGCGCTGAACCGTCCGAAATTGCCGACCAGTTGTTCGAGGATGGTGAACTCGCGGCCCGGCGCCGGCGTGAAGTCGGGATTGGGCTGGATCTCCTGGTGATCGTTCATGCCCAAATAGCCCACCTTCCGCACGATGCCTTTCTTGTCGAACGAGATGGAAACCACCTTTTCGTCCTTCAGGCGCGGCTTGAAGAACGCGACGTTCTGGGTCTTCTGGCTGATATAGTACCAGGTGTTGGGATCGAAGCTCGCGACCGACGATGGCGAGCCCAGCAGCTTGGCGACGGACGCCTTGTCCGTGACGCCCGGCTTGATCGAATCCATCGCCTTCTTGTCGGGATCGTTCCCGCGCAGATCGTCCGGCGGTCCGCAGCTGGCCAGGGCGAACGCCATGGCAAAGATGGCTAGGGACAGCAGCGACGCACGCGAACGAGATAATGATTTGCTGATCATGGCTGCCCGGAAATTGCCCCCATGCCGCGGCGCTTGTCAACGTCACGGGCAAGCGACGCGGCTTCCGGTCTTCGCCGCCGCCCTCCGCCGGTACCCATTTCGCTGTTCCCGCTGATATTTGCAGCCAATCTGCAGCCAGCTCGACCACGTCCGACAGCGCCGCTCCCGCATCGCCGCGAGGGAAATTGGGTTCGTTCGGCAAAAAAAATATGTTGTGCCCACCGCCTTCCTTTCGTTTCCGGTTCATCTGCATTTGCAGGTGATTTGCAGGTCCAACGCCCCGCCACGCCCACCGCATCTAGTCCGTCGCGGCATCCATTTTTCGTCGAACGCGACTTGCTGAAATATTAGCACAAAACGAGAACAAAAGTCAAGAACAATTTTGCGGTATCCGTCCTGTCGGCCGCGAGAAGCACGGGTGTCCGGCATGGCTTTGTCGCGCCGCTTCCCGTAGATTTCGCGGTCTTCACCGATCCAGGCCGGGGGCAACGGACGATGATGGTGGCGCGATGCCCGACATCTCCCGCAGGCTGACGACGATCCTCGCCGCCGACGTCGCCGGCTACTCGCGGCTCGCCGGCGCCGACGAGGAAGGCACAGTGTCGCGGCTGCGGGCGCTGCGGCAGGAGCTGATCGATCCGGTGATCGCGGCCAATAACGGCCGCACCGTCAAGACCACGGGCGACGGACGCATCACCGAGTTCGCCAGCGTTGTCGACGCGGTGCGCGCCGCGCTCGAAGTGCAGCGCGCGATGGCGGCGCGCAACGCCAACATCGCGGCAGACAAGCGCATCGATTTCCGCGTCGGGATTCACCTCGGCGACATCATCGTCGAGAGCGACGGCGATCTGATGGGCGACGGCGTCAACATCGCGGCGCGGCTCGAAGGCATTTGCGAGCCGGGCGCGATTTGCCTCTCGGAAGACGCCTACCGCCAGGTGCGCGACAAGATCGACGCCGACTTCACCGATCTCGGCGAGCGCGAATTGAAGAACATCGCAAGGCCGGTGCGGGCTTATGCGCTCTCCGTCGGCCCGCCAGGGCAGGCGAGATCGGCAACCCGACAAAGTCCGTCGCCCCGGCGAAAGCCGGGGTCCAGGGCCAGGCCGATCGACGCCGCGTCAAGTCCGGAACGGCGCTGGACCCCGGCCTTCGCCGGGAGTGGACAAGGGAAGACAAAATTAATTCGTCCAATAATTGCCGGCGTCGCGGCGTTGATCGTGATCGCCGCCGGGCGCCTGGTATTTCCTCGCGGGGCCCGGCAACAAAGTCACCGTCGCCAACGCGCCGGCGCATCTCTCCATCGTCGTCCTGCCATTCGCAAAATCTGACAGCGATCCGAAGCAGGATTATTTCGCGGACGGCATCACGGACAATCTGACGACCGACCTGTCGCGCATCCGCAACTCCTTCGTGATCGCGCGCAACACCGCCTTCACCTACAAGGGCAAGGCGGTCGACGCCAAAGAGATCGGCAAGGAGCTCGGTGTCCGTTACGTCCTCGAAGGTTCCGTGCAGCGCGATGGCAATCGGGTCCGGGTTAACGCCCAACTCATCGACGCCGAGAGCGGGGCGCATCTCTGGGCCGACCGCTTCGAGGAAGACCTCGCCGACCTGTTCAAGCTGCAGGACGATGTCGTCGCCCGGCTGGCGAACACGCTTGGCTACGAATTGGTGAAAGCGGAGGCGGAGAAGGGCGCGCACTCCACTAATCCCGACGCTATTGACCTTGCGATGCAAGGATGGGCGATTCTTAACCAACCGGGGGCAAACTACAACAAAGACCTAGCGGCGCGCGCGCTCTCGATTTTTGAACGCGCATTGAATAAGGATCCAAATAACGTAGATGCACTTGTCGGCGCAGCGCTGGCTGAAAGAAACGATTATTCGTTTAAGTCTGACGGGGCAAAAAAATCCGAGGAGAAGACGCGGATCGAAGAGCGGCTTAAGAGCGCCGTCAAGATTGATCCAAACAACGCTCGCGCCTTCGTGGTCAGAGGCATGGTTTACGCAGTCACTAAACGCACGAAGGATGCCGCCGAGTCAGCGCAGGTCGCAATAAATTTGAAATCCGAACTACGCCGCCGCCTACGCTCAGCTCGCGCAGGATCAAATGAGGCCGGACGAGTGGTCCACGGGTATCGCGAACGTCGAGCGGGCAATGAAACTGAGTCCGCGCGACCAGGAGATCGGGCGATGGCATTGGCTCAAATGCCAACGCCTTGTCTGGATGGGGAAATACCCTGAAGCGATCGTTGAAGGGCACGCAGCGATCGATAGTGGTTTTGTCACCTGGCCCGCCTATGGGTTTCTGGCGGCGGCCTACGCCATGAATGGGCAACTATCGGAAGCCGAATATCTACATGAAGTTAACCCGCGAGGCCGGCCCGCAGGTTACGATAAAATGGCTCCGAGCGAGGGTCGATGACCCCGAAGAAACGTATGTGGCGCTCCGCAAGGCGGGGTTGCCGGAGGATGCGCCACCGCCGCCGCCGAAGCATCTGTCCATCGTGGTGCTGCCGTTCGACAATTTGAGCGGCGATCCGAAGCAGGATTATTTCGCCGACGGCATCACCGACAACCTCACCACCGACCTGTCGCGCATCCGCAATTCCTTCGTGATCGCCCGCAACACCGCCTTCACCTACAAGGGCAAGGCGGTCGATGCGAAGGAGATCGGCAAGGAGCTTGGCGTCCGTTATGTGCTCGAAGGCTCGGTGGCGCGCGACGGCAACCGAGTGCGTGTCAACGCCCAGCTCATCGACGCGGAGGCGGCGCGCATCTTTGGGCCGACCGGTTCGACGAAGATCTTGCCGACCTGTTCAAGCTCCAAGATGAAGTGGTGGCGCGCCTCGCCAACGCGCTCGGCTATGAATTGACAAAGGCGGAAGCCGCCAAGGCCGCTCATTCGACCAATCCCGATGCGATTGATCTGACGATGCGGGGCTTGGCTTTACTGCTCCCGGCCACACAGACGAAAGAGAGTAACAATTCGGCCCGTAGCTTATTCCAACAAGCACTAGCCATCGATCCAAACGAATCCGACGCGCTGGCTGGCGTCGCGAATACGTATTTCCTTTCTTACGACGCAGGATGGGATAGTTCATCCGTCGATTATGACGCTGAGGTGATCGGCTTAGCGGAACGTGCCATTGCGCTCAATCCGGCAAGCGACATGGCCTATACGGCCAAAGCCACATATCTAGCGCAAACAAAACGGCCGACAGAAGCATTGGCAACCGCCGAAGCGGGCCTCGAACACTCGCAGAGTAACGCAACCCTACATATAACGCGCGCGCTGGTGGAAATCAGTCTTGGACGCTACGAGCAGTGCCGGACCGACGCCCTGCAAGCAATTCGGCTCAGTCCACGCGATCCTCAACTTGGCGGGTACCACACGATGCTGGCCGCCGCCGAGCAACTGCTCGGAAATGATGAGAAGGCAATAGCGGATGCGCGTAAGGGTATCGAGGAGGGATATCGCGCCTGGTACGTGTATGCTCATTTGGCTGCGTCACTCGCGTTCCTTGGCAAAAATTCAGAGGCGGCAAGCGCGCTTTCGGAGGCGCGTCGGATCAATCCGGCTTTAACCCTCAAGTGGGCGATAGCACACACTGCCAATGAACCGCGCTTTTTCGAGGGTCTCCGGTTGGCGGGGTTGCCGGAGGATGCGCCACCGCCGCCGCCGAAGCATCTCTCCATCGTGGTGCTGCCGTTCGACAACTTAAGCGGCGATCCGAAGCAGGATTATTTCGCCGATGGTATCACCGACAATCTAACGACGGACCTCTCGCGCATCCGCAATTCGCTTCGTGATCGCCCGCAACACGGCGTTCACCTACAAGGGCAAGGACGGTCGATGCGAAGGAGATCGGCAAGGAGCTTGGCGTCCGTTATGTGCTCGAAGGCTCGGTGGCGCGCGACGGCAACCGAGTGCGTGTCAACGCCCAACTCATCGACGCGGAATCGGGCGCGCATCTGTGGGCCGACCGGTTCGAGGAAGACCTCGCCGACCTGTTCAAGCTGCAAGACGATATGGTCGCGCGGCTCGCCAACACGCTCTGGATACGAATGGTGAAGGCGGAAGCCGAGAAAGGCGCACGCTCGACCAATCCCGATGCTATCGACTTGGCAATTCGATGCCAGGCCACCTATAGCGCTAACTCAACCTCAGCGACGCGCGGAAAGTCGCAGCCATATACGCGCCATGCGATGCGGCCCTCAAAATCGATCCGAACAATCTGACGGCCTTTGCGTGGAGGACGTTCGAGGTCATTCGGCTTCTAAATTTAAATCGATGAGTGGACCAAACAGCCGGACCGGCGTCGCGCCGAAGACCTCGTCGCACAGCGCCGTCGCGCTGGCGCCCAGGACGATCCCGCCGTACTGATCATAAGAGCTTAATCTGTGTGTATGGCGAAGGCCGAATCGAGGAAGGTCTCGCCTATGCCGAACGCGCTCTGGCGGCCGATCCGAGCTAATTCCCGCGTACTACGTGCTCGGCGAGGCAAATATCAACTTGGGGCGGCCGGAGAAGGCCATCGCGGCAGACGATCAAGCAATTCGCCTCAGTCCTCGCGATCCGTTGCGCTTTTTCTTCGAATGGTACAATTCATGGTCGTACTTCATCGTTCGCGATGACGCGAAGTCCAAAGCATAGGGTGATCGAGCGTTAGCATCGGGTCCCGGCTATCCGTATCCGCTCATTACTCGAATTGTTTTGCTTGTTTCGGAGCAGCGAATAGACGAGGCGCAGCAAGTATACCGACAATTGGTGAGCGCCACGGGTTCATCCTTTGACACCGTTGTAAAAGTGCGGGCACTTGCTGGCCCGTATATGGCAGGCGACCGATCCAAGGTCGTTGGCGGCAAAGCAGCGATTGATCGACTCGTTGAAGATCGCGGGCATGCCCGAGGGCGAACCGCCGGAGCAATGAGCGCGCGACGATTTTTCCGCTGAACGCGGTTGACTTGCGCGCCGCCCCGCCCGAGCTTGCGGCGATTATGACCACCAAGCGAACATCGCCATGCTCGCCGTGCTGAAGCGGCGCCGGCAGCGGCGCGACGCGGCGCTGGCGGCCTATGCCGCCATCGTCGCGCGCGCCCGCGATCCGAGCCTGTTCGCGGCCTGGGGCGTTCCCGACACGCTCGACGGCCGCTTCGAGGTGTTGGCGCTGCACGCCTTTCTGGCGATGAACCGGCTGAAACGCGAACCCGCCAAGGAGTTCGCGCAGGCCCTGTTCGACATCATGTTCGCGGACCTCGACCGCGGCGTGCGGGAGATGGGCGCCACCGATATCGGCGTCGGCAAGCAGGTCAAGGCGATGGCGCGCGGCTTCTATGGCCGGGTCGCCGCCTATGAGAAGGGCCTCGCCGACCAGACCGAATTGGAAGCGGCGCTGCGGCGCAATCTCTTCGGGACGGTCGCCGCGCCCCAGGCCGAGCAGGTCGCGGCCGCGGCGCGCTACGTGCGGGAACAGGTGGCGGCGCTGGCGGCGGTGCCGGCGACCGCGTTGTTGGCGGGCGAGGTCCCGTTCGCGCCCCGGTCATGAGCGCACTCGAATTTTCGCGGCCGGATCAACGTCATGCGTCTCGGCGCCGCCGACGCGGTCCACGACATCAGCGCCAACGAGGCGGAGCGCGCCGCGTTGGCCAAGCGCTTCGATCTCGTGTCGCTGGACCGTCTCGACGCGCACGTCACCCTGCGCCGCGTCGCCGGCGGCATGGTGCGGCTGGAAGCCTCGCTCGTCGGCCGACCTGGTGCAGACCGACGTGGTTACGCTCGACCCGGTGCCCGGACACGTCGAGGACGATTTCTCGTTGCTGTTCGGAGGCACTCCTGACGATGCCGCGGCACTCGACCCCGATGCCGAGCTGGTGGAGCCGCTGGTCGATGGCCATATCGATATCGGCGAAGCGGTGGCGCAGCAATTGTCGCTGGCGATGGACCCTTATCCCCGCGCCCCGGCCGTGTGACCAGCGACATTGCTATTCCGCCGGTTTTTGGCTATTGACCTGCAACGCGCGCCCGGAGCGGGCGCCAATCCCGAGTGACATTCCATGGCAGTCCCGAAAAAGAAGACCTCGAAGTCGCGCCGCAACATGCGCCGCGCCCACCATCATCTGAAGCCTTCGAGCTATATCGAATGCTCCAATTGCGGCGAAATGAAGCGTCCGCATCACGTCTGCGCCGCTTGCGGCCATTACGATGGGCGCGAGGTGGTGGCGACAGCAGCAACGTGATCCGCATCGAGCTCCCGTGACCGGACCCGTCATCGTCGCGCTCGACGCGATGGGCGGCGACCACGCGCCGGGGAGCGTGGTGCAGGGCGCCGCCATCGCGATGCGGCGCCTGCCCAAGACCGAGTTTCTGCTGTTCGGCGACCGGGCGCGGCTCGAGCCGCTGGTCGCGCGCCACAAGAAACTGGAAGAGCGCTTCCACATCCACCACACCGACGAGCGCGTCGCCGACGACGCCAAGCCGTCGGTCGCGCTGCGCGCCGGCCGCAATTCCAGCATGCGGCTCGCGCTCGACGCCGTGGCCGAGGGCAAGGCCGATTGCGTGGTCTCCGCGGGCAACACCGGCGCGCTGATGGCGATGGCGCGGTTCAGCCTGCGGATGTTCCCCGGCATCGACCGGCCGGCGATGGCGTCGCCGATCCCGACGCAGCGCGGCGAGAGCGTGATGCTCGATCTCGGCGCCAACATCGAATGCGACGCCGAAAACCTGGTGCAGTTCGCGCTGATGGGCGAAGCCTTCGCGCGCACGGTGCTGGGACAGAAGCATCCCTCCGTCGGACTGCTCAATGTCGGGTCGGAAGAGGTGAAGGGCCTCGACGCGGTTCGCGCCGCCGCGACCCGCCTGCGCGCGCCCGGATCGCCCATTAATTTCGTCGGCTTTGTCGAGGGCGACGACATTCCGGCCGGCACTGTCGACGTCATCGTCACCGACGGCTTCACCGGCAATGTCGCGCTGAAAACCGCCGAAGGCACGGCGCGGCTGATGTCGGACTTCATGAGCGCGGCGTTCCGCCATTCGCTCACCGCCCGGATCGGCTATCTGTTCGCCGCGCCGGCGCTGGCCAAGCTCCGCAAACGCCTCGATCCGCGGCGCTATAACGGCGCGGTGTTTCTGGGCCTCAACGGCATCGTGGTCAAAAGCCATGGCGGCGCCGACGCGCTCGGCTTCGCCAATGCGATCGGCGTCGCCGTCGATATGCGCAACAACGGCATCCTCGATCTGATTCGCGACGGGTTGCAGCGCCTCAGGGATCTCGCGCCGGCGCCGGTGGCGGCAAGCTGATGGCGTTCCGCAGCCTGGTCCGCGCCTGCGGCGGCTATCTGCCCGAGCGCATCCTCACCAACGACGAACTGGCGTCGCGGCTCGACACCTCCGACGAATGGATCGTGCAGCGCACCGGCATCCGGCGGCGCCATATCGCCGCCGCGGGCGAATTCACCTCGGATCTGGCGACGCGAGCCGCCGAGCGCGCGCTGGCCGCGGCCGGCATGGCGGGCGGCGACCTCGACCTCATCGTGCTGGCCACCGCGACGCCCGACCATACCTTTCCCGCGACCGCCGCCAAGGTGCAGGCGCGGCTCGGGATGCGGCGCGGCGCCGCGTTCGACGTCCAGGCGGTATGCACCGGCTTCATCTATGCGCTGTCGGTCGCCGACAACGCGATCCGCGCCGGGCAGGCGAAGCGCGCCCTGGTGATCGGCGCCGAGACGTTTTCGCGCATCCTCGATTGGACCGATCGCGGGACCTGCGTGCTGTTCGGCGACGGCGCCGGCGCCCTGGTGCTGGAAGCCGCCCCCGATGACGGCGGCGCCGGAGCGCGCGGCATTCTGTCAACCCATCTCCACAGCGACGGCACGGGCTACGACTTACTCTATGTCGATGGCGGCCCGTCCACGACCGGCCTGGCCGGGCATTTGCGCATGGAAGGGCGGGAGATTTTCCGTCATGCCGTGCAGCGCCTGGCGGAAGTGGTCGACGAGGCGCTGACGGCCAACCGGCTCGACGCCGGCGCGGTCGATTGGCTGGTGCCGCATCAGGCCAATCGCCGCATCATCGACGCGATGGGAAAAGAACTCGGTCTGCCGCCCGAAAAAGTCGTGGTCACGATCGACCGTCACGCCAACACCTCGGCCGCGTCGGTGCCTCTGGCACTCGCCGAAGCGAGTGCCGACGGCCGCATTCGCGCCGGACAATTGGTGTTGATGGAGGCGATGGGCGGCGGATTGACGTGGGGCGCCGCGCTCGCGCGTTGGTGAATCGCGCGGGCGCCCGCCGGCACATTTAAGAGATTCATACAACTATCTGTAATTGACGGATTTCCGGGCGAGCGGTACGCTTCTCAAAAGAGTGGGGGAGGCGAGATGGCCGCACAAACGGTAACACGCGCGCAACTAAGCGAGGCGGTATACCAAGAAGTTGGCCTGTCGCGTAACGAGTTTGCCGAGCTTGTCGAGACCGTTTTGGAAGAAATCTGCAAGGCTCTGGTGCGCGGCGAGATGGTCAAAATCTCTTCATTTGGTAGTTTCGCTGTGCGCCGTAAGGGCTGGAGAATAGGGCGAAATCCGAAAACGGGCCAAGAAGTACCGATCAGCCCGCGGCGGGTTCTGGTGTTCCGCGCCTCCCACCTTCTCAAGGATCAGATCGACGCCGCCTTGAGCGGCCGGAAAGGGGCCGGGCCCGCATGAGTTACGATCTTCCGCCGACAGGTTCCTTCGCGCGCCGCGCGGCGAAATCCGCCGAAGCCTTCCGCACCATCAGCGAGGTCGCCGAGGAACTCGAAGTGCCGCAGCATGTGTTGCGGTTTTGGGAATCGCGCTTTCCGCAAGTCCGCCCGCTGAAGCGCGCCGGCGGACGGCGCTACTATCGTCCCGACGATGTCGCGCTGCTGCGTCGCATCCGGCAATGCCTCTACGATCAGGGCTATACCATCAAGGGCGTGCAGAAGCTGCTGCGCGAAGGCGCGCTCAAAAGCGCCGACCTGGTGCGCACGGGAACGCAGCAGGCGGGCGTCGTCAGCAAGGCCGAAACCGCGGAGAAGGCGGATCAGGCGCAAGAGCTGCGCGACATCATCGCGGAGCTGCGCGCCGAGTTGGTGATGCTGCGCGATCTCTTGCGGCGGGCCAATCAGTAGGTCAAGATCGCCCCGACCAGAAGGGCGGAGCGTAGCGCAGCCTGGTAGCGCATCAGCATGGGGTGCTGAGGGTCGCGAGTTCGAATCTCGCCGCTCCGACCATTTCTTATAGAATCAATGCGTTAGGGGAAATAACGGATGTCAGCTCACAATGGCGCGGCCGGCCTGCGTGAGCTTGCAGACGAGCCAGTCCGGCTTCAGCGGATTGGCGAACCAGGGCTCGGCCCAGCCGCGCTCGACGCACGAGCGGATAGTCTGCGGATGGATCGCCTGGCCGAATTCGTCGAACAGGGGGAGCTTGCCGCCCGGCTGCGCCAAGCCGCGGCTGAGCCACTGGCGTTGGATCGCGGACGGGGCCGCGCGCGTCGGCAATCTTTGGACATCCCCCATGAACTCGACATTAGACCATGGAATGTTTAATCGCCAGTTAGTGGTGGGGAGGGAAGCGCCATGAGCACGATGTATGTCTACGTCACCGCCGGCGAGATCGACGAGGCCCGCAAGATCGGCCGCGCCGCCGTGGAGCAGCGCCTCGCCGCCTGCGCCAACGTCATCTCCGGCATCGACTCGATCTATTGGTGGGAAGGCAAGGTGCAGGAGACGGAGGAGGCGGTGCTGATCATGAAGACCACCGCCGACCGCGTCGAGGAGCTGATCCAGCTCGCCAAGGACATGCACACTTACGAATGCCCTTGCATCGAGGCCTGGCCGATCACCGACGGCCACCGTCCCTTCCTCGATTGGATCGCCGCCGAAGTGGCGCGGCGGTAGTTTGCGCTAGCGCCCCTGCCAATCGGGCGGACGCTTTTCGAGGAAGGCGTCGATGCCTTCCTCCGTGTCGCGCGCCAGCATGTTCTTGACCATCGCCTCGCCGGCGTCGCGGTAGGCGGCGGCCAGATCCATGTCCACCTGGCGATAGAACGAGGCTTTGCCGATCCCGATCGCCAGCGGCAGATGGCGCGTGATGCGCCGCGCCAGCGCGGCGACGGCGTCGTCCAGTTCCGCCGCCGGCACGACGCGATTGACGAGGCCAATGCGGCGCGCCTCCTCGGCGTCGATGAAGTCGCCGGTGAGGAGCATCTCCATCGCGGGCTTGCGCCCCACCGCGCGCGACACGGCGACGGCCGGCGTCGAGCAGAACAGGCCGACATTGATGCCTGAGGTCGCGAAGCGCGCCTGATCCGACGCCACCGCGAGATCGCAAGTCGCGACGAGCTGGCACCCCGCCGCGGTCGCGATGCCGTGGACCCGCGCGATCACCGGTTGCGGCAGTTTGACGATGCTCGTCATCATCCGGCTGCATTGCGTGAACACCGCTTCGTAATATTGCTTGCCGGGATTGGCGCGCAGCTCGCGCAGATCGTGACCGGCGCAAAAGCCAGGCCCGGCGCCGGCGAGCACCACCAATTTGACCTTGTCGTTCTCGGCAATGGCGTCGAGCGCGTCCTGCACCGCGCTCATCATCGCGACCGACAGCGCGTTGCGCGCTTCCGGCCGGTTCATGGTCAACGTCGTCACGCCGTCATCGTCGTGACGGAGGAGAAGCGGCTGGGTGGTTCCATCCATCAGGGCATTTCACTCCTGCGTTGCCGCCCTCTCAATCGAAAAGTTGCGCGCCGGAAATGTTATGTTATAACGTTATGTTATAACATAACGGAGGCGAGCGATGATGAAGCGAGTAGGCGGGGTCTTGCTGTGGCTCATTGTCGTTTTCGCTTCGATTTCCAGCGCGCTGGCCCAATCGGACGCCGTGCATGGCGTTGCGCGCGACGCGCTTGCAGCGGCCGCTCGACGGCGTCGCGGTGCGGCTGGAGACGCCTGAAGGGAGGGTTGTCGCCCGCGGCGTCACGGGCAAAGACGGGGCCTTCGCGCTCCGCAGCGTAGCGCCGGGCGTCTATTCCCTGGTCGGCGAGCGCGCCGGGTTCGCGACCGCGACCGCGATTGTCACCGTGGACGCGAAAGGCGCGGCCGCCGATCTGACTCTGGCGTCGAACCGAAGCGCTCAACCTGCAGGTGACGGCGCAGCGTCTCGCCGCCGCGCGCAGCGAGATCGAACCCCGCATCGGCGCCACCACCTACACGCTGACCGACCAGGCGATCGCAGATCAGCCCGGCGGCGCCGACATTCCACTCAATCAAACGCTGTTGCAGGCGCCGGGCGTCAGCCAGGATTCGTTCGGCCAAATCCATCTGCGCAACGACCACGCCAATGTTCAATATCGCATCGACGGCGTGATCCTGCCCGAGGGCATCGGTTTTTTCGGCCAGAGCCTGACCTCGCGCTTCGCGTCGTCGCTCGACCTCATCACCGGCTCGCTGCCGGCGCAGTACGGGCTTTACACCACGGGGATCGTCGACATCCAGACCAAGAGCGGCGCGTTCGAGCCGGGCGGCTCGGTCGGCCTATACGGCGGCAGTCACGACTGGTTCGAGCCGAGCGCCGAGTACGCCGGCTCGGCGGAAAATTTCAATTACTACGTCGCCGGCGATTACATGCGGAACGATATCGGAATCGAAAATCCGACCGGTTCCTATCATCCGATCCACGATTTCACCCAGCAGCTTCACGGCTTCGCCTATCTCGAGGACATTATCGATCCGAGCGAGCAAGATCAGCGTCATCCTCGGCGGCTATCAGGGCGCGTTCCAGATTCCCAACAATCCCGGCCAGACGCCGGTGTTCGCAATATGGCGCCAAACCAGCTTCAATTCGGCGCAGCTCAACGAGACCCAGCAGGAGAGCAACGACTACGCCGCCGTCGCTTATCTGAAATCGACCCAGGATTACGATTTCCAGGTCGCCGCTTTCGAGCGCTACAGCCGTCTCGCCTACACGCCCGACACGGTCGGCGATCTGATGTTCTACGGCATCGCGCAGAACGCGGTCCGCACCGACATCGCGCAGGGCATCCAGGCCGACGGCACCTATCGAGCCGGCGGCGGCCACACCCTGCGCTTACGGCGGGCTGATCACCGCCGAGCGCGCCACTGTCGAACACCACCTCGTCAGGTCTTTCCGTGCCTCGATCCGGCCTGCGCCACGCGTCGGCACCGACGCCGGTCGACATCGCCGAGAGCGCCGCCAAGACGGGATGGACCTACAGCGCCTATCTCCAGGACGAGTGGAAAATCCTGCCGACCGTGACGCTGAATTACGGCGCGCGGTTCGACGTGCTGAACGCCTACACCGAACACCGAGCAGCTCAGCCCGCGCGTCAACGCGGTGTGGAAGCCCGATGCCGACACCACACTGCACGCCGGCTATTCGCGCTATTTCACGCCGCCGGCGATGGAGCTGATTTCGGGCGAATAGATCGCCAAATTCGCCGGCACCACCGGCTATCCCGCCGGCTACACGACGGCCGCGCCGCCGCTCGACGGGCCGATCCTGCCGGAGCGCTCCGACTATTTCGATATCGGCGCCGAGCATGTCTTCCTTCCCGGCCTGAAACTCGGCGTGGACGGCTATTACAAGCTCGCGCACGACCTGATCGACGAAGGCCAGTTCGGCGCGCCGATCATTCTCTCGGTGTTCAACTACGCGCACGCCAACGTCTACGGCGTCGAGTTCACCGGCAGCTACAATCTCGGCAACTGGTCGGCCTACGGCAATCTGTCCGTCGGCCGCGAGCGGGCGACCCAGGTCGCCTCGCAGCAATTCAATTTCTCGCCCGCCGATCTCGCCTACATCGCCAGCAACTACATCTATACCGATCATAGCCAGTGGGTCACCGCGTCCGGCGGCATCGCCTATACCTGGCTCGGCACCCGCTTCAGCGCCGACATGCTTTACGGTTCGGGCCTGCGGCAAACCGCTCGGAACGGCGTCCCCAACGGCGCGACCGTGCCGCCTTACGTGCAGGTGAATGTCGGCGTCTCGCATCGCTTCGACCAGGCGCCGGGCGGACCGATCGAGCTGAGCCTCAATCTCATCAATGCCTTCGACCAGATTTACGAAATCCGGTCCGGCATCCGGCGTCGGCGTGTTCGCGCCGCAATTCGGCCCGCGCCGCACCGTGTTTGCCGGCTTGCGCAAGTTCTTTTGAGCGAGGCACGGCATATCAATCTCCTCGCCGCGCTCGTGGTGACGGCGCTGGAAGTGGCGATGTTCGTGTTCGGCATGGCACGGGTGGCGCCACCCTTCCCGTCTCCGGCAATCGCGGTTCGTCTCATTGCCTTGCCGGCACCGGTGCCGCCCGAGGCGATGCCGGTGATCGAGATTGCGGCGCCAATTCTTCCCGCGCCGCTGCCGGAGGTAAAGCCGGTCATCGAGACACCGCCGATGCCGAAACCGCCCGACGACGCGAGGCCGATAAGCGAAACTCAATCGCCGGCGCCACAAACAATGGCAGTGCCGGCGAAACTTCAGCCCCTGCCGGCCGTGCCTGCCGCAAAGCCGCGGCCGCCATTGCCTCATCGCGAGGCGACGCAACGGCCGCGCCAAACCGGATCGCCGATGCCGGCACCGACCACGTCGCCACGGACCGAGAGCGTTCCGACACGGGCCGCGTCGCCACCGGGCGGCGGCACCATGGGCGCGCGCGCGATCTACCGGCCGATGCCCGAAATTCCGGAGGAGATCAGGCATCGCCCGGTGACCCTGATCGCGGTGGCGCGCTTCCGCGTCGCGGCGGACGGCGCCGCGACCGTCGAATTGATCCAGCCGACTCCCGATCCTCGCTTCAACACCGCTCTGCTCGCGACGCTGCGGACGTGGCGCTTCTTTCCGGCGGTGGCCGATGGCCGGCCGGTCGCCTCGACCGTCGACATCCGCATTCCCATCTCGGTGCGATGAGGGTAAAATCCCTCCGGTCAAGGCGAGGTGGTGTCATGAAATTGTCGTTCGTCATCCCGGTCCTGTCCGCCGTCGCGTTCGCGGCGAGCCTGCCGTCGGCCTTCGCGTTCGAGCAGGTGACCACCGACCAATACGCCAACACGCTCTCGACCAAGCTGGCCGATCCCGACGACATCATCCAGAACATGTCGCAGCGCTACTCCGGCAACAGCGCCACCGTCATGCATTTCGGCAACACCACGATCGGCATCATTGGCCCCGGCGGCGGTTATGCCGGACCCAACGGCGCCTTCCTCGCCGATCCGGTGGCCGGCACGGTACCGAGCAAACGCGAGTGGTAAGGTAATACCACACAGCTTAACCGACTGATTTCCATAGATTATCTGGCGTTGACGCGCGACGTCCGCGTGGCATACTGCGCGACCTTTTGGTGAGGCAGTCATGACAACCTTTTCCGCCAAGCCTTCGGACATCAAGAAGGGCTGGACGCTGATCGACGCCGACGGGCTGGTGCTGGGCCGGCTGGCCGCGCTGATCGCGACACGGCTTCGCGGCAAGCACAAGCCCGGCTACACGCCGCACATGGACGATGGCGACCATATCGTCGTGATCAACGCCGCGAAGGTCGCGCTCACCGGCAACAAGGGCAAGCAGAGCATCAACTACTGGTACTCGGGCTTTCCCGGCGGCCTTAAGGAACATTCGAAAGGCGCGATCCTCGCCGGCAAGCATCCCGAGCGCGTGCTGCTGAAGGCGGTGGAGCGCATGGTGCGGCGCGGACCGATGGGCCGCAAGGTGATGAGCCATCTGCGCGTCTATCCCGGACCCGAGCATCCGCACGAGGCGCAAACGCCGATGACGCTCGACGTCGCCGCGCTGAACCGCAAGAACAAGAGGGCATGACCATGGCGGACGAACGGCCATCCTTGAGTCAGCTGGGCCAGGCGTTTCTCGGCGCCGGCGTGCGCGGCCAGACGCCGGCGGCGGCGCCGCCGAAACCGGAAGAGCATCGCGAACCGGCGCAGCAGAAGCTGGACGCGCAGGGCCGCGCCTATGCCACCGGCAAGCGCAAGAACGCGGTCGCGCGGGTATGGCTCAAGCCGGGCTCCGGCAAGGTCACGATCAACGGCCGCGACAGCCCGGTCTATTTCGCGCGTCCGGTGTTGCGCATGATCATCACGCAGCCGTTCCAGGTGGCGAACCGGCTCAACCAATTCGACGTGTCCTGCAGCGTGGTCGGCGGCGGGCTTTCGGGTCAGGCCGGCGCGGTGCGCCACGGCATCAGCAAGGCGCTGACCTACTACGAACCGGGCCTGCGGCCGGTGCTGAAGTCGGTCGGCTTCTTGACCCGCGACAGCCGCGTGGTCGAGCGCAAGAAATACGGCAAGGCCAAGGCCCGCCGCAGCTTCCAATTCTCGAAGCGCTAGCCGCCCGCGACCACCCGCCACGCGTCGCCGAGCGCGTCGGGGAGGCCATATAGGTCCATCGCCGCGATCAGGATCGCGCTGCTCCAGCCCGCGCCGAGCAGGAACCAGCCGTTCTTCCAGCGGCCCATGAACTTGCCGCGGCTGGAAAAGTGCAGCAGCGGGAACATCGCGAACGGCAGTTGCAGCGCCAGCACCACCTGACTCAGTACCAGGAGATCGGTGATGTTGCCGTCGCCGCGCCACGCGATCACCAGGATCGCCGGCACGATCGCGGCGAGGCGCGTGATGAGCCGCCGCAGCCACGGCGCCACCCGCCAGCGCATGAACCCTTCCATCACCACTTGGCCGGCGAGCGTGCCGGTGACGGTGCTGCTCTGGCCGCTCGCCAGCAGCGCCACCGCGAACAGGATGCTGGCGGCGCCCGTGCCCAGGAGCGGCGCCAGCGTCAGATAGGCGACGCGGATCCAATCGGTGTCGGCGCCGAACGCATAGGTCGCGCCGCCCACCGTCAGCCCGGTCTTGCCTTCATAGACCAGCGCCGCCAGCACCAGGATCGCGGCGTTGATGAAGAACGCGATCGTGAGCGCGACGACGCAGTCGATGGTGTTGAACCGGATGGCGCGGCGCCGCGACGGCTCGTCCTCTCGAAGCTGGCGGCTCTGCACCAGCGCGGAATGGAGGTAGAGATTGTGCGGCATCACCGTGGCGCCGACGATGCCGATCGCCAGCGTAATCATGCCCGCCTGTCCGAGCGCGGGATGGAAGACGGCGCCGCCGATCGCGGCGAGATCGGGCCGCGTCGCCGGCAGCACGAACAGTTCGAGGAAATAGCAGACGCCGACGGTCGCGACCAGGACCAGGATCACCGCCTCGATCAGCCGCATGCCGACGCGCTGCAACGCCAGCAGCACGAACACGTCGCACGCGGTGATCAGCACCGCCCACAGGATCGGGATGTGGAACAGGAGATTGAGCGCCACCGCGCTGCCTAACACCTCGGCGAGGTCGCACGCGCCGATCGCGATTTCCGACAGCAGCCAATTCGGCAGCCGCGTCCAGCGCGGATACCAGTCGCGGCACGCCTGCGCCAAATCCTTGCCGGTGGCGATGCCGAGCCGCGCCGCGATCACCTGGAGAAAGATCGCCATCAGGCTCGCCAGCGCCACCACCCATAGCAGGCCGAACTTGAACCGCGCCCCGGCGGCGAGATCGGTGCCCCAATTGCCGGGGTCCATATAGCCGACGCTGATCAGCAGGGCGGGACCGACAAAGGCGCGGTATTGCCGGAAGAACCCGGCGCCGGGACCGGGAACCGCGACCGTGCCGTGCAGGCCTTCGAGCGAAAGAGAGCTTGCCGTCTTCATCGGTTTGCGGAAGCCTCCATATTTCTTCCCACGGCCTAAATCAACCACGCGGTGGCAACATGGTCGTTCCGCTCACCGGCATTCGCGCTTGCGTCTTCGACGCCTACGGCACGCTGTTCGATTACGCCTCGGCGGCGGCGCGCTGCCGCGACGCGCTCGGCGACAGGTTCGCGGCGCTCACGACCCTGTGGCGCGACAAGCAGATTCAATATACGTGGCTGCGTTCGCTCGAGGGCCGGCACGCGGATTTCTGGCAGGTCACCGGCGACGCTCTCGATTTCGCGCTGGAGTCGCTCGGCATCGCCGACTCGGCATTGCGCGCGCGGCTTATGAATTTGTACCTGACGCTCGACGCGTTCCCGGACGTGCCGGAGACGCTGCGGCGGTTGAAGGCCTCCGGCAAGCGCACCGCGATCCTGTCGAACGGCACGCCCGACATGTTGCGCGCTGTGGTTGACGCCGCCCAAATCGCGCCGCTGCTCGACGCGGTCCTGTCGGTCGAGGCGGTCGGCGTGTTCAAGACGCATCCCAAGGTCTATCAGCTCGCGCTCGACCGGCTCGGCCTCCCCGCGGGCGCCATCTGCTTCGTCTCGTCGAACGGTTGGGACGCCTATGCCGCGTCGGCGTTCGGCATGCGCGTCGTCTGGTGCAACCGCTACGGACAGCGCGCCGAACGCCTGCCGGGCAAGCCCGACCATGTCATCGCGGCGTTGTCCGATTTGCAGCCGCTGGTCGGCGCTTGAGTAGTCTCAACGTCTAATCCGAGAAATTTTTCCAAGCGATGGCGATCAAGGCGTCCCAGACATAGCAAATTTCACATATTGGGAGTTGAGGAGCGCTTGCTTGCCAACGGTGTCTTGATGTGACGGCCAGCTTTGAACGCTTACTCGCACGTAACGGTTGTCTCGATAAGACAGGCTGTCCCAGTCAAAGCATTATCGGTGCGGAATCGCTGCCTCGCAGTTCAACCCGAATCGACGGCTGGACATCCTTGTATTGTACGGGCGGAAGCGAGGCCGGTTCTGTGACGAGCTTTTCAAACAACATTTTTTCGATCGCGGTGAAGCGACTTTCCATTGTCCAGGCCAAGTCGCTGTTCTTCCAAGGATCGTGCGTGTGGAAAAAATGATTGAACAGGTCCCTACTGGCCAGTCGAAAGCGGCTCATGAGTTCATCTGAGTCCACGACGAATCTCTTTCAGTGGTTCTGCTCTTTTAGGCACGAGGGTTCAAATCCGATTCAGTTTAGTATTTTCGTGCCTATCTGTCTCGCCAACGGCCCTTTGGCCAATGCGTTATTTGACCCACATCGAATATGTACATACAATATGCGCATATTCGATGAGGATTTCATGCGCCGTGCAAAAGCGATACGTACCGGCGTGGCAATCAAGCGCGCCACCAATGTCTCTCTCAACACGACGTTGCTCGCCGAGGCCAAGACACTTGGCATCAACGTCTCCCGCGCGTGCGAGCGCGGCTTGGTCGAGCAGATCGCCGAGGAGCGTGGGCGGC
Organism: uncultured Alphaproteobacteria bacterium; assembly: GCA_963729845.1. Classification (GTDB taxonomy): domain Bacteria; phylum Pseudomonadota; class Alphaproteobacteria; order ATCC43930; family CGMCC-115725; genus JAATGI01. The sequence continues at coordinate 115,327 of CAVSQC010000038.1, forward strand.
GATGGCTAGAGGAAAATCGCGACGCCATTAAGGCGTCGAACGACTATATCGAAAAACACGGCGTTCCCCTGGCGCGCTTCCGGCAATTCTGATGGCGCGGTTCGACCTCTACCAAAATCCGGGTGGCGCCGGACTATTGCTCGACGTACAAGCCGACCTAATGCGCGATCTGAATACGCGCATCGTCGTGCCCCTGATGCGACGCCGCGATGCACCCAAGCCGGCCGGGCGGCTTAACCCGATATTCCGGATCGACAACGCCGACTTCGTCATGGTCACGCAATTCATGGCCTCGGTTCCTGTTGCCGATTTGGGGCGCCACACGGGTAATCTTAACCGTGAGGACACTGCGATCACCGACGCGCTCGACATGATATTCAGCGGATTCTAAGCGGCTTGATTGCGGCGCGGCACATACAATATGGTGTCGCCATGGTTCAGGGAATTTCCTCCCCCGCGAAACGCCTCCGACGATCCTGAGGGATCGGCGCGCCGGCGCGCGCCCCATTTCGGCAATTCTTCCAATTTGGTTTGAGGCCGGCCGTCGCGCCGGCGGGGCGAGACGAAGATGAATCAGGATAAGAGTAAGACCCGGATCGCGATCCTCGGCGCCAGCGGCTACACCGGCGTCGAATTGCTGCGCATGCTGGCGCATCACCCGAACGCGGAGATCGTGGCGCTCACGGCGGACCGGCAAGCCGGCAAAGAGATCGGCACGGTGTTTCCGCACCTGCTGATCCGCAACCTGCCGAAGCTGGTGCAGATAAGCGAGGTCGATTGGAGCAAGGTCGATCTCGTATTCTGCTGCCTGCCGCACGGCACCACGCAGGAGGTGATCGCCGGCCTGTCGAAGCATCTGCGCATTCTCGATCTCTCGGCCGATTTCCGCCTCGCCGATCCGGCGGTCTATGCCAAATGGTACGGGCACGCGCATCGCGCGGTGGCACTTCAGGAAGAGGCGGTGTACGGCCTGACCGAGATCGAGCGGCACGCCATTTCCAACGCGCGTCTCGTCGCGGTGCCGGGCTGTTATCCGACCGGATCGCAATTGCCGCTCGTGCCACTGGTGAAGGCGGCGGTGATCGACGCCGACGACATCGTCATCGACGCCAAGTCCGGCGTCACCGGCGCCGGCCGCGGCCTCAAGGAGACCAGCCTGTTTGCTGAAGTGTCGGAAGGCATCAACGCCTACGGCGTCGCCAGCCATCGCCACATGCCGGAGATCGAGCAGGGCCTGTCGCGCGCCGCCGGCCGGGAAATCGCATGTCAGCTTCACGCCGCATCTGATGCCGATGAATCGCGGCATTCTCTCCACCATCTATGTCCGCTACGCCAACGGCGCGACGCTGGCCGATCTGCGCCGCGTGCTCGAAGAGGCCTACGAGAACGAGACTTTCGTCCATGTCCTGCCCGCGGGCGCGATGCCGGCGACGCACCATGTCCGCGGCTCGAATCTGTGCCTGATCGGCTTGGCGCAGGACCGGCTCTCGGGCCGCGCCATCTTGATCTCGGCGCTCGACAATCTGGTGAAGGGCGCGTCGGGCCAGGCGATCCAGGACATGAACGTCATGCTTGGAATCGACGAAGCGACCGGCCTGCGACAGGAGCCGCTGTTTCCATGAGCATCATCCGCGCCTATGGCGGCTTCACGCCGAAGATTCATCCGACCGCGTGGGTCGCCGAGAGCGCGGCGTTGATCGGCGATGTCGAGATCGCCGAGGGCGCCGGCATCTGGTACGGCGTGGTGCTGCGCGGCGACAGCGGCGGCATCCGCATCGGCCGCAACTCCAATGTGCAGGACAATTCGGTGATGCACGAAGGCGTCATCGTCGGCGAGAACATCACCATCGGCCACATGGCGCTGGTCCATGCCTGCAAGCTCGAGAACAACAGCTTCGTCGGCATGAGCGCCACGGTGATGGACGGCGTCGTGGTGGAGGAGGGCGCGATGGTCGCGGCCGGCGCGCTGGTCACGCCGGGGAAGCGCATCCCGAAGGGCCAACTCTGGGCAGGACGGCCCGCGAAATTCATGCGCGAACTCAAGGACAGCGACTATCACGAGATGCGCCAAAGCGCCGCGTACTACGTAGAGCTGGCAAAAAAATATCGCGGTTGATCGAGATCAATCACCCGTCATCGATCGCGGTTTAAGCTCCATTTCGCCCCAACACACGGGCGACGAGAGTTTGCTGTTCGATGATGGAAAAGCTGCAGATCGTCGATATCCTGGGCGAAAAGGCGTTGGTACTGCCGGCGCTGCTTCAGACATCGCTGGCGGCGAACGAACGCGCCAAATATTTGCTAAGCGTGTTGCAAATGGCGGTAAGCCACGCCGACCATTCGGACGCCCCGGCCGCGTCACTGCAATTCGAGCGTGAAGCGTGCGGCATCACCGATGCGTCGCTCGACCGCGCCGCTCCGTATAGCCGAAGCGACGATGCCGGTTATTACATCATCCCAGGCGTCCGCAATCTTATAGCGCTGCTCGACGAAGCGATGCGCGCCATGCTGGCACCGCTCGAGGCGGCAGCGGTCATTTATCCGGACAAACGCGCTACGTTTGAGCGCCACCGGGATCGGCTCGAACGGCTGATCCGCGAACGTCCCGGTCTCGATAGAGACGCGATTGCCGGCGACGCCATCGCGGTGATGACCTCAGGCGATCCCCCGGGCGGGGACGGATTTCACATCCTGATCATGGATCTGCACAAGGAGATCGATCGCCTGCTTGGCGCGATCGCAACCGAAGAGGTAAGCGGCGCCAAGGCTTACGGCATCGTTGACGCCGATCGCAAGCTGATTACCGCATTCATGGTTGGCCTCAAACGTACCGCGCCGCTGAAGTTCGATCACCCCGGGCTGGAAACGGTCGTTGTGCGGCGGGACGATACGCTGTTGATCCAAAACGATATCGGTGCCACCGAGGCCCACGTTTTGGTGATTCGTGTCACCGGCCTCAACGTCAAAATTATCCACACTGACATCCATGCGCAGCGTCTGCAGTTTTTCCAACGGCTCTTCGACGGCAGCGGTGTCAACTGGGAAGAATGGCGCGCGATCAACACGCCGCGTGTCGCGGGTATCCATTTTTTCTATTTGGCGAGAGGCAGTTTCGAAGCGCAGGACCCGTCCGCGCTATCCGAGTTTCTTGAGCGGCTCGGTTCGCGCATCGTGTTTCTCATCGACTGGAACAAGGCGCGCAAGCGTCTCGGGTTGATGATGCCGAATGCGGACGCCGTTAACATTCTGCATTGGGCCGCCGCCAACAATTTTGGCCATCGCGCGTTTCTGCAACTTGGCGGCGAACGCTTGATATACAGCGCGCTTGAACAAGTGGTAAAAACGCCGCTGCGTTACGGTGAGCCGTTGCACGAGATCATCGGCACCGAACCCGCGGCGGAATATTTGCGCTTCGTCTTACAGATGACAGCTACCGGTTTGCTTCAACATCGCTCGGAGGGACTGATCCGCGACGAAGTCCGAGCGGAGCTCTTCAGCTATTTTCGTTCCGCCGAAAGTCGTTTGCTCGACGAGGCGGCGAGGCACGCAAAGATCATTGCCGGCATCGCATCATCTTTGCGCCAGGGCTTACGGCAATGGACCGATCCGAAAGGCGAATTGCTGATCCGCGATGCCGCCGACGCGAAGCTGGCGGAGACCCAGGCGGACGAAATCGTGAAAGCAATGCGCGATACGGTCAGGCACATGCAGAACGCGGGATTTTTCGTCCAGCTTCTGGAAGTCGCTGACGATGCCGCGGACGATCTCGAAGAGGCGGCGTTTTTCGTGGGGCTCTTGCCCGGTCGCGTCGCCCCTTCGGAATTGCCGCCGACGTTGCTGACATTGGCAGATTTGCTCTCGGGGGCCGGCGAGGCCTATCGGGATGCCATCAACGTGGCGCAAACAATCCGCATCGGCGGCACGCGGGCGGACAGGCAGCACTTTCTCGAGGCGGTCGACCGTCTCGTCGCGGCCGAACATCAAAGCGACGCGTGCGAGCGTGCTATTACGGTGGCGTTGCTGGACGCGCGGCTCGACGCCCGGCAAATTTCGCTGCTGCGCGAGGTCGCAGGCCGCTTTGAATCGGCTGCCGACGCGTTGCTGCATGCGAGCCTGATACTGCGCGATCACATTCTTGGCGGCATCATGCGGCTTTGATCGAGGCAGGATCGGCTTAACAACGTTTTCTTGTCGTTGTATTCATGCTCTGGCGTGGTGGTTTAGGCTTCGATCCGCGCCCGTACCCGCGCCGGGACGGGGATCGCAGCGGGAAGATGGAGGCACGAATGGCCAAGAGCACCGGCAAGGTCATCATCACCTGCGCGGTGACAGGGTCGATCCACACGCCGACCATGTCGCCCTATCTGCCGCTGACGCCCGATGAGGTCGCGGCGCAAGCGATCGAGGCGGCGGAGGCCGGCGCCGCGATCCTTCATCTTCATGCGCGCGACGCCGAAGGACGGGCGGCCGACGCCCGACCCCGCCGTGTTCATGCAGTTCCTGCCGCGCATCAAGCAGGCGACCGACGCGGTGGTGAACATCACCACCGGCGGCGGCCACGGCATGAGCTTGCAGGAGCGCCTGGCGGCGCCGCTCGCGGCGTCGCCGGAAATGTGCTCGCTCAACATGGGTTCGATGAATTTCGGGCTCTACCCGATGCTCAACCGCTACAAGGAATTCACCTACGCGTGGGAGCGGCAGCATCTCGAGAATTCGCGCGACTTCATCTTCCGCAACACGTTCAAGGACATCGAATACGTCCTCAAAAATCTCGGCGAGGCGCACGGCACGCGCTTCGAGTTCGAGTGCTACGATGTCGGCCACCTCTACAATCTCGCGCACTTCCTCGACCGCGGCCTGGTCAAGCCGCCGCTGTTCGTGCAGACGATCTTCGGCATTCTCGGCGGCATCGGTCCCGACCACGAGAACGTCGTCCACATGAAGACCATCGCCGACAAACTGTTCGGCGACGATTATTGCTGGTCGGTGCTCGCGGGCGGGCGGCATCAATTGCCGCTGATCACCATGGCGGCGATCATGGGCGGCAATGTCCGCGTCGGCCTCGAGGATTCGCTCTATATCGGCAAGGGCCAGCTGGCGAAATCGAACGCCGAGCAGGTGCGCCGCATCCGTTCGATCCTCGAGAACCTGTCGCTCGACATCGCCACGCCGAAGGAGGCGCGCGCGATGCTCGATCTGAAAGGTGGCGACCGGGTGACGTTCTGAGAAGAAAAGATCGAACCACCAAGACACCAAGGCACTAAGAAGCCAAAACAAATCGTCATGCCCCGGCACAGCCGGAGCATCCATGAGTTTTCACTTTTTCGATAAACAAAAATTCGGGGATGGCCCGTCTAGAGCGGGCCAAGACGGTTGCTATCCTCAGTTTCTATCTTGGTGCCTTGGCGTCTTGGTGGTTCGTCTTTTTCCTTGTTTTCGCGTCAGTCCGCCGTGATGACGTCACTGAAGTTGACCCAGCTCTTGCCGTCGAAGCGGCCGAGCACCAAGCCGCGAATGGGATGGTAGTTGGTTGGGCTGGTGTCGATGTCGATGCCGGGCAGGAGCGCCGCGGCATGGAAATGGTGTAGGTTCGCCGCCTGTTTCATGATGTTGTCCCGCGACAGGTCGTTGCCGCACTGTTTCAGCACCTGGATTATGGTCTGCGCCACCGAATAGCCGTACAGCACGCCGCCGTCCTTGCGGTCGGCGTTCGGCATATATTTGTCGAGGAACTTGTTCCACACCGCGAGGTCGGGATCGTCCTTCCATTGCGGCGAGGTCTGGTCCTTGTAGGCGGCCGCGGTGATCAGGCCGATCGAGTTCTCCAGGCCGGCCGGCTTCAGTGTCCCGGCGATCGACGTCGAATTGAGATCGACGATGCGCAGCGCCTTCCAGCCGATCTCCGACGATTTCTTGATTGCCTGCGCCGACCACCGCGCCGTCGCGCCGATGAAAAAAATCTGCGCGCCCGAGCCTTGCAGCGTAATGACTTGCGTGTCGACGGTCGGATCGGACGTTTCGTAGCTCGCTGCCACCACCATGCCGTCATACTTGTCGCGGAACACATCTTTGATGCCGCGCAGATAGTCGCGGCCTTGATCGTCGTCCTCGTAGAGGACGGCAAGCTTGGCGGTCGGTTTCTCCTTCAGAATATATTTGGCGTAAATCTGCGCCTCGGTCCGGTAGCTCGGGTTGAAATGCATGGTCCACGGGAATTTCGCGGGGTCGCCCAGCGCATTGGCGCCGGTGGCCAGGAACAGCTGCGGGATTTTGTGGCTGTTGAGGTAGCCGCGCACCGCGATGCCGGTCGGCGTGCCGAGCGAACCGAAGATGAACGCGACATGATCCTGTTCAACGAGCTTGCGCGTCAGCTCAACCGTCTTGCCCGGATTGAAACCGTCATCGACGCTGTCGAACACGATCTTGCGGCCGTTCACGCCGCCCTGATCGTCGATCATGTTGAAATAGGCAGCCTCGACCTTGCCGATCACGGCATAGGGCGACACCGGGCCGCTATAGGGCATGGTCTGGCCGAGCTTGATTTCGGCGTCGGTGACGCCGGGCGCGTTTTCCGCGAACGCGGCGCCGGCGCCGGCCAGCGCGATCGCGACGCCGGCAAGGATTGTTCTGATCATCATGTTCCTCCCTCAGTGAATCTCGTTGGCGTCGCCGAACGCCTTGCGCAACCGCTCGAAATCGAATCCCGGCTCCTTGCTGGCGCCGATCAGCACCGCCTCGCGCCGGGCGATCAGTCGCGCGGCGTCGCCGATCTTGGCCGCGACGGCGGAGGGGACGACCACCGCGCCGTGCCGGTCGGCATGCACCAGGTCGCCGCTCGCCACGTACATGCCGGCCACGGTCACCGTGCCGCCGAAATCGACGATGTGAACATGGGCATGCGACGGCACCACCATGCGGCACAGCATCTGGAAGCCGGCCGCGTTGGCGTCGAGATCGCGAACACTGCCGTCGGTGACGACGCCGAGGCAGCCCAGACCTTTGTGAAGATGCGAATTGACCTCGCCCCAGAACGAGCCGAAGCCGGCGCGGCTGCCGTCGAGATCCTGGATCACCGAGATCGCCGGCTTGGGTCCGCCTTCGCCGACATATTGGTAATAGGCGAGGCGCCGCGTCCGTGCTTCCGCGGCGGACAGGTTCTGCGGCGCGACCGAGCGGACCGTCGCGGTCCGGGCGAAACCGACGATCGGCTTCAGCGACGGATAGAGACATTGCAGCGGCTCGACGGTGAAGCCGAAAGTCCGCCGCTCCGGCGCCACGACTTCGAGCGCGTTGCAGATCGTCGGCGTGTCGAACCCGGCGAACTCCGTCAGCAGGGCAGGGGTGATGTCGCTGTCGCTCATGTCGGTCGCTCGTTCGAATAGAGATGCCAATTCGCCAGGATATTATCGGTCACCGCCGACCCCACGCGCCACGCCGCTTCGAGCGCCGGCGCGTAGGCGGAAAAGCCGTCGCGCATTTCGCCGGCGAGGCTCGCCGCCGCGCTGACGCCGTCGGGCGGCACGGTGTAGTTCGACGCGGTGCGCAAAATCAGCAGCCGCTCGGGGTCGGCGCGGCCGGCGCGCCCCAGCGCCCGCAGCGACGAGACGATGCCGGCATCTTCCATCGCGCTGACGGTAAAGCGCGCTTCGCCGTTGGTCCAATACGTCACCCAATCCTCGGCCCAACGATTGAGGAGCGCGCCGTGCCACAGGCTGTTGCCCGCCAGGACCGCGCCCTTGAGCACGGACGCCCCGGGCAAAGCGATGGTCCGGGTCAGGCGGTAGGCCCAATCGACCAGCGCCGGATCGAGGCGCCACGCCATCGTCGCGGTCAGGGTCGATGGCGGCTGCTGGTAGGGCGCCGACTTGCCGAGCGGCAATCGGCCCGTCGGCCAGTCGGCTGGCATTTCGCGTGGGTCGATGTCGTGCGCGAGATCGCCGTCGATCGCCCAATCGATCCAGGCCGCCGAGCCGGGCGACATAAGTGCGGGATTGGCACCGGCGACGCCGGCGACCAGCCAATAGGCGCGGCCGAGATCGAAGCGCGGATCGAGGCCGAGTGCCATGATCGTCGCCGCGGCCTTGGTATTGCCGACGCCGGTGACCACGGCGAGCACGCCTTTGTCGCGGTTAAGCCGAAGATCGCGGTCGCCCAGCGGAAACGCGACACGGTCCGGCAACGGTACGCGCTCGACCCAGCGCATCAATTCGCTGGGCCAGTTCCCCGCTTCCGGCGGCGGATCGAACATGGTCACGACCACGATTTTGATCGGCACAGGCTTCGTCGTCGTTTCCCCCATAAGACCAAGGTTGAACCACCAAGGCACCAAGACACCAAGAGAAATATCCTGATACCGTCATGCCCCGGCTCGGCCGGGGCATCCACGAATATTTTGGCAAAGGAAAAAAATCAAAATTCGTGGATGGCCCGCCTAAAGCGGGCCAAGACGATTTCTTTGACCTGGTGCCTTGGCGCGTTCGCGGTTCAATTTTCTTCTTATACATCCTTGAACAAATCCGGCGGGTCGGCCTCGGCGGCTGGCGCCACGTCGGATACGCCGATGCCGATAAGGCGATAGGCGTGCGTGCCGACCTCGCGGCGCAGCAAGGTCAACCCGGCATCGAGGATCACGTCGGCGCGCCGCGTCGGATGGGCGAGGCGTGTCTGCCGCGTCAGGCTCTTGAAATCGCCGGTCTTGAGCTTGAGCACGATGGTGCGTCCGGCGAGTTGCGCCCGCTCGAGGCGCGCCGCCAGATGTTCGGCCAGCTCCGTCAGTTCCGCGGCGAGCGGCTCGAACGCCCTAAGGTCCCGGGCGAAGGTGTTTTCGGTCGATACGCTCTTGGTCTCGCGGTCCGGCGACACGGTGCGGGAATCCTCGCCCTGCACCAGTCGCGCCAGCCTGCGTCCGAATTTGCCGAAGCGCGTCACCAGCGCTTCTTCCGGCAGTTCCTGAAGATCGGCGATGGTGGTGAGGCCGGCTTCGACCATGCGCCGGGCGGTGGCGGCGCCGACGCCGTGAATCGCGTCGACGGGCAACTTCGCCAGAAATGCCTTTGCCTCGGCGCGGCCGATCACGGTGAAGCCACGCGGCTTGTGCTGTCCCGAGCCGAGCTTCGCCAGGAATTTGTTGTAGCTCAGTCCGACCGTGACGGTGACGCCGATGCGGCGCTCGATCGCGCGCTGGAGCCGCGCCAGCAGCAACGCCGGCGGCCGATCGTAGCGGCGCGCTTCCGGCGACAGATCGAGATACGCCTCGTCGAGCGACAGCGGCTCGACCAGCGGCGTCGCCTGCAGGAACAGCCCGCGGATTTCATTGCTGACCGATTTGTATTTCGCCATGTCGGGCCGCACGACGACGGCATGAGGGCACATTTCCAGCGCCCGATACATCGGCATGGCCGAGCGCGGCCCGAATTTGCGGGCGACATAGCAGGCGGTCAGCACCACGCCGCGCCCGCCCTCGTGACCGACGATGACCGGCTTGTCCTTGAGGCTGGGATTATCGCGCTTCTCGACCGACGCATAGAACGCGTCGCAATCGATATGCGCGATGGCGAGTTCGGCAAGTTCGGCATGCTTGATCAATCGCTCCGAGCCGCACTCGCCGCAACGGACGACATCGCGGTCGTCCCAATGCGCGCAGTCGCGGCAGAGAGTCGCCGGCATTCAGCTGGCGGTCACCCGCACATAGGAGCCGGGCGCGTCCTCGATGGCCTTGAGTTTGCCGCCGCCGGGTTTGCGCGCCGGAACTTGCTCGCCGCCATATTGCGCGGTCCATGCTTCCCAGACCGGCCACCACGATTCCGCCGAAAAGGTTGCGCCGGCGAACCAATCGTCGGGGTTGGGCGGCAGCTTGTCGTTTTCCCAATGCCCGTACTTTGTCCTCGGCGGCGGATTGACCACGCCGGCGATATGGCCCGAGGCCGACAGCACGAATTTCTTCGGCCCGGTGAAGATCTGCGTCGCGGCATAGGTGGATTTCCACGGCGCGATATGGTCTTCCTTGGTCGACAGGAAAAAGGTCGGGATCGTCACCCTGCGCAGATCGATCGGCACGCCGGCCAGCGTGATGCCGCCCGGCTGCACCAGTTTGTTCTCCTGATACATGTTGCGCAGATAGAAACTGTGCATCGACGCGGGCATGCGCGTGGAATCGCTGTTCCAGTAGAGCAGGTCGAACGGGAACGGTTCCTTGCCGAGCAGATAGTTGTTCACGACGAACGACCAGATCAGATCGTTGGCGCGCAGCATGTTGAAGGTCGTCGCCATGTCGGAGCCTTCGAGATAGCCATGCTCCTTCATGCGGTCTTCGAGGAACTCGAGTTGCGCCTCGTCGATGAACACCGACAATTCGCCCGCTTCCTTGAAGTCGGTCAGGGAGACGAAGAACGTCGCCGACACGAACCGGTCGTCGCCCTTCGCCGCCATGTAAGCCAAGGTCGCGGCGAGCAGCGTGCCGCCGAGGCAATAACCGATGACATTGACCTCGCGCTCGCCGGTCGCCTTCTCGATCGCGTCGAGGCACGCCAGCGGGCCTTCCAGCATGTAATCCTCGAAGGTCTTGCCGGCGAGATGCTCGTCGGGATTGACCCAGGATACCATGAAGACGGTGTGGCCTTGGCGGACGGCCCAACGCACGAACGAGTTATCCTGCCGCAGATCGAGGATGTAATATTTGTTGATCCAGGGTGGGATGATGAGGAGCGGCCGGCGCTGCACCGTTTCGGTGGTCGGCGAATATTGGATCAGCTGCAACAAGTTGTTCTGGTAAACGACCTTGCCCGGCGCGGTCGCGATGTTTTCGCCGATCTTGAACGCGGCGAGATCGGTCATCTTGATCAGGAGCCGGCCCTTGCCGCGCTCCAGATCCTCGAGCATGTGCTCGAGCCCGTGGATCAGATTCTCGCCGCCGGTCTCCATCGTGGCGCGCAGCACCTCGGGATTGGTCAGCACGAAGTTCGACGGCGCCATCGCGTCGACGAACTGCCTGGTATAGAAGTCGACCTTCCGCGCCGTTTTGTCGTCGAGGCCGTCGACCTGCCGCACGGTGTTCTGCATCCAGCGCGCGGTCAGGAGATAGGATTGCTTGATGAAATCGAAGACCGCGCTGTCGCTCCAGGCTTGATCCTTGAAGCGCCGGTCGCCGGCGGACGGTTCGGCGACCGCGGGCGCCGGCTCGCCGCCGAGAATGCGCTGGGTCGTGCGCTGCCACAACGCAAGATAGTCCTGCCACAATGAGAACTGAGCCTGGAGCAGCCTGGCCGGGTCTGCCATTAACCTCTGCGTCATCTCGACAAACGCCCCGGCGATGTTTAAGGGGTCGACCGGAACCGGCGAGTCGGTGGATTGGCGCTCCAAGAAATCGAGCACGAGGCGCTGGCTGCGCTGCGCGATCTCCGCCATGCTGCGCGACCATTCGGCCGGGTCGGGTAGCTTGATTTCGGGGCGGTCGGTATCGTTCATCAACTCGTCCTCGGCGGGTGCACAACTTGGTTCTAGGGTTAGGGGAAGGCGGTGCGGCTTGCACCTAATATAATGGCGACCCGCCCGCAAATCGAATAGACAGCGTACCTTGCTCGTTGAACTATATAGGACAGGTGGTTGGATGCGTGCGGTAACGAGGATGCGGATCGAGACGATGGTTAAGGGACGCCAATATCGCGCCGGCGTGACGGCGGCAATGCTGATGGCCGCCGCGGCCATCGGTCTTGCCGGTTGCGGCGACACGAAATCGTCGGGAATGGACCCGATCGAATGGTACCGCGACCTGTCCGGCAATTCGATCAACGATCCCAAGGATCAGGCGGCCAACTCCAAGAACGTCGCCCAGGGCAGCAAGGAGCCGTATCCCAATCTTGCCAGCGTGCCGAAGCTGCCGGAAAACGCCATCACCAAGGCCGACCGCGAAAAAATGGCGCAGAGCCTCGTCGCCGACCGGCAGAACGCCCAATACACCGACGAGCAATTGCGTGCCGGCCAGAATTTGCAGGCGATCGCGCCGCCGGAGCCGGAGCCCGCGATGCCGGAACCGAAACTCGCTTCCGCGCCGGCGGTTGCGCCGAAGGTTGCCGCCGCCCCAACGCCGGCGCCGGTGACCACGCCCAAAGTCGCCGCCGCGCCGGTGACGCCGGTGAAGCAAGAAACCCTGCCGGCGCCGACAGCGAAAACGGCACAGACGGCGGCGCCGGCGCCCGCTCCGGCACCCGCGCCCAAAGTGCAGCAGATGGCGGCGGTAACACCATCCGCCGCTCCTACGCCGCCGGCGAAACGGGCGGCCGCGACGGCTTCTCCGCCCGCCGAAAAGAAGAAAAAGGATCAGGCCAAAAGCAAGGACGACGCCCGGAAGAAACAACAGGCCAAGCGCGGCTCGGAAGCGCCGCCGGATGAATCGTCGCTGCGGCCGCCGACCATCGGCGCGCTGCCGGAGGGGGAAGAATCGCGAGCGGCGCCGCCGCAGCCGGCCAATACGCCGAACGCGCCGAAGCAAACGGCGCACCGGGAACCGTCGGAAGAGGTTGCGGCGGCAGCGCCGTCGCGCTCCGATGTCGAGACGTCCAAGAGTCTAGCGCAAGAGCCAGACCACGGAGATCAAGTTCTCGCCCGGTCCGTTCCGCGCGCGCATCCTGCCGGCGGATCATAATCGCCTGGTCGAAGTGGCCAAACTTGCCGAACGCAATCATGCGCGTATTCGCATCGTCGGTTACGGCGGCGCGCCGGCGGGGGGCGACATGGCGCAGCGCGAATTCCAAAGCTTCAACGCCGCGCTCGACAATGCCAAGGCGGTCGGCATCGAACTCGCCAAGCTCGGCGTGCCGCCGAGCCGGATCGACATCGAAACCAAGGCCAATGTCAATTCGTCCGATCGGGCGGAAGTCTTTGTCGAATATTAGAGAATAAAGCGCGCGGAGACGGGGGATGAGTGCGCCGCTACGCATCGCGCTCGCCGGGCTTGGCACGATCGGTGCCGGGACGTTTGCGCTGTTGCGCGACAATGCCGAGCCGATCGCGCGTCGCGCCGGACGCAAGCTCGAGGTCGTCGCCGTCAGCGCGCGCGACAGGAAGCGCCACCGCGGCATCGATCTTGCCGGTATTTCTTGGCACGACGACGCGGCCGCGTTGGCGGCGCTGCCGAAAGTGGATGTCGTGGTCGAGCTTATCGGCGGCAGCGAAGGCGCCGCGCGGCGCGCGATCGAGGCCGCGATCGAGCATGGCAAGCATGTCGTCACCGCCAACAAGGCGCTGCTGGCGCATCACGGCACGGAGATCGCGAGGCAAGCCGAGGCGCGCGGCGTCTCGCTCGGTTTCGAAGCCGCTGTCGCCGGCGGCATTCCGATCCTGAAGGTACTGCGCGAAGGTCTCGCGGGAAACCGGGTCCAGCGTATCTACGGCATCTTGAACGGCACCTGCAACTACATCCTGACGCAGATGCGCGACGAGCGGCGCGGCTTCGCCGAGGTGCTGGCGGATGCGCAACGTCTCGGCTACGCCGAGGCCGATCCGAGCTTCGACATCGACGGCATCGATACCGCGCACAAGCTGGCGCTGCTCGCCGCGGTCGCGTTCGGCAGCGCGGTCGATCTCGACGGCATCCACGTCGAAGGCATTCGCCACGTCTCCGCGCAGGACATCGAATACGCGGCGACGCTCGGCTACACCATCAAGCTGATGGGCGTGGCCCGGCCGACCGCTCATGGCTTGGAACAGCGCGTCCACCCCTGCATGGTGCCGCAAGCGGCGCCGATCGCGCATGTCGAAGGCGTGTTCAACGCCGTCGTGGTGGAGGGCGACGCGGTCGGCCGCTTGATGCTGGAGGGGCGGGGCGCCGGCGCCGAACCGACGGCATCGGCCGTGGTCGCCGATCTGATCGACATTGCGGCGGGCCGCGGCGCGCCCGGGTTCGGCGTGCCGGCGAGCGCGCTTCAAGCCGCCAGGACCGCGCCGATGGCGCGGCATCGCGGCGCCTATTACATGCGCCTGATGGTGTCGGATCGCCCCGGCGTCATCGCCGACGTGGCCGCCGCCCTGCGCGACCAGCAAGTGTCGATGGAGCAGATGTTGCAGCGCGGCCGCGCCGAGGCGGGCGAGGCGGTGCCGGTGGTGATCACCACGCACGAGACCGAGGAGGCGGCGATGCTGCGCGCGGTCGCGACGATCGGCAAGCTGGACACGGTGCTTGAACCGCCCTGTTTGATTCGCATCGAGAATCTCTGATACGAGGGAACCATGGCCGAAGAAACCGCGATGGACCGCGTGCTGACCATCGAAGCTGTGCGCGTCACCGAGGCGGCTGCGCTGCAAGCATCGCTTCTGATCGGGCGCGGCGACGAGAAGGCGGCCGACCAGGCCGCCGTCGATGCCATGCGGCGCGCGCTCAACGCGCTGCCCATCCGCGGTACCGTGGTGATCGGCGAGGGCGAACGCGACGAAGCGCCGATGCTCTATATCGGCGAACAGGTCGGTACCGGCACCGGACCGAAGCTCGACATCGCGCTCGATCCGCTGGAGGGCACCACGCTCACCGCCAAGGGCAATATGAACGCGCTCGCCGTTCTCGCCATCTCGGAAGGCGGCGGGTTGCTGCACGCGCCGGACGTTTACATGGACAAGATCGCAATCGGCGGTGGTCTCGGCGAAGTTGTCGATCTCGACGAGACGCCGGCAACCAATCTCAAGAACCTCGCCAAGGCGAAGAAGCGCGAGGTCGCCGACATGATGGTGTGCATCCTCGACCGCCCGCGCCACGCGGAGCTGATCGCCAAGGTGCGCGAGGCCGGGGCGCGCATCATGCTGATCTCGGACGGCGATGTCGCCGGCGTGATCGCGACCACGCGGCCCGATACCGGCATCGATCTCTATGTCGGCTCCGGCGGCGCGCCCGAAGGCGTACTCGCGGCGGCGGCGCTGCGCTGCATCGGCGGCCACATGCAGGGGCGGCTCTTGTTCCGCAACGACGACGAGCGCACTCGCGCGAAGCGCGTCGGCATCACGGACTTGAACCGCAAATACGGTCTGACCGACCTCGCCAAAGGCGATGTCCTGTTTGCCGCTACCGGGGTGACCGACGGCAGCATGTTGCGCGGCGTGAAGCGGCTTTCCGGCGGCGCCACGACGCAATCGCTGGTGATGCGATCGAAGACGGGCACGGTGCGGATCATCGAGGCGACTCACGATTTTTCCCGCAACCGCGACATGGCGGCGTTCTCGCGATGATTGCGCCAGTTTCAATTTAGTTCGAATCATCCCAGTATCGTCATTCCCGCGAAAGCGGGAATCCAGGATCGACGGCGTGCGGTTGCCCTGAGTCCCTCCCCGGCCTGACCGGGGGATCGCAGGGACGACGAGGAAAAAGAGTTTGAACCAAACCGACGGTTTCTTAGGCGTTTCACGCTCCTTCACCGGCAAGCGGTGGCGGCCGCGCGGCGGCGGCGACCGCGCCGCGTTGGCGTTCGCGCAGCGGCTGGGGGTGCCGGAGATCGTCGGCCGCGTGTTGGCGGCGCGCAACGTCGCGCTTGACGACGCGGAGCAATTCCTGGCGCCGACGTTGCGCGAAATGTTGCCCGATCCCGCGATGTTCAAGGATATGGACCGCGCGGTTGAGCGTCTCGTCCAGGCCATCGAGCGCGGCGAGACCATTGCGATCTTCGGCGACTACGATGTCGACGGCGCGACCTCCGCGGCGCTGCTGCGCCGGTTCATTGCCGCGGCCGGCGGCCGCAGCGTCACGTATATTCCGGATCGGCAGCGCGAAGGCTACGGGCCGAACGAAGCGGCGCTGTTGAAGCTGAAGGAACAGGGCGCCGGCGTCGTCGTCACCGTCGATTGCGGCGTCACCGCCCATGCGCCGCTCGCCGCCGCCGCCCGCGCCGGCCTCGACGTCATCGTGATCGATCACCATGTCGGCGAGCCGAGCTTGCCGGCCGCGGTCGCGGTGGTGAACCCCAACCGGCTCGACGAGAACGGCGCGCACACGATGCTCGCGGCGGTCGGCGTCACGTTCCTGCTCGTCGTCGGAGTCAATCGTGCGCTGCGCGAGCGCGGCCGATTTGCCGCCGCGCGGCGAGCCCGATCTGCTGTCGTGGCTCGATCTCGTGGCGCTCGGCACGATTTGCGACGTCGTGCCGCTGACCGGAGTCAATCGCGCCCTCGTGGCGCAGGGACTCAAGGTGATGCGGCGCCGCCAGAATGTCGGGCTGGCCGCGCTCGCCGACGTCGCCGGGGTCGAGGAACGGCTCGACGTCTACCATGCCGGCTTTGTGCTTGGGCCACGCGTCAATGCCGGCGGCCGCGTCGGCGAGTCCGAATTGGGCGCGCGCCTCTTGTCGTGCGACGATCCCATCGAAGCCCGCGCGCTGGCGCAACGTCTCGACGCCTTCAATCGCGAGCGCAGGGAGATCGAAGCGACCGTGCTTGCCGATGCGATCGCGACAGTCGACGCGGCGGCGACGTCGCGCGGTACGATCGTCATTGCCGCGAAGGAAGGCTGGCACGCCGGAGTCATCGGCATCGTCGCCGGCCGATTGCGCGAGCGCTACAACCGGCCGGCCTGCGTCATCGCCTTCGACGGCGCGATCGGCAAAGGGTCGGGCCGTTCGGTGCCCGGCGTCGCGCTCGGTCCCGCGATTATCGCGGCACGACAGGCAGGCCTGCTGATCAACGGCGGCGGCCATGCCATGGCCGCGGGTTTCACGGTGGCGCGCGACGGCGTCGAGCGGCTGCGCGATTTTCTCGAAGCGCAATTGCGCATCCCGGCCGATGCCGCCGATTTGCAGCCGGAACTCGGCATCGACGGCATGGTGGCGCCGGGCGCGGCGACGCTGGAGCTGGCGGAGACACTGGAACGTCTCGGTCCATTCGGCACCGGCAACGCCGAGCCGCGGTTCGCGCTCGGTCACGCGCGGCTGCTGCATGCCGAGCCGGTCGGTGAACAGCATCTGCGTCTCGTCCTCGGCGATCCGGCCGGCGGCTCCCGGGTCCGGGCGATGTTGTTCCGCGCCGGCGAGAACGGGCTGGGCGAGACGCTGATGGCCGCTCGTGGTTCGACCATCCACGTCGCCGGAAAGCTCCGGGTCAATCGCTGGCAAGGGCGGGAGGAACCGCAGCTTTTGGTTGATGACGCCGCGCCGGCCCAGGGCTGACATCCGAATTGAGGAATTGTTTACGGTATTTCCTTAGCTTCGGCGCAACGCCCTGTGCCAGGAGAGTTTCCGCATGTGCGGGTTGACCGGCTATATCGATTTTCGACCCGCGACACGGCAGACCCGCGAGGCGATCGTCGGCGCCATGGCGTGGACGCTTTACCACCGCGGACCGGACGATGGCGGGACTTGGGTCGACCCGGAGGCCGGCGTGGCCTTGGGCTTCCGCCGGTTGTCGATCATCGATCTCAGTCCCTTGGGTCATCAGCCGATGGTTTCGGCCAGCGGCCGCTATGTCATCGTCTTCAACGGCGAAATCTACAATTTCAAGGAATTGAAGGCGCGGCTGGCGCAGGAGGGCGTGACTCCGCGCGGCCATTCCGACACCGAGGTGCTGCTTGAGGCGGTCGCGTTGTGGGGCGAGCGCCCAGCAATCGCCGCGTGCGAGGGCATGTTCGCCATGGCGATCTGGGATCGCCAGGAACGCAAACTGACCTTGGCGCGCGACCGCGCCGGCATCAAGCCGCTGTACTGGGGTTTGACGCCGGACGGGGTGTTTCTCTTTGGCTCGGAGCTGAAGGCGCTGCGTCGTCACCCCGCCTGGCGCGGCGAGATCGACCGCGACGCGGTGGCGCTGTTCATGCGCTACGGCTATGTCCCGGCTCCTTACAGCATCTATCGCAACGTCTGGAAGCTCGAGACCGGCGCGCTGCTGACCTACCGCCGCGGCATCGACCCCAAGATCGAACGTTACTGGGACGTGCGGGAGATCGCCGAGACCGCTCATGACGATCCGGTGCCGGGTTCGGACGAGGATCGCGTCGCGATGCTCGAGCACTTGATGATGCGCTCGGTGAGGAACGAAATGGTTTCGGACGTGCCGCTCGGCGCGTTTCTGTCGGGCGGCATCAATTCCTCGTTGGTCACGGCGCTGATGCAGGCCAACAGCGAGCGCCCGATCAAGACCTTCACCATCGGCTTCAATGCCGAAGGCTTCAACGAGGCGCGTCACGCCGCCGCGGTCGCTCGACATATCGGCACCGAACACACGGAACTCTATGTCTCGGACGAAAACGTCCGCGAGGTGATTCCGAATTTGCCGATTTGGTACGACGAGCCGTTCGCCGACTCGTCGCAGATCCCGACCTATCTCGTGTCGCGGCTGGCGCGCGAGCATGTCACCGTCGCGCTGTCCGGCGATGGCGGCGACGAGATGTTTGCCGGCTATCCGCGCTATCGCTGGGCGCGCTCGCTCAATCGCGCCATCCAACCCTTGCCCAATTCGATGCGCCGTGGCGCCGGCGCGCTGATGTCGGCGGTCCCGAACAGCGTCGCCAGCGCGATCATGACGCTGCTGCCACCGAGCGAGCGGCCGCGACGTCCGGGGCAGTCGCTGAAAAAGCTGGGGCGGTTGTTCGAGAGTTCGGCGAGCGGCGAATTTCATCGCGAAATCGTCTCGATTTGGAACGATCCGGAGAGCGTGGTCCTGGGCGCGCACGAGCCGCCGCTGTCGCTCACCGATCCGGCGCTGGCGCGGGCGTTTCCGCACCTGGCCGAGCGCATGATGCTCAACGATTTGATGATCTATCTGCCGGACGACATTCTCGCCAAGGTGGATCGCGCCAGCATGGCGGTGAGCCTTGAGGTGCGGGTGCCGCTGCTCAATCATCACATCGTCGAGTTCGCGTTCCGCCTGCCGTTCGATATGAAGCTGCGCGGCAACGTGACGAAATGGGCGATGCGCCAAATCCTCTACCGCTACGTGCCGAAGGAACTGATCGAGCGGCCGAAGCAGGGTTTCATGGTGCCGCTCGACGATTGGCTGCGCGGTCCGCTGCGGCAATGGCTCGACGACCTGATCGCACCCGACACCCTCCGGCGCGACGGCTACTTCGATCCCGCCGCGATCGGCGCGCGCTGGCGCGACCATCGCGACCGGGAATGGGACTGGGGTTACGCATTGTGGAACGTCGCCATGTTTCAATCTTGGCTGGCGCAAGAACGACAATCATGGCGCGAGCCGTCGCCGGCTCTGTCCGACCTGCAGCCGGCGCCAGCCGCATCGTGAATTGGGCCTGGCGAGTTGGCGGGAAAACCGACCCGGGTCAATGCTTTTGCGTAAATTCGGGAACGTATCCGCGGCGCCGCACCGCCAAAAAACAGGTCTGCTTGCCCATTCTAACCCTTTGTTTTAGCGAATAAATCGTCCCTGGCGAACAGTTGCCGATTCGCTTCAATCATTGACCCGCCCACCCCCGGGAATCAGCATGATGGACCACCTGCTTGAACTAATTTCGCAGCACGGGGGAACTAGATGCGCGTGGTGGGCGTCGGCGGGGCACCAATAGGTAGCAAAAGACCGGGATGCCGCGGACCCGGATTCATGGCCGCGGACACGGCGTCGGGGACAGCGGCCGGGCTGGCCTTGATTTATTACCCCTGGATCGTTAGACCCTCGGCGCGAGCGGCCCTCGATGTCCCCATCGTCTAGCGGCCCAGGACATCGCCCTTTCACGGCGAAAACACGGGTTCGATCCCCGTTGGGGACGCCAACTCTCCCCCGCGCCGCCGCCGGTTTCGTCAAATATTCATCAAATGTTAGGAATCTTTCGGCTAATAGTGCCGAAGGATTTTTTGGCGCGTTTCCAGGAGAAACATCGGTAAATTATAATTTTACCCAACTTTCTTGAGTATTCGTAGAGATGAGCGAACAGTGATTAGTGTTATTCCCGGGCGTCACCAGTATTGCGTCCCGGTTTGCAGAGAGAGGGCATCAGCGTGAGCCATCGCAGCGGCGAGATCGACACTTTGTTCCAACGCTTGGCGGTCGCGGCGGCGGCGCCGACGGACCCGACGATCGCGGCGGATGCCGCCCACGCGGTCGAGGATTGGCCGCTTCTGGCCATGCTCACCCCCGCGCGGCCCGCGCCGACACGGCCCGCGCATCACATGATGATGCCGGTCGAGGAGCCGATACAGGCCGCGGCGCCCGTCGCGCCGGCGCCGCTGTTCCAACCCGAGCCGGCATTCGCGCCGGAACCGGAGCCGGAAGCGCCGTCGCACCAGCTCAGCCCGTTGGAGCAGCTGTTTCGGCGCGCGGAACAGACCGGCAAGCCGCAAACCTTTCAGCCCACGGTCTTCGCGGCGCCGGCGGTCGAAACCGCACCCGCCCCGCCGCCGCTCAAGGTCCCGACACAGCGGCGGCTCGCGCCGTTGACGCCGCAGCCGACGGCGACCGCCGCGCGGGCAGCGCGGCCGGACGCGACAACGCGGTCACCGTCGAGCCGCGACCGCAGCAATGGGCCCCGCTCGAAACCGTGCCGGAGCGTCTCTTCGAGCGCGTAGGGGGCCGGTGATGCCGCTGATCGTAGTCACCTCGTTCAAGGGCGGCGCTGGCAAGACGACGCTCGTGGCCAATCTCGCGGTCGGCCTGCGCAGCGTCGGCTGGAATGTCACGGCGGTCGATTTTAATCCGCAGGATTCGCTGAAACTCCACTTCGGGCTCGACGCCTATGAGGGCGGGGGCTTCGCCGCGCGGATGCTGTCGGGCGATTCCTGGAAGGACGCGATCTACGGCGCCGAGCCCGGCGTTGACGTCATGCCATTCGGCCGCGTACCGGCGGCGCTGACCGGTTCCGTCTCGGGCCTGCTGGCCGACGATACCGATCGCGTGATCGAGCATCTCTCGGCGACGGCGAAAACCGGGATGGTGATCGTCGACGCGCCGTCGCTGCCGTCGACCGGGGCCCGCCGTCTCGCCAAGGCCGCCGACGTCGTGATCGTCGCGACGCCGACCGACGCGGGCTCTTATGCCGCGCTGTCGCTTGCCGACGCCGAAACCTTCCTGGCGGACGACGGCATCCTCACCAAGACCATCGTGGTCGCCAACCAGTTCGACGAGGGCGCGCGGCTGCAACGCAGCGTGCTCGCCCTGTTGAGTTAAACCTTCGGCGACAGGCTTGCCGCCACCATCGAACGCGACGAAGCGGTCGATGAGGCGCTGGCTTCGCGCCGCACCGTTCTTCTGCAAGATCAAACCTCGAAGGCCGCCCGCAGCCTTGTCGCGCTCGCGATCGAAGTCGATCGCCTGTGCTCGCCGAATGGAGACGTCAACTGAGCGCCGTTGCCGAACGCCTAACCCAGACCCGCGAGACCCCCGCGCCGCCGCCCGGCGTCGAGCGCTCGCGGACCGGCCTGGGATTTATCATCGTCATCGCCTTGGCGCTGGTCATGCTGGCGCTGGTGGCGATCGCGCCGATGGGCCTCGAAGAGCAAGCCCTATTCGGCATCGCGACCTGCGCCAGCCTCCTGGTGATGCGGCGCTTCGCCAACCGCTATCTGGTGTTGGCGATGTCGTTCATGTCGCTGGCGGTGTCGTGCCGCTACATCTACTGGCGCGTCACCGCAACCACCGGCTTCACCAGCCCCCTGGAAAGCGTGCTGGGCTGGATCCTGCTCGGCTCCGAAATCTACGCGCTGTTTGTGCTGGCATTCGGCTATGTCCAAACCTCGTGGCCGCTGCATCGCCGTCCCGTGCCGCTGCCGGACGACACCAATCTGTGGCCGACGGTCGACGTCTTCATCCCGACGTTCAACGAGCCGCTGTCGATCGTGCGCGACACCATCTTCGCCGCGATGTCGATGGACTATCCGCGCGACAAGCTCAAGGTCTGGTGCCTTGACGACGGCCGGCGCGCCGATTTCCGCCGCTTCTGCGAAAGCGTGGGCTGCGGCTACGCCACCCGCGCCGACAACGCCCATGCCAAGGCGGGCAATCTCAACAACGCGATGGTCCACACGCATGGCGAGGTGATCGCGTTCTTCGATTGCGATCACGTGCCGACCCGCGGCTTCTTGCAAATGACGCTCGGCTGGATCGTGCGCCAGGCCAACATGGCGGTGGTGCAGACGCCGCATCATTTCTATTCGCCGGATCCGTTCGAGCGCAATCTGCGCATCGAGCACCAAGTCCCGCCTGAGGGCCGCCTGTTCTACGGCCTGGTTCAAGACGGCAACGATTTCTGGAACGCGACGTTCTTCTGCGGCTCGTGCGCCGTGGTGCGCCGCAGCGCGCTCGAAAGCGTCGGCGGCTTCGCGACCGAGACCGTGACCGAGGACGCGCACACCGCGCTGAAGATGCATCGCAAGGGCTGGAACTCGGCCTATCTCGATCTGCCGTTGGCGGCGGGCCTCGCGACCGAGCGTTTCGCCATCCATGTCGGCCAGCGCATGCGCTGGGCGCGCGGCATGATTCAAATCCTGCGCATGGACAATCCGTTGTTCGGGCGCGGGCTGAGCTTCGGCCAGCGCATTTGCTACCTCAACGCCATGGCGCATTTCCTGTTCGCGCTGCCGCGCGTGGTGTTCCTGCTGGCGCCGCTCGCCTATCTCATCCTCGACATCAACATCATCCGCACCAGCGCGTTCCTGCTGCTGGCCTTCGCCGGGCCTCACCTGTTCCATACCCTGATCACCAACGCCTATGTCCAGGGCAAGTACCGGCATTCGTTCTGGAACGAGATCTACGAGACGTCGCTCGCCTTCCATCTGCTGATTCCGACCCTGAAGACGCTGATCGCGCCGCGCTCCGGCGGCGGCTTCAACGTCACCTCGAAGGGCGGCGTCGTGGAGAAGGATTACTTCGACACCAAGCTGCTGCGGCCGCACATCATCGTGTGCGTCCTGCTGGTCGCCGGCCTCGTGCTCGGCGCGCTGCGCTGGTGGTGGGGCGTGCCGCCGGACGTCAAGGCCGTGATCATGATCAACCTGACCTGGGCGACCTTCAATCTGATCGTGATGCTGGCGGTGCTGTCGGTCGGCCGTGAGCGGCGCCAGGTTCGCTCGACGGTGCGCGTCGAGGCCGAGCTGCCCGCGACGATCTTCTTCCCGGACGGCCGCCAGACCGGCGCCTGGACGCTCAATCTGTCGAAGGGCGGCGGCGCGTTCCGCTTGGAAGACCCGTCGCTCGCCGACAACGCGGAGAAAGTCGTGGTGCGCTTGCCGTGCGGCACGCAGGACGCCTTGTTCCCGGCGTCGGTCATCGGCGGCAACGGCGGTCCGTTGCGCGTCCAATTCGCGCCGCTGACCCTCGAAGAAGAGCAGCTTCTCGTCGCCGCCATTCTTGGCCGCGGCGACGCGTGGACCGGCTGGGAATACGGCCCGATCGAGGGACCGTTCCGGTCGATGGTCCGCGTTCTCGGTGTCGGCATGGGCGTGCTGTTCTCGCGCGGTCGCCGGGAGGGGACACGATGATGAAGATCTCGCTCCTGGCGCTGCTCGCGTCGCTCGCGGCGGCATCGGCCATCGGCCAGACGGCCGCGCAATCGACCACGATCGCACCGATCACGACGCCGGCTACCACGGCGACGTCGGCTGCGCAAAACGCGCCCGCGCCGACCGCGTCGCCGGATCAATCGACGGCGAAGCCGGCGCCCGCCGCCGCGCAAACTACCGCTCCAACGCCGTTTCCGACGAGCGGTTATCTGTCCTACGCGTTCAAGGATCTCGGCGCGCCGCAAGGGTTGCGGCTGGTCGAAGGCAGCGCCGAGGGCGGCGTCACCTACATGGTGCGGCGCGACGAAGTGATCACGGCGGCGCGGCTGCGGCTGATGCTGGAAAATTCCGCCGGTTTTCCGGCCGACACCAAGCTCGAAGTCACCGTGAACGGCGACTCGGTCGGCACCGTCGATGTCGGCTCCGACCGCCACACCGCGACCCCGGTCGATCTGCCGATCGATCCGATCCTGTTGGGCGATTACAACCGCGTCAGCTTCAAATTGTTGGGCGTGCCGCTCGCGTCGTGCACCGTCAACGATAGCGGCCCGTGGATGACGGTCGGCCCGCGCAGCGCGGTCGATATCACCGCCGGGCATTTGCCGCTGGCGAACGATCTCGCCATCCTGCCGCTGCCGTTCTTTGACGAACGCGACCCGCACGTCCTGGCGACCAGTTTCGTGTTTCCGCGGACGCCGTCCTCGGGTGAGCTCGAAGCCTCGGGTATCGTCGCATCCTGGCTCGGCGGCATGGCGGGATATCGCGGCGTGCATCTGCCGACCATGTTTGGCGCCTTGCCGCCGGGCAACGCCATCGTGTTCGCTTCCGGCGATGAATCCCTGCCGGGATTGACCCTGCCGCACGCCGCCGGTCCGACGATCGCCATCGTGCCGAACCCGACCGACCCCGACAGCAAGCTCTTGTTGGTGTTGGGCCGCGATGCCGGCGACCTCAAGATCGCGGCGCAAGGCCTGGCGCTCGGCCGCGGCGCCTACAAGGGCGGCGCCGTGTCCGCGGTTGCCGCGACCGCGCCGACCGAACGGCGGCCTTACGACGCGCCGGGTTGGATTTCCGACAGCCACCCGGTGAAATTCTCCGAGCTCACCACCGCCGACGGCTTGCGCTCGCACGGCATCCGTCCCGAACCCATCACCCTCGATTTCCGCAGCGCGCCGGACTACTTCAACTGGATCGACTCCACCATTCCGATGAAGCTGCGGTTCGCGGTCACGCCGGAGCCGATCGTCGATCTCACTCGTTCGCGCCTCGACGTCACGCTGAACAACACGCCGTTCCGGAGCGTGCCGTTGGCGGAAACCGGAACGCTGATCGATCCCGGCCGCGCGCGCCACGACGGCACGGTCGACATTCCGCCGTTTCTGCTCACCGGCCGCAATCGGTTGAGCTTCTATTTCGACATGGCGCCGTCGCCGCAATGCAACGCGACGCGGGCATCGACGCTGGTCGAGGACATCGATCCCAATTCGACGATCGATCTGTCGCAGTCGCCGCACTACGCGCCGATGCCCAACCTGTCGTACTTCGCCAACGCCGGCTTCCCCTTCACCCGGGACAGCGACCTGTCGCAAACCGCGGTGGTGATGCCGGATGAGGTAACGCCGGACGATACCGAGGCGTATCTCGACACCATGGCGCTGTTCGGCGAGGCCACCGACTATCCGACGCTGCAGGCATCGGTCGTGCGGGCCGGCGACGTCAACAACGTCGGCAACCGCGACCTGTTGCTGATCGGCTCGTTCTCGCGCCAGCCGCTGCTCGGCGCTTGGACATCGCATTCCGGCATCGCCGTCGAAAACGGCGAAATGCGCGCGATCGAGCGCAGCTGGTGGGAACGGATCCAGTTGTTGTTCGATTGGCGCAACCGCCGCAGCCATGTCGCCGAGGTGAACGAGTGGCTCGCGGCGCAGCCCGGCGGCGAGGGCGCGATCATGGGGTTCCGTTCGCCGCTTAACGACGGACGCAGCGTGGTCGCCATCACCGGCAGCTCGCCCGAGCAGGTCGCCCAGACCGCCCGGATGCTGCAAACCAGCGATCGCGTGGCGAAAGTTCAGGACGATCTCGTCCTGATCCGCGCCAACGACGTGCAGAGTTTCCGCATGAGCCGGCGGTACGACGTCGGCACGCTCAACCGGTGGACCTGGCTGCGCTGGAACCTGTCGGATCAACCCATCGTCATCGCCATCCTGCTGTTCGCCGCCTGCGCGGCGATGGCGGCCGTGGCTTTCGTTGTCCTGGGCGTCAAAGCCCGCCGCCGGTTACAAGGGGCGAATCGGTGAGTCTCATCAAAAACATTACCAAACGGCCGAATCACCTTAAGACAAAAGGCCGTTCCGACGTGGGAAGAGAGAACACATGTTCATTTGGGAAGGACGGCGTATTGGGGGTATCGCGCTCGCCGCGTTGGCGAGCGCCTTGCTGGCAGGTACCGCCTACGCTCAACTGAATCCCGGCGCAGAAAGCGCTGGAAGAGCAAGGCCGTTATTGGGAGGACCGGCATCAGCCGGCCCGGGCCGAAGTCGCTTGGCAGAAACTTCTTGAGTTCGGACCAGGGCAATGCCGAGGCGCTGTTGCATCTCGGCATCATCGAAGCGCGGCAAGGCCATGTCGACAAGGCCCGCGCATACGCGGCGCAACTCAAGGCCGCCCATCCCAACGGACCCGAAAACACCGTTCTCGAACATGCGATCGCCGTCGGCGCGGTCAGTCCCGACACCATCAACGAAGCGCGCCGGCTGGCGCGCGCCGGTCAGTACGATCAGGCCATTGCCGTCTATCGGCGCGCGCTCAATAACCAACCGCCGCCGCCCGATCTGGCGCTCGAGTATTACGAGACGTTGGCGGGAACGAAAAATGGGTGGGAAGAGGCGCGGCGCGGATTGCAGGAGCTGTCGGCGGCGCTGCCGACCGATCTCTCCGTTCAGTACGGCTATGCCCGCGTCCTGACCTATCACGAGGCGACGCGGCGGCAAGGCATCGCCATGATGGCGTCGCTAGCGGGCGATCCGTCGATCGGCCGCCAGGCCAATCAGGGCTGGCACGACGCGCTGATGTGGCTCGGCGCCACGCCGGCCGATGTGCCGCTGTACAAGAACTATCTCGCGTCTCATGCCGACGACCCGGCGGTCGCGAAGAAGCTCGCCGATTTGCAAAATCCGGCCAATGTCGGAAAGTTCGGCATCGACGACGCGCATCGCCGCGCGCTTGAGGCGCTCCAGGCCGGCCATCTGAAAGAGGCCGGCGACATGTTCCAGGCCCTGATCAAGGCCAACCCGCAGGACGCGGACGCGTATGGCGGCCTCGGCGTGGTGCGCGAGCGCGAGGGCAATCTGCACGAGGCGCGCGACTTGTTGACCCGCGCCGTGTCCTTGGTGCCCGCGGGCGAGACCAAATGGCGCGACGCGCTGGCCTCCGTCGTCTATCTCGACAATGTCGCCGATGCGAAGGCGGCGCTGCGCGCGCATCGCTACAAGGAAGCGGAGGCGAAGGCGCGTGAGGCGCTGTTGCATCCGATCGCGGGCGACACCAATGCCGAGTTGGTGCTGGCGGAGGTCGCGCGCCAGACCAAGCGGTGGGGCGAGGCGGAAAAGATTTTCCGTCATGTGCTTGAGGTGCAGCCGCATAACCGCGAGGCCGCCTCAGGGCTGGCGGCGGTGTTGGTCGCCACCGGCCGCGCCAAGGAAGCACGGCACTTCGCGGCGGTGGCGCCGGAAGCGGTCTATGTGCCGAACCCCGCCGACATCGCGCGGCAACAGGCCGCCGCGCTCGCCGAACAGGCGCGCGCCGCCGTCAATCGCGGCGATACCAGAGGCGCGTTGCAAGCCTATCGCGAAGCGATGACGCGCGATCCGGCCAATCCCTGGTTCAAGCTCGACTACGCCCGCCTTTTGTCCCGTGTAGGGGATCGCGGCGGCGCCGATCGCGCCATCGCCGCGATGCTCGCCGCGCCGCATCCCTCGGGCGAAACGCTGGCGGCGGGCGCGATCTGGTATGGCGAGCACGGCGACTACCGCAAGGCCGCGCAGCTGGCGCGGGCCGTCCCGCCGAACACGGCGGTCGCCGATTTCGGCACTATGTCGCACCAATGGATCGCGGAGAACGACGCGCAACAAGCGGTGCTGTTGGCGCGCAGCGGACGTCTGTACGAGGCGCATCGCATCCTCGACGGCATCATCGCCGGTGCCAACGGCAATATCGGCGTGGTCGGCGTCGCCGCCGACGCCTATGTCGATATCGGCGATGCCCAGCAGGCGGTAAGCGCGATGCGCGCCGCGCTTGGCGCCAATCCGGGCCTCGACGGCCAGATTCAGTACGCCGGCGTGTTGCTGCGCGTCGGCGCAGTCGGCGAGCTGACCTCCGTGATGCACGCCATCGATTTGCAATCGGCGCAACTGCGGCCGGCGCAGCAGTCGCGCGTGGCCGAGCTGCATCGCGGCCTGTCGATCAAGCTCGCCGACCAGGCGCGCGTGCGCGGCGACTATGCCGGCGCCTACGACCGGCTCGCGCCCGAGCTGGCGATCTCCCGCGACGCCACCGTGCTGGCGGCGCTGGCGCGTATTTACGAAAGCGCCGGCCGGCACGACGACGCGGTCGAAATCTACACCCGCATTCTCCGCGCCGATCCCGCGAACATGGACGCGCGGCGCGAAATCATCGGCGCCGCCATCGTGGTCGGCGATTACGACCGCGCGCATCTATTGTTGAATCAAGGTCTCTACACCGCGCCGAACGATCCGCGGCTGCATCTGCTGGCGGCGGAACTGGCGCGGGCGGAGGGCGACGACGAAACCGCGCTCGCCGAACTCGAAAAGGCGCAGGTCGAATTGGCGCGCCGCAACGGCGATATCTGGATCGCGCCGGAGCAATACGGCGATCTGTCAGAGGTCAACTATGTCGGCGGCAATCCGTTCGCGGATCGCGACCGTTACGGCGACCGCTATCGCGACCGCAACAGCGATTATTTCGCACCCGTCTCGCGGCCGGCGCCGCCGAGCCAGGTCTACTATTCGGCCTACCAGTCGGCCCCGACCTACGGCAACAATCCGGCCTATCCCGTGCCGGAGATCGGGGGCCCCGTCGTCGTCACCGCCGCCGCCACCGAGGATCAGCAACTGGCGCAGCAGGTTGCGGATCAATTGGAGCAGGTGCGCGATCCGATGCGGCCCTATATCGCGGGCGGGGTCAATTTCCGCAACGTCGAAGGCGAGGCGGGCCTCTACCAGTTTTCGATGGTGTCGCTGCCGGTCACCGGCGGCGCGCGCATCGGACCCGGGACGGTGACGCTGCAGGTCGATCCGACCGCCGCGACGTCGGGCTCGCTCAACAATACCGATCCGGGCGTGTTCCGGCGCTTCGGCACCAACGCGACCCTTGGCGCCGGCGCCACCGCGGCGCCGAACTACCAGGGCAGCGCCGAGGGCATCGCGCTTAATGTCGGATACACCACCACCAACCTGGCGGCCGAGTTCGGGTCGACGCCGATCGGCTTCCCGGTCACCAACATGGTCGGCCACGCGGTTTGGACCATCCCGCTGGACAATCAGACTTCGGTCAAGTTGACCGGCTTCCGCGATCCGGTGATGGACACGTATCTGTCCTACGCCGGCACCCGCGATCCGCTGTCGGGTCACATCTGGGGCGGCGTGACCAAGACCGGCGGGCGGTTCGATGTCGGCTACGACAACGGCCGCACCGGCATCTATGCCGACGCGACCGTCGCCTTCCTCGACGGCGATCACGTGCAGTCGAACTACATGGTCGATGCCGGCGGCGGCGCCTTCTGGCGATTCTACAAGACCGACACCGGCGCGCTGAAGATCGGCGTCAACCTGCAGGCCCAGGCCTACCAGCGCAACGAGGATTTCATCACCTACGGCAACGGCGGTTACTGGAGTTCCGCAAACCGCTGTCGAGGCGACCGTGCCCATCGAGTATTCCGGCAAATGGGGCCGCTTGAGCTACTCGGTCGGCGGCCAGATCGGCGCGATGGAGTTCAATCAGAAATCCCAGCCGTACTTCCCGCTGGATCCGAATTTGCAGGCAGGCGCGATCGCGTCCGACGGCGGCCCGGCGATCTTCCCCGGCCAGAACGTGACGACCGCGCTCTACGGCTTCACCGCCAAGGCGGAATACGAAGTGGCGCCGCTTCTGGTGTTGGGCGCCAGCTTCTCGGCCGACAATTCGTACGACTACAACGAACAGAGTTTGATGGTCTACCTGAAGAAGAAGTTCGACACGTATTAGGCCTAAACGCGATCCGGCCAAACCGGCGGCAGGGCAGGGCCGCGCCGGATCGCGAAGCAAAAGGGGAGCATCGGTTAGATGGCACCGTTGGACGATATGAGCGGCGACCGCGTTCTCGCCGAGTTCGAGGCTATGATCCGCGGCACCGGTGGGTACGATCCGGGCCATCGCGGCACGGATGAATCGCGCGGCCTGGTGCCGGAGCGGCGCGCCGTCAATTGGGTCAATGCGCTCGCGGCGCTGGCGCGCGAGATCGAGGAGCGGCAGGGAGCCCATCGCGCCGAGATGCTGTTGCGCACCGTCGGCGCGCGCATGAGCCGCGAGCTCCTGTCGCCGCTGCCGAAGGCGCGCGACGAGTTCGAGCCCGCGATCAACCGCGCGCTGTCGATCCTCGATTGGGGCTGGGTCGCGGTGCTGGACCGCCAGGACACGATCGTGTTCGAGCATCGCGCGCCGTGGCCGTTCGAAAAGCGCCTGGACCATCTGCCGTTTGTGCTCGAAGGGTTCTATGGCGACACGCTGCTCCGCCTCTCCGACAACGCGAAAATGCAGGTGCGGATGACCGGCTCGCGCGGCGGCGCGCTGGTCTTCAAATGGCTGCCGGCCGACGCGCCGGAAGCCGCGACGCAAAGCCACGCGCCAAGCGTCATCGTCCCGGCGCCGGCGTCAGCCCCGGCGGCGGTAGCGGCCAGCGACGACGATGTGGCGCCGTTGACGGCGGAAGAAGTGGTCCTCGCCGCCGAGCTGGAAGACGTCGCCGTCGACGAGGCACCGCGCGACGCGGCGCCGCCGCCGCGGGCCGAGGATCGGCGCCTGCCGCCGTTGACGGAGACGCGCCGGCCCCGGCAAAACCGCGAGCCGCCAATGCCGCTGATGCCGCAACGCGTATCCACTCGTGCGCCGCTCGGCAACGGCCGCGTGCTGCTCGTGGCGGCGACGGTGTTCATCGTTCTGTTCGTGCTCGGGATCGCGAGCACCGGCGATACGATCGCCAACGTGACGCACCGTCTGACGCAGCTGGTTGCCGCGAGCGGCGGCGCGCGCGACGTCTCGGACCTCGAGAAGCGCGCTATGTCCGGCGACACCGACGCGCAGATCCGGCTTGGCTTGCGGCTCGCCAACAGCGCCGATGCCAAGCCCGATTATGCGGCCGCCGCGCGTTGGTTCGAGGCCGCCGCCAGGACCGGCTCGCTCGAAGCGCAATACGATCTCGGCGTGATGACCACCGACGGTCTCGGCGTCAAGCGCGACCCGGTCGGCGCCGCGATCCTGTTCATGAATGCCGCGGCCGGCGGCTTTCCGCAGGCGGAATACCGCATCGGCGTGGCCTATCAGAAAGGCATCGGCGTGCCGCGCAGCGCCAATTTTGCGGCGATGTGGTATGAGCGCGCGGCCCGCCATGGCGTGCGCCAGGCGCAATCGGCGCTGGCGGCGCTTTATGCCGTGGGCGATGGTGTGGCCGCCGATCCGGTCATGGCCTTCGCGTGGTATCGTCTCGCCGAGGAAGAGGGCGACCGCGCCGCCACCGCGAAACGCATTGAACTCTACCGCGGCTTGTCGGCGGCGCAGCGTCAAGCCGCGATGAATCAGGCCAAGGTGCTGATCGGCGATGTCAGCGGCGCCAGCGCCTTGGTGCCGGGCGCGGCGCATCCGACCGTCGATCGGCTGATCGCGCAGATTTCGTAATTTTCGCTCCCGGCCCGTACCGGCGGGAATGTAGGGCGGATAGGCAAAGCGTCATCCGCCGTCTTTCGCCCGTCGCCCGTGGCGGATTGACATCCGTCCTACGCCGCTAACTCGTTTCGCTGAGCGCTAGCCGCACCAACAGGCCGAGCGCCGCGGAATAATAATCCTTGTCGTCGGCGAGCGCCGGAAGCGTCGGGATCAACGCGGCGCCGATGCGGCCGTCAGGCTGCGACGAGCGGGTCTCCGCCGCGGCGACGATCGCCCGCATTCCCGGCGAGATCGGATACGACGACACGGCCCCGGTCTCGAGATTGACGGTGGCCGGGATCTTGTCGCCGGCCGCGCTTTTCCAGAAGGCGAGAAACGGCGCCAGTGTCGCCGCAGAGGCTTTACGATCCCACAGCAGATAGAGCGGGATGCGCATCGCGTCGAAACCATAATTCGGCTTGTCTTGCGCGAGCGAGACTTGCAGGCCGCCGCCCGCGGTCGGCTTGAGCACCATCCAGTCGGACGGCAATTGCGCCTTGCCGAAGCGCGCCGCGGTCAGCAAGTACAGGCCGCTGCGTTCCAGCTCGTACCAGCGCATCGACGGCACGATCTCGTTCAGCGACAGGAACGCCGGAAAAATCCAATAGGACAGGTTGACGGTGAGGGCGCCGTCATGGTCGAAGCCGCTGAGGCCCGGCATCAGGATGGCGAAGCCGCCGACGTCGCGGACCAGCTTGGTCAGAACGGCTTGCGCGATCGGCCGCGCTGCTTGGTCGTAACCCGGCTCCGTCCATTGCCGCGCCGCGCGATGCAGCGCCCACGCCACCAGGATGTCGCCGTCGGTCGCGTCGTTGCTGTCGCCGATGGCGCCGCCGGGACCGCCGAGGGTCGGCGTCCAGTTCCACGCCAGGAGCGCGTCGTCGCTGCGCTTGAGATTGGTGCGCGTCCAGGTCCAGATCTTGTCGAACATGGCGCGATCGTTGGCCGCGAGCGCGAGCAACATCGCGTAGCCCTGTCCCTCGCTATGCGACAGCGCCGAGAAACTGTCGACCAGCTTGCCGTCGTCGCGGATGAAGCGCGACTTGAACACGGCCCAGTCGGCGGTATCGATGATGCCGGTGCGCCGTATCGGCGCGCTCGGCATCGCCTCCGGATGAACCACCAAGGCTACCGTCGCGCCCTGCGCGCCTTCTGCGTGCACAGGCGGCGCGCCGACCGGCGCGGCCGCCACGAGGGCGGCGACGATCGGCGCCCGAAGCGCGGCCGTGAACGAGGCGACTGCCATCGCCTCAACCTAAAGGATTAAGGTAAAAAGACCGATAAGGACGTTTCATTGCCGCTCCCCCTTGACGGGTCGTTGCCAACGCCTTATCTGTACGCAAACGACGTTAAATCGGTCAACCCTAATTTATAGAGTGTGCCACACCGAATGATAGAGTCACCTGTAAATTCCCTGCAGATGCAGGGGGGGACGGGGTAGGCAACGGGCGGGCCGGTTGCGCTTTTCGCGCAAGTCCAGTACCAATGCGCCGCATCGTTTTTCCATCCACCAAGCCGCTAGGAGCAGTGAATGTTGATCACGCCAGCCCATGCCCAATCGCTGTTTGGCGGCGAGGGCTCAAGCACGCTGGTGCAAATCGCTCCGCTGGCGCTGATCTTCGTCGTCTTTTACTTCTTCCTCATCCGTCCGCAGCAGCAAAAGGCCAAGCAACAAAAGGCCATGCTTGCGGGCATTCGCCGCGGCGACCGGGTCGTCACCGGCGGCGGGCTGATCGGCACGGTGTCGAAAGTGTCGGGCGATGAAGAGGTGTTGGTCGATTTGGCCGAAGGCGTGCGTGTCCGCGTCGTGCGCAGCACCATCGCAAGCGTGCTGACCCGGGGCGAGCCGGCGCCGGCCAAGAGCGGCAAGGATGCCGACGACAAGGATGACGACGCGGCGGACGCGTCGGACAAAGCGAAAACGGGCGGCAAAACGCGCGGCTGACATCGGGCAATGCTGTATTTTCCGCGATGGTTGGTGACGGTCATTATCGCCGCGTGCGCGCTCGCCGTGCTGCTGGCGTTGCCCAACGCCTTCCCCGAAAGCTCCTTGTCCGGCCTGCCGAAATGGCTGCCGCACAATCAGCTCAACCTCGGCCTCGATCTGCGCGGCGGCTCTTATCTGCTGCTCGAAGTCGATATGAGCGCCGTGGTCAAGGAGCGGCTGGAAAACGTCGTCGACAGCATGCGGTCCGAACTGCGCGCCGCTCATATCGGCTACACCGAGCTCGGGGCGACGAACAGTGAGGTTCACTTCACCCTGACCGATCCGAAGACGGCGGATCAGGTGCGCGAGATCGCGCGCAAAATCGATTCAGAAACCGACACCAGCATCGATCCCGACGGTCACGTCTCGATCAAGTTCAACGGCACCGCGCTTGAGGCGCGGCGCCGTTCCGCGGTCGATCAATCGATCGAGATCGTGCGCCGCCGCATCGATGAAAGCGGCACCAAGGAACCGACCATCCAGCGCGAAGGTGAGGATCGAATCCTGGTTCAGCTTCCGGGCGTCGGCAATCCCGAGCACATCAAGGAACTGCTCGGCCGCACCGCGAAAATGACGTTCCAATTGGTCGACGAAAACGCCAATCCCGAGGACGCGGCTCGCGGCCGGGTGCCGCCGGGCGACGTGGTCCTGCCGATGGAGGACGACCGCGCCAACGGCGGGCATGGCGGGCCGGCCGGTTTCATCGTCGTCAAGCGCCGGATCATGGTCGGCGGCGACACACTCACCGACGCGCAGCCGAGCTTTCAGAACGGCAACGAGCCGGTGGTAAGTTTCAAGTTCGATTCGACCGGCGCGCGGCGCTTCGGCGACGCGACGCGGGAGAATGTCGGAAAGCGCTTCGCGATCGTGCTCGACAACAAAGTGATCAGCGCGCCGGTGATCCGCGAGGCGATCCTCGGCGGGCAAGGCATCATCTCCGGCAGCTTCACCGTCCAGTCGGCGAGCGACCTCGCGCTGTTGCTCCGCGCCGGCGCCTTGCCCGCGCCGCTCACCATTCTCGAGCAACGCACGGTCGGACCCGATCTCGGCGCCGATTCCATTCGCGAAGGCACTACCGCGAGCGTGGTGGCGGTGGTCCTGGTGATCGTGTTCATGTTCGTGTTCTACGGACTGTTCGGCATTTTCGCGGACATCGCGCTGTTCTTCAATTTGTGTCTGATGTTCGCGTCTCTGACCTTGCTGGACGCGACACTGACATTGCCGGGTATCGCCGGTATCGCGCTGACGCTGGGCATGGCCGTCGACGCCAACGTGCTGATCTATGAGCGCATCCGCGAGGAGGTGCGCGGCGGCCGTTCGCTGATCTCGTCGTTGCAGGCGGGGTTCGAGCGGGCGTTCGGCACCATTCTCGACAGCCACGTCACGACGCTGGTTGCCGGCGCGCTGATGTTCTTCCTCGGCTCCGGGCCGGTGAAGGGCTTTGCGGTAACGCTCAGCATCGGCGTGCTAACCTCGCTGTTCTCGGCCATTCTGGTGACGCGCCTCCAGATCGTCACATGGCTCCGCCGCACCAAACCGAAGGAAATCCCGATTTGATGTCGCGCACGATGAACGGAACGAAGTAGGAGCCGCCATGCTGCGCCGTCCGCTGATCGTCATCCGTCACATCCCCAACCTCAATTTCATGGGTTGGCACAAGATCGGCTTTGCCTTGTCGGGGGCGATGACGATTGGCTCGATCATCCTGTTCCTGGTGCAGGGCCTGAATTACGGCATCGATTTCGCCGGCGGCACGCTGATTGAGGCACGTACCGTCAACGGGCCAGCCGACCTCGCCGCGATGCGGCCGAAACTCGACAGTTTGGGTCTCGGCGAGGTTGCCCTCCAGAATTTCGGCGCGCCCAACGAAGTGCTGATCCGCGTGCCGCGCCAGCCCGGCGACGACAAGGCGCAGATGGCCGGAGTCGACAAGATCAAGGCGACGCTGGGCAGCTCGGTCGAATATCGCCGCACGGAGGTGGTGGGGCCGACGGTCGGCAATGAGCTGATCCGGGCCGGCGTGATCGCGACGGTGCTGGCGCTGTTGGCGATCGCAGCCTATGTCTGGTTCCGCTTCGAATGGCCGTTCGGCGTCGGCGCCATGCTGTCGACCGTGCACGACACGCTCACGACGGTCGGGTTGTTCGCGCTGTTGCAGATCGAGTTCAACCTGACGACGCTCGCCGCGATCCTCACTATCGCCGGCTATTCGATCAACGATACGGTGGTGATCTACGACCGCGTCCGCGAGACCATGCGCCGTCATCGCAGCATGGAATTCAAGGACCTTATCAATCGCAGCCTGAACGAGACGCTGTCGCGCACCATCCTCACGGTCAGCACCGTGGCGCTCGCGGTGCTGTCGCTGCTGATCTTCGGCGGCGAAGTGCTTCGCGGCTTCTCGATCGCGATGTTGTGGGGTGTGGTCGTCGGCACCTATTCCTCGCTCTTCATCGCGGCGCCGATGCTCTACTATATCCGCCCGAAGCGCGGCGGCCGCGCCAAGGACGAGGCGGAACCCCGCGAGGCGCCTCGTCCGGCGCCGCGTATGACGGCGAACCCCGCGGCGAAGCCCACGCGTTAAATCACGATGGATATCACCCCCGCCGTAGCGCCCGACCGACAAATCATCGAGGCCTACGGGCCGAGCGGGTTTCGCGTCAGCGGCCTGACCTATGCCGGCGCAGTGATCGTATTTCCGGACGCGACCGTATCGTGGTCTGTGACGTCGTCCGACGAGGCCACGATCGACGATTTTGCTGCTGTGCGCGAGCGGATCGGTACCGACCGGGCGGTCGAGCTGCTGCTGCTGGGGTGCGGTCGCCGCATGATGCCGGTGCCGCCGGGTCTGCGCGCTGAATTGCGTCGCATCGGCGTCGCCATCGATGCGATGGATACCGGCGCCGCCTGCCGAACCTACGATGTGCTGCTGACCGAGGGCCGCCGCGTCGCGGCAGCCCTCCTGCCGCCGATTTAATGCGCGAGTTCGTGCCGCGCCTCGAGATTTCGCGCCGCGTAATCCCAGTTGACCAAGTGATCCAGGAAGGTGGTGACGAAATCGGGCCGGCGGTTCTGGAAATCGAGATAGTAGGCATGTTCCCAGACATCGATAGTCAACAACCCGACCTGGCCTTTCGATAGCGGATTGACCGCGTTCGGCGTCTTGATGATTTTGAGCTTGCCAGTGTCGAGGACCAGCCAGGCCCAACCGCTGCCGAACTGCGTCGTCGCCGCCTTTTTGAATTCCTCGACGAATTTCTCGTAGCCGCCGAGATCGCTGTCGATCCGTTTCGCGATGTCGCCGGTGGGCTTGCCGCCGCCGCCCTTGCGCAGGCAGTTCCAGAAGAACGTGTGGTTCCAGACCTGCGCCGCATTGTTGAAGATGGTCGCCCTGGTCTCGTCCTTGGCGGTCTTGAGGATCACGTCTTCCAACGAATCCTTTGCCAGGGGCGTGTCCTTGACCAGATCGTTCAGCGTCTTGACGTAAGCGGCGTGATGCTTGCCGTGATGGAACTCGAGCGTCTTCGCCGACATATAGGGCTCGAGCGCATCCTTGGCGAACGGCAGCGGTGGAAGTTCAAAGGCCATGTCAACCCTCAAAGAATTGGTTTTCCCCCTTTATCCTTGAACAAGGCCCCTGTCCGATCGATCCAAACAAAAAGGCGGGCCTTGGCCCGCCTCTCTGTCGCTTTTCTCGCTGCTCTAATAGAAATGCACCGAGGTCATGCCATAGAGCATGGGTATCGAAAGCAGCGTGTTGACGCGGGATGCCAGTCCGGCGATCCGCGCCGCGCGGGTGCGCTGCTCGGGCGTGACCTGCACCAGGCCCATGTTCTTTTTCTGGTTCGGCCAGATGATGAACCAGACATTGGCCCACATGATTGCGCCAAGCCACATGCCGATGCCGAGCGATGCGTTCTGCGCGATGTGGGGAGTCGTGTTCAGGCCGATCGTGATCACGCCGACCAATTTCTTTTCGAACGCAGCCAGAATCAGGCCGGAAATGATGGTCATCATGGCGCCCCAACGGAACCACCACAACGCCTCGGGCAGGATGTAGCGTGCCACGCCGGGCCGCAGTTCCTGCGGGATCTTCGGCATGGTCGGCGTCTGGGTGAAGTTGAAATACCAGAGGTGGCCGATCCACATGATGCCGAAAATGACGTGCAGCCAGCGGAACGCGAAGGTCCACCAAGCGTAGGTGACGATTTCAGTCCATTCCATGACATGTCCTCCGTTCGGTCAGGCCGCGATGGCGTGAATGACAAGGACCATGATCACGGTCAGGACGAACCCGAGCACGACCGTCTGTGTCAGCGAATCCAAAGGATTTTTCATCGTTCCCCCAGTCATTTTGATTGGTTGTGGGTTTGACGCGACATCATAACATAGCTTGATATGCCAGCAATCGTAGAAACCTCGGAACGCGAAATCCGCGATAACGGCATCGCTGCGCCGACACGACCGCGACCGCTATTTGCTGGCCCTGTTCGTGCCCGCCGCCCGGCGGCTCGCGGTGCAAAATCTCTACGCCTTCAATTACGAAATCGCCCGAATTCGCGAGACCGTAAGCGAGCCGGTGCTGGGCCAAATCCGTCTCGAATGGTGGCGCGAGGGGATCGACGCCGCCTTTGGCGGGGGTGCGGTGCGCCGGCACCAGGTACTGACGCCGCTGGCCGACACGATTCGTCGGTCGGGCTTGAGCCGCGAGCATTTCGAGCGGCTGATCGCCGCCAGGGAACGCGATCTTGCGTCCGAGCCGCCGGCGACTATCGCCGCTCTTGAAGCGTACGCCGAAGAAACCTCGGCACCGCTCCAATTGCTGGTGTTGGAAGCATTGGGCGCGGCGGATACCGAGGCCAATCGCGCCGCCCGCGATGCGGCGATCGCGTATGCGCTCTCCGGTCTGTTGCGGGCCACGCCGTTCCAGGCGCGCTCGCCCCGTT
Organism: uncultured Alphaproteobacteria bacterium; assembly: GCA_963729845.1. GTDB lineage: Bacteria > Pseudomonadota > Alphaproteobacteria > ATCC43930 > CGMCC-115725 > JAATGI01. The sequence continues at coordinate 153,642 of CAVSQC010000038.1, forward strand.
ACGCCGTGGCGCCGCCGCTGGTCCAGGAGGCGAAGGGGGTGGCGGCGCGGGCCGCGGCCCATCTTGAGGCCGCCCGCGCCTTGCGCGGCCAAGTGACGCGCGGCGCGCTGCCGGCGCTGCTGCCGGCAGTGTTGGCGGCGGCTGATCTCGCGCGGTTGCGGCGTGCGGCCTTCGATCCGTTCGCCCCGACCTTGGCGCGGCCCGATCCGTGGCGCGCCTGGCGCCTCGTGGTCGCAAACGCCCTTGGCCGCTATTAACTTCCTGCCGGAAAATACCCACATGAAACAACGGGTTGACGGGGCGGAGAGGCGCCACCATAAAGCGCCGTCACGGGCCAGCCAGATTTGCGTGCGGCCCCAGTCCTGTGCTGGGCCGAACGGGAGACAGTGCGCATCATGACCGACCTCGCCTTGAGGCACGGGCTGGGTTTTGAAGATTTGTATCGCCGCGACGGGCTGGAAAAGCTCGACGCGGCGTTTGTCGCACACGTTGAAGCGCGCGACGTTGATCTGTTCAATCGCGTGATGGCGGGGCGGCGCGATCCCGCCGAGCTCGAAGCCAAGATCGAATCCGAATTGCTGATCGACCTGGCGCCGCATCTCGAGGATTTCATCGCCGAGCTGTTCGGCATCGGCGAAGAGGCGCGCGCGCTGCAAGCGCGGCATCAGGCACTGACGCCGCTTTACACCGTAAAGCGTCTGTTCGTGCAGCGCCGCGCCGTGAAAGGCGTGACGCAAGAGCAGGCGGCGGCGATCGACGCCGACGCGGCGGCTCGCGATCTCGAACAGCGGTTCGGCGAGGCGCTGACCGAGGAATCCTTCGCGCGGCATGTCGCGGTTTGGATGGATCAGGAGGATGCCAACAAGGAGGCGCTCGAGGTCGCGGCGCGATACGCGGCCTGGGCGACGCTGTCGCCCGACGGGCGCGCGCGGCACGGCAAGGGCGTGCTGTTCAAAGTGCCGCATCGGCTCGACATGGAACATCTCGTCCCGGTCGAGACCGTCGTCGAGAACGGCGTCACCATGTTGCGCCTGCCGGAGGATCGTCACCGGTTCCGCGACGGATTCGCGCTCACCGATCCCGGCATGGATCTGAAAGGCGCGCTCGATCACGCCAATTACTGCATCTGGTGTCACAACCAGGGCAAGGATTCCTGTTCGCGCGGTCTCAAGGATCGCAAGTCCGGGTCGTTCCAGAAAAGCGTGTTTGGCGTGACCTTGGCCGGTTGCCCGCTCGAAGAAAAAATCTCCGAGATGAATCTGGTGAAGGCGGGCGGCAACGCCGTCGGCGCGCTGGCGATTGCAGTCGTCGACAATCCGATGATCGCCGCGACCGGCCACCGCATCTGCAACGACTGCATGAAGGCCTGCATCTATCAAAAGCAGGAGCCGGTCGACATTCCGCAGATCGAGACCCAGAATCTGAAGGACGTGCTGGCGCTGCCGTGGGGCTTCGAGATTTACAGCCTGCTGACGCGTTGGAACCCGCTCGACCTGCGGCGTCCGCTGCCCAAGCCGCCGAGCGGTTACAAGGTGCTGGTGGTCGGGCTGGGGCCCGCCGGTTTTACCCTGGCGCATCACCTGATGAATGACGGCCATACCATCGTCGCCATCGATGGATTGAAGATCGAACCGCTCGACGCGGCGGTGTCGGGCATCGACGCTCTACGGCGAGCGGCACAATTTCAAGCCGATCCGCGATATAGCCGAATTGGTGGAGGATCTGGACGACCGCGTGATGGCGGGGTTCGGCGGCGTCGCCGAATACGGCATCACGGTGCGCTGGGACAAGAACTTCCTCAAGCTGATCCGCTTGCTGCTGGAACGGCGCGCCGAATTTTCGATGTTCGGCGGGGTGCGCTTCGGCGGCACGCTCGGCATCGAGCAGGCGTTCGGACTTGGCTTCGATCATATCGCGCTGTGTGCCGGCGCCGGTCGGCCGACGGTGATCCCAATGAAAAACGGCCTGGCCCGCGGCGTGCGCCAGGCGTCGGATTTCCTGATGGCGCTGCAATTGACCGGCGCCGCCAAGACCGACAGCGTCGCCAATCTGTCGATCCGCTTGCCGATCGTCGTGATCGGCGGCGGCCTGACGGCGATCGATACGGCGACGGAATCGCTCGCCTATTATCCCATACAAATCGAGAAGTTCCTGTCGCGATACGACACGCTGGTGGCGGAACGCGGCGAAGCGGCGGTGCGGGCCGACTGGAGCGAGGAAGAGTGTGCCACCGCGGACGAATTCATCGCCCACGCCCGCGCCATTCGCGACGAGCGCGCGGCGGCACAGCGCGAGAACCGCAAGCCGAACCTCGCCGCGATGCTGACTGCGTGGGGCGGCGTCACGATCGCCTATCGGCGCCGGTTGATCGACGCGCCGAGCTACACGCTCAATCACGAGGAAGTGGCGAAGGCGATGGAAGAGGGCATCCGCTTCGCCGAGGGCCTGACACCGGAGAGCGGTCGAGGTCGATCGCTACGGTCACGCCGCCGCGATCACCTTCACCACGCGCGGGCAATCGGTCGTGCGGTTGCCGGCGCGCGCCATTCTGGTGGCGGCGGGGACGCAGCCGAACACCGTTCTTGGCCGCGAGGACCCGAGCCATGTCGCGCTCGATGGCCGCTTCTTCCAGGCCTATGACGAAGAGGGCAATCCGGCGACGCCGGAGCGGGTGGCAAAACCGGCGGCGGTCCGGGTGCTGATGAGCATCCAGCCCGACGGCCGCGCCGTCAGTTTTTTCGGCGATCTGCACCCCAGCTTTTCGGGCAACGTCGTGAAGGCGATGGGCGGTGCCCGGCTCGGCTATCCGGTGGTGAGTCGCATGATGGCGAAGGCGCCGCCGCGGCGGCCCGAGCCCGCCGAATTGGCGGCGCGCATGCGCGACGGCCTGACCGCCACGGTGGAACGCGTCGACTATCTGACCTCCAACATCGTCGAGGTCGTGGTGCGCGCCCCGATGGCGGCGCGCGCCTTCCATCCGGGCCAGTTCTATCGACTGCAAAACTACGAGGCCAACGCCCAACGCGGCGACGGTACGACGCTCGGGATGGAGGGCTTGGCGCTGACCGGCGCCTGGGTCGACAAGGAGAAAGGTCTGCTCTCGACCATCGTCCTCGAAATGGGCGGGTCGTCCGATTTGTGCGCGCTGCTCAAGCCCGGGGAGCGGGTCATCCTGATGGGACCGACCGGCACGCCGACCGACACACCGCCGGACGAGACCGTGGCGCTGATCGGCGGCGGCCTCGGCAATGCGGTGCTGTTCTCGATCGGTCAGGCGTTGCGCGCCGTCGGGCTCGAAGGTGCTGTACTTCGCCGGCTACAAGAAGGTTCAGGACCGCTACAAGATCGACGAGATCGAGCGCGCCGCCGATATCGTCGTGTGGTGCTGCGACGAGGCGCCGGGCTTTATCCCCGACCGGGCGCAGGACAAGGCGTTCGTCGGCAACATCGTCGAGGCGATGCGGGCCTATGGCGCCGGCCAGCTCGGCGAAACGCCGATCCGCCTCCATGACGCCGACCGCGTCATCGCCATCGGCTCCGACGGCATGATGGCGGCGGTGGCGAAGGCGCGGCATACGGTGCTGGCGCCGTTCCTCAAGCCCGATCATGTCGGCATCGCGTCGATCAATTCGCCGATGCAATGCATGATGAAGGAAATTTGCGCGCAGTGCCTGCAGGTGCAGCACGATCCGGTAAGCGGGGAGGAGACGGTAGTATTCTCTTGCTTCAACCAGGACCAGCCGATCGACCGCGTCGACTTCGCCGTGTTGCGCCAGCGCCTGGGTCAGAACGGCGTTCAGGAGAAGCTGACGCGATTGTGGATCGACCGCTGCCTCAAACGCCTGGGCCGCCGCGCCGCGGCCTGATCCCCAATGTTTATGTTTTGTTCCTGAGGCGGCACGCGAATTTCCAAGCGACAGCATTTCCCAAATTCCTGACGGTTAGGAGAGCAGGGTCCAGCCCTGCGCGCTCAAGCATTCGAGCGGGTGGAAGCGCGACTTGTAGGCCATCTTGGGACTCTCGGCGATCCAGTAACCCAGATAGACGTACGGCGTCTGCCGCCGCAGCGCCGCGTCGATCAGCGCCAAAATGAGGAACGTGCCGAGGCTGCGCTTTTGATCCGAAGGGTCGTAGAAACTGTAAACCGCCGACAGTCCGTCATCCAACAGATCGACCAGGCAGGTGCCGAGAATGCGCGCGTCCGGTCCGCGCAGTTCGACGAGGCGGGTGGCGACGGGACTGTCCTCGATCATGGCGCGATAATCGCCATAGGTCATCGAGGCCATCTCGCTGTCGTTGTGCCGCGAATGCTGATAGCGCGTGAAAATCCGGAACTGCTCGACGCTCGCTTTCGGTTCGGCGATCCGCACCGTCACGTCGGCGTTGCGCGCGGCGACGCGGCGCAGCGACCGGCTGGGCACGAATTCGGGAGCGACGATGCGCACCGGGACGCAGGCGTTGCAGCCGGCGCAGGCCGGGCGATAGGCGAGATGATGACTGCGGCGAAAGCCGCCGCGCGACAGTTCGTTGTAGAACCGGGTCCCGTCCGGCCCGGTCAATTCGGTAACGAGCTTGCGTTCGACGCGGCCGTCGACATAGGGGCAGGGCATCGACGTGGTGCGATAGAAATGGAGCGGTGCCGCCGCCGGGACTTCGCGCGCGACGGTTCCGGCGATCTTTCGCCGCACGCCGCGCTCGTCACCCGCTACCGTCCCGTCCATGGATCCCTCGGATCCCCATTATAGAAGCTTACCCGCCGTCGCGGAACCGTTCGATCCGGCCGTTAAGGTCCGCGATGTCGCGATCGAGCCAATCGGCCAGCGCCGGCGCCGCGTCGCCGTGCAGCCGGCGCAGTTCCGCCAGCCGCGTCCGCTCGGCAGCCAGAGAAGCCACGATCTGCGCGCGTTGCGCCGCCCGCTCCGCCGCGCCGAGATGATGCAGAAAGCGCAATTTCAACAGCAGCACCAAACGGCCGGCGTCATTGGTCGGGGCGCGCAACGGCGCCTGCAACAATTTTTCCAGCGCTTCGGCGCCCGCCGGCGCCAGGGTCAGCACGTCGCCGTCCGCGGTCGCCAGCCCCTCATAGCGCAGCAGCTCGATCGACGAGCCCATCAAATCGAGCGACGGCCCAACCGCCAGCGCGATGAAATGCCGAATCTCGGTCGCGAGATCGCCGTAACGGCGTGGTTCTTCGGCCAGCAAACCCAACGCCGCCAGACGCACCGCTTCGGCCGGAAGGAGCGTCTGGTCCTTGAACATGCATGTCGATTACGCCACGCGCTTGATCGGCAGCCGCGTGAACACGTCGGACAGCGCCGCGACCAGATGCTCGATATCGGCGTCGCTGTGTTGCGGCGTGGGCGTGAAGCGCAGCCGCTCGGTGCCGCGCGGCACCGTCGGATAATTGATCGGCTGGACGTAGACGCGGTGCCGGTCGAGCAGATCGTCCGACGCCGCCTTGCACAGCGCCGCGTCGCCGATGAACACCGGCACGATGTGGCTGACGCTCGGCATCACGGGCAACCCGGCCTCGGTAAGGCGGCGCTTCAGCCGCGCGGCGCGGTCCTGATGCAGCGCGCGCAAATCCTGCGCTTCCTTGAGGTGACGGATGCTGGCGACGGCGCCGGCCGCGACCGCCGGCGGCAGCGCGCTGGTGAAGATGAAGCCCGAGGCGAAGCTGCGCACGAAATCCGCCATCGCGGCGGAGCCGGCGATGTAGCCGCCGACCACGCCGAAGCCCTTGGCCAGCGTGCCTTCGATGATCGTGAGGCGATGCATCACGCCGTCGCGCTCGGCGATGCCGCCGCCGCGCGGGCCGTAGAGGCCGACGGCATGCACTTCGTCGAGATAGGTCATCGCGCCATGCTTGTCGGCGACGTCGCACAACTCGGCGATGGGCGCGATGTCGCCGTCCATCGAATAGACGGATTCGAAGCACACCAGCTTCGGCTTCGCCGGATCCGCCTGACTCAGGAGCCGGTCGAGATCGGCCGGATCGTTGTGCTGGAAAATGTGCTTCTCGGCGCCGCTGTGACGGATGCCTTCAATCATCGAGGCATGGTTGAGCGCGTCGGAATAGATGATGCAGCCCGGCATCTGCCCGGCGATGGTGGACAGCGCCGCCTCGTTGGCGACATAGCCCGAGGTGAAGATCAGCGCCGCTTCGGCATGGTGCAGGTCGGCGAGCTCGCGCTCCAGCAGCACGTGATCGTGCACCGTGCCGGAGATGTTGCGCGTGCCGCCGGCGCCGGCCCCGGCGCGGTCGATCGCGGCGTGCATCGCCGCCAGCACTTTCGGATGCTGGCCCATGCCGAGATAATCGTTGGAGCACCACACGGTGATGTCGTCGCCGATATTGTGGTGGAACGCGCGCGGGAACTCGCCGGCGCGCCGCTCCAGATCGGCGAACACGCGATAACGCCCCTCGGCGCGCAACGCGTCCAGCCGGCTCTTGAAGAATTGCTGGTAATTCATTTTCACAAATCCAAGCCCCTCCGCGTCATTCCCGCGGAAGCGGGAATCCAGGGCAATGTTTCGTCGCCCGCCCAGGGTCCCCGCTTCCGCGGGGACGACGATGAATCTTTATGCCTTTCCCGGCCTATTGCACAAGACTTCCCAATTCACGCCACGAGCCGCTCGGCGGTTTCGTCGAGCGCGCGGCCGAGGCGCTTCAAGAGCTCGTCGATCTCGCTTTCGTTAATGACCAGCGGCGGGCACAGGGCGATGCCGTCGCCGCCCAGAACCCGCACAATCAGGCCATTTTCCTGGCATCGCGCGGCGAGCAGCGCGCCGGCGCCCTTCTTGGCGTCGTAACGCTCCTTGGTCTGCTTGTCGGCGACGACCTCGATCCCGGCGATGAGCCCGGCGCCGCGGACCTCGCCGACGATCGGGTGAGCGGCAAAGCGCCGCAGCCCTTCCTGAAAGCGCGGGCTGACGCGGCGCACCTGCCCGAGCATGTCGCGCTCCTGATAGATCTTCAGCGTCTCGACCGCGACCGCCGCCGGCACCGGATGACCGGAATAGGTGAAGCCGTGCGCGAACACGCCGATCTTTTCGCTCTGCTTGACCAGCACCCGATAGATCGGCTCCGAGATAACCGTCGCCGAGATCGGCACATAGCCCGAGGACAGCGCCTTCGCCATCGTCAGGATGTCGGGCTTCATGCCGAACGTCTCGCTGCCGAACCTATTGCCGGTGCGGAAAAAGCCGGTGATTACCTCATCCGCGACCAGCATGACGTCGTGCTTTTTCAGCACTTCCTGGATCTTCGGGAAATAGGTCTTGGGCGGCACGATGACGCCGCCGGCGCCCATGATCGGCTCGGCGAAGAAGGCGGCGACCGTGTCGGCGCCTTCGCGCTCGATCATCGCGTCGAGGCTTTCCGCCATCCGCGTCGCGAATTGCTCCTCGCTCTCGCCGGGCTTGCCGAAGCGATACAGATGCGGGCAGTCGGTGTGGAGGATGTTGGCGATCGGCAGATCGAAGTCGCGGTGATTGTTGGGCAGGCCGGTGAGGCTCGCGGTCGCGACCGTGACGCCGTGATAGCCCTGCTGCCGCGCGATCAGCTTTTTCTTTTTCGGCCGGCCGATGGCGTTGTTGTAGTACCAGATGATCTTGATCGCGGTGTCGTTGGCCTCGGAGCCGGAATTGTTGAAAAACACTTTCGACATCGGCACCGGCATCAGCGCCAGCACACGCTCCGCCAGATCGATCGCAGGCTCGTGGCTCTTGCTGTTGAAGACATGGTAGTAGGCGAGGCGCTCCATCTGCGCCTTGGCCGCGTCGATCAGTCGTTTCTCGCCGTAGCCGAGCGCGACGCACCACAGGCCGGCCAGCCCTTCGATATATTCCTTGCCGCTATTGTCCCAGACGCGCACGCCCTGGCCGCGCGAAATGATCAGCGGACCGTCGGTCTCGTGCTTGGCGAGGTTGGTGTAGGGGTGAAGCTGATAGGCGACGTCGCGAGCTTCGGGCGAATTGGCGCGCAGCATGGATGAGTTTCCCGGACTAATTTGGACCGCCACTATCCTCTTTCCGGCCCGGCGCCGTCAAAGGACGGTCTGACGCAGCCTCCTTGCCGCAAGCAGCCCTGCTTCTGCAGGTCGTTTGCAGGTTATTTGGCGAACCAAGCCTGTCGCATACCCGCAGTTGGTGTATAATCGAATAACGCTCAAAGCGTACATGTGGCGGGTCGCGGCCCGCCATTCAAGAGGTGCCGTGTCAGAACGCCGGGAAGCGGTCGAGGTGATAGTCGGTGTCGCCGAACGAATGCTCGATGGTCGAGAGGCGCTTGAAGTAATGGCCGGCGGCGTATTCGTCGGTCATGCCGATGCCGCCGTGAAGCTGGATCGCCTGCTGGCCGACGAGGCGGCCCGACAACCCGATCTGCACCTTCGCCGCCGACACCGCGCGCTCGCGTTCGCGCTGGTCCTGGCCATCGATCGACATGGCGGCGAGAATCTCCATCGACTTGGCCTGCTCGGCGGCGATGGTCATGTCGACCATGCGATGCTGCAACACCTGGAACGAGCCGATCGGCACGCCGAACTGTTTGCGCGTCTTGATGTACTCGAGCGTCATGGCGTTGAGCGTTTCCATGATGCCGACCGCCTCGGCGCACAGCGCCGCCACCGCGCGATCGACCGCGCGGACGATCAGCGGCAAGGCGCCGTCGCGCGGGCCGAGCAGCGCATCGGCGCCGACCGATACGTTCGCCAGAGTGACATCGGCGGCGCGCAGCCCATCGACGGTGGGGAAATCGCGCGCCGTCACGCCCTTGGCGTCGCGGTCGACCAGGAACAGCGAGATGCCGTTCTTGTCCGTCGTGCCGCCCGCGGTGCGCGCGCTGACGATGAATTTATGCGCGGCGCCGCCATGCAGAACGATGGTCTTGTGGCCGGTAAGGACAAAGCCGCCGCCTTGCGGCTTGGCGGTGGCCTCGACATTGGTGAGGTCGTAGCGCGAATGGCGCTCGCCATGCCCCAAGGCGAGCTTCAGATTGCCGGCGGCGATTTCCGGCAGGATGGCGCTTTTCTGCGCGTCATTGCCGGCGAGCGCGACCAGCCCGCCGCCGAGCACCACCGTCGCCAGATAGGGTTCGAGCGCGAGGCCGCGGCCCAACGCCTCCATCACGATCATGGTCTCGATGCCGCCGCCGCCGAAGCCGCCATATTCCTCGGCGAAGGGCAGGCCGAGCAGGCCAAGCTCGGCATATTTCGACCATAGCGCCGCGCTGAAGCCGTGCGGCTCCGTCATGTATTTCTTGCGCTTCGCGAATTCGTACTCGTCCTTGACGAGCCGGCGCACCGTTTCGTCGAGAAGCCGTTGCTCCTCGGAATAATCGAAGTCCAAACGTGCCTCCCACTTCCCTTTGTCGTCATTGCCGGGCTTGACCCGGCAATCTCAAGCCGCGTGACGGGTCTGCCCATCGCTTGCTTTAGACCCCCGGGTCAAGCCCGGGGGTGACGGAAAATTTTCGACTAAAGTCCCAATACCGCCTTGGCGAGAATGTTGTGCTGTATTTCGTTCGACCCGCCATAGATCGAGGTCTTGCGGAAATTGAAATATTTCGGCGCGACCGGCGGCGCGTAATCGGGGCCGATGACCTCGCCGTTCCAGCCTTCCTCCATCGCCTCGCGTTGGAAAGGCAGGGCGACCGGCCCGAGCGCCTCGAACGCCAGCTCGGTGATGCGCTGTTGAATCTCCGAGCCCTTGATCTTGAGGATCGAGGCTTCGGCGCCGGGATCCTTGCCGCCGCGCAGGCTCGCGATCATGCGCAGATTGGAAAGTTCCAATCCCATCAGGTCGATCTCGAGCAACGCCACCTTGTCGCGGAAGCGGCGGCTCTCGTGCATGCCTTCGGCGCGCGCGATGTCCTTGAGCTTCTTCAGCTCGCGCTTCGAGCCGCCGACCTGGCCGATGCTGGTGCGCTCGTTGCCGAGCAGGAACTTGGCGTAGGTCCAGCCCTTGTTCTCGTCGCCGACGCGGTTGGTCTGCGGCACGATGACGTCGTCGAAGAAGGTCTCGTTGATCTCGGCGCCGCCATCCATGGTCACGATCGGCCGCACGCGGATGCCGGGCGTTTTCATGTCGATCAACAGGAAGGAAATGCCTTCCTGCTTTTTCGCGGCCGGATCGGTGCGGACGAGACAGAAGATCCAGTCGGCCCAACGCGCCATGCTGGTCCAGGTCTTCTGGCCGTTGACCTTGTAATTGTCGCCGTCGCGCTCGGCCTTAGTCTTGAGAGAGGCGAGGTCGGAACCGGAGCCGGGCTCGGAATAGCCCTGGCAGAACACGATCTCGCCCGAGAGAATACGCGGCAGGAAGAAATCCTTCTGCTTCTGGTTGCCGTATTTCATGACGACCGGGCCGCACATCACCAAGCCGAACGGCGCCACCGCCGGCGTGCCGGCCTCGGCGGCTTCCTCGTCATAGATGTGGCGCTGGATGATCGACCATTCGGCGCCGCCATAGGCCTTCGGCCACGCCGGCGCGATCCAGCCCTTTTCGTAGAGGATGCGGTGCCAGCGCATCATGTCGTCGCGCGTGGTGATCTTGCTTTCCTTCACCTTGCGCGCCAGCTCCGGCGGCAACTTCTCCTTCAAGAAGGCGCGGACTTCCTGGCGAAATTCCTGTTCCTCTTTGGTGTAGGACAGTTCCATGGCGACTATCTCCCCGCCTGATAGTCCGCAAAGCTTTTGCCCTCGCGGACCAACTGCTCCAAGAGCGGCGCCGGCTTCCAGAAGAACCCGTCGCGCTCATGGAAGCGCTTGATGTCCTCCAGCACGCTGGCGAGGCCCACGGTATCGGCATAGAACATCGGCCCGCCGCGCCAGGACGGGAAACCGTAACCCGTGACATAGACAATGTCGATATCGCTCGGGCGCAGGGCGATTCCCTTTTCCAGCAGCACCGCGCCCTCGTTGATCGGGCCGTAGACGCAGCGCTTGACGATTTCGTCCGCCGTGATGGTGCGGCGCTCGATGCCCTTCTTTTTCGATTCCGCGACGATGACGGCTTCGACCTCGGGATCGGGGATCGGGACGCGGCTGCCTGGCTCGTAGCGGTACCAGCCCTTGCCGGTCTTCTGACCGAGCCGGCCCATGTCGCACAGCGTGGTGATGATGTCGGAATAGCGCCGGTCGTTGGGACGCGACGCGATCGCGGCCTTGCGCATGCGGTAGCCGACATCGTTGCCGGCGACGTCGTGGACGCCGAACATGCCCATGGCATAGCCGAAATCGGTGAGGGCCTTGTCGACCTGCTGCGGCAAGGCGCCTTCCTCGAGCAGGAAATGCGCCTCGCGGGCGTAATGGCGCAGCATGGCGTTGCCGATGAAGCCTTCGTAGACGCGCGCCAGCACCGGCACCTTGCGGATCTGCTTGCCGACGGCCATCGCGCTGGCGACGACATCCTTGCCGGTCTTGTCGGCGCGCACAATCTCGATCAGCCGCATCACGTTGGCCGGCGAGAAGAAATGCATGCCGATCACGTCCTGCGGCCGCTTGGTCACCGACGCGATCTCGTCGATGTTGAGGCCCGACGTGTTGGTGGCGAGGATCGCGCCCGGCTTGGCGAATTTGTCGATGTCGCGATAGATGGTCTTCTTGAGGTCCATTTCCTCGAACACCGCCTCGATGACGAGATCGGCGTCCTTGATCTTGTCGTTGCCGATCGCGCCCTTGATCAGGCTCATGCGTTTGTCCATATCGGCCTGGCTCAGGCGGCCGCGCGACACGGTGACGGCGTAATTGTCCTTGATGCGCTTCAGGCCGCGGTCGAGGAACTCGTCGGTGGAATCGATCAGCGTCACCGGCGTGCCGATATTGGCGAAGTTCATCGCGATGCCGCCGCCCATCGTGCCGGCGCCGATGATGGCGACGGATTTGACGGGCCGTACCGGCGTGTCGGGGCCGATATCGGGAATCTTCGCCGCCTCACGCTCGGCGAAAAAGACATGGCGCAGCGCCTTCGACTGCGTGCCGGCCATGAGCTCGGTCGCGATCTCGCGCTCCTTCTTGATGCCGTCGGCGAAGGGCAGGGTCGCCGCCGCTTCAAGCGCGTCGACGATCTTCACCGGCGCGATCTGGCCGCGCGCCCTGGCGGCGACAGCCTTGCGCTGCTCGGCGAAAAAGGCGGCGTCGGCGCCGCCGAGCTTGTCGGTGCGCTTGCTGATCTGCCGGCCCTTTGTGCCGCCGGGAATGGCGACGGTCTGGGCGAACTTGATCGCGCCCTCGAGCAGGTCGCCCTGCACGATCTCGTCGACCAGGCCGACCTCCTTGGCCTTCGCCGCGGGGATCGGATCGCCCGAGGTGATCATGTCGAGCGCCGCCTTGACGCCGATGACCCGCGGCATGCGTTGCGTGCCGCCGGCGCCGGGCAGGATGCCAAGCTTCACCTCGGGCAATCCCAACTGCGCGGACGGAACCGCGACGCGATAGTGGCAGCCGAGCGCGACTTCGAGCCCGCCGCCCAGCGCCGTGCCGTGGATCGCAACCACGACCGGCTTCGCCGAATCCTCGAAGCCGTTGATGATGGTCTGCAGGCCGGGGCCGGTCATCGGCTTGCCGAACTCGCGGATATCGGCGCCGGCGATATAGGTCCGCCCCGCGCCGATCAGCACCATGGCCTTGACCTCGGGATCGGCGGTCGCCTTGGCCAGGCTGTCGGCCAGGCCTTCGCGCACCGACGCGCTCAGCGCGTTGACCGGGGGGTTGTCGACGGTGATGACGGCGATGTTGCCGCGGCGCTCGTAACGGACGGTGTCGGACATGATTCCTCCTGCCCCTGTTCTATTGTTCTATCGAATGGGTACCCAACTTACCGGACCACCGCGCCTTGGCAAGTGGGCAAGACGACAAGGCAGCCCACCGGGTTTCGGCGGACGCGCCGTCGTCCTAAAACATTTGGTCGATCAGGCTGAGCTTGTAGTCGATCGGGAATTTGACCCGCGCGGCGTCGCCCTTGTAGCTGTCGGGCAAGGCCGGCACGGGCGAGGCGTGTTGCACCAGCGCCAATGTCGCCTGGTCGAGCATGGGCGAGCCGGAACTTTTTTCGATCTTCACGTTGCTCACCGTGCCGTCGCGCGCGATGGTGAAGGCCACCGTCACCGAGCCCTGCTGTTTCGCGCCAATCGCTTCGGGCGGATATTTTTTGTAGCGCAGCAAGTGGCGATAGAGCTTTTCGAGATAGTCGTCGCCCGGGCCCGGCGTATTGCCGATCGCGCCCTTGCCCGCGCCTTCAACCCCCTTTCCCGGTCCGGCGCCGACGCCCGGCGTCGCCAGCGCGGTCTTGGTTTGCGCCGGTTCGGCGGGCGCCGGCGCTACTGGCGCGGCCGCCGGCTGTGGGCGCGGTTCGCTGTGCCGCGCGGCTTGGTGCCGCGGCGGGACGTGCCGCGGCTTGGGCGGCGGTATTTCCATCACGAACTGCGGCGGCGCCGTCGCTTTGACCGGGGGCGGGGTCGTGACCGGCGTCGGCGACGGCGGCTGGATTTCCGGCATGGCGGGCATCGGCTTGGGAATCTCCGGTTGTGCCGGCTGCGGCGGCTGGATTTCGGGCTTGACCGGGGCGGGCGGCGAGACCGGTTCCGGTGCGGGCGTAGGAATTTCGGGCTTTGTGGGCTCCGCAGCCGCGGATGCGTCGTTTGTCATGCTCGCGACCGCGCGGAAGCGCCGCCTGAACATGCCCTCGCCGCCCGGGCCCCGGGGCACCACGGTTATTCTCAGCACCGGTAGCGGCGCCGGCTGAGGCGCCTCGAGCAGACCGAACATCAGCGCCCCGATGATCACGAGATGGGCCAGTATCGACACAACAACCCAATGCCGATCGAAGGTCCGCCGGGTGATGAGGCTGGTCTCGGTTTGACGCGGTCCATCCGGCATCGGCGCGCGCGCCAGCGGCACGACGACTTGGTCGCGGTCGTCGTCGGGATGGAAGCGGGGAACCAGCGTCGGCGGCATGACGCGCTTTGGTAGCGCGAACCTGGACAGGCGGCAATGCGCTGACCGTCAAAGCCGAGCGTGTTAGGGTCGCGACAACGATTCGTCGGGAGCGGTACATGGCTGACAAACTCAAGGGCAAAAAAGCGCTGGTGACCGCGGCGGGGCAGGGCATCGGCCGGGCGACTGCGCTCGCCTTTGCCGCGGAGGGTGCCGCCGTCGTCGCCAGCGATATCGACGCGGCAAAGCTTGCCGATCTGCCTAAAAATATCGCAACGCGCCGGCTCGATGTCACCGACGGCGCCGCCGTCGCGGCGCTGGCGGCGGAACTGGGCGCACTCGACGTGCTCTTCAACTGCGCCGGCTTCGTCCATCACGGCACCATCCTCGATTGCGCCGAGCGGGATTGGGACGTCACCATCGATATCAATCTCAAGGCGATGTACCGGATGATCCGCGCTTTCCTGCCGGCGATGCTGGCGGCGGGCGGCGGCTCGATCGTCAACATGTCGTCGTCGGTATCGTCGATCAAAGGCGCGCCCAACCGTTTCGTCTATGGCGTCAGCAAGGCCGGTGTCATCGGCATGACCAAATCGGTCGCAATCGACTTCATCCGCCAGGGCATCCGGTGCAACGCCATCTGTCCCGGCACCGTGGCCAGCCCCTCCCTGGAGCAGCGCATCGCCGCGCAGGGCGGCAGCGAGGCCGTACGCAAAGCCTTCATCGACCGCCAGCCGATGGGCCGGCTCGGCACACCCGAGGAGATCGCGGCGCTGGCGGTTTATTTGGCATCCGATGAATCCGCGTTCACCACCGGCACCGTTCACGTCATCGACGGCGGTTTTACGTTGTGACTTGTATGCAACAGAACGAAACAATGCATTGCTGCTATCCGATTTTTCCCGTCGCGGGCCAAGACAAGCGCTGGCGGGTTCCTTAAATTCGCGTTATTCTGTGTTTTTGATGCGTAGTATTTACTGAGGTCCCATGTACGATCGTGATCGTCGTCCCGGTTACTTCCGGAACGAAGAGCCCCAGAGCGGGCGCCGTGTCGAAGCTCGGGTGAAGTGGTTCAACGCCGCCAAGGGTTTCGGCTTCGTGACGCTGACCGATGGCAGCCCGGATGCTTTCCTCCCTATGGCGGTTCTGCGCCGCGCCGGTTACGACAATGTCGGCGAAGGCGCGGTGCTGGTCTGCGAGATCGGACCCGGCGCCAAAGGTCCGTTGGTCTTGAACGTCCTCAATGTCGATGAGAGCCAGGTGGTCGCGCGTCCGCCGCGCGGCGGCCGCGAGGGCGGTTATGGCGATCGCGATCGTGACAGCTACGGCGGCGGCGGTGGCGGCGGCGGGCCGTCGCAATCGCTCGAGGGCGCGGTCAAATGGTTCGAGCCCGACAAGGGCTACGGCTTCATCTCGCCCGATGGCGGCGGCAAGGACATTTTCATCCACGTAACCGCCTTGCGGCGCAGCGGGGTCAACGAGCTGGCCGCGGGCCAACGCGTTCGCGTCGACGTGGTCGAGGGCCGCAAGGGCCTCGAAGCCGACCGCGTCACGCTGATCTAGCCATAACTCTCGACGACACGCTGCGGACCTACCGGCGCTATGCCGGCTGGTACGATTTCGTCTTCGGCGCCGCGTTCGCCGCCGGCCGCCGCGAGGCCGTGCGCCTCGCCAACGACGCGCCGAACCAGCGCATTCTCGAGGTCGGCGTCGGCACCGGACTGTCGCTGCCGCTGTACCGAAGCGACGCCCACGTCACAGGCGTTGACGTCTCGCCCGACATGCTGGCGAAGGCACGCGACAAAGTCGCGGGCCTGCGGCTGACACACGTCGAGACGATCGCGGAGGCGGATGCCGAACGGCTCGCATTTCCCGACGACAGTTTCGATGCCGTGGTCGCGCTTTATGTCGCGTCGGTGGTGAGCGACCCGGCCCGCTTCGGCGCCGAGCTGCGCCGCGTGTGCAGGCGCGGCGGACGCATCGTCGTCGTCAATCATTTCAGCAGCGGGCGCGGCCCGATGCACGCGATCGAACGGGCATTGGCGCCGTTTGCCGGCCGCATCGGCTTTCATGCGGACTTTCCGCTGGACGATTTCGTTCGCGCCAGCGGCTTGCGCGTTCGTGTTGCGCGGCCGGTTAATCTGTTCGGCTATTGGACGCTGCTGGACTGCGTTAACGAGAAGTAACGTTCTATTTCGGCGTTCTAGACGAGTTCGATATGCGCGCGATGGCCGCCAGCAGATGCAAGCCGCTGGTCGCGCGTGACCAGCGGGGCGTCAAGCGCTTCGGCGAGAGCCACATAAACGGCGTCGTATGCGGTGAGATTGTGCCGCAATTCCCAGACGCGAGGCAGCAGAGAGCGGTGCGGATATCGGCGGAGGGGGAACTCAAGGAGATTGGCGAGTGCGGCACTGCCGCGTTCCTCATCGATCTCGTCTCTTGCGGCATAGCGACCAATCACCTGGGCTACCTCGATGTCGAGCAAGTGCGGCGCATGCAACGTCTCTCGGTCGTCAAGTAGCCGCAGTTTCACCGCATCCTCCGCCGGCGTGCGAAGAAGCAGCTCGATCAGAGCCGAAGCATCGACGACGATCACCGGCTGTCGCGTTCGGCGCGCACCGCTTGAGCGGGCGTAACGGATAGCGTCGTCTTAGAGAGCCGCTCCAGCCGCGCACGCATTTCGTCGATCGTCGGCTGTTCGGCCACTTCCCGGATTTCCCGAAGCAAATAGTCGGAGAGCGACATGCCCGCCAACGCCGCGCGCGCCTTGAGGCGTCGATGCAGCGCATCGGGCACGTTGCGGATTTGGATCATCGCTGACATGTGCAAAACATAAAAACATGTGTACCACATGTCAAGACGGGCCGAGCTCTATAGCTCTTGAAGATCGAACGCCAGCACCGCCTCGCCGCCCTTGATCGCGGGCAGTAAAGCAGGCGCGGTCGCCAGCACCTGTTCATCATAGAACCGCGCGGTGCCAAGCTTCGCTTTGTTGAACGACGCGTTGCCCTCGTTCGCGTCGAGCCGGCGCCGCGCTTCCGCGGCTTCGAGGGCGAGCAGCCAGCCGCCGGTCACGATGCCCATCAGCTCAAGATAGGGCACCGCGCCGCTCAAGGTCAGCGCGCGGTCCTTGGCGTTGGCCACGAGCCACTTGGTCGCGTCGTCCAGCGCATCGATGCCGGCGGCGAGCACGCGGTCGCCGGCCGCCGCGCCGCGCATCTCCGCGATCAGCGCCGCGGCCGCGGCGCCGCTGTCGCGCTGTACCTTGCGGCCCAGCAGGTCGTTGGCCTGGATGCCGTTGGTGCCTTCGTAGATCGGTGCGATCCGCGCGTCGCGATAGTATTGCGCGGCGCCGGTTTCCTCGATGAAGCCCATGCCGCCGTGCACCTGGACGCCGAGCGACGCGATCTCGACGCCCTGGTCCGTGCACCACGCCTTCACCACCGGGATCAGCAGGTCGGCGCGCGCCTGGAACCGCGGCGCGCGTCGCGGCGTCGGCGGAATGGTGGGCGCGGTCGATCATCGCGGCGGCGTAGTACACCATCGCGCGCATCGCCTCGGTTCGCGCCCGCATCGACAGCAGCATCCGCCGCACGTCGGGATGATGCACGATCGGATAGTCGCCCGGCGCGGTCGCGGTGACCGGCTTGCCCTGCACCCGCGTCCGCGCATAGTCGCGCGCATGCTGATAGGCGCGCTCGGCGATGGCGAGGCCTTGGAGACCCGACCTGGAGCCGCGCGTTGTTCATCATCGTGAACATGCATTCCATGCCGCGATTTTCCTCGCCGACCAGCCAGCCGATCGCGCCGTCATTGTCGCCATAGGCCATGACGCAGGTCGGGCTGGCATGGATGCCGAGCTTGTGCTCGAGGCTGACGGGCCGCACATCGTTCTTGGCGCCGAGGCTGCCGTCGGCGTTGACAAGATATTTCGGAATCAGGAACAGCGACAGGCCCGCAGTGCCCGGCGGCCCGTCGGGCGAGCGCGCCAGCACCATGTGCACGATGTTCGGCGTCAGATCGTGATCGCCGTAGGTGATGAAGATCTTCTGGCCCTTGATGCGGTAACGGTCGCCCTCGCGCGTCGCGCGCGTTCGCATCGCGCCGACGTCGGAGCCGGCTTGCGGCTCGGTCAGGTTCATCGACGCGGTCCATTCGCCCGACACCAGCTTGACGAGATAGAGACGTTTCAACTCGGCCGTGCCGTGCGCCTCGAGCGCCTCCACGGCGCCGACGGTCAACAGCGGGTTGAGCGCCCACGCCATGTTGGCCGCGGTCCACATCTCGACGACGCAGGCGTTGAGCGCGCGTGGCAAGCCCTGGCCGCCGATCGCGGTGTCGAACGCGACCGCGTTCCAGCCGCCATCGACATAGGCCTGGTACGCTTCCTTGAAACCGTCGGGCGTGCGCACCACGCCGTTTTCGAGGCGGCTGCCCTGCTTGTCGCCGATGATATTGAGCGGCGCGACGATCTCGCCGGCGAACCGCGCGGCACCTTCCATCACCGCGTCGACCAGCTCCGCGTCGGCGTGAGCGAAGTCCGGAAGCGCCGCCAGTTCCGGCAGGCGCGCCACGGTGTCGAGCGCGAAGCGCATATCGGCAAGCGGCGCGGCGTAATCGGCCATGATCTTCTCCCTAGGCCACTTCGAACCGGATGTCCTGGGCGCCGTGCCACAGGCACAGCTTGCCGAGCTCGGGCAGCTTGTCGAGGTTCGACGTCAGGGTGATGAAATGATTGCCGGCGAGCTGGCCGACCTTGCTGGCGAAGCGGACGCCGCCATAGGCGAGGAGGATCTCGGTCTCGCTGACGCCGCCGGGATAGAGGATGAGCTGGCCCGGCGCGGGGTAGGAAGTGTGGTTCTCGTAGCCGACGCCGAATTGCAGATCGCCGAGCGGAATCCATACGCCCTCGCCGCTCCAGCGGACATGGACGATCTTGCTGACGAACGGCATCCGCGCCTGGAACGCCGCGCAGGTCTGAGGCGCCGCCGTTTCGAAGCGCGCAGCGAATGTGAAGGGCCCCGCGACCATGCGCAGCGTGTCCATGCTCTCAACCACCTCAGTTCGTCGGTGCCGGTTGCCGTCCGGCCACCGGTCCCGGAAATTTTATGACATAGCCGGACGCGGCGAGCGAGTGTAGGGTTAAGCGGTCGATCGGGCAGGGGCCGATCGGCATGGGGGCGCTCATTGAGCGACGGTCCGCTTGCTCGCGGGGGATTGAATAGGGCGCTCCGCGCGCTCGTCCTCGGCGCGACCTTTGTGGCTGCCTGTCTTGCGTCGGGAGCCGACGGCGCCACCGATTTCGGGGCGGCGGCGCGTAACGACAGCGACGCCGGCGTCGCGGCCGTGCTCGACGCGGCGCAACTGGTGGCGGTTCCCCCGGACCTCGGCGCACTGATCGCGGCCGCGGCGGCGTTGCCGACGACCCAACAGCGGCAGGTTCTGATCGATCTCGGGGCACATATCCAGGCGGCGACGCTCGCAGGCTTCGCCAACGACGTGTCGAATTTTTCGAACATAATGGAGACGCGTGCGTTGTTTGGCGGTTCCAGCATCGCGGGATGGTTCGCGGGCCTCGATGCCGGCGAGCCGCGCCACGGGTTCACTGCCTGGGGCGAAGGTTTCGCCGAATACGATGTCCTTCAGGACAGCTGGAACGGCATCGGCGTCAATACCATCAGCTTCGGCGCCGCGGCGGGCATCGAACAGTCGCTGGACGCCGATAACAGGCTTGGTTTCGCCGTCGGTTACATCGACAGCCATCTGCGCATCCGGCCACAGGACGCTTACCTTCGAGATATCTCGGTCGGGGTCTACGGTCTGCATCGGATGGACGGGTTTCTGTTCGACGGCGAGGCCAGCGTTTCCGTCAGCAGCGACGATACGCAGCGCGCGATCAATGCTGGCACCTTCACCGAGACGGCGCATGGCAGCGGCGTCGGATACGGCTTCGGCGCCAGCGGCGGGATCGGCTATCCGTTTCACCTCTTCGGGTTCGGCGTCTTGCCGCGTCTCGGCTTCGATTATGCCTGGGTGGAACAGTCAGGCATGACCGAAAACGGAGCGCCGGCCGCCGATCTGACGGTGGCGAGCGGGGAGAAGCCGATGTTGTACAGCGTCCTGTCGACGGCGGTCGGACGCCCGTACGTCCTATCGAGCGGCGGCGTGATCGAACCGTCGGTGACTCTCGGGTATCGGCATCAATGGCTCGGCAAGTTTCCGAGCGTCAGCGCGTATCTCGACGAATTTCCGAGTCAGAGCTTCATGACCTCGGCCGCAAGCGAAACCCGCAATGTCGAGGTCGGTTCGCTTCGCGTCGATTACCGGCCGCTTCCCGGTCTCGGTTTCAATGTGCAGATCAACCAACTCTACGGCGTTCGAGAACACGATTTTCAAGGCGTCCTCGGCATGAGCGCGAGGTGGTGAGCGGCGGTCGAGCCTGCGCGGGTTTGGCAAAGTCTGCGATGGCGACACGATTTCGGCTAAGCCGTGGGCGAAGGCGCCGCGGCGGCCTTGCCAATCCGCCGCTTTCCCCCTATTTATCTGCCCTTCGACAAACCCACACGCGGGGCTGCGCGAGGCCTTCAGCCGAAGGCCGAACGCTCCGGTGTCGCGAAAGCGATGGTCCCCTGCGGCGGCTCAACCGGAAAAGAAAGGTCCCGTTTTCATGGCTCTGCCCGATTTTTCGATGCGCCAGCTTCTCGAAGCCGGCGTGCATTTCGGCCATCACACGCGCCGCTGGAACCCGGAGATGCAGTCCTATCTCTTCGGTGTCCGCAACGGCATCCACATCATCGACCTGGAGCAGACGGTGCCGCTGCTGCACCGCGCCTTGTCCGCGGTGCGCGACGTCGCCGCCGGCGGCGGGCGCGTGCTGTTCGTCGGCACCAAGCGGCAGGCGCAGGAAGCGGTCGCCGAGGCGGCGCAGCGCTGCGGCCAATATTACGTCAACCACCGCTGGCTCGGCGGCATGTTGACCAACTTCAAGACCATCTCCAATTCGATCAAGCGGCTCAAGGAACTCGACGAGCGCATCGCCGAGCCGGGCGCCGGCCTGACCAAGCGCGAGCTGCTCGAGTTGACGCGCGACCGCGACAAGCTGGAGCGCGCGCTGGGCGGCATCAAGGAAATGGGTGGCCTGCCCGACATCCTGTTCGTGATCGACACCAACAAGGAAGCGATCGCGGTGCAGGAGGCGACCAAGCTCAAGATTCCGGTGGTCGCGGTGCTCGACAGCAATTCCTCGCCGCACGGCATCGTCTATCCGATCCCCGGCAACGACGACGCGATGCGCGCCATCCATCTCTATTGCGAGCTGGTCTCGGGCGCGGTGCTCGACGGGCTGCAGGCCGAGATGGCGGCGTCCGGCGCCGATCTCGGCGCGCAGGAAAACGTGCCGGTCGAGCCGGCGCTTGCCGCGGCCGAGTTGGAGAACGAGGCGCCGGGCGGCAGCGCCGAAGCGCAAGCCTAATACGACGAGAGAGACACAATGGCTGAGATTACCGCCGCGCTGGTGAAGGACCTGCGGGAAAAGACCGGCGCCGGCATGATGGATTGCAAGCGCGCCTTGAGCGAGACCGCCGGCGATCTCGAGGGCGCGGTCGATTGGCTGCGCAAGAAGGGCCTGTCCGCCGCCGCGAAGAAAGCGGGCCGCGTCGCGGCCGAAGGGCTGGTCGGGGCCGCGACCGGCGCCGGCGCCGGCGCGGTGGTCGAGGTCAACGCCGAAACCGACTTCGTCGCGCGCAACGAGCAGTTCCAGAGCTTCGTGCGCGCCGTCACGGATGCTGCGCTCAAGGCGGGCGGCGATCTCGACGCGCTGAAAGCGGCCGCGTATCCGAACAGCGGCCGCACCGTCGGCGACGAACTCACCAACATGATCGCGACCATCGGCGAGAACATGAATCTGCGGCGGGCCACGCGCCTCACCGTCTCGCCCGGCGTGGTGGTGTCCTACATGCACAACGCGCTGGCGCCCAATCTCGGCAAGATCGGCGTGTTGGTCGCGGTGCAGTCGAGCGCCGACGCGGGCAAGCTCGGCGACTTCGCGCGCAAGTTGGCGCTGCACGTCGCCGCCGCCAACCCGCAATATCTCGACATCGGTTCGGTCGATGCGAAGTCGCTGGACCGCGAGCGCGACATCTTGCGCGAGCAGGCGCGCGCCTCCGGCAAGGCCGACGCCATCATCGACAAGATGGTCGAGGGCCGGCTGAAAAAATTCTACGAAGAAACCGTGCTGTCGGAGCAGATCTTCGTCATCGACGGCGAAACGCGGATGAGCAAGGTCATGGAGCAGGCCGCCAAGGAACTCGGCGCGCCGGTGAAGGTGGCCGGGTTCGCGCGCTTCGCGCTGGGCGAGGGCATCGACAAGGGTCCGACCGATTTCGCCGCCGAGGTCGCGGCCACGGTGAAGAAGTAGGCGCTCCTCCCGAGTCGGTTAGGGGAGAGACGGGCGAGGCCGACCTGTTATATGATCAGTTTGCCGGCCAGGGCGTCGCCGGACCAAGCACCAATTCAGCCGAGCCGATGGCGAAATCCGCGAACCGATACCGCCGCATCCTCCTGAAGCTTTCGGGCGAGGCGCTGATGGGCGAACAGCGTTTCGGCCTCGACGGCGGCATCGTCGACCGCATCGCGCGAGAGACCAGGACCGTGCATCAACTTGGCGTGCAGGTCTGCCTGGTGATCGGCGGCGGCAATATCTTTCGCGGCCTCCAGGGCGCCGCCGCCGGCATGGAGCGCGCCCAGGCCGACTATATGGGCATGCTGGCGACGGTGATTAATTCGCTGGCGATGCAAAGCGCGCTCGAACGGCATGACGTCCCCACCCGGGTGTTGTCGGCGATCTCGATGCAATCGGTTTGCGAACCCTATATTCGCCGGCGCGCTATGCGCCACATGGAGAAGGGGCGCGTTGTGATCTTCGCCGCCGGCACCGGCAATCCGTTCTTCACCACCGATACCGCGGCCGCCCTGCGCGCCTCCGAGATGGAGTGCGACGCGCTGCTGAAGGCCACCAAGGTCGATGGCGTCTATTCCGCCGACCCGATGAAGGAGCCGGACGCGACCCGGCACGAGCGCCTCACCTACTTGGACGTGCTGTCGCGCGATCTCCAGGTGATGGACGCCGCCGCGGTGTCGCTGGCGCGCGAGAACCGCATCCCGATTCTGGTATTTTCCATCCACCATGAGGGCGGCCTGGCCGAGGTGGTGCAAGGCAAGGGCCGCTATACCATCATCACCGAATGAGGCAAGAAACGTGGCCGAGGACCCAACCATCACCGAATTGAGACGCCGCATGGACGCCGCGCACGAGGTGCTGCGCAAGGAGTTGACGGGGCTGCGCACCGGTCGCGCCTCGGTCAGCCTGCTCGATCCGATCCATGTCGAGGCCTACGGCAACAACATGCCGCTGAAGGAAGTCGGCACGGTCAGCGCGCCGGAGCCGCGCCTGCTGGTCGTGACCGTCTGGGACAAGGGCGTCGTCAAGGCGACGGAAAAGGCGATCCGCGAGGCGCCGCTCGGCCTCAACCCGCAGGTCGACGGCCAGACCATCCGCGTGCCGATCCCAGCCTTGAGCGAGGAGCGGCGTAAGGAGCTGACGCGCGTCGCGGCCAAATACGCGGAGGAGGCGCGGGTGTCGGTTCGCAACGTCCGGCGCGACGGTATCGACGGATTGAAGAAAAAGGAAAAGGCGCATCAAATCACCGAGGACCAGCTGAAGCGCCTCGAAAAGGAAATTCAGGCGCTGACCGACGCGGAGATCAGGCAGATCGACGGGACGCTGGCGCAAAAGGACAAGGAAATTTTGCAGGTCTGACGCCATGGACGGAATCGAATCCGGGCGCGTGCCGCCGACCCATGTCGCCATCATCATGGACGGCAACGGCCGTTGGGCGAAGTCGCGCGGCTTGCCGCGCGTCGCCGGCCATCGCCGCGGCGCCGAGGCGGTGCGGCGCACCGTCGAGGCCGCCACCGAGCTCGGCATTTCCTACCTGACGCTGTACGGATTCTCATCGGAGAACTGGAAGCGCCCGGCGGGCGAGGTGCACGACCTCATGGGGTTGCTGCGCCACTATCTCCGCGCCGAGATCGCCGCGCTTCACCAAAACGGCGTGCGGTTGCGCATCATTGGCGATCGGGACCGGCTCGGCCCGGACATCATCACCCTGATCGAGAACGGCGAGCGATTGACGCAGGAGAACGACCGCCTGAACCTCACCATTGCCTTGTCGTATGGCGGCCGCGCCGAGATCGCGCAGGCGGCACGGCGGTTGGCGCGGCTCGTCGCGGCCGGCCGTCTCGCGCCCGACGCGATCGACGAGAACGCGGTCGCGAGCCAGCTCCTCACCGTCGGCATGCCCGACCCCGACCTCGTCATCCGCACCAGCGGCGAGCAGCGCATCAGCAATTTCCTGCTGTGGCAATCGGCCTATGCCGAGCTCGTGTTCGTCGACACCTACTGGCCGGATTTCGGCAAGGCCGATCTCGAGCGCGCGATCAGCGATTTCTGCGGCCGCGAACGGCGTTACGGCGCCACCGTCGAATCGCGCTGATGGATTCCGCGGCGACGCGGCGCTCCGACATGCTGCGCATGCGGGTCGTGTCGGCGATCGTCTTGATCCCCATCGCGCTGGCCGCGGTTTGGTTCGGCCCGCCGTGGATCGTGATGATCGTCGTGCTGGCCGGACTGGCGATGGCCTGGGAGTGGGGTCGCCTTGCCTCGGCGGGAGAATTCGGCGCCAGCACGGCGATCGTCATGGCGGCGGTCGTTCTCGCGGTCTGCGGCGCCGCGGCAGGGCGATTTTCGCTGGCGGTGGCGGTGGCGTTGGCCGGCGCGGTCGCGGCGGCGGCGCTCCGGCGCCGAGAGTGGGTTTGGACCGCCATCGGGACGTTATGGATCGCATGCGGCTGCGTCGCCTTCCTCTGGCTTGCCGCGGCGGGCGGCCGCCTCTTTATCTTTTGGCTACTGGGGGTGGTATGGGCGACGGATATATTCGCCTATTTCGTCGGAAAAACCATTGGCGGCCCGCGCCTCGCACCACAATTAAGTCCGAATAAAACGTGGGCCGGATTCGCCGGCGGTCTGTTGGGCGGCGCCGTCGTCGGCACACTCACCGCGGTCTGGGCAGGCGGGCCGAACGAACCGATCACGGCGATAAGCCTGGGGCTGAGCCTGGTGTCGCAAGGCGGGGACTTGGCGGAATCCTGGGCTAAACGGCACTTCGCCGTGAAGGATACCAGCGGACTGATCCCCGGGCATGGCGGGGTGCTGGACCGGCTCGACGGACTGCTCGCGGCCACCATTGCCGTGGTCGTGTTAACATTCGTTAGCAAGCTTCACTTCCGCTAGCGAACCACAATTTTGCCAAAGAATGCCGACATTTTTCCTGCTATTGTCGATTCGCGACTCGGCGGTAAGCGGTTAACCATCGCGAGTGGTGAGGAGTTGGGTGACGCATGGGATTTTTGACTGGTGGCCTTGGCTATATCGTTCCGTTCCTGATCGTCTTGACGATCTTGGTCTTTGTTCATGAGTTGGGTCATTACCTGATCGCCCGCTGGAACAAGGTCAGGGTCGACGTATTCTCGATCGGGTTCGGGCCGGAACTGTTCGGCTGGAGCGACCGTGCCGGCACCCGCTGGAAGATCAGCGCGCTGCCGCTGGGCGGCTACGTCAAGATGTTCGGCGAAGGCGACATCGGCACCGCCGAGGGCGGCGTCCCGACCGAGATGAGCGCGGCCGAGCGCGCGGTCTCGTTCAAGCACAAACGCCTGCCGCAGCGCGCCGCCGTGGTGGTCGCCGGGCCGGCGGCCAATTTCATTTTCGCTGATCGTCGCGTTCGCCCTGGTGTTCGCGACGGTTGGGCAGAGCGTCACGCAGCCCATCGTCGGACAGGTCATGCCGGGGTCGGCCGCGGCCGCGGCGGGACTGCAGCCCGGCGACAAATTCGTCGCCGTCGACGGCACCAAGATTTCGCGCTTCGAGCAGATCCAGCAGATCATCGGCCTCAATACCGGGACGACGATCCCGATCATGGTGGAGCGCAACGGCAAGGATGTCGCGCTTACGGCGACGCCGCAAATCGTCGTCGATACCGATCGCTTCGGCAATCAGCACACCATCGCGCGGCTCGGCGTGCAGGCGAAGGCGGGCGCGCTGGTGCGGCTCGATCCCGCGACCGCGGTATGGCACGGCGTGCAGCAGACCTGGGGCATCACCGCCGGAACCATGGAGGCGCTGTGGCAGATGATCTCCGGCCGGCGCTCGGGCGACGAGCTTTCGGGCCCGGTCGGCATCGTGCGCATGTCGGGCGAGGTCGCGAGCGGCGGCGTGATCGCGCTGATCGGTTTCATGGCGGTGCTGTCGGTCAATCTCGGCCTGATCAACCTGTTCCCGATCCCCGTCCTTGACGGCGGCCATTTGCTGTTCTATGTCGCTGAAGCAATTAGAGGAAAACCGCTGGGCCACCGGGCGCAAGAGTATGGCTTCCGCTTGGGTCTCGCGCTGGTGCTTACCTTGATGGTGTTCGCAACCTGGAACGATTTCGCCCGGTTGCATATCGTTGCCTTCATCAAGGGACTGGTGACCTGAACCGAACGCACAGACGGTCCAATTCGAAGGCGGGGGGTTGTGTTGCGATTTAGATGGGCAATCGTTGCGGTGTGCGCCGCAATAGCCGGTGCTTCGGCCATCGCCATCTCCATGCCGCCACCCAGCAACGCCCAGGTTGCCGCCGGCGGGACGATTTCCGAAATTCGCATCGAAGGCACCGAACGCGTCGAGCCCGAGACGGTGAAGTCGTACATGACCGTGCAGCCGGGCGATCCTTTCGATCCCGACCGCATCGACCGCACCTTGAAGGCGCTATTCAACACCGGCCTGTTCGCCGACGTCCGGCTGACGCGGGTCGGCAACGCGCTCGTCGTCAAGGTGGTGGAAAATCCGCTGATCAATCGCGTGGTGTTCGAGGGCAATCACAAGCTTTCGGACTCGACGCTGCAGCAGGAGGTACAGGAAAAGCCGCGGCAGTCGTTCACCCGTACCAAGGCGCAAAGCGACGTGCGCCGGATCCTGGAACTCTATCGCCGCAGCGGCCGGTTCGCGGCGACGGTCGATCCCAAGATCATCAAGCTGCCGCAAAATCGCGTCGATCTGGTGTTCGAGATCAACGAAGGCTCGCTCACCGAAGTGCGCAGCATCAATTTCGTCGGCAACGAGCACTTCAGCGCGAGCAAGCTGCGCGGCATCATCCAGACCAAGGAATCGCGCTGGTGGCGCTTTCTGAGCACCGACGACAATTACGATCCCGACCGCGTCACCTATGACCGCGAACTGTTGCGGAAGTTCTATCTCAGCCAGGGCTATGCAGATTTCCGCGTGGTTTCGGCGGTCGCCGAACTGACCCCGGCGCAAGACGGATTCCTCATCACCTTCACGCTCGACGAGGGCGCGCGCTACCATTTCGGCAAGGTCACCGTCGAAAACCAGTTCAAGGACGTGAGCGCGGCCGAGATAAACGCCGCGATCCCCGCGAAGGACGGCGATTGGTACAACGCCGATCTGGTGCAGAAGTCGATGACCAACATCACCGATACGCTGGGCAATCACGGCTATGCCTTCGTCAACATCGCCCCGCGCGTCCATCGCGATCCGGCGAAGCACACGATCGACGTCGCCTTCAGCATCAAGGAAGGCCCGCACGTCTATGTCGAGCGCATCGACATCAGCGGCAATGTTAGGACCCTCGACCGGGTGATCCGGCGCGAATTCCGTCTAGTCGAGGGCGACGCGTTCAACAGCACCAAGCTCACGCGCTCCGAGCAGCGCGTGAAGAATCTGGGCTTCTTCAAGAAGGTCGACGTCACCAACAAGCCCGGCAGCGCGCCGGACAAGACCGTCCTGGACGTGCGCGTCGAGGAACAGTCGACCGGCGAATTCTCGGTCGGCGTCGGCTATTCGACCGCCGAAGGCCCGTTGGCGAATATCGGCGTCCGCGAGCGCAATCTTCTCGGTACCGGCGACGATTTGCGCATCAGCACGCTGATCGCGTTCCTGACGCAGCAGGCGGATTTGAGCTTCACCGAGCCTTATTTCCTCGACCGCAATCTGGCGGCGGGCTTCGACCTTTTCGCGATGAACAACGACTACCAATATTTCGCGCAATACAACCAATTCTCTTACGGCATTGTCTTGCGCGCTGGTTATCAGATAGACGAGGACTTGCGGCAGACGGTGCGCTACACGCTGAGGTCGGACAAGATCGACGACATCCTGTCGACGGCTTCGCCGTATATTCTTGCGGATGAAGGCCAGCGCTGGACCTCCGGCGTCGGCCAGACCTTGCTGTACGACAAGCGCGACAACCGGCTGGAGCCGACTTCCGGTTTCTACGCCTCGCTGTCGAACGATTTCGCCGGTCTGGGCTTCAATACGCGGTACATCCGCACAGTGGTGAAGGCCGGCTATTATTATCCGGTGTATTCGAACTGGATTTTGAGTCTGACGGGTGAAGCCGGCAACATTTACGGCATCGGTCAGCCAGTACTGCTCGAGGACCGGTTCTTCGTCGGCGGCGACAATCTGCGCGGCTTCCAGATCGGCGGCGTCGGCCCGCACGATACCGTCACGGGCGACTCGCTCGGCGCCAACAACTACTACACCGGCACGGTCAATATCGATTATCCTCTGGGCCTGCCCGAGGAACTTGGGCGTGCGCGGCCACACCTTCGTCGATTTTGGCTCGGCCTGGGGAATTAACCAGAAGCCGCTCTTCAATCCGAATACGGGAGAGGTCGATCCGATCGGCGATGCCGCGGCCATTCGCATCTCGCCGGGCTTCGGCGTCGCGTGGAAATCGCCGCTCGGTCCGATCAATCTCGATCTCGCCTACGCGGTGAAGAAAGAACCGTACGATCACCGTCAGTTGCTCTGGGTCAGCTTCGGAACAAGGTTCTAGGAACGAGGATCAATCATGCAAGCTTGGGTAGCGCGCGCGACAACGCCCGCCATTATTCTCGGGTTCTGCGCGCTGCTGGCGGCCGCGCCTGTCTCGGCTGCCGAGAAGAGCGCGCTGGTGCCGGCGATCTTGGTCGTCGATCTGCCGCAGGTGCTCCACGCGTCGAAAGCCGGGCAGGGCGTGCAGAACACGGTCAGCCAGGCGATGCAGGCCTATTCCAAGGAGGTCGCTCGCCAGGAGGACGATCTGCAGCGCATGCGCGCGGATTTGGAACGGCAGCACACCGCCCTGTCCCAAACCGCGCTCGATGCCAAGGCGAAGGCGTTGCAGCTGCGGTATCAGGAGCTGAACCGCGACGTGCAGACCAAGCGTCAGGCGATGCAGCAAGCCTATAACGACGCGATGGTGAAAGTGGAAAAGGCGGCGCTGGACATCGTCGGCGAACTGGCCAAGGAGCGCGGCGCCAATCTCGTGGTCCTGAAACAAGCGGTCGTGTTCAGCCCGGACTCGTCCGACATAACCACGGACGTGCTGGCGCGGCTCGACAAGAACCTCGCGTCCGTGAACGTTACCATACCGAAGACCGAAGGCACCGCGGCGAATCCCCGTCGCGAGCGCGAGCGGAAATCCTCGCAAAAGCAGAAGCCGCAAGAGCAGGCGCAACAGCCGCTGCCGAGCCTGAATTTGGAGCCGCAGCAGTAGGGTTTATGGCGGATCCGGGCTTCTTCGAAGTTGCTGGTCCCTTCACGGTCGCGGACATAGCCGTCCGCATTGGCGCCACGGTGGCGGGTGCCGCGGCGCCGGCGCGCGTGTTGCGCGACGTGGCGCCGTTGCAAATCGCGACGGGCGACCAGCTCGCCTTCATCGACAATCGCAAATATCTCGATGCGTTTCGCCGGAGCAGGGCCGGCGCAGTGGTGGTGCATCCGTCGCTGGCCGGCGAGGCGCCCGCCGATCTGTGCCTGCTCGTGACGGAGCGGCCGTACCGGGCCTACGCCGTCGCGGCGCAAGCGTTTTATCCTGAGCCGCCGCCGGTGCCTTGGATCTCGCCCGACGCGCGGATCGACGCGACCGCGCGCATCGGCGAGGGCAGCCGGATCGAGCATGTTCGCGGTGATCGGCGCCAATGCTCGGATCGGTCGCCGTTGCGCGATCGGCGCCGGCAGCGTGGTCGGCGCATCGTGCACCCTGGGCGACGATGTCCGCATCGGCGCGCATGTCTCGATCAGCCACGCCGTCATCGGCGCGCGGGTGCGCCTCTATCCCGGCGCGCGCATCGGCCAGGACGGCTTCGGCTTCTCTCCCGACGCCGAGGGTTTCGTCAAGGTGCCGCAGCTCGGCCGCGTCATCATCGGCGACGATGTCGAGATCGGCGCCAACAGCACGGTCGATCGCGGCGCCGGCCCCGATACGGTGATCGGCGCCGGTACCATGATCGACAATTTGGTACAGATCGGGCACAACGTTCAGGTCGGCCGCAACTGCGTGCTGGTGGCGCAAGTGCGGCATTTCCGGCAGCACCCGGCTCGGCGATTTCGTCATGATCGGCGGGCAGGCCGGCCTGGTCGGCCATCTCGAGATCGGCGCCGGCGCGCGGATCGGCGCCAAGGCCGGGGTGCCGAACGATGTCGCGGCGGGCGAGACGGTGATGGGCTCGCCGGCGGTGCCGATCAAACTGCATCACCGGCAGGTCGCGGCGCTGAAGCGGCTGGCCGCGAAAAAAGGCGAGTAGCATGGCGGCTGACAAGCCCCGCGGCGATCGATGAGGTCGGCCTGGAGCGGATCAAGCAGATGATTCCGCATCGCGAGCCGTTCCTGATGATCGAGCGCGTCACCGATATCGTGCCCGGCGTGAGCGCTGTCGGCGTCAAGCAGCTCACCGGCCAGGAAGATTATTTCCGCGGCCATTTCCCGAGCCGCAAGCTGATGCCCGGGGTGCTGATCATCGAGACGATGGCGCAGACCGCCGCGGCGCTGGTGGTGTATACGCTCGGCCCGTCCGCCGAGGGCAAGCTGGTCTATTTCATGACCATCGAGCGGGCGCGGTTCCGCAAGCCGGTCGTCCCCGGCGATCTGCTGAAGGTCAAGGTCGTCTGCCAGCAGCATCGCGGCCGCGTATGGAAATTCGACGGCGAGGCGATGGTCGGCGACAAGCTCATGGCGGAGGCGACCTTCACCGCGATGGTTGTCGACGATTAGGGCCGATGTCCGCAATTCATCCGACTGCCATTGTCGAACCCGGCGCCGAACTCGGCGCCGATATTCGCATCGGTCCCTTTTGCCATGTCGGACCGCGCGTCGCGCTGGGTGACGGCGTCGAGCTCGTGTCGCATGTCGTGGTCGCGGGAAACACCCGGATCGGCGCCAGGACCAAGATTTTCCCGTTCGCCTCGATCGGTCATCAACCGCAGGACTTGAAGTACAAGGGCGAGGAATCGCGGCTCGAGATCGGCGCCGACAATTTGATCCGCGAGTACGTCACGATAAATCCCGGCACGCAAGGCGGCGGCATGGTGACGCGGGTCGGCAATCAGTGCCTGTTCATGGCCAGCGCGCATGTCGCCCACGACTGCACGCTCGGGGACCACGTCATCATGGCCAATAACGCCACCTTGGCCGGCCATATCGCCATCGGCGACTACGCTTTCCTCGGCGGCCTGTCCGCCGTGCATCAGTTCGTGCGCATCGGCGCGCACGCCATGATCGGCGGCATCACCGGCGTCGAGCGCGACGTGATTCCCTACGGCATGGTGGTCGGCGATCGCGCCCGCCTCACCGGGCTCAACATCATCGGCCTGCAACGCCGCGGTTTCTCGCGCGACGAAATCCAGGCGCTGCGCACCGCCTATCAGATGATTTTCGGCGAGGAGATCGGCACCCTTGCCGACCGCGTCAACGAAGCCGCGGAGCGCTTTCCCGACGTGCGCCCGGTTCAAGACGTGATCGTCTTCATCCGCGCCGATTCATCGCGCGGCCTGGTGCAACCGAAATCCGCGAATGGAGCCTAAGCTCGGCATCGTCGCCGGTTCGGGCGATCTGCCGGGGCGCATCCTCGCGGCGGCCAAGGCCGCCGGCCGTCCGGTTTTCGTCCTCGCGCTCGAAGGCTTCGCGCAGCCGGCGCTCGTTGCCGACGCGCCGCACGGTTGGATCAGGCTCGGCGCGGCGGCGGACGGGCTGCAAATGCTGCGCGACAACGGCGTGACGGAGTTGGTGTTGGCGGGCGGCGTGCGGCGCCCGTCGTTCTTGTCGCTGCGCCCCGACTGGCGCACGGCGAAGTTCCTGGCCAAGGTAGGCGTGCGCGCGCTCGGCGACGACGGCCTCCTCGGCGCGATCGTGAAGGAGCTGGAAATCGAGGGCTTCAAGGTCGTCGGCGCCGACACCCTGCTCAATTCGTCATTGGCGCCGCAGGGCGTGCTCGGCCGTGTCGTGCCCGACGACATGGCTCGGAAGGATATCGAGCGCGGCGTCGAGGTGGCACGCGCCCTGGGCGCGCTCGATATCGGCCAGGCCGTCATCGTTCAGCAGGGCGTGGTGTTGGGCGTCGAGGCCGCCGAAGGTACCGAGCGGTTGATCGCGCGTTGCAAAGCGCTGGCCCTCGATGGGCCGGGCGGCGTGCTGGTGAAGCTGGCGAAGCCGGGGCAGGAGCGCCGCGCCGACCTGCCGACCATCGGCCTGAAGACCGTGGAACAGGCGGCCGCGGGAGGCCTGCGCGGCATCGCGGTCGAAGCAGGGGCGGCGCTGATCGTCGATCGCGGGGAAGCGGTTGCAGCGGCCGATGCGCGGAGCGTGTTCCTGGTCGGCGTCGCGGCGCCGTGAGCGACGGGGAGCCGCCGCTCGTCTATCTCATCGCCGGCGAACCGTCAGGCGACGTTCTCGGCGCCCGGTTGATGGTGGCATTGCGGAACGAGACGCAAGGGCGGGTGCGCTTTGCCGGAATCGGCGGCGAGCGAATGACGGAGCAGGGCCTGTCGAGCCTGGTGCCGATCTCGGAACTGGCGGTGATGGGGTTGTTCGAGGTGCTGCCGCATGCGCACCGCATCCTGCGACGCATCCGCGAAACCGTCGCCGATATTCGGCGCCGGCGCCCGGCCGTGGTCGTCACCATCGATAGTTCGAGCTTCAATTGGCGCGTGGCGCGGCGGCTGCGCGGGGCCGGCGACAAGGTAAAGCTCGTCCATGTCGTGGCGCCGATGGTGTGGGCCTGGCGCCCGCATCGCGCCAAGGAGATCGCGCGATGGTATGACCGGCTTTTGGTGCTGCTGCCGTTCGAGCCGCCTTATTTCGAGAAGGTCGGCCTCGCCACCTCGTTCATCGGTCATCCCGTGCTGGAGAGCGGCGCGGACGGCGGCGACGGCGCGGCCTTTCGTGCGCGTCACGGCATCGCCGCGAACGCGCCGCTGTTGACGGTGTTGCCGGGCAGCCGGCGCGGCGAGGTCGGCCGGCTCTTGCCGATCTTTCATGACACCGTGGCCCTGCTGGCGGCGCGATATCCGAATTTGCGCATCGCGGTTCCGACGCTGCGTCATGTCGCGGCGCAGGTGCGGTCCGTCGCCTGGCCGGTGACGCCGATCGTCGTCGAAGGCGACGCCGAGAAAATTGCCGCTTTCGCGGCGAGCGATGTCGCGCTGTTCGCGTCGGGCACGGTGGCGCTGGAATTGGCGATGGCGCACCTGCCGTCGGTGACGGTCTATCGGCTCAATCCGTTGACCTACGAGATCGTCCGGCGCATGGTCACCGTCGATTATGTCAATCTCGTCAATCTCTTGCTGCGGCGCGACGCGGTGCCCGAGTTCGTTCGCAACGATGCGACGCCGCAACGATTGGCGGCGGCGGTGACGAATTTGCTCGAGGATGCGGCGGCGCGCGCCGCCCAGATCGCGGCCTACGATCAGGCGCTCGCGCTGCTCGGGCGCGGCGACGAGCCGCCAAGTCGCCGCGCGGCAAAAGAAATTCTTGCGATGATGTGAGGAGGCAACGATGGACACGGCAAACGCGACCGCGAATCAGGCCGGTTTGGCAAATGCGCGGCTGTTGCACACCATGATCCGCGTGTTCGATCTCGACAAATCGATCGATTTCTACACGCGCCTCATGGGCATGAAGCTTCTGCGAAAGCGCGAAGTGCCGCCGGGCCGCTACACGTTGGCGTTCGTTGGCTATGGCGCCGAGGACGACGCGGCGGTGATCGAGCTCACCTACAATTGGGACCAGAAGGAGCCCTACGCGATCGGCAGCGGCTATGGGCATATGGCGATCGGCATCAAGGACGCCTACGGGCTATGCGAGCGGCTGAAGAGCGAGGGCGTGAAAATTCCACGCCCGCCCGGCCCGTTGCAGCACGGCACCACCGTGATCGCCTTCATCGAAGACCCGGACGGCTACAAGATCGAGCTGATCCAGCGGGGCTGACCCGTCACCCGCCGAGGTGATTCAGCAATATCTGCGCCGTCTCGTTTGGAAACGCGTCGATGAAGAAATGGCCGCTCGGCAGCGACGCGGTGCGCACGTTGGCGCAGCGCTCACGCCACTCGGCGGCGATGTCGTAGTAGCGCGCCATCGGCCCTTTCTCGCCCCAGCAAGCCAGCGTCGGGCATGTCACCTTCCGCGCCATGTCGGCCGCGTCATGTTCCAGGTCGATGGTTGCCGCCGCGCGATAATCGGAGCACGAGCCATGGATCATGGCGGGGTCGCGCCAGCAGCGGCGATATTCCGCCATCATCTCCGGCGCGAAATCGTCGAGCTTGGCGCGGCCGAAGCCGGTCATGGCGGTTTGGTAGAAATAGTCGGGGTCGGCGCCGATCAGTCGTTCCGGAAACGGCTCGGGCAGCGACAGGAAGTACCAATGCCAGTAGGCGCCGGCGACCTCGCGCTTCGGCTGCATGAACAGCTTGTAGGTCGGCACGATGTCGAGCACGGCGAGCGACCGCACCGCGTTCGGATGGTCCAGCGCCATGCGGTGTGCCGTTCGGGCGCCGCGGTCGTGGCCGACGACATGAAACGTCTCGAAACCCAGATGTCTCATCACCGCGACCTGGTCCGCCGCCATGGCGCGGAACGCATAGTTGGATTTGTCCGGCAGGCATTTCGGCTTCGATGAATCGCCATAGCCGCGCAGATCGGCGCAGACCACGGTGAATTTCTCGGCGATCAGCGGCGCCGTCCGCGCCCACATGGCGAGGCACTGCGGATAGCCGTGCAGCAACAGCACCGGCGGCCCCGACCCGCCGACCACGCAGTTGATGACGACCTCGCCGGTGTCGATGCGATGCTTGGTGAAGGATTTGAACATGAGTTCTCAGTTTTCAGTTATCGGCTCTCAGCAAGAAACTGAAAACTCTCCTTACGCCACGAACGCCATGGTTTGCTCGGCCGGTTGCGCGGGATCGACGGTGAATTCGATCGCGCCCAAGGTCCAATCCGTGACGCCCACCGTGGCGGCGGTGGGGTTGAGCAGCTTAAGCGCGCGGCCGACGCCGAACGCGTCGTTGTCGATGGCGATGTGCTGCTTGCCCTTGTCGTTCGGGCCGAAATTGCTTTCGATCGCGAGGCCCGCGAGGATCGGCTTGCCGTCGAGCTTGCACAGGTTGACGGTGGCGAGCTGGTTGAAGCGCGTGCCGGGCAGCGGCTCGCGATGGCTCAGGGTGAATTCGAGCACTTTCTTGCCGCCGACCGCGGCGGTGCCGACGGCGCGATAGTGATCTTCCTTCAAGGTCACCTCGCCCGCCGCGACGCGATAGCCCCAACGCGACGCGAGCTCTTTCCGCGCCGCCTCGTTGTCGCAAAAGCTCTTCAGCAGGAAAAAGGTCGGGCGCGGGCCGACGCGGGCCGCGACGCGCACTTCGGCGAGCCCGAACGGCCCGACCGGACTTTCGGGAATGCGGCTCACCACCACCGAGACATAGGCCGGCATGGCGGGACGCAGCGACGGCGGCACCAGCGCGTCTGCGGGATCGTCGTCGACCTCGCAGCGCGCCTCCATGGTATGCACGCCTTTCAAGGTCCACGCCTCCGGTTTCAAGGTCGCGATGGCGGGGCTCGAGGCGAGCCAGGCTTTGACGTCGCCGGTTCCGTAACGATGCATCGGCATGGCGTTACTCCGCCGCCTGGGTGGCCGGGGTCTTCTGGAAATGCGGCATCACTTCCTTCGCGAACAGGCGAAGGCTGGCCAGCACTTTCTCCTGCGGCACGACTTCGATGCAGTTCAGCATGAAATTGACGCAGTCGACGCCCATCGCCTCCCACTTCTTCAATTCGCGGGTGATGTGGTGCGGATCGCCGATGGCGCTGCCCTCGCGCGGATTGCCGCCGGCCAGGCGCTGGCGCAACGCCGCGAGCAGGCCCTGGCTGGCGCCCGGCTTGGTCGGCAGGGCCTCGGGATTATGCAGGAACTGCGTCGCCAGCGGCATGAACATGCTGGTGATGCCGCCGCCGATGTCGAGCGCGCGCTTATCGTCTTCGTCGCAATAGAGGAAATTGATGGTGGCGACGGTGTTGTTGACGAAGGCGCCGACCGGCTCGCAATTCTTGATCACGCGGCGATAGCTCTGCAGCACTTTCTCCTGCTGCGCCATCGGCGCGAAGGAGATGCCGAGCGAGCCGAGGCCGCGCTCGGCGGCGTCGATCTCGGTGCCCGGGCTCGACACCGCGACCCACATCGGCGGATGCGGCTTCTGATAAGGCTTCGGCAGGATCGTGCGCTGCGGCATCGAGAAAAACTGGCCTTCGTAGGAGAACCGTTCCTGCATCCACATTTTCGGGATGACGTGGACATATTCGTCCCAGGTCTTCTTGGTGAGATCGGGATCGGCGCGGAAGCCGCCGAGTTCGGTCCAGGTCGCGGAGCGGCCGGTACCGACCTCCATGCGCCCGCCGGAAATGATGTCCATGGTGGCGGTGCGCTCGGCGATGCGGATCGGGCTGGCATATTCGGGCACGCACACCACAATGCCGTGGCCGAGCCGGATCTTCTTGGTCTGCATCGCCGCCGCGGTGAGGAAGATCTCCGGCGCGGAACAATGCGAATACTCCTCGAGGAAATGATGCTCGACCGCCCAGATGTATTCGAAGCCCAGCTCTTCGGCGAGCCGCACCTGCTCGAGCGCGTTCATATAAACGGTGCGTTCGCTCTCGCGGCCCCAGGGCCGCGGCACGGACAGTTCAAAGGCGAGGCCGAACTTCATGGCGGGTCGTCTCCCATAAAAGATGCGTCGCGGGCGCTTCTTGGCCGGCCCCCGCGCGTAAAAGATGATAGGTTTTGCCACAGGCGCGTCGGCCAACTCAAGCGCGCAAAAAATTCGCGGAGCGAATTCCCCGGGTGCTGGTTCCGAACTTGACCTGCGGCGGGAAAAGTGTATATACACGCACATGAGCGACGCGGACGAGTTCAAGGATTGCGCCGGGTGCGTTTGCGCCGGCATCCGCCGCGCGGCGCGCGCGGTGACGCAACACTATCAGCGCCATTTTCGCGGCACCGGTCTGGTCGGCACGCAATTCTCGATGCTGTCGGTGTTGATCCGCGGCGGCCGGATGCCGATCGGCCGCATGGCGCGGCTGTTGGGCGTCGAACGCACCACGCTGACGCGCAACCTCAAGCCGCTGGTGGACAAGCGCTGGATCGTCATTTCGGGCGACGCCGACGGCCGCATGCGTCTTGTCGAAATCACCGCGAAGGGCAGGGCGGTGGCGAAGGCGGCGCTGCCCGCGTGGCGCAAGGCACAGGCGAGCGTTGGCCCGAAGCTGAAGGAGCTGCGTTTGGCGGAACTGCTGGCGCGCGCGGCATAGTTTTTTTGGCAAGAAGCGTGCATATACACTGAAAGGAAGCGCAATGACCAATCTCGATATGATCGGCGCCGTCGCGCTGACCGCCAGCGCCGCGACCGTGATTAGCGTGCTGGTCCCTGCCGGGTTTAGCGACGCTCGTGCCCGCTTCGGCGCCGGCGGCGTGGCCGCAGTCTGGTTCGCGTCGATCGTCGCCGGTGCTGCGGTGCTGATCTTCGATCCCCGTCTCGGCGCCGGAGTGCCGGCACTCGGCGTTGCCGTTGCCTTGCCGGTGGTTCTGGGGATCCTGGTTGTCGCGTTCCTGCCCCGGATCAAGAAAGCGGTGCGGGCAATTCCGCTGCCTGCGTTGATCGCCGTCCATACCGTGCGGGTTCTCGGCGTGCTGTTTGTCTTGCTCTATCTCCTCGGACGGTTGCCGGCGCCGTTCGCACCGGTCGCCGGCTTCGGCGACATCGCCGTCGGCGTGACGGCGCCGCCGGTAGCATGGCTCGTGGCGAGGCGGATCACCGGGTGGCGCGGTGCCGCGTGGTTGTGGAACGGGCTTGGGCTGTTGGATTTGTTCGTGGCGATCGGGCTGGGCATCGTCTCGGCCGACGGCTCGCCGATCCGGCTGATTTTCACGACACCGAATACGTCGGCGATGACGAGCCTGCCCTGGATTTTGATTCCTGGGTTCCTCGTTCCGCTTCTCTTGCTGATCCATTTCGCTGTTTTTGACCGGCTGGCGCAAACGCGACAATCATCGGGGACGCTGGGTCACGACATTACCGGTTGGGCATCGCACTTGGCCGACTGATTGAAAATCGCGACGGGACGACATCGTGACCGAGCGACAAAAACGCCTGCTGACCGGGCCAATTCTGCCGACCCTGTTTGGGTTGGCGGGACCGACGATCGTCGTGCTCATCGTGCAGACCGGCGTCGGCGTCGCCGAGACCTATTTCGTCAGCAACCTCGGCACCGCGGCGCTCGCCGGCGTGACGCTGGTGTTCCCGGCGCTGATGCTCATGCAGATGATGTCGAACGGCGGCATCGGCGGCGGCGTTTCGTCGGCGGTGGCGCGCGCGCTCGGCGCCGGCCGCAGTGCCGACGCCGACGCTCTCGTGCTTAATGCCATCGTCGTGGCGGCGGCGCTGGGCGTATCGTTCACGGCCGCCGAATGGTGGGGCGGACGGGCGCTGTTCCAGGCGATGGGCGGGTCGGGCGATGTACTGGCGGCGGCGCTTGATTACGCCGACGTCGTGTTCGCCGGTTCGATCCTGATCTGGCTGACGAGCCTGCTGGCGGCGGCGTTGCGCGGCGCCGGCAATGTCATGGTGCCGGCGTTGGTGACGTTGATCGGCGCGGTGATCGTCGTGCCGCTGTCGCCCGCGCTGATCTTCGGTTGGGGTCCGCTGCCGCGGTTGGGCGTCGCGGGCGCGGGCGTTGCCGTGCTCGTCTATTACCTCGCCGCGACGGCCGCGCTGATTGCGTACCTCCGGTCGCGGGGTAGCCCAATCCGCCTGCCGTTCGACGTGCGCCGCATCCGCTTGGTGCTGCTGCGCGACATTCTCCGGGTCGGCGGGCTGTCGGCTGTCGGCACGATTCAGATGAATCTTACCGTCGCCATCGTTACCGGCATGGTCGGGCGTTATGGCGCCGATGCGGTCGCCGGCTACGGGATTGCTTCGCGGCTCGACTATCTGCTGATCCCGTTGTTGTTCGGCATCGGCACCGGCGCCTTGACCATGGTCGGCACCAATATCGGCGCGCGCAACTACGAGCGGGCGCGCCGTATCGCCTGGACCTCGGCCGCGGTGGCGGCCCTGATCACCGAGACCATCGGCATCGCCGCGGCGACGGTGCCGCATGCTTGGCTCGGCCTATTCAGCGCCGATCCCGCCGTGCTGGCGACCGGCACGCTCTATTTCCGCACCGTCGCGCCGTTCTACGGTTTGGTCGGTCTCGGCATGCTGCTTTATTTCGCGGGGCAGGGCGCCGGCCGCGTGTTCTGGCCGGTCATGGCCGGCCTGGCGCGGCTCGTCATCGCCGGGGGCGGCGGTTGGTTGATCGTGACGCAACTAAGCTTGGGGCTGCCGGCGCTGTTCGCCGCGGTCGCGTGCGCGTCGATCGCGTTCGGCGGCATCACCGCCATCGCGACGATGCTCGGCTCGTGGCGGCCGGCACCGCTGGCGGCGCGGGCTACCGCTTCTTAGCGGGATAGTCGCGCCGGGTGGGACCGGTATAGAGCTGGCGCGGCCGCCCGATCTTCTGGTCCGGATCCTCGATCATCTCGTTCCACTGCGCCACCCAGCCGACGGTGCGGGCGATCGCGAACAGGACGGTGAACATCGAGGTCGGGAAGCCCATCGCCTTGAGGATGATGCCCGAATAGAAGTCGACGTTCGGGTAGAGCTTGCGCTCGATGAAATACTCGTCCGACAGCGCGATATGCTCGAGTTCCATCGCCAGTTCGAGCAGCGGCTCGTCGCGCGCGTCGCCGAGCTGTTCCAGGACTTCGTGGCAGGTGGCGCGCAGGACGGTCGCGCGCGGATCGAAATTCTTGTAGACGCGATGGCCGAAGCCGGAGAGCCGGAAATTGTCGTTCTTGTCCTTCGCACGCTTGATGAATTCGGGGATGCGGTCCTTGGTGCCGATCTCGTTCAACATTTTCAGCACCGCCTCGTTGGCGCCGCCATGCGCCGGACCCCACAGCGAGGCGATGCCGGCGGCGATGCAGGCGAAGGGATTGGCGCCCGACGAGCCGGCAAGCCGCACCGTCGAGGTCGAGGCGTTCTGCTCGTGATCGGCGTGGAGGATGAAGATCTTGTCCATCGCCTTCGCCATCACCGGATTGATGACGTATTCCTCGCACGGCACCGAGAAGGTCATGCGCAGGAAGTTCTCGGCATAGCCGAGCTTGTTCATGGGATAGACCAGCGGCTGGCCGGTCGAATATTTGAAGGCCATCGCCGCCATGGTCGGCATCTTGGCGATCATGCGATAGCTGGCGACCATGCGCTGATGGGCGTCGGTGATGTCCGTCGAGTCGTGATAGAAGGCCGAGAGCGCGCCGACCACACCGCACATGATTGCCATCGGGTGCGCATCGCGGCGAAAGCCGCGTAGGAAGCTCGCCAACTGCTCATGCACCATGGTGTGATTGGTGATGTCCTTGACGAACTTGACCTTCTCCGCGCCGGTCGGCAGTTCGCCCTTCAGCAGCAGGTACGCGACCTCCAAGAAATCGCTCTTCTCCGCCAACTGCTCGATCGGATATCCGCGGTACAGCAGTTCGCCCTTGTCGCCATCGATATAGGTGATTTTGGACTCGCAGCTCCCCGTGGACGTGTAGCCGGGGTCGTAGGTGAACATATCCATGTCGGCGTATAGCTTGCGGATGTCCACCACACGCGGTCCGATCGTGCCGGACTGCACCGGAAAATCCACCGATTTGCCGGTTGCATTGTCGGTGAATGTCACCGTGTCCTTGTTGCCGATCTTTTTGACGGCGGCTGTCTTTGTCTCGGCGACGCTCATGGCAACACTCCTCGAAATGGCTTGCATAGGCCGATGCTGCGCTGCAACAAAGGCAGCATAAGCCCGTTGTATACGCGAATCAAACCTTTCACCGCTTCAAAACGTCCTGGATTCGGGCCAGCAATTCCTCCCGTCCGAGCACCCGCATCACGGCAAAAAGCGGCGGCGAATTGGTCGAACCGGTCAACGCAATGCGCAGCGGTTGAGCGACCACGCCCAGCTTCTGGCCCTTCGCTTCGGCATAGTTTCTGACCAGTGTTTCAAGCGCGTGCTCGTTCCAGGCCGCCGCCGCGAGCGGCTCCGCCAATTCGGCCAGAACGGCATCGCCGCCACCATCCAGAGCCTTGGCGGCCTTGTCGTCCAGCGCCAGAGGGCGGCCAGCGACATAAAATCGTGCAAGATCAGCTAATTCGATCAACGTCTTTGCGCGAGATTTTATATCCGGCATGGCGGCCAACAGCCGCGCGTTGAGGGGGCTGTCGACGGCGATGCCGAGCTGGGGCCGGATCAGTGCCACCAGCCGCTCGTCGGCGGCTTCGCGGATATAGTGCCCGTTGAGATTGGCGAGTTTGGCGAAATCGAACCGCGCCGGCGACTTGCCGAGCCCGTCGAGATCGAACCAACGGACGGCGTCGGCATCCGAGATGATCTCGTCGTCGCCATGGCTCCAGCCAAGGCGGACCAGGTAATTGCGAAGGGCTTCCGGCAGATAGCCCATGTCGCGATAGGCGTCGACCCCGAGCGCGCCGTGGCGTTTCGACAGCTTCGCGCCGTCCGGTCCGTGGATCAGCGGCACATGGGCGAATTGCGGCACTTCCCAGCCGAGCGCCCTGTAAATCTGGGTCTGGCGGAAGGCGTTGGTGAAGTGATCGTCGCCGCGAATGACATGGGTGATGCCCATGTCGTGGTCGTCGACCACCACCGAGAGGTTGTAGGTCGGCGTGCCGTCCGCGCGCAGAATGATGAGGTCGTCGAGCTGCTCGTTGGCGACCGTGACCTCGCCCTGAACATGGTCCCGGATCACGGTCGCGCCGTCGCGCGGCGCCTTGAGGCGGATCACCGGCTTGCCGTCCGGCGGCGCGTCGCGCGGATCGCGGTCGCGCCAGACGCCGTCGTAGCGCAGCGTCCGCTTTTCAGCCTTGGCCTTTTCCCGCATCGCCTCGAGCTCGGCCGGCGTCTCGTAGGCGTAGTAGGCGTTGCCGTCGGCCAGCATCTGCCGCGCGGCCTCGGCATGACGATCGAGCCGATCCGACTGATGGACGATGTCGCCGTCCCAATTGAGACCGAGCCAGTTCAGGCCGTTGACGATCGCCTCGACCGCCTCGCGGGTCGAACGCACGCGGTCGGTATCCTCGATGCGCAAGCGGAATGTGCCGCCGGTGTGCCGGGCGTAAAGCCAATTGAACAAAGCGGTGCGCGCGCCGCCGATATGAAGGAAACCGGTCGGCGAGGGCGCGAATCGGACAGTCACGGTCATGCGCGGTCTTTAGCACGAAAGCGATTTCGCGTAGAGTCAACGCATGCCCTCCGCGAGCGTCCCGGCATGGGATGATGGCGTGCCGACACCGTCCCGGTTCGGCTTCGCGCCGCGCGCGGTTGGGAATTGGTTCGTCAACAATCTGCTGGCCGAGCGCGGGCGCTGGGCGCTGTGGCTGCCGGCCTTCATGGGCGCGGGCATCGGCGCCTATTTCTGGCTCACCGTCGAGCCGCCATATTGGATCGCACCCGCGGGAATCGGGATCGGCGTCGCCGCATTCGTCGTCAGTTTGCGACGCTTCGCCGGCTGGCTGATGCCGTCCGCGGCGCTGACGGTGCTGTGTTTTGGGTTCGGCCTGGCGCAACTGCAGGCTTGGCTG
The DNA here is from genome assembly GCA_963729845.1 of uncultured Alphaproteobacteria bacterium. Classification (GTDB taxonomy): domain Bacteria; phylum Pseudomonadota; class Alphaproteobacteria; order ATCC43930; family CGMCC-115725; genus JAATGI01. Next base: position 196,689 of record CAVSQC010000038.1, read on the forward strand.
GTCGCCGCGCCGGTGATCGAGCATCGGCTCGGGCCGGTCGAGGTGATCGGGCGGTTGGTCTCGGTCGATCCGTTGCCGGAAGGCACCCGGATCGTGGTGGCGCCGCGCACAGTCGAGCGCCTCGCGCCGCGCGACATGCCGGCGCGGGTGCGGGTCAAGCTGCGTCACGACGCGCCCGACTTGATCCCGGGCCAGTGGCTCAGCCTGCGGGCCGTCCTGATGCCGCCGCCTGGGCCGGCGATGCCAGGCGCCTACGATTTTCAGCGCCGCGCCTGGTTCGACCGGCTCGGCGCGGTGGGATTCGCCCTGGGTCAGCCGCGTCTGGTTCCGCCGCCAGACGGCGACGGACCGGGCCGGCTCGGCACGCTGATCGAGGCGACCCGCACCAACGTCACCGCGCAAATCCATGCGGCGCTGCCGGGCCCGACAGGCGCGATCGCCGCCGCGTTGATCGCGGGCGAGACGCACGCGATTCCCCCGCAAGACGCGGGGGCGTTCCGCGACGCGGGCCTCGCCCATATCCTTGTGATCGCCGGCCTGCACATGGGGATGGTCGCGGGCATCGCCTTTTTCGGCATCCGCGCCATCCTCGCGCTGATCCCGTTCGTGGCGCTGCGCTGGTCGACCAAGAAATGCGCGGCCGCCGGCGCGTTCCTAGTGACGTTTTTCTATTTGCTGCTGTCCGACGCCACCGTGTCGTCGCGCCGCGCCTTCGTGATGTGCGGGCTGATGCTGTTGGGCGTGATGCTCGACCGCGTCACGCTGTCGGCGCGCACGCTCGCCTATGCCGCGATCGGCATCATGGTGCTGGCGCCCGAAAGTACGACGGGCCCGAGCTTCCAGATGTCGTTCGCCGCCGTGGCGGGATTGGTGGCGAGCTACGAGACGCTGCGCCCGCGTCTGTCGGCGTGGCACGCGCATGCCGGACGGGGACGCCGCGTCGCGCTCTATCTCTTCGGCATCGCGCTCACGACGGTGGTGACGACGGTCGCGACCATGCCGTTCACGATCTTCCACTTCAACCGTTTCCCGCTCTATTCGGTGCTGGCGAATATCGTCGCGGTGCCGATCACCGGTTTTTGGATCATGCCGTGGGCGATCGTCGCCTGCGTGCTGATGCCGCTGCACCTCGAGGGACTGGCGCTGACGCCGATGGGCTGGGGCATCGAGACCGTCGCCGCGATCGCGCATGGCGTGACGTCGCTGCCCGGCGCGGTGCTTCGGGTGCCGAGCATGCCGCCCGAGGGACTCGTGCTGTTGGCGCTCGGCGGCCTATGGCTGTGCGTGTGGCAGCGGGCATGGCGGTTGCTCGGCCTGGCGCCGATGATCGCCGGTTATGCGACGCTGTTGTTCGTGTCGCCGCCCGACGTGCTGATCTCGAACGACGCCAAGCTGATCGCAGTTCGTGCCGCGGACGGCGACTACCTGCCGTCGCACGCGCGCGGCGGTACCTGGACCGAGGATAATTGGACGCAGCGCGCGGCCGCGACCCTCGACGCGGCGTGGCCGAAGAACGGTGGCACCGCCGACGGCCGGCTGCAATGCGACTACCTTAGCTGCGTGTACCGCGCCGAAGGCCGCATCGTCGACATCGTGCGGCAGCGCGGCGACGTCGCGGTGGCTTGCCAGTCCGCCGATCTCGTCGTCAGCCCGGTCGCGGCGCGGTACAATTGCCGCGGCGCGCTACTGATCGACAGCGTCGATACCTGGAGGCGCGGCGGTCATGCCGTCTGGTTATCGCCAAGCGGCATCGCCATCGAAAGCGTCGGCGACTGGCGCGGCACCCGGCCGTGGACCCACGATCCGGTGCCGCGGCGCGAACGCGGCGGCGACTAGTACTTCCGCAACAGCCCGACCAGCTTGCCTTGGACCTTAACGCGGTCGGGGCCGAAGATACGGGTCTCGTACGCCTTGTTGGCGGCTTCGAGCGCGATCGAATCGCCGCGCCGGCGCAGCCGCTTCAGCGTCACTTCGCTATTGTCGATCAGCGCCACCACGATCGCGCCGCTGTCGGCGGTGTCGGTGCGTTGCAGAATGACGGTGTCGCCGTCGAGAATGCCGGCGTCGATCATGCTGTCGCCCTCGACCGCGAGCGAGTAATGCTCGCCGGGGCCGAGCATGGCGGCCGGCACGCCGATGGCATTGGAATTGTCGCGCAGCGCTTCGATGGGTGTGCCGGCGGCGATCTTGCCCAGAAGCGGCAGTTGGATCACTTCGCCGCCGCCATTGCCGCTGACGGGCGCCGCGGGCAGGGCCGCCTTGAAATCGCCGCGGATCACGGTGGGCGAGAAGCGGCCCTTGCTTTCGCCGCTGCGGGCGCGGGTGAGGGGGATTGCCGTCTGCTCCGGCAGCTTCACGACCTCAAGGGCGCGGGCGCGATGCGGCAGCCGTCTGATGAAACCGCGCTCCTGCAGCCCGCTGATCAGCCGGTGAATGCCCGACTTGGAACGGAGACCCAGGGCCAGCTTCATTTCCTCGAAGGACGGCGAAATGCCGCCTTCCGCAAGGCGCTGGTTGATGAAGGTAAGCAGCTCGTATTGCTTGCGAGTCAGCATGTTAGCTCCAGTATGCGGTCTGGCATCTTACCCGCGCACCATGCCCGGGTCGTTACTCAATGAGAACAAAACCGCAACCGGCAGATGTTCTAGTTTAGTTCTTTTCGGGCGTCAAGCACCAATCTGTTGATTGTTCGTGTTTCTGCCGCCGGCCAGAAATTCGGCCGCGGTGGCGCCCGCCCGCGGGCGCGTCAAAAGGGGACCGGGTCGCCGGCCAGAAGCATGATATCCACAGGGTCGCCGGCGATCACCGCCGGCGCATGAGGCGGCCGGACGATGAGGCAATCGGCGGCCGCCAATAGCGACATCATCGAGGAATCCTGCTTGCCGAACGGCTTGACTTCGAGTGAACCGTCGGCACCGCGCGAGAGCGTGGCGCGCAAATAATCCTGGCGGCGGTCGTTGGCTTTGAGCGGCGCCGCGAGCCGTGCCTTCTGCAACACCGGCGACGATGGCACGAGACCCGACAGTTTCTCGATCGCCGGCTTCAGGAACAACAGCGAGCACACCATGGTCGATACCGGATTCCCGGGCAGGCCGATCATTGGCGTGCCGCGGAACGTGCCGACCATCAGCGGTTTTCCCGGCCGCATCGCGATCTGCCAGAAGTCGAGTACCAGCCCGGTTTCGCCGAGCGCGTCGCGGATCAGATCGTGCTCGCCGACCGAGGCGCCGCCGGTGGTGACGAGCAGATCAATGCCGGTGGCGGTCGCCGCCACTTCTTGCAGCGCGCGCGGATCGTCCGGCGCGATCGGCAGCGCGATCGGCACACCGCCGCAGGCTTGCACCAGTGCCGCCAGCGCGAAACTGTTGGAGCTCACGATCTGGTTCGGCCCAACCGGCTCGCCGGGCAGAACGATTTCGTCGCCGGTCGGCAGGATGGCGACGCGCGGCCGGCGATAGACTTTGAGCCACGGCCGGTTCATCGCCGCGGCGAGACCGACATCGCGCGCGGTGAGCTTGCGGCCGGCCTTGAGCCGCACGTCGCCCTCGCGGAAATCGAGGCCCGCCTCGCGGACATGGCGGCCGACCGGGCTCGATTCCTTGACGATGACGATATCGCCGTCGCGGTCGGTGTCTTCCTGGATGACGATGGCGTCGGCGCCCGCGGGCAGCGGCGCGCCGGTGAAGATCCGCACCGCTTCGCCGGGGCCGAGCGTCTTGTCGTAGGATTTGCCGGCCGGCACCGCGCCGACCACATTGAGTCGCGCCGGGATTTTCGCGACGTCGGCGGCGCGCACGGCATAGCCGTCCATTGCCGACAGCGCCGATGGCGGCTGGGTGCGGCGCGCGGCCAGATCTTCGGCGAGAACGCGGGCGAAGGCGTCGCCGACGGTGATCTGCTCGGTGCCGAGCGGCTTGAGGGTGGCGAGCAGCCGCTCGCGGGCTTCTTCGACCGGGATCATGGCGCCTCGTAAGTCCCGGATTTGCCGCCGGATTTGTGGGTGAGCCGGATGTTTTCGATGCGCATGCCGCGATCCACCGCCTTGCACATGTCGTAGATGGTCAGCGCGGCGACGGAAACGGCGGTCAGCGCCTCCATCTCGACCCCGGTTTTTCCGGTGATTTTCACGGTCGCCGCGATGTCGACCGCGTGTCTTTTCGGGTCGCAAACCAGCTCAACCGATACCGAATTCAGGCTCAACGGGTGACATAGCGGGATCAGATCGGGCGTACGCTTGGCGCCCATGATGCCGGCGAGCCGCGCCACCGCCAGCACGTCGCCCTTCTTGGTGCCGCCGGACTGGATCAGCTTCAGCGTCGCCGGCTGCATGATCACCGAGCCGGCGGCGGTGGCGACTCGCTCGGTCTCGCCCTTGGCAGAGACATCGACCATGACCGCCGCGCCCTTGGCGTCGAAGTGGGAGAGTTTGCTCATGCCGGCGCCTGGGCAGGAGCGGGGGCAAGCAGGGCGCGGGTGGCGGCGGCGACGTCGGCCTGGCGCATCAGCGCCTCGCCGATAAGGAAGCACCGCGCGCCGGCGCGGGCCATGCGGGCGAGGTCGGACGGGGTCGAGAGGCCGCTCTCGCTGACCAGCATGCGGCCCGCCGGGACCATTCTGGCGAGGCTTTCGGTCGTGCAAAGATCGACCAACAAGCTCTTGAGATTACGGTTATTAATACCGATCAGTTTCGATTTTAGGTGAAGCGCGCGGCGCATTTCACCCTCGTCATGGACTTCCACCAACACATCCATGCCAAGCAAAAAAGCCGCAGCTTCAAGCGCTTGTGCTTCATGATCCGAAACGGCCGCGAGGATGATGAGGATGCAGTCGGCGCCCCAGGCACGGGCCTCGAACACCTGGTACGGGTCGAGCATGAAGTCCTTGCGCAATATCGGAAGATCGACGGCGTCGCGCGCGAGCCTCAAATAGTCGAGCGAGCCCTGGAACTCGGGCGCGTCCGTCAGCACCGAGAGGCACGTGGCGCCGCCGTCGCGATAGGCCCGCGCCAGCGTGGCGACGTCGAAATCCGCCCGGATCAGTCCCCGGCTCGGCGAGGCGCGCTTGATCTCGGCGATAAGCCCGTACCGTCCCGCCGCGACGGTCCGTTCCAACGCCGCGACGAACCCGCGCGGTGCCGGCGCCGCCGCGGCGCGGCGTTCGATTTCCGCTTGCGGCGCGCGCGCCTTGGCGGCGGCGATTTCATCCCGCTTGTAGGCGACGATGCGGGCGAGCGTGTCGCTCACGGCATCGGCCCGCTATTGGTGATCGCGATCAGCCGGTCGAGCGCCAGCCGCGCCTTGCCGCTGTCGATCGAGGTGGCGGCGAGGTCGATGCCGGCCTTCACGTCCTTGGCCTTACCGGCGACCACGAGGGCCGCGCCGGCATTGAGCAGCACCACATCGCGCAGCGGCCCGGCCTCGCCCGCGAGCAAGGCGCGCAGCCGCGCGGCGTTGGCGGCGGGCTCGCCGCCCTTCAATTGCTCTTTGGTCACGCGCTTGAGGCCGAACTGCTCCGGCGTCAGCTCGAACTGCGTGAGCTTGCCGCCCTTCCACTCGGCGACGTGCGTGGTGCCCGCGGTGGTGATCTCGTCCATGCCGTCGCCATGCACCACCCAGGCATGCTCGCTGCCGAGCCGGCCCAGCACCTCGGCGACCGGCCGCACCCATTCCGGCGCGAACACGCCGACGAGCTGGCGCTTGACGCCGGCCGGGTTGGACAGCGGCCCGAGCAGGTTGAAGATGGTGCGCGTGCCGAGCTCGACCCGCGTCGGCGCCACATGCCGGGTGGCGCTGTGGTGGCGCGGCGCCATCAAAAAGCAGATGCCCGCCTCGCGGATCGCGCGCTGCACCAGGCTCATGTCGCAATCGAGATTGACGCCGAGCGCCGCCAGAATGTCGGCCGAGCCGGACTTCGACGAGAAATTGCGGTTGCCGTGCTTCGCCACCGGCACGCCGGCGCCGGCGACGACGATCGCCGCCGCCGTCGACACGTTGAAGCTGCCTGACCCGTCGCCGCCGGTGCCGACCGTGTCGATGGCGCCGGGCGGCGCTTCGATGGCGAGGGCGCGGGCGCGCATGGCGCGGGCGGCGCCGGCGATCTCGCTCACCGCCTCGCCGCGCACGCGCAGACCCATCAGGAACGCGCCCATCTGCGACGGCGTCACGTCGCCCGACATCATGCGGTCGAACGCGTCGGCGGCCTCGTCCTCGGACAAGACCTGGCCCGCGGCCACCTTGGCCAGCACGGTGCGGAAATCCTCCGAACTCATGGCCCGCTTATATCAGAGGGTCGGGAACGGGGCGATAGCAGGAGGTTAAAGCGGTCGAGTTGCGGGCCGATATGAGACGGCCCCTAATATCGTGATGAAACAATTCACGATTCACGCGGAATTCGACCCTAAGGCCAAGGTTTGGTGCGGGTCTAACGCGGAATTGCCCCTCACGACCGAAGCGGCGCCCCTCGATGAACTGCTGGCGCGTGCCGCCGTGATCGCACCGGAAATCGCCATTGCCAACGGTCTGACGAAGAACGGCGAACAAGTTACGATTCAAATTACCGCGGATCAAGTGGCGACAGTCGCGGACTGATGGCGGCGACGTTCGACCGCGAACTCATTCGCGTTCTCCAACAGGCAGGCTGTCGGCTTATCCGTTCGGGAAAAGGCAGTCATCAAATCTGGTACAGTCCAGTCAGCAATCGAAATTTCGTCCTGCCGAACGGCATCGTCAGCCGGCACACCGCCAATGCCGTTCTAAGAGATGCCGGACTGCCCAAGGCGTTCTGAATGCTCGATACCGCTTACGCCGCTAGGCTCTTGCCCGACGCGAGGGTAAGGAAATTGCGCAGGAGCTGGTGGCCGTGCTGCGAGGCGATGCTTTCGGGATGGAATTGCACGCCGTGGATCGGCCGCTCGGTATGTTCGAGGCCCATGATCAGCCCGTCCTCGCTCGAGGCGGTGACGCGCAGGCTCGGCGGCAGCGACGCGCGCTCGACGATCAGCGAGTGATAGCGCGTCGCCGAAAACGGCGACTGGCAAGCCCGCGAACACGCCGCTGCCTGTCGTGGAAGATGAGGCTGACCTTGCCGTGCATCGGCTCGGGCGCGCGGACCACGCGGCCGCCGAACGCGGCGCCGATCGCCTGATGGCCGAGACAGACGCCGAGGATCGGCAGCCGTCCCGCCTTCCGCACCAATTCGATGCAAATGCCGGCCTTTTCCGGAACGCTCGGCCCCGGCGAAATCACCACGCCGTCGAGGTTCATCGCCAGCACCTCGGCCACCGTCACCGCGTCATTGCGCTTGACAATCACCTCCGCGCCCAACTCGCCGAGATAGTGCCAAAGGTTGTAGGTGAAGCTGTCGTAATTATCGATCAGCAGGAACATGGGCGACGCTATCCCTTTAACTTGCCAATAAAAGCCTTATAACAGGTTGCGGGCTGCCGACGGAAGGATTTCCGCCGGAGGGGCTTGCGGCGATTGGCCGATTTGCCGGGAATCAGGCGCAGGTCCCTTGACATTTCCGTGTCAACAGGCTGGCATCCGAACGGGGGCACCGGGCAACGTCCCATGGATGAACAGTTAGAGAGTTTCGTTAACCTCCTGAACCGGCAGCGGCATAAGCAGCCAGTGCCGAAGGAGTTGGCCGGCCTGCCCAATTGGGCGCAGCGCGAGCTGAGCAAGCGCCCAGACGCGGCCGCGCCGAAACCGGCGGCGCCGGTCTCGGTCAAGGCATTAACGGCACCGCGCACGACGACAAGCCCAAGCTGGAAATTCCCGCGCCCGAAATCGCGATCGAGGCGAAGCGCGACGACGCGCCCGCGCCGACGGTCGAAGCGCCCAAGCCCGCCGCGCCGCCGCCGGCGCCGAAGGCCGAGATATTGCCGCCGGCCGCGAAGGCCGAGCCGCGCGCGCCGAAGCTCAGCCCCGAGGATCGCGTGCGCGACCCGCAGGATCTGCTGGCCCGCATTCTCGCCGAGGAAACCAGCAAGCCGATCAAGCCCTCCGCGCGGGAAAAGAAGCTCGAGCCCGCGCCGCCGCCGATCGCGGACAAGGCCGCGAGCGCGCCGGCGGCGAAACCGGCGGAGAAAACCGAGCTCGCGGCGGCGAAAAAAATCGACGCGCCGCCGGTTGCCGAAAAGGTCGAGCCAGCGCCCGCGCTGATCCAAGCCGGGGAGATCGTGCCGCTGCAGCCGATCGCCGCCGAGACGATGGCGTCGCCGCGCGCCGGCCGCCGTCCCGTCGCCTATGCGCTGGCGGCGGCGGCGGTCATCGCCGTGGTCGCGCTGGTGGTCGGCGCCTACTGGTACACCCGCGGCGACACGGAGCTTGCCGCCGGTACCGTCCCCGTCAAGCAAGCGCCGAAGGCGCCGGACAAGCCCGCGCCGCTGGTCGTCGCGAAGCCGCCCGCGCCGGCTCAGAAGGCCGTGCAGGCCAAGCCCGCGGCGGCCGCGCCGAAGGTCGCGACCGTCGCCAAGCCGACACCAGCTGCCAAGCCGAAGCCCGAGACGAAGGCGAAGCCCGAGATCAAAGTCGCGGCGGCGCCGACGCCGGCGGCGACACCGACGCCGATAGCGACCAAGCCCGCGCCGGCGCCGATACCGCCCGCGCCACCCGCCGTGACGGTGCGGAAAACGCCCGACAAGCCGCAGCCGACGGTCGCGGCAAAGCCGGCATCGCCCGCCGCCGTGACTCCGAAACCCGCGTCGCCGGCGCCGGCGCAGATCGCGATGCTGACGGGTCCGCTGCCGATGCCTGCGCCGGTCAAGCCGAGCGCCGCCGAGACCGCGCCGATCAAGCCGGCCGCGGCGCCGGCGAAGCCAACACCGACTACGCCGCTCGCGGCCGGCGGCGAGCCGACCTGGCAACGCAACGCCATTCCGGCGCCGGCGTTCAGCGGCGAACCGCAAATCGCCATCGTCATCGACGATCTCGGCCTCGACCGCAATCGTACCGAACGCGCCATCGCGCTCAGCGGCCCGGTCACGCTGTCGTTCCTCGCTTACGCCAGCGACTTGCCGAAACAGACGGAGGCGGCGCGCCGCGCCGGGCACGAGCTGATCGTGCACGTACCGATGGAACCGATCGCCCGGCCGAAATACATCTCGCAATCGACCGGCGGCGCCAGTCCCGCGCATGCCGAGCTGCTGCGCCGCCTGCGCTGGGATTTGAGCCGGTTCACCGGCTATGTCGGCGTCAACAATCACATGGGCAATCGCCTGGCGTCCGATCCGGACGCGACCCAGACGGTGATCGCCGAGCTAAAGGCGCGCGGCCTGCTGTTTCTCGACTCCCGGATCGACGGCGGCGGCTTGTTAAGCGACGCGGCGCACGAAGGCGTGCCGACCGTGACGCGCGACGTTCTCTTGGACGATGACATCACCGCTGGTTCGGTCGCCGCGCGGCTGGCGGATCTGGAGAAGGTGGCGCGGCAGCACGGCACCGCGATCGCCATCGGTCATCCCCACGATCAGACGCTCGACGCGCTCAAGGCTTGGATCGCGAGCCTGCCGGCGAAACATTTGCAGCTCGTGCCGCTCACCGCGATCGTCCGCGACCGGGAGCAGCACGTCGCCGCCCGCGTCGATTGAGGTCGTGCGGGCCGGGTGCGCTAGGACCGGGCCGGCGTGCACGCGCCTTCGAGATCGGCGATGCCGATGGTTCCCAACACCGGAATGTTGCGCGTGCGGACGACGATGCGCGACACCGTCTCGTTGTACTGATTGACCAGATGCCAGGCCGCGTCGGCGCGGCGGTCGAGCGTTACCCGGCAACTGCGATATTCCCCCGTCAGCCCGTTATAGAGAAAGCTCGTGACCAGCTCGACGTCGCCGCCGGCCGGCGGTACGCGGCCCTGGACGATGACGGCGTCATGACCCTTGGCGCCGTCCAGCACGGCGCCTTGCCGGCTCTCGATCTGCGCCACCGGAAATTCATCTATCTCGACGTGATCGGAAACGGTGGCGCCGCCCCGCGCGACCAGGCGGTGACTCTCGACGCGCAGCGCCGTGATGACGGCGCCGTTGACCTTTACGCCGAGGCATTGGAAATTATCGTCGCGCGTGTTGAAGATCGCGGCGAGCTGCTGAACCGTCGCGGAGCCGGTGTTGCAGGCGGCGGCGCGCGCCGGAGATTTGGCGTGCGCCGGCGGCGTCGCCGCGGCGGCCGCGCACAAGATCGGAATCAGGATAATGACGCGCGCGAAGCGCGCGGCCGAGGCATGGAAACGCATGGGCCTGTGGGGCGAGAGGTTTGGGATGCCGGATCACATAGTCCCTATCGCCGGCTTCCGATAGGGAAATGATGCCGATCTGCGACAGGATAGCGCGGCCGAAACCGGCCCGAGTTCTCGCCGCCGGTGCAAAAGGGCATAATCGCGCACGAGATGTTACCAACCCTTAACCTTACCGGCGTCCGCCGGCACAAGGCCGGCGCGATCGCGTTGACGCTGGGCGCCAAATGCGCCGCCGACAATATTTCGGGCGCGGCGGCAGCGATCGCGTTTTTCAGCCTATTCACCGCTTTCCCCGGCATCGGCATCATCGTCTCGCTCTACGGGCTCGTCGCCGATCCCAGCACCATCCAGCACCATATCGACCAGGCGGCGGGACTCTTGCCCGATGCGGTCGTGCGCCTCCTCGCCGACGATCTGCGCGGCTTCGTGCGGTTTCAGCAACACCATCTCGGGCTGGCGCTGACGCTGTGCCTGCTCTTCACCGTGACCAGCGGCCGCGCGACGGTGGCGACGCTGATGGCGGTGCTGAACACGATCTATGGCAGCAGGGATCGGCGCCACGTCCTCCGCCGGCAGAGCATCGGGCTGGCGCTGGTTCTGGCCATCCTGGCCTTGGTCGCCGTGACGTTCACGCTGGTCGCGCTGACGCCGCTCATCATCTACTACCTCGTGCCGGTCGGGCACGGCTGGCGCCATCTCATCGATTATCTGCGCTGGCCGCTGCTGGCGGCCATGATGATGGCGTCGCTGTCCTATCTCTATCGCATCGCGCCGCAGCGCGATCGCGGCGGCACACGCTGGTTCAGTCTCGGCCCCGCGATCGCCACCGCGTTGTGGCTGATATTCTCGCTCGCCTATTCCTATTATCTGGGCGAGGTCGGCAGCTTCAACGTCATCTACGGCTCGGTGAGCGCGACGATCGTGCTACTGATGTGGCTATATCTGTCGAGCCTCGCGGTGCTGATCGGCGCCGAGATCGACGCGTTCAAACGGGAGGACAAGGAATGGCGGACGGATACACCGATCCCGCGCACGCCAAGCGGCTGAAATTCCGCGAGCTGCTGAAGCGTCCCGGCGTCACGGTGATGCCGGGCGGGTTCAGCCCGCTCTACGCGCGCCTGGCGCAGATGGCGGGCTTCGAATGTTTCTTCCTCGCCGGCTCGCAGCTCTCGGCCTTTCTCTACGGCGTGCCGGACAACGGCATTTTCGGTCTGCGCGACCTGGTCGATCACGCGCGCCACATGGCGGCGCGCAGCGACATCCCGATCCTGATCGACGCCGACACCGGCTTCGGCAACGCCGTCAACGTCTGGTACACGGTGCAGGAATGCGTGCGCTCCGGCGTCGCGGCGTTGCAGATCGAGGATCAGGAGGCGCCGAAGAAATCCGCGACGGTCGCGGGCCGGCGCTGCATCCCGATCGACGAGGCGGTCGGCAAGATCAAGGCCGCGGTCGGCGGCGCGCGACGAACTCGACCCGGCGTTCGCGATCTGCGCGCGCTGCGACATATCTAGGCGCCGAAGGCAGCAACTTCCGCGAAGCGGTGACGCGCTGCACCGCCTACATCGAGGAAGGCGGCGCCGATTTCGTCTGGCTCAACTCGGTCGAGACGCGCGACGATGTGCGCAACGCATGCCGCGAAATACCGGGGCCGGTGCTCGCCATCTGGGGCGGCAAGGACGCGGCGCCGACCGTCGAGGAATATGGCGCGATGGGCGTGAAGATCGCGCTCTATCCGGTGATTGCCGCGACTGCGGGGTTGCAGGCGTCGTGGCAGGTGCTGAACGATTTCCGCGAGCGCGGCACCGCCGCGCTGCAGGAATGGGACGCCGCCAACAAGCGCAGCAAATGGGGCCGGGCCGATTTCGGCGCGCTGGTGGGGCAGGGCACGATCCGCGACATCGAGGAGCGCTTCCTGCCGGAGAGCAAGAAGCGCGACTACGACAGCACCTGGGGCCACAAGACGAGTTTCGCCCCCGACGACGACAAGAAGGAGTGAACCACCAAGACACCAAGGCACCAAGAGCGTGAGACTTCCTTTACGCCGCCGCGCTTTTGCATTTTGTTGTTAGTTGCGCGCGTAGTGCGCTGCAATTTCTTAGTGCCTTGGTGTCTCGGTGGTTCAAGAATGTTTTTTAGGAGGAAGAGATGGCCGATCCGCATCGCATCGACGTCCACGCCCATTTCGCGCCGCCGGAATGGATCGCGGCGCAAGGGCAGAACATCATCCCAGCGATCAAAAACTGGACCGTCGGATGGAGCATCGAGGACATGGACAAGGCCGGGGTCGAGAAGGCGCTGCTCTCGATCACGACGCCGGGCCTATGGTTCGAGAGCAACGAGGTCGCGCGCAAGATCGCGCGCCACAGCAACGATTACGCGGCGAAGCTCCGCGCCGACCACCCACGGCGCTTCGGGATTTTCACGGCATTGCCGCTGCCCGATGTCGACGGCGCGCTCAAGGAGATCGCTTACGGGCTCGACACGCTGAAGGCGGATGGCGTCGGCCTTATCACCAGCTACGCCAACAAATGGCTCGGCGATCCGGCGTTCGATCCGGTGCTGGAGGAACTGAACCGCCGCAAGGCCGTCGCCTATGTCCATCCGACCTCGCCGGATTGCTGTCGCAACATCGTGCCGGGTGTGCCGGACGCGGCGATCGAGTTCGGCACCGACACGACGCGCACGATCGCGCGCATCGTGTTCGGCGGCGCCGCGGCGCGCTTCCCCGACATCAAATGGATTTTCAGCCATGCCGGCGGCACCATGCCGTTCCTGCTTGGAGCGCTTCGAGGGCATGGCGAAGCAGCCGAACTACGCGCCCAAGTTCCCGAACGGTTTCGCCGCGGTGGCGCGGCGCTTTTCCTACGACACCGCGCAGGCGGCGAACAAAATCTGCATGACGGCGCTGCGCGAGATCGTGCCGACGTCGCGCATCGTGTTCGGCACCGACGCGCCGTTCCGCACCTCGATCGACCATGTCCACGGCTTGCAGAATTGCGGCGTGTTCAACGCGGCGGAACTGAAGGTGATCGACCGGGAGAATGCGGTCGCGCTGTTAAAGGCGTTGAACCACCAAGACACAAAGAACACTGAGACATCAAGACAAACAAAAATCTCCCCTACCGGCGCAAGCCGGTATCCACTGAGCCACTGCACGATGGACCCCGGCTATCGCCGGGGTGGAGACTGTGTTCTTGGCGTCTTGGTGTCTTGGTGGTGAAGTTTCTTCTTACCTGAACGCCGGCACGACCTGCTCGCCGAAGAGCCGGATGGACTCCGCCGTCATCGCGTCGGGCATTTTGCCGATGGCGAAATTGCCGCAGAAAATGTCGTAGCCGATGCGCTTCTTGCCCTCTTCTAGCCTGCGGCGCACCGTCTCGGGGCTGCCGACCACCGCCAAACCCTGCTCGATATTGAATTCGTAGCTGGTCGCGGCCAGCCGCATCACCTCGCCGCGCGCCTTGTCGTCGGGCCGCTCGCTGTCCTTGCCCATGCCGCGCTGGTGCGTGCCCCAGCCGATCCGCGTCTGCGCGATCGGCCCGCCGCCGACCGGCACCGCGCCGCCTTCGCGCGAAGCGATGAATTGCCGCGCCTGGGCGTGCGCCTGCTCGTCGGTCGCGGCGACATGGACCTGCCGCATCAGGAAAATGCGCGGCATCGGCCCGGCGTGGCCGCAGTCGCGCCAGATTTTGCGGTAGAGATCGAATTTCCGCGCCACCACCTCGTCGGTGTCGAGATTTTGCGAGACATGGAGATTTTGTTTCGCCGCGAATTCGATGGCCTGGTCGCTATGGACCGCGGCCCAGATCGGCGGATGCGGCTTCTGGAACGGCTTGGGCTGCGGCAGCGCCTCGTCGAAATGGAAATATTTGCCGGTGAAGGTGACTTCGTCCTGGGTCCAGGCCTTGCGCACGATGTCGAGCACTTCGCCGGCGATGGCCGCGCGCTGATAATAGTCGACGCCCCAGCGGATGAATTCATGCTCGTGCACGCCGATGCCGGTGCCGAACTCGACGCGGCCGCGCGAGAGCTGGTCGAGCATCGCCACTTCCTGCGCGAGGCGGATCGGATGATAGAACGGCAATTGCCACATCATCGCGCCGATGCGCAGGCGCTTGGTTGCGCGCGCCACCGCGGTCAGGAACACGGTCGGCGCGGTGATGCGCCCGACCGGCGAATTCTGATGTTCGATGACGAAATAGGAATGCCAGCCCTGTTCGTCCAATTGCTGCGCGAGGCGGATGTGCTGGTCGTACACGTCCGCCATCGACTCATCCTGCTGCGCGTAGCCGCCGACGCCGTCCCACAAGGCAAAGTCGATTTTGGTCATTAGAGCACCTCAAAAGGAAATGTTGAACCACCAAGACACCAAGACACCAAGTTCTTTTCGATATTGCCGTTGCGCCTCCCTGGCCACGGATACCGGCGTTCGCCGGTAAGGGATTCCCTCTTGGTGCCTTGGTGTCTTGGTGGTTCAAATTTGATTAATGCGCCCACGCCGCCTTGACGAAATCGGCGCCGCGCTCGGCGATCATGATGGTCGGCGCGTTGGTATTGCCGCTGATGACTTGCGGCATGATCGAGGCGTCGCACACCCGGAGACCCTCGATCCCGTGCACGCGCAACTGCGGGTCGACCACGGCCATCGCATCCTTGCCCATCTTGCAGGTGCCGGCGGGATGATAGGTGGTGCCGAGGGTCTTGCGGACGAAATCGGCGATCTGGTCGTCGCTCTGCACGTGCGGGCCGGGATCGATCTCGGCGGTCACGTATTTCTCCATCGCCGGCGCGGCAACGATGCGGCGGATTTCCTTGAAGCCGCGCACCAGTCCTTGGAGGTCGTCGTCGTGCGTCAGGAACCCTAAATCGAGGCGCGGCCGGTCGTCGGCGCGCGCCGATTTCAGCGACAACTTGCCGCGGCTCTTCGGCTGCAACAGCGAGGCATGCCACGAGAAGCCGTGGCCGCGCGGAAACAGATGCTGCGGCTGGTTCATGAATTGCGGAAAGAACAGCAATTGGAGGTCGGGCTGATCGAGGCCGGGCAGCGAGCGGACGAAGCCGCCGGCTTCGCAGGTATTGCTGGTCCAGGGACCCATGCGCTGGAGAAAATATTTGTGCGGCGCCTGGACCATCCACGGCCACGCCTTCGACGACAGGCCGTAGAGCCGCGCGTCGGGGCTGCTCCAGCTCATGAAAATGCCCTGATGGTCGTGCAGATTCTCGCCGACGCCGGGCAGGTCGTGCCTGACCGAGATGCCGAGCGCGTGCAGCTCCGCCGCCGGGCCGATGCCCGACAGCAGCAAAATCTGCGGCGAGTTGATCGCGCCGCCGGAAATGATCACCTCGCGCTTGGCCTTGAGGATCGCCGGGCCGCCATCCTTGCGCCGCACGGTGATGCCGACCGCGCGCTTGCCGTCGAGGTCGATGCGCTCGGTCAAGGCATCGGTGACGATGGTGAGGTTGCGGCGGTTGCGCGCGGGATCGAGGAAGGCGCGCGCGGTCGAGGCGCGGGCGCCGCGCTTCTGCGTCACCTGCCAGAAGCCGAACCCGTCCTGCTCGGCGCCGTTGAAGTCGCCGGTGCGGCGGTATTGCAGCTGCGTCGCGGCCTCGATCGCGATCTGTCCGACCGGATTGGGGTCGCGCTGATCCTGCACGTCGAGCTCGCCGCCGGCGCCGTGATACTCCGAGGCGCCGCGCTGATAGTTTTCCGATTTCTTGAAATAGGGCAGGACCTCGTCATAGCTCCAGCCGTCGGCGCCCTTGGCGACCCAGC
Organism: uncultured Alphaproteobacteria bacterium; assembly: GCA_963729845.1. Lineage (GTDB taxonomy): Bacteria > Pseudomonadota > Alphaproteobacteria > ATCC43930 > CGMCC-115725 > JAATGI01. Next base: position 212,698 of record CAVSQC010000038.1, read on the forward strand.
TCTCGTAATCGCGCTTGTTACCGCGGATATAGACCATGCCATTGATGGCGCTGGTGCCGCCGAGGACGCGCCCGCGCGGGCAGGGGACCGGATGGTTGCCCAGCGCCGCGCCGGTCTCATAGACATAAGACCAGTTGTAGCGCGGGTTGCTGATGACGCTGAGGATGCCCGCCGGCATATCGATCAGCATTCGCTGCGGGAAGCCGCGGTCGGTCGGCCCGGCCTCGATCAGCGCGACGGTGACGTTGGGATCGGCCGACAGACGGTTCGCCAGCACGCAGCCCGCCGAGCCCGCGCCGACGATGATGTAGTCGAAGCTGTCGTCGTTCGTCGCCATGATCCCTCCCGCGACCTTGTTCGGTAAAGAATAGCCATGGCCGAAGCATGAAGTCACTCTCTCCCTCGATGGGGAGGTGGGCGTGCTATTGGCTGCTCCGCCAGCGCAACACGCGCGTCTCGGCGAGTTGCAGCGCCATATTGCTGACATAGCCGACGAGGCCCAGGAGCGCCACGCCGGCATAGAGATCGGCCGAGCGGAAGGCGCGCGCCGCGAGCAGGATGGCGAGGCCGAGCCCGTCCTGGCTCGCCAGCATTTCGCCGACCACGGCGAGAATGAGCGCGATGGTCAGGCCGAGCCGCATGGCCGCGAGAATGTCCGGCAGCGCGTTGGGCAGCGCGATCTTCCACGCGACGGCGGCGCGGCTCAGGCGCAGGCCGCGCGACACGTCGACCAGGCGCGGCTCGACGGCGGCGAAGCCGTGCACCGTCGCCAGCAGCATCGGCCACAGCGTGCCGAACCCGATCACGGTCAACACCATGCCGTCGGTCAGGCCGATGAAGGCGATGGCGACCGGCATCACCGCCGAGGCCGGGATCGGGCGGAGAAATTCGAGGGTCGGGCCGAGATAGGCGCGCGCGATGCGCGAGCTGCCGATCAGCGCGCCCAGCGCCACGCCCAAGAGCGAGGCGAGCAGCCAGCCATAGACCATGCGCTGCACCGTGCTCCACAGCAGCAGCGATAGATCGCCGTGCGCGAGACCGCGCCACAGCGACGCGAGCGTGCGGTCCGGACCCGGCAGATAGACCGGCGAGACGACGCGCCAATCGGCGATGAGTTGCCACAAGCCGATGAAGCACAGAAACACGAGGAGGCTCAGCCCCGCCGACGCGAGCTTGCGAGCGCGGGTCATGCCGCGAACAGCTTGCGTTGGGCGAACAACAAGGCCGCGTTCAGACCCCAGCCGATCGCCCCGACCCAGATCAGCAGCGCGAACATCTGCGCCGGCTGCAAGGTCTGCTGCGCCAGCACCAGCCCATAGCCGAGGCCGAGCGGATTGGCGGCGATCTCCACCGTCACCGCGACGATCAGCGCCGCCGCCGCGGCTAGCCGGAAGGCGACGAACAGCCGGGGCAGGGCGGCCGGCACGACGATCTTGGTGGCGCGCGCCCAGAGGCTGAGGCGCAAGGCGCGGCCGACCTCGTCGAGGCGCGGCTCGATGCCGGCGACCGCGGCCTGCCCGACGATCAGCACCGGCCAGAAGCTGGCGAAGGCGACGATGAACATCTCCATGCGATAGCCGAAACCGAAGATCAGCATCGCCACGGGAATGATCGCGACCGACGGGATCGGCCGCACCGCCTCGACCGAAAGGCGCAACGCTCGCGCCAGCCAGGCGAACAGGCCGAACAGGATCGCGGCGGCGAGGCCTAGCCCGCCGCCGATTGCGAGCCCGCCGAGCGCCGCCACCAGGGTCTGCGCGGTCGCTTCCGCGATCGAGCCGTCGAGCGCGCCGTGCCAGGCCGCGGCCACGATCGCCGACGGCGCGGCGATGGTCTCGCTGTCGATGCCGTAGACGCGCGCCAGGATCTCCGCCGCCGCGACGAGCACGATCGGCAGCACCAGGCCCTTCATGCGCGCGCCGGCAGCAGGTTGAACAATTGATGGCGATAGGCGAGGAAGCGGCGATCCTCGCGCGTCGTCAATTGATGGCGCGGGCGCGGCAGGTCGATCGCGATCTCGGTGGCGATGCGGCCGGGCTGGCTTTCCATCGCCACCACCCGGTCGCCGAGATAGATCGCCTCCTCGAGATCGTGCGTCACGAACACCACCGTCGTGCCGGCGTCGCGCGACAGGCGCGCGACCTCGTCCTGCAGCACTTGCCGCGTCATCGCGTCGAGGGCGCCGAACGGCTCGTCCATCAGCAGCAGTTTCGGCTCCTGCGCCAGGCAGCGCGCGATTTGCAGCCGCTGTTGCATGCCGCCCGAAAGCTGCACGGGAAACCGGTCGCGCCACTCCCACAAGCCGACCTGGCGCAGCCGCCGCTCGACGATGCCGGCGCGCTCGCGGCGCGGGATGCGGCGCGCCTCGAGCGCCAGCGCGACATTGCCGGCGATGGTGCGCCACGGCAGCAGCGCGCGGGTGTAGTCCTGAAACACGATGGCGCGGTCTTGGCTCGGCGCGGCGACGCGCTCGCCGGCGAACCGCAGCTCGCCGCGCGTCACCGGCAACAATCCCGCGATCAGCCGCAGCAGCGTGGTCTTGCCGCACCCCGAGGCGCCGACCACGCACAGGAACTCGCCTTCGGTCACAGTGAGCGAAATGTCTTGCAGGATCGTCAACGGCGCGGCGCCGCCGACCTCGTAGCCGACCGCCTGAAGCGCCAGGATCGGCGCGCCGGCGGCGCGGGCCGCCGGAATTTCGGCGCTCAGCGCCATGTCGATCCTCCCCTTGCCATAGTGTGCCAAGAGATGGTTTGCGGCAATCGCGGCGCGACGGCATATTGCCGGCGCATATTCGGGAGACATCATGGCGAAGTCGGAATACCGCGAAGGGCTGCGCGAGCTGGGCAACGGCACCTATGCTTATCTCCAGCCCGACGGCTCGTGGGGCTTGAGCAACGCCGGGCTGATCGCGTCGCGCGGCGAGACGCTGCTGGTCGATACGCTGATGGATTTGCCGCGCACGCGCGCGATGCTCGAGGCGATGCGCCAGGCCGAGCCGGCGGCGGAACGGATCGGCGTGCTGGTCAACACCCATTCCAACGGCGACCACACCCACGGCAATCAGCTGGTCGGCGACGCGCGGATCATCGCTTCGTCGGCGTGCCTCGACGAGATGGAGCTGCTCGGCTCGCCGTCGGAGGAGGGGTCGATCGCAAAGGCCTGGCGGAAATTCGGCGTTCCCGGCGCGTTCTTTCAGGAAGTGATGTGGTGGCGCTTCGATACCGACAATATCGTCCACACCGTGCCGAACGAGACGTTCGACGGCGAAATGTCGCTTCGCGTCGGCGACAAGCAGGTGAACCTGGTCGAGGTCGGGCCGGCGCACACGCGCGGCGACGTGCTGGTGCACGTGCCGCAGGACCGCATCGTCTATACCGGCGACATCGCCTTCGTCGGCGGCCATCCCATCGTCTGGGCCGGCCCGGTCGGCAATTGGATCAAGGCGTGCGATCTCATTCTCGGCTGGGACGTCGATACGGTGGTGCCGGGACACGGGCCGATCACCGACAAGAGCGGCATCCGCGCGCTACGCGATTATTTCGCCTACATCCATGCCGAGGCGAAGAAGCGGTTCGACGCCGGCATGAGCTATGAGGCGGCGGCGCGCGACATCGCGCTGGACCGTTACGCCGATTGGCTCGATCCCGAGCGCATCGTCGTCAACGTCATCACCTGCTATCGCGAGTTTTCCGGCACGGGCCCGGATTTCTGGGGCATGCTCGACGCGATGGCGCGGCTCTATTTCGAGCGCCACCCCGAGCGTCACCACGCCCACGACGAGGCCTAGACCACGCGGTTCGCCGGCTTGCCGCCGGCTTTCAGGGTGAGCAGGCCCAGGATCAGCGCCTGTCCCATGCGGCGCCGCGTCTCGATGGTGGAGCTGCCGATATGCGGCAGCATGAAGACGTTGGGCAGATCGTAATAGCGCGGGTCGAGCTTCGGCTCGTTCTCGAACACGTCGAGGCCGGCGGCGCGCACCCGCCCGTCGCCAAGCGCCGCAATCAAGGCATTGTCGTCGATCAGGTCGCCCCGCGCGACGTTGCAGACGATGGCGCCGGGCTTGAGCGGCGCGAGGCGGGCGGCGTCGAGGTAATGCCGCGTCTCGGCGCTCGATTGCGCCGCGATCATCAGCACGTCGGCGATGCGCGCCATGCCCGCGAAATCGGGATGGTAGTCGGCGCCGTCCTCGATCTCCGGCGCGAGGCGCGCGCGGTTGTGATAATGAATCGCCATGCCGAAGGCGCGGGCGCGCCGCGCGATGCCGCGGCCGATCCGCCCCATGCCGAGAATACCGAGATGCTTGCCGAGCGAGCTCGACGCCGATGAGCTGGGTCGCGTTCCAGCCGGGCCATTGCCGGCCGCGGATCAGGTCGATGCTTTCGGTCGACGCGCCGCGCCGCGCCCAGCATCAGCAGCATCCCGATCTCCGCGACCGCGTCGGTGAGCACCCCGGGCGTGTTGAGCACCGGCAAGCCGCGCTCTTGCGCCGCCGCGATGTCGATATGGTCGTAACCGACCGAATAGGTCGCGATCGCCTTGAGCGACGGGGGCAGGGCGCGGATCGCGTCGCGGCGTAGCTCGCCGACACCGTAGGAGAACAGCAGCACCTCGCGCGCGCCCAGCGCCGCAGTCACGCCTTCGTCCGGCACCGCGTCGAGAAAAGTCACGTCGAACGCGGCGCCGAAAATCGGCCTTCACTTCGTCGGGAAAGCGGCCGATCGCCAACACCGACCAGCGCGAATCGTCGGTTTGCGTCATCGCCTCGCTATATCAGCCAACTGCCGATCAGCGCCAGCGCCGTGACGGCCATCACCAATGTCGCCAGCCAGCCCACGATCTTGAGCGGCAGCGGCAAGGTAAAGCGGCCCATGACCTTGCGAGTTCGCGGTCATCAACATCATCACCACCATCAGCGGCGCCGCGACGATGCCGTTGATCACCGCGGTCCAATAAAGTGCCTTGATCGGATCGATATGAACGAAATTGATCGCGATGCCGATCAGCGTCGCTACCGCGATCAGCCCATAGAACGCCTTGGCCTCATGCGGCAGGCGGCCGAGTCCGACCTTCCAGCGCAGCGCCTCGCCGACGGCATAGGCGGCGCTCCCCGCCAACACGGGCACCGCCAGCAAGCCGGTGCCGACAATGCCGAGCGCGAACAGCAGAAACGCGAACTTCCCGGCGAGCGGCCGCAGCGCCTCGGCCGCTTGCGCCGAGGTTTGAATGTCGGTGTGGCCGCTGGCGTGCAGTGTCGCGGCGGTGGTGATGATGATGAACAGGCCGACGATGTTGGATGCCGCCATGCCGACATAGGTGTCGTACTCGATGCGGCGGATTTCCGTCTTGGCGTCGCTTGCGTCATCGACCAGCGGCTGTTGCGCCGGATTGACGCGTTCGTCCTCGGCCTCCTCGGAGGCTTGCCAGAAAAACATGTAGGGGCTGATGGTGGTGCCCAGAATCGCGACGATGGCGAGAAGATAATCCTCGCTTAGCGTCGCGGACGGCAGGAACGTGTCGACCGCAACGGTGCCCCAGGGAATGCTGGATCGACAGCGCCGTCGCGACATAGGCCAACAGCGCGAACGTGCTCCATTTCAGGATCATGACATAGCGCCGGTAGCTGGAAAAAATCTGCAACGCAGCGCAGAGCACCGCCAGCGCCACGACATAAAAGGCGCGGAACGTGCCGCCGATCACCAGATCGAGCGCGTCGCCCATCGCGCCGAGATCGGCGCCGAGATTGATGATGTTGGCGACCAGCAGCAGCGCCACCATGCCGTGGAGCACCGGCAGCGGGTAGTGGCGGCGGAGATTGGCGGCGATGCCAAGTCCTGTGACCCGGCCGATGCGGGCGCTGATCTCCTGGATGGCGGCCATCAGCGGAAAGGAGAAAATCATCGTCCAGCCGATGGCGTAGCCGAATTGCGCGCCGACCTGCGAATAGGTGGCGATGCCGCTGGGATCGTCGTCGGCCGCGCCGGTGATCAATCCCGGGCCGAGCCTGGACCAGAAATTGAGGCTCGGCCGCCGGCGGGCCGGTGTCGCTGTCGTGGTCATTGCTAAGCCCCAACGTCAATTTGCGGCGGGACGTTCCCTAAACGGCGGCGTGCATGACCTGCCCCTTCCCCTCGGGCGAAGCCCGGCATAGCTTTATCGAAGACGGAGGAGAACGCCATGAATGCCGCCGACATCATGACCCGCGATGTTCTGACCATCAACGGCGAAACCAGCGTGCTCGACGCCGCCCGTACGCTGCTGCAGCATCACGTCAGCGGCCTGCCGGTGGTCGACCGGAACGGCAAGCCGATCGGCGTCTTGACCGAAGGCGACCTTCTGCGCCGCGCCGAGACCGGCACGGAGCGGCATCGCTCCCACTGGCTTGAAGTGCTGCTGGGACCCGGACGCGCCGCCGCGGACTATACCGTCGCGCACGCCCGCAAGGTCAGCGAGGCAATGAGCGACCAGGTCGTGTCGATCGCCCCCGACACCAGCCTGGAACAGGCGGTGGCGCTGATGGAGCGCCATCGCATCAAGCGCCTGCCGGTGGTGGCGAACGGCAAGCTGGTCGGCATCGTCAGCCGCGCCGATTTGCTGCGCGCGCTGGTCGATCACGCGGACAAGGAAGCGGTCGCGCCGCGCTCCGACGAGGACATCCGCGCCCGCCTCGAAGCCGAGATCGACCGCCAAACCTGGACGCCGCGCGCGGCGATGCGCATCGTGGTGAAAAACGGCGTGGTCGAGCTCGCCGGCACCATCACCGACGAACGCGAACGCGCCGCGTTGCGGGTGCTGTGCGAGAACGTCGCCGGAGTCAAAGGGATCGTGGACCATCTCGCCTGGGTCGATCCGCTGTCCGGCATGGCGATCGAACCGCCGGACGACAATGATCGCTAAAGCGCGCCGTTAAGTCCCATCACATTTTTCGCGGTCCGATCACATTTTTGGCCGGGCGGGGGATGGACGGCGCCAGCCCGGCTTACCACCCATCGGCAAAAGTTCGATGGGGAGACAGCCATGAAAGTGTATCGAGCGGGCCCGCTACGAGCAATGGGTGGACTACGCTTTGGCCGCCAGCGCGTTGGTGCTGATGATCATTCTGATCGGTGTCGCGTCGTGAGGCCCGGCATGATCGGCCGCGTTAAATCGGTCGGCGCCGCGATCGCCGCGTGCGGCATCGCGCTGGCGATCGGCTCCCCGCTGGCAGCGTTTGCCCAAGACGAACAGACGAACCAATCGTCCGGTGAACAGACCGGGCACCATCACCACGGCCCCACCACCACCATCATCACGACGCCGACCAGAACGAATAGCGCGGTTCCGTCGCCGACCGCCGACTTGGCGTGAGGGCGGCACGACCTACGGCTTCACCACCTGGATGGTCTCGAAGCCCTCGAACTCGGGATGGCCGAGGGTCAGCGAGCGGCCCGACCCGGCGTCACGATGCGCGGCACGGAATGCTTCCGAACGCGTCCACGCCTCGAAATCCGCGTACGAGCGCCACAGCGTGTGCGACGCGTAGAGAACATGGTCATCGCGTTCTGGTCCCTTGAGCAGATGGAATTCGATGAAGCCGGGCACCGCGCCGAGACGGCTGTCGCGCTCGAGCCAACGCGCCTCGAACGCGGGTTCCTCGCCCTTGCGTACCTTGAACCGGTTCATGGCGATGAACATGCCGGGAATCCTTCAGCCTGCCCCCGCCGAAAACAATTGGCGTCCCCTACCGGATTC
>CAVSQC010000039.1:0-8671 GCA_963729845.1 uncultured Alphaproteobacteria bacterium
GCCCCCATGAACAGCCCGATGTGACCGCCCGGCACGATCTTCTGTATGATGCGGTCCTTCGGCGTGCCGAGATATTTGGCAGCGTCGAGCACCTGCTCGGGCGTCGTGATGTCATCGGCCGCGCCCGCCAGCAAATAAGCGGGGCAAGTGATATCGTGAAGATTAAGCCTGCGGCCCAGCCCGACGAACTGGCCCTTGGCGAGCCGGTTCTCCTTGAACAATTGCTGGATCACCTGCAGATACCAACGCCCCGGCAAGTCGATCGGATTTTCATACCAGCTCGCGAATGTCTCTTCCTTTTTGAGATACGCCGGATCGTCGATGTGCTCATAGAGATCGATCTGGTCCTGAATGTAGTGGTGCTCGGGATGCATATTCTTCCAGCCTTGCAGCATGAACTTGCCCTTCATCAGGCCGCCGCCGAGCCCCACCAGCTCCTGGTAGAATGACATCTGGGACTCATGAACCATGCGCTTGATCGGTCCGTTGCCGGCGTCGGTGTCGATCGGCGATCCCGCAAGCACGAGGGAGTTCACCTTGTCGGGGAAACGCGCCGCCACCATCGCCGCCACCCAGCCGCCTTGGCAGAGACCGACGAGGTTCACGCGTCCCCCGAGATCATCGATCGCCACGACGATCTCGGCGAGATAATTGTCGATCTCCAGGTCCTTCATGTCATCGGTTGCCGATTTCCAATCGGTCAGCGCGACGTGACCAATGCCGTTGGCCAGCATCGTCTCGATCAGGCTCTGCCCCTTGTGGTAGTCGGCGATCATGGCGGTATGCCCGGCATGCGGCGCGTCCACCAGCGTCGGAATCCCGCCCGGCTTGCCGTAGTCGCGCAGCAGCATGGTCCGCAGATCAAGCCGCACCGTGTTCGGCGTCGCCAGATTGGGCAGCAGGTCGTCGTGAATCTTGATCTCTTCCTCGGTGAATTCAAGATTCTTGGCGTACAGCTCGGCCCCCTGCTCCATCAATGAAGCCGCCATGGCCATCGGCCAGAACGCCGGCACGCTCGTGAGCGAAAACTCGGAAGACTTGGCGGATGGCTTCTTCGGCATCACTGCACCTTTCGCGTCTGATCCGCGCCGAACGGCTTCGGCAATGGGACTTTCGCGCCCGCCAAGCGCGCTGGTGCATCGGCTGCGGCGATATGGCTTTCGGTGCGCGCGAGATGGCGCACATGCGAGGGCACGAGATGGCCGAGCAGCCGATAGGTCGAGACCTTCACCGCGTTGGCCACGAAGAACGAGATGATGGCATAGGCCCAGATCAGGAACGCCAGCCACCAGCCGATCGGTGCCATGGCGATTCCGTACACCACAATCAAGGTACCGAACAGCTGAGTGGTCTCGCACGGCACCACCAGCTTCCAGCTCGGCAACGGCCGCTCCCACACCCACCCCTTGTTGCGCGTCAAGTAGATGGTCATGTGACCCGACACCAGCAGCTTGAGAAAAATCGTGGCCTGGAGGACCCCGGCGGACAAGGCGAAATAATCCCGCGCCAGCCAATAGAGGAAGAAACTCTCGAGCACGCCATAGATGCCAAGCGCGGAGGCGACGGTCAGCACCCGCTCCATGTCCCAGCGCACCGGGCGCAATGCGACCGGCGCGTTGTCGTAGGCGATCATCATAATGGGGATGTCGTTGAGCAGCGCCAACAGCACCACCATGATCGCGGTGACCGGATAGAAATCGAAGATCAGGATGGCGGCAGTCATGAAGAGCAACAGCCGCATCGTTTCGGCGATGCGGTAAATCGCATAGCCTGTCATTCGCTCGAAGATGCGGCGCGCTTCCTCGATCGCCGTAGCGATCACCGCGAGACCGGGTGCGGTCAGCACCAACGCCGCTGCAGCACGCGCGGCGTCGGTGGCGCCGCTCACGGCGATGCCGACGTCGGCCTGCTTCAAGGCCGGCGCGTCGTTGACGCCATCGCCTGTCATGCCGACGATGCGACCGGCCCCTTGCAACGCCTTGACGATGTCGAACTTATGCTCCGGAAACACGCGGGCGAAACCATCGGCGGACAATATCTGCGGCAACTTATCGGCCGGCGCCTTGTCGCCGAACACCGCGTCCGCCACGACGATATTTTGACCGAGACCGAGCTGCCCGGCGATCTCCTTGGCAATCGCCTCGTGATCTCCCGTGACCATCTTGATGTCGACGCCCATCGAGCGGATCGTCTTGATCGTCTCTTTGCAATCATCCCGCGGCGGATCGAATAGCGGCAGCAAGCCGAGGAAGCGCCACTTGCCGGACTGGTCGGTGCGCGCCACGCCGAGCGTGCGGTATCCCTTGGCGGCATCTTCGTCGACGGTCTGGGAGATCGCGGCGCGCTCCTCCGCGGCGGGTTGGCAGAGATCGACGATGACTTGCGGCGCGCCTTTTGCGACCTTGAAACCCTTCCCATCGCGCTCAATTTCCGCTTCGGCGCGTTTCGCCACCGGATCGAAGGGATGAAACGCTTTCACAGCGTAACTGTCGAGGGCTGAACCGGCGGGTGCACCGGCGAGGATCGCCGAGTCGATGGCGTCGGGCTCATCGCGCCGCGACGCCAGCGCCGCCGCCATCAAGAGCTCTTCGGTTTTGACGCCTGTGGCCGGTTGCAGGTCGCCAAGCGTCAGCTCGTTTTTGGTGAGGGTGCCGGTCTTGTCCGAGCACAAGGTGTTCACTCCCGCCATCTCTTCGATCGAGACCAGGCGGGAGACGATGGCCTTCATTCGTGCCAGACGCTCGGCGCCCACCGCCATCGTCACCGACAGCACCGCCGGCAGCGCCACGGGGATAGAGGCGACCGCCAGGATTAGCGCGAATTGGAGCAGCTCGAGCAGCGGGTTGTGACGGAATAGGCCGGCTACGACGATGATGAGGACAAGGCCGGCGGTGGTGAGGATCAGGAAATTGCCGATGCGCAGCACAGCGCGCTGGAAGTGCGAGACCGTCCCCGCCTGCTGGACGAGGTCGGCGGTCTTGCCGAAATAGGTTTTCATGCCGGTGGCCGTGACCACGCCGTCCATCTCGCCCTGCTTGGCGATGGAGCCGGAATAGGCGTCGTCGCCGACCTTCTTGTCGACCGGTAGCGATTCGCCGGTCAGCGCCGACTGGTCGACACTGAGGTAAGCGCCGGCGATCAATTTCAAATCGGCGGGAACGACGTTGCCGAGCTTCACATGGACGACATCGCCGGGAACCAAGAGCTTCGCCTCGACGTCTTTCCATGCGCCGTCACGCTTGACGCGCGCCTTCAGCGCCAGCCGCTGCTTCAAGAGGGCGATGGCGTTGTCGGCCTTGAATTCCTGCCAAAATCCAACGCCGGCATTGATGAACAGCATCAACAGGATGATGGCGAGGTCTCCCCAATGCTCGAGTGCACCCGAGAGCACAGCCGCGATCTCGATCATCCAGGGGATCGGACCCCAGAAGAAGTGCGCGAGTCGCTCGAACACGCTCACGTGGTGCTCGACCAGCGCATTCTTGCCATATTGCGCGAGCCGCCGCGCGGCTTCCGCTTCGGTCAGACCCGCGGACTCAGCTTCGGTCAGTGCAACGATCGGGGCCTTTGCCGTGGCCGCGGCTTTTACCGTGCCTTGGTCCTGCGTCATGCCGGCCTCCCGCCCGCGCGGGGCGTAACTTGCCCGTCAATCCGTCGCGTCTTTGCTTTCGCCGACGAGGCGCCAGGTGTGGCGCGCAATCATCAGGTCTTCATCCGTGGGGATGACCCACGCGGATGTTTTGCTGTCGGCTTTTGTGATCCGCGGACCGCCCGCTACGTTGGCCGCCGCGTCGATCTCCAACCCGAGCCATGCGCTTTCCGTACACACCCGGCGGCGAATTTCGGGCGCGTGCTCGCCGATTCCGGCGGTGAAAACCAGCGCATCGAGGCCGTCCAGCGCGGCCGCGAGCGATCCGAGCTCGCGGCAAATGCGATAGACGAACAAATTGACCGCCTCGGCCGCGTTCGGTTTCTCGCTCGCGAGCAACGTTTTCATGTCGTCGCTGAGACCGGACACGCCGAGCAACCCCGACGATTGGTACAGCAGGTCACTGATCGCACCGGCCGTCATTTTCTTCTCTTCCATCAGATAGAGCACGACGCCAGGGTCGAGACTGCCGCAGCGCCGGCTCATGACCAGCCCGTCAAGCGCGGTGAATCCCATCGTGGTGGCGACGCTCTTGCGCTGCTTCATGGCGCACATGCTGGCGCCGCTGCCGAGATGGGCAACCACCACGCGGCCCTGCGCGGTCGGCGGACCGATGATATCGGGCAGTACACCGGCGATGTATTCGTAGGACAGACCGTGGAACCCGTAACGGCGAATTCCCTCTTCGCTCAAATGTCGCGGTAATGCGAAGGTGGCGGCAACCTCCGGCTGGGTGTGGTGAAATGACGTGTCGAAACAGGCGACCTGCGGCAGGGTCGGATGCAACTTCGATATCGCCGCGATTGCTGCGAGGTGATGCGGCTCGTGGAGCGGGGCGAGCGGGATGAGGCGGGTCAGTTCGGCGACGACCTCGGCATCGATCCGCACCGGTTCCTTGTAGAGCATACCGCCATGGACGACGCGGTGCCCCGCCGCGAGCAGTTCTTGCTGCGGGAAGCGGCTTTCCAGCCAGTGCAGCAGCGCCGCCAGTGCGTTCTCGTGCGTTGTGCCCTCCGGCAAATGCTCGTCGAGGAGCGGCCCTCCGGCGCCGTCTTTGGCGGTGAAATGCACCTGGACCCGGTGGCCAAGCCCCGCGCACTCGCCCTCGCAAACGAGGTCCTCCCGCGTCGGCCGCTGCTCGCCCGGAAAGAGCGAGAACTTGATGCTCGATGAGCCGGCATTGATGACGAGAATGGCGTCGGTCAAGACTTCTTCTCCGTCTGATGACGCGCCAGCAGCAGCGCGAGGGCGCATGAGCTAAGCCGCGCGAGCGTCTTGTCGGCGCGACTGGTCAGAATAATCGGCACCCGGGCCCCGAGCACGATTCCGGCCACCTCGGCCTCGGCCAGGTATTCGAGCTGCTTCGCCAGCATGTTGCCGGCTTCAAAATCCGGCACGACGAAAATGTCCGCCTGGCCGGCGACCGGCGAGACAATTCCCTTGGTCTTGGCGGCCTCCTCGGAGACGGCCTCATCGAAGGCGAGCGGGCCATCGAGGATACCGCCGGTGATCTGGCGGCGATCGGCCATTTTGCACAGAGCCGCCGCGTCGAGCGTGGACTGGATCTTCGGCGATACGGTCTCGATCGCAGAGAGGATGGCGACCTTCGGGCGCTCGATGCCGAGTGCGTGTGCAAGTTCGATGGCGTTCTGAACAATGTCAACTTTGTCTTCGAGGGCCGGATAGATGTTGACGGCAGCGTCAGTCACAAACAGCGGCCGCGGGTAGTCGGGAGCATCGATGACGAAGACGTGGCTCATCCGCCGGGCGGTCCGCAGCTTTTCCTCGTGGACGATCGCACCCATGAATTCATCGGTGTGGAGGCTGCCTTTCATCAGCGCGTCCACCTTGCGGTCGCGCGCCAGCACGACCGCCTTGGCCGCTGCCGCATGGCTGTGCTCGGTCGGCACAAGTTCGTAGGCGGAGATGTCGAGCTTGGCCTGTTTGGCCGCGGCCCGGATCTTTGTCTCCGGTCCGACGAGAATGGGGATGATGAGCTTTTCCTTGGCGGCTTCGATCGCGCCAAGCAGAGAAACCGTGTCGACGGGATGGACCACAGCCGTGCGGATTGGCGCGAGCCCGCGTGATTTTTCGATGAGCGCTTGGTGGTGGTGGCCCTTCATCAGAAAATCTCCAGTTGGGAAAGGGCGATTCGACTCCGCGAATGGCACTGTCGGCTCAGGGGACGACGGTCAGCGGCACCGGCGAAAGGACGACAAGCTTTTGCGAAACGCTACCGAGCAATACTCCCCCAACACGCCCGGCACCGCGTTTGCCGACGACGATAGCGTCCGCCTTCTTTTCCTGCGCGATCTCGATGATTGTCTGCGCGACGTGGCCGGTTCGCGATTCGAGCAGTATCGTGCCGGCGCCGACTTGCTGGGCGCGATCTCTTGCCGCCGTAAGTATCTGCGCCGACTGAACTCCAGCAGCTCCTTCAGCCAGATGTGCTGGTCATGGGTGAACGCCATGAACACCTTGTCGGGCAGACCGTAGCCGCCGATAACGTTGACGATCAAGAGTTCGGCGCCATCGTCCTTCGCCCGACGCGCAGCATAATCGATCGCGCGATCGGCGCCCTCCGATCCATCCACCGCCACCAGGATACGATTCATAATCCACCTCCCGTCCTCCGACGAATTGACCCCTAGAAAAACGGCTTGACGGGCGGGCTCACACGCCTCGCCCGCCACGCGGTCGTTTGCTGCGTCAGTGCAAAGCTTCCAGCGTCAGGGCGATGCCTTGGCCGCCGCCGATGCAGAGCGTGACAACGCCGCGCTTGATGCCGTCACGCTGCATCGAATAGAGCAGACGCGTCGTCAGCACCGCCCCAGTGGCGCCGATCGGATGACCGTGCGCGACGGCGCCGCCTTCGACATTCACGATGTCCTCGGCGAGGCCGAGCTCGCGTGTCACCGCGATGGCGATCACAGCGAAGGCTTCGTTGATCTCGATGCGCTGAATGTCGGCGATCTTCCACCCGGCGCGCGACAGCGCCTGGCGCACGGCGGGAACCGGTCCGAGCCCGAACATTCCCGGCTCCACCGCGCCGATGCCGTAGGACACGAGCCGCGCCATCGGCTTGAGCCCTTGCTTTGCGGCCCAGCCGCGTTCAGCGACGATCATCGCCGAAGCGCCGCTGTTCAGGCCGGGTGCATTGCCGGCGGTAATTGTGCCGTCCTTGCGAAACGCCGGACGAAGCTTGGCGAGGCCCTCCAGCGTGGTGTCGGGCCTGTTGCTTTCGTCCTTGTCGAAGACCTTCACCCCCTTGTGGCTGTGAATCTCGACCGGCGTAATCTCTTGCTTGAACTTTCCGGCCGCCTGCGCTGCCGAAAAACGCTGCTGCGACCGCAACGCCCAGCGGTCCTGTTGTTCGCGGGTGATTTGGCGCGATTTTGCCAAATCCTCCGTATGCCACCCCGAATGCTCGCCGGAAAACGCGTCGTTGAGGCCGTCGCGCAACATGCTGTCGTAGAGTTGCGCGTCACCCATGCGATAGCCCCAGCGCCCGTTGGCGACGAGGTAGGGCGCCATGTCCATGTTCTCCATTCCGCCGCTAATGGCGCTGTCGAGCATGCCGAGCATGATCTCCTGCGCCGCTGAGGCGATGCCTTGCGCACCGGAGCCGCAGACGCGGTTGACTGTCATGGCGGGAACATCGACCGGTATTCCGCTATGGACGGCGGATTGCCGCGCCGGGTTCATTTTGTTGCCGGCCTGGATCACGTTGCCCATCACAACGGTTCCGACTTTCGCCGGATCAAGTTTCGAGCGGGTCAGGACCGCCTTGATGGCAGCCGTGCCCAGGTCCGGCGCCGATACCGTCTTCAGGCTGCCGTCATAGGTTCCGATCGCAGTCCGCACGGCTTCACAAAGGACGATTTCACGCGTGGCCATTTTCTTCACTCCTTTCGAACATTCGCCGGCAGATGGCTCCTACGCTTCTATCAGAACCTTGAGCGCGTCGGTTTTGGCGGCTGCGCCAAACGTATCGTAGGCATCCATGATCTTGTCGAGCTTGAAATGATGCGTAATCAGCCGCTTGGGGTCGATCTTGTGCGACTGCACAGTCTTGAGCAGCATCGGAGTAGTGACGGTGTCGACGAGTCTGGTCGTAATCGCGATGTTGCGGTCCCACAGCCGCTCCAGATGCAGGTCGGCCTTGACCCCGTGAACGCCGATATTGGCAATAATACCGCCGGGCGCCACGATGTCCTCGCAGGTAATGAAGGTCGCGGGCACGCCGACCGCCTCGATCGCGGTATCGACGCCGCGGCCGCCGGTCATCTTCATGATCTTCTCGACCGCCTTGCCGTCCTTGTTGTTGATGATCGTCGTCGCGCCGAAGCGCAAAGACATTTCCAGGCGGTTGTCGTCGAGGTCGATCATGATGATTTCCGCGGGCGAATAGAACTGCGACGTAAGCAGCGCCGCGAGCCCGATGGGGCCGGCGCCGACGATCGCGATGGTTGCGCCGGGCTGAACCTTGCCGTTGAGCACGCCGCATTCGAAGCCGGTAGGTAGGATATCGCTCAGCATCACTAGCGCATCTTCGTCCGCGCCTGCGGGAATGTGATAGAGACTGGTATCGGCGAAGGGAGTGCGCACATATTCGGCTTGCGTACCGTCGATCGTGTTGCCGAGGATCCAACCGCCGTTGACGCAATGCGAATACATGCCGCGGCGGCAGTAGTCGCACTTTCCGCACGACGAAATGCATGACACGATGACACGATCGCCGGCGTGAAACGCAGTGACTGCGCCACCGACTTCGTCCACTATGCCAATGCCTTCATGCCCGAGGATTGGCCGGGCACGCATGTCGGAACGTCACCTTTGAGGATGTGAAGATCGGTGCCGCATATCGTCGTCTTGACGATTTTGACGATGGTGTCCGTCGGTGCGCTAATCTCCGGCTTCGGACGATCATCGAGAGCCTTTTTTCCCGGTCCGCGGATAAACAAGCGCCTTCATAGCTGTTCTCCTAACCAAGCGGAGTTTCCGCTTCGTGCGTCTCATACC
>CAVSQC010000040.1:0-5914 GCA_963729845.1 uncultured Alphaproteobacteria bacterium
ACCCAAAGCCGACTTGAGCGTGACCTTCCCCGCCGCGTGGAGAGGGAGATCAAAGCAAATGCAACCCGACGCGATTGCCTCGCGGTCGAGGATGTGGCAAAGGCGCCCATGTCTGGCTCGGTTCTGGGGAACGCGATCTCGCCTCTGGCGGCCAATAACGCTCCCCTAATCTATTCGATGTCGGCCCGGGTATTGGCCTTGACTTCGCACGATAAATAACTAACGCTCTAGTCAGTAATTTATGGAGCCGACGCCGATGGCGGTGAAATGGCGGCGCAGGAAAGAGGCGCGGCCGCAGGAAATCCTGGCGGCGGCACTGACGACATTCGTGGAGCACGGCTATGCCGCTACGCGGCTTGAAGACGTCGCCCGCCGCGCCGGCGTGACCAAGGGCACGCTCTATCTCTATTTCCCGAACAAGGAAGAGCTGTTCAAGGCGGTGATCCGCGACACGCTGGTGCCGACCTTGGCCAGCATCGGCGCGATGAGCGGCGTCGACCCGATCGCGGCCCTGCTCGCGACGTTTCAGCGGCTCGCCGACACGCCGGTCGGCGCGCTGCCCAAGCTGGTGCTGGGCGAGGCCGCGAACTTCCCGGAGATCGCGCACTTCTATCTCGACGAGGTGGTGACGCCTGGTCTCGCCGCCATCCGCGTCATGCTGCGGCGCCAGGTCCGCGCCGGCAATTTCCGCAAGATCGATGTCAATCACGCCGCCTATTGCGTGATCGGGCCGTTGTTGTTGGCAATGCTGTGGCAGCACTCGCTCGGTCCGGTGGCGAAGCGGCCCCTCAATGTCGCGGCGCTGATCCGCGCCCATCACGACCTGCTGCTGAACGGCCTTTTGGCGAACCGGTGAAGCGATGAGACGCCGCATCGTTCCGATCGTCGTTCTGCTGATCATCGCCATCGGCGGCTACCTGGCGTGGCGTCAGTTCGGTGACGAACCTGAGGCCGGCCGCCTTACGCTCTATGGCAATATCGATGTCCGTCAGGTCGATTTGTCGTTCAAGGTCGCGGGCCGCATCGCCAAGCTCGATGTCGACGAGGGCGACGCGATAATGGCGGGGCAGGTGCTGGCCTCGCTCGAGAAAAGCTATTTCGACGACGATATGCGCCTGGAACAGGCGCGCGTCGACGCGCAAGAGGCCAATTTCACCAAGCTGAGGAACGGCAGCCGCCCGCAGGAAATCGAGGAGGCTCAGGCCGCCCTGGCCGAGCGCAAGGCCAATCTCGCCAACGCACAGATCAATTTCGCGCGGCAAAGCGAATTGCTGCGCTCGCGCGTCGCCTCGCAGCAAGCCTACGACAACGCGCAAATGGTCCTGAACACGGCGCGCGCGCAGGTGCAATCGGCGCAGGCGGCGCTCGATCTCGCCATCGCCGGGCCGCGCATTGAGGATATCGACGCCGCGCAGGCGCAGCTCACGACCGAAAAAGCGCAACTGATCGAGACCCAACGCCGGCTTACCGATGCCGATCTGGTCGCGCCCAACGACGGCATCGTCCTGACCCGCGCACGCGAACGCGGCGCCATCGTGCAGCCGGGCGAAACGGTGTTCACGCTGACGCTGAACCAGCCGGTCTGGGTGCGCGCCTATGTCGGCGAGCGCGATCTCGGACGCGTCAAGCCCGGCATGGCCATGTTGATCCATACCGACGCTCCCGGCGGCAAGACTTATCGCGGCACCGTCGGCTTCATCTCGCCGCTCGCCGAGTTCACGCCGAAATCGGTCGAAACGCCGGAACTGCGCACCGATCTGATCTATCGCTTGCGCATCATCGTTGGCGACGCCGATTCCGGCCTGCGGCAGGGCATGCCGGTGACGGTTACGGCGGCGGACGAAAAATGAGCGACGAAGCGGTCGTCTTCGACAGGCTGGTGAAACGCTTCGACAAGAGTGCCACGGCGATCGCGGGCTTAAGCGCGCGGCTTGGCGGCGGGCACGTCACCGGCCTGGTCGGCCCGGATGGTGCCGGCAAGACGACGCTGATGCGGCTGATGGCCGACTTGCTGCTGCCCAGCGAGGGCAGGATCGAGATTTGCGGCTTCGACACGCGGCGCCACGCCGCCGACATCCACCGTGTCGTCAGCTATATGCCGCAGCGCTTCGGCCTCTATGAAGACCTGACGGTGATGGAGAATCTCGATCTCTATGCCGACTTGCGCGACGTGGTCGGAGACGCGCGCCGCCGGGCCTTCGAGCAGTTGATGCATTTCACCGATCTCGGCTCGTTTACCGGCCGGCTCGCCGGGCGCCTGTCGGGCGGCATGAAGCAGAAGCTCGGCCTCGCCTGCGCGCTGATCTGCAACGCCGAAGCTGCTGCTGCTCGACGAGCCGAGCGTCGGCGTCGATCCCATCTCGCGGCGCGAACTGTGGCAGATGGTGTACGAGCTGGTCGAACAAGGCATCGCCGTGATCTGGAGCACCGCCTATCTCGACGAGGCGGAGCGCTGCGCCGACGTGTTGCTGCTCAACGAGGGCAAGCTGATCTATGCCGGCGCGCCCGCCGAGCTCACTAAGGAAATGGCCGGCCGGTCCTATCTGCTGCGCGGCGTCGGCAGCGACCGGCGGCGCGTGCTGACGCGGGCGCTGCAATTGCCCGAGGTGACGGACGGCGTGATCCAAGGGGCAAGCGTTCGCATCGTCACCGCAGCCGGCGCCAAACCGCCGAGCGCCGAGGCGCTCGGCGCGGCGGGCGCGACCGTGGAACCAGCGGCGCCGCGCTTCGAGGATGCGTTCGTGGCTCGGCTCGGCGGCGCCCGCAAAGGCGAATCGCCGCTCGCCGGGAAAATGGACGTGCCGCGGAGCGAGGGCGCGGTGGTCGAGGCCAAGGGCCTGACCAAGATATTCGGCAATTTCACCGCGGTGAATCACATCGATTTCGCGATTCATCGAGGCGAGATTTTCGGCCTGCTCGGCGCCAACGGCGCCGGCAAGTCCACCATCTTCAAGATGATGTGCGGCCTGTTGAGGCCGACCTCTGGCACGGCGCATGTCGGCAGCTTCGATCTCTATCGCGAGGCCGCAGCCGGCCGCGCGCAGCTCGGCTACATGGCGCAGAAATTCTCACTCTACGGCGATTTGAGCGTGCGCGCAGAATCTGAGCTTTTTCGCCGGCGCCTACGGGTTGCGCGGCGGCGCCAGGCGCGAGGCGATCGACCGCATGGTCCAGGCGTTCGACCTGGCGCCGTATCGCGACGCTAATTCGGGCAATCTGCCGCTTGGCTACAAGCAGCGGCTAGCGCTGGCCTGCGCGGTGATGCACGGGCCGCGCGTGCTGTTCCTCGACGAGCCGACCTCCGGCATCGATCCGCTGACCCGGCGCGAGTTCTGGGCGCATATCAACACCATGGTCGCGCACGGTGTCACCATCCTCGTCACCACGCATTTCATGGACGAGGCGGAATATTGCGACCGCATCGCCCTGATCGACGCCGGCAATGTCGTGGCGCAAGGCTCGCCCGACGACCTCAAGGCCAAGGCGGCGACCCGCGACAACCCCGAGCCGACGCTCGAAGACGCGTTCATCGCGCTGATCGACGCGACGCGCGACAAGCGCGAGGCAGCGTGATGCCGCCGCGCTTGCGCCGCATCCTCGGTCTGATCGGCAAGGAGAGCCGGCAGATCGTGCGCGACCCGAGCGCGATGCTGATCGCGGGCCTGTTGCCGCTGATCCTATTGTTTCTGTTCGGCACCGGCGTCTCGCTCGATATCCGCAACATCCGTGTCGGCCTGGCGGTGGAACGCCCGACGGTGGAGACCGCGAGCTTCGCCGCGGCACTGGCGGATTCGCGCTATTTCAGCCCGGTGACCGTGCCGGACGCACGCGCGGTGAAGGAACGGCTGGTCGCCGGCGACTTGCAGGCCGTGGTGGTGCTGGCGGCGGATTTCGGCAACCGCGCGGCGCGCGGCGACACCGCGCCGATCCAGGTCATCGTCGACGGCAGCGATCCCAACACCGCGGCGCTGGTTCAGGCCTATGTCGCCGGCGTGTGGGGCAATTGGGTGCAGCAAGAGGCGCTGACGCATCCCGCGACTGGGCCGCCGGGGCCGACGATCGTGCCGGTGGAGCGCTTCTGGTTCAATCCCGAGGTCGACAGCCGCAACTTCCTCGTGCCCGGCTCGATCGCGATCGTCATGACGCTGATCGGCACGCTGCTGACCTCGCTGGTGGTGGCGCGCGAATGGGAGCGTGGCACCATGGAGGCGCTGCTGGCGACGCCGGTCGACCGCGTCGAATTCCTGCTCGGCAAGCTCGTGCCGTATTTCCTGCTCGGCATGATATCGCTTGCACTGTCGGTCGGTGTTTCGGTCTGGGGTTTCGGCGTGCCGTTCCGCGGCTCGTGTTGTGGCTCGCTCTGGTCGCGTCGGTTTTTCTGCTGGCGGCGCTGGGGCTGGGGCTGCTGATCTCGACCGTCACCCGCAACCAGTTCGTCGCCAGCCAGGCCGCGCTGATCGCCGCCTTCCTGCCGGCGTTCTTGCTCTCCGGCTTCATTTTCGAGATCGGCTCGCATGCCGTTGCCGATCAGGATCATCACCTACATCCTGCCGGCGCGCTATCTAATGCCAAGCCTGCAGACGCTGTTTCTCGCCGGCAACGTCACCAGCGTGCTGCTGCCGAATATCGGCGCGATGGCGCTGATCGCGGCGGTGCTGCTGGGCCTCGCTGCGCTGCGCACCAAGCAGCGGCTGGAGTAGCACCATGTTCGGGCGCATCCGCGCGCTTCTGATCAAGGAACTGCTGGCGGTGGTGCGCGACCCGCGCGCCGCTTCATCCTGATCGTCCCGCCGCGTGATCCAGCTGCTCGTCTTCTCCTTCGCCGCGACGCACGAAGTGAAGAACGTGCATATCGCGGTGCTGAACCAGGATTGGGGCCGGCAATCGCGCGAGCTGGTGGAGCGGTTCGAAGGCTCGCCGACCTTCACGTCGGTGACGATCCTCCGCGGCGAGCGGCAGGTGACGGCCGCGATCGACGCGCAGGATGCGATCATGGTGGTGCGCATCGGTCCAGAATTTTCGCGCGATCTCGCAAACGACCGGCCGGCCACGATCCATCTGCTACTCGACGGCCGCCGTTCCAACGCGGCGCAGATCGTCGCCGGCTACGCGAGCGCAATCGTCGCCCAGTTCAACGCCGACCTGGGGGCGCAAGCGCCGCCGCCGGCCACGGCCTCGTCGGCCGCGCCTGGTTCAATCCGAACTTCGAGACGCTGTGGAACACCGTGCCGGCCATGGTCGCCATGCTGACGGCATTGATCGGGCTGATCGTCACGGCCCTGTCGGTCGCACGCGAGCGCGAGCTCGGTACGTTCGAGCAATTGCTGGTCTCGCCGTTGCAGCCGATGGAGATTCTCGTCGGTAAGGCAGTGCCCGCCATCCTGATCGGCATGGGCGAGGGCACGATCATCATGGCGGTGGGCGTCTTCATTCTAGGCGTGCCGTTCACCGGCTCGCTCGCGCTGCTGTACACCGCGATGCTGTTTTATATCGCCGCCATCGTCGGCGTCGGCCTGTTCATCTCGTCCTTCGCCAACACGCAGCAGCAGGCAATCCTCGGCGCTTTCGTCTTCATGGTGCCGGCCATCACACTCTCCGGCTTCGCCACGCCGATCGCCAACATGCCCGACTGGCTGCAAATCGCGACCGCGCAAACCCGATCCGCTACTTCCTGGTGGTGATCAAGGGCGTGTTCCTCAAGGACATGCCGGCGGCGCTGGTGTTCGGCAAGATCTGGCCGATGGCAATTATCGCAGCCGTGACCCTGACCTCGGCCACCTGGTTGTTTCGCCGCCGGCTATGAAATCGGGCGCGGTCTAATCGGTGCTCGAAGGCGGCACGCGAATTGGCGAAGAATTGTCTGTGTGCGGCCAAAATCAGCCGTTCGGCGAGCCGACGTTTAAGGTCGGCTTCT
>CAVSQC010000041.1:0-73390 GCA_963729845.1 uncultured Alphaproteobacteria bacterium
CTAATTTGGCCGCTGACGGCGGCGCAGCTCCTGCTCCAATTTGACGAAGCTGATCGTCAGTTCGTCCAACGGGTGCGCGGCACAATAGTTATCGATCCAAACAAGAATCGAATCCGCGGTAGCCCCCGCCAAAAGATCGCCAGCCCGCCGAAATGCCATGCCTGACATGAAGCCAAGTGCCCAACTTTCCAAATAGTAGCTTGATTTGTTGCTTCGTTCCGCAACCCAATCTCCGCATGAATGATTAATGGGGCTGATTATCGATGCCTCTCCTCGCGCGCTTAGCGGCACAAATGAAATAAGCGCGAGTGCCAGGTAGCGTGCGGCGTTGTGCCCGCGTCGCTTCACTTTCGATGCTCCACTAACGGTATTACCAACCCGATTTCATGCCGTAAGGGAAGAAGTCGAGCACCGCTTCGATGCCGGTGATCTTGCCGGCGCGGACCTGGAACAGCTCCGCGATCAGCGCGGTCGAGGGGCGCTGCGAGAAGGCGGGCAGGACGATCTCGCCCTTCCCTTTGACGTTCACCGACTTCATCGTCGCCGGATGGTCGAACGCGACGATACCCATGATCGTGCCGTGCTCCTCGTCGATCACAGGATAGCGGCGGTCGCGGATCGCCTCGATATAGGCGTAATAGCCGGTGCCGATCTGCGCCGCGACCGGCATGCCCCATAGCGGATAGGCCTGTTTGCCGCCGAGCTCTTCGTTGAGCGTGGTCTGGACGCCGTTCTCAACCCGCGCGCAATCCGTGGTGGCGGGAATGATGTCGCCATTCGATTGCTCGATGCCGTCGAAATAGGCGTTGGCGGCGGCGAGCAAGGTCTGGCGTGAGGCGCGCTCCGGCGATGGGATTACGGCCTCGAACGCGGCGCGCGGGCTCATGCCGGCGGGATTGAAGATGCGCTCATGGCCGCGGCAGATCACCGTCTCGATCTCCGTCACGGCGTTACCCGCCGCCTTGAGGCGCAGCGCCAGCACGACGGGATTGCCGTTCTCATGAATGGCGCCGAACCAGCCCGCCTGGCCCGCCGCCGGTTCCGCCAATACGGCGCGGCGCGACAGGCCGCCCAGCGTCGCGGTCGCCCACAGGCCCTTGCCGATGGCGAGCACCTGGCCGTTCTCGGTATAGCGTGCGTTCGGCGCCAACGATGCGCGGCCCGGATCACGTCGCATCATCGCGTCGAGCGTGCGGTCGACGAGGTCGATAAGGTCGTTCCGCTCCATCGCATCCTCCCGGTTCTTTTCGCCGCCATGATAGACTGCGTGCAACGAAAAGGGAGGTTCGCGTGCGCGCCTGGCTGGTCGAGAAAATCACCCAAGAGGGCGAGATGCGCCTCGCCGATATTCCGGCGCCGCAGCCCAAGGGCGACGAGGCGCTGCTGCGCGTCGAAGCGGCCGGGCTGAATTTCCTCGATACGCTTGTGGTGCGCGGCCAGTACCAGACCAAGCCGCCGTTGCCGTTCTCGCCCGGCGTCGAGATCGCCGGCACCGTCACCGCGGCCGGACCGCAATCGCCCTTCAAGGTCGGCGACCGTATCGCGGCGCCGTGCGATTTCGGTGGGTTCGCCGAATACGCCGTTGCCCGGCGGCTCGGCGCGCAACTTCTGCCGCCCGACATGCCGGCGCGGGACGGCGTGGCGATGCTGACCACCTACCCCACGGCCCATCTCGCGCTCCGCAAACGGGCACAAATGAAGCCGGGCGAGTTGGTGCTGGTGACGGCGGGGGCCGGCGGCGTCGGGTCGGCGACGATCCATCTCGCCAAACATTGGGGCGCGAAAGTGATCGCGGCGGCCGGCGGCGCGGACAAGACCGCGGTGTGCCACGCGCTGGGCGCCGACTATGTGATCGATTATTCGCTCGAGAAAATCGTCGAGGCGGTGCGCCAGATCGCGGCGGCCGAGCATGTCGAGGGCGTCGATATCGCGGTCAATTCCGTCGGCGGCGCGACCGCGATCGATTGTCTGCGTTGTCTCGGCTGGCAGGGGCGGTTGATGATCGTCGGTTTTGCCGGCGGCGGCATCGCCGAGCTGCCGTCGAACCGCCTGCTGCTCAAGAACGCGGCGGCGATGGGCGTCTATTGGGGCGAGGAACGGCGGCGCGATCCCGCATTAGCGGACGCGATCTTCAAGGAATTGTTCGAGATTTACCGGAGCGGCGCGTTTCGTCCCTTGGTGCGGGACGTCTTCACGTTCGACGAGGCCCCTGCCGCGCTGGCGGCGCTCGCGATGCGCCGCAGCGTCGGCAAGGTTGTGATCGAAACCTAAAACGCGATCCGCGTCGTCAGGATAAAATTGTTCTTGAACATCGGGGTCAGCGGTTTCGCCACGGTCGGCTCCGGCATCACCGCGATCTGATACCCGGCGCCGACGATCAACCGTGTCCGATCGACGATATGGAACCGGCCGAAGATCACCTCCGGGGTGATGAACGCCTGCGTCAAACCGTTGCGGGCGCCGGTCGAGAAGTGATTGTAGTTGAACTCGACCGCGGGCCACATCACGTCCCACAAATGATACTGGAACGTGGTGTTCCAGGTGAGCTGCTTGCCGACGGTGGTGGGATTCACCGGGAAGCTTTCGCCCAGCGTCATCTGCACGTCGAAATCGCCGAAGCCGATGCCGCCGGCGATGGTCGGCGTGATCATATAGCTGTTCGAGGTTAGCGCCGCGATGCCGGTCGGCGCGCTGCCTTGCAGGAACGCGGTCAGAATATAATTCCCGTTCTGTTCGTTGGCGCTGAGGATGCGGTATTTGACCAGCAGGAACGGCCAATCGTTAAGGCCGTTGACGCTGGGCTTTCCTGGGATCGATTTCTCGATATAGGGCGGCATGCCGATGATCACTTCGACTGGATCGAACGGAATCAATTCGAGGCCCTTGCCGCCGTCGAAATTGTCGAGATGCCCCTGAACTCTTGCCCAGCGTCTCGAAATACTGGTCGTAGCGGAATTCTTCTTCGAGCCGCGGTGTCACGGTGACCGCCGGGGTCATCCAGTGCGGCTGCGCCGCCTGAAATCGCGTCGACCCGAGCGAACCAGTTGGCGAAAAAACCGGCCATCGGATCGTAGGAAGGCGGTGCCGCCGGCGCATCCGCCACTTGCGTCGTGTTGGAATTGTTGTCCGCCAGTTGCAACTTCGGTAGAGACGCGTCCTGCGCCTCGGCCGTGGCGATGCCGCAAAGCAAACCGCGCCGGCCAACAGGCCGGCAAATCCAACCGCATGTCTTGAGTCCGTCATTGTCTGCCCCCGGTAATGTCGACCGGTCGCGGCTATCGCCGCGCCGGCCCTATATCTGTTCGTATATATATCTATAGAAATATAGCTGGCCGTGCAACGGCGTCCATCGCGGGCCTCATATCTGAACAGACATAGCGATCCAGATTTTCCCGATACTGGCTTTATCCTTGATAATAATGTCTATAGCCACTATAGACATTATATAAATAGCGGGGAGTGGGGTTGATATGACCCGAAAACACATTTTGCGGCAGGCCGTTTTCGTCGCGCTCGCCGGTTTGGCCGCGATTTCCGTCCGCGTGGGAACGGCAGCGGCGCAGAGCGACCCGCTGCAGGATTGGTTCAACCTGGTCGACCGCAATCGCGCGCAGGAACCGGATTGGCTGACGCCATTGATCACCACGTCGGCGCGTCTGAGCAACGGCTTTCGCTACGACGAATTGCTGGAGCACGCGCCGAACGACAAGACCGTCACCAATTTCGGCAACGGCAAGGGCTTTCAGCTGATCGTGTTCGACAATACCGAGCTGGATCTCTACGCGCCGCCCTACGAGACCGTCAGCAGCGCCAAGAGCCGCGTCAGCGGCTTTGGCGATTGGCCGTCGTTCAACCTGAAGTACCGTTTCCTGACCGCGACCGAGGCGCAAGGCGATTACGTCGTCAGCGGCTATGTGCAGACCGTGTCGCCGACGGGAATCGCGGCGCTCACCAATCACACGACCATGATCACGCCGGGAATCGCGGCCGGCAAAGGCTGGGGCGATTTCATCCTCCAGGGCAATGTCGGCGAGGGCTTTCCGCTGCAATATTCCGGCAAGCTCGGCAACGCCACCATGGCAAATCTCGCCGCCGAATATCGGGTCGGCTCCTATTTTTGGCCGGAGCTCGAATTCAACGAGACCTATTGGCCCAACGGCGGCAAGGTGGGCAAGAACCAGCTCTTCGTCACACCGGGGCTGCAGATCGGACGCATCTCGATCGCGGGCCGGCTCAAGCTGCAATTCGGCGTCGGCTATCAGTATGCGCTGAGCCCCACCGTGCCGAGCTACGAACACGCCTGGATCTTCAGCGCGCGGCTGATCTGGTGATCAGCCGCGTCCGCGCCACTCGCCGGTCTCGACGGCGGCGAAAAATTCCGTCAGGCCGCGGTTGAAAGCGGCCGGCTCCTCGAGATTGATGGCGTGGCCGGTCTTCGGCACCATCCATAAGCCGGCGGTCGGAATCACCCGCTTCAGCCAGATATTGGTTTCGATGCACGGCTCGTCCTCGTCGCCGCAGGCGAGCAGCACCGGCATGGCCATCTGGCCCAGCGCCGAACCAAAATCCTCGAGCGACGGGCGCTTGGCCTGATAGTTGCGCCCGACCAGCGCCATGCCGACATTGGAATGCTCGCGCAGATGGGCGAGAAATTCCTCGTAACCGCGCGGGTTCTTGGCCTTCAGTTGAATCCGCGTCGGGCTGGCGGCCATGGTCTCGGCGACCTTGGCGCTGCCGTCGCGGAGAAACGCCTCGGCGTTGGCGAGCGTGTTCTTGACGAACTCGGCGCGCAGCGCCGGCGGCGAACCCGAGCCGACGCCCGCCACCACCAGCGCCCGCGCCAGCTCCGGATAGCGCATGCCGAATTGCAGCGTGGCGTAGGCGCCTTGGCTCAGCCCGACGATATGGGCCTGGCGGATGCCGAGATGGTCGAGCACCGCGGCCGCATCGTCGCGCGCGAACTCATAGCCGTAATCCGCGTCGGTTTGCGGCACGTCGGACGGCGGATAGCCGCGCGCGTTGTACGTGACGCAGCGATACCGCCGCGAAAAATAACGGACCTGGGTTTCCCACTCGCGATAATCGGACCCGTATTCGTGGATGAACAGAATCGGAAAACCGGCGCCGGTCTCTTCGTAGTAGAGCTTGACCTTGCCCGATTGCGCGTACGGCATCCCCAACCTCCCAAGCGAACGGCGGCATCACCCCCACCGCTCGCTTCGCTCGCCGCCTCCCCCATCAAGGGGGAGGCAAATTCAAGTCCCGTGCAACTCCCTTCCCCTCGATGGGGGAGGGTTGGGGTGGGGGTGATCCATCCACCCGCGGAATGTTCGTTACTCCGCCGGCACCCGCTCGCGCTTCGGCGCGGCGCTGAAGAAATTGCCGGAGCGGACATGCACCACCGCCTGCGCCGGATCGAACGTGACGCCGGCGGGATCGCCGCCGTCCTGCACCAGCTTGATCTGCTGTTCGAGGAAGCGGCGCTGCATGACGATGCCGCGGTCGCTTTGCGCGAGATGCTCTTCCGAATGCTTGCTGATCGTGCCTTGGCCGACTTGCGCCTCGTAGTCACCGGGCACGTCCTGCCGTTCCTCTTCGGTTTTCTCGCCCCACAGCTTGCCGTCGATGGCCAGCGCGAACGGACGCTTCTCGCGCACCTTTTGCACGAAGACCTGGAAATAGCTTCCGTCGTCGGCGGGCACCACCCAGCTCACGCCGGTTGACGGGCCGGCATCCATGCGGATCGACGGCACGCTCATGATGTTCGGGCTGATCCAATGCGAGATGCGGTCGACCTCGCGCCCGTCGTCGAGCCGGCGATAGGCCGAGTAGTAGACGCCGTCATCGACGCCGACGAAATCGCATTTCGGCATCACTTTGAACTCGGCGACGAACTGCACGACCGTAAAAGTGGAGTGCAGGACCTGAACGTGGAACGGGTCCAGCACATTGTCGTTCATGTGCAGCCAGCTATAGGGCAGGACCTCGTAGGAATCATCGCCGGTGGCGCCCTGCCCGCCGATCACCTGCTGGTACTGCTCGCCGGGCGCCAGGTTTTCGAGAATGTCGTAGCGCGGCAGCACCGGCTTTTTTTCGGGCGGGCCCATATAGGCGAACACCAGCCCGTAGCGCTCCTCGACCGGGTACCAGGGTTGGCGCGCGACATCGCGATGCAGGCCATGCTCCGGTTCGCACGGTTGGTCGAGGCAGGTCCCGTCGACGCCGAACAGCCAGCCGTGATAGCAGCAGCGGATGCCTTCGTCCTCGACCTTGCCGTAGAACAAGGTGGTGCCGCGATGCATGCAGCGCGGATAAAGAGGCCCGGCCGGCCCTTGCGGTCGCGGAACAGAATCAAATCCTCGCCGAGCACACGGATTTTCTTCGGCCGGGTCGTCGCCTGTTCGGAGGTCGCAACCGGCTGCCAGTAGCGCCGGAACAACTCGCCCATCGGCTTGCCCGGCCCGACTTCCGTCAAGAGCTTGTTGGATTGGGCGGGCTTGCGGCCATAGGCCGTGCCTTGATCGACGGGACGCTTCGAACCGGTCATGGGACTTCTCCAACTGTCATATCATTATCGCGATAGGAGAGGACGACGCGCCGCCGACGCAAGCGGAAAGTCGCGGCGACGGACTGACATCCCGCTTTCGCATGCCCTACCGGCCCGGTCCGGCGGTCTCCGAACGGGGTCTGCTTCCCTGCGTCTGCAGGGAATCTACAGGTAATTCTATCAGTGCGGATGGAAGGCTTCTCCTGGCAGTTGCGGAATCTGCGTTTATTATATAACGCATCTAGCGTATAATTCAAGCGGGGTTTCGCCGGGTCAGAAAGGCGTCGGTACGTCAAACCAAGCGCAATTGCGGCAAGCCTGTCCCCTCTTTAGCATCTCCGCGCGGCACCGGAGGCCGTCAACCATGCGCCAAGTCTGGATAACGCGTCACGGACCGCCCGATGTGCTCGCGGTTCGCGAGGCGCCGACGCCAGCGCCCGGAGCGGGCGAAGTGCTGATCGACGTGGCGGCGGCCGGCGTCAATTTCGCCGACATCATGGCGCGGCGCGGCGTCTATCCCGACGCACCGAAACCGCCCTGCGTCGTCGGTTACGAAGTCGCGGGCAAGGTCGCCGCGCTCGGACACGGCGTAACCCAACTGGCGCTCGGCCAGAAAATCATCGCCCTGACCCACTTCGGCGGCTATTCCACCCACATCGCGGTACCGGTGAATCAGGTATTTCCGCTCCCCGACGGACTCGACGCCGCGCACGGCGCCGCGCTGCCGGTCACGTACCTCACCGCCTATCAACTCGTCATCGCGATGGGGCGGCTCGGCAAGGGCGAGACGGTGCTGATCCATTCCGCCGGCGGCGGCGTCGGGCTTTCGGCGATCGACCTCGCGCAAATCGTCGGCGCCGACATTATCGGCGTCGCATCTGCCGCCAAGCACGATTTCCTGCGCCGGCGCGGCGTGACCAAACTCGTCGACGGACGCAGCGGCGATCTGGCGACTCAAGTGAAGGCGCTGACCAGCGGGCGCGGCGTCGATCTCGCGCTCGATCCAATCGGCGGGCGTTCCTGGCGCCAGAGCTACGATTGCCTGGCGCCGCTCGGGCGGCTCGGTGTGTTCGGGTTCGCCGCCGCCGAGGGCTCGGGAAAAATTCTGCCGATGTTGCGGGCCGCCGCCGGCGTGCCGTGGCTGCGCCTCACACCGCCGGCGTTGATGAACGCCAATCACGGCATCTTCGGCGTCAATATCGGCCGTCACTGGAACGAGCCGGCGATGTTGGCCCGCTGGTTCGCCGATCTCCTGCGCTGGCAGGCAGAGGGCAAGATCAACCCCGTGGTGGACCGTTCTTTCTCGTTCGCGGAGGCCGCCGCGGCGCATGCCTACATCGAGGCGCGTCGGAATATCGGCAAAGTGCTGCTGGTGCCATCAACGTAAAGCGATACTTGACGTTCGTTCGAATGCAAGCGATATTGCGACGGTGATCCGCGGCTTTCGCGATAAAGCGCTCCGCGCCTATTTCGAACGGCAGGATACGCGCGGATTGAGCGTACAGAATGCCGCGCGGGTTGGCCGCATGTTGAGAGCCTTGGATGTGGCCACCAGACCGGAGCAATTGAATTTGCCGGGCTATTTCTTTCATCCGCTGCGCGGCGAGCGGTGATGGTCGATCCGCGTGACCGGGAATTGGCGAATGACCTTTGGTTGGGACGGCGACGACGCCATCGAGATCGCCTTAGAGGACTATCACTGATGACAAAGCGACCGATAAAAAGCGGCCTTCCCGCAATGCACCCCGGCGAACTGCTGCGCGAGGATGTCCTGCCCGCCCTGGGGCGAACGCGCACGGAGATCGCCCGGCTCTTGGGCGTGTCGCGTCAGACCCTACACGCGATCATGACCGAGCGGGCCCCCGTCACGCCGGAAATGGCGTTGCGGCTAGGCAAGCTGTGCGGCAACGGGCCCGACCTGTGGATCAATCTTCAGACACGTTACGATCTGGAACACCTCGCCAAGGCGAAGCGCTTGGCCATCGACGCGATTCCAACCCTCGCCGCAGACTAACGCCTACATCCCGAACATTTCGACCGTCAGGCCGAAATGCGCGCGCGCGATCGGCGCCGCGAAATTGAGGATCTGCGACGAGATGTGGCTTTTATACATGCCGACGTCGCGGTAATAGCGCTCGATCTTCTGGCCCTTCTTGGTCGCGGCCGAACTCGCATTGGCGAACACGATGTCGACCGCCTCGCCCGACAGCCGGCCCGCATGCTGGATCATGCCCCAGAGCCGCAGATCGTCCTCGAGACTGATCGCCTGGCCGGTCTCGGCCCAGCGCCGGCATTGCCACATATACTTGTCACCGGCGGCCCACAGAATGCCCTTCGGCGGCATCGGCGAGCGAGCGCGCCTGGCCCCAGGTGCGCTGGAAATCGGCGTGCTTGAAGCGCGGCAGGTCGGGCTGATGGCGCGTGTTGCGGCCGGTGATGATGGTCTCGAACTCGTCGAGCGCCGCGCGCGCGGCGCCCAGGATCGGCGTCACCAGCGATATGTGATAAGGCCCCGAGGTGCGGCCCAGATACATCGGATTGCCGTGGAGCCGCGTGCCGGGCGTGCCTTTCGCCGTGGTTGCCTCCGCGCGCCACAGACCGTAGCCGTAGGTCGTGTAGGATTCGGGAATGAACTGATCGTCGATCTTGACGCTGTTGGAGCCCGAGGCGCGCATGCCCAGCGTCTTGTCGCCGCCCCAATCGTCGAGCACAGTGAGCTGCCCCTTCGGCATGACGAAGGTCAATGTCGCGTTCTTGTCGTCGCTGCCGCCGTCGCGCGCCACGCCGACGAAATGCGTGGCGTGCGGAATACCCGAGCAATAGTCCCATTGTCCGGTAACGCGATAGCCGCCCGGGACCGGCGTCGCGACGCCGGTCGGCGGTGCCCGATGCGGCGCCGCGAAATTGCCTTCGGGGCCGAACAGCGCGCGCTGCCCCTCTTCTTCCCAATGCGAGCCGACCACCCAGGCATGCGAGGCGCACAGCGTCAGGCACCAGCCCGCGCCGGGATGGCCGGTCGAGATTTCGAGCATCGTCTTGTAGAACGTGGTGACGTCGAACTCGTAGCCGCCGAACATGCGCGGCTGCAGGATGCGATAGAAGCCCGCCTTCAGGAACTCGCGGTGCATGCCCTCGGTGTAGCCGCCGCGCTCCTCGGCCTCGTCTTGCTCGGCGCGGAGACGCGGGATCAAGGCGCGGGCGCGGGCGACGATTTCCTCTGGCGTCAGGTCGGGCTCGGGAACGGGATAGACGGTCGCGGCGTCGCGCCGTTTCAACACAGTCGCCATCGCATCCTCACGAACTGACCGCCAAGGCCGGCGCCTCGATCACGCGCCAGTTCGGCGAGATCTTGAGCGGCGCCTCGGTCATCGCCTGCAGCTGCTCGAAATCGAGCTCGGGGATCGTCTCGCGCACCACCAGCCCGTCATGCGTGACGTCGATCACGGCGAGGTTGGTGTAGATCACCTTGACGCAATGCGGCGCGGTCAGCGGATAACGGCATTGGGTCAGGATGCGCGGCTTGCCGTCCTTGGTGACGTGATCCATCAGCACGCGGATCGCCTTCGCGCCGACCGCCAGGTCCATGGCGCCGCCGACAGAGGGCGCGGTGGCGGGATCGCCGGTGTTCCAATTGGCGAGATCGCCCTTCTCCGACACTTCGAACGCGCCGAGCATGGCGAGATCGAGATGGCCGCCGCGGATCATCAGAAAGGAATCCGTGTGGCTGAAGGTCGAGCCGCCGGGAACGAAACTGGTCGGCTGGGTGCTGGCGTTGAAAATGTCGGGATCGACCTCCTCAGGCTTGGGCGTCGGGCCCATGCCGATGATGCCGACCTCCGCCTGCAGCACCACCTCGCGATCCTTCGGGATGAAATCCGGGATCAGGCTCGGCATGCCGACGCCGAGATTGACATAGGCGCCGTCCCAAATGTCCTGCGCCGCGCGCCAGGCGATCTGATTGCGGTTCAAGGGGGTCATGGCCGCCCGCTCCAATTCTTCGGGTCGCG
Organism: uncultured Alphaproteobacteria bacterium; assembly: GCA_963729845.1. Taxonomy (GTDB): domain Bacteria; phylum Pseudomonadota; class Alphaproteobacteria; order ATCC43930; family CGMCC-115725; genus JAATGI01. The sequence goes on from CAVSQC010000041.1 coordinate 10,555, forward strand.
ATCGACCACGACAACGCGATCGACGAAGATGCCCTGACAGTGGATGTGATCGGGATGGAAATGGCCGAGCGGCACCATCTCCAGGACCTGCGCAACACTCACCGCCGCGGCCTGCGCCATCACCGGGTTGAAATTGCGCCGCGAATGGCGGAACACGAGATTGCCCCAGCGATCGGCCTGGTACGCGCCGATCAGCGCGAGATCGCCCTTGAGTGGGTGCTCGAAAACATACGGCTCGCCGTCGATGAGCCGCGTCTCCTTGCCTTCGCCCAACAGCGTCCCGGCGGAGACCTTGGTGTAGAAGCCGCCGAGCCCGGCGGCGGCGGCGCGCATGCGTTCGCTGACCGTGCCTTGCGGCACGACTTCGAGCGCGACCTCGCCCGATTTATAGGCGGCGCCGAACGCCATGCCGCCGACGAACCTTGGATAGGAGCAAATGATCTTCCGCACCCGATGTTCGGCGATCAGCGCGGCGATACCGCGGCTTGGCCCGCCGACGCCGTTATTGACGATGGTGAGGTCGCGCGCGCCTGTGGTCAGCAGCGCCTCGGTCAGCGCCACCGGCTCGTCGCCCGCGGAAAAGCCGCCGACCAGCACCGTGGCGCCGTCCTTCACCCCCGCGACGGCTTCCGCCAGCGACGCGACCTGCTTATCGATCATGAGAACCCAGACAGCCCGACAACCAACCCTCTCGAATTTCTGCACCCTAATCGTCATGGCCGGGCATGACCCGGCAAATCATCAGGTTAATTTCGACGAGCGGTCTCGTGACGGCTTGCTCTGGAGCCTCCGGGTCAGGCCGAGGGGTGACGGTGAAGGTGGTGGCATCAACCTATGTCCGCCAAGGCGCCAAGAGCGGCAAGCGAAGAATCCCGTCTCATAAACCCTCCCCCTCAAGCGGAAGGCTTTCAGTTCAGAACTGCCGCATCTGCACCGGCCAAACGTCGAACTTGGCGCGGCGGTATTGGATCGGATAGGCGGCGTCGGCGCCGAGCGCCTTGGCCGCGTGCCACGCCCAGCGCGGATCGTCGAGCTCGGCGCGCGCCAGCGCCACCATGTCGGCGGCGCCCTCGGCGACGATCTCCTCGGCCTGTTGCGGCGTGAAGATCATGCCGACCGCGCGCGTCAGGATGCCGGTCTCCTGGCGGATGCGCTTCGCGAACGGCACCTGATAGAGCGGCTTCACCTCGATCTTCTGCGCCGGGGTCGAGCCGCTCGACGACACGCAGACGAAATCGCAGCCCAGGTCTTTCAGGTGCCGCGCGAACACCACCGCCTCGTCCAAGGTCCAGCCGCCCTCGGCCCAGTCGGTCGCGTTGATGCGCGCGCCCAGCGGCATCGCGTCGGGGATCGCGGCGCGCACCGCGGCGAACACTTCGAGCGGGAATTTCATCCGGCCCTTGAGGTCGCCGCCATACTCGTCATTGCGCTGATTGGAGAGAGGCGACAGGAACTGCTGCATCAGATAGCCGTGCGCCATGTGCAGTTCGATCTCGTCGAGGCCGATCCGCACCGCGCGCTGCGCCGCGAGGACGAACTCGCCCTTCACCCGCGCCAGCCCGTCATGGTCGAGCGCCTGCGGCATGTGCCAGTTGCCGTAGGGGATCGCCGAGGCCGACACGGTCTGCCACGCGCCATCCTCCGGCGCGAGCGCGCCCATGCCTTTGGGATTGCCGGGCGGATAGGTCGAGGCCTTGCGGCCGGCATGCGCGAGCTGAATGCCCATCGGCGCCGTGCCGTAGGTCCGCGCCGCCTTCAAGCGCGCGCGCCATCGCTTTTTCGTTGTCGTCCGAATAGAGGCCGAGACAGGCCGGCGTAATGCGGCCCTCGGCCGAGACGCCGGTCGCCTCCATCACGAACAGGCCGACGCCGCCCAGCGCGAACTGAGTCCAGTGGAACAGGTGCCAGTCGCTGGCATTGCCGTCGACCGAACTGTACTGGCACATCGGCGCGACCACGATGCGGTTCGGCAAGGTCAGGCCGCGGAGCCGGATCGGCTCGAACAATTTGCTGCTCATGACTGGTGGGTTCCGGCGGTTAGGGTGAGGTGGTCTTTCGGCAAGGTCGCGCGCCGCTCGCCGGCGGCGCGCTGCAGTTTGCGATAAGCGAGATGGCTCGCGGGGATCGAGCCGAGATAGAGCAGCGCGATCATCGCCAGCGTCGCCCACGGCTCGGTCGTGACGAAGGCGGCGAGCGCGCCGACCACCAACAACGTCGGCAAGACCCAATCGCGCTTCACGCGGAAACGCTTGAAGGAATAGGTGGCGACCCGGCTCACCATCAGCGCCGCCACCCCCGCCATCACCGGCACATTGAGGTAGGGCGAGCGGAAAATCGTCTCGCCGAACTGGAAGCTCAACATCATCGGCAGGATCGCCAGAACCGCCGCGGCCGGCGCCGGCACGCCGACGAAGAAATTATAGGCGAAGGCCGGTGGCTCGATGCCGAGCTGCGCGTTGAAGCGGGCGAGGCGCAAGGCGCAGCAGATCGCGAAGATCACCGCTACCGCCCAGCCGAAGCTTTGCAATTGCGACAGGCTCCAGACGAACAGCAGCACCGCCGGCGCCACGCCGAAACTGACGAAGTCGGACAGCAAATCGAGTTGCGCGCCCAGGATGGTGGTGGCCTTGAGGAAGCGCGCGATGCGACCGTCGATGCCGTCGAGCACCGCCGCCACCATGATGGCCATGACCGCGGGTTCGAACTTGTCCTGCAAGGCGAAGCGGATCGCGGTCATGCCGGCGCACAGCGCCAACAGGGTCAGGATGTTGGGGATGAGCCGGTTGATCGAGAAATTGCCGCTCTCGTGCATGCGGGCACGGGCGCGGCGAAGCAGGGCGCGGCGGCGGATCATTGGGTGACGAATCCTTCCCGGGCGGCAAACGCCGCGCCGGGCAGCGCGGCGAGCGCGGTCTCGCCGGCGATGGCGCGTTGCCCCTCGTGCACCAACGGCACGAACGCCGCCGGCAGATAGATCGCGGCGCGCGAGCCGAAGCGGATGAGGCCGCAGCGCTGGCCCGCGATCACCTGCTGGCCCTCGACCAGATCGCAGCGGATGCGCCGCGCGACGCGGCCCGCGATCTGTACCAGGCCGACGGCGCCGGCGCCGGTGTCGAGGGCGATGGCGTTGCGCTCGTTCTCGGCGCCGGCCGCAGCGTCGCGCGCGTCGCGAAATTCGCCCTTGCGATAGGCGATCTTGGTGACGCGGCCCGCGACCGGCGTACGATTGATATGGACGTCGAGCAGGCTCAGAAAAATTTCGATGCGCAGCATCGGCGCCGAGCCGATCTCGAGTTCGGCGGGCGGCGGCGCGCAGTCGACCGTGACGATCTCCCCGTCGGCCGGCGCCAGCGCCAGCCCGGGCGATTGCGGCGAGACCCGCCACGGATCGCGGAAAAACGCCGCGACCCACAGTGTCGCGATCAGCGCCAGCCACCCCAAGGGCTGCGACGCCGCGAACAGCACGACCGTCGCCACGACCGCGATCGCGATGAACGGCCAGCCTTCGGGATGGATTGGCGGCAACAACGCGCGCCAGGAACGATCGGGGTGGGTCATGGTGTTGTTCTCCTACACCATTATACATTCGTCTTGGCCCGCTTTAGGCGGGCCATCCACGATTTTTTCAATCGACTTAGTCGTGGATGCCCCGGCCAAGCCGGGGCATGACGATGACGAGGCAATGGGATTCTCTCATCGCCCCTCTTGCCGCCACGCCAGGAGGAACAGGCCGAGCGCCAGCAACAAAGCGAGCAGCCCCGGCAACAGCGGCAACTCGCTGACCCCGGTCACGATGTAGTCGCCGTTCTCGCGCAGGCCGAGCCAACCATGCCCCGCCGCGAGCCGGCCGGGCGCGACCCGCTGTACCTCCGGCAGATTGCCGTCGCCGATCCAGAAGATGGCGCCGCCGGTGGCCTCGACATCGGGCGCGAGCTTGGCGCCCGTGGCCCGGACATCGCCGAGCTCGAGCGGATTGAGCGCGCCGGCCGCGGCGATGACGCTGCGCCTGCCGTCGGCGACGCGATAGAGGCCGCTGCGCTTCAACGGCATGGTGGCGCGCGACCGGCCGCCGCGCTCCGGCGCGAGCGTCAATTCGGTCACCTTGCCGTCGGGATCGGTGACGCGCACCGGGCCGGTCTCCGGTGCCAGCGATTGCCGCGTCACCGCCAGACGGTTGCCCTCGACCACGGCGCGCAGATCGTTCTCCTCGAGGTCCGGCTCCTTCATCAGCCAGTAGACGGTGCGGCGCAGCAGCTCCGCCTGCGGGCCGCCGCCTTCGAAGCCGCGCGCCCACAGCCACATCTCGTCCGACATGAGCTCGGCGACGCGGCCGCGGCCGACGCGATTCAGCACCAGAAGCGGGCTGCCGTTGACGCCGGTCATCACCGTCTCGCCGCCATGCGGCAGGGAACCGACTTGGCGGAACCATCGGCCCCATGGCGGCGGCGTCGAGGGATCCGCGGGCAGGCCCGGCAAATCCGCCGTGACCGGATGACGCCGGCCGACGCCGCTGACGCGCGGGCGGAAGCTCTGCTCGAAGACTTCGCCCGACGGCTCCGCCGGCATGATGGTGCCGAGCGGCGAACGGTACAGTCCTTCCGGCGTGCCGAAGCTGGGTCCCGCCTCGACCAGCAACGCGCCGCCCTCGCGCACGCGCTGTACGATATTGTCGAGATAGGTCATCGGCAGGATGCTGCGCTGCTGATAGCGGTCGAAAATGATCAGGTCGAAATTGCCGATCTTCTGGTCGAACAATTCGCGGATCGGAAACGCGATCAGCGACAATTCGCGGATCGGCGTTCCGTCCTGCTTTTCCGGCGGCCGCAAAATGGTGAAATGCACCAGGTCGACGGTCGGGTCGGATTTCAGGATGTTGCGCCAGACCCGCTCGCCCTGATACGGCTCGCCGCTGACCAGCAACACTTTCAGCCGGTCGCGCACGCCGTGGATCACGAAGGCGGCGTGCTTGTTGTCGGGCGTCAGCGAGTGAGGCCCCGGCTCGGTCGCCACTTCGAAAACGTTGTCGCCACCGTGATCGATCGTCACCTGCAGCGGCACGTCGACGCCGACCGGCACCCGCGCGGCCAGTGGCGGACCGCCATCCTTGCGCAACGTCACCTCGGCGGTGTCGTCGCTGCCGCCTTCCGGCTCCGGCAAATCCTCGACCTTCAGCGTCAGCGTCACCGGCTTGCCGACGAGACCGAAGCTCGGCGCGTTCTGAATGAGGAGCCGGCGGTCCTGCTCGCCCGGCTTGCCGGCGATGAGGGCGTGGAGCGGCGCATCGAAGCCGAGCCGCCCCGGCGGCGGCATGTCATGCACCTCGCCATCGGTAATCATGATCGCGCCGGCAAGACGCTGGCGCGGCAGGTCGGCGAGCGCGCCGGTCAGCGCGTGGTAAAGCTCGGTGCCGGGATCGGCTAAGGGCTGGTCCGGATTCGGCGCGCCGGCATGGATGACGCGCACCGCGAGATCGGGATCGGCCTTGAGGCGCGCCTGCAATTGCGCCAGCGCCGACGCCGCGAGCGCACGGCGATTGCCGATATCCATGCTCGGCAAATCGTCGACGATGACGATGGCGACGTCCTTCTGTGCCTCGCGGCGCTCGCGGACCAGCGACGGATCGAGCAGAACCAGCAACAACAGAATCAAGCCGCCGGCGCGCCACAGGAGGCCGCGCGCGCCGCGCCACGCGCCAAGCGCCAGCAGCAACACCGCCGCCAACGCGAACGCCGCGATCGCCCATAACGGCAGCATCGGCGCGAACGCCAAGCCCCAACCGGCGATGCCGTGCGCCCCGCTCATTGGCCCAACCGCTCCAAGATCGCCGGGACATGCACCTGGTCGGATTTGTAGTTCCCGGTCAGCGCGTACATCACCAGGTTGATGCCGAAACGGAACGCCATTTCACGCTGGCGCTCGCCGCCGGGCACGACCGGATAAAGCGGCAGATCGTTGCCGTCGACCGCCCAGGCGCCGGCCCAATCGTTGCTGCCGACGATCACGGTGGAGACGCCGTCATTGACGCGATCGTCCCCGGCCTCGACCCAGACCCTGCCCTCGGCCCAACGTCCCGGAAACTCCTGCATCAGGTAAAAACTCTTGGTCAGGACATGGTCGGGCGGCACCGGGACCAGCGGCGGAATCGCGAGGCCCGCCGCCAGGTGCCGCAAATTCTCCTGCGCCTGCAAATCGGACAGCGGCGTGCCTTCGCCCTGGTTGCGGGTGTCGAACACGATCATGCCGCCCGAGGCGAGATAACGGTTGAGCCGCTCGACCGCGCGCGCCGACGGCAGCATCTCGCCCGCCACCACCGGCCAATACAGGATCGGATAGAACACCAGCTCGTCGCTGTCGGGATCGACCGCGATCGGCTCCGCCGCGTCGACCGCAGTGCGGCGGTTGAGGATGTTGGCGAGGCCGGTCAAGCCGCTGCGCGACTCCTCGTCGATCTCGGGGATGCCGGTGCGGACATAGGCGAGATGGAACTGGTTCGCCGCCTGCACCACCGCTTCGTCGCCGTTCTGGGCGCGCGCCGGTCCGGCGACGGCGAGCGCGGCGAGCAACGGCCAGGCTCGCGGTGCCGAGGCGCGGCAGCAATCCCCGGAGCCCATAGCCGATGGCGAGATCGATCAGCGCCAACAGCAAGGCGGCGGCCAACAGCCACGGCCGGAAATCGACCTCGCGGCCGAGCTGATAGCTCTCGGTCGCGACATTGCCGGGCAACGCGCCGATCGCGCTGAAATGCGTCACCGCCGGCGCCAGGCTCAGGGCGCGGCGCGAATCCTCGCTGCCGTAGAAGCCGGGCGGATGCGCGGGCGAGACGAGCGTGGTCGGCGAACATGCCGGCGGCGATGGTCTGCGCGGTCTCGGCGGCGGGCCCGAGACGGCCGAAACCGTCGAGCGTCTCGACGGGCTGCAGCGCGACATCGACATTGCCGGTCACGCCTTCGCTCATCGCGACCACCCGCCGCAGCATCTCGACGAACAGGCCGGAGATGGCGAGGCTCGACCATTCGGGATCGGCGGTGGTGTGCACCAAAACCAGCCACCCTTTGCCGCGCCGATCGGCGGTGACGAGAGGCGTGCCGTCGGCGAGCCGCGCCCAGGTCCGCGCCGCCAGATCGATCGTCGGCTCGGCCAGGACCTGACGCGACACCGTGACGTCGCCGGGAACGGCGAGCCCGGCGAACGGACTCGACGCGGCAAAGGGTGCCAACGGCGCCGGCTTTTCCCACGACAGCGTGCTGCCCAGCATGCGGCCGCCGCGCAGCTTCACCGGCAACAGCGGATCGTCCGGATTCTCCGCCAGATGCGGTCCGGCGAAGCGCAGCACCAGTCCGCCGTCGTTCATCCAGCGATTGACCGCGCGGCGTTCGTCGCGGCCGAGCACCGCGTTATCGGGCAGCGTCAGCACCGCGATGCCGGTTTTCAATAGCGCGTCGAGCGCGCCGCTCCTGACCTCGGCGAACGGCGACAACGCCCGTTGCAGGTAATAGGCGCCGCTCAACAAGGGCTGCGCCGCGGTACCCGCCTCGTTGGAGACGATGCCGACGGGGCGGCGGCGCCAGCGTTCGTCGAGCAACAGCGTCGCGCCCGACGAGCGCTCGCCCTCGATCACGACGCTGACGGCGCGGTTGCGCAACTCGGTCGGCAGATTGGTGAAGGCGACGGCGACATGATCGCGGCCGGACTTGAAGTTGGCCGCGGTCCGCGCCAGCAAGCGCCCGTCCTCGCCGACCACCCGCACCATCGTCCGGTCGGGCCCGATCGTCGCGGCGCGCCGCACCTCGACGCTCAGATCCTTGCCCTGATCCGGCGCGGCGGCCAATAGATGCGCGCGCTCGATCGCCGGATCGGCCATCACGCGCAACGGACCGAGCCGTTCCAGGCCGCGCGCGAAGGCGCGCGCGGTGCCGTCGTCGATCCCATCGCTGAGCCAGATCACGGCCGCGGCGTGGGCCAAGTGGAGCTTATCCAGCCGCGCCAACGCGCCAGGCCGGTTCGCCGGCCACGGCAGCGGCGTCAGCGTTGCCGCGACGGCACGCGCATCGGTGGCACGCTGGATCGACAGGCCTGACGGCGCGTTAAGTCCCGGCGGCGGCGCGGTGCCGAACAACACGATTTGGCGGCCGTCGCGCTCGGCATCGTCCAACAGACGATCCAGTATGCCGCGATGGTCGCTCCAATGGCGCGCCGCGCTCCAGCCGTCATCGACCGCGATCACGATCGGCCCGCTTCGGTCGAAGCCACTCGACGGATTCAGCAAGGGATGTGCCAGCGCGAGCACGATCAGCGCGATGAGCGCCATGCGCATGAGCAAGAGCCATAGCGGCGTGCGCGCCGACGTCTCGTCGCGCGGATTCAGCCCCAGCAACAACCGCAACGGCGGAAACGCGACGCGGCGCGGGCTCGGCGGCGTCACCCGCAGCAGGAACCACAACACCGGCAGTGCCGCCAATCCCAGAAGCAGCCACGGCGAGACGAAGGCGAGAAGACCGAGCATCTAGAATCCGCGCGGCACCGCGAGGGCGTTGAACAGGCCGAGCAGCGCCTGCGGCGCCGGACGGTCGGTGCGATGGGTGGCGAAGGTCCAGTGCGCGGCGCCGGCGATCGCCTGCAAGCCGGCGCGATGCGCCGCGAGCTTTTCGATATAAGCGTCGCGCACCGCTTCGGCGCGGCTCATCAAGATCGGCTGCTCGCCCTCGACGCCTTCGAACCGGATGCGCCCGGCAAACGGCAGCGTCTCCTCGGCGGGATCGAGAATCTGGAGGAGATGACCGCGCACGCCGCGCGCGGCGAACCGCGCGACCAGCGCGTCGATCTCGGCGAGCGGGCCGAGGAAATCGCCCAGCAGGACCAATTGGCTGTCGCGCGGCAGCAGCGCCGTCGGCGGCAAACCGGCCTTCGCCGCGTCGAGCCCCATCGCCAACCGCGTCAGCACCGCGCGGCCGCTATTGGGCGGCGCGCCGGAGCCGAGCAGCGTCACCCGCTCGCCGCCTCGCAACAGCAGCGAGGCGAGCGCCAGCAACAAGATATCGGCGCGGCCGCGTTTGGTCGGATATTCCGGCGAGGACGCGTAATCCATCGAGGCCGAGCCGTCGCGCCACAGCCACACGCTCTGCGCCGCTTCCCATTCGGTCTCGCGGACATAGAGCCGCGCCGATTTTGCCGAGGCGCGCCAATCGATGCGCGACGCCGCGTCGTTGCTCGAATACGGCCGGAACTGCCAGAACGTATCGCCCTGCCCGACCCGGCGGCGGCCATGGACGCCCTGCGCCACCGCGTTGGCGACGCGCTCGGCCGCGACCAGGAGCGGCGGAAACGCCGCCGCCAGCGCCTCGGCGCTGTGCTGCCTGACGACGACGTCGCCTTCCGGCATCAGCGGAACGGCTCCAGCAGCTTGGCAAGCACATCGTTCATGCCGACGCCTTCGGCCCGGGCGGCGAAATTGAGCGCCATGCGATGACGCAGGACCGGCGGCGCCAGCGCCACGACGTCGTCGAGCGACGGCGCGAACCGGCCGCCCATCAGCGCCCGCGCGCGGCATGCCAGCATCAGCGCTTGGCTGGCGCGCGGCCCGGGCCCCCACGCGACATGTTTCCGCGCTTCAGGCACGGTGCTTTCCTCCGGCCGGCCGGAACGCACCAGCGCCAGGATCGCCTCGACCACGCTTTCGCCGACGGGGATGCGGCGCACCAGACGCTGCGCCGCGATCAATTCGTCGGCGGTGAGCACCGCTTTCGCCTCGCGCTCGCTGGCGCCCGTGGTGGCAAGCAACATCTGCCGCTCGGCGGCGAGGTCGGGATAGGTGACGTCGACCTGCAAGAGGAAGCGGTCGAGCTGCGCCTCGGGCAGCGGATAGGTGCCTTCCTGCTCCAGCGGGTTCTGCGTCGCCAGCACGTGGAACGGACGCGGCAGCGGATGATAGCGCCCGGCGACCGAGACGCGGCCCTCCTGCATCGCCTGCAACAGCGCCGATTGGGTGCGCGGGCTGGCGCGGTTGATTTCGTCGGCCATCAGCAACTGGCAGAACACCGGTCCCGGCAGGAAGCGGAACGAGCGCAACCCCGCCTCGCTCTCCTCGAGCACTTCGGAGCCGAGAATGTCGGCCGGCATCAAGTCGGGCGTGCATTGGATGCGCTTGTCGTCGAGGCCGAGAACCGTGCCCAGCGTCTCGACCAAACGCGTCTTGGCGAGGCCCGGCACGCCGATCAGCAAGGCATGGCCGCCGGAGAGCAACGTGATCAAGGCTTGATCGATCACCTCGCGTTGGCCGAATATCACTTGGCCGATCTGTTCGCGCACGTCGCCGAGGCGATGGCCGAGCCGTTCGATCTCGGGCCCCAGACCCGACGCGGGAGAGGAAGATGATGGTTCGGCGACGGTCAAAGTCTCGGCTCCTGGTTCGGTGACGACACGCTCATGGCGACAAAAGATACCGCGTCCGGGCCGCCGCGTCTGCCGCTCGATTGCGGCGATCTTGGCATGCGAATCGCCCGGGACGGGACTTGGTATTATTATAACTCGCCGATCGGCCGATTATCCCTGGTCAAGCTGTTCGCCACCGTGCTGAAGCGCGACGAGACCGGCCAGTACTGGCTCGTCACCCCCGCCGAGCGTGGCCGCATCGAGGTCGAGGACGTGCCCTTCGTCGCGGTCGAGCTCGACGTCAATGGCGCGGGCCAGGCCCAGGAGCTGGTGTTCCGCACCAATCTTGACGAAATCGTGATCGCCGGCCGCGATCATCCGCTGCGCGTCGAGGAACGGGTCGAGGGCGGGCCGCACCCCTACCTCCATGTCCGAAACGGGCTGGAAGCGCGGCTTGCGCGGCCGGTATTCTATCGCTTGGTGGAAGTTGGTTGCGAGGAGCGCATCGGCGACGCATCGGTGTTCGGGGCATGGAGCAAGAACGTATTCTTTCCGCTGGGGACGATCGCGGCGTGACGCCCGAGCTGACGCCGGATTTCGTGCGCGCCAGCTTCGCCGCCGCGCCGCCCCCGGGCAAACGCGGCGACGATGTCGAGCCGCCCCCGGACCGGCCGCGCCGTCCCGCCGCCGTACTGGTGCCGCTGTTGATGCATGCGCACGGGCTCCAGGTGCTGCTGACGCGGCGCACCCCGCATCTCTCCGCGCATGCCGGCCAGGTCTCGTTTCCGGGCGGACGTTCGGAAGAACACGATCTGGACGCGGTCGCGACGGCGCTGCGCGAGACCGAAGAGGAAATCGGCCTGCCGCGCAGCCATGTCGAGGTTGTCGGCCGGCTCGACTTGTTCAACACCGGTACCGGTTTCGCGATCACGCCGATCGTGGGGCTGGTCGCGGTGCCGTTTCCGCTGACGCCCGACCCAAGCGAGGTCGCCGAGGCGTTCGAGGTGCCGCTCGACTACATCCTCGATCCCGCCAACCGGCGGCGAGCCTCGCGCGAGCGCAACGGCCAGATGCGGCACTATTTCATCTACGATTATGGCGGCCACGAAGTCTGGGGCGCCACCGCGGCGATGCTGGTGAATCTCACCGAGATCCTGTCGCGATGACCCGCATCGTGTTGACCATAGTGGTGCCGCTCGTCCTGCCGAGCTTGCTTTATCTGTTGTGGTTTCGCGCGACGGGCCGCGTGGCGGTCAACGGCATCTGGGCCCTGCCCTGGCCGTGGCTGGTCGTGAGCGGCGTGGTGCTGACGGCGGTGACCCTGGTGGTCGTCAGCGTTCACTTCGGCAACGCGCCGGAAGGCGCCTACGTGCCGCCGCATGTCGTCGGCGGCCAGGTCGTGCCGGGCCGGGTCGTGCCGGAAACCAAGCCGTGAGCACAGCGCCCGTCGAGCGACTCAACCCGTTTCCGTGGATGAAGGAGCGCGACGTGGCGCGCGTGACGGCGGCGCTGGGCCCCGACGCGGCGCGCTATGTCGGCGGCGCCGTGCGCGATGCGCTGTTGGGCCGCGCGGTGACCGATATCGATATCGCGACGCCGCTGCCGCCCGAGATGGTGATGGAGCGGCTGGGCAAGGCCGGCATCGCCACCGTGCCGACCGGCTTGAGCCACGGCACCGTCACGGTCGCCTTGCCGGGGCGCGCCATCGAAATCACGACCTTGCGGCGCGACGTCGAAACCGATGGCCGGCACGCCCGGGTGGTGCAGATCGACGATTGGGACGAAGATGCGCGCCGGCGCGACTTCACCATCAACGCGCTCTATCTCGACAGCGCCGCCAATCTCTACGATCCGGTCGGCGGCATGCCGGATTTGCGCAGTGGCCGCGTGCGCTTCATCGGCAACGCCGAAACACGCATCCAGGAGGACGCGCTTCGCCTGCTGCGCTTCTATCGCTTCTACGCGCATTACGGCAAAGGCGACGCCGACAGCGACGCGCGCGCCGCCTGCCGCAAGCTCGCCTCGCTGGCGACCGGCTTGTCGGCCGAACGCGTGCGGGCCGAGTTGCTGAAATTGCTGGGCGCGGGCAATCCCGTGCCCGCGCTGCAGATCATGGCGGCTGACGGCGTGCTCGCGGCGATTCTGCCGGAGGCGGTTCGGCTCGACCGTCTGGCGCGGCTCATCGCCATCGAGAGCGAACCGGACGCGCTGCGTCGCCTTGTCGCGCTGGTCGCGGTGGACCGGGCGGGCGCGACGGCGCTGGCCAAGCGGCTGCGGCTCGCCAACGAGCAGCGCGCCCGGCTGGAGGCGTTGGTGGCGCCGGCTTGGCCGATCGATCTGGGCGCCGGCGAAACACGCCAGCGACGCGCGCTTTACAAGCTCGGCCGCGCCATTTACCGCGACCTGGTGATGCTGTCGGGCGATGCCGCGCGGGCGCCGCGCCTGCTATCGATGGCCGACACGCTGGCGGTGCCGATTTTCCCGTTGCGGGGCTCGGACGTCGCGGCGCTGGGCGTGCCCGCCGGTCCTGAGATCGGGCGCTGGCTCGGCGAAATCGAGGCGTGGTGGGAGGACGAGGATTACGCGCCGAACAAGGCCGCCTGCCTGGCCGAACTCAAGCAGCGCCTCGGCGCCCGGACGTAACCGAATTGTCGCAACCCATGGCTAGAACCACCCTCATGTCCGCGAAAATCCTATTGGCTCTCGCCACCCTGCTGATCGGGACCCAAGCGTTGGCGCAGGACCCGCCGCTGACGCGCTCGCCGATCAAGCATGTCGTCGTGCTGTTCCAGGAAAATGTCTCCTTCGATCATTATTTCGGCACCTATCCGCATGCGTTGAATCTGCCGGGCGAGCAACGTTTCGATGCGGCGCCGGGGACGCCGGCCGTCGACGGGTTGACGCGGCAGTTGCTCGAGCACAATCCCAACGCCGCCAATCCGATCAGGCTGTGGCGCCAGCTCGCGGCGACATGCGACATGGATCACGAATATTCGGCCGAGCAGGAGGCGTTCGACGGCGGAAAGATGGATCGCTTCGTCGAATCGACCTATTCGCCGAGTGGCGGCTGCGCGCCGTCGATGGTGATGGGCTATTTCGACGGCAACACCGTCACGGCGCTGTGGAACTACGCCCAACATTTCGCCATAAGCGACCGGTACTTCGGCACCACCTTCGGGCCGTCGACGCCGGGCGCGATCAACCTGATTTCCGGCAACACCCATGGCGCGGTGTTCGTGCCGCGCGATCCGGCGGTCGTGCCGCTGCCGCCGGCGACGTTGATCGAGGATCTCGATCCGGCGTACGACGATTGTTCCGATCCGGATAAGCCGCACCTCGTCATGGTTGGACGCAATATCGGCGATCTGCTCAATGCCAAGGGCGTGAGCTGGGGTTGGTTTCAAGGCGGCTTCAAACCCAACGGTACCAAGCACGGCAAGGCGTTTTGCGGCGCGAAGTCCGGCGGTGCGGATCGCGTCTTCGACTATTCACCGCACCACGAACCGTTCCAGTACTACGCGCAGACCGCAAACCCAGCGCATTTGCCGCCCTCCGTCCCGGAGAAGATCGGCCTGCCCGACCAAGCCAATCACCAATACGATCTGGCGTTGTTCTACGACGCGTTGGCGCACGGTCATTTGCCGGCCGTCAGTTTCGTCAAGGCCAGGGCCTTTCAGGACGGCCATGCCGGCCCGAGTTATTCCAATCCACTCGACGAGCAGGCGCATCTCGTTCAGGTCATCAATGCGATCATGCGCTCGACCTATTGGCGCGACACCGTGATCGTCCTGACCTACGACGATTCCGACGGCTGGTACGACCATGTCGCGCCGCCGATCGTCAACGGTTCCGCGATTCCGGGCGTCGATGCCTATAGCGGCCCGGGCAAGTGCGGCACGCCCGAGCCCAACACCTATCAGGGCCGCTGCGGCTACGGGCCGCGCTTGCCGTTGCTCATTATTTCGCCGTTCGCGCGAGTCAACTACGTGGACCACGCCGTCATCGATCAGACCTCGATCATCCGCTTTATCGAGGACAATTGGGCACTGGGCCGAATCGGCGATCATTCCTTCGACGCCAAGGCCGGGTCGCTCGACGGCCTGTTCGATTTCGACGCGTCACCCGCCCAAACGTTGATCCTCGATGAAAAATCGGGCGCCGCCGCGGCTCCGTGAGCCGGCCGAATTCAGTGATTTAACTTGACCGCGACCCCGAACTGACATTTTGAAGCGGCTATGAGCGGAGATAGTCAGCACGGCCGCAAAGATCCGTTGCCGTTGTCGCGAGGCGCGTCGGCGCCGGAACCGCAAGACGGTGAGCGTGCGGAACCAAGGCTCCACGCCTTCGGCGACGAACCGCCAGTAACGGTCGAGAGCAGCCTCGTGGTGCCGCCCGATTTGCGCGCGGCGCATCAGGGCGGTGGCTCCGCGCCGATCATCGCGATCGCCGCCTTCGTCGTGTTCTGTCTCTGCGGGGCCGGCTATGCCGCCTGGACGTTCAGCGGCGCCACGAGCAACCCGACGCCACCCGCGGTCAGTTTGACGCCATCGCCGGAAGCCGCCGCGCCGGCGCCGATGCCGGTCGCAACCCCACCGGCCTATCAAGTCAATCCGCCGCCAACGCAGCCCGTGACCGAGGTCGCGCCGGCCCCGGCGGCAAAGCCCCCGGCGACATCGGCCAAGCCGGTCGTCGACCAGGCGGCACGCGAGCATGAGCAAGCCGCGGAATCCGCTCGCCGCGCGGCCGAACAAGCCCAGCGCTAGAGGGAACAAGCGCAGCGAGAAAAGGAACAGGCCGAAAAGCTCCGACTTGCCGCAATCCGCCGCCATGAAGAGAAAGTCCGTGCCGAGCGCCTGCGCAAGGAGGCCGTCGCCCGCCGTGCCCAGCAGGCGCGCACGCGGGAAGAACAAACGTTGCAGCAACGGCTCGATCAGGCCGCGGAAACCGCCGCGCCGCAACCATCGCCACCGCCGGAGCTGCGGCCGCCGCACGAGCAGAACGCCAAGCTCACGCCGACTACCGCGCCGGGCAACTCCCCGCCGCTCGACGCCAAGGACCTGCCGCCGCGTTCGCCCCGAGCCGCCGAGAACCCCGAAAACCAATAGATTTGCGCGGTTAAGTCACAGTTCCGACTTATTTCGATCCCATGAATTGACCGCATGATCGGCATCGATGTGAGGTGGCCTCAGCTGCGGCACGTGGCATTCGTCGGCGGGCTCTGCCTGTCCGCGCTTGCCGCCCTCGTCCTTTTGCTGTCGGCGTATTTTGCCGGCACGGCCCCGCATATGCCAAGCACGGCGGAGGCACTCGAGACGCTCAAGACCGGCAGCGGTTGGCCGGCGCCCGTGACGTCGCGCTCGCTCGGTGCCAACGGGGCGCTGTCGAGCCTGCGGGTTTCGTCAAGCGATGTCAGCCTGTTGCCGCGTTCGGCCGACCCGTCGGAAGCGCCGCCGATCGACATTTCCGATTTGCCGCCTGCTGTGCATCGCCTCCGCTAGGACTGGCGCGCGGCCGTGTCCTGCGCCAATCTGCGGCGCGATGACCCAAATCGTTCTAACCCGGCACGGCCATATCGACGGCATTTCGCCGCTGCGGTTTCGCGGCCAGACCGAGTTGCCGCTGACGGAACGCGGCCGCTCTCAAGTAGCGGCCACGGCCACCCGGATCGCCGCCGGGTGGCAACCGCGCATGGTGTATACCAGCCCAATGGGACGCTGCGTCGCCACCGGACAAGCGATCGCCAATGCCTGCGGCGTTCCCCGCGAGGTTTTGCCCGAGCTGATCGATTTCAACTACGGCGGATGGCAGTGGCGCACGGTCGATGACGTGCGGGCGGCCTGGCCGGAGCTGCTGGCCGCATGGTACGCGACGCCGCATTTGGTGCGTTTCCCCGATGGCGACGCGTTGCAGGATCTGGTCGCCCGCACGGCCGACGCGATCCGCCTGGTGCTGACGCGTCATCCCGACGACACCGTGGTCATGGTCGGTCACGAGACCGTCAACCGCGCCATTCTGCTGCAACTGCTCGATCAACCGTTATCCGCCTATTGGCGCTTCGCCCAGGAACCATGCGCGATCAATGAGATCGAGATCGCCAGCGGCAAGGTACGGGTGCGCTGCGTCAACGATGTGAGTCATCTGAGCGGCATTGCGTGAGCGACGCGGTTCTGGCGATAAAGCTTGGCGCGCTCGGCGACATGATTCAGGCGTTCGATGCGTTCCACGATATCAGGGCGTATCATCGGGCCGATCGGGTCGTGCTGCTGACCACGCCGCCCTTTGCCGGGCTCGCCGCGCGGATGCCGTGGTTCGATACGGTTTGGTCCGACGGCCGACCGCCTGCCGCCAATATCGGCGCCGTTGCGCGCTTGATCGTGCGCTTGCGGCGCACGCGTTTCCACCGCGTCTACGATCTCCAGTGCAACAGGCGCACGGCATTGTACCGCCGGCTCTTGGCCGGCGCGCATCGGCCGCGCTGGGCCGGCACCGCACCAGGCGCCGATTTCACGCCGGAACCCGTGCCGGGCTTGCGCCAAAATTGCGATGGCATGCGCGCCATTCTTGCCGCCGCCGGCGTGCCGCCATCGCGTCCGACCGACCTCGCCTGGCTCGATGCCGATGTTTTGACCTTGCCGTTGCCGGCCCACTTCGTGATGCTGGTTCCGGGCAGCTCGCCGCATTTGCCGCATAAGCGCTGGCCTGCGGAGGCGTACGCGGAACTGGGCCGGCGTCTGGCGGCGCGCGGTCTCGGCATCGTCGTGGTCGGCACCGCGGCGGACCGCGAGGCTGCGGCGCGGATCGGCGCGGCGCTGCCGTCGGCGGTCGATCTCGTGGGCCGCACCGACCTGTTTCAGCTCGCCGCGGTCGCGCGCCGCGCCCAGGGCGTCGTCGGCAACGACACCGGCCCGGTATTCCTCAGTGCCGCGATCGGCGCGCCGACGTTGATGCTGATGTCGCACCATACCGATCCGCGCCGATCGGCGCCGCGCGGCCCGGCCGCCGCATGGCTGAAGCGCGACGACCTCGCGACCTTGACGGTCGACGACGTCGAAGCCGCGATGTTGCCGCGATGACCGCCCGGATCGTCATCGTCCTGCCGCGGAAGGAGCTGTTCGCGCGCGATCGCTTCGGCGCAATCTCACTCGTAGTCGAGGCCTATGTCGCGCATTCCGCTTATCGCGATGCTACCGAAGTACTCGGCGTCGCGGTCTCGGCGCCGCGCGACCCGGGAATGTTCCGTGCCGTCGCGCCCAAGGACCGGTGGTGGCGACGACGCACGCTCGGCTTCGCGCATGGCGTGGCCGACTATCTCGCAAAGGTGGCGCCCCGTCACATCGACGTTCATAACCGGGTCGAAGCGTTCGACTTTCTGCCCGACGATTTCCGGACGCGGCGGTGTCACTGTGGCTTCACAACGATCCCCAGGAAATGCGCGGCGCCAAGACCGCGCGCCAGCGGCAACGGATTCTCGATCGCGCGCGGCTTGTGATATGCGTCAGCGAATGGGTGCGCGGCCGCTTCGTCGAAGGCATTGCGTCCGACGCCGACCGTGTCGTCGTCTTGCCCGCGAGCTTCGACACGGTCGCGGTCGCGTCGAGCGCCAAGGACAAGTTGATTCTCTATGTCGGGCGGATTGTCGAAGACAAAGGTGTGTTGCCGTTAGCGCAGGCCTTGGCGCGAGTGTTGCCCGATCTGCCGGATTGGCGCGCGACCATCATCGGCGCCGGCCGAAAGCCCCGATCCGAGTATGTCCGGCGCGTCGCGGAAACAGTCGCGCCGCTGGGCAACCGCGTCATCATGCCCGGCTTCCTGGACCACGAGAACGCGATGCGAGCCTTCGCGCGCGCCGCGATCGCGACGCTGCCGTCGCAATGGCCCGAACCGTGCGCGCTGACGGTGCGCGAGGCGATGGCGGCTGGGTGCGCCACCATCACCAGCCGGCGCGGCGGCATGCCTGAAATCGTCGGCGACGACGGCATCATGGTCGAGCCGCCGGACGCGGCCGGACTTGCGGAGGCGCTAAAGCGGTTGACGCACGACGACCGTTTGCGGACGGATTTGCAACAGCGCGCCCGAAAGCGCGCGGTCGATGTGCTCGACATTCGGCTATCGGCGGCGCGGCTGGACGCGCTGCGCCGCAGCATCGATCCGGACCTAAAATAGTTCGGCGGGCCAACCGTAGGCGGCGGCATCGACCCGGTCGAATGCGAAATCGAAGAGATAACGCGCGACGATCCGCTCGTTGAACAGGCGGAGAAATTTGTCCCGTCCCTTGGCGGCAAGGGCTTGGCGCGCGGCCGGCATCGCGACCATGTCGCGGATTTTCGCGACCAGCTCGTCGAAACTCGAAAAGAACAGCATCTCGTCGTCGCCGAAAAGCGTATCGTAGCCGGTCGCGCGCTCGATCAGAACCGCCATGCCGTTGCCGATCATTTGCGCCAACCGGTCCGAGGAATAAAGCGGCCAGTCCGCGCGTCGGCTGATATTGAGGCCGAGCGCCGCGGTTTCGAGCGCCGCTTGATACGCGGCACCGCCAAGCCGGGGTTGTCCATGGAGGCCAGCGAGAAGCGGCTTCACGCCCGGCAGCGCGGTCAACAGCGCCGTGACGAACTCGTCCATGTTCCAGTCCTTGCCGCAGACCCGGCGCAACGGCCGGCTCGGGTGGCCACAGGCATAGAACAGATCGAACGGCAGACTGGCTTTGAGATGGTTTTCCCCCCGCTCGATCGATGGATCGGCGGGATTGGGCATAAAACCGACGCGGCGGCCGCCGCTCCGCAACGCGCCCAGCGCCGCCGGCCCGGTCGTGACCAGCGTGGCGTCGACCGCGCCGAGTTTGGCCTCGATCCGCGCGACATTTTCCGGCTCGAACAGCGGATCGACATTCCATTGCAAGACGCGGAGGCGCGGCACGGCATCGCGGATTTCCGTCAGCGTCGCGGTCTCGATCAAATCGGCATGGCCAAGCAGCAAAAGATCGGGCCGATGGTGGCGGCAAAAGTCGAACAGGGCGCGGTTGACCGCGGCCCGGCCGAACTTGCTGTGACCCATCAACGAGCCCGCCCGCGCCACGTCCCGATCGGAAAAATTCAAGACCAGATGACCGTTGCGGATCAGCCCGTTGGACAGTTTGATGGCAGTGTTGTGCTGGAAGCCGCCCGCCTTCGTGCCGATGGTAAAGCTCGCGGCGTGTACGATGACGGCCATTTAACAATCATACCCATGTCAGCCGACAGCGCAGCAACATTGAATCTCGGTTGCAGATAATATGCTAATTCGATAGAGTGTATATTTAATATCGAATTCAGGAACTGGAAGGGCCCGCGGGGGACTGGTCAACACCCAGTTGCCGCTCTAAAAACCGGGATCGGACCAAGCGCGGAGGGGTTGTCACAGCGATGGAAGCTGTCCAAGGGCATGGTCCGCTTTATGTCGTTGCGGGCTTGGCGGTCGGGATTTTGGTCGGATTGACAGGGGTCGGCGGCGGTTCGCTGATGACGCCAATCCTGGTCCTCCTGTTCGGGATTCATCCCGCCACCGCCGTGGGCACGGACTTGCTCTACGCGGCGGTGACCAAGACTGGCGGCACAGTCGTCCACGGCATCAATCATACGGTCGATTGGCGCATCGTCGCCAGGCTGGCGGCCGGAAGCATGCCGTCGACCGCGCTGACCCTGTTGGCGCTTGAATATTTTTCCCCGCATTCCCATTCCTCGCCTCTGATCTCGGTGGTGTTGGGCATCGCGCTGATTCTGACCGCGATTTCGCTGCTTATGCGTCGGCAGGTGTTGGAGCTTGCCTCGCGTCGGATCGCATCGCGAACGCCCGGCAATCATACGGTCGTGCTGACGATCGCGACCGGCGCCGTGCTCGGCGTGCTCGTGTCACTGTCGTCGGTCGGCGCCGGCGCGCTCGGCATCACCGCTTTGATTTTCTTTTATCCCAACTTGCCGACAGCCAAGATCGTCGGCTCCGACATCGCGCACGCCGTGCCACTGACCCTGATCGCCGGCGGCGGCCATTGGTTGATGGGCACCGTGGATTTCGGCATGCTCGGCTGGCTCGTGCTCGGTTCGCTGCCGGGCATCGTAGTCGGCAGTCATTTGTCGTCACGCGTGCCGGACGCGGTGCTCCGCGTCGTGCTCGCCATCACTTTGCTCGTGGTCGGCGGCAAGCTCGCGCTTTAGGCGACCCGGCTTTCCGCTTCGGGCATCGCCAACATTTCGGCCAGATTGGTATTGTCGAGAATGTCGGCCATCGCATCGCGCACGCGCTGCATGGTGCGGCGAACCTGACAGGCTTCGACATCGGCGCAGTCGGCGCAAGGGCGATACGCCGTCTTCGAAGCGCAGGCGATCGGCGCCAAAGGCCCGTCGAGCACACGGATGATGCGTCCGACCGAAATCGCCGCCGCCGACCGTGACAGCATGTAGCCGCCGCCGCGGCCCTTTCGGCTGTGCACCAATCCGTTTCGTCGCAACTCCAGAAGGATAGCGTCGAGAAACTTTTTCGGAATGTTCTGATCTTGAGCGATTTCCAAAATTCCGACCGGGCGGGCGTCAGGGAGCGCGGCCAAATATAACATCGCTTTCAAACCGTATTTCGCTTTGTTGGAAAGCATTATCGCCTAGATCATTTAGTCGATCATCCTACTATATTTGGCCGATGTGTGTCGGGAATCAAGGCCCGCGCCCGCATTGACAAGGCTGGACCGTCCCGCCAGCTTCGCCGCCTGTCACAGGGAAGGCCGAATTTTGCGTCGCATCGTCTCGATGTATTGGAACAATATCGACCCAGCGGTGGTCGAGGGGCAGCGCCGCGTCTTCGCCAAGCTCGGTTACGCGATCGCGCAAACGGTTGCGACCGGGATTGCGCACGGTGCGTGGATCGATCGCATGTTGCAGGATGCGGCCGACGACGATGTTTTCCTCTTTGTCGATATCGACGCCTTTCCTCTCAATGCGGAGGCAATTGAACGCGCCTTCGCCGCCGCCGAAGCCGGTCGGATCTTTGGCGTCGCGCAGACCGCCAACCACATGCCCGAACACGATTTTATCTATGCCGGACCCGCCTTCCTCTGCCTTTCGCGCCGGTGCTGGGACGTGATCGGCCGGCCGAGCGCCGTTCCCGATGACACCCATGACGTCGCCATGCGGTTCGGCAAAGCGGCGGCCGCGCACAAGGTGGCGACGGAGCTGCTCTTTCCGAACTATGTGGCCATTCCACGCTGGCGGCTCGCCAGTAAAGGCGTCACTGGCTACGGCACGTTCTACGGTAACGGCAGCGTCTTTCACCTATTCGAGGCACGGCGGACTCGACGCGCCGGGTTGCGCCAGATTCTCGACTATGTCGTCGCGCGCGTGGCGGCAGGCGATGAAATCGACTATGTCGCGCTTTACGACCAGGTTCATTCCGCGCGGTTCCGTCTTGGCGCGATGCGCCTTTATTTGAAGCGCCGGGCAGCAAAGACCAAACGACGGGCTTTGGCTCGGCTCTGATTATTCGAAGCCGATCCGGCCCCACCGCAATCCCGGTTCAGCCCGCATCAGCCAGCGGCGAGCGAGCGACGCCGCGAGTTGACGGAATGGGCGAACCATCTCGCGCGCCACTTTTCGCTCGAGCGGCACCGACTTCATGCGCGCGGGCTGCCCGCTGAGCATGTGCGCTGCCGTCGCCAACCGGCGCAAATGTTCCTCTTGCGCGACGATTCCCGGAATGGTCTGAAGCACGATAAGGCCGTTGCTCGCGAGATACGCGTCAGCAAAGAGAAACCAATCGATCGGCACCGCCAGGGCGTGTGTAACCCGAAGCAAGGTCGCGGCCGCCTTGCGATTGATGATGTAGCCGGCGGCGCCCATATACGCCGACCGCAACGGACAAAGCCGGCGTCCCGCCACTGAATGCGCGTTACCTAAATCGATCAGCACGCGTTCGCCGACGCTTTCCAGCTTGACGATGTCGAACTCCACCGCGCCAGCATCGATCGCCGCCAGCAGTTGGGTAAAGCCGTGGCCGACATGGACATCGTCCTCGAACACGACGCAATGGGGTGTGGGCGAACGTAGCAGCGCGCGCCAAACCTTGCGGTGGCTCATGATCGCCGCGATTTGGTGCGGGCCTAGCTCGTCGTTGTCGCCCTTCGCAATCCGCGCGGCGAACGCGGGCGACAGACGCCCCGCATCGACCGCCCGCACCCGCTGGAAAGCCACGCCGGCGGCGCGCAATTCTTGCTCCATCCAGTGCAGCCGCTCGGTCTGACGATCGAGATTGATGACATAGACATCCATTTTCGGCGCAATCTAGTCGATGCGTGATCGCTTGTCCGCCGTTGACACAGGGCGACCCGCCGGACCACCCTTTGCGCAAATCATAATGGGCGGGAGGAAGCGGTGCATAAACCTCGGGCGTTGATCGGAGCGCTGTTCGCGATCACCTTGGCCGTCGCGGCCTCGGGCCAGACGAACGCGGACGACAAGGGACTGACTATCGGCGTTCTCACCGATCTTTCCAGTTTCGCCGCCAGCAGCATGGGCCCCGGTTCGGTCGTGGCGACGAAGCTCGCGGTGCAGGATTTCGGCGGCACCGTCCTCGGCAAACCGATCAAGGTCATTGCGGCCGATATGCAGTCTCGGCCCGATCTCGCGGTGACGCTGGCGCAGCATTGGTACGATGTCAACGGGGTTGACGTCATCGTCGACGTCCCGGCCTCCGCGGCGGCCATCACCATCCAGCGCATGGCCTATGAAAAGCACAAATTGCTGCTGGCGACGGTGGCCGCCACAACCGAACTCACGGGCAAAGCGTGCACGCCGACCGGGGTTCATTGGGGTCTCGACACGCTCGGCACCGCCAGCACAATGGTCACCGCCTTCAAACAGGACAATGTCAAAAGCTGGTTCCTCATCATGCCGGACTATGCCGTCGGCAAGGCGGTGGCCGGGGCGGCGACAGCGGCCGTCGCCAAGAGCGGGGGCAGCGTGGTCGAGACCATTTTCTTCCCGCCCAATAGCGACGACTATACCAGCTATCTGCTGAAGGCGCAGCATTCGGGCGCCGACGTCATCGGCGTGGGGGCTATCGGCCGCGACCTTGTCACCCTGATCAAACAGGCTGGCGAGTTCAACATCCTGCCGTCGTCGAAGCAACGTCTGGCCGCATTCCTGATGAACCTCTCCGATGTCGATTCGGTCGGGTTGAAGACGCTTCAGGGCATCTGGCTAGTGCAGGATTTCTACTGGGACAGCAATGACGAAACGCGCGCGTTCGCCAAAAAATTCATCGCCATTCACCACAAGATGCCGAACTTCACCCAAGCCGCGAATTATTCGGGGGTGAGGGCCTATCTGAACGCGGTGAAGGCCGTTGGTACCGACGATCCGGAAAAAGTCGTGGCGTGGATGAAATCCCATACCATGGATCATTTCGGCAAGCTGACCACGCTGCGCCCCGACGGCCGCGCGGTTTTCGACGTCGAGCTGTACCAGGTCAAATCACCGGCCGAATCGAAATATCCTTGGGACTATCTGAAACTGGTTCGTACGATTTCCGGCGAGGAGCTATTTCCCCCGCTGTCACAGAGCCAATGCCCCTATCTCAAAAAGCCGTAGCGGCGCGCGGGCGCTAACTTCTCTCGTATCGGAGCGTGCTCACGGCACCGCTGGGTCGGCTCGTTTTTTGAAGGCGACCGTCTTCATCGCCTTCGTCATTGGGCTGGTGTTGTCCTCGCCGCTGTGGATCGGGCCGCGCACGTATCCGTTGACGCCGGTGTGGAGCGGCCTGCCGATGCTTGGCCATCCGCTCGACCTGATCTTGTACGGGGCGCTGTTCACGCTTGGCGCCGCCGGTCTAATCGCGCCGCGGCCGCGCGCGTTGATCGGCACGTTCCTGGCGATCGTCGCGATTTTCTGCCTGTTCGACCAGACGCGCTGGCAGCCGTGGGTGCTGCTCTATGCGTTCATGCTGGCGGCGCTCGGATTGTTTTCCTGGCGCAAGGATGATACCGAGGGTCAAAAGCGCGCGCTCCACATCGCGCGACTCATCGTCGCCAGCACCTATTTCTTCGCCGGCGTGCAGAAGATCAACAGCAACTTCGTCGACCTCATTTTTCCGTGGATGATGCAGCCGGTCACCGACGCGGTTCCGGCGCTTGCCACCCCGCTCTACTATTTCGGGATCGCGACCCCGTTCATCGAGGCGGCATTCGGTATCGGGCTTCTGACCAGGCGCTTCCGCCGCATCTCGCTGATCGCCGCAATCGGCATGCATCTGCTGATTCTCGCCATGCTCGGCCCGCTCGGCCAGAATTGGAATTCCATCGTCTGGCCTTGGACAGCGGCGATGGCGATATTCGATCTGCTCTTATTCGCGGGTCGCGACGCGTTTTCGTGGCGCGAGATCTTCCCGGCGAGGGCGCTGTCGTTCCATACCCTGGTGCTGCTGCTGTTCGGCATCCTGCCGATCTTGAGCTTTGCCAACCTCTGGGATTCCTACCTGTCGGCGGCACTTTATTCGGGCAACCTCACCGAGGCGGTCATTTATGCAACAGACGCCGGCCAGGCGGCACTTCCGGCCGACATGCAGCGCCGGTTCCAACACACGTCCGATAACATATCGGTGTTGAACATGCAGCGTTGGGCAGTGGAGGATCTGAACGTGACGCCCTACTCGGAGACGCGCGTGTTCAAGGCCATTGCCCGGCAGCTTTGCGTCTTCGAGCACGATACCGACCAGTTCGTGTTGCTGGTTCGCGAAGAGCGTCTCTTGTTCAGCACGCCGGAAACGGGGTATCGCTGCGGTCAGCTGTAAGGAGAAGGTGCCAAATGCCCAACTTTCAACTGGTCAGCTATCAGGCAAGCGACGGCGTTCGCGCCGGCGCGGTGATCGAAGGACGTGTCTACGACCTGACGAAACTTACCGGCGCGGCGGCAGATGACACGATCCGCGGCCTGCTTGCCGATTGGCGCCGCGGCCACGACCGCATCACCTCCGCGCTGACGCGTGGGACGCAACCTGCCAGCATCCCGCTCGCCGAGGCGAAACTGCTCGCGCCGGTCCTTTATCCAGCGGCGATCTATTGCGCCGGCTCCAACTACCAGGACCACGCCGACGAGATGGCCGCGCGCGCCGGCCGCGGCCCCGATCCCGATCCGCACACGCTCGGCCTCAAGCCCTGGCATTTCATCAAGGCGACCACGGCGGTCACGCATCCCGGCGCCACGGTGACGCTGCCAAAAGCGTCGAAGTCGGTCGACTGGGAGGCGGAGCTGGCGGCGGTGATCGGCGTTACCGCCAAGGATGTCCCGGCGGCGCGGGCGCTCGATCATGTCGCGCGCTATCTCTGCGCCAACGACCTTTCGGCACGCGACCTCGGCACGCGCGAGGGTTTGCCGCCGACCAATCCGTTCCGCAGCGACTGGACGGCGCACAAGAGCTTCGACGGGTCGTGCCCGCTTGGGCCGTGGATCGTGCCGGCCGATCAGATCGGCGATCCGCAGAAGCTGGCCATCAAGCTCTGGGTCAACGACGTCCTGAAGCAAGATTCCAACACGAGCAGGATGATCTTCACCCTCGCCGAGCAGATCGAGCACCTGTCGTCGCGTATCACGCTCCACCCCGGCGACATCGTGCTGACCGGCACGCCCGCGGGCGTCGGCGCTGGCCGCGGCGAATTCCTGAAGCCGGGCGACGTGGTCAAGATCTGGATCGAGAAAATCGGCACCTTGACCAACACGATGGCATAGGAGACCGCGCATGACCGAACCGGTTCTCAAGCTCAATTACCTGTCGCACGGCACGCTCGAAAGTTACGACATCGAGAAGAGCCGGAAGTTCTACCGGGAATTTCTCGGCCTCGAGGTTGTGCAGACCAGCCCGCGCTCGCTGATGATCCGTTTGGGCGGCACCAACACCATCGCCACGGTCTACAATCCCAAAAAGGAAGAGATGCCGTTGCGCAACCACAACGGCCTTGACGTCACAACGCGCGAAGAGGTTGACCGCGCCCATGCCATCTGCGTCGCGCAGCAGGATCAATGGGGCATCAAGAAGGTGACGAAGCCGGCGGACCAGCACGGCACCTACAGTTTCTATCTCCGCGATCTCGACGACAATTGGTGGGAAATCCTTACCAATCCCCAAGGCGGCTATGCCTGGATGTTCAAGAAGGGCGCCGACATCGACAATTGGGGCGCCGGCGAGGAAACGGGATTCAACCCGAACGACTTCACCAAGCGCCGGTACAAATAGCTACGCCGCGAATTTCTGGTTGGCCGCGAGCCAGGCCGGGATTTTGTCGCCGCCGATCGGCTTGGAGATGAAATAGCCCTGGGCCGCGTCGCACCCGGCTTTCGCCAAGAGCCGCAGCGCGTCCGCGGTCTCCACCCCTTCCGCCACCACTTTCAGCCCGAGCCGGTGCGACAAGTCGATCACGGCGAAGACAATGGCGGCATTATCCTTCGAGCTGGTGCAGTCGATGACGAAGCTCTTGTCGATCTTCAGCTCGGAAAACGGCAGCCGCTGCAATTGCGACAGCGAGGAATAACCGGTCCCGAAATCGTCGATCGACAGTCCGATGCCCTTGATGCGCAGGCGCGTCAGCACGTCCATGGCGCGGTCGGCGTCGCGCATCGCCGCGGTCTCGGTCAGCTCCAGAATCAGTTGGCGCGGCTCGAAATTCGGTTGGCTTAGGCGGTTAGCCACCAAGTTCGAGAGATCCTTGGAATCGACATTCTTGGCGGACAGATTCACCGCCACGGTCATCGACAATTGCATGCGCGACCACGCCTCGCGCTGACGCAGCGCCTCGCTCAGCACCCATTCGCTGACGCGATGGATGATCTCGCTCTCTTCCGCCACCGGAATGAAGGTCATCGGCGGCACCAGGCCCAATTGCGGATGACGCCAGCGCACCAGCGCCTCGACCCCGATCGGGGTCATCGTGTCGAGCGCGATCTTGGGTTGGTATTCGAGATAGAGCTCGCCGGCATCGATCGCCTGAGACAAGCGCTGCGGCGTCACACCGCTGGCATCGTGCACGATTTTGTGCAGCATTTCGGTCAATTCTTCGATCAGCACGGGCTTGCGCAACACGCCCGCCATGTTGAGGCCGCGCGCCGAACCGAGCCGCTCCGCGGCGTCGAGAATCTTTTCGTCGAAGCCGCTGATGATCAGGATGCGCGCGGTGATCCGTTCGTCGGCGAGAAAGCGCAACAGCTCGATGCCGTCGGTCTCGGGCATGCCGAGATCGAGAACGATCAGGCCCGGCCGCCACGACCGGACGCGTTGCTTGAAATCGCCGGCGTCGGCCGTGACGATGACGTCGAAGCCGGCGCGCCGCGCCACCCGCCCGATGAACGTCCCGACCGCCGGTTCGTCATCGATCACGATGACGCGGCTGGCGGACACCGCGATTCGCACATCGTCCATTCGGCATCTCTTTTATAATTGAATATGAAGCTAGTTTTTCTCGCATAAGACGCAATAGCCCAGTGGTTAACGGTCTCGCGGCGGTCTCTAACTTTTGCCATTGACGAACATACCGACTAGTCGGTATGTAATTCGTATGAATGAAGCACTTCATGAATCCAGAGCGAAATTGCTCGACGCGGCGCTGACCGTGGTTCGCGCCAAGGGTTATGCGGCGACGCGGGTCGAGGACATCTGCGAAGGGGCGGGGCTGACCAAGGGCAGCTTTTTCCATCATTTCAAAAGCAAGGAAGATCTCGCCATCGCCGCGGCCGAACGTTGGGGCGCCGTCACCGGCGGCCTGTTCGTCGCGGCGCCCTACCACGACCATGCCGATCCGCTCGAACGGGTGCTCGCCTATGTCGATTTCCGCAAGGCGCTGATTCGCGGCAAGCCGTCGCAATTCACCTGTTTCGCGGGCACGACGGTGCAGGAAGTGTTCGACACCCATCCCGCGATCCGCGACGCCTGCGCCGCGACCATCCGCGATCATGCCGCGACACTGGAAGCGGATATCGCGGAAGCGATGGAGAAATACGGCGTCGCCGACGCCGGCAGCGCGGCCGACCTCGCGCTCCACACGCAAGCCGTGATTCAAGGCGCGTTCGTTCTGGCGAAGGCGACGCAAGACCCGACGGCGGCGCTGACGTCGCTCGATCATCTCCGCCGCTATCTCGAATTGCTGTTCCATCGACCCCAACCGAAGGAGGCGACACCATGACGACCGCGACATTGACCAAGCAGAACGCGCGCGACGAAGCCGAAATCCTGGCGCTGTTGGGCGCGCTGCGCCAAGCGCATCGCGACAAGGACGGCGCCGCGATCGCCGCGGCTTATTCCAAGGACGCAGTGGTGTGCAATCTGTCGCCGCCGCTCGCTCATCATGGCGTCGACGCCAAGCAAATACAGGCGTGGCTCGACACCTGGGAAGGGCCGGTCGAGCTCGAAACACCGCCGGGCACGTTGACGATCAGCGGCGATCTCGCCGTCCATCAGGGGCTTACGCGCATGTCGGGCAAACCCAAGGCGGCGCCGCAGCCGATCGGTTTCTGGCTGCGCGACACGATCGTGCTCAATCGCGAACGCGGGCAATGGAAGATCATGCACATGCACTCCTCGGTGCCGTTCCATATGGACGGCACCCTGCGCCCCGCGTTCGATCTCCAACCCTAGCTCAGCGCGATCACCACCTTGCCGAAATGCTTGGCGGATTGGAGATGATGGAACGCCGCCTTGGCGTCGGCGAACGGGAACACTTTGTCGATCACCGGCTTGATGTGGTTGGCGGCGATGGCGCGGTTCATCGCCTCGAACATCTGGGTCGAGCCGACCGAGATGCCCTGAACGTTGGCGCGCTTGCCGAGGATCATCATCGGGTTGAAATCGCCCGAGGGCTGCGACAGCACGCCGATCATGCTGATCTTGCCGCCGACCCTGATCGCGCCCAATGAGCGCATGAAGGTGCCGGCGCCGCCGACCTCGACCACCTGATCGACGCCGCCGTGCGTGATCTCGACCGCCGCCTTGTCCCATTCGGGCGTGGTCTTGTAGTTGATGCCGTGCGACGCGCCCATTTTCTTGGCGCGCTCGAGCTTCTCGTCGCTCGACGAGGTCGCGATCACCGTCGCGCCGAGCACCTTCGCGAATTGCAGCGCGAAAATCGAGACGCCGCCGGTGCCTTGCACCAGCACGGTGTTGCCGGCCTTGGTCCAGCCATGCTCGACGATCGCATGCCACGCGGTGACGCCGGCGCACGGCAGGGTCGCGCCTTCCTGAAGCGACAGATGCGCCGGCAGCTTCACCGTGCCCTGCTCCTCCAGCACCACGAACTCCGCGAGCATGCCGTCATGCGGACCGCCGAGCGCGTAGTTGCCGTTTTCCGGCGCGGGCTGGCCGCCATACCAGCGCTGGGAGAAATTGCCCGCGACCTTGTCGCCGACCTTGAAATGCGTGACGCCGGTGCCGATCTCGACCACCTCGCCGGCGCCGTCTGACAGCGGGATCACATTCTCCTTGGTCGGCGCGCGGTAATTCCCCGACACGATCGCGAGGTCGCGATAATTCAGGGAGCAGGCGGCGACCTTGACCAGCACCTGGCGCGGGCCAGGATTGGGTTGCGGCAGCTCGACCGAGGCAAGCCCGTCGATGCCCTTCGACTTCAGTTGATACGCGCGCATCTGTGTCTCCCTCGATAGGTCACGTCACCCGGCGCATGCCGGAGCAAAATTTTCACCACCAAGAACAAGGCGCCAAGAACGCACCGTGCCGGCAACGCCGGCATCCAATGGAAAATTGGATGATCCCGGCTTTCGCCGGGGTGGCAATAATGCTTCGCAGTACGCGGTTTGGTGTCTTTGTGCCTTGGTGGTTCAAACTATTTCTCGACCAAACGTAATCGCATGACGTCCGGGTTCCTCACACCGTCAAAATGATTTTCCCGAAATGGCGGTTGGCCTTCATGTAGTCGAGGGCGGCCGGCGCCTGGTCGAGCGGAAATTCCCGGTCGATCGGCAGGCGCAACTTGCCGTCGTCGACGAGGTGCCAGAGATCCTCTCGCATCAGCCGCGCGATCTCGCGCACTTCCTCGAGGCTGCGGGTGCGGAAGGTGACGCCGATATAATCGATCCGCTTCAGCGCGTGCAGATTGAAGTCGAAACTGTCGTCGGTGCCGCCGAGACGGCCGACATTGACGATGCGGCCGAGAATGGCGGCGGCCTTCATGTTGCCGTTCATCACCCCGCCCGAGACCTGGTCGACGGTCAGGTCGACGCCGGTTCCCGCCGCGCGATACGCTTGTTCCGCCCAGTCCGGCGCCTTGGTGTCGAGCGCCAGGTCGGCGCCATAATCCTTAAGACGGGCGCGGCGCTCGGCATTGGTCGAGGTGCCGATGACGAGACGCGCGCCCTTGGCCTTGGCGATCTGCATCCCCATCAGCCCGACGCCCGACGACGCGCCCTGAATCATCACCGCCTCGCCCGCCTTGACCCGGCCGTTGGTGACGACGGCATTGTGCATGGTGAGAAGCGCGATCGGCAGCGTCACCGATTGCACGAAGTCGAGATTGCGCGGCAGCGGATTGACGCGGCCCCAATCGGTCACGGCGTATTCGCCCCAGGCGCCCGCGCCGGAACAGGTGACGCGGTCTCCGGCCTTGATGCCCTTAACCGCGGCGCCGACGCTTTCGACCTCGCCCGCGAATTCCATGCCCAGCACCGCACCGAGACCGCCGGATTGGCCGTGCTTCGCGCCGAACGCCTGGCCGACATCGGCGCGGTTCAGCGCCGCCGCGCGCACCTTGACCAGGACCTCGTTCGCCTTGGGCGAGGGCTTCGGCACCTCGCGTAGCACCAAACCCTGTTCCGACGCTACCGCCGCTCTCATCCGCCTCTCCCTTGGTTCGTTGTCGCGGACTGTAGCGGGTCGGCCGCGCATCGCAAAATCCTCCTGCGATCCGGCCGCACCACCGCACTGCACAATTGGCTTCGTTCCGGAAAAAAATATCGGTGTCCCGCTCCCTCCAAGAATCTCCGAATCGAGCCATTTGCGTACAATACGATTGACGATCGCACTTTTCTCATCGGGACTTTCATAAAACTCCTAGCGAATTGGCGCATTGGTGATATATACGCACTCTACGTAAAAATACAAGACGCGCCGTGACGGGGTGAGCAAAATTACCGACAT
This sequence comes from uncultured Alphaproteobacteria bacterium, assembly GCA_963729845.1. Taxonomy (GTDB): domain Bacteria; phylum Pseudomonadota; class Alphaproteobacteria; order ATCC43930; family CGMCC-115725; genus JAATGI01. The sequence continues at coordinate 42,070 of CAVSQC010000041.1, forward strand.
CGCGCCAAACCTAAAAACCGCGGGATCGGCAAACATCTTTTAAGTGGTGGCGCCCAGAATGCGGGGATGGGCGGCTATACCTCGACCCGGATTTTTGAATCCCCCTTCCTGCGCCGCACTGAGACGGTGAGCGGCGGTGCCGCGGTGATCGGCGCGCTGTTGGCCGGGCCGTTCTACTATTGGAAAAAGCAGGCGCCGGTCGAGGCGCTCTTGCTGTTCACGGCGGAACTGCTGCTGTTCGTGGTGTCGAACCGCGCGATCGTCAACGGCGGCGCGATCGACAGCGCGACGCCCAGCCTGATTCTGTGGTTGGGCGCGGCGCTGCTGGCGCCGGTGCTGCTGCCGATGTGTTATCGCCGCAAGGGCTGGATTGAGGTCGCGCGGCTGTAAGCGTTCAATTCGAGGTGGAGCCTGGTCAGTGCGCCGGCATCGGGCCGGCGGCGAGCATCGGGTCGAGCGCCATCTCGTACCAGTAAACGCCCCAATGCAGATTGGCGCCGGTGGCGCGGCCGGTGGCACCCACCGCGCCGATGATCTGGCCCGGCGCCACGCGCTCGCCCGTGCGCACGGCGATCTTCGACAGATGGATGTAGAGCGTCGACAGGCCATAGCCGTGATCGATCACCACGGTGCCGCCGTCGAGCACGAAATCGGGCTCCGCCAAGGTCACCGTGCCGCGTGCCGGCGCCGCGACCGGCGTGCCGGCCGGCGCCGCGATGTCGGTGCCGGCATGGGGTGCGCGCGGCTGGCCGTTCAGGATGCGCTGGCTGCCGAACACGCCGCTGATCGGGCCGAGCACGGGCCAGCGCAGCGGCGTCTCGAAATCGCGATTGTCGGAATCGATATGGTGGGTGGCCTTGATCGCGGCGATGTCGTGGAGGATGCGCTTCAGCGTCTCGGGCTTGGGCGAGACCTGGTCCTCGGGCAGATTGTCGATGCGCTGGATGTCGTAGCGCTGCGCCGCGACCGTCAGGTCGCGATGCGCGCGCGTGCCGTCGCGATAGGCGATATCGAGCGCGGCATGCGCCGGCGCGTTGCGGAAAAAGCCGAAGATGAAGGCGCCGTCGGGCGCGACCCGGAGGCTTCGGCCGTCGAGCGCCACCTTGGCGCCGGGCTCGGCCTTGCCGCGGATCAACCCGCCTTGCTCCATCGCCCCGTCGAGGGTGAGGGTGTGGGCGAGCGCGGGGGTGGTGGTTAGCAGCAGAACGATGGCTGCAAGAATGCCGTGCGTGCTTCGAGACGCATGCCGCGCATGCTCCTCAGCATGAGGAAGATTATTCTTGGCCCCACAATTCCTCAGCCTGAGGAGCGGCCGAAGGCCGCATCTCGAAGGCCGCACGATCACAATAGCTTGCCCTGCTTGGTCGGGACCGTGACCGCGACCTTGCCGTCGTGGAACTCAAGCGACAAAGCGGAATCGGGCTTCACCTTGGCGGCGTCGATGACGATCTTGCCCCTGGCGTCGCGCACGATGGCGTAGCCGCGCAGCAGCGGCTTGCGCAGCGCCTGATAGGCGGTGAGCAAGCGGCCGGCGACATGGTCGGCACGGTTGCGGCTCTGCGCGATCTGGCGCGCGACCGCGGTGTCGAGGCGCGGCGCCAATTCCTCGACCCGCGTCGCGGCGCGCGCGATCTCGCCGCGCAACAGATTGACGTTGGCGCGGGCGCCGAGCGCGATCAGCATTTGTTGCGCGTGGCGCAACCGCTGGCGCAGGCCGAGCGCCAGCCGCTCGGCGCGGTCGTCGAGCCGCTGCGACGCGGCGTTGATGAGGCTGGTGGGATCGGGCAGGCCGCGGCCCAGCCCTTCGACATGGAGCTTGTCCTGGGCGAGGCGGCGCGCCATCGCGGCGGCGACGCGGCCGCCCAGCGCCTGCGTCTCGGCGACCAGATCGAGCCGCACCGGCACCGCCATCTCCGCCGCCGCGGTCGGCGTCGGCGCGCGCCGGTCGGCGGCGTAATCGATCAGCGTCGTGTCGGTCTCGTGGCCAACGGCCGCGATCAGCGGGATCGCCGAGGCCGCGGCGGCGCGCACCACGATCTCCTCGTTGAACGCCATCAGATCCTCGAGGCTGCCGCCGCCGCGCGCGACGATGAGCAGATCGGGACGCGGCACGGGGCCGCCGGGCGCCAGCGCGTTGAAGCCGGCGATCGCGGCGGCGACCTGTTGCGCCGCGCCCTCGCCCTGGACCGCGACCGGCCACAGCAAGACATGGCGCGGGAAACCGGTCGGCGAGGCGATGGAGGATGTCGCGGATCACCGCGCCGGTCGGCGACGTCACCACGCCGATGACGTCGGGCAGGTAAGGCAGCTTCTTCTTGCGCGCTTCGTCGAACAGGCCCTCGGCGGCGAGTTTCTTGCGCCGGTCCTCGAGCAGTTTCAGCAACGCGCCGACGCCGGCCAGCTCAACGCTCTCGATCACGAGCTGATAGCGCGAGCGGCTGGGATAGGTGGTGAGGCGGCCGGTGCACACCACCTCCATGCCGTCCGCCGGCTGAAGCTGGAGGCGGCCCGCCGTGGTGCGCCAGATCACGCCGTCGAGATTGGCGTCCTCGTCCTTCAAGCGTGAGATAGACATGGCCCGAGGAATGGCGCTTCAGGCCGGAGATTTCGCCGCGCACCCGGACATAGGAAAAATTCTGCTCGATGTTGCGCTTCAACGCCTGCGACAGTTCGCTGACGGTAAGTTCCGGCAGGTTGGAGCGGGTCGCGGGCGCGGCGGCGACTGGGGTTTCCGTCATCGCCCGCTATGATACAAGAGCCGCGAGGCCGAAGGGAAAATTGCGATGCGGATTCTGTTGATCGGATCGGGCGGGCGCGAGCACGCGCTGGCCTGGGCGCTCGCCGCCTCGCCCTTGTGCGACAAGCTCTATGCCGCGCCCGGCAACCCCGGCATCGCGCAAGAGGCGGAATGCGTCGCCATCGCCGCGACCGACATCGACGGCATCGTCGCGTTCTCGCGCGGCGGGAGAAGATCGATTTCGTCGTGGTCGGACCGGAGGCGCCGCTGGTGGCGGGGCTGGTCGATCGGCTCGAGGCGGCCGGCATCGCCGCGTTCGGGCCGACAGCAGCCGCGGCGCGGCTCGAAGCCTCCAAAGGCTTCACCAAGGATCTGTGCGCCGCCGCCGACATCCCGAGCGCCGCCTATCGAGCGATTCACCGACGCGGCCGCGGCCAAGGCCTATGTCCGGGAGCGCGGCGCGCCGATCGTGGTGAAGGCCGACGGACTCGCCGCCGGCAAGGGCGTGACGGTGGCTATGACTCTCGCCGAGGCCGAAGCCGCGATCGACGACGCGCTGGTGGCGAAGCAATTCGGCGCGGCCGGCGCGGAGATCGTGGTCGAGGAATTTCTGTCGGGACCGGAGGTGAGTTTCCTCGCGCTGGTCGACGGCACCACCGTGCTGCCGCTGGTCTCGGCGCAGGACCATAAGCGCGTCGGCGACGGCGATACCGGGCCGAACACGGGCGGCATGGGCGCGATCTCGCCCGCGCCGGGCTTCACGCCCGAGATCGAAGCGGCGGCGCTGCGCACCATCCTCAAGCCCACCGTCGCGGCGATGGCGGCGCGCGGCACGCCGTTCAAGGGCGTGCTCTATGCCGGCCTGATCCTGACCGGGGACGGGCCGAAGCTGATCGAGTTCAACGTCCGCTTCGGCGATCCCGAATGCCAGGCGCTGCTGCCGCGGCTGCAAGAGCGACCTGTTGCCGGCGCTGATCGCGGCGCGCGACGGCGACCTCAAGGATTTCGACCTGCGCTGGGACGCGCGGCCCTCCGTCTGCGTGGTGATGGCGGCCAAAGGCTATCCCGGCGAGCCCGAGGCGCGGCGGCGAGATCGAGGGCCTCGACCGCGCCGCCGCCGACGGTGCGCGGATTTTCCATGCCGGCACCCGGCGCGACGGCGACCGAATCGTCGCCGACGGCGGCCGCGTGCTCGACGTCACGGCGCTGGGCGAGACCATGGCCGAGGCGCGGCGCCGCGCCTACGACGCGATCGCCAAGATCGACTGGGCCGACGGTTTCTGCCGCCGCGATATCGGCAACGTTAATTGACACCGCTGAACCGATGCGACTCAGCGGTGCCTCAGACGCCGGGCGCTCGCCTCCGCTCGCTTGGCTCCGCGCCTATCGGCGCGCGCTCGCACTTGCTCGCGACACCGCATCCGACCTGCCGGAATGCGGTATCGCTCTAGCTGCGCTGCATCAGGCGCGACGAGACGACGCCGAGCGCGGCAATCAGGACCGCGCTGGTGAGGAACATCGGGGTGGCGCCGGACGCCGCCCAGATCTGCCCGGACATGACCGGCCCGAGCCCCTGGCCGGCGAAATAGAACAGGGCGAACAGCGCCACCGCGGCGCCCCGCGCCTGGGTCGAGAGTTCGGTGCTGTAGGTCTGCATGGTGTTGTGCAGCAAATAGAAGCCGTAACCCGCGATCGCGAACAGCGCCGCCACGCCCAGCCACGGCACCGGCAGCGCGACGACGGCGTAGCAGAGGCCGGCGATGACGCCGCCCGCCGCCATCATGCGCCACGGCCCGAGCCGGTTGACGGCATGCTCGGGCGGTGAGGCCGTACACCAGGCCGCCGAGCGCGAACGCCGCGATGCACAGCCCGGCCTTCAGCGAGCCGCCTTCGCCGCGCGCCGTCAGCATGGCCGCCACGAAGGGAAACACGCCGAACAGGAACAGGCCCTCGCACAGCACCGTGCCGTAAACGATCAGCGCGCGCCGGTCGGTCAACAGGAAGGCGTAGTCCTTCGACGCGGCGGTGAGCGAGAAACGGCGTTGTGTCTCGCCTCGGCCATGAAGGCGCAGGAACGCGGTCACCGCGATCGCCGCGGACAACATCATCGAAACGACGAAGACGCTGCGCCAGCCGGTGTAATGCGCCAGCACCCCGGCCAGGCCCGCGCCCCCCATCTGCCCGGTGATGCCGGCGACCACGAGGCGGGAAATCCACACCTGGCGCCGCTCGAAGGCGATGCGGTCGCCGATCAGCGCGAACGCCACCGGCACGATGGCGCCGGCGACCACGCCGCTGATCCCGCGCGCGATCATCAAGGCCACAAAACCGGGCGCCAGCGCGCAGGCGGCGAAGCTCACGGCCAGGAGCGCGCAACAGACCTTGATAACGACGGACTTGCCGATCGTGTCGGCAACCGGCCCGAGGACCAGGGGCGCGAAGGCATAAGGGATGCCGTAGGCGGTGATGAGCCACGCGGCCTGATCCAGCGTCACCGAGAACTGCCCGGCGATCACCGGCAACATGGGATCGATGGCGCGGATCGATATGTTGGAGGCGAAACACGCCAGCCCCAGCACGAACAAAGGCAAATCCGCGTCGGCTTCGCCCGATCTTGTTCTTTCGGCCGCCATGACGTAGCTCCCGCCATGGTCATGCCGCACCTTCGGCGGTCCGGCCAATGAATTTTTATTCAGGAAACGAAGATTTGATCGCAAGCTAGGCGCGGCGCAACAGCCGCGACGCGGTGACGCCAAGGACCGCGGTCAGCGCCCCGCTCGCGGCGAACATCGCGCCATAGCCGGCGGCCGCCGAAATCTGACCCGACAGCACCGGCCCCAGGCCCTGGCCGATGAAATAAGCGGCGGCAAGCAGCGCCACCGAGGCGCCGCGCGCATGCGGCGCCAGCTCGGTGCTGGCGGTCTGCATGGTGTTGTGGAGCAGGTAGAAGCCGAAGCCCGACACCGCGAACAGCGCCGCCATGGCGGGCCACGGCACCGGCGCGGCGACGATGCCATAGCAGACGCCGACCACGATGCCGCCGCCGGCCATCATGCGCCACGGGCCGAGCCGCCCGATGACGTGGCGCGCGCTCAATCCGTAGATCAGCCCGCCCAGGGCATAGGACGCGATGCAAAAGCCGGCGGTCAGCGTGCCGCCCTGCCCGCGCGCCAGCAGCGTCGGCGCCACGAAGGGAAAGACGCCGAACATGAACAAGCCCTCGCACAGCACCGTGCCGCACACGATCTGGGCGCGGCGGTTGCCGAGCAGGAAGGCGTAGTCCGCGGCCGCGGCGGCGATGGAGAAGGTGCGGCGCGGCTCGTCGCGGCCGTGAAGGCGCCCGAACGCCGCGACGGCGATCGTGGCGGCGAACAGTGTGGTCACCGCGAACACACTGCGCCACCCGGCATAGGACGCGATCGCGCCCGACAGCAGGGCGCCGCCCATCTGCCCGGTGATGACGGCGATGACCAGGCGCGAGATGGCGATCTGGCGGTGCTGGTACGGCACGCGGTCGCCGACCAGGGCGAACACGACGGGCACAATGCCGCCCGCCACCGCGCCGGAGACGCCGCGCGCGATCAACAGCGTGGTGAAACCGGGCGCCAGCGCGCACGCGGCAAAGCCGGCAGCCAGCAGCGCAAGACAGATCTTGATGACGATGGACTTGCCGAACGAGTCCGCGATGGGACCGAGGATCGGCTGGGTCAACGCGTAGGGAATGCCGTAGACGGTGGCGAGCCACGCCGCCTGATGCAGGGTGACGCCGAATTGCCCCGCGATCACCGGCAGCATCGGATCGACCGCGCGCACGGAAATATTTGCCGCGAAACAGGCGAGACCCAGCACGAACAACGGCAGATGCGGCGATGCCGGATCGCCGCCGCGCGGCCTTCGAGACGGCGCCTGCGGCGCCTCCTCAGGCTGAGGAATTGGGGCGGACGCCATCAAGCAAGGGACCTCATGCTGAGGAGCGGCCGGAGGCCGCGTCTCGAAGCACGCATGATGAATTGAGCGCCTTAACTTCGCTGGCGGCGCAGCATCGGCGCGGTGGTGCGGTCCTCGTCGACGAGCGTGAGGCGGTCGAGCGCGGCGAGATCCTCGGCGCCGAGCTCGATGTCGAGCGCGCCGACATTGGCCTCGACATGCTCGGGCCGGTCGGCGCCGGCGATCACGGTAAAGGTCTGCGGCCGCGACAGGAGCCAGGCCAGCGCCATCTGCGGCAAGGCCCAACCGCGCTCGGCCGCGAAGGCGGCGAGTTTTTCCTGCACGTCCCAGTTCCGCGCGCTATCCCAGGTCTTGAAGCTGGGCCGTCCGGCGCCGCGGCTGCCAGGCGGTGGCGCCACGCCGCGCCGGTACGTGCCGGAGAGCATCGCGCCTGCCAGCGGGAAATACGCCACCATGCCGACGCTGAATTTGACGCACAGCGGCTCCATCCGCTTTTCAATGTCCCGGTAGAGCAGATTGTGGAAATCCTGCGCGATGACGAACGGCGTGAGGCGCTGCTTGTCGGCGATCCACAGCGCCTCGACGATTTCCCATTCGTAGAAATTGGAGCAGCCGAGATAGCGCACCTTGCCGGCGCGCACCAGATCGTCGAGCGCGCGCATGGTTTCCTCGAGCGGCGTGCCGCGGTCTGGCGAATGGACCTGGTAGACATCGATATAGTCGGTCTTGAGCCGGCGCAGGCTGGCCTCGCACGCGTCGACGATGTAGCGCCGCAAGGCGCCGGCGCTGGAGCCGGGCGCGACCGGATTGCCAAATTTGGTGGCGACGATGGCGTCGCCGCGCTTTCCTTCGAGGGCGCGGCCGAGAAATTCCTCCGAGCGGCCCTCGAAATAGGAATCCGCGGTGTCGAAATAGGTGACGCCGAGATCGAGCGCGCGGCCGACGATGCGCGCGGCCATCGCCGCGTCGACCTCGTTGCCGAACGGATTGCAGCCGAGACCGATCGCGGAAACCTTCAAGCCCGAATTGCCCAGCCGGCGATAGTCCATGACGTCACCCTATTTGCGCCGTAGCAGGAACAGCGCCTGCTCGGCGAGGAGATTGGCGAGGCCCGCGCGCGGATTGAGGCGGAACGGGCGGCCGAGCCGGTCCAAGGTCAGGCTGCGCTCGATGGTGACGTTCATCGCGTCGCACAGCGCGACAAAATCCAACACCGTGCAGAAATGGATGTTGGGCGTGTCGTACCAGCTGTGGCCGAGGAACGGCGTGATCGGCATGCGCCCGCCGGTCAGCAGGCCGAGCCGCATGCGCCAATGCGCGAAGTTCGGGAACGACACGATGGCGTGGCGGCCGATGCGCACCATGTGCTCGAGCACCGTGCGCGGCCGGTAGGTCGCCTGCAAGGTTTGGCTCAGCACGACATAGTCGAACGAGTCCGACGGATAGTCCTGAAGATCGTGGTCGGCGTCGCCCTGGATCACCGAGAGGCCGTGGCGGACGCAGGCATTGACGCCGCTCTGGCTGATCTCCATGCCGCGCGCGTCCACGTTTTTCCACTGCGTCAGATAGGCGAGCAGCTCGCCCTCGCCGCAGCCGACATCGAGCACGCGGCTGCCGCTCTCGATCATGTCGGCAGCGAGCCGGAGGTCGCCGCGCAAATGGTTCAGCGCGGCGCTGCCGTCGGCGTCGGCGATGGAGCGATTACCGTCCAAGCTACGAAAAATTTGCCGTCATGGCGCCGCCGTGAGGCCGCGGTGGCGGGCGCAGCCGTCGAGGAAGCCGCGCAAGGTGGCGAAGAACTCGGGCTCCTCCAGGAGGAACGCGTCATGGCCCTTGTCGGTTTCGACCTCGACGAAGCTGACATTCGCCGTGACCGCGTTGAGCGCGTGGACGATCTCGCGGCTTTCCGGCGTCGGATAGAGCCAGTCGCTGGTGAAGGAGATCAGACAGAACCGGGTCGACGTGCCGCGGAAGGCGTTGGCGAGCGAACCGTCATGCTCCGCCGCCAGGTCGAAATAATCGCAAGCGCGGGTAATGTAGAGATAGGAGTTGGCGTCGAACCGGTCGACGAAGATGTTGCCTTGATGGCGCAGATAGGACTCGACCTGGAAGTCGGCGTCGAAACCATAGGTGACTTGCCGCCGGTCCTGGAGGTTGCGGCCGAACTTGCGGTGCAGCGCGGCTTCCGACAAATAGGTGATGTGCGCGGCCATGCGCGCGACGCTCAAGCCCCGCTCCGGCCCGCGTCCCGAGGCGTAATAATCGCCGCCGTTCCAATCGGGATCGGCCATGATCGCCTGGCGTCCGACCTCGTGGAACGCGATGTTCTGCGCCGAGTGGCGCGCCGCCCCCGCGATCGGCACCGCCGCGAACACGCGGTTCGGATAGGACGCCGCCCATTGCAGCACCTGCATCGCGCCCATCGAGCCGCCGATGACGCAGAACAATTGCGCGATGCCGAGATGGTCGATCAGCTTGACCTGCGCCCGCACCATGTCGCCGATGGTGATGACGGGAAAGCCGAGACCCCACGGCTTGCCGGTCGCGGGGTTGATGTCGGTCGGCCCGGTCGAGCCCATGCAGCCGCCGAGCACGTTGGCGCAGACCAGGAAATAGCGGTCGGTGTCGAGCACCTTGCCCGGCCCGATGACGGTGTTCCACCAGCCTTCCTTGCCGGTGATCGGATGCGCGCCGGGCCCGGCATATTGGTCGCCGGTGAGCGCATGGCAGATCAGGATGGCGTTGGAACGGTCGGCATCGAGCCGGCCATAGGTCTGATAGGCGATGGTGTATTTCGAGAGCGAGGCGCCGCTGTCGAGCGCGAGCGGCTCCGTCACCACCAGCGTGTGGCCGGGGCGTTGGTTGGGCGCGACATCGAGAATAGGCGACGAAACCGACACGAAAGCTCTCTGGTTATGGGGGAACCGGCATTGTGGCCCGTGCCGCCGGCCCGATCAATGGGCTGGACGCGGTTGGCGTGACGCGCCGCGGGGGATAGGGTTGCGCGACCATCATGTGAGAGGTGGCCGACATGCCGTCAACCCATCCGGCGCTGGCCCGCGCCGAGGCCTTTTGCCAAGCCTACAATATCCGCGTCCCGATCCTGCAAGCGCCGATGGCCGGCGCGTGCCCCGCCTCCCTGGCGATCGCGGTCGCGAATGCCGGCGGTCTCGGCGGCTGCGGCGCCTTGCTGATGGAGCCGGCCGCGATCAAAGCCTGGGCGGCGGAAACGCGCGCCGGCAGCAACGGCGGCTTCCAGCTCAACCTGTGGATTCCCGATCCGCCGCCGCGCCGCGAGCGCGCCGCCGAGGACGCGGTGCGCGCCTTCCTCAGATCATGGGGGCCGGACGTGACGCCCGAGGCCGGCGACGTGACGATGCCCGATTTCGCGGCGCAGCTCGACGCGCTGCTCGAGGCCGGACCCGCCATCGTGTCGTCGATCATGGGCCTCTATCCGCCGGAGTTCATCGCGCGGATGAAAGCGCACGGCATCAGATGGTTCGCGACGGTCACGAGCGTGACCGAGGCGCGCGCCGCCGAAGCGGCCGGCGCCGACGCGATCGTGGCGCAAGGCATGGAGGCGGGCGGCCATCGTGGCGCCTTCGACGCGGCGATGGCCGAGACCCAGCAGGTCGGGCTGTTCGCGCTGCTGCCGGCGGTGGCCGACGCGGTGCGCGTGCCGGTGATCGCGACCGGCGGCATCGCCGACGCGCGCGGCGTCGCGGCGGCGCTGATCCTCGGTGCCTCGGCGGTGCAGGTCGGCACCGGCTTCCTGCGCTGCCCCGAAACCAAGCTCGCGCCGGCCTGGGCCGACGCGATCGGCCGGACCTTGCCGGAGCACACGATGATCACGCGCGCCTTCTCGGGCCGGCCCGGGCGCAGCGTCGCCACCGCTTATACCAGGGCCGCAAGCGCGCCCGAGGCGCCGCCGCCCGCGCCTTACCCGGTGCAGCGCGGCCTCACGACCGCGATGCGCACCGCCGGCGCCAAGGCCAGCGACATCCACCGGATGCAGGCCTGGGCCGGTCAGGCCGCCGCGCTGGCGCCGGCCAAACCGGCCGGCGAGGTGGTGCGCGAGCTGTGGGACGGCGCCGGCGCGTTGCTTAAGTCGGCGTGACGCTAATAGTCGTTGCCGCCGGGGCCGGTGAAATAAGGCTGCGCCGGATTGCCGTAGCAATACATCGCGCTTTCGCCATAGGGACACGGCCCTGGACTTGGCGCCATTGCGGTTTGCTCCGACGGCGGCACGGCACCCTCATAGAAAGAACAACCGCCGACCACACCGGCGAGCGTTGCCGCCATCGCGATCCCAACCCAACGAACACGATTTGTCATGACGCGCATGGGAATCTCCCGTTGCGAGACCCCCTTGCCTTTCGACCCGATGTTGAAGTGGCGCGCGATCGCCACAGCACCATTAAAATCGGCTTTAACCACCGAATTCCCGGGCAATTCCGTGGCCGGGACTGCGTTCGGGATGCACGCGGGCTTGATGCAGTCCCTTGCGAGGAGGGGTTAATAGGGGGCCAGGTCCGCCTGTTTCCTTTGCTTTCGGGCGCGGAGGGAACTATCAGTAGCGCCTTTCCCGTAGCGCCCCGGCCATGGACAAGCCCGCTCCTACTCTCGACGAATTGCGCCGCCGCCTCGACGCGCTCGACGACCGCATCCACGACACGATCATGGAGCGCGCGGGCGTGGTCGAGAGCATCGCGGCGCTGAAACAGTCGACGGGCCAGCCGCCTTTCCGCCCCGGCCGGGTGGCGGAGATCCTGCGCCGGATGACGGCGCGCCACCGCGGGCCGTTTCCGCGGCAATCCCTGGTGCGTCTTTGGTGTGAGTTGCTGAGCGGCGCCGTCTCGATGCAGGGTCCCTTCACCGTCGCGGTCGCAGCGCCGGACGGGCGCCCCGGCCAATGGGACGTCGCGCGCGACTATTTCGGCGGCTATCTGCCGATGATCGCTTTGCGCTCCGGCGCCGAGGTGCTGAGCGCGGTCGGCGACGGCCGCGCCGCCGCCGGTGTACTGCCGATGCCGTCGGACAAGGAGGAATCGCCGTGGTGGCCCGCCCTCGCCGGCGCGCGCAGCCAAGGCCCGCGCGTCATCGCCCGTCTGCCGTTCGCCGATGGCGGCAATGCCCGCAACGGCGGCGGCGCGCTGGTCATCGGCGCCGCCCCGGCCGATGCCACCGGCGCCGACCGCACCATGCTCGTGATCGAGACGCGGCGCGAAACCAGCCGCGCGCGCTTCATCGCCGCATTCGAGGAGATCGGTCCCGGCGTCACCTATATCGCCGCGCACGCGCCGACGCCGCCCGAATGCTGGCATCTGGTCGAACTCGACGGCCTGTTCGCGGCGCAAGACCCCCGCCTGTCACTGGCGCTGCGCCCGTTCGGCGAGCCGGCGCCGGAGGTGTGGCTGTTCGGCAGCTATGCGCGGCCTTTGTCCCGAGACGTGAAATGAGCGGCGATCGACCGGCGCCGGCGGCGCACAAGCATCTGTTCGACATCGCGCCCTATGTGCCGGGCGACGCGAAGATCGTCGGCGCGCAGCGCGTCGTCCGCCTCGCCTCGAACGAGAGCGCGCTCGGCCCCAGCCCGAAGGCGATCGCCGCCTATCGCGCGCAAGCGGAGGAGATTTTCCGCTATCCCGACGGTGGCTCGACCGAGCTGCGCCAGGCGATCGCGGCGCATTTCGGCATCGACGCCGACCGTATCGTGTGCGGCACCGGCTCCGACGAGCTGATCGGCCTTCTCGCGCGGTGCTATGCCGGGCCGGGCGACGAGGTGATCTGCACGCGCCACGGCTTCCTGATGTATCCGATCGCGGCGCAAGCGGCGGGCGCCAATCTGGTGATGGTGCCGGAGCACAATCTCACCGCCGATCTCGACGCCATCCTCGCCGCGGTGACGCCGCGCACGCGCGTGATCTTCCTCGCCAACCCGAACAACCCGACCGGCACCTACGTGTCGCGCGAGGCGGTGAAGCGGCTGCACCGCGCCGTGCCGACGAACTGCATCCTGGTGCTCGACGCCGCCTATGCCGAGTTCGTGGCGCGCAACGATTACGAGCCGGGCCTGGAACTGGCCGCGAGCGAGCCGAACGTCGTGATGCTGCGCACCTTCTCCAAAATCCACGCGCTCGCGGGCCTGCGCGTCGGCTGGTCCTACAGCTCGGCGGCGATCGCCGACGTGCTGAACCGCACGCGCGGCACCTTCAATATTTCGCTGCCGGCGCAGGCGGCGGCCGTGGCGTCGCTCGCCGATACGGAATCGCTCCGCCACGCCCACGATCACAACAACAAATGGCGGCCGTGGCTCGAGGACGAGATCCGCAAGCTGGGCCTCCAGGTCAATCCGGCGGTAGCGAATTTCGTGCTGGTGAAGTTCGGCGCGAAGCCGAAGGATGCCGCCGCGGCGCGCGAATTCCTGCGCGTCGCGCTTCATCTTGGTGCGGCAGATGGGCGCCTACAACCTGCCGGAATATCTCCGCATCACCGTCGGCACCGAGGACGAGAACCGCGCCGTGGCGGCGGCGCTCGCGGCGTTCGTCGGCTCATGATCATGTTCGAGCGCGTCGCCTTTATCGGCATCGGGCTGATCGGTTCGTCGCTGGCGCGGCGCATCCGGCGCGACGGTCTCGCGCGCGAGATCGTCGCCTGCGCGCGCAGCCAGAAAACGCTCGACACGGCGATGCGGCTGAACCTCGCCGACCGGGTCACCGCCGACCCGGCGGAGGCGGTCAAGGGCGCCGACCTCGTCGTGATCGCGACGCCGCTCTCGGCGTATGCGGAGATTGGCCGGCGCATTGGACCGGCGCTGATGCACGGCGCCATCGTCACCGATGTCGGCTCGGTCAAGAGTTCCGCGATCCGCGACCTCAAACCGTCGCTGCCGGAATATGTGCATTTCATCGCCGGGCATCCGGTCGCGGGCACCGAGCATTCGGGGCCGGAATCGGGCTTCGCCGAATTGTTCGAAGGCCGCTGGACCATCCTGACGCCGGTCAACGGCACCGACCAGGCGGCGGTCGATAAATTGAAGCAACTATGGGAGGCGGCCGGGTCGAAGGTCGTGATCATGGATCCCGAGCATCACGACAAGGTGCTCGCGATCGTGTCGCACCTGCCGCATCTCATCGCCTATACCATCGTCGACACCGCGACCAACCTCGAAAAGGATTTGCAGTCCGAGGTGATCGAGTTTTCCGCCAGCGGCTTCCGCGACTTCACCCGCATCGCCGCGTCGGACCCGGTGATGTGGCGCGACGTGTTCCTCGCCAATCGCGAGGCCGTGCTGGAAATGCTGCAACGCTTCACCGAGGATCTGACGGCGCTGCAACGCGCCATCCGCCGCGGCGAAGGCGACAAACTGCAAGAACTGTTCACCCGCACCCGCGCCATCCGCCGCGCCATCATCGAGGCGAAGCAGGCCTGATTGTTCGGCCCGCGCTCGTAGCCGCCACACCAACCCTACTCGCGCGGGCCGAGTTGGCGGGCGGCAGCCCGCGCGAGGAAACATGACACACGGGGCCGCGGTCGCGGCCCAAGACAAAATCGAAATCAAGGAACGTCATGGCCCGCGACGGCGGGCCATCCACGATTTTCTCTTCTTCCATCCGTTAAACCTATTCGTGGATGCCCCCGGCCAAGCCGGGGCATGACGAACATGATTAGCAATTCAGGGCGTCAACGCTTCCACAGCCGCTTGGTGGCGCGGCGCGCGCCTTCGGCCAAGGTCTCCAATTTCGCCCACACGATCGAGGGATGGCCGACGCGCGGGCCGAGGCCGCAATCGGTGCCGGCGATGACGTTCTCGCGCCCCAAGAGATTGGCGTAGCGCTCGAGCCGGTCGGCGATCAACTCCGGATGCTCGATGAAGTCCGATGCGTGGCCGACCACGCCCGGCACGAAGGTCGCGCCCTCAGGCAACTTCACCGTCTCGAAGATGCGCCATTCATGTTCGTGGCGCGGGTTGGACGCTTCGAGCGAATAGCTGGCCGCGGGAATGGCGAAGATCAGGTCGATGATCTCGGCGAGCGGGATGTCGTCGTAATGCGGGCCGTGGAAGCTGCCCCAGCAGACATGGAGCCTGACCTGTTCGCGCGGCACGCCCTTCAGCGCGTGTTTCAGCGCCTCGACGCGCATCGCCGCGTATTTGCGGAACTCCGGCACCGTCATGTCGGGGAAGATGCACCAGCAATCCGGCAAATCGGGATTGTCGATCTGCAAGGTCAGGCCGGCGTCGGTGATCGCCTTGTATTCGACGTGCAGCACGTCGGCGAGCGCGAACACCAACTCCTCGTCGGTCTTGTAATAGTCGTTGCGGAGCCAGTGCTCCATCGTGCCCGGCGTGTTGGCGGGCAGGAACGCCTCCTCGGTTTTGACACCGTTGAGCGCCGCCTTGAAATTGGCGATGTCGCGCTGGAGCTGGTCCTGGCCGACATAGCGCAGCGGTTCGACGCAGACCGCGAGCTTGCCGCCCGGCGTCGCGAACATGCGGCGGTTGACGAAATAGTCGCCGAACTTGCGCGCGTCGCGGTTGGTCATGTTGAGGCGCTGAAGCCGGATCGGCGCCTCGGCGGTGGTCATCTCGCGCAGCTCGTAGCCGGCGACGCGGTCGGTCAGGTAGGTGTTGAAGCTCGACTTCGAGAGTTCGCCGTCATTGACGCTGTCGAGGCCACATTCGACCTGCTTTTTCACGATTTCGGCGACGGCGCTCTTGAGCCGCGCCTTCTGCGCGTCGGTCTCGATGCGCACCACGCGGTCGGGCCCGACGACCATCTGGCGGAAATCGTCGGGCCGAGGCAAGGCGCCGGCATGCGTGGTCTTGATTCGGTCGGTACTGCGCATCATCGGTTATTGCTCCATCACGTTGGCGGCGAACATTTCGTCGAGTTTCATCAGGCGCGGCGTCAATCCTTGCTCGTGGGACATCTGCGCCACGGTTTCGAGCGTCTTTTTGTTCGCTACGATCCCATGGCGCATCGCGGGCTTGCGCAGCGCGGCCTCGGCCTCGGGCGGCAGCGCGCCGGTCAGGATGTGGTATTCGGCGTGGAGCGCGCGCTCGCGCTCGGCGGTGGCGGCGGCTTCCTCGAATGCCTTGTAGATGTTGAGCGCGGCCCAGGGATGTTTCTCGGCGATCTCGCGGCGGATGACCATGCCGTGATTGATCGGGAAAATGCCGGTCTTGCGGAAATAGCGCACGCCCTCGGCCAGCGTGTCTCGGAACAGGGGCACGATGGCGGGATGGTTGGCGAGGTCGACGTGGGAGCGATCGACCAGATCGTCGGGATGGGCGCGGATGTAGAGCAGCGTCGCGTCGAGCTCGCCCTTCAGCATCATGTCGCCGATGTTCTTCTCCGCCGGTATCTGATTGATGGTGACGCCGGGCGGCGGCGTAAATTGCGCGGCATAGGCGTGGCTGTGCGACGGCATGCCGCTCCATCCAGAACTCCATTTCGCGCGGATGGACGCCGAACTCGTGTTGCAAGACGCCGCGCGCCCACAGCGCCGCGGTCTGCTGATATTCGGGCACGCCGACGCGCTTGCCGCGCATATCCTCGGGCCGCTCGATGCCGGCCTCGCGCCGCACCAGGATCCAGGTGTGGAAGAACCGCCGGGTGGTGAAGATCGGCAGGCCGATCCAGTCGCGATTACCCTTGGCCAGCACCATCATCAACGACGAGACCGACATTTCCGAGACGTCGAAATCGCCGAACCGCAATTGCCGCCAGAACAGCTCGCTCGGTCCGACCGTGCTCGGCACCCAGTCGATGCCGTCCGCCAGCACCCGCCCGTCCAGGATCGGCCAGGTGCGCGGGTTCGAGCTCATGGCGATGCTGAGCCGAAGTTTCATGCGGCCCTCCCCTTCTTCATCTTGGTTAACCCTAAGAGCCGGGCGATGTCAGGGTCAACGACGGCAAAGGCAAGGCTGCGATGCGGCGCGGCGTTTCGCCCACAATTTATGCAACGTTAACTAGTCGCCGATAAAACCGGGGGAACGGTTTCCCGCCACGGAGGTTTAGCGTGAGTTCCTTTGCCGACGTCGCCATTATCGGGGCGGGTCCCTACGGCCTGTCAGTCGCCGCCAATCTCGAAGCCCTCGGCGTCGATTACCGCATTTTCGGCAAGCCCATGCAGTTGTGGCGCGATCACATGCCGCCCGGCATGCGGCTTAAGTCCGACGGCGCCTCTTCCGACCTCGACGATCCCGCGGGCGCGCTGACCCTCAAGAAATTCTGCGCCGCCGAAGGCATCGCGCATCACGATTCCCAATTGCCCGTGGCGCTCGACACGTTCGTCGCCTACGGCATGGCGTTCCAGAAGCGCTTCGTGCCGCGCCTCGAAGAGAAATTCCTCACCGCGATGGAACCCGCCGCCAACGGCTTCATCCTGCGGTTCGACGATCAGGACGTGGTCATCGCGCGCCGCGTCGTGCTGGCGGTCGGCGTGTCGCATTTCACATTCCTGCCCGAGTTCCTCCGCGGGCTGCCGGAGGAATTCGTCACCCATTCGAGCCGCTATGGCGCGTTCGACGCGCTTGACGGCAAGCAGGTCACGGTGATGGGCGCGGGCGCCTCGGCGATCGACGTCGCCGGCCTGTTGCGCGACCGCGGCACCGACGTATCGGTCATGACGCGCCGGGAGACCATCGAATTCCAAGCGCCGCCGGGCTACCGCTCGTGGAAGAACCGCCTGCGCGCGCCCAATACCGGCATCGGCGGCGGCTGGCGCCTTAAGATTTTCGCCGAGCAGCCGCTGACGTTCCACGCCCTGCCCGAGCGCGTCCGCCTGAAACAGGCGCGCACCCTGCTCGGCCCCTCGACCGGCTGGTTCATGAAGGACAGCATCGTCGGCAAGGTGCCGATCCTGACCGACATGACGCCGCGGCGCGCCGCGGTGCGCAACGGCAAGCTCCACATCGAGGCGACCGATCCGTTCAACGTCACCCGCACCATCGTCACCGACCACCTGGTCGCCGGGACCGGCTACAAGTTCGATTTCCGCCGCCTCGGCTTCCTCGCCGACGCACTGCGCGCCCAGATCAAGCAGGTCGCGAACACGCCGGCGCTGTCGGCCAATTTCGAGACCTCGGTGAAGGGTCTTTACGTGATCGGGCCGGCGACGCTCAACAGTTTCGGGCCGCTGGTGCGGTTCGTGTTCGGCGCCCGCTATCAGCGCGCGCCGGATCGCGCCGCATCTCGCGGCCTCGCTCGCGCGCGGCCCCGCGGCGGCACCGGTGCCGCAAACCGGCGCGCTCTCCGGCTAAATCAAGCACTCGTTAAGAATTAGGCCGCAAGATCGTCGGGCCGATTTCGCCTGGGGCTTTGCCTTGTCCGACGCTTCCCTCCTTCGCACCGACCAGCCGTTGGCGCCGTTCGCAGCGGCCGCCCCCGCCGCCAGACCGCGCCCGAGGGCTTGACCGTCCGGGCAAGAAGCGGCCGCGCTTGCTGGTGGTCAGCGCGCTGATTTCGATGCCGTATCGCGTCATGCGGGTCGCGCACGATGCCGGCGCCGAGGTCTACGTGCTCGGTGGCACGATATCGGAATGCTTGAAGCATTCGCGCTTCTGCCAAAAATTTTTGCCGACCGACATCGCCATTACCGGTGAGCGGGACCCGGCGTTGGCCCAGGAAATCAACCGCTGGGTCGGCTGGTTCGGCATCGACATGGTGCTGGCGGGCGACGTGGAAGCGACGCGGGCGTTGATCGCGACCGGCAACCTGATCGATGCGCCCTTGTTTCCGATGCCGACGCTGCAGCAGTTCGACAATCTCAACAACAAATGGTTTTTCACCGAGCTGTGCGGCGAGCTCGGCATCCTGACGCCGAAGAGCCGCTATCTCCGCGACCCCGCGGCGCTGCGCGAGGAACTGTCGGCCGGCCGCATCGCTTTGCCCGCCATCGTCAAGCCGATTAATCATGACGGCAGCCTGGGCGTGATCCGCCTCGACCCCGACAACGCGCTGGCCCAATCGGTGAAGATCGATTACGGGCCGATGATCGTGCAGGAATACATCCCCGGCCGCGACATCGGCGCCAGCGTCTATTGCGAGCGCGGCGAGATCAAAGCCTTCATCGCGCACGAACTGGCGCGCGCGACCTATCGCCCGCTCGACGACGCGCGGATTCTACGAGGCGCTGGCGCGGATCATGGCGCGCATGGGTGTCGACGGCGTGTTCAATTTCGACATGCGCCTCGCGCCCGACGGCTCGATCTACTATCTCGAGTGCAATCCGCGCTTTTTCTTCAAGATCAACCTGTCGATGCTGGCCGGCGTCAATTTCGTCGCCATGGGAATGGCGGCGGCGGGGCTTGCCACGGCGGCGCCCGAAGCGGTCGAACGGGTGCGCCTGCCCAAGGCGCTCGCGGCGGCGGCGTTGACGGCGCCATGGACGATCACCGCGCGCGACTTGAAAATGCTGTGGTATCTTGGCCGCGATCCGATTTCGAGCCTGCGCGAGACGCTCGGCATCGATTGGGAATATCCCGAGGCGATGGCGAGCCGCCGCCACTTCGTCACGCCCGCCGTGCCCGAAAAGCGGATCGCCGCTTAGCTATATTTTACGCGACCAAGTGGGAGCGCGCGCCGTTAGGCGCGAAGCCAAGCGACGCGACGCGCCCGGCGTCTGAGGGACAAAAAAATTATGCCGAGGGCGCTGGCTTGAACTGTTTTGCCAGCGCGAGGCCCTGACTTTGGTAGCTTGAACCGATGCCCTGGCCGTAAACATGGTCGGGACGGTCGGACATTTTTTCGTAGCGCAGCCAGCCGACCGGCTGGCCGTGCTCCAGGATGAACGGCACGTCGTGGCTGCGGACTTCGAGCACCGCCTTGCTGCCCCGCCCCGACGGATCGCAGCCGAAGCCGGGATCGAAAAAGCCGGCGTAATGCACGCGGTACTCACCCGAGCGCGTCTCGTACGCGACCATCTCCGCCGCCAGATCGAACGGCACCCGCACTTCCTCGCGCGTCGCGAGGATATAGAACTCGCCGGGGTTCAGCGTCAGGCTTGGATCCTTGCGGAAGAAAATCGGCTCCCAGTAATCCTCCCAGTCGTAATGGCCCTTGAGGTCGAGATCGATGCGGTCGGTGAAGCGCCGCGCGCGATAGCCGATGATGCTGCCCGGCCCTTCGCCCTTGAGATCGATGGTCACCGGGATGAGATTGTCGGGCAGGAGATGCTTGTCGTCGAACGGCCGCACCAGCTCGCCCGCGCGATAAAGCCGGCGCAGCGCGCCGTTGACGACACCGATGGCGGTGCCGCGCTGGAACCGCACCTGGTTGAGCCGCGTGCCGGGCCGCACCACGACGCTGAAGGTCTGGGGCGCGACTTCAAGATAAAGCCGGCCTTTGTACCCGGGCTCGATCTGGTCGAACACGGTGCCGTGCTCGGTGATGAGGCGCGTCAGAATGTCGAGCCGGCCGGTCGAGCTTTTCGGGTTGGCGAAGCCGCGCACATGCTGCGGCAGTTGCAGCAATTCCTGCAACGGAATGACATAGACCTTGCCGGTCTCCAGCACCGCGCCGTGCGTCAGGTCGATGTGATAGGCGTCCATCGCCTCGACCTTGCGCAGCACCTCGACGCCCGGCCCCGGGAGGAAGCTGGCGCGCACGCGATAGGCGCCGCGGCCGAGGCGCAGGTCGATGCTGGCCGGCTGGATTTGCTCGGGCGCGATCGGATCGGGCGCGATGATGATGCCGGCGCGGACATACTCGCGGATCACCTGATGCGGCTGCACGCCGGCATCGGCGCGGCCGGGCTTGGGGTCGGCGCTATCGTCAAGCATCAGGCTGGCTTCGGCCTCGGTCACGGTCATTCGGCCCTCCTGGGCCGGCGCCAGTATGGGCGAAATTGTCTCGTTTCATCAAGGAGTTATGACCCACCGGATATTC
The DNA here is from genome assembly GCA_963729845.1 of uncultured Alphaproteobacteria bacterium. Classification (GTDB taxonomy): domain Bacteria; phylum Pseudomonadota; class Alphaproteobacteria; order ATCC43930; family CGMCC-115725; genus JAATGI01. The sequence continues at coordinate 62,647 of CAVSQC010000041.1, forward strand.
CGCGCCCATACACAGGCCACGGTCTCACAACGCGATGAAGCGCCACGGATATTGGACTTGTCCCCGGTTTGCACAAGGACTCCGTCCATTCGCCATTCCTCCAATCGTCATGCCCCGGCCTGGCCGGGGCATCAACGAATACCGGGGCGCGGCGGGAAAAAAATCATGGGTGGCCCGCCTAATTCGGGCCAAGACGCGTTGGGCTGGCTATAAATCCAACATGGCCGCTGCGACCGATACCAGGACCGCGCCTGACGCCGTCGAAACCGCGACGATGCGGCGCGTGGCATGGCGCATCGTGCCGTTTCTGATGTTGTGCTACTTCGTCTCGTTCGTCGACCGCGTCAATGCCGGTTTCGCGGCGCTCGACATGAACAAGGATTTGCATCTGTCGCCGGCGGCGTTCGGGCTCGGCGGCGGGCTGTTCTTCGTCAGCTATTTCATTTTCGAAGTGCCCAGCAATCTCGCGCTCGAGCGGGTCGGGGCGCGGCGCTGGATCGCGCGCATCATGGTGAGCTGGGGCATCGTCGCCGCGGCGATGGCGCTCATCGTCGGGCCGTATTCGTACTATCTCGTGCGGCTGCTGCTCGGCACCGCCGAGGCGGGGTTTTTCCCCGGTGTGATGCTCTACATCACCTATTGGTTCCCGGCGGTGCATCGCGCGCGCATCATCAGCTGGTTCATGGTCGCGGTGCCGATCTCGGCGTTCCTCGGATCGCCGATCTCGGCGGCGCTGCTCGGCACCGACGGCTGGCTCGGCCTGCGCGGCTGGCAATGGATGTTCATCATCGAAGGCGTGCCGGCGGTGTTGTTGGGCCTCGCCTGCATGTTCGTGCTCGACGACCGGCCGACGACGGCGCGGTGGCTCGACCCAGCGCAGCGCGACTGGCTGACGGCGCGGCTCGCGGCCGAGAACGCGGCGGCGCGGCCGGTGACGCAGCAATCGCTGTGGCGCGTGCTGGCGAACGGCCGGGTGCTGGCGCTGGCGGTGGTGCTTGCCGGCACGACGGCGAATTCGAGCGGCATCCAGCTCTGGTCGCCGCAAATGCTCAAATCGTTCGGCCTCACCAACATGCAGACCGGCCTCGCCAACGCGATTCCGTTCGCGATCGCATCGGTGGCGATGATCTGGTGGGGACGGCGCTCGGACCGGCTGCACGAGCGCGTCTGGCACACGGTGTTGCCGCTGGCGTTGATCGCGGTCGCGTTGGCCGCCGCGCTGGTCTTTCAGTCGCTTGCCGGAACCATCGCGATCCTGACGCTTGCCGTCATCGGCATCTACGCGTGCAAGGGCCCGGTGTGGGCGGTGTCGACGGAATGGCTCGCCGCGGGCGTCGCCGCCGCCGGCCTGGCGCAGATCAACGCGCTTTCGAACCTCGCCGGCTTCGGCACGATCTACGTCGTCGGCGTCATCAAGAGCGCGACCGGAAGCTTCGCGCTGGCGATGTTGCCGCTGATGGCGCTTGCCGCGGTGTCGGCGGTGACGATGTGGGCGCTCGGGCGCCGGCGCTAAGCCGCTTCCCTTAAGAGCTCACCGAGCGTGCCGAAAATCTGGTCGATATGCGCCTTGGTCAGGCACAAAGGCGGCGACAGCGCGATGATGTCGCCGGTGGTGCGGATCAGCAGCCCCTTCTCATAGGCGCGCAGGAACAGATCGAACGCGCGCTTGGTCGGCTTACCGGCGATCGGCTCCAGCTCGATCGCGGCGACGATGCCGAGATTGCGGATGTCGATGACATGCGGCAGCCCCTCGAGCGCATGCGCCGCGTCCTCCCAATAGGCGCTCAACGCCGACGCGTTCTGGAACAGGCCCTCGTCCTGATAGATGTCGAGCGTGGCGAGGCCCGCGGCGCAGGCGAGCGGGTGGCCCGAATAGGTGTAGCCGTGGAACAGTTCGATGGCGTGCTCCGGCCCGGTCATGAACGCGTCGTAGATATGTTGCCGCGCGATCACCGCGCCCATCGGCACCGTGCCGTAGGTGACGCCCTTCGCCATGGTCACGAGGTCGGGCACGACGCCGAACTTCTCGACCGCAAACGCCGGACCGAGACGGCCGAAGCCGGTGATGACCTCGTCGAAGATCAGCAGGATGCCGTGCTTGTCGCAGATCTGGCGCAGGCGCTGGAGATAGCCTTTGGGCGGCAGCAGCACGCCGGTCGAGCCGGCGACCGGCTCGACGATGACCGCGGCGATGGTCGAGGCGTCGTGCAGCGCCACCAGCCGCTCCAGATCGTCGGCGAGCTCGGCGCCGTGCAGCGGCTCGCCGCGCGCGAAGGCGTTGCGGTCGGGCAGATGGGTGTGGCGCAGATGATCGACGCCGCCCAGACCGGTGCCGAAGAATTTGCGGTTGTTGGGAATGCCGCCGACCGAGATGCCGCCGAAATTGACGCCGTGATAGCCGCGCTCGCGCCCGATCAACCGCGTGCGTGTGCCTTGGCCGATGACGCGCTGGTAGGCGATCGCGATCTTGAGCGCGGTCTCGACCGATTCCGAGCCGGAGTTGGTGTAGAACACGCGGTTGAGATCGCCCGGGAATAGCGCCGCGATGCGCGAGGCGAGCTCGAACGCCTTGGGGTGGCCCATCTGGAAGGCCGGCGCGTAATCGAGTTCCGCCGCCTGGGCCTGGATCGCCTTACGATCTTGGGATGGCCATGCCCGGCGTTGCAGCACCACATGCCGGCGGTGCCGTCGAGTATCTGGCGGCCGTCGTGGCTGGTATAATGCATGCCCTTGGCGCCAACCAGCAGACGGGGCCGCGACTTGAACTGGCGGTTCGCGGTGAACGGCATCCAGAAGGATTCGAGATCGTTCGGCACCCGGACGGCGGCGGTATCGGGCATGGCGGCAAGGCTCCCAACCTTGATCAATCGGTCAAGTTTGGCATAGGCTTTGCGATGAAGCGAGAAGCATGAATCGGAGGGCAAGATGGCGATCCTGATTCGCGGCGGCACGGTGGTGAACGCGGACGCGAGCGCGCGGCACGACGTGCTGGTGGACGGCGGCAAGATCGTCGCGGTCGGCGCTAATCTCGACGCGCCCGCCGGCGCCGAGATCATCGACGCGGGCGGCGCGCTCGTCATGCCCGGCGGGATCGATCCGCACACTCATATGGAGTTGCCCTTCATGGGCACCACGGCGTCGGAGGATTTCTTCACCGGCACCAGCGCCGCCGCGGCCGGCGGCACCACCATGATCATCGATTTCGTGATTCCCGACCCGAAGGAGAATCTGCTCAGCGCCTACAAGAAATGGCGCGGCTGGGCGGAGAAGGCGGCGGCCGACTACTCATTCCATGTCGCCGTGACCTGGTGGGACGAGAGCGTGCACAGGGACATGGGCACGCTGGTCGCCGAGCACGGCGTCAACAGCTTCAAGCATTTCATGGCGTACAAGAACGCCATCATGTGCGACGACGAGGTGCTGGTGAACAGCTTCACCCGCGCCCGCGAGCTCGGCGCGCTGTGCACCGTGCATGCCGAGAACGGCGAGTTGGTGTTCCACCTCCAGCGCGAAATCCTGAAGCAGGGCATCACCGGCCCCGAGGGCCATCCCTTGTCGCGGCCGCCAGCGGTCGAAGGTGAGGCTGCGAACCGCGCCATTCGGCTGGCGCAGGTGCTGAACACGCCGCTCTACATCGTCCATAATTCGTGCAAGGAGGCGATCGAGGCGATCGCGCGGGCGCGCAGCGAAGGCCAGCGCGTCTATGGCGAAGTGCTCGCGGGCCATCTGCTGGTTGACGATTCGGTCTATCGCGATCCCGATTTCGTCCGCGCCGCGGCCCACGTCATGTCGCCGCCGTTCCGGCCGAAGGAGCACCAAGCCGTGCTGTGGCGCGCGCTGCAGGCCGGCATCGTGCAGACCACGGCGACCGATCATTGCTGTTTCTGCGCGCCGCAAAAGGCGATGGGCCGCAACGATTTCACCAAGATCCCGAACGGCACCGGCGGCGTCGAGGACCGGATGCAGGTGCTGTGGCACCACGGCGTCAACACCGGCCGCTTCACCCCCAACGAGTTTGTGGCGATCACCTCGGCCAACGCGGCCAAGATCTTCAACCTTTATCCGCGCAAAGGTGCGGTCGCGGTCGGCTCGGACGCCGATCTGGTGGTCTGGGACACCAAGAAAAGCCGCACCATCTCCGCCAAGACCCATCACCAGAATGTCGACTACAACATTTTCGAAGGCATGGAGGTGACTGGCGTCAATGTCATCACTCTGTCACAAGGCAAGGTTGTATGGCGCGACGGGCAGCTAAAAACGACACGGGGAGTCGGACGCTATATTGACCGCCCGCCCTTCCCTCCGTACCATACGGCGTTGATGAAAAAGGCGGCGTTGGAACGGCCGAGTCCGGTCCTTCGAGCGGCCGCCGCCGAGTAACCGGCTTGGGGAGCCGTTGACACTCAAACAACCACCAAGCAAGCCGGTCCGGTCGAGGAGAACAGCAGCATCCGAGGATGGCATGCAGCCCAACGCTTCCGATCATCCGTTTCGTTCCGCGGTCAAGCATGGGTGGATACGTTTCATCGGGGCGGCGCGCCAGAAGCGCCCGTTCGGCCAACGTCGCCGGCGCCATGACGGGTCCGCGCCGGTGTTTCCGTTCTTCGCCGGCCTGATCGATCCCGTCGAGGTAACGGTGATGGCGCTCAACATCCTGGCGCCCGCCTTGAACCGCGCCACTACCACCGGCAAGAAAGTCACCGTCACCGTGCCGGACGCCCGCACCGGCGCGATTTTCCGCGCGGCATTGGAGCAATCGCAGCAAATCCGCGCCACCGACCGGCTGATCGACATCGTCATCGCCGAAGCAGCGGAAGCCAGCCGGCCGCCCGAACGCACGCCGCGTCGCGCGCATTGATCATTGCAAAATTTCTGTGCGTGCGTTGAGACGCAATGCTAGGCATTGCGCTCGAGAGGTTTATCGGTCGAGATGACGACGTCCGCCGCGCACGGCCGCCCGATCTTCATGCGCCATTGGTTGCGCCATCCCATCGGCATGGGCGCGTTGCTGCCAAGCAGCCCGAGCGTTGCCCGGGTGTTGGCGCGGCAGATGCAGTTGGAGCGCGCCGGTCCGATCCTCGAACTCGGCGCCGGCACCGGCACCATCACCGGCGGCCTGATCGCCGGCAGCTGTCCCGCCGAGCGGTTGGTTCTGGTCGAGAGCGAGCCGCAATTGGTGGCGCATTTGCGCCAGCACTACCCCGCGACGCGCGCGATCCTCGGCGATGCGCGGCAGATCAATTCATTGCTCGCCGACATCGGCCAATTGGCGACGGTGATCTCGACGCTGCCGATCAAATGGTTTCCGCTTGAGGATCAGCGCGCGGTGGTGATGCCGTGCCTGAAGCGATTGGGACCCGGCGGCCATTTCATCCAGATCACCAACGCGCCGGTCGCGCCGATCGATCACCGCCGCCTCCAGATCAACGCCGCGCGCGTCAACGCGGTGTGGCTGCACTTCCTGCCGGTGCAGGTGTGGCGGTTCTGGCTGGATTAGTTGTCAGTCGTCAGTTGTCAGTGATCAGTATTAATTGCTGAAAACTGAAAACCGAAAACTTAAACGTTATGCACACCCGCCCCCGATGAATTGCCGATGATCGACAGGAACTCGCGGCGCGTCGAGGCGTCGGTGCGGAAGGCGCCGAGCATGCGCGAGGTCACCATCGTCACGCCCGGCTTGTGAATGCCGCGCGTTGTGATGCATTGATGCGCCGCCTCGACCACCACCGCGACGCCGCGCGGCTGCAGCACTTCCTCGAGCGTGTTGGCGATTTGCGCCGTCATCTTTTCCTGGATTTGGAGGCGGTGCGCGAACACCTCGACCAGCCGCGCCAGCTTGGAGATGCCGACGACGCGGCGGTTCGGCAGATAGGCGACATGCGCCTTGCCGATGATCGGCGCCAGATGATGCTCGCAATGCGATTCGAAGCGGATGTCCTTCAACACCACGACTTCGTCGTAACCGTCGGTCTCGTCGAAGGTGCGGCCCAGCATCTCCTCGGGATCGATGCCGTAGCCGTCGAAATATTCCTCGAACGCGCGCACGACGCGGTCCGGCGTCGCCTTCACGCCCTGACGGTTGGGATCGTCCCCGGCCCAGGCGATCAGCGTGCGCACCGCCGCCTCCGCCTCTTCGCGCGACGGCCGCTGCGACCGCTTGCCGTTGTCCTTGGCCATTCTTAGCTCCTGAAACGTCAGTTGAGCCGCACGCTCTGGTGCGGGCTGTCGAGGGAAAAAGCCGGGATCGCGATCTGGAAGCTTTCGCCTTGGCGCGTCTCCATTTCGTAGCTCCCGACCATGATGCCGGACGGCGTGGTGAGCGGGGTGCCGCTGGTGTATTCGAACGACTGGCCCGGGGCCAGCACCGGCTGCTCGCCGACCACGCCGGGGCCGCGCACCTCTTGCGTCCGGCCCAACCCGTCGGTGATCTTCCAGTGGCGGCGGCGCAATTGCACGGTCTCGCCGCCGTTATTCTCGATCCGCACGTGATAGGCCCAGACATAGCGGTCTTCCGCCGGCGAGGATTGATCCTCGAGATAGGTCGGCTCGACCGACACGGTGATGGAGCGGGTGGTTTCGGAATAAGACATGAATGGGCGCCGTCTATATGTGCTCCCGGGCAGGCTGGCGCAATCCTAAGGGGCCGGCGGCGCGGCGGCAATTACTCCGCCGGTTCCTCTGCTGGCGGCGCCACCACGACCGTAGTAGCCCGGCGCTTGGTGCCCAGCGAGACGGCGGTGAAGATGCTGAGCATGTAGGCGATGGCGGGCAGGACGAAGACCGCGATCATCGCCTGGCGGTCGAGGAAAAAGCCCAGGATCGATGGCGTGATGGCCGAGCCGACATCAAAACCCGAATAAACGAAGCCGAACACCTTGCCGGTGGCGCCGGGCGGCGAGGATTGCCGCACAAGGAGATCGCGCGACGGGCCCGACACGCCGGAGCAGAAGCCGACCGCCATCATCATCGCGATCAGGCCGGTATTGGCGAAGCTCAACAGCCCGACCAACAGGATCAACGCGCCGGCGCCCATCAGGCTGACGGCGATGATGAGATCGGGCCGGACCCTGCGGTCGGCGATGATGCCGCCGGTGATGATGCCGCAGGCGACGCCGACCACGTAGAAGGTCAGCACCGTGCCGGCGAAATCGAGCGAGACGCCGTGGAAATTATGCAAGGTCGCGGGCAGGAAGGTCTGGATCGCGGTGCCGGCGACCGACACGACGATGAAATAGGCGAAACACATCAGGATCGGCGCCGTCAGCAACGCCCGCGCCGGCGTGGTGCCGCCCTGCGCGCGCCGCGCCCGGCCGGTGTTCTCGTCGAGCAGCCCGCCGAACAGCGCCAGCCAAATCGCCAGCGCCACGCCGAACAAGCCGACCACTTGCAGCGCGTGCTGCCAGCCGATCACGCCGGTCAGCCCCAGCACCGTCAGCGGCGCCAGGACCCAACCGACATTGCCCGAGAGCGCGTGCGCGCTGTAAGCGCGCGCCATGCGGCCCGGCGTGACGTTCGCGGTCAGCACCGAATAATCGGCGGGATGGAATACGCTGTTGCCGATGCCGGCGAGACCGGCGCACGGCAGCAGCATCCAGAATTGCGGCACCGTGCCGATCAAGGCGATGCCGACGCCGTAGACGGCGAGGCCGCTCATCAGCACCGTGCGCGCGCCGAGCCGGTCGACCAGGAATCCCGCCGGGGTCTGCGCCAGGCCGGAGCAAATATAGAACGCCGACATCAACAGGCCGAGATCGGTATAGGAGACGCCGAACGCGACTTTCAGCACCGGCAGCAGCGGCGGCAGGGTGAGCTGATAGAAATGGCTCATGCCGTGCACGGTCGAGACCATGCCGATGGTCTTGACGTCGCGCCTGATGCTGTTGGCGGTAATGTCGGTCATGAAAACTCCCGCAAAACCCACGAATGATGGGGGTTTCGCGGCATCATGTCCACCCGGACAGGATCGATGGGAGGTATCAGGAAGCGGACAGTTATCAGTCGTCAGTTAACAGTCATCGGCACGACCGGCGATAACTGAAAACCGACAACTGACAACTGAAAACTCCGAACTACAGCGCCGAAAGGATCGCTTCCGCGCTCGATACCTCGAAGGCGCCGCCCTTCTCGACGTTGAGCTGCTTCACCGTGCCGTCGTCGACCACCATGGCGTAACGCTGGGAGCGCTCGCCAAGGCCAAAACCGCTGCCGTCGAGCGTCAGGCCGACGGCGCGGGTGAAGTCGCCGTTGCCGTCCGCTATCATCGCGATCTTGTCGCCGGCGCCCTGATCCTTGGCCCACGCGCCCATGACGAAATGGTCGTTGACCGACAGGCACGCGACAGTGTCGACGCCCTTCTTCTTCAGCTCGTCGTATTTCTGGATGAAGCCGGGCAGATGCTTCATCGAGCAGGTCGGGGTAAACGCCCCCGGCACGGCGAACAGCACCACCTTCTTACCCTTGAACAGCTCGTCGGTGGTCAGGTCCTTCGGATCGCCGCCCTGGCGCACCTTGAATTTCATGTTCGGAATCTTGTCGCCGACTTTGATGGTCATCGCCTGCCCCTTCATTCTGGATGGTCGCCCCGGGTGAGCCCCGGCGGCTTCGATAATTCAGGGCCGCCACCATAATGGCAGCGGTCCCGAAAATCATCCCCCTTTGCGGGATCGGTCGAGCGCGGAGGCGACCGCGTCGGGAGTGAGCAATTCCGGCAGCGCGCGGCCTTCCGGCAGCGCCGGCCCATAGACCGCATTGAACGGGATGCCGTAGCGGCCGAACCCTTGGAGATAGCGCTCGATCTGGTCGCTGGGACGGGTCCAGTCCGCGCGCATCGCCACCACGTCCTTCGCCGCCAGGCGTCGCCGCACCGCCGGCGTGTCGATGGCCAGGCGCTCGTTGAGCTTGCAGGTCAGACACCAATCCGCCGTGACGTCGACGAACACGGTGCGGCCCTGCCCCACCAGACGCGCGATCGCGGTGGGATCGAAGGGCTGCCAGAATCCCTGGGCGTTCGCCGGTTCGGCGCTGGCGGCGACGGCAGCGCCGCCGGAATCAGAAACGCGAGGGCGATCAGAGCGGCGACCAGCGCGGCGCGCGCCGGAATGCGGCGCAGGAGATAAAGCGCGACCGGCACCGCCGCCATCAACGCCAGGGCGACCAACGCCGCGGTGACGCCGCTCTCCGCCGCGAGCACCCAGGCAAGCCACAAGCCGGTTGCCGCCAAGGCGATGCCGAGCACGCGCTGTAGCACGATCATCCACCGACCGGGGCGCGGCAGCCACGCGACCAAGCCCGGCACGGCGGCGATGGCGAGATACGGCAGCGCCAGACCGATCGCCATCGCCAGGAAGATCGCGACGATCGTGCCGCCGTCCGCCGCCAGCGCGAAACCGATCGCCGTGCCGACAAAAGGCGCTGAGCAGGGCGTCGCCAGCAAGGTGGCGAAGGCCCCGGCGGCGAAATTGCCGAGCATGCCGCGGCCATGGTCGGCGCCGCCCCATCCGGCGACGGCGCTCGGGAGCGGCACCTCGAACAGGCCCCAGAGATTGGCGGCGAACAAGGTCAGCAACGCCATCATGAAGATCAGGAACAGCGGCTGCTGGAACTGAATGCCCCAGCCGACCGCGAAGCCGGCCGCGCGCAACGCGATGGTCCCTCCGGCCAGCACCAGGAACGCCGCCACGATCCCGGCCGCCGACGCCAACAGGCCAAGCCGGATCTGGCCGCGCGCCCGGCCGCCGACGCTGGCGATGCCCAAAAGCTTCAGCGACAAAATCGGCAATACGCAAGGCATGACGTTCAGGATCAGGCCGCCGAGTAGCGCCACGCCGATCATGCGCAAGAAATGAGCCGTGTCGGGCGCGGGCGCGCCGACCGACGGCATCACCGAGGTTTCGAGCGCGCGATCGCCATCGACCACGGTGACGTCGAACCGCTCGCCGGCGAGATTCGCGCCATGAGCGCGCGGCCCGGTCATGGCGAGACGCATCACGGTCTCGCCGTCGCCGTCATCGGCCGAAATGCGCGGCGCGCCGAATGCGATGTCGCCGGCCTCGACGAATGCATCGGGCGATCGGAGCGGCGGCATCGCGGCGACGCGTAGCTCCAGTACCGGATGCGCGCCTGGAATCACGGTCGCCGCCCGCAACGACAAGGCCGCGGTCTGTTGTCGCGATGGCTCACGCGCGACGAAGCGCGCGATCAATCCCGCATCGCCCGAAGGCACGCCGTCGCCCGACGGCAGGTCGAGCGACAGTTTCGTGTCGTACGGCACGCAAATTTCACTGCAGGTGAGATAGCTCAGCGCCGCCTTGAGGACGAGCGGCAGGCCCGGTTGCGTCGCAGCGGCCGTGATCGGCAGCACGACGTGTCCCTCATAGCCGACCGTTTGCAGGCCAAGCACCGCAAAGCGCTCCGGCGCCGGCCAGCCGAACGTCGCCTTCTCCAGATTTTGCGATCCGGCCCAATCGATGCGCGGCGGATAGCCGGCGTCGCCCGGCGAGCGCCAATAGATTTTCCAGTGCGGCTTGAGCTCGAATTCGAGGCCGAGCGGCACCGCGCCGCTCGGTCCGACCGAATCCTGTCCGGAGACCAGGCGCACGCGGCCTTGGTCGGTGACGAACCAGGGTGACGCGAGCTCCGCCGCCCCGGCCGGGCCCGCGGCCAAAACGAGGCCGGCGGCCAGTGTTAGCAAAATCCTCTGACCGTCCCGCCTGCCCTGCCTGACAAAGCCGAACATGCCTGCTTA
>CAVSQC010000042.1:0-61816 GCA_963729845.1 uncultured Alphaproteobacteria bacterium
TTGCTAAACCGTTATAGGGCCTTAAAGCTCTATCGGGAGTTCGAAATCCCCCTCCCTCCGCCAATTCACCGATTTCGCGCGGATTTCAAATGCGGTACATAATGTGCAGCATTTTGCGGCCCGCGCGTCGCGCGGACAGTGCACTACGAGCGAGCGCAGAAAATCAGACCGCACTCCAACAGGTGGGAAACGGCAGCGGGCGCGCTGATCGAATTTTGCCGTGTCGCGGACTGAAACTGGCATAGCGAGAGCCCGTTTCGACGGGGCCCCCTTTTGATCTTCCGGGTTTTCAATACGATCTATTGCCGCTCGGCAACGCAGGCCCGTTGTTTATCGGCGTGCCGGCATCGTTATTCGGACGTCCGGCGATGCTGTGCGCCATATCCGAACCGTTGTCGAAGTCCAAGCCCGAGGGCGAAGGCGAAGGGGTGGAACCGGAATAGGCCGTCGATCCAGCTGCCTGATCCGGCCCGGCGTTGTCCATGCCGTCCAAATCGGCTGCAAGAGCAGGACCTGCGACAAAGCCGGCGAACAAGGCGGCGAGGCTTGCGCGGCGGATCGTGGCAATCATTCGGATATCTCCTGTCACCTGGTCGCGTTGGATCCCGGCGATATTGAGGTGGAGACTTTTGTGGCGAGAAATATCCTCGGAATTTACCTATGGGCGCGCGCCCCGCGCTCTTCGCGCGAAGACGCTCGCGCGGGTGGCGCTCCGTCGCCACCGGAATTGCCGCCGGAACATCGAGTATTCGGTGGGATGGAGGGGGAACGCTCGAAGCGTGGGCCATCATCGGTTCGTTCACGACGCTGTGGTCGATTGCGCGCGCATTTCCGGCAAATATTCGATAAAATCATCGACATGCGCAGGATACGGATATTCCCGTGACGACCGGTCCGGTGACCAGGCAAGCGAAATTCGCGTTAGGCGAAATCGTACGCCATCGGCTTTATCCGTTTCGCGGCGTCATCTACGACGTCGATCCGGTATTCGCCAATACCGAGGAGTGGTACCAGTCGATTCCGATCGAGCGGCGGCCATCGAAGGACCAGCCGTTCTACCATTTGCTGGCGCAAAACGCGCAGGGCGGTCCCTACGAAGCCTATGTCTCGGAGCAAAATCTGCTGCCGGACGCGGAGAACGGACCGGTCAACCATCCCATGATCGACGTGCTGTTCGAAAGCAAGAGCGGCGACCGTTACGTCCTGCGCACCGGCCGCCGCCAGTAAACGCAAGGGAGGCAAGCATGATAGGCAACGGGCGCGCCTGGCTCGGCGCAGCGATCTGTATCGCATTTGCCGTCGCGGCACTGCCGACATTGCGGGCGGTCGCGGCCGACCGCCCGCCTCTGGTCGCGGAAGACATGATGGTGCCGTCGCCCGATGCCGGGATTCAGCTTTTCGTCCGCAACAAGCATCCGGCCGACCGCATGGATTTCGGCCCCGACCGTACGGTGCTGTTCGTCCATGGCGCGACGTACCCGGCGGACACGTCGTTCGATCTGAAGCTCGGCGGTTTTTCGTGGATGGACTATATCGCGGAGCGCGGCTTCGACGTTTGGATGGTCGATCTTCCCGGATACGGCAAGTCCACGCGGCCGCCGCAGATGGACCAGGCGGCCGACAAGAATCCGCCACTGGTCTCGACCGAGGACGCCGTGAAGAATGTCGGCACCGTGATCGACATGATCTTGGCGAAGCGGCATCTCGACAAGCTCGACCTGATCGGCTGGTCGTGGGGCACCACGATCATGGCCACCTACACCGCGCGCCATGACGACAAGGTCGACCGCCTCGTGCTCTACGCACCGGTTTGGATCGCGGAGGGTGCCTCGCCGTTCAAGGGACCGATCCCGGCCTATCGCACCGTCACTAAGGAAGACGCGCTGAAACGCTGGGTGCGGGGCGTGGCGCCGGACAAGGCCGCGACGCTGATCCCGCGCGGCTGGTTCGATACCTGGGCGAACGCAACCTGGTCCGAGGACCCGATCGGCGCCAAGCAAAGTCCGCCGGTGTTGCGCGCGCCTAACGGCGTGATCGAGGACTTCAAGGACATCTGGTTCGCCGGCAAGTCCACTTACGACCCGGCGAAAATCACCGTGCCGGTGCTGCTCATCCAAGGCGAATGGGACGCCGACACGCCGCCCTACATGTCGCACAAATTATTTTCGCTGCTCACCAACACGCCGATGAAGCGGTACGTCATGATCGGCGAGGGTACGCATCACTTGATGATGGAGCGGCATCGGCTTGAACTGTTCCGCTCAGTGCAGGATTTCCTGTTCGAGCGGGCGCCGCGCGGCCCGCGGCCGGACTAGCGCCGCCGCCAGGTGAAGACCGCCGACACCGCGTAGTTCCACACCGAACCGATCAGCGCGCCGGCAATGCCGGCCAGCCACCACACCGGGCGCTGGTCGAAGACATAGGCGGCGACGTCGACATTCGCCACCGCGCCGATGCTGCAAATCACATAGAAGGTGATCAGCCCGCGCCATAGCGGCCAGCCTTTGAGGCGCTGGTCGCGGTAGGTGAAGAAATTGTTCATCAGGAAGTTCGAGGCGATGGCGACGATCACCGCCAGCGACTGCGCGGCGGCGAAGCCCAAGGCCGCGAAGCGGAGGGCGAGCCACAGCACCGCGAGCTGGACCACGAGGCCGATGCAGCCGATGAAGGCGAACAGGGCGAATCGCACCGGCACGATGTGGCCGATCAGCTTGTCGGCGATCAGCATGCCGAATTCCCACGCCACCAAGGAATCGAGCTTGCTCGCGCCGTGCTGGCGCGGGCGGAAATCGTAATGCAGCTCCTTGAACCGGATCGGCCGGGGCGAGGAGGCGAGCAGGTCGAGCAGAATCTTGAAGCCCTGGCCGGAGAGGCGCCGCATCGCGCCCTCGAACGCCTCGCGCCGCATCATGAAGAAGCCGCTCATCGGGTCGGCGATGTCGGCCTTGCAGATGAGGCGAGAGAGCCGCGTCGCCAGATTGCTGATCCGCGCGCGCCGCTTGTTCCAGTCGAAGGTGCTGCCGCCGCCGACATAGCGGCTGCCGATGACGAGATCGTAGGGCTCGGTCTTCAGCGTTTGCAGCATGTCGGGCAAAAGCCGCTCGTCGTGCTGCAGGTCGGCGTCGGTCACCGCGACGAACGGCGCCGCGCTTGCCAGCACGCCTTCGATGCACGCCGTCGACAGGCCGCGGCGGCCGATGCGCTGCAGGCCGCGGACGCGCGGGTCGGCGCGGGCCAGCTCGCGCACCAGATCGGAGGTGCCGTCGCGGGAATCGTCGTCGACGAAAATAATTTCCCAGCGGACCCCCGACAGCACCGTTTCGATTTCCGCGATCAGCGGCCGGATATTGTCGCGCTCGTTGAGGGTCGGAACGACGATCGAGAGTTCGGGCGCGCCCGCGATGACATCGATACGCGGGGCGGTCGTGGTTTCGCTGGGCACCCGGCCTTGGTCGCGCGATTCGCGGCGCCGGTCAATTCTTGTACGAGGTGTCGATCCGGTCGAGCCGCCGCATCATCGCCGCCCAGGCAGTGTCGGCGCCGCCATAACGCGGCATGCCGGCGTTGAACATCTTGCCGGTCCTGTCCGCGACCTCCTTGCTGGCGCGGTGGATCGGGATGTTGCACGCCATCGAAGCGAGCTGCGACTTGCACGCCTTCTCCAGGAGGTACATCTGGACATAGGCCTCGCCGACATTGCGTCCGGTGACGAGGGTGCCGTGATTGCGCAGGATCATCACCGACTTGTCGCCGAGATCGTCGATCAAGCGCCTCCGCTCGTCAAGATCGAGCGCGATGCCTTCATATTCGTGGAACGCGATGCGATTGTGGAACAGCATCGCGGTTTGCGACAGCGGCAGCAGCCCTTCCTCCAACTCGGATATCGCGACGCCCGCTTCGGTGTGCAGGTGCAGCACGCAACCCGCGTCGTGCCGGGCGGCATGGATCGCGCTGTGAATGGTGAAGCCGGCGCCGTTGATCGGATAGTCCGAGTTGCCGATGATGTTGCCGTCGAGATCGACCTTGACCAGGTTCGACGCCGTCACCTCGTCGAACGACAGGCCGTAGGGGTTGATGAGGAAATGATCCTCGGTCCCGGGGACGCGCGCGGAGATGTGGTTGTAGATCAGCTCGTCCCAGCCGTTGAGCTGCGCCAAACGATATGCCGCGGCAAGCTCGATCCGCACCCGCATCTCGGCGTCGCTGATCGGCTCGTTGACGAGACGCCGCTTGACGCCGGCGCCCACCGCGAAATCGACCGTCTGTGGCATGTTTAATCTCCCAACAATTGCTCAGTTTGACGGAGAGAATAGCATGACGGCCGGAATGCCGCTAAGACCATCGTCGGCGGCGGCCGCGGGAGGGCTGAACCATGATCGTCGATGAACGCACCTACACCATCCATATCGGCAAGATGGGGGAATATCTGAAGCTCTATCAGACCGAGGGGCTTGAGTTGCAGACCAAGACGCTCGGCCACCTCGTCGGCTATTTCGTCACCGAGATCGGCAAGATGAGCACCGTGGTCCATCTCTGGGCCTATGACAGCATGGAGGAGCGCACCAAGCGCCGCGCGGCGCTGGCGGCCAATCCGGCGTGGCAGGCCTATCTCGCCAAGATGCAGCCGCTGGTCACCGCGATGGAAAATCGCATCCTGGTGCCGACCGCGTTTTCGCCGCTGCGCTAGATGAGCAACCGGTCGCGCACCGGCGCGCGCATCCTGGTCAACCAGCTCCTGGTCCACGGCGCGGACACAGTGTT
This sequence comes from uncultured Alphaproteobacteria bacterium, assembly GCA_963729845.1. Taxonomy (GTDB): domain Bacteria; phylum Pseudomonadota; class Alphaproteobacteria; order ATCC43930; family CGMCC-115725; genus JAATGI01. The sequence goes on from CAVSQC010000042.1 coordinate 4,762, forward strand.
CTGCGTGCCGGGCGAGAGCTATCTCGCGGTGCTGGACGCGCTTTACGACGTGCCCGCGATCCGTCTGGTGACTTGCCGGCAGGAGGGCGGCGCGACGATGATGGCCGACGCCGACGCCAAGCTTACCGGCAAGCCCGGCATCGTCATGGTGTCGCGCGGGCCGGGCGCCATGAACGGCAGCGCGGGTCTGCACATCGCGCGGCAGGATTCGACGCCGCTGGTCATGTTCATCGGCCAGGTCGCGCGCGGCACGTTGGAGCGCGAGGCGCTGCAGGGCATCGATTATCGCCAGATGTTCGGGCCGGTGGCGAAATGGGTGGCGCAGATCGAAAATCCCGCCGCTGTTCCGGAAATCGTCAGCCAGGCGTTTCATGTCGCGGCCAACGGCCGGCCCGGCCCGGTGGTCGTGGTGGTGCCGGAGGATATGCTGACCGAGACGGCGTCGGTCGATGACGGCGCCCACTATCGGATCGCCGCGACCTATCCGAGCCCGGCGGCGTTGACCGTGTTTCGCGAGGCGCTGGCGCGGGCCGAGCGGCCGTTCCTGCTGCTCGGCGGCTCGACTTGGAACCGCGATGCCGTGGCACAAATCCAAGGCTTCGCCGCCGCCAACAAGCTTCCGGTCGGCTGCGCCTTCCGGCGCCAGGATCTGTTCGACAACGCGCATGAATGTTACGCTGGCGATGTCGGCATCGGCATCAATCCCAAACTGGCGCAGCGCTTGCGTGACGCCGATCTGATCGTCGCCATCGGCACACGGCTGGGCGAAGTCACTACCAGCCGCTATTCACTCCTCGACATTCCGGTGCCGAAGCAGAAATTGATTCATGTCTATCCTGACCCGGAGGAACTGGGCCGCGTCTATCGCCCGTTTCTGGCGATCAATGCCGCGTCGCGCGATGTCGCGGCAGCGCTGGCGGCGCTGCCGCCCGTCGCCGCGCCGCGCTGGGCGTCCCTGACCGCCGAGATGCATGCCGACTATCTTGCTTATCGGACACCGGTGAAAAATCCCGGCGCCGTGCAGATGAGCGAGATCGTCGCCTGGCTCGACGCGAATGTTCCCGCCGATACGATCTTCGCCAACGGCGCAGGCAATTTCGCCACTTGGGTGCATCGCTTCCATTGCTATCGCGGCTTCGGCACGCAGCTCGCGCCGACCAGCGGGTCGATGGGTTACGGGTTGCCGGCGGCCGTCGCCGCGGCGCTGCGTCAGCCGCAGCGCGCCGTTCTGTGCTTCACCGGCGACGGCGATTTCCTGATGACCGGACAGGAATTCGCCACCGCAGTCGCCAACAAGCTCAAACTGGTCGCCATCCTGCTGAACAACGGTTCCTACGGCACCATCCGCATGCATCAGGAGATGCATTATCCCGGCCGAACCGTCGGCACCGACCTCGCCAATCCCGATTTCGCGGCGCTGGCGCGCGCCTATGGCGGGCACGGCGAGGTGGTCGAGCGCACCGAGCAATTCGCCGCCGCCTTCGCCCGCGCGCAGAGTCCGGCAAGCCGGCGCTGATCGAAATCCGCCTCGATCTCGAGGCCATCACGGCCGCGCGCAGCTTGAGCGCGGTTCGCGGGCAGGCGCTGGTCCGGAAAGAGGCGTAACGATCAATGCCGCGACGCCGACCGGCTTATTTGCCGCGAATGCCGCGCCGGATGACGTGCCGGGCACGCCACAACAAATAGCCCAGCCCGGCGATCAGCACGACGCCGCCGAGCGCGTAGATGGATGGCTGGAGCACCGTCATATACCGTGAAATCAAATAGAAGCGCTTGCCGAGCGTGTAAGCGAGGCCGCCCCAGAATCCGACCCACAGCGCGGCGCCGATGGCGTTCAGAGTAACGAAGCGCCACCACGGCATTTCCAGCGTGCCGGCGACGATGCCGTTGAACTGGCGCGCCACGACCACAAAGCGCGCGAACACGATGACCCAGCCGCCGTAACGCGCGAAAAAGCCCTCGACTTGCTTGAGCTTGGCTTCGGTGACGCCGATGCGGCCGCCATAGCGCAGCATCAGCCGATGTCCGCCGCTGCGGCCGATGACATAGCCGATATTGTCGCCGACCACGCCGCCGAGCCAGCCGAGGAACAGCAAGAGCCAGATGTTGAGGTCGCCCTGCGATGCGGCGATCGCGCCCGCGATCAACAGCGTTTCGCCAGGTGTCGGCAAGCCGAAATCCTCGAGCAGAATGCCGAGCGCCACTGCGGCATAGCCGTAATGAGCGATTGCGGTATGGACGTGGGAGAAAATGTCGGACAGCAAGAGCGGGATATTCTTCTTAGGTTCGCCGTCTAATGTGATGCCGCGCCGCGATGCAGGCAATGGCCGCGCCATGCTAGGGTAAGTCGCGGGCAAGGGAGAGCGAGATGTCGGCCTTGGTGGTGTTGGAGCGAAGCGATCAGATCGCGACGGTGATCCTCAACCGGCCGGAGCGGCTCAATGCGCTGACCTTCGAGATGTGGCGGGATGTCGGCACGATCTTCGCCGCGCTCGAACGGGACGACGGGCTGCGCTGCATCATCCTGCGCGGCGCCGGCGGCAAGGCGTTCGCGCCCGGCGCCGACATCGCGGAGTTCGGCGAGCGCCGGTCCAATTCGGAACAAGCGCGCGGCTATGGCGGTGTCATGCACAGCGCGATGCGGGCCATTGACGAATGCCGCCATCCCACCGTCGCCGCGATCGAAGGCATCTGCGTCGGCGGCGGCATCGAGCTCGCGATGATGTGCGACATCCGCATTTGCGGCGAGGGCAGCCGTTTCGGCGTGCCGATCAACCGTATCGGCGTGACCATGGCCTATCCCGAGATCGGCGCGTTGATCGCGCGGGTCGGGCGGCAGGTGGCGCTGGAGATTTTGCTCGAGGGCCGCGTCTTCGGCGCGGCGGAGGCGCTGGCGAAAGGACTGGTGACGCGGATGGTGCCGGACGGCAAGGTGCTGGAGGAGGCGTTCGCCACCGCCAACCGCATCGCCGCCGGCGCGCCACTGGTCAATCGCTGGCACAAGAAATTCGCCCGCCGCCTCGCCGACCCAACGCCGCTTTCCCCGTCCGAACGCGACGAGCCTTATGAGACCTTCGACACTGACGATTTCCGCGAAGGGGTGCGCGCGTTCCTGGCCAAGACGGCGCCGGAGTTCAGGGGAAAATAGGAAACTGATGCTGCCTGCAAAACGAATTTCGCCGCCCGCGTCCACTATCGTCGAGAAAACGTCGGACGGCGGGATATTGTTGTTGGTGACGGAAGAGGCTTTCACGAGCGTCAATCCAAAGCATGTCGCTGTGGCGGACGAAATCCAGGACACGCTGGAGCCTTTGCAGGATGACGGCAAACGGTGGCGGGAAGCAAAAGTGCGGATGAGCTGATTGCCGTTTCGGGTGGGGCGTCGCCTTATGGGCGGGATGATTGGCTTCGGCGTTTCGGGCGGTAGGGGCTTAGCGGGTTGACATCGAGATCGACGAGCTCGACGCAACCTTGCGGCTGGCGGTGGCTGTCGCCGGCATGCTACGGCCCGTCGCGGAGCTGAACGTCGCCGACCCGCGCCAGAAACAGGCACCGCCATTCGCCGCCGCGCGGCAGGCCCGAGCTGCTTTGGTCGGCAAACTGGAACGTCAGTGCTTTTTCCTCGCCCTGGGAATGGCCGAGCAGGATCGGGCAAAGCTCGCGCCGATAGCCGCCATAGGTGCAAACGATCTGCTTCCGGCCGCGAATGGCATGGCAAAGAGGGTATAGGTCCGGCTGGGCATAGGATTTCCTTTAGATAGATAGCTCTTTCGAGGCTATTAACTCTTTTTTGAAAAGAACAAATCATGAACAATTATGCTGGAGCTGGTCAACCCCGAGCGGATCGAGGAATTGCGGCGGCGGGTCGCCCGCATCGAGCGGGGCGCGCACGGCCAGGCCGGTGAGGCCGCGCCGGTGCTGCCGTTCGGCGTGGCCGAGATCGACGGACGCTTGCCGGGCGGCGGCCTGGCGCTGGGGGCGCTCCATGAGGTGAGCGGGGTTGGGCCGGACGAAGAGGATGGCTCGGCGCCGGCAGCCTTCATCGCCGGTCTTTGCGCCCGGCTCGATCCGGCCAAACAGATTTTGTGGTGCCAGTCCGGCGCCGGCGATCTCTATGGCCCGGGCCTTGCCGCCAGCGGCCTCGCGCCGGAACGGCTGGTGCTCGCCCGCGCGCGCAACGCCGCCGATCTGCTGTGGGCGATGGAAGAGGGGCTGCGCACCCGCGCGCTCGCCGCGGTGGTGGGCGAGATCGCGGACCTGCCCGGCCCGGCGAGCCGGCGGTTGCAGCTCGCGGCCGAGACCTCTTGCGTCACCGCGTTCGCCTTGCGGCGCTTCCGCATGCCAAGCGCGACGGCGCGGGCACCCAACGCCGCGGTGACGCGCTGGACCGTGGCGCCGCTGCCGAGCGTGCCGGCGCCGGGCGAGCCGGGATTGGGCCGGCCGCGCTGGCGGCTCGAACTATGGCGCGCGCGGGGCGCCGCGCTGGCGGAATGGATCGTGGAGGCTTGCGATGCGACGGGTCATGTCGCTCTACCTGCCGCGCTGGGCGATGGAACGGCGCGGCGGGAGCGACGCCGGGCATAGACCGGCGGTACAGGCGATCTCCATCGGCAATCGCCGTCTCGTCAGCGCCGTCAATCCGGCGGCCGAGGCGCAAGGGCTGCTGCCCGGCTTGGCGCTCGCCGACGCGCGGGCGCAGGTGCCGAACCTCGCGGTGGCGCAGGCCGACCCCGAGGGCGACGCGGCGGCGCTGTTGCGGCTGGCGCAATGGTGCGGACGCTATTCGCCGTGGACCGTGCCGCATGGGCCGGACAGCATCCTGCTCGACATCACCGGCTGCGCCCATCTCGCCGGCGGCGAGGACCGGTTTGGCGCCGAGCTGGTCGCGCGGCTGGCGGCGCGCTGCGTGACCGCGCGCGTGGGCATCGCCGACACGATCGGCGGCGCCTGGGCGATGGCGCGCGGCGGCGAGCGCGACGTCAACGCGGTCGCGCCGGGCGAGACGCGCGCGGCGCTGGCGCCGCTGTCGGTGCGCGCGTTGCGCCTCGACGCCGAGACAGTCGCGGCGCTGGAGCGATTGGGCCTGCGCCGCATCGGCGATCTCTATCCGCTGCCGCGCGCCGATCTCGCGGCGCGGTTCGACGATCAATTGATGGCGCGGCTCGACGAGGCGCTATGCCTCGGCAGGGAGGCGCTGTCGCCGCTGCCGCCGGCGCCGCCGCGTTGGACGCGGTGCAGCTTCGCCGAACCGATCGCAACGCAAGCCGACATCGCGGCCGCGATCCGCTTGCTGCTCGAGGAATTGTGCCGCCGTCTCGCCGAGGAGGCGTTGGGTGCGCGGCTGCTGGCGCTGACGCTGCATCGCGTCGACGGCGAAAGCGCGTCGCTCGCCATCGGCACCGCACGGCCGAGCCGCGACGTCGCGCATCTCATGCGCCTCTTCGCCGAGCGGATCGAACGGATCGATCCCGGCCTCGGCATCGAGGACATGGTGCTAGCGGCGAAGACGGTCGAGAAGCTGGAGGCGCGGCAGCTCGCTTTGGATTCCCGCTTTCGCGGGAATGACGGGAAACCGCAAGTCGCAATGGACGATGACACATCCGTGCTCATCGACCGGCTGGCCAACCGGCTGGGCGCGCGGTCGGTCGGGCGCTTGTTGCCGCACGACGCGCATCTGCCGGAGCGCGCGCAGCGTTTCGTCTTCGCTTTCGCGCCCGGCGGCGCGGCGTGGGACGCGGGGAAGCCGCGCCCGGTGCGCCTGCTCTCGCGGCCCGAACCGATCGAGGCGGTGGCGCCGGTGCCGGACGATCCGCCGCTGATGTTCCGCTGGCGCCGACGCCTGTATCACGTCGCGCGCGCCGAAGGGCCGGAGCGCATCATGGGCGAGTGGTGGCGCGGCGCGCGCGAGGCCGAACTGCTGCGCGACTATTACCGCATCGAGGACGCGGACGGCCGCCGCTATTGGCTGTTCCGCGCCGGCCTCTATCGGCCCGAGACGCGCGCGCGCTGGTTCCTGCATGGGCTTTACGCATGACCGGCTACGCCGAGCTGCAATGCACCAGCAATTTCTCCTTTCTGCGCGGCGCGTCGCATCCGCACGAGCTGGTGGAGCAGGCGAAGGCGCTCGGCCATCGCGCCATCGCCATCACCGACGCGAACACGCTCGCCGGCATCGTCCGCGGCCATGTCGCGGCGGAAGAGCAGGGCCTGGGTTTCGTGGTCGGCTGCCGGCTGGGATTATCCGGCGATGCTTTCCCCTCCCCCCTTGAGGGGGAGGGAAGAAATGTCCGAGCGGAAGCGAGGCATTTCGGGTGGGGGGTACGACCGGTACCAATACCCCCCACCCGCTCGGAGTCTCCGACTTCTCTCAAGGGGAGAGGGGAAAAGCAGATTGAGTCTTGTGAAGCGTCCGTCGGCTGAGCTTGCTGCCGGACGTACCCTCCTCTGTTACCCCACCTCACGGGCGGCGTATGGGCGGCTGACGCGGCTGCTGACGCGTGGCAAGCGGCGCGCGGAAAAGGCGCAGTGCAAGTTGTTTTACGACGACCTCCTCGAATTTGGTGAAGGTCAGATCCTTGTCGCGCTGCCGCCGGAGAATTTCCTTGAGGACGATTTCACCGAATTTCTTCATCGGCTAAAAACCGATTTTCCCGGCCGCGTTTATCTCGCGGCACAGCATCTCTATCGCGGCGACGACGCCAAGCGTCTGCATCGTCTCAAACAACTGGCGGAGCAAGTCGGCGTGCCGCTGGTCGCGACCAACGACGTGCTTTACCACGCGCCGGAGCGTCGCCGCCTGCAGGACGTGGTGAACTGCATCCGCGAAGGCTGCACGTTGGCCGAGGCCGGGTTTCGCCTCAACGCGCATGCCGAGCGGCATTTGAAATCGCCCGAAGAAATGGCGCGTCTGTTCCGCGGCTACGAAGGCGCGCTCGAACGCACCGTCGAAATCGTCGGGCGCTGCCAATTCAGCCTCAACGAGTTGAAATACGATTATCCCGATGAAAGCGGCGGGCACGGCGGCACGCCGCAGGAACGGCTCGAAAGCTTGACCTGGAACGGCGCCGCCCGGCGCTATCCCGACGGCGTGCCGGATCATGTGACGGAGCGTATTGAAACCGAGCTGCGGTTGATCGAGAAGCTCGATTACGCGCCCTACTTCCTCACCGTTCATTCCATCATGAAGGAGGCGGAGCGCCGCGAAATCCTGTGCCAGGGCCGCGGCTCGGCGGCCAATTCGGTGGTGTGCTATTGCCTCGGGGTCACCGCGGTCTCGCCCGAGATGATCGACGTGCTGTTCGAGCGCTTCATCAACGATCAGCGCCGCGAGCCGCCCGACATCGACGTCGATTTCGAGCATGAGCGGCGCGAGGAGATCATCCAGTTCATCTACGGCAAATACGGGCGCGATCGCGCCGCGTTGACCGCGACCGTGATCCATTACCGGCCGCGCCGCGCCATCCGCGAGGTCGGCAAGGTGCTGGGTCTGTCGGAGGATGTGACGGCCGCGCTCGCCGGCACGGTCTGGGGCTGGTACGGCGACGCGATCCAGCAACAGCATGTGCGCGAACTGGGGCTCGATCCCGCCGATCCGACCCTAGAGCTGGCGCTCGCGCTGGCGACCGAGCTGGTCGGATTTCCGCGTCACCTGTCGCAGCATGTCGGCGGCTTTATCATCACGCGCGGTCCGCTCGAGGAGGTGGTGCCGATCGAAAACGCGGCCATGGCAGACCGCACCGTGATCGAATGGGATAAGGACGATATCGACGCGCTGCGCATCTTGAAGATCGACATCCTGGCGCTCGGCATGCTGACCGCGATCCGGCGCGGCCTCGACCTGATCGCCGCGCATTATGGCAAGCATTACAACCTCGCCACCATCCCGAAGGAAGATCCCGCCGTTTATGAGATGTTGCAGCACGCCGATTCGGTCGGCGTGTTCCAGGTCGAGAGCCGCGCGCAAATGAGCATGCTGCCGCGTCTCAAGCCGAAGGAGTTCTATGACCTGGTCATCGAGGTCGCGATTGTGCGGCCCGGTCCGATCCAGGGCGGCATGGTCCATCCCTATCTGCGGCGCCGCTGCGGCGAAGAGCCGGTGGTGTTTCCGTCGGAGGCGCTGCGCACCGTGCTTGGCAAGACGCTGGGCGTGCCGCTGTTCCAGGAACAGGCGATGAAAATGTCGATGGTCGCGGCCGGTTTCACCGGCGCCGAGGCGAACGGGCTGCGCCAGGCGATGGCGACCTTCCGCCACAACGGCACGATGCCGAAATACAAGGACAAGTTCATCAACGGCATGATCGCGAACGGCTACGAACCGGACTTCGCGCAGCGCTGCTTCAAGCAGATCGAGGGCTTCGGCGAATACGGTTTTCCGGAATCGCACGCCGCCAGCTTCGCGCTGCTGGTCTATGCCTCGGCCTGGATCAAGCGCTTCTATCCCGAGGTCTTCACCGCCGCGCTACTGAACAGCCAGCCGATGGGTTTCTACGCGCCGGCGCAACTGGTGCGCGACGCGCGTGAGCACGGCGTCGAGGTCCGCCGGGTCGATGTCAATCTGAGCGCATGGGATTGCACGCTGGAAATTTTAAATGACACCTCCCCCTCGATGGGGAGGTCGAAATCGAGCAGCGCGAGATTTCGGGTGGGGGTAATGCCGATGGAGAGATCACCCCCACCCGCTCGCAGCCTTCCGCTGCTCGCCCCCTCCCCCTTCAAGGGGGAGGGGGAAAAAAATAGGCGCGCGTTGCGTCTCGGCTTCAATCAAGTGAAGGGATTGCCGCAAGAAAGCTTGGACAAGTTGGTGGAAAGTCGAAGCGAAGGCTATTCCAGCGTCGACGATCTGGTGCGCCGTTCGGGCCTCGACCGCAAGTCGCTGGAGCGGCTGGCGGAGGCGGACGCGTTCCGCTCGCTTGGTCTCGACCGGCGCCAGGCGCTATGGGCGATGAAAGGCGTCGAGACCGCGGCGCCGGCGCTGTTCGCGGCGCGCCCCGCGGCGACCTCGCCCGACGTGCTGGCGCCATTGCCGGCGATGCCTTTGGGCCAACACATCGTTGAGGATTATCACTGGACCGGCCTGTCGCTTAAGGCGCATCCGCTATCGTTCCTGCGCGACGATCTCACCCGCCGCCGCATCGTCCCGGCGGCGAGCTTGCGTCACCGCCGGGACGGCGAGCGGCTGACCGTTGCCGGCATCGTGCTGGTCCGCCAGCGGCCGGGCAAAGGCAATGTCGTGTTCATGACGCTCGAGGACGAGACCGGCATCGCTAATCTGGTGGTGTGGATCCCGGTGTTCGAGCGTTTCCGCCGCATCGTCATGGGCGGGCGGATGATCGCCTGCACCGGCAAGCTCCAGATCCAGGGTGAGGTGATCCATGTCGTCGCCGAACGGTTGCAGGATTGGACTTCGGACTTGCGGCGGATCGGCGAGGCCGGCGGCGGGCAGGGCCAGCTCGAACTTTCGGTGCAGAGCCATGATTTCCACTGATTTGCGAGTTCGCCTCCGAGTTCGAAACCGAGTCTGCACTGAGTTCGACCCTGATCCTATGACACTTTCGCTTCGCCCCTTAATTTATTGACACACGACACAAAATCTTGTTCCCTAAACGGGTATGGTTAACGAACTCCTTGGTTTTATTATCAATTTTACGTTGAAAAAGTCGGAATCGGATTGATAATGACGATTGCCGGCCCGCTGCCGGCCGCTCGAAGGGGACCTGCCATGGAACGGATTGCCGACCGTCTGCGTGAAGCCCGCCGCAATGCCGGTTTTGCCTCCGCCGAGGAATTTGCCGAGCGGGTCGGGGTCGCGCCGGAGGTCTATCGCGCTTACGAGGAAGGCACGCGCTACATGTCGCCGCAACTGGGATACCGCATTGCCCAGGTGCTCGGCGTCGGCTGGGTCGATCTGCTCTACGGTCCCGAATACACCGACGATTACGCCGATTTCGGCTGGCAGGGTACTGCGGTGCGGCGTCGTTCAGCATCGGCCGCGCCAGAGACCGTCTCCTATGTCGACGGCGGCTCTGACGTCATGGAACGGCCGCGCACGCAAGTTTCGGCGGCGCGCTCGCTCACCGCGCGGACACGCGCGCGTTCGGACTATTTGCCGGAATTGGAGCTTGCCCGTGCCGCGCTCCTGGAAGGACCGCCGCCCCTCCGCAATGTGCCGGCAGCGCGTCAGCCGCGCGGCGAACTTCAGGAAACCCGCGCCGGCGACGCGGTTACGTTCGACGAACTCGATACGCCGCTCGCCACAGGCGCCGGCCTCGACCGCGCCAGCCAGCACGCGCTCGGCGCCTGGAGCGTGCCGCGCGACGTCATCAAGATCGGCTCGCGTGGCGCCGGCGCCAATTTGAAAATGCTCACCATCCTCGGCGACGACATGGAACCGACTTTCCGAATGAACGACCGCATCCTGGTCGACACATCGGACAAGCGGCCCAGCCCCGCCGGCGTGTTCGTGGTGTGGGATGGCATGTCGGTGGTCGTGCGCCGCGTCGAAATGATTGCGGGCAGCGAGCCGGTGCGGTTGCGGGTTTCGACCGACAGCCCGAAATATCAGCCGGTGGAGCGGCTTCACGCCGAGACGCTGATCCAGGGGCGCGTCATTGCGCGCTGGAGCTGGATCTGACCGGCGTTACGGGCCCTTGATCAGATTGGCGCAATAGCGGGAATTGTCCCGCAACTGCTCGTAATCCGACATCGCGCCGCGCAAGCGGGTCGTCTTTCGGCAAGCGGTTGATCGATCGCTGAATTGCGTCGAGTTGGGCGTCGGTGTATTTGACCACTTGCGGGCATTGAGCGGAGGGCTGTTGCGGCGCGGCGCAGCCGGCAAGCGCGAGCGACAAAACGGCGAGCGCCGCCGCGATGCTTCCCCCACGTGACATGAAACAATTCCTTGCTTATTCCTTGGCGTCGATCAGCACGAAACAGATGCGGCACGGCGTCTTGCCGCGATTGACCCAGGCGTGGTTGGTGGCTTGCTGAACCAGCACGTCGCCGGCCTTGAGGTGCACTTCGGAATTGTCGAGCAGCATGTCGATCTCGCCCTCGAGCACGATGGCGTAGTCGATGCTCTTGGTCCGGTGCATGAAGGGGTGGCGCGGCGGGCGTCCCTTGGCGATGTGGCCTTCGCCCATCGACCCGGAAAAATGGGTGACCGGCAGCGCCTCCATCTCCTTGGTCATCGGGCCGAACTCGACAACGCGGCAGATCGAGCCGTTGGGCGGTGGCGGAATGCCGATCTTGCGAGCGCTTTGGTCAGCGGTTACGGACACATCCGCGGGGGCGCCGTCCGTGATCCAGACCAAGCCGGATTCCGTGTTGCTCTGAGCGTTGCGGTTCCATGTCGGCGATGGTCCATCCATTAACACGATGGCTTTGCCGGTCCGGTCGTGGCCGGTCACGACGCGCCTCACGGGTTTGCCCATGATTTACCTCCCGCCTTCAAGATTTTCTAAGCTTTGATTTCGGTCCAGACATTACCCATCTTCGCCTCGCGAATTTCGGCCCATTGCTCGATTTTCGGCCGGAATATCGGCAGCGAGGGCGAGGCGCGATGGTCGGCGAGCGCCTTGTCGTCGCGGTACATCTCGACAAGATAGAAGGTCTGAGGGTCCTCCTTGTCGGTCGCGATGTCGAATTGCGCGCAACCTGGTTCGTGCTGCCGTGTGTAGGTGATGTGGCGCGCCATCTCGGTCTTGAACTCGGCCAGGTGCTCCGCCTTGATGCGGAACTTCACGAAAATCAGATGCATCGCGCCACGCCTCCCGTTTCGTTGTCTCGCCATGCTCTCATCCGGCGCGTGGCCTGGCAAGCAATAGCGCGGCGATTGCTCCCGTCGCGCCAATGGTGCTATGGAACAGAGAACGGCGCCGGCCCGAACGGGCGGAAATACGGCGCGAGCAGGGAGGTACTATGCTACGGAATTTCTTGGCCGGCGTCGCCGCCGTTGCCATGTGCGCGAATGTGGCGATGCAAGCGGCCCATGCCGAAGACCATCCGGTCGTCGGTCTCGTCGCCGCGTTTTCGGGCGCCTACGCCATGTGGGGCGAGGCCTACAAGCGCGAAATCGACCTTTACATGTTCCAGCACGACGGCAAGGACGGCAATCCGAAGATCAATCTGATTCTCCGCGACACGCCAGGCACGGACTATGGCCGCACCAAACAGGTCGTCCAGGAATTCATCACCCGCGACGGCGCCGCGGTGGTCGGCGGCGGCGAGTTCACGCCGGAGGCGCTGGCGGTCGCGCCGCTTGTGACCGAGGCGAAGATTCCGTACGTGATCTTCAACGGCGCGACGTCGTTCATCGTCGACAAGTCGCCGTATCTCGTGCGGGTCGGCTTCACGATCTGGCAGCCGAACGTGCCGTTGGCGGAATATGCCGTCAGCCACGGCTGCAAGAACGCGACCGCGGTCATCGCCGATTACGCACCGGGCAAGGACACGGTCGACGCCCTGACCTATGGCATGCACAAGGGCGGCGGCAAGATCGGCGAGGTGATCAAGGTGCCGCTCGGCACCACGGATTTTTCCGCCTATATGCAACGCCTTAAGGATTCGAAGCCGGACTGCGTCATTCCCTTCATGCCCGGCGGGCCGATGTCGCTGACCTTCGCGAAGGATTTCGCGCAGATGGGCTTCGCCAAGCAGGGCATCGTCCTCTACGACGCCGGCGGGATCACGGCCGAAAATCAACTCGACGCGGTCGGCGACGCGGCGCTCGGTATCATTTCCTCCGGCGTCTACAGCACCTATTTGGACAATCCGATGAACAAGGCGTTCATCGGCGCCCTGGAGAAGAAGTATCCGAGCATCAAGCGCGATTTCGTGCCGGTCGACGCCTATGACGGCATGGAAGTGATCTACAAGATGCTGCGAGCCACCAACGGCGTACGCGACGGCGACAAGGCGATCGCGGCGATCAAGGGCTATTCGTGGATGAGCCCGCGCGGCCCGGTCTCGATCGACGCCAACCGCGACATCGTGGAACCCGTCTATATGCGCAAGTGCGTCAAGGAAAACGGGGTGACGTTCAACAAGGAGTTCCAGACGTTTCCCGCCGTTCACGACCAATGGCACGAATTGCATCCGCAAAGCTGACGACAAGATAACCGGCGCGGCGGACCTGACATCGCGGGTCCGCCGGTCCGGCCACATATGAGGGAGTAAGTCCATGACGTCATTGCGCACCATCGCGCTGTTGTCGGTCGGCGCCGCGTTGGCCGTGTCGCCCGTCGCGCATGCCCAAAAATATCGCGTCGGCCTAGTGGCGGCGTTTTCCGGCGCTTATGCGCAATGGGGGCAGTCGTACAAGCGCGAAATCGACCTCTACATGCAGGAGCATAACGGCCGTGACGGCAATCCGAAGATCGATCTGATCCTGCGGGACGCGTCGGGAACCGATGTCGCGCGCACCAAGCAGATCGTTCAGGAATTCATCACGCGGGACAATGTCGCGATCGCGGGCGGCGGCGAATTCTCCCCCGAGGCGTTTGCCGTCGCCGACCTCGTGACCGAAGCCAAGGTACCCTACGTCATCTTCAACGGCGCCACGTCGGTGATCACCGACAAGTCGCCGTACTTCGTGCGCATCGGCAACACCAACTGGCAGCCGACCGTGCCGATCGCGCAATATGCTGCGAAACACGGCTGCCAGCACGCAACGTTGATCATCACCGACTATGCCCCGGGCGCGGATTCCATCGAGGCGTTCAAATACGGGTTCATGGGCGCGGGCGGCAAGCAGGTCGACGTCATCAAGGTGCCGATCGGCACCATCGACTTCTCGGCCACGATGCAAAAGGCCAAGGACTACAAACCCGATTGCCTCTATCCGTTCCTGCCGGGCGGCCCGATGGTGCTGGGCTACGTCCACGCCTACGTCGATTCCGGCCTGTCCAAAACCACGCCGAACTACGGTACGGCTGAGACCTCGCCGAACTACCTGCCGGTGATCGGCGACGCCGCGATCGGCATCGTGACGGCGTGGTACTACGATCCCTATCTCGACAATCCCACCAACAAGCGCTTCATCGCGGGCTTGAAGGCGGCCGATCCGCAGGTGTTGGACAAATACATCACTACCTTCGGCTATGACGGCATGGAGATCATTTTCCACATGCTGAAGGCGACGAACGGCGAACGCGACGGCGACAAAGCCATCGCCGCGATCAAGGGCTATGCCTGGGACAGCCCCACCGGTCCGATCTCGATCGATCCGAAGACCCGCGACGCGGTGCGGAACATCTATATCCGCCGCGTCGTGAAGGAAAACGGCATGTTGATCAACAAGACGTTTGAAACCGTGCCGGCGGTAAAGGATCAGTGGCACGAACTGCACGCGAAGGGCTGATGTCGGAGAAATTGAGCAATCGCCCCCCTGGCCCGACCCAGGAACAGATCGACGAGATCACGCGGCGCTTCCTCACCACCACCGAAATGGTTGCGGAAGCCCGCCGCAAGCTGCACCCGCATTCCTGGGACTTCGTCGCCGGCGGCAGCGAGACCGAGGCGACGCTGGCGCGGAACCGACTGGCGCTCGATCTTTGGGCGCTGCGGCCGCGCGTGCTGCGCGACGTACTGCAGGAATCGATCGATCCGTCGTCCAGCCTGCTCGGGACCAAGCTGCGCATTCCGGTGATCTTCGCGCCCGTCGGCGGCATGACCATGCTCGATCCGCACGGCGCGCTGGGGCCGGTACGCGCGGCGGCGCAGTTCGGCACGATGACTTTTATCAGCTCCGTCACCGAGCCGGACCTCGACGTCGCGGCGGCCGAATGCCGACGGCCGCCTGGTACTCCAACTCTATGTTCGCGGCGACGCCGACTGGGTCGATGCCTATGTCGAGCGCGTGGTCAAGGCCGGTTGCCGCGCGATCTGCTTCACGGTCGACACCGACGCCTACAGCCGGCGCGAGCGCAACCAGCTCAACCGATTTTTCCAGGGCACGCCGCTCGTCACCGGCGGGCGGACCGGCGTCATGCAAAATGTCGGACGCGAGCACCAGGAACGGTTCAACTGGAAGGACATTGAACGCGTCCGCCGCAAATTCAATCTGCCGGTGATCGTCAAGGGGATCGGCACGGCGGAGGACGCCAAGATCGCGGTCGAGCACGGCGTCGCCGCGGTCTATGTCTCGAACCATGGCGGACGCCAGCTCGATCACGGCCAAGGCACGCTGGAAATCCTGCCGGAGGTGGTTGCTGCGGTGAACGGGCATGCCGAGGTGATGGTGGACGGCGGCTTCGTGCGTGGCACCGACGTACTGAAGGCGGTGGCGCTCGGCGCCAAGGCCGTCGGCATCGGCAAGCTCCAAGCCTGGGCGCTCGCCGCGGGTGGCGAAGCCGGGATGGGCGTGCTGCTCCATCTGCTCGAGGAGGAAATCACCAAGGACATGATGCTGATGGGCCTGACCAAGCTGTCGCAGGTCGACCGCAGCGTCCTGGCGCCGGCGCAGCCTTACACCTGGCCGACCGCGCTCAGCGCGTTCCCGCATCTCCATCGGTTCAAATAAAACAATTTCCCTCCCCCTTGATGGGGGAGGGATGCGAGAAGCGTCAGCTTCGAGCGGGTGGGGGTGATCGTCGAAGCGACGGGACTATCACCCCCACCTGAAATGTCTCGCGTCCGCTCGACATTTCTTCCTCCCCCATCAAGGGGGAGGAGTGCGCGAGGGAGCTATCGCTGCACTTCTTCTTCGAGACCGATGAGCGTGCCGAGCTTGTCGGGATCATCGCGCAACTCGGCGCAATTGCCCTGCCATACCACCTGACCGCGATCCAGAATCACGGCGCGCTCGGCGAATTCGAGCGCCATCTCGGCGTGATGCTCGACCAGGATCATGGCGAGTTGCGATGACCGCCGGATGTTTTCCAACGCATCGACCATCTGATCGACGATGACGGGCGCCAAGCCTTCAAACGGTTCGTCGAGCAGCAAGATCTTCGGGTTGCTGACCAGCGCGCGCCCGACCGCGAGCATCTGCTGTTCGCCGCCTGAGAGCTGATTGCCGAAATTGCTGCGCCGCTGCGCGATGGGCGGAAACAAGTCGTAGATGCGGTCCATGGTCCATGCGCCGTCGCGGGTCGCTACTTTAAGATTTTCATGCACGGTCAGCGATTGAAAAATCTCGCGCTCCTGCGGCACGTAGCCGATGCCAAGCTCGACGCGGCGATGAGTCGGCACCTTGATCAAATCGTGGCCGTCGAAGTTCACGTGGCCCGACTCGATTCGGGTCAGGCCCATGATGGTGGCGAGCAGCGTGGTCTTGCCGACGCCGTTGCGCCCGAGCAGAGCGGCGGTCGTGTTCGCGGGCAGCGCCATGGACACTTGTTCCAGCACCACGTTGCCGGCGTAACCGGCGGTGACGTTTTCGATCTGCAGGAGATCAGCCATTGGCGCGCCGCCCCAGATAAACGTCGCGAACCTGCTGATTGGCGCGGACCTCGTCGACCGTACCCTCGACCAGCAGCGCACCGCCCACCAGCACGGTGATGCGTTGGGCGAAGCGGAACACCAGGCTCATATCGTGCTCAATCACTAGCACGGCGATGTCGGCGGGCAGGCGGGCAAGGATTTCCAGCAGCATGCCAAGATCGCGCGACGACACGCCCGCCGCGGGCTCGTCGAGCAGCAGCACCTTGGGCTTGAGCGCCAGCGCGAGCGCGATCTCGACCAAGCGGCGCTGGCCGTAACCAAGCTCGCTGACCTTGCGCTGGGCCACGCTTAAAAGGCCGAGCCGTTCCAGCAACGCACGCACGCCCTCGACGACGCGGTCGTCGTCGCGCAACGAGCCCCATGGCTTGGCGTCGATCGCCAGCGACGCGGCGACGGCGAGCCCGACATTCTCGGCCACGGTCAAGCGCAGGAACAAGGATATGATCTGGAACGTCCGCACCACGCCCAGCGCGACCCGCCGCTCGGGAGTCGCGCCGGTGATATCGGTGCCGAAGAGCCGGATCGTGCCCGCGTCGGGTTTCAGGACGCCGGTAATTTGATTGACCAGCGTGGTCTTGCCCGCGCCGTTGGGGCCGATCAACGCATGGCGCGCGCCGGACTGCAGCGTGAGATTGATGTCCTGGGTGACCTTCAGCGCGCCGAAACTCTTGTAGAGGCCTCGGATCTCGAGCGCCGGCTGGCTTGCGGCGGCGGTCTCGCTCATGGCTCGCTCCGGTTCAACGGATCGCGCTTGCGCCGCAATTGGTCGGCGAGGCCGGTCAGGCCGTTCGGCATGAACCGCACCGCGAGAATCAGCAAGATGCCCAGGCCGAGAAGCCAGTGGAAGGGATTGATCGCCGCCGCGCGGTCGGAAAAGACATAGAACAGTGCGGCCCCAAGAAACGCGCCATATAGCCGGCCGAAGCCGCCGAGAATCAGGCTGATCAGCGCATTGCCCGACACCAGGAAGGTCAGCGTGTCGACGCCGATCAAACCCGTGACCTGCGCCGTCAAGGCGCCGGCGACGCCGGCCATCGCACCCGACAACGTGAACAAGCCGATCAGCCGGTTGCGGATACGGACGCCGAGCAAGCGCATCCGCACCGGGTTCTCGCGGATGCCGCGCACGGTCAGACCGAACGGCGAATTGACCACGATGCGCGCCACGATGAAGGCGACGGCCAAGACGCCGAGGGCGTAGAAATAGGCGGTGCGATAATAGATGTCGAAGTGGAACAGACCGAAGATCGGCTGGATGTGATAGCCGGTCAGCCCGTCATCGCCCCCGGTGATCGATTTAGCGGTGACCGCGAATTCTCCGAGCATCGACGTGATGGCGAGCGTGATCATGATCAGTGTCAGGCCGCGCGTCCGCAGGATGATCGGGCCGGTAACGATGCCCAAAAGCCCCGACACCAGGCCGCCGATCACCAAGCCCGAAATCGGCTCGCCGGTGACGTTGAGCGCCCAGAAGGCGGCGGCGTACCCGCCGACCCCGTAGAACGCGCCTTGCCCCAGGGTGTCGATGCCGCCATAGCCGACGGCAAGGTCGAGCGACAGCGTGAACAGAATCATGATCAGCACGGTGGTGCCGAGCGAGAGATAGGTCGGCACCACGAAATAGGCGCCGATCGCCACCACCCAGATGCCGACATCGACGGCATTGATGCGATGGGCGGCGAAGGCGTTGCGGATCGACGCGGTGACGGGGCGGGCGGTGGAGGAGATCGTCGCCATCGTCATGCCCTCGCGAACAGGCCTTGCGGCCGCATCAAGAGCACCGCCAACACGATCGCATACATCACGAAACCGCCGCCGGCCGGCAGAATATAACGGCCATAGGTATCGAGTACGCCGATGAGGAGCGCGGCACAGAACGATCCTTTGAGGCTGCCGAGGCCGCCCGTGGCAACCACGATCAGCGTCAGGATCAAATAGTCCAAGGCGTAATACGGTTCGATCGGCAGCATCTGCGTGCCGAGCACGCCGCCGACCGCGGCAAGGCCGCAGCCCACGGTGAAGGTCAGGGAGAAGATGCGGCGGACATTAATGCCGGCGCACCGCGCCATGCGCGGATTGTCGACCGATGCCCGCAACCGCGCGCCGAAATCGGTACGCTCGACCACGTACCAGATAATGACTGCGATCAGCCCCGACACCACGACTAGGAACGAGCGATAAACCGACACGATCACGCCCGCCACGTCGAAATTGCCCGTAAGCCAGGACGGAACGGGCAGCGCGTGCAGCAGCGGACCGAAGATGATGTTGCACATCGCCACCATCACGAGGGTGAGGCCGAACGTCATCAAAATCTGGCCGAGCTCGGTGATGCCGTAGGTCCATTGGAACAGCGTCCGCTCGATGACCGCCGCGATGATCATCGTGCCGACGATCGCCACGGGGACCGACGCCAAGAGTCCGAAGCCGAGATAGTCCACCGCGGCCATCGCGATATAGCCGCCGATCATGGCAAAGCCGCAGTGCGACAGATTGACGAGCCGCATAACGCCCAGCGTCACGGTCAATCCCGACGAGATCAGGAACAGGATCATCCCGAACGAGATGCCGTTGAAGGTCAGCGCCGCCCACGTCGTCAAAAAATCGCTCAACTTGCCTCCCCATCTTTCGGCCGTCTCACGCGGCCGCGCATGATTGACGGTTTCGCGCGCCCGCTGTCAAGCGGAAGCCGGCGTCACCAGGCCGCCGCGCTCGTCGCGAAGGCCGACAAAACGGATCAGCACCGACGGATCGTCGATCAGGCCCTGGCTCGCGCCCCGGAATACGATCCGGCCGCGCTCCAAAATGATCGCTTGCCGCGCCAGACCGAGGGCCAGCTGCGTATGCTGCTCGACCAGGATGAACCCCACGCCTTCCTCGGCGAGGTGCCGGATGGTCGTCGTCAACTCCTCGACAATGATCGGCGCCAGCCCCTCAAGCGGCTCGTCCAGCAACAGCAGCGCCGGATTGGTCATCAACGCGCGGGCGATCGCCAGCATCTGCTGCTCGCCGCCTGATAACTGATTGCCGAAATTGCGCCGCCGCTCGGCGAGCGACGGGAACAACTCGAACAGGCGGCCCGCGTTCCAGCGACCGGGCCGCGCGGCGACCGCGAGATTTTCTTCCACGGTCAGCGAAGCGAAAATGCCGCGCTCCTGCGGCGCCCAGCCCAGACCCAGCGCGACGCGGGCGTTGGTTGGCTGGCGCTCGAACCGCGTGCCGCGCAAACTCATCCGCCCGCCCATCAGACGCGTCTGGCCCATGATCGTGAGGATCAGCGTAGTCTTGCCCATGCCGTTGCGGCCGAGCACGGCCAGCGATTCGCCTTCGCCCAGCGAAAAGCCGATATCGTCGATGACGACGGCCTCGCCATAACCCGCGCGCAGGCCCTCGACCAGCAACAGGGGCTCAGCCATGAACGGCGGTCCCGAGATAGACGGCGCGGACCTCCGGATCCTCCGCGATCTGCGCCGGCGGGCCCTCGCGCAGCACGCGGCCGGAGACCAGCACCGTGATGCGGCTGGCGAAGCGAAACACCAAATCCATGTCGTGCTCGATGAACAACACCGCGATTTCCTTCGGCAGCGCCGAGATCACCTCGTACAGGATGCCGCTTTCCTGCGCCGGCACCCCCGCCGCCGGTTCGTCGAGCAACAGCACGTGAGGATGCGTGGCGAGCGCCAGCGCGATCTCGAGCACACGCTGATGGCCGTAGGCGAGGTGCCGCGTCAGCCGGTGCGCCTGATCGCCCAGGCCGAGTTGCGCCAGCAACGCGTACGCCTCCTCGATCAGCGCCTGGCGGCTTGGCGAGCGGCGGAAACCATTGCCGCGACATGCCGTGGCGCTCGCAAGCGACGAGCGTGACCGCTTCGAGCGGGGTCAAATCCGGAAACAGCGTGTTGATCTGATAGGTGCGGGCGAGGCCGCGCTTCACGCGGGCGTGCGGCGGCAGATCGGTAATCGGCTTGCCGTCGAGTTCGATGGTCCCGGAATCGGGCGGCAGCATCCCGGTCAAAAGATTGATGAACGTGGTCTTGCCCGCGCCGTTCGGTCCGATCAGGGCGTGGCGCGCGCCGGTGGGGAGCTCGAACGTCACGTCCTGCGTCACCTTGAGCGCGCCGAAATTCTTGTTGAGGCCGTCCGTCGCCAGCGCGATCTCGGTCATGACGCGGTTCCACCGCCGCGCCGGCGCCGCAGCCACGCCGCTATGTCGGCCAAGGTGCCGACCACGCCGTTGCGCGTGAACAGCACGACCACGACCAGGATCAGACCGATCCAGAAATACCAATAGGCTGGATTGAGATCGGCGAGCTGGTCGCGCACCACCAAGTAAACGGTGGCGCCGACGAAGCTGCCGTACAGCACGCCGGTGCCGCCGACGATCAGCATGGTCAGCACGTCGACCGAACGCTGCACGCCGAGGGAATCGAGTGCCACGAACTGTACCGATTCCGCCAACAATGCCCCCGAAAGGCCGGCGATCGCCGCCGACAACACGAAGATCAGGGCGCCGTGCCGGCGCAGCGCCGCGCCCAGGGCCGGCATGCGCTTCCAATTCTCGCGCATGCCCTTCAAGGCGAGGCCGAACGGCGAATGCACGATGCGCCGCGCCACGAGGTAGAGCAGAAACACGACGACGAGCGTGTAGATGTAGGCGACGCGGCCCTCAATGTCGTAGTCGAACACGCCAAGCACTTTCCAGAACTCGATGCCCTGCAAGCCGTCGGCGCCGCCGGTGATGGTGTAGGCTTTGTTGGCGGCTTCGTAGAGCACCAGGTTGATGCCCAGGGTCACCAGAAGCAGCGCGACGCCCTGGACGCGAACGATGACGAAGCTGCAAATCCAGCCGGCGACCGCGGCCAGCGCGCCGCCCGCCACCAAGCAGGTGATTGGCTCGCCCCAACCATGTTTCGCCAACAACCCCGCGGTGTAGGCGCCGACGCCGAAAAACGTGGTGTGGCCCAGCGAGACGATGCCGCCATAGCCAAGGATCAGATCGAGCGACAGCGCGAACAGCGCCGCGCATAGAATTCTGCGTGCCGAGCGGCAAGAATGTCGGAAACAGGAAGTAAAAGGCGATCGCGCCGAGCCAGAAAATCGGCTCGTACCATTGCCAGCGCGCCTGGGCGCGGAAATCGGCGATGGCGTCGACGTTGGGCGCTTGCGTTTCGGTGGTCATGATCGGCCGAACAATCCGTTCGGGCGCCACAACATCACCAACAGCATGACGACATAGATGATGAACGCGCCGGTCTGCGGCACATAATATTTTCCGGCGGTGTCCGAGAGGCCCAACAACAGCGCCGCGGCGAGCGCGCCTTTAACGGTGCCGCCGCCGCCGATGCTGACGACGATCAGGAAGAACACGAGATATTCGATGGGGAAACTGGGATCGAGCCCCAACGAGTTGATGCCGAGCGCGCCGCCGAGTCCAGCCAGGCCGCTGCCGATAGCAAAGGTGATGGTGAAGACGCGGTTGACGTTGATGCCGACGCCCAGCGCCACGCGCCGGTCATCGACGGCGGCGCGGATCATGGCACCGAAGCGCGTGCGTTCCAGCCCGTAAAAGATGGCCAGTGTAATGACCGTGCCGAATGCCAGCAGCAGCGCGCCATAGGTGCTGAAGCTGAACGAGCCGATCTGGCGATAGCGCGTGAGATAATCCGGGAGCGAGAAGGCCATCGGCTCCGGACCCCAGACATAGGCCGCGGCCGCGATCGACATGTAAATGATGCCGACGGTGAGGAGGACTTGGTCGAGCTCCTTCGCGGTGTACATGCGCCGATAGACGAACCGCTCCAGGACGACGCTCACCGCCGCGATCACGATGAAGGCAAGGGGCAGGGTGGCCAGGAAAGGCCAACCCCAACGGTACATCAGGGTCGCGGTGACATAGCCGCCCAGCATCGCGAACACGCCATGCGCCAAATTGGCGAAGCGCATCAGGCCGAGCGTGATCGACAAGCCCACGGACATGACGAACAGCAGCATGCCGAAGGCGATGCCGTCGAACAGAACTTGGACAATGCCTTGGATGATGGCGAACACGTCGGTGCTGCTCGGTTTGGAAAGAGCCGCGGCCGGGGGCGCGATGCCGCCGGCCGCGTCGACAATCGTTTACTGTGTCAGTTCAGGCGCCTTGACCATCGGCAGGGTCTGGACCAGCTGCATCTCCATCTTGCCGTTCACCTTCACCGCGTGCTGGAGATAGACGTTTTGCACGATCTCGCCATTCTTGTCGAAGGCGATCGGGCCGCGCGGGCTGGTGAATTGATGGCCGCGCATCAGCGACATCATTTTGTCGGGGTCGATTTTGCCGTGCTGTTCCTCGACCACCTGCTTGGTGATGTTGAGCGCGTCCCAAATATCCATTGCGACGAACCCGGGATTGAAGGTCGGGCCTTGCGTTTCGTGCAGGGCCTTGAGGAAGGCCTGGTTCTCCGGGCTGGTGTTGTTGTCGATCCAGTTCGTGCCGGTGTAGATGCCTTCGACATAATCGCCCAGCGTGTCGGTCGGCTGGGTCTCGCTCAAGGGGCCGGTGACCAGGTTGATCCCGTCCTTCGCCAAGCCGATATCATGGTAGGCCTTGACGAAACCTTCGGCGAGCGCGCCGGCCGGCATGAACAACTGCACGACTTGCGGATGCACTTGCTTGACGCGTTGGACGTAGGGGGTGAAGTCGGGATTGTTCACCGGGATCCGGACGTCGCCCACCACCTTGCCGCCGCCGGCTTCGAGGCCGGCCTTGAAGGCCTTCGCGCCGGCGGTGCCCAGAACGTAATCGACCACCGCGCTATAGCCGGTCTTCCAGCCTTCAGTCTCCGCCGCCCATTTTCCCATCGTGTAGACCGGCACGCTTACCGGCTGGCTGACGCGGACCATGTAGGGCGATTTCGCCGGGATGCCGTCGGTCGCCGCGACGATGATGAAAAACGGAATCTTGGCTTGCGTCGCAATCGGCGCGGAGGCGAACGCGTTGGGCGACCAGCAGCCGCCGAAAATGACGTTGACCTTGTCGCGCACAGCGAGTTCCTGGGTCACGCGCTTCGAGACATCGGGCGCCAGGCCGGTATCGTCCTTGCGGATGAACTCGATCTTGCGGCCGGCGATCATGTCGCCATGCGCCTTGATCCAGGCCTCGATGCCGATATCGGCCTGGTGACCGTAGGTCGCGAACGGACCCGAGTACGTCATGATGACGCCGATCTTGAGCGGCGGCTCATCCGCCCAGGCCACGCCGGCTGCGGCAACCAGCGCCGCCGCCACGGCAATTCCGAATAGCTTTCGCATCAACTTCCTCCCTGAGGGGTCACGGGGGTAAGGGTGCCGGTTCGCGACCGCGGCCGTTCCGGCGTTGCTTTGGGCAGCCGACGCTCGGCTTCTTCCCAAATCCTATGATAGTTCTTAATGTGAAGCGGCGAGCCGGGCAAGCCCGCGATTGTTGCGGCTAAACGCCATGTTAGGCGAGGATGATTCATGGATGGATTGGAAAATCGGCTACCGGTTTCGGTGCTCACCGGCTTTCTTGGCAGCGGCAAGACGACGCTGTTGAACCGCGTGCTGCGCGACCCGGCGATGGACGAGACCGCGGTCATCGTCAATGAATTCGGCGAGATCGGCCTCGACCATGCGCTGATGGAGAAAGCGTCCGACGACGTCATCCTGATGGCGTCGGGATGTCTTTGCTGCACTGTGCGCGGCGAGTTGCTCGAGACCCTCGACAATCTTGCCTATCGCCGCGAGAAGGGCGAGGTGCCGCCGTTCCGCCGCATCTTGGTCGAGACCACGGGCCTCGCCGATCCGGCGCCGATCCTGCAGGGCTTGATCTACGATGTCGGCATGATGGAGCAGTTCCGCATCGGCCCCGTCGTCACGATGGTCGATGCATTGCACGGGGGGCGGACGCTCGACGAGCATCGCGAAGCCGTGAAGCAGGTCGCGGTCGCGGACCGGCTGATCCTGTCGAAGATCGATCTCGCCACCGCCGATGCGGTGACGGCGCTGACCGCGCGGCTCAAGCAGCTAAACCCCGGCGCGCCGCTGTTCCAGGCTGGAAGCGAAGGTGCGTCACCCGAGAGATTGTTCGGCGGCGCCGGCTTCGATCTCGACGACAAGATTTCCGAAGTGCGCGACTGGATCGATCAGGAGGCGCATGCGCATCATGACCACGACCACGACCACGACCAAGACCACGGTGGCCATCATCATGGACAGGGACAGGACGCGAGCGATCCGAACCGGCACGACGATCGCATCCGCGCCTACTGCTACACGTTCGACAAGCCGCTGAATTTTGAAGACACGATGATTTGGTTGGAGCGGATTTCCGGCCAGTACGGCGAAAACATCTTGCGGATAAAGGGGCTGATGAACTTCGCTGGCCGGGAGCAGCCGGTGGCGGTTCATGGCGTGCACTATCTTCAGCATCCGCCGGTGCCGCTGGCCAAATGGCCGGATGACGATCGCCGCTCGCGGCTGGTGTTCATTCTGCGCGACCTCGACCGCTCGGTCGTCGAAGCTGAAATGCCAAAATAACGGCAAAAATTTGTATAATTATAGTATTTCACTTGAAAAATGGGTAATATGCTCCTAATTTTGGTGAGCGCGCGTGGGGCATGGTGCCAGGCGCGGCCGTTTCCTTGGACATTGGCATGACCTCGCCGCTCGACCAGAAACTGCGCATCGAGGGGTTGGTGGTGATTACCGCCAATCGGTTGCGCGACGGCGCCGTTATCTATCGTACCGCCGCGGGTGGCTGGTCGACCCATCTCGGTGACGCGGTCATCGTCGATGCCGAAGCCGAGGTGAAGAAGCTCTTGGCGCAAGCGGCGGGCGAAGGCACGTTGGCGGTAGGCGCTTACGCGGCTCCGGTGGAGCACGATAAGGACGGCCAGGTCGTGCCCGGCAATCTTCGCGAACTCATTCGCCACTCCGGTCCGACGTTCGATCTGCCGCGGGTTCCCGCCGAAACGTGAGGCTCCCCGATGTATGTCTATGACGAATTCGACCAGACGCTCCTCGACGAGCGCGTTGCCGAATTCAGCGATCAGATCAAGCGGCGCCTCTCCGGCGAATTGAGCGAGGAGGAATTCCGGCCGCTGCGGCTGATGAACGGCACCTATCTCCAGCTGCATGCCTACATGCTGCGGATTTCGATTCCTTACGGCACGCTGTCGTCGAAGAAGATGCGCATGCTTGCGCACGTCGCGCGCACCTACGATCGCGGCTACGGGCATTTCACCACGCGACAGAACATCCAGTTCCACTGGATCAAGCTCGAGCAGTTGCGCGACGCGGTCTCCGATCTCGCCGGCGTCGGCCTGCACGGCATGCAGACCAGCGGCAATTGCGTCCGCAACATCTCGACGGATCAATGGGCGGGAGTCGCCCGCGACGAAATCGCCGACCCGCGCCTCTATGCCGAGATTCTACGCCAGCATTTGACGTTGCACCCCGAATTCTCGTTCCTGCCGCGCAAATTCAAGATCGGCATCACCGGCGCCGATCACGACCGTGCCGCGGTGAAGATGCACGATATCGGGCTGTGGCTGCGGCGCGGGCCGAAGGGCGAGCTCGGTTTCGAAGTCGCGGTCGGCGGCGGCCTCGGGCGCACGCCCTATCTTGCCGAGACCATCCGCCCGTTTTGCCCACAAGAGGATCTTCTGGCTTATGTCGAGGCGATCCTGCGCGTCTATAACCAATACGGCCGGCGCGACAATATCTGGAAGGCGCGCATCAAGATTCTGGTCCACGATCTCGGCGTCGAGAAGTTCCGCGGCGAGGTCGAAGCCGAATTCGCCGCGGCGAAAGGCTATGCGCCGGTGCTCGACGACGCGCTGGTCGCGGAAATCGCGCAACGCTTTCGCTATCCGGAATACGAAAGGCTCGAGGACAATCCGGCGGAGCTGCAGGCCGCGTTCCGGGACGCGAATTTCCGCACCTGGTACTTCAACGCCGTGGCGCCGCACCGGGTGCCCGGCTACGCCATCGTCACGCTGTCGCTGAAGCCGGTCGGCAAGACCGGCGGCGATTGCACCGCCGACCAGATGGATGCGATCGCCGATCTCGCCGACCGCTATTCGTTCGGGGAAATCCGCAACGGGCACGAGCACAATCTGTGCCTGCCGCATGTCCGCCAGCGCGATCTGCATGAACTGTGGCAGAAGCTCGACGCGATCGGCGTCGCGATTCCCAATATCAATCTCATCACCGACATCATCGCGTGCCCCGGCCTCGACTATTGCAGCCTCGCCAATGCCCGTGCGATTCCGGTGGCGATGGAGATCACGCGCCGCTTTGCCGACCTCGATCTGCAACGCAATATCGGCCGGCTGCACATCAACATCTCCGGCTGCATCAACGCCTGCGGCCATCACCATATCGGCCATATCGGCATCCTGGGCGTCGAGAAGCAGGGTGAGGAATTTTATCAGATCACGCTCGGCGGCAAGGCCGACGAGAACGCCAAACTCGGCACGCTGATCGGCCCTGCGGTGCCCTACGAAAAAGTGGCGGATGTGATTGAGGATATCGTCGCCGCCTATATCGAACTGCGCGAGCGTCCCGACGAAATCTTTGTCGACACCTTGAAGCGCGTCGGCATCCAGCCCTTCAAGGAACGGGTGTATGCGGTTCGTTAGGGATGGTAAGCCGACCGAGGATACCTACCGGCGCGTCGCCGACGATGCGCCGATCCCGGACGGCGTTCCGGTCCTGCTGACGACGGCGCGGTTTCTCGCCGAAGCGGCGTCGCTGGCGTCGCGGGTGGCGCCCGTCGGGGTGATCTGGCCGAACAATCACGATGTCGAGGAGTTGGCGCCGCATCTCGCGCATCTCGCCTCGGTCGCGCTGGTGTTCCCGACCTTCCGCGACGGCCGCGCGTACAGCCAAGCGCGGCTGTTGCGTGAGCGCTACGGCTATAGCGGCGAGCTGCGCGCGACCGGACAGGTGCTGCGCGATCAGTTCCTGTTTATGCTGCGCGCCGGCTTCACGGCGTTCGACGTCTTGAAGGACGCGGACGCCGACCATTTCGCCGAAGCGGTGCACCGCTACACGCGCTTCTATCAGCAGAGCGTCGATCGCCGCCCGGTGATCGCACGGGCCCGTCTGCCGAGCGCCGAAGCGCGCGGCGAAGCTCCACGGAGGGTATCGCAAGCATGAACCTCGATCTTGGCGGCAAGACCGCGCTCGTCACCGCTTCCACAGCCGGCATCGGCTACGCCATCGCCGAAGGCTTGGCGAAAGTCGGCGCGACAGTCTGGGTCAACGGCCGAACGCAGGCCCGCGTCGACGCCGCGCTCAACAAACTAAAGACGGCGGTGGCGACGGCACAGGTCAAAGGCATTGCCGGCGACTTGGCAACGGCGGACGGCGCGAAAAAGCTGGTCGCGGCGCTGCCGGCGGTGGATGTGCTGGTCAACAATCTCGGCGGGCTCGGCGGCATCATGAAGCCGTTCGACAAGCTCGAGGACGCCGATTGGCACACCATCTTCGAGGTCAACGTCGTCAGCGCGGTGCGGATGACGCAGGCCTATCTGCCGAAGATGCGGGAAAAGAATTGGGGCCGCATCGTCTATATCTCCAGCGAAAGCGGCGTGCAGATTCCGCCGGAGATGGTGCCGTACGGCGTCGCCAAGGCTGGCGTGATCGCATTGGCGCGTGGCGTTGCCGAGACGCTGGTCGGTACCGGCGTGACGGTCAACTCGGTGCTGCCCGGCCCCACCTTGAGCGAAGTGTTCGACAACATGGCCAAGCGCATCGGCAAATCGCGCGAGGAAATCGCCAAGGAATGGATCGAGAAGCGGCGCTCGACCTCGCTGATTTGGCGCTTCACCTCGACGGATGAAGTGGCGAACATGGTGGTCTACGTTTGCAGCCCCGCCGCGTCCGGCACTCACGGCGCGTCCTTGCGGGTCGAGGGCGGCGTGATCAAGAGCGCGTTCTGACGTCGTACGCCGTTGTCAGTTTTCAGTGATCAGCGGGACAGAAATTCCTTATAACTAATTGCCGACAACGCGATAACTGTCGATTTTTTCGAGGGGAAACCATGGGAACGATTCCGAAAGCACTGCACGAGCATATCGACACGGCCTTCCCGGCCAACGTTGCGCAGATCGCGACCGTTCTACCGAGCGGTTACGCGCAGGTCACGATGCGCGGCAGCACTCAAGTCTATGACGACGATCACATTTCGCTGTGGGAGCGCGGCAAGGGCACGACCACCGACAATCTGAAGGACGGCAGCAAGGTCACGGTGTTCTTCCGCAAGCCCGACCTGCGCACGACCATTCTGCCCAAGGGCGCGGTGGCGCAACTCTACGGCACCGCCAAGATCTACAAGTCGGGGCCAGTCTACGAGAAGGTCTGGGAACGGCTGATCAAGCCGGAGAAGGATCGCGACCCCGACAAGAAGGGCTTTGCCGTCCTCATCAAGATCGAGCGCGCCGAGGATTTAACCGGTGATCCGCTGAAGCTGGACTGACCTTTCGGCTCATGCCGTGCGGATGCCCTGGCTCTGCCAGGGCATCCGCAGCTGTTCTTCACGTTTCAAAGAACTATAACTCGTGGCTTGCCCGTCCGAGGTGGGCCATAACGCGCGATCTGTTATTGGCTGTTCCGCGCCGTTTGCTCGTCGCCCCGGGCGAGGAAGTTCGCGGTCGGAATTTGCCCACCGGCGTCGAGTTCGACGCCCATGGCGTCGACGAAGGCGCGACGCACTTCCTCCGGCTGACCGGTCTGGAAGACATAGCCGCGAAGCTGGCCCGAGAACACCGGATGCTTGAGCATCTCGGCCGTGGTCATGCCGTTGACGTAATTGTCCTTGAAGGCGATCGGCAACGGCACGCATTCGTTCAGCTTGGGGTCGCGCACCAAGCCCTTCGGGTCCTTGCCGTCCTTGATCGCGTCGAGGTCGGCGAAGAACTGGCGCCGCTGGAGCGCGATGCCCTTGTCGCTGGCCGAGAGATTTTCCTTGGTGCGGTCGGCAACCGTGCCCTGTCCGACCCAGGCGATGAAATCCTGGTTCATCACATGGGTGTCGATCCAGCGGCCGGTCCTTTCGTCCTTGATCGGGCCTTTCCAAGTCGGGATACGGTTCTGGACATAGGGCTCGCGCTCTTTCGGCACGCGGTTGAACGCCCAAGTAATGCTAAACGTGTTCCCGTCGTCGATCGGCACGCGCCACTCGAAATGCTCGCCAGTGTAAAGCGCGTTCGGCCACAGGCAGACGCGGCCTATGGTCCACAGCGGGTCCTTATCGTTGGTGATCTCGGTAATCCGCTTGTACTGGATGCCGTAGGGGAACTCCTCGAAATCGACCTTCATGTGGCGCGGCGCGTAGGGGCCGAGCTGATTGTGCAGCCGCTTGCTCCAATTCAGATGCATCCACTCGAAATGCACCGGATCGATCGAGTTCTCCTGACACTGGAACCAGTTGCAGGGAATTCGGCGGTGACGATCTGGACGAAGCCGTTTTTCCAGGTGAACGGCTCCCAGTTCGGCACCAGCGGCGCCGGCTCGGGCCCGAGATAGGCCCACAGCAAGCCGGCATGTTCCTGCACCTTGTAGGCTTTGATCTTGATCCGCGCCTTCATGTTGGCGTCGGGATGCGCCATGTCCTCATAGGGCTGGGCGATGCAGGCGCCTTTTTCGTCGTACAGCCAACCGTGATAATTGCAGCGCAGGCCGCATTCCTCGACGAAGCCGTAGGAAAGATCGGCGCGGCGATGGCAGCAATGCCGGTCGATGAGACCGTAGATGCCGTTCAAATCCTTGTAGAGCACAAGGTCTTCGCCCATCAGCCTGATTGGCTTGACGCGGGTCTGCTCGTCGAACTCGCTGGCGCCGGCGATCGGGTGCCAATAGCGCCGCATCAGCTCGCCCATCGGCGTGCCGGGCCCCACTTCGGAGATCAGTTTGTTCTTGGCTGCATCAAGCATCGTCCAACCCTTCAGCGATAGTTCGCATGGCGAATAATTGGGGCAACCCCCCTTACCGTCAAGGGCGATGGAACCATATCCTCCCGCCATCATTGCATAGCTTGCGAGGTGAACCATGATCCGTAAACTCAAATCGGGCGACTACCGGCTCTATTCGCGCAAAACCGATCCCAAGACCGGCAAGCGCCGAAATCTTGGCACATTCAGCAGCCGCGCCGCCGCGGAGAAGCACGAGCGGGAAGTGCAATATTTCAAGCGGCATTAGCGGCATCCCGCACCTGGGGCATGACCCGCTCGGCGAAGGCGGTCAGCGACTTGACCACCAGGTCGTGCGGCATCGAGCCGAGCTGGAACACGCCGACCAGCATCGCCAAGTCGAGCGCCTGGCGGTGCTCGGCGATCTTGCGGGCCACGGTGTCGGGACTGCCGGCAAGCACGAGGCCGGCATCGATCAACTCTTGGTAAGACATCGCGGCGAGGCGCGGCGCGCGGCGATACCAGGTTTCGAAGCTTCCGGGCACGCCCGCTTCCTGGGTGAACTGGGTGTAGCGCCCCCACAGATTCCAATATTCCAGCAGATGAGGATAAGCCTCGCGCCGCGCCTGGTCGTCGGTCTCCGCGATGTAGATTTCGCGTGTCAGGCAGAGGCGCGGTGCCGGCGCGTGGCCGCTCGCGGTCTGAACCGACCGGTAGAAATCGATGTCGCGTCGGCAGTCGTCGATCGGGGAGTCGAGCTGCACCGCCGGCAGGTCGCGTTCCGCCGCCCAGCGCAGCGACTCCTTGCTCGCCGCCGTGATATAGATCGGCGGATGCGGCTGCTGCACCAGCGGCGGCGATAGCGGCGTGCGCTTGTTGAACGTGGAAAAATTTCCCCGCGTTCGCGAAGGTCTCGTCGGCCAGGATGCGCAGAATCATGCCGACCGATTCCTCGAAGATCGCGCGCGACTGGTCCATGGCGATACCGAACGCACGATATTCGGAGAGATTGCTGCCGCGGCCGAGGCCGAGATCGAGCCGGCCGTTCGTGAGCGCGTCGAGCAGCGCCGCCTCCTCGGCGAGCAGCAGCGGATTGCGGAACGACACTACATTGACCATGTTGCCGAGCCGGATGCGGCTCGTGCGTTGCGCCGCCGCCGCGAGCATCAGGTTGGGTGCCGGCATCGGCGCCGACGGCTGAAGATGATGTTCGTAAATCCAGTAATGATCGAAGCCGAGCGTCTCGGCGAGCGCGATCTCGTCGAGATGGTCGCGATAGAGTTCGTGATGCGACCGGCCCTGCCGCGGCGCGGTCGTGCCCCAAATCGCGAACTTCATCGGCGGCAATCTCCCTGCGGCTCATTCGTTGTTGCGTTGCTGGCAGCGAATTGAAGCGCGTGGCACGGCGATCGGCAAGACGCTTTGGGCGGGCAGGGCCGTGACGATCCGCCGCGCGTACCGATGCGCCGCCACCGGCGTGACTTTCCCGCGCCGAAACAGCGGCCATGATGGCGGCAATCGCACGGCACGCTTCCTTTCCGCGGCGACTCTCGGCACGACGAAGCCCGGGAGCGTCGCGCGATGCGGCCTCAACACCAGTTTAAGGCAGACCTCCAGCGCAACCGCGTCGCCTTCATTGGCACGATAAACGACCTAGCGCGCATTCAGCTCGCCGTCGCGCAAATCAATCAGTAGACAGCGTGGCCCGACGGCGTACACCCGGCCGCTTGCCGGCCGGATCGCCAGATTTGCCCTTCTACCATGGCCGACCGCGCGGCAACCCTCTTTGCTGCATCTGCAGCGGATTTGCAGCTAATTCCCCATATGGGTGTGGTACGAAGTAAATCCGCCGCCACCTCAACCGCCGAGGAACCGGGCACGCGCGCGTTGCAGGATCTCGAGCGGCTTTAAGTGTTGCCGCGGCATCTCGCCCGACATGGCCGTTCGCGGCAGGGGCTTGTAGCCGAACATCGCGCAGAGATCCTTGAACATCCGGTCGTCCTGGATGGCGCGGAACTCGTCCTCCGTGAGGATGTCGCGAAAGCTGTTATCCAGAAAAATTCCGTTCCGCGCGTACTTACGCTGGAGGAATTCGCCCATCGGCCTGATGTCGGGCGCGATCTGCGACCGGGGTCCGGCGTTGCCGCCGATATGGTGGTGCGGATGCGCCTGCCAGAAATTGATTTCGGCGGCGTAGCGCAAGCCGTGGAGCGCGAGGATGCGGGACACGGCGGCACGAGGATTCGCGACCAAGTCCTCGTACTTCACCACAAGATGAATTTTGAGCGATTTCCTTACGGTCGCATAGACATCGTGGAAGTGCAGAAGCACGTTCCGGTAGTCGTCAAACGTAGCGTATTGCGGCAGATCGAAGTGTCGCGCCTTTTGCACATGCGAAGACACATGCCGCAGCGGATGCTTCACCAGCAAAATGTTGGCCTGCGGAATGTGGGATTGCATTGGCAGGATCTTCTTGAACCAGTCGACGCCTTTCGATGAATCGCAGACGAACGGGCGCCCGAAGGCGCGGGCCGTCACGTCGTAGATATTTTCATTTGCGACTTGCTGGACGACCTCGGCGGTCCAGATGGGGCAAGCGTCGCCACAGAACGCGCATTTGTGCAGGTCCGCGTCCGGCACCGCGAAGTCCGACAGTTCGCCACCGCCGGCGACCAGCGGATGCGACCCGAGCAATGCATTGAGAAGTGTGCTTCCGGAATAGGAGGGGCCAACAATGGCGATGAGACCTTGACACGCGCCGTCGCTTGAACCGGGCACTGCGAGCCTCCCACAAACATAGTCCAACACCTCGTCCTAGGAACGGACGACGCAAGCTATTCTCTCGGTCACGATTGCTTTTGCTTTTTTGTGACGGACCAGAAATCTACAATAGGGATGCTAGGTTCGAAATCTAGATTTTTTATTAGATTGGGTGCATGGGTCAGCCGTGGCCTTTGTTGGAACTCGGGTCCCCCGGCAGATCCCCGAACGCGTTCCGGGTTCAAGTCGGCGGTAATCGGCCACGGGCTCCTTCCGGCGGCATATTCATTAAATGTCAGCCGTACAGGTCGTTGCTTCCTCAGCCTCCATGGATCGTGACCGGTTATGCAAAAGCCTGCGGCAGGTGCTCGCGCGCCCATGCAAAGAGGGGCGACCAATGTCTGTTGCCGTGGTTCGGCGGTCGCACTAGGTTGCGTGCATGTCGATATTGACACATTTGCAGCGGCTCGAGGCCGAAGCATCCACATCATGCGCGAAGTGGTCGCCGAATGCGCCCACCCGGTGATGCTCTATTCGATCGGCAAGGACAGTTCGGTGATGCTGCATCTGGCGATGAAGGCGTTCTACCCGGCCAAGCCGCCCTTCCCGCTGCTGCACGTCGACACGACCTGGAAATTCCGCGAGATGATCCAGTTCCGCGACGAAACCGCCAAGCGGCTCGGCCTCGACCTGATCGTGCACATCAATCAGGACGGCGTGGCACAGGGGATCAGGCCATTCACGCACGGCTCGGCGCTGCACACCGAGATCATGAAGACGGAGGCGCTGAAGCAGGCGCTCGACAAGTATGGGTTCGACGCGGCCTTCGGCGGCGCGCGCCGCGACGAGGAGAAGAGCCGCGCCAAGGAGCGCATCTTTTCGTTCCGCGCGGCCGGCCACCGCTGGGACCCGCAAGCAGCAGCGGCCGGAGCTATGGCGGCTCTACAACACCCGCAATCGACAAGGGCGAGAGCATCCGCGTCTTTCCGCTTGTCGAACTGGACCGAGCTCGACGTCTGGCAATACATCCACGCGAAGACATCCCGATCGTGCCGCTCTACTTCGCGAAGCAGCGCCCGGTGGTCGAGCGCGACGGCATGCTCATCATGGTCGACGACGACCGCATGCCGCTCGCGCCCGGCGAGGTGCCGCAGACGGCGCCAGGTGCGCTTCCGCACGCTCGGCTGCTATCCGCTGACCGGCGCGATCGAGAGCGACGCCGAGACCGTGGCCGACATCATCGAGGAGATGCTGCTCGACCAGCACCTCCGAGCGCCAGGGCCGCCTGATCGACCACGACGCGGCCGCCTCGATGGAGAAGAAGAAGCAGGAGGGATATTTCTGATGGCCCTCGTCTCCGACATTCCCGCCGGCTCGACTGGAGCAGCGCCTGGCCGCGCTCAAGCGCACAGGCCTGCTGCGCTTCATCACCTGCGGCAGCGTCGACGACGGCAAGAGCACCCTGATCGGCCGCCTGCTCTACGATTCGAAGATGATCTTCGAGGACCAGCTCGCGGCGCTCGAAGCGGACTCGAAGAAGCTCGGCACCCAGGGCGGCGCGATCGACTTCGCGCTGCTGGTCGACGGGCTCGCGGCCGAGCGCGAGCAGGGCATCACCATCGACGTCGCCTACCGCTATCTTCTCCACCGAGAAGCGCAAGTTCATCGTCGCCGACACGCCCGGCCACGAGCAGTACACCCGCAACATGGTCACCGGCGCCTCGACCGCCGAGCTGGCGGTGATCCTGGTCGATGCGCGCAAGGGCGTCCTGACCCAGACGCGGCGTCACAGCTATCTCGTGTCGCTGGTCGGCATCCGCACGTGGTGCTGGCCGTCAACAAGATGGACCTGGTCGGCTTTTCGCAGAGCGTCTTCGACAAGATCGTCGCCGACTATCGCGCCTTCGCGGAGAAGATCGGCCTCGCCTCGTTCCGCGCGATCCCGATCTCGGCGCTTAACGGCGACAATGTCATCGCGTCCGTCGCGACCGCACACCCTGGTACGACGGACCGACGCTGCTGGCGCAACTCGAAACGCTCGACGTGGCCGACCGCAGCGCAGGCCCGCGACTTCCGCTTCTGGGTGCAATGGGTCAACCGCCCCAATCTCGATTTCCGCGGCTTTGCCGGCACGGTCGACGAGCGGCACGGTGCAGCGCGGCGACGCGCTGCGCGTCTCGCCCGGCGGCAAACTCTCGAAGGTCACGCGGATCGTCACCGCCGACGGCGATCTCGACGAGGCGGTGGCGGACCAGTCGGTGACGCTGACCCTCGCCGACGAGATCGACGTCGCGCGCGGCGATCTCTTGAGCGCGCCCGACGCGCCGCCGGGCCTCAGCGACCAGTTCGAGGTCACGCTGGTGTGGATGTGCGGACCAGCCGATGCTGCCGGGCCGCTCCTATTGGCTCAAGATCGGCACCCGCACCGTCAGCACCACGATTACCGACCTCAAATACGCGGTGAACGTGAACACGCTGGAGCATACCGCCGCCAAGACGCTGGAGCTGAACGGCATCGGCATTTGCAATATCGGCCTCGGCCAAGCGGTGCCGTTCGACGCCTACACCGAGAATCGCGAGACCGGCGGGTTCATCCTGATCGACCGCATCACCAATGCCACGGTCGGCGCCGGCATGATCCTGTTCGCGTTGCGTCGGTCGCAGAACATTCACTGGCAATCGGTCGACATCGACCGCGCGGCGCGCGCCGATCTCAAGCATCAGAAGCCGGCGATCCTGTGGTTCACCGGCCTCTCCGGCGCCGGTAAATCGACCATCGCCAACCTGGTCGAGAAGCGCCTCCACGTCGCCGGTCAGCACACCTACATGCTCGACGGCGACAATGTGCGTCACGGGCTCAACCGCGACCTCGGCTTCACCGACGCCGACCGCGTCGAAAATATCCGTCGCGTCGGCGAAGTGGCGAAGCTGATGGTCGACGCCGGGCTGATCGTGATGGTCTCGTTCATCTCGCCGTTCCGCTCCGAGCGGCAAATGGCGCGCGACCTGGTCGGCCCGGGCGAGTTCCTCGAAATCTATGTTGATGCGTCCCTGGCACTCGCCGAGAGCCGCGATCCCAAAGGCCTCTACAAGAGGGCGCGGCGCAGCGAGATCAAGAATTTCACCGGCATCGATTCACCCTACGA
This sequence comes from uncultured Alphaproteobacteria bacterium, assembly GCA_963729845.1. Classification (GTDB taxonomy): domain Bacteria; phylum Pseudomonadota; class Alphaproteobacteria; order ATCC43930; family CGMCC-115725; genus JAATGI01. The sequence continues at coordinate 41,021 of CAVSQC010000042.1, forward strand.
GGCGCCGGAGCACGCCGAAATCGTGCTCGATACCAGCCGCCTGTCCGCCGAGGAAGCGGCCGACGCCGTCATCGCCAAGCTGATCGAGCGCGGCATCATCGCCGCGGCTTAATAACCCGTTCACTTCTTTAAGGAATGATGAACGCGGCCGGGCGCCCGGATCGGGCGTTAAAGCAAATAGGCTCAATCGCTTCCTCAGCGAACAACGTTCGAGGCAGTTGAAATTAGGGGCTTTACCTCTCGGTTCGGATCACAGTCGCTAAACGGACCCGAACGCCATAAACGAATTCGCCGTGCGCCGCAATCAGCCGAAACTGAGCCGGCGGGAGAAGGCGCGTTTTGATCAAAAAAGCAGTTGGTAACGATACGAAAGTTTAACCTTGGTCCCCCTAATCTCCCCCTGAAATCAGAGGTTGGGATGATTCAGTTTCTCGCGAAGCCGGTGCGCTTCTTAACCAGCGGCGGCCACAAAGCTGAGATTACCGGCATTATTCCATGTAGTAGCGAGATTACGCTATACGGAAGGCTTATTTTGCCAGACGGAACGATCGAGACAGCACTTTGGCGCGAAGACGGAACACGCCAGGGCCAAATGGTGGAATCCAACATAGAATTGAAAGAAGAGTTTGCCGCGACGGTACGTCAATTTCGAATTTTAACGTCCCGAGAGATTGCTATACATATCTGAAAGGATGTCGATAGCAGCGCCTATCGATGCGAGTGTTCGACCGCCTCCAATCGCCTGGCTCCTGCCGGCCACCGCGTAGATCATTACGCCGCGATCCTCGCAAAAGCGCGCTGACATTCGCGCTTTGGTCTCAGGTTAATTTCTAAAACGATTGCGGTACGCGGGGAGGCCGCAGCACCGAAAAAGGATGCCGGCTCAAGGCTAGCGTCGCAGTTCTTGGTTCTCCTAGGCGCCGCTCTTCTTTTTGTGGCGGCCAGTTTGATAGTCAAAAGGCAGTTTGACGCTCGCGCTCCAGCACCTCGGCAGTGGCAATAGGTAATCGCATCCGCGCATCGGCAAGCATTTTCTGCAGCTGCTGCCGTGTCGCGGGCGCGCTGTAAAGCTTCAACAATTCCCTATACCAGCGGATGTTGCGCCGGATGATCGCAGGGTCTTCCGTCATCGCATCACCCATCCCGTTGGTGGACGATCCGATCTAATACGGCGCACGAGCCGTATGCCGGTAGATTTGGAATCTTACTTCGGCCGTGCCCGCCGCGATCTGCCGGTCGGGACGGCAGGGCTTTACTTTACGAAAAATTGGCGGCGCCGGGGCTGGCGCCGCCGTAGTTTGAGAGGGGCCGAAGATTGGGGCATCGGCCCGAGCAGTTTCGCTAAGAGGATTTGCAACGTGGAGCAACGCGCCCAATCCGACTCGTCGTGGGGGGCAGGGACGCGCCCATAATGAGAGGCTATCTCACCCGGTATATCGCCGGGTAGCCTGACTATCACGCTGCGACCGCTGACGTTCGCGTCGAGTGTAGCAGGACAGGGACGCGCTACTGTAGCGAGGGCAACACGCGTCCCTGTCCCGGACGGCAGGGAGAAGGGGTGTTCCGCGCCTGCCGCTATCAATAGGCTATCGCGTAGCCCCGGCAGGGAAAGCGCCAAAACGTTAATGCCGCCGCTTGCCTCGTCGGTCGTCATCAGTGCGGAAGCGGGCTAGCTACGATCCGACGCCGTGACGATGGCCTCGATCTGGCGCGCGGCGCGCCCGGCAGCGCGCAGCAACTGCGCCAGCTCCACCACCTCGTCCGGATTTAGCTCGTCGAGCAGCGCGTCGATTTGCGTTTCCCACTCACGGCCCGTTGCCGGATCGCGGATGCCGCCGCGCAGCGCCATGCGGACGATCAGCTCGTCGCGCGGGCTTGAGGCCAGCGAGCCACGTCATGAATTTCGAGGCGGTGTAGAAGTCGGGCATCGCCTATATAGGATGGCATGGAATATCAGCTACTGAACGCCGCGACGAACCGGGCACGTGGTCGGTCGTAGGACGTGACTAGGAGCGACCCCTTCCCCCCAAAGATTGGTGGCCGCTCTAAGATGCCAGGTTAAGCTCCTGGCGTCTTTTTTTGCGCCCCAGAGCCGGGGTCATCGCCAATTCATTGTGCGATTGATCTCACGCCCCATTACCCACGCCCCATAACTAAGCCAGGGCAGAAGCAGGGGCGAGACTATGATTCCGCCTGCGATCATCCCCATGACTTTGGCAATTCGCCAATAGTTGGGCGAGCCAAGAAAATCGAAAGGCGCGGCGACCCTAGCTGCGGTGGAACGCGACAAGACAACCATATGAATCAGATGGGGCGTCGCGCGAGCGATAATCAGTCTCGGAATCTACTCACCAAAGGTTGGCGCGTTCCCTCAATTTGAAATCCGCGCTACATGGCCGCGCATCATTTCCAAAAGGTCTAGCATTTCGCCCCGTAGTCCAAGCGCCGCATCGTAAGCGGTCAGGCGGTCCCGTGTATCGGATGACGCCAAGTTCGGTGATGTTCGACCTCTCGGCGGTTTGGTTCGGGAGGAATGAATGCAGTCTGAACACAAGTCCAGCACCAAGAGCTTTGAGTTGATCGAGGCGGAAGTTTCGCGTCTCGAGGCCAGTCCTGAGACGCCGCGGCGGCGGTGGTCTGAGGCGGCGAAGGAGCGGATTGTGGCGGCAGCGGCGCAGCCAGGGGCGAACGTGTCAGCGATCGCGCGTACTCATGGGCTGTCACCGCAACAGGTTTTTGCCTGGCGCCGGAAGGCGGTGGTCGGTTCAGGGGCCAAGAACCCGGGCACGGCGGCCCCGTCCTTCGCCATGGTTACGATCGATGCGGAGGTCAGCGGTATTGTGGAGCTTGCTGTCGCCGGGGTGACGATCCGCCTTGGTCCGACAGTGCCGGCGGCGCGGGTGAAAGAACTTTTGCGGGCGGTCCGGTCGGCATGATTCCGACCGGCGCTTCGGTCTTCGTCGCGACCCAGCCGGTGGACTTCCGCAAGGGAGCTTCGGGATTGATGGCCTTGGTGCAGGGCAGCGGCGCCGATCCGTTCTCGGGTGCGCTTTATGTGTTTCGGTCGAAGCGCGCCGACCGCGTGAAGATGGTGTGGTGGGACGGCGGCGGCGTGTGTCTCTTCGCCAAGACGCTGGACGAGCACGGCTTCCATTGGCCTCGGATCGAGAACAGCGTGATCCGGCTGTCGATGGCGCAGCTCATGGCCTTGGTCGAGGGCATGGATTGGACGCGGGTGAAGGCGATAACAGCGCGCCACCCGATGTCGGTCGGATAACCCTGCGGCGAGATAACTCAGGGCCGGCTTCGCGGCGGCGCCGATTAGCGAATCGTGTTTCAATCTCGACCATGATCGATACCGCGGCCGAGCTGCCAAACGATGTCGAGACGCTGAAGGTAATGCTTCTCGCGGCTCGCGCGGAGACGGCGACCTTGACGGCCGAGGCTTCGGCGTTGACGGCCGAGGCGGCGACGTTGCGGGCAGCCAAAGCCGCGGCGGAGACTCGGATCGAGCGCTTGCATGCCCTGCTCAAGACGCTGGAGCGGGCACGGTATGGACGGCGATCCGAAACGCTCGATCCCGATCAGCATGAGTTCGCCTTCGAAGAGATCCAGACCGGTCTCGGCGCGATCGAGGCGACGCTCGACGCGGTCGCCAAGACGCCGCAACCGCGCGCGCCACGGCCGCGCAAGAAGTTGCCGGCTCATCTCGAGCGGATCGAAGTGGTCATCGAACCCGAAGCGACCTGCGGCGCCTGCGGCTCCGGTGAGCGGGTCAAGATCGGCGAGGATGTGTCCGAACGTCTCGACGTCATCCCGGCACGGTTTCGGGTGATCGTGACGCGCCGGCCGCGCTATGCCTGCGCCGCCTGCCGCGAGGGTGTGACGCAAGCGCCAGCGCCGGCCCATCTGATCGAGGCGGGGATTCCGACCGAGGCGCTGCTCGCTCATATCGCCGTCGCCAAATACGCCGATGGCCTACCGCTCTATCGGCAGGAGGCGATCTATGCCCGCGAGCAACTCGAACTCGGCCGTAATCTCATGGCCGGCTGGATGGGGCGGATCGGCTTTCACTTGGAGCCGCTCGCCGATCGTGTCTTGCATCACATTCGCGCCGGGGAGCAAATCTTTGCCGACGAGACGACGCTGCCAACGCTGGAACCCGGCGCCGGCAAGGCGAAGATCGCTTGGTTATGGACCTACGCTCGCGATGACAGACCGTTCGGTGGAGTTGGCCCCCCGATGGTGGCCTACCGGTTCGAGGACAGCCGCGGCGGCGATTGTCCGGCCCAACACCTCGCCGGGTTCTCGGGCCTGTTGCAGAGCGACGGCTATGCCGCCTACAAGCGCCTCGCCGATCCCCGCCGCGCCGGTGGTCCGATGACGCTGGCGGCATGCTGGGCACACCTCAGGCGGTACTTCTACGAACTTCACATCGCCGATCTGTCCGACACCGCCACCTGGACGGTCGAGCGCATGGCCGCGCTATGGGGCATTGAGCAAGAAATTCGCGGCAGCACCCCCGAGATTCGCCAGGCGGCACGGCGCACAACATCCGCGGCGATCGTCGCCGAACTGTTCGAGCGCTGGGAAGCGGAGCTCAAGCGCATCCCCCGCAAATCCAAATTAGCCGACGCGATCCGATACGGAACTCGACGCCGCGCCGATTTCGAGCGCTTCCTTCATGACGGCCGGATCGACATCGACAACAATACCGTCGAGCGGACCATCCGCCCGCAAACCATCACCCGCAAAAATTCTCTCTTCGCCGGGTCGGACGGCGGCGGACGAACTTGGGCGACCCTTGCCACGCTGCTGACGACGGCAAAACTTAACAACGTCGATCCTCAAGCCTGGCTCAAGCTCACCCTCGAGCGCATCGCCACCGGCTGGCCCAATCGCAAACTCGACGCCCTCATGCCCTGGAACGATCGAACCGCCTGAACGGTATCGGCTGGGCGCTTACGCCGCATCTAAGGGCGCGCCAGTCTTTCTAAGGCGTTCGATGAGGGCTTCCTGGCGGTCGATACGCGCTTCTTGCTCCGCCACATGGCGGACTGCCATCTCTAGTACTGACTTGCCAGTCCATCGCGTTCTCGCAAGACGATTAGGGAGCTTATTCCCGTTACGCGTGTCCGTCAAATCCTGGCAAACAGCATCGCGACGCGTGCGCCGAACGCGACGGTCGCGCCAATTCACAATCGCACCGGTACCGTTCCAGGCAATATCCGATATTCCGGTACTGCAGCACCGTCGGGATACCCATCGATCTCACTGTTGACCCATTGCGCCAATTCGGGTTTCCCGATTTGGTTTAACAGAACCTTTGTCTTCAGCAGGGCGCTGGTCAAACTCTGATGTTCGTCTTGAAGAATCTGGATGATGTCGTCGATCAACATAACTGACTTGCGTGTCCGTTAGCCCAGTCGTTAGCCCATGTTCGTTCGACATTCGGTATAAATGCAATTCCGGGGGAAGTCGCCCGGGATTCCGGAATGATGTCGCCCGCCATTCCGGAATGATGTCGCCCGCCATTCCGGAATGATGTCGCCCGCCATTCCGGAATGATGTCGCCCGGCGTTCCGAGATGATTTCGCCCGCCGTATCGGGATGATGTCGCCGGGGTAAAGAGCGCCTCTGCTGGCGCGTTTAGGGTCCCTTCTTCGGCTTTTGCCACGGGAGGGACCGATGCCAGCAGAGAGGATTGCGATGCGCCAAGTGCGCGATGTGCTCCGGTTGAAGGCCGCCGGGATATCCGGCAACGAGATCGCCCGGCGGGTCGGCGTTGCGCCGTTGACCGTGCGGCTGACATTGAAGCGGCTCACCGCCGCCGGGCTGAGCTGGCCGTTGCCGGCGGAGACGACCGACGCCGCGCTGGAGGCGCAGCTCTTCACCGCGGTCGGCACCAAGCAAGGCCACCGCCGCCGCGCCGAGCCCGATTGGGCGGCGGTTCACCACGAGCTGAAGCGCAAGCATGTGACGCTGCAGATCTTGTGGGACGAGTACATCGAGCGGCATCCCGACGGCTATCGCTATTCGCGGTTTTGCGAGCTGTATCGTGGCTGGGCGTCACGGATTTCGGTGACGATGCGGCAGAGCCACGCCGGCGGCGATAAGTTGTTTGTCGATTACGCCGGCGACACGGTACCGGTGATCATCGACCGGCTCACCGGGGAGATCCGCCCGGCGCAAATCTTCGTCGCCGTGCTGGGAGCTTCCAGCTTCACCTACGCCGAAGCAACCTGGACCCAGGCACTCGCCGACTGGATCGGCGCCCACACCCGGGCTTTCGAGGCGATCGGCGGGGTGCCGAACCTGCTGGTGCCGGACAATACCAAGGTGGCCGTGATCAAGGCTTGCCTCTACGAGCCGCAGGTCAACCGCACCTATCAGGATATGGCGGCGCATTACGACACGGCGATCCTGCCGGCACGGCCGCGGCGGCCCCGCGACAAGGCGAAAGTCGAGGCGGCGGTGTTGATCGTCGAGCGCTGGCTATTTGGCCGGCTGCGCCATCGCCGCTTCTACAGCCTGGCCGAGCTCAACGCGGCAATCAGTGAGTTACTGCGCCAGCTCAACGAGGAGCGGCCGATCCGCCGCCTCGGCGTCACCCGCCGTGCCCTGCTCGAGGAACTCGATCGGCCGCACCTCAAGGCGTTGCCAATCGAGCCTTATGTCTTTGCCGAATGGCGGCTGCGCCGCGTCGGCATCGATTACCACGTCGAGGTCGAGGCCCACTTCTACAGCGTGCCCTACTGCTTCGCCCGTCGCGAGGTCGAGGTGCGACTGACGCCGCGCACTGTCGAGGTCTTTCTGAAGGGCGAGCGGATCGCCGCGCATCTGCGCTCCAGCGGCAATCACCGCCACACCACCGTGCCCGCGCACATGCCGTCAAGCCATCGGCGCTATGCCGACTGGACGGTTGAGCGCATTCGCCGGGAGGCTGCCACGATCGGGCCCGCCACCGCGGCCTTATGCGAGCTGATCCTGGAGCACCGGCCCCACCCCGAACAGGGTTTCCGCTCCTGCCTCGGAATTGTGCGACTGGTCCGGCCGTTTGGCGCAGACCGCCTCGAAGCCGCTGCCGTGCGCGCCATCGAGATCGGCACCCTCAACTATGGCTCGGTGCGCTCGATCCTCGACAACAAGCTCGATCGCCAGGCCGCCCAACCGCGGTCGGCCGATGCCGTCACGATCCTCCACCCCAATATCCGCGGACCCCGTTACTACCACTAACTTATTGAGGAGAACGACGTGCTGACCCATCCGATACTCGATCAGCTCAGCCAACTCGGCCTTTCCGGCATGGCGCAAGCCTTCGCCGAACTCGAAGCCTCCGGCGAGGGCGCGACCCTGACCCATGCCGACTGGCTCGGCTTGCTGGTCGATCGCGAGATCACGCAACGCCGCGACAAACGCCTTGCCACTCGGCTGCGCTATGCCCGATTGCGCCACCATGCCGTCATCGAGGATGTCGATTACCGCGCCCCGCGCGGCCTCGACCGCGCTCTGTTCCATAAGCTCGCGGACGGCGAATGGATCGTCACGCACGACAATTTGATCCTATGCGGTCCAACCGGCGTCGGCAAAAGTTGGCTTGCATGTGCCATCGGCCAAAAGGCTTGCCGCGACAACCGATCGGTCCTTTATCAGCGCGTGCCCAAGTTGTTCGCCGATCTCGCGCTGGCGCGCGGCGATGGCCGCTATGCCCGCATCATGCGCGGCCTCAGCGGCGCCCAGTTGCTCATTCTCGACGATTGGGGGCTCGACCCGCTCGATGCCGCCGCGCGCCGCGATCTCTACGAGATCCTCGAAGAACGATACGGCCGCCGCTCAACCATCCTCACGAGCCAGATCCCGGTTGACAAATGGCATGAGGTCATCGGCGATCCCACCTATGCCGACGCCATCCTCGATCGCCTCGTCCACAACGCCTATCGCATCGATCTCACCGGTGACAGCCTGCGCCGGACCCGACCCAAAACAGCCTCAAAGGATTGACCGCCGACCCAATACTTGCCAAAACCACTCAGCCAGCAGGACGCCGCTCACGCGGGCGACATCAAATCGGAATGGCGGGCGACATGATCTCGGAATAGCCAGGCGATATCACCGGAATCCGCAGTCTCAAGTTTGAATTTCTCAATAACTGTCCGGTGTCAGCAATTGCGGGACATTTGACGGTGTGGAACTAAAGGAGGAATTCTGGCTCATCGCAGCCCATCGAGGGAGCGAAGATGAGACAGAAATCCGGGCCGCAGGAAACGGCCGAACAGCACATCAAATCGATCCGCCGTGTGACGCGGAAGAAGTACTCGACCGAGGACAAGATCCGGATCGTACTGGAGGGTCTGCGCGGCGAGGACAGCGATCGCCGAGTTGTGCCGCAAGGAAGGCATCGCCCAGAGCCTGTACTACACGTGGTCAAAGGAATTCATGGAAGCGGGCAAACGCCGCCTGGCGGGCGATACAGCGCGTGCCGCGACCACCGGCGAGGTGCAGGACCTTCGCCGCGAAGCCCGCGCTCTGAAGGAATGCGTCGCCGACCTGACGATTGAGAACCGTCTGCTCAAAAAAAGTACGATCGCGGATGGGGCGACGACGAATGAGGTACCCCGCATCCGAGAAGCTCGAGATCATCCGGATCGTCGAGCAGATCGCACCTGCCGCGCCAAGCGGACGCTGGATCAAGCTCGGCATGCCCGAAGGACATTCTATCGCTGGTACGACCTTTATCGAGGGCGGTTCAACGAGGCGGGCTGGAGGATCGCCCCTCCAGGCCGGGCCGGGTCTGGAACCGCATCCCCGACGACATTAGGACCGGCTCTTGTCGAGATGGCCTTGGAAGAGACGGAGCTGTAGCCCGCGCGAGCTCGCCGTGACGTTCACGGACGAGCGGCGCTATTCGTATCGGAAGCACGTTTACCGGCTTCTGAAGGCCAACGACCTGATCACCAGCCCGGCCTTCATCGGTGATCAAGGCGGCTGATGCGTTCAAGGATCAAGACAACGCGCCGAACCAGCTCTGGCAGACCGACTTCACATATCTCAAGATGATCGGCTGGGGCTGGTTCTACCTGTCGACGATCCTCGACGACTTCTCGCGCTACATCATCGCATGGAAGCTGTGCACGACCATGCGGGCCGAGCGACGTAACCGAAACGCTGCAGCTTGCGCTAAGGCGTCAGGCGTCGAGGAAGCCAAGGTCGCGCATCGCCCGCGGCTGCTGTCCGACAACGGCTCGTCTTACATCGCCGGCGAACTTGCCGAATGGCTGGAAGACAAGAAGATGAAACATGTGCGCGGCGCGCCGAACCATCCGCAAACGCAGGGCAAGATCGAGCGCTGGCATCAGACGCTGAAGAACCGCATCCTGCTCGAAAATTACTTCCTGCAGGGTGAGCTTGAAGCGGCGATCGGCGCGTTCGTCGGCCATTACAATCACCAGCGCTACCACGAGAGCCTGAAAAACCTGACGCCTGCCGACGTCTACTTCGGCCGCGGTCGAACCATCCTACTCGAAAGGGAGAACATCAAACGCAACACCATCCAACTCAGACGCTTGCAGCACGCTAAATCTGCTGCCTAAACTAAAACAACGGATGAGCCAGAGCCTCCATTAAGTCGCCAGCTCCCTTGTTCCAAGATATTCGACGACGGACAGACCAGAGCTGCGGATCACGGTGCCGTATCATAATCGCGAGCTCAGCCGCACCACACTGCGACTATACTCAAACAGGCAAATCTGACTGCGGCCGAATTTCGTGCGCTTCTGTAGTCAAATGAGAGGGCCAGCCCGAATAACACCTCGCCAAATGCTGTATTCGGCGCGTAGCGCCACGATAGCCAATGAGACGACGTTTTCCTCATGGCACAGATTTTCGTCGCGTATAGCGCAATTTTGAGCGTTATACGCGGATCCGCGCACGGCGGCTCAGTTGACGACCACGGCTTGCCGAGATCGCAGCGATCTACTGCGACGGCGGTTTGATGCCTATACGTATTCGCGATGCTCCGGCGCGCGGCCCTGCGAGTTGGGCAGCGGTCGCGGGCCGAACGACAGGGGATTAGTGATGACGATCCAACTGGATCACGCCATTGTGCCATCTCGAAATCCGGCCGCTGCTGCGGAGGCATTGGCGGGTTTGCTCGATGTGCCATGGGAGGCGCAGCGGTTCCGGTTTAGCCCCGTTCGCGATAGCGTTAGGAATTTGCGCCGCCGGCACATCGGCCGGGCGGTTTGGTTGCGGCGGTGCCGATCTCTTCGCCATCAACTTTCATTTCCCGCGATCGTGGCACCCTTCGTTTGCCTGGCGCCGCTCTTCCCGTCAGGCATTGCCAGCTTTTGTTTCTGTTGCCCTAACCGTTGCCCCACGATTTTTGAAATCCAATCAATCGGCAGAAAACCAAAATAAGTTATTGAGTTGCCCGTGAAGAACGGCCAACTCATTGAATGAGATTTCGATTTTGGAGTGATTGAGTAATCGATTTTGCCGGAAAGGCGGGGTTTGATGCCGATTTTCTTGCGATTTGGGATTCCGGTTTTGGGCGGATCGTGATTTTCTGGGGCCGAGGTTTCGGCGCGGAGGAACATGATGTCGCGACCGCGGGACGATCGCCAAAAGGACCTGCTGCGTCCGGCGCTGGACCAGATCATCGACCTGGGGCACCCGCTGGCGCGGCTGGCGCGCGAGATCGACTGGGACTTTCTCGATGGCCGGTTTGGCTCGGTATGTCGGCCGGGGCCGGGCCAACCCGGATTGCCGACGCGGCTGGTGGCCGGTCTCTTCATTCTGAAGCACATGCACAATTTATCGGATGAAGCGCTGTGCGCACGCTGGATCGAGAACCCGTATTATCAATATTTTTGCGGCGAGGAGAGCTTCTGTCACCAGTTGCCGTTCGATCGCTCGTCGCTGACGCGATGGCGGCAGCGGCTGGGCGAGGAGCAACTCGTGGCGGTCATGCAGGAGAGTCTCTCCGTAGCGCACCAGACCGGCGCGATCGCGACCAAGGACCTGGAGCGGGTGGCGGTCGATACCACGGTGCAACCAAAGGCCGTCGCCCATCCGACCGACGCGCGCTTGATGCATCGGGCATTGGAGAAGCTGGTGGCGCTGGCCGAGCGTGAAGGGGTCCCGCTGCGCCAGAGCTATCGCCGCGTCGCCAAGCGCGCCGCCATCATGGTCGGGCGTTATACCCACGCCCATCAGTTCAAGCGGATGCGGCGGGAACTGAAGTTCCTGCGCACCCGGCTCGGCCGCGTCATCCGCGACATCAGGCGCAAGATCGATGGCGATGCCGCACGCCAGGCGCGCTTCGGCCCTCTCCTCGATCTCGCGGGCAAGGTGAGACTGCAGGATCATCGCCAGCGCGGCCCAAAGGTCTATTCGCTGCACGCGCCCGAGGTCGAATGCATCGGCAAGGGCAAGGCCAGGACGCCCTACGAGTTCGGCTGCAAAGTGAGCGTCGCGACACCGGTCACCTCGCCCAAGGGTGGCCAGTTCGTGCTCCATGTCAAAGCACTGCACGGCAATCCGTCCGATGGCCACACGCTCGGCCCCATGGTCGCCGACATGGAAAAGCTTATTGGCGTCGCGGCCCAGCGCATCCATGTTGACAAGGGCTATCGCGGCCACAATCATCCCAACAAATTTAAGGTCTGGATCACCGGCCGGGTCCGCAATACCACCGCCGCCATCAAACGCGAGATGAAGCGACGCGCCGCCGTCGAACCCGTCATCGGCCACATCAAGGCCGAGCACCGCATGGATCGCAATTATCTCAAAGGCCGCGACGGCGACCGCGCCAACGCCGTGCTCGCCGCCGCCGGCTACAACTTCAGTCTGCTCCTGCGCTGGCTCCAAGCGCTTTTGCGCGCCTTCTTCCAAATACTCGACAACTCTCCCGTCGCCGCGCAAATCCCCAAATAACCGCCCGACCGCATTCTTCACGGTCGACCATTGATTTTATTGGTAGCGGGGGAGGGACTTGAACCCCCGACCTTGGGATTATGATTCCCCTGCTCTAACCAGCTGAGCTACCCCGCCACCGAAGGGAGCCGGATATTGGTGACGGCGTCGCGGCGCGTCAACCCGGCAATGTCGTTGCGAGCGATCCAACCGCCGCCGAGGCAACGCGGTCCATCGTAGAACACGCACGCCTGGCCCGGCGCCACGCCGAACGCCGGCTCGTCCAGTGCGACCTCGCGGCCGCCGTCATAGAGCCGCGCGGCGACCGGCGGCTGCGACGAGCGCAGCTTGACCACGACCGCCATGCCATCTTCGGGGGGCGCGGCACCGAGCCAATTGACTGAATGTAGCGCGACGCGGTTCTGCCCCAGGGCGTCGCGTGGCCCGACCACGACCCGATGCGTCGCCAGCTCAAGCCGCAGCACATAAAGTGGCTCCGCCGCGGCGACGCCGATGCCTTTGCGCTGGCCGACGGTGAAATGAATGATGCCATCGTGCTGGCCCAGGACATTGCCGCTGGCGTCGACGATCTCGCCCGGCTCGATCGCGCCTGGACGCAACTTGGTCACGATGTCCGCATAGGAGCCGTCCGGCACAAAGCAGATGTCTTGGCTATCGGGCTTGGCCGCCACCGGCAGCGCATAGCGGCGGGCGAGGGCGCGCGTCTCGTCCTTGGTCAGATCGCCCAACGGGAAGCGCAGGAAGTCGAGCTCGGTCCGCGTGGTGCGGTAGAGGAAATAGCTCTGGTCGCGCAACGCGTCGACGGCGCGATGCAGCTCCGGCCCCGTCGTGCCTTCGAGGCGGCGAGCATAGTGGCCGGTGGCCAGCGCGAAGGCGCCCAGGTCGCGCGCGGTCGCCAGCAGGTCACGGAACTTCACTTTCTCGTTGCAATTGACGCACGGGATAGGCGTCTCACCGCGCAGATACGCGTCGGCGAAATCCTCGATCACGGCGTCGCGAAAGCGCTTCTCGTAATCGAGCACATAATGCGGAATGCCGATGGTCTCGGCGACGCGCGCTGCGTCGTGAATGTCCTGGCCGGCGCAGCACGCGCCCTTGCGGCCGACAGCGGCGCCGTGGTCGTAAAGCTGCAGCGTGATGCCGACAATGTCGTAGCCCTGCTCATGCAACAGCGCGGCGGTGACGGAAGAGTCCACCCCGCCCGACATGGCGACGACGACACGGCCTTTGGCGTTCGCGCCCATCACACATTCATCATGTTGCGGGTGGCAGCCGGCAGCTTGACAGTGAGCCCGTCCAGTTCCTCCGTCATCACGATCTGACAGCCGAGCCGCGAGGTCTTGGCCAGGCCGAAGGCGAGGTCAAGCATGTCTTCCTCGTCCTCGGTCGCGTCCTTCAGCAATTCATACCATCCGGGATCGACGATGACGTGGCAGGTCGAGCAGGCGAGCGAGCCTTCGCACGCCCCCTCGATATCGACACCATGCTTGTGCGCGATCTCGAGCACGGAAAGGCCTAGCGGCGCGTCCACTTCGCGCCGGGTGCCGTCCCGTTCGATGAAAGTCATTTTCGGCATCGCGGGTGTCAGTCTGATAAAATACCGGCGAGATCCTCGGCGTCGATCGCCGCGTCGAGCACGTCGCCGTCGCGGCGGATGCCCAGCAGCGCCAGGTCGGCCTTCGCTGCCGCGCTCAGCACTGCGTGATCCGCCAGATCGAAGCCGTCGAGCCGGATCACGGCATGCGTCACCGGCCGCGCCACTGCCCTTTCCGCGAGCGAGCGCAGGTCGCGCAGCAAATCGCCGAGCGCAGCCTCCGTCAGCATCACAGCGATGCCGCCCGGCTCGGGGCGTACGATAAGTTCGGCGTTGCCGCCGATGGACGCCGCCACCGCGGCGCCGCGCGTGCGCGACAATTCGATGCCGACCGCCATGCCGAAACCATCCTCGGCATCGGCGACGCCATCGGGCTCCTCGATCTGAAACAGCTTTATCGGGCTCGGTTCCTGCGCCATGTCGCATCAGACATGGAAGGATTCGCCGCAGCCGCAGCGGCCCTTCTCGTTGGGATTGCGGAAGGTGAAGCCGGACTGGAGCTTGTCCTCGACGTAATCCATTTCCGTGCCGATGATGAACATGCTCGCCTTCGGGTCGATCAGGATGGTGACGCCCTTGTCGCTTACCACCTCGTCGAACTTGCCCTTCTCGTCGGCATATTCGAGCGTATAGGTCAGGCCCGAGCAGCCGCGCGACCGCACGCCGACGCGGATGCCCAGCAATTCCTTACCCCGCTTGGCGATCAGCGCCTGGATGCGCTCTGCCGCAGCCTCGGTGATGGTCATTGCCTGACGTAGTGCCATAATTCAATCATACCTTATGGGCCGATTTCCCACCAAATCATATAGGTTACGCCCGCGCCTTTTCATCCGGCGCGGCGGTCAATTCGCGCCAAGCGGCGGCCAGCAGATCGGCGGCGCGGTCGATGTCCGATTCGGTGGTCATGCGGCCGATGCCGACACGGATGCTGGCGGCGGCGCGCTCGTCGGAGAAGCCGAGGGCACGTAGGACATAGGAAGGCTCCAGCTCGGCCGAGCTGCAGGCCGAGCCGGACGATACCGCGACGCCCGGGCAGGCTTCCATCAACTCGCTGGCGTTCACGCCCGGAAAGCTGAGATTGAGGTTACCCGAGAGGCGCCGCTCCGGATCGCCGTTGAGCAGAATGCCTGGTACCTGCTTCTGGATGCGGCCGAGAAAACGCCGCCGCAGATGGATCAGGCGGATCGACTCCTGGGTCATTTCCGACTGTGCGATGGCCGCCGCCTCGCCGAGACCGACGATCAGCGGGGTCGGCAAGGTACCGGACCGTAGGCCACGCTCCTGTCCGCCGCCATCGATCAAGGGGGCGATCCGGGCGCGCGGCCGGCGCCGCACATAAAGCGCGCCGATGCCCTTCGGTCCATACATCTTGTGACCGGAAACGGACGTAAGATCGATTCCCAAATCGCTGACGCTGAACGATATTTTTCCAACAGCCTGCGCCGCGTCGGTGTGGAACAAGGCGCCCGCCGCGCGGGAGATCGCGGCGATCTCCTTCAGCGGCTGGATCACCCCGATCTCGTTGTTCGCCGCCATCACCGAGACGACGGCCGTGCGCCCGTCGACCGCGCGCCGCACGGACTCGGGATCGACCAGCCCGTTGTCGTCGACGCCCAGAAAGGTGACGCGGAAACCGTCGCGCTCCAGCGTCTTCGCCGCTTCGATCACGCATTTATGCTCGGTCGCGACCGTGACGATGTGGTCGCGACCCTGCGGCCGGTGGAACCGCGCCGCGCCCTTGAGGGCTAGATTGTTCGACTCGGTGGCGCCCGAGGTAAACACGATCTCGCGCGGCTCGGCGCCGATCAGCGCCGCGAGCTGGGCGCGCGCCGTCTCGACGGCTCGTTCCGCTTCGCGGCCGAAGGCGTGAGTCGCCGAGCCGGGATTGCCGAATTTCTCGCTGAAATACGGCAGCATCGCCTCGACCACGCGCGGATCGGTCGGCGTCGTCGCCTGGTAGTCGAGATAGATCGGGCGCTCGCTCATGCCGCGCGGCTCCGCGTCCTGGCATAGAGCACGCCCCACGCCTCGACCAGTCGGCCGAGGTCGGCCTCGGTCGTGGTCCAGCCCAGGCTGATGCGGATAGCCGATTCGAGCAAGGTCCGGCGCTACACCCATCGCGTCGAGCACGTGCGAGCGCTTGACCTTGCCTGAGGAACAGGCCGAGCCGGCGCTGACCATGACTCCGGCAAGATCGAGCGCCATCACCTGCGTCGCGGCGGCGACGCCGGGCATGGAAATGCAGATCGTGTTGGGCAGGCGAGGGACATTCACGGCATGGATATAAGCATCGGGCGCTGCCGCGAGGAGGCGTCGCTCGGCTTCGTCCCGCAGCGCCTCGATTCCGGTCATGTCGCCGGCGAGACTCGCCGCGACGCCGAAACCGGCGATGCCGGGGAGATTCTCGGTACCGGCACGCCGGCCGCGCTCCTGACCGCCGCCGGCCAGCGAGGCGTGGGTCGGTAAGTCGGGCGACGCGATCAGCGCGCCGACGCCCATCGGCCCGCCGATCTTGTGGGCCGAAATCGTCATTAGATCGGCATTCAGTTCACTGAAGCTAAAGGAAATTTTTCCAAGGGCCTGGACCGCGTCGCAGTGAAGCAGAGCGCCGTGCCGGTGGGCGATCCGTGCCGTCTCGGCAACCGGCTGTGATCACGCCGGTCTCGTTGTTGGCCAGCATCAGCGAGACGAGGGCGGGCCGCTTGTCGACGGCCAGCAGCCGCTCCAGCGCCTCGAGGTCGGCGATGCCGTCGCGCGTCACTGGTAAGCGGACAGCCTCCGGCGCGGCAGCCAGCACGGAATCATGCTCGATCGCCGAGACGATGAGGCGCCGCTCAGGCATGCCGCGCAGAGCCAAATGGTTGGCCTCGGTGCCGCCGCTGGTGAAGGTGACGTGACTCGGCGCGGCGCCGACGCGGTCGGCGATTTGTTGGCGCGCATGCTCTAACCGGCGCTTTGCCTCACGGCCGGCGCGATGGACCGAGGAGGGATTGCCGGCATGCGCCAGCACATCCGCAATCGCCGCGGTGGCTTCGGGCCGCACCGGCGCAGTCGCGTTCCAGTCGAGATAGGCGGATGAATTATTCACTGCGTTAATGTGGGGCGGTCGGGATCGGGCTCGACCACGCTGCGACTGGCGCGGTGGATCACGCCCGACAAGCCGAGCACGCGCTGAGCGCAGACATCGGCCAGCGTCACCGAACTGAGGTAGAGATGGATCTGGTTACCGAGCTCCTCCCACAGATCGTGGGTCAGGCAGCGGGTCTGGCTGCCGGAGCAGCCCATCGGCGCGCCGGGGCTGCAGCGCGTGGCGCGGATCGGCTCGTCGACCGCGAGGATGATGTCGGAAATCCGCGTCTCGTCGGCGCCGTGGCCGAGGAGATAACCGCCGCCGGGCCCGCGCACGCTTTTGACCAAGCCGGCATTGCGCAGCTTGGCGAATAGTTGCTCGAGATAGGAGAGCGAGATCGCCTGACGCTCGGCGATTTCGGCGAGAACGACGGGCTGGCCGTCGCTGTGCTTCGCGAGATCGACCATCGCCATCACCGCGTAGCGGCCCTTGGTGCTGAGTCTCATGGCGGACCTCAGGCCTGGCGGCGCGTGACCGGCGCGCGCGCTGCTTCGAGGTCGCGCTCCAACTCGGCGACACGGTTGCGCAGCGCCTCCATCTCGGTGCCGAGCTTGTCGATCTTGCATGCGATCGGGTCGGGCAAGTCGTCGCACGGCGTGCCATAGGGCAGGAAGGCGCCGTAGGGCTGAAATTCCTGCTTGGCGGCGCGGGCGAGATCCGCTTCGGTGACGGCATGAAGCGCGGGCGTTTCCTCCTCGCCCTGCGGATGGGACACGGCCGCCAGCACCTTGGCGCCGGGCGGTACTTCCCGCAGCACCAGCGCATTCGGGCCGATGCGCGCGCCTTGGCCGACGGTGAAGCCGCCCAAAACCTTTGCGCCGGCGCCGACGATAACGCCGTCGCCCAGGGTGGGATGGCGCTTGCCGCGGTCGAGCTTGGTGCCGCCGAGCGTCACCTGTTGATAAAGCGTGACGTCGTCACCAATTTCAGCCGTCTCGCCGATGACCACGCCCATGCCGTGATCGATGAACAGCCGCCGTCCGATCTTGGCGGCGGGATGGATTTCGATCCCGGTCAGGAAGCGGCTGGTCTGCGAGACGAAACGGCCGAGAAACAGAAAGCCGTTGCGCCACAGGAAATTCGCCACCCGATGCAGCCACACCGCATGCAGACCCGAATAGCAGACGACGATCTCCAGCGACGAGCGGGCCGCGGGATCGTGCCGAAGCACGTTCTCGATATCTTCGCGCAAGTTCTTCAATATCATGGCTTCCTGCTTATGCTATGGTTCCATCGCATCGCCTCCGGGCGACGCGATAATTATCCTACGGTTACAGTCAATTTTAGCGGGCGTTACATGACATCTTCAATGGGAAAAGACCGAGTAGGCTACTCGGCTAATGGTTTGAGTACGAAGCATGCCTGAAGTCATCATTGCCGGTCCGGACGGCCGTCTCGAGGGCCGTTATCACCATGCCAAACAGCCGAACGCCCCGATCGCGCTGATCCTGCATCCGCATCCGCAGTACGGCGGCACTATGAACAATAAGGTGGTTTACACCACCTACCACGCCTTTGTGCAGCAGGGCTTCGCGGTGCTGCGCTTCAACTTTCGCGGCGTCGGCCGCAGCCAAGGGACGTTCGACCGCGGCGAGGGCGAGCTTTCGGATGCCGCCTCGGCGCTGGACTGGCTGCAAAGCTACAATCCCAATGCCTCGGCCTGCTGGATCGCTGGCTTTTCCTTCGGCGCCTGGATCGGCATGCAATTGCTGATGCGGCGGCCGGAGATTGACGGCTTCGTCTCGGTGGCGCCGCCCGCCAACATGTACGATTTCAGCTTCCTGGCGCCGTGCCCGTCGTCGGGCCTGATCGTCCACGGCGACGAGGACCCGCTGGTGCCGATCGAGGCGGTGCAGAAACTGATCGACAAGCTGATGCATCAGCGCGACATCAAGATCGTCTACAAGCTGATTCCCGGCGCCGACCATTTCTTCGCCGACCACCTGACCGAACTCGACGAGGCGATCCAGACCTATGTCGCCAAGAATCACAAACCGAAGGCGGCGGTCGCGGGCCGCTAATCCGCGAACGGGTCGCGGACCAGGATGGTGTCGTCGCGCTCGGGGCTGGTGGAGAGCAGCGCCACCGGCGCCTCGATCAGTTCCTCGATGCGGCGGATATACTTGATCGCCAGCGCCGGCAGTTGCGCCCACGACCGCGCGCCCTTGGTGCTCTCGCTCCAGCCTTCCATGGTCTCGTAGACCGGCTCGATCTCGGCCTGGGTGCTGGCGTTGGCCGGGAGATGATCGAGCGTGGCGCCGCGCCGGCGATAGCCGGTGCAGACCTTGAGCTCGGCGAAGCCGTCGAGCACGTCGAGCTTGGTCAGCGCGATGCCGTCGATGCCGGCGACCTTCACCGCCTGGCGCACCATCACGGCGTCGAACCAGCCGCAGCGACGCTTCCGCCCGGTCACCACGCCGAACTCCTTGCCGCGCGCGCCGAGTTCCTCGCCGACCGCGTCGGTGAGCTCGGTCGGGAACGGGCCGCCGCCGACCCGGGTCGTGTAAGCTTTCGTAATGCCAAGGACATAGCCGACGCTTCTCACGCCCAGTCCGGTGCCGGCCGCGGCCTGCGCCGGATGGGTGATCGAGGAGGTGACGTAGGGATACGTGCCGTGATCGACGTCGAGCATGATGCCCTGCGCGCCCTCGAACAGGATGCGGCGGCCGGCGCGGCGGGCCTGGTCGAGCCGCTCCCACACCGTGTCGGCGTAGGGCAGGATCTTCGGCGCAATCTCGTTGAGCTTGCTTTCGAGCTGTTGGCGATAGACCTCCGGCGCGTCGAGCGCCCGCAGCAGCGCGTTGTGATGGCGCAGCAGCTCGTCGAGCTTGGCGCCGAGGGTCGCCGGCTCGGCGAGGTCGCAGAGCGCGGATGGCGCGGCGCCCGGCCTTGTCCTCGTAGGCGGGGCCGATGCCGCGGCCGGTGGTGCCGATGGGGTTGTTGCCCCGCCGCCGCTCGCGGGCCCGGTCGATCTCGCCGTGGCTGGGCAGGATCAGCGCCGCGTTCTCGGCGATGCGGAGATTGTCGGGCGACACCGCGACGCCCTTGGCGCGGATCGCCTCGATCTCCTGGACGAGATGCCACGGATCGACCACCACGCCGTTGCCGATGATCGACAGCTTGCCCGGGCGGACCACGCCCGACGGCAGCAGGCTGACAGGCGGTACTCGACGCCGCCGATGACCAGCGTGTGGCCGGCATTGTGGCCGCCCTGGAAGCGCACCACCAATTCGGCGCGCTCCGACAGCCAGTCGACGATCTTGCCCTTGCCCTCATCGCCCCATTGCGCGCCGATGACCGCGACATTTGCCATAAGATCAATGCCTTATACGGTACTGTGCGGGCGCGCTGGGAACTTCCTCGGCGGTGACGGCGCCGCGCTCAATCAGCTCGATCAGGTGCGCCAGGGTCGAGCGGCCGGCGGCGGCGACCAGGCGTGGATCGAGCCCGATATAGACCCGCGACACGATCTCCGGCACGGTCGCGGCGCCGCGTCCCATCGCCCGCAGGATCAGCGCCTCGCGCTCGTCGCGGTGCTCGATATAGGCCTGCACCAGCTTGCCGGTGTCGCGCACCGGCGGGCCGTGCGTCGGCCAGAACCGCGCCGCGGCCGCGTCGGCGGCGCCCGGCAGGAACCGCGCCAGCGAGCGCTTGTAGGCGGCCATGTCGCCGTCGGGCGGGCCGATCGCGGTGGTCGACCAGCCCATGATGTGGTCGCCGGTGAACACCGCATCTTCTTCCTTGAGCCGGAAGCAGAGATGGTTCGAGGTATGGCCCGGCGTCTCCAGCGCGGTCAGGTGCCAGCCCGGCCCGGCGGCGGCATGATGGATATTATGTCAACAAACTGGAAGAAGACATAGGGCATTATGAAACCTCTGACGAAGAAACGGCATACTATGTCCCGGTAGAAATGGCTACTGATGTTTTCTTTGTAGATTCAAATATAAAAGAAAAATTAGAATTAAGAAGAAATGGCAGCTATTATCAGTTTTTTGCACCAACTGCTCCTTCATTCGTTGAAATAAACAACTCTAACCTTTACCTTTCTTCTGACCCTGTTCCGCAGCTATGTGCAAGACTAATAAAACCACAATTGACCGTACAGCCCAAAAATGGCTGGATTACAAGTGTCGCCTTT
>CAVSQC010000043.1:0-35855 GCA_963729845.1 uncultured Alphaproteobacteria bacterium
TATTTCGCTTCGCGAAAGGTCAAATTGTAGCGACAGTTTTTTGTAACAGGATCGTCGCCCGCGGCCAGCGGATCGACGCCGTGGAAATTGAGGCGCGCGGGACCGCCCCAGACCACGACATCGCCGCTCTCCAAGCGGAAGCGGCGCGGTCTGTCGCCGCGCTTGCCGCCGCCCCACAGGAAAATCGCCGGCAGTCCCAGCGACACCGAGACGATGGGTGCCGAAAAATCCGCCTCGTCCTTGTCCTGGTGCAGCGACATGCGCGCGCCCGGGACATAGCGGTTGATCAGGCAGGAATCGGGCGCGAAGCGGGCAAAGCCGGCCGCGTCCGCCGCATGCGACGCCGCGAGATCGCGAAAGCGCGGCGGCATTGGCGGGCCATGGCCTTGCCGCGTCTCGGGATCGGCCGGCGCGTAGCGATAGCCCTTGCGGTCGGTGATCCAGCCGACCGCGCCGCAATTGGTCATCGCCACCGACATGGCGAAGCCGCCCGGCGTGACCATGTGGCGGAACGGCGCCGCCGCGGCGATGCGCTCGATCTCCGCCACCAGCGCCGCCGCCTCGCCGCGCGCGAAACCGCGCAGCAGCATCGCGCCGGGGTCGAGCCGTTCGATGGTCGGTGCTGAAATTGGAAAAAGCTCCACAACACATACTCCGTCATGCCCCGGCTTGGCCGGGGCATCCACGAATTGGTTTAAGCACAAAAAATTCGTGGATGGCCGCCTAAAGCGGGCCAAGACGAAATAGAAAGCTATCCGCTATTTGCTATTCAACTATATTTCAGCGCCGTGGTGGCGCGGGCGGCGCCTTCGACCAGCGCCGACAGCTTCGCCCAGGCGATCTGCGGATGCGAGCGGCCGCCGAAGCCGCAATCGGCGCCGGCGATCACGTTCTCTTTGCCGACGAGCTTGGCGAAGCGCTGGATGCGCTGCGCCACCAGCTCGGGATGCTCGACCACGTCGGTCGAGTGGGTGATGACGCCGGGGATGATGATCTTGCCCGCGGGCAGCTTGACCCTCTCCCACACCGCATATTCGTGCTCGTGCCGCGCGTTCGCCGCCTCGAAGAAATAGGCCCGGCCTTCACCCGGAGCATGACGTCGACGATGTCCTTCATCTCGAGATCGTAGGCATGCGGGCCGTGCCAGCTGCCCCAGCAGAGATGATAGCGGATGCGGTCCTCGGGAATGCCGGCGAGCGCGTGATTGAGGGTTTCGACGCGGATGCAGCGGCTCTGAAGGCATCGAGTCCCATCTGGATGCCGATGCGATCCCACAGCGCCGGCAGCCAGGCATCGTCGACCTGCAGCACGAACCCGGCCTTGGCGATCATCTCGTATTCGACGCGCATCGCCTCGGCGATGGCGAAGACAGATTCCTCGCGTTCTTATAGAATTCGTTCTCGCGATAGACCTCGAGGCTCGCCGGCGCGGTGGTGGTGATGAACGCGTCCTCGGCCGGCACCAGCGCCTTCAGCAGCGCCATTTCGCGCTCCATCGCCGCCTGGGCCTGGTAGGTGATCGGGCCGCGCAGACCCAGGTCGGGCGGCCATGCGGCCGCGCGGCCGCGCCGGCATATAGAACAGCGTGCCGTGCTCGGTCGCATATTGATAGAAGTCGGCGAAGTCCTCGCGGTCCTTGCCTTGCGCGAGCAGCGGCTTCGCGCCGGGCGGGCGCGCCTCGAAGCCGCCGAACCGGTCTTCGAGATAGGAGAGCCAGTCGCCGCCTTTGGTGTATTCGCCTTCGTTGATGATGTCGAGGCCGAGCTCGCGCTGCTTCGCGACCACCGCGGCGACTTCACGCTTTAGCTGCGCCTCGTAATCGGGCGCGGCGCGGTCGAGCGGCGTCAGCTCCGGCAGGGCGCCGATATGGGTGGTGAGGATTTGCTCGTGCTGCGTCTCATGGTTTCTTCCCCGCGACGGTGACGCCGGACCAGGCCTCGAGATGCTTGACCAGCTCGGTAATGTCCTGATCGGGCCCGCCGCGCCCCTCGGCATAGAGCCAGAGCTGTTTCACGGCCTGAGCACCCACATCGGCACATGCAACTCCTCGGCGGTCTCGAGCGCGAGCCGCAAATCCTTCACCATCAGGCCCATGGCGAAGCCGCCCTTGAAGCGGCGGGGCAGGATTTCGTTGGCAATTTCGATCGGTCGCGCTGTTGCGGCCGGTGCCGGCGTTCAGCACCTCGATCATCAACGTGGGATCGAGGCCGAACTTGGTGCCCATGATCATCGCCTCGGCGGTCGCGGCCTGCGCGGTCGCGGAGAGGAGATTGTTGATCAGCTTCATCACCTGCCCCATGCCCGGCTCGGCGCCGATATAAAACACCTTGCCCATGCCGGAGAGGATCGGCGTGACGAGGTCGGCCTCGCGCTTCGGTCCCGCCAGCATCACCGCGACCGCGCCCTTGACCGCGCCCGCGACGCCGCCCGAGACCGGGCCGTCGAGCGCGACGACGCCATGTTTCTTGAGATCGTCGCAATGATGCGCGCCATGCGGGGACCGGTGGTCGAGAGATCGACGAAGATTTTCCGCTTCGACCCCGAGGCGATGCCGTTGTCGCCGAACACCACGCCATGCACGATCTCCGGCCGGGGCAGGCTGACCAGGACGATGTCCGCGACGCTCGCGACCTCCGCCGGCGAGGCGGCGACCTGGATCTTGTTGCCGAACGGCTTCAGCGCGTCGGGCCGGACATCGTGAACGACGAGCTGGCGCCCGGCCTTCACCAGATTAAGCGCCATCGGCCCGCCCATATTGCCGACGCCGATAAAGCCGACCTTGCCTCGCTCATGCTTGCCTCCCATAATCGCGGCCATCCGAAACTGTCTTATCAAACGGGAGAAACCGGGATGGCACAAGCGAAAGCAAAGCGAAAGCTGCCGGCGAGCAAAGAGTTCGGCGAGGGGCTAAAAGTGAGAAAGGCCGTGCTCGGCCCCGACTATGTCGACCGCGCCATCGACAACGCCACCGACTTCAATTGGCCGATGCAGGAATTCGTCACCGAATATTGCTGGGGCACGGTGTGGTGCCGCCCGGGCCTCGACCGCAAGACCCGCAGCATCATCAACCTGTCGATGCTGACCGCGCTCAACCGCCCGCACGAAATCGAGGTGCATGTCCGCGGCGCGCTGCGCAACGGCCTGACCAAGGCGGAAATCGCCGAAGTCTTCCTCCAAGCCGCGGTCTATTGCGGCGTGCCGGCGGCGGTCGACAGTTTCCGCGTCGCCTCCAAGGTATTGGCCGAGGAAGGGAAGTAAGGCCGCTAAAATTCCTTGAGCAGCCGGTCGATATAGTCGCGCTCGAGTTCTGGGCGCGACCGCTCGCCGGCGCGCCGGCGCAATTCGTCGAGGATGGTCTTGGCGCGGTGCAGCGAGGTGTCGACCTCGGGTCCGGTGCCGCGCCGCATCGGCCCACCATCGTCGACCCAACCGTCGCCCTCGTCGTACGGCCGCTGGCGCCCGAACGGATCGCGCTGCGCCTGGCGCGGCGAGGCCTGATCGTCGGGCTCGCCGTAGTCGTTCTGGCCGTTATTGTTGCGGCCGAGCATGCGCTCGCCCATGCGGCGGGCGCCTTGCTGCAACTGATCGAGCGCCTCCGATTGCGGCCCGATCGCGTCGCCGGGCTTGCCGCGCCGCAGCGCTTCGCCGGCGTTGCGCATGGCGCGCTCGGCGCGCTGCAACGGCTGCGGAATGTCGCCGCCCTCGCCCAGCCGGCGCATCATCTCGCCGAGCGCGCGGCGCAGATCGTCCTGGGAGCGCGCGGCGGATTGTTCGTCCGATTTGCCGGCGCGCGAATCCCGGAAGCTCTGGTCGAGCAATTGCTGCTGGCGGCGCATCATGTTCTGCATCGCGCCCATCATGCGCTCGGCGCCGTTTTGCGCCGGGTTCATGCGCCCGAGCTGCAGATTCTCGAGCATTTCCTGCAATTGCGTGAGCAGATCGCGCGCCGCGTCGCGCGACCCGGTCTTCGCCAATTCCTGCGCGCGGTCGAGCATCTTTTGCAGATCGCGGCCGGTCATCGTGGTCTGCGACGGATCGAAGTTCTGCATGTTTTCCATGCCCTGCCGCTGCACGTTCTGCATCAGGGCCTGAAGATAGCGGTCCATCGCCTGGCGCAGCGCCTCGGTCAGACGGTCGATCTCGGCGTTCGGCGCGTTGCGGGCGAGCGCGTCCTGCAATGCCTGCATCGCCTGACGCAGGCTTTCCTGCATCAAGGGCGCCCGGCCGTCCTCGATCCGCAGCGCCGTCTGCCACAACAGTTTCTGCACGTCCGCTATGGTCTCGGGGTCGCGATTGATCTGGAGGCGCGCCTGCGCGGTGCGGAGCGCCATGAACACCACGATGTCGCCGTCGAAACGTCCCGGCCGCAGCGACAGGTCGGACAGCGCCTCGGCCACCGTCTGGCGATCGTCGGGATGGATCGTCAATTGCTTGCGCTGTTCGACGATCGCGCGCGCCACCGGATTGTGGAAAATGCGTTCCGGCAGGGTGTAGGTAACGGGCGCGCTGGTGCCCGTCTGGCCGAGCGCGTCGCGCGCCTCGAGTTCGATTTTCACGGGCAGGCCCGCCCAGGGATTGGCGGTCAGATCGTTGTAGCCGACGCCGTGCGCTTCCTTGAGGTGCAGGCCCGGCAAGGCGAGATCGAGGACCAGCCGCGGCGCCTTCGGATTGTCGATCAGCACCATGACGGCCCGCACGGATTCGACGCCGTAATCGTCGGTGGCGCGGTATTCGAGGCGCAACGCGCCATGCTCGGTCTGGTGCGGCACCCCGATCATCGCGATGGTCGGCGGCAAGTCGGGCACGATGGTAATGGGCCAGCTCCCGAGCACGGTCGAGCCTTGCCACACCGCGAGCTTGCCGCTCTTGGTCAGCGTCGCCTGCGCCTTGAAATTGCTCTCGTCGATGCGGTCGAAATCGCGGTCGCGGTCGGGGCGGACGAGCCGCGGCACCGCGCCCTCGCCATGCACCTGCGCCAAGAGCACGCTGCCGACCGGCACCGCGATCGGCGCCTTATTGATGTCGACGGGCAGCAGCTGCGGCGGCAGGCCGGTATAGTCGGGCGGCGTCACCCAGATATCGAGGCTGGCGGCGGGCCCGGCCGGCGCGCCCGCGATGTTCGGCGCCAGCGAGCGTTCGATCCGAACCGCCCAATCCGGCCCGGCGTCGATCGCACCCAATACCAATAGCAACACCAGGAGCGCGCGCAGCGCCCACGGATCGCGCCGCGCGAAGCCGGCCTTGGGCCAGCCGAACCGCAAGCCGCGCGCCGCCTGCGCCATGCGCTCGCGGTGCGCGCGCCACAGCGCCACGGTCTCCGGATCGTCGCCGCCGCTGGCGAGATGATCCTCGAGCGCGGTCAGCGGCCGATGCTCCAATCCGCTTTCGCGCTCGATCCGGCGCCGCGCCGATGCGCGATGCGGCGGCCGGAAGCGGCGCACGCCGTCGACCAGCAACCCGACGAACGCCGCCGCCATCGCCACCAACAAGGCGAGATGCAGCCATCCCGGCAATTGCTCCGGCAGATCGAACAGCGCCAGCACCAGGAACAGCGCCAGCACCGCGAGCGCCGGCGCCAACGCGGGCCATAGCCGCTCCCACACCAGCGCCGCCGCGGCAAGCCATAGCCGCGTCCTGGACGACGGCGATTTCGGTTCGCCTACAGCAGCCACAACGGCACTCTTTCTTGCGCCAGCATCTCGTCATATGTGGGGCGCGGCCGCACCACGGCAAAGTCGGCGCCGCGCACCATGACCTCCGGAATCAACAGCCGCGAATTGTACCCGGAACTCATGATCGCGCCATAGGCCCCGGCAGACAGGAAAGCGACCAGGTCGCCGGCCGCGAGCGCCGGCAGTTGCCGCTCCGCCGCGAACAGGTCGCCGGTCTCGCACACCGGCCCGACCACATCGGCGGGCGCGAGCGCCGCGTTGGCGGCCGGCGCCGCCACCGGCACGATCTCGTGCCATGCCTCGTACAACGCCGGGCGGATCAGATCGTTCATCGCCGCGTCGACGATGACGAAGCGCCGGGTGGCGCCGTCCTTCACGTAAAGCACGCGCGCCACCATGATGCCGGCGTTGCCGGCGATCCAACGGCCCTGTTCGAACGCCAGCTCGACCTCGAGGCCGCGCGTCAGCCGCGTCACCATCGCGGCATATTCTTCGACGCTGGGCGGCGTCTCATCCCGATAGCGAATGCCGAGGCCGCCGCCGAGATCGAGCCGGCGCAGCGCCAGGCCTTCGCCCCGAAGCGACTTGAGCAAATCGACCACCCGCGAAAACGCCGCCTCGAACGGCGCCAGGCTGGTGATCTGCGAACCGATATGGACCGCGACGCCGACCGGCTCGATGCCGGGCAGCTGCCGCGCGCGGCGGAACGCGTCGCGCGCGTGGGCGAGATCGATGCCGAACTTGTTCTCGCTTTTGCCCGTCGAAATCTTGGCGTGCGTGTTCGCGTCGACATCGGGATTGACGCGGATCGCAATGCGCGCGGTCTTGCCCAGGCGCGACGCGACGTCGCTCAACAGCGACAATTCCGGCGCCGATTCGACATTGATCTGATGCACATCGGCGGCGAGCGCCGCGCGCAATTCCGCCTCGGTCTTGCCGATCCCCGAGAAGATCAGGCGGCTTGCCGGAATGCCGGCGGCGAGCGCGCGGCGCAATTCGCCTTCCGAGACGAGATCGGCGCCGGCGCCCAAGCGGCCCAAATGGCGCAGGACGCCGAGATTGGAATTGGCCTTCACCGCGAAGCACAAGAGCGCCTTGCCCCCGAACGCGGCCGTGAAGGCGCGGTAGCGGCGCTCGAGATAAGCGCTCGAATAGGCATAAAACGGCGTGCCGACGCTTTCGGCGAGGCGCGCCACCGGAACCTGTTCCAGCATTAGCGCGCCGTCCCGATACGCGAGGTCAGGCGCGCCCGGAAGCTCGTTATTGCTGCTCATTCGGGTTCGGATAGATTCTGGGATAAACGCTTTTCTCGCCCGGCGGCGGATCGGGCGACGTGCGCTTGCCGCACGCGGTCAGCGTCAAGGCCAGAGAGGCGACAAGAAGAAGGGCCATGATCGTGCGGCCTTCGAGACGCCGGCTTCGCCGGCGCCTTAGGCTGAGGATAAATCTTAGTGCCATGGGAAATTTTCCTCATGCTGAGGAGCGCGCAACGCGCGCGTCTCGAAGCACGTGCGATGGTCATGCAGCGCCATCACAAATACCTTTTCCGCGCGGCGGCGATGGCGCGCTTGACCTCGGCGGGCGCGGTGCCGCCGAAGCTGGCGCGGCTCGCCACCGATTTGTCGACGCCGAGCACCTCGAACAATTCCTTGGTGATACGCGGCTCGACCTTTTTCATCTGCGCCAACGGCAGCGCCGCGAGATCGCAACCGGCCTGCTCCGCGACGCGCACCAACGCGCCCGTCACATGATGCGCCTCGCGGAACGGCATGCCGAGCGTTCGCACCAGCCAGTCGGCGAGATCGGTCGCGGTGCTGAACCCCGCGGCGGCGGCGCGGCGCATCGCCGCCGCATCGACGGTAAGATCGCGCACCATGCCGGCGGTCGCGGCAAGGCAGAGGTCGAGATTGTCGGCGGCCTCGAACACCGGCGCCTTGTCTTCCTGCAAATCCTTGGCGTAGGTCAGCGCCAGGCCCTTCATCACCGTCGAGCAACGCGACCAGATCGCCGGTGAAGCGCCCGGCCTTGCCGCGCACCAGCTCGGCCGCGTCGGGATTGCGCTTTTGCGGCATGATCGAACTGCCGGTGGTGAAGGCGTCGCTCAGCTTGATGAAGCCGAATTGCGGCCCCGACCACAGCACGATCTCCTCGGCGAAGCGCGAGAGATGCGTGCCGCAGATCGCCGCCGCCGCCAGGAATTCCAGCGCGAAATCGCGGTCCGATACCGCGTCCATCGAGTTCGCCATCGGCCGGTCGAAGCCCAGCGCCTTCGCGGTCGCGGCGCGGTCGATCGGGAACGACGGTGCCCGCCAGCGCGGCCGCGCCCAACGGCGATTCGTTGAGCCTAGCCCGCGCATCGGCAAACCGCCCGCGGTCGCGCCCGAGCATCTCGACATAGGCCATCAGATGATGGCCGAACGTCACCGGCTGCGCCGGCTGCATATGGGTGAAGCCGGGCATCACGGTCGCGGCATGTTCCTCGGCGCGGTCGAGCAGCGCCGCTTGAAGCGCCTTCAGTTCGCCGTCGATCCGGTCGATCGCGTCGCGCACCCAGAGCCGGAAGTCGGTCGCGACCTGATCGTTGCGCGAGCGCGCGGTGTGGAGGCGTCCGGCCGCGGGGCCGATCAATTCGCCGAGCCGCGCCTCGATATTGAGGTGGATGTCCTCGTGCTCGGCCTTGAACGGAAATTTGCCGGCTTCGATTTCGTCCTTGATTTGCGCTAGACCGCGCGCGATCCGGTCGCCATCTTCCTTGGCGATGATGCCCTGCCGCACCAGCATGGCGCTATGCGCCGCCGAGCCGGCGATATCCTGGGCATAGAGCCGCTTGTCGATGTCGAGCGACACGTTGATGCGCTGCATGATCTCGGACGGGCCGCCGGCAAAGCGTCCGCCCCAGGCCGCGTTGGCCGGGGACTTCTTGCTCATGCGCGTATCGGAAGCGAAGTGAAAATGCGCATCGGCTCAGCCTATACCGCAAGCGTCGTCGTTCTGTTCTGCGTCGCCGTCGGGATCGCCGGCTATGTCGCGTATCGCACGTTTACCCCGGTATCGCGGCCCAAGGAGCCGCCAATGCCGATGATCGGCAAGTTTACAGCGGTCTCGCCGCCGCTGCCAGCACCCGCCCTCGCCTTCACCGGCCGCGACGGCGCCGAGCGCCGCCTGGCCGATTTCGCCGGACATTGGGTCCTCGTCAATCTGTGGGCGACCTGGTGCGCGCCCTGCATCAAGGAGATGCCGTCGCTGGATCGGATGCAGGCCAAGCTCGGCCCGTCGCTCGACGTACTGGCGATTTCGGAGGACCGCAACGGCACCAAGGCCGTCGATCCGTTCCTTGCCGCCCACGCGGTCAAGTCGCTGGCCATCGGTCTCGATCCGACAGGCAAGATCGCCAGCGCGCTCCATGTCGAGGGCCTGCCCACCAGCCTGCTGATCGACCCGCACGGGCTGCTCGTGGCGAAGCTCGAAGGCGCCGCCGAGTGGGACGAGGGGCCGAACTCTGGCGACGTTGCGTGAGTTCATCGGGGGAAGGCAACAGCCCATCCTCCAACTTTTAGTCGTCGAATGGCCGGGCCCGACCCGGGGGCAGGCATTTCGAGTCGGGTTGATGCAAAGCAGGTTAGAGATCACCCCCATCCGCTCGCAGACCCGATGGCTGCTCGCCCCCCGCCCTGTCGACGGGAAAAAATTATGAAAACACTCGCACCAAAAAGTCGCGGCCGCGGCGCAGCCCTTCCTCGTCGATGCCGTGGCCGAGGCCCGGTCGCGTCACCGCCTCGACCGGCACACCGGCCTTCTCCAGCGCCGCCACCGCCAGCGGCAACGAATTGGGCGGCACGACCTGGTCGGCGTCGCCATGGACCAGCAGGATCGGCGGCTTGCTCTTGAACTCGCTGGTGTCGCCGACGAGACGGCCGGAATAGCCGACAATGCCGGCCAGCTGCTTGGCGCGGCGCGGGCCGACGTAAAGCGACATCATCGCGCCCTGGGAGAAACCGATCAGCGCCAGTTTCGCATCGTCGAGCCCCAATTTCGCCAACGTCTCGTCGAGGAAACCGTCGAGGAGCGCCGCCGACGCGCGAGCGCCGGCAAGGACCGTCTCCGGCGTGCGGGTCTGGAGACTGAACCATTGCCGGCCATAGGGCCCCATGTCGCAGGGGAACGGCGCGTCCGGCGAGAAAAACGCCGTCTCGGGCAAGGCGGGCGCCAGCGCCGGCACCAGGCCGAACAAATCGTTGCCGTCGGCGCCCAGCCCGTGGAGCAGCACGACGAGGCGCTTGGGCGTGGCGCCCTTGGGATAGATGGCCGAGGGGCCGGTGAGAGTCGATGACCATGGCGATGGGATAGACGATGGCGGCGGCAAAGTCACGCGCCGCAAAAGCCTCAGAATCCAGCGGAATCAGATGTATAATGTGTGCTCACAACGACGATGGGTAGGGTAGAAAATTAGCCAATTATTAAATCCGTCCCCCTACTCTCGTCTGCGGTGCGCCGCGGGGTGGCTGTGCCGTTTTTTCGTGTTTTCGGAACGTCCTGATCGGGAGTTGAGATGCGTATCGCAGTGATCGGAACCGGTTACGTCGGGCTGGTCTCGGGCGCGTGCTTTTCCGAGTTCGGCGTCGATGTCACTTGCGTCGACAAGGACTTGGACAAGATTGCGCGCTTGGAGAAGGGCCAGATTCCGATCTTCGAGCCGGGCCTCGACCAGATCGTCGACGCCAATCGCCGCGCCGGGCGCCTCGTCTTCACGGACAATCTCAAGGAAGCCGTGGCCGGCGCCGACGCCGTCTTCATCGCGGTCGGGACGCCGTCCCGCCGCGGCGACGGGCATGCCGACCTGTCCTATGTGTTCGGCGCCGCCGAGGAGATCGCCCACGCGCTGACCGGCTACGCCGTCATCGTCACCAAGTCGACCGTGCCCGTCGGCACCGGCCGGCGCGTCGCCGAGATCGTGCGCAAGGCCCGTCCCGACGCGCAGTTCGATGTGGTGTCCAACCCCGAGTTCCTGCGCGAGGGGTCGGCGATCCAGGATTTCATGCGGCCCGACCGCGTGGTCATCGGCTGCGAGAGCGAGCGCGCCGCGGCCACCATGCGCGAACTCTATCGCCCGCTTTATCTCATCGAAGTACCGATGATTTTCACCGCGCTCGAGACCGCGGAATTGATTAAGTACGCGGCCAATTCGTTTCTCGCGACCAAGATTTCCTTCATCAACGAGATCGCCGATCTGTGCGAACGCGTCGGCGCCGACGTGCAGGACGTGGCGCGCGGCATCGGCCTCGACGGCCGCATCGGCCGCAAGTTCCTCCACGCCGGGCCGGGTTACGGCGGCTCGTGCTTTCCCAAGGATTGCCTGGCCCTGACCCGAACCGCCGCCGAACACGGCGTGCCGACGCGCATCGTCGAGATGGCGGCGCAGGTCAACGACAGCCGCAAGTCCACCATGGCCGCGCGCATCATCCGCCATTGCGGCGGCAGCGTCGCCGACAAGACCATCGCGATCCTCGGCCTCGCCTTCAAGCCCAACACCGACGATATGCGCGACAGTCCGAGCCTCGCGATCATTCCGCGGCTGATCGAAGCCGGCGCCACGATTCGCGCGTTCGATCCCGAAAGTATGACCGAGGCGAAAAAGCTGCTGACCGGCGTTCATTATTCCGCCAACGCCTACGAGGCGATGGACGGCGCCGACGCTCTGGTGATCGTCACCGAATGGAACGAGTTCCGCGCGCTCGATCTGCGCCGGGTGAAAGCGCTGCTGCGCTCCCCGACCGTGATCGACCTGCGCAACATCTACCGGCCCGCCGACATGGCCCAGGCGGGCTTCTATTATTTCAGCATCGGCCGCCGTTCGGTCGAACCCACCGAAGGCAAGGACCGGCTGCGGTCCCGGGCATGAGAAAGACAGGATTATGAGCGTCACCACCAAGCGCATTCTGATCACGGGCGGCGCCGGCTTTCTCGGCTCGCACCTGTGCGACCGGCTGATCGCCGACGGCAACGACGTCCTGTGCGTCGACAACTACTTCACCGGGCGCAAGGACAATATCGCGCAGCATCTCGGCAATCCGCGCTTCGAGGCGCTGCGCCACGATGTCTGCTTCCCGCTGTATGTGGAAGTGGACGAGATTTATAACCTCGCTTGTCCGGCCTCGCCGATCCATTATCAGTTCGACCCGGTGCAGACCACCAAGACCAGCGTGATGGGCGCCATCAACATGCTCGGCCTGGCGAAACGCGTGAAGGCCAAGGTGTTCCAGGCTTCGACCTCGGAGATCTACGGCGACCCGCTGGTGCATCCGCAGACCGAGGATTATCGCGGCAACGTCAACACCATCGGCCCGCGCGCCTGCTACGACGAGGGCAAGCGTTGCGCCGAAACCCTGTTCTTCGACTATCAGCGCCAGCACGACGTCCGCATCAAGGTCGCGCGCATCTTCAACACCTACGGCCCGCGCATGCACCCGAACGACGGGCGCGTGGTGTCGAACTTCATCATCCAGGCGCTCAAGGGCGAGTCGATCACCCTCTTCGGCGACGGATCGCAGACCCGCGCCTTTTGTTATGTCGACGATCTGATCGAAGGCTTCGTGCGGCTGATGGCGACGCCGGACCATGTCACCGGCCCGATCAATCTCGGCAATCCGGTGGAAATGACGGTGCGGCAACTGGCCGAACGCGTCATCGACCTGACCGGCTCGCCGTCCAAGATCGAATTCCGGCCGCTGCCGGTCGACGACCCGACGCAGCGCTGCCCGGACATCGCGATGGCGCGGGAGACGCTCGGCTGGGAGCCGAAAGTCGCGCTCGACAACGGCTTGAAGCGCACCATCGCCTATTTCGACCAGCTTCTGCGCGAGACCGAGCAGCGGGAAAGCACCTGATCCGCCTTAAAGCCACAGTTTGATCCACCGACATCAAACACTGACCGTCATTCCGCGAAAGCGGGAATCCAGAGTGGGCGACAGCGGTTCCCGGGTCCCTGCTTCCGCAGGGACGACGATCAGGTGATTCCAATGTACCGATCGACTTAGCTCGCCGCCGGCACGCCCGCCGTCTTCAGCGCCTTGGCCTGACGTTTCGCCAGCGAATCGGCGTCGAAATCCTCGATCAGATCGTTGAACAGACGGTGCCAGTTGATCGAGGCGCGCAGATGCATGAATACCGAGCCTAGACCCACCGCGGCGCGATCCATGAACACGAACTCGCGCGGCGGCGTGACGCCGCCCAGGCGCCTCACCTCGCGATGCACCTCGGCGGCGACGGCGCGCCCGTTGCCGTTATCGTCGTCGTCGATCTCGCGCTTGCGGTCGTCGAGCAACGGCGCGTAGAGGAACCGCGCCCAGCGGTTCAGCACATCGACCATCTCGCGATTGAGATTCTTGAAGCCCCAATTCTCGTAGGCCGACACGGCCAGCTCGCGGTCGTCGGTCTCGAAGGCGCGGTATAAGTCGATCACGCCCTTGACGAATCGCGCCGGGAAAATCCGGACGCACCCCAGATCGAACAGGTTGATGCCGTCGTCGGGCCGTACCGTGTAATTGCCGAGATGCGGGTCGCCGTGGATCGCGCCGAAATCGTAGAACGGCACGTACCAGGCGCGGAACATGGCGATGGCAATGTCGTTGCGGCGCTCTTGCGGCGCGTCGGCGAATTGCAACAGCGGCTTGCCGCCGAGCCAATTCATCGTGAGGAGGCGCCGCGTCGATAGCGCCGCCACCGGCTCCGGCACCGTCACCAGTTTCTCGTCCATGAGGATGGCGCGATAGAGGCGCAGATGCGCCGCCTCGCGCGTATAGTCCAGTTCCTCGCGCAAACGTTCGGCGATCTCGGCGTGGATTTCCTCGGTCGACAGTGCCCGGTCCCAGCGCTCGTAGAGCGACAGGATCAGCTTCAATTGCCGCAGATCGGCCTCGACCGCCGACGCCATGTCGGGATATTGCAGCTTGCAGGCAAGCGCGGTGCCGTCCTTGGCCGTCGCGCGATGCACCTGGCCGAGCGACGCGGCATGCGCCGCCTCGTGCTCGAAGCGGCCGAATTTCTTTTCCCAATCCGGGCCGAGCTCGCCCGCCATGCGGCGCTTGACGAAGTTCCAGCCCATCGCCGGCGCGTCGGCCTGCAGCGTTACCAGCTCGCGCGCGTAATCCTCGGGCAGCGCCTCGGGTATGGTGGCGAGCAGCTGCGCCACCTTCATCAGCGGGCCTTTGATCCCGCCCAACGCCGCGCGCAGATCGTTGGCGTGACGCGCGCGATCGAGCGGCAATCCCAGATAACGCTCGCCCGCGAGCCGCGCCGCGAGCCCGCCCATCGCGGTCGAGACACGGGCGTAGCGTCGCATCCGGCCAGTGAGGGAACTATCGTCGCTCATCGGCGCCGATAAACTTCGCGCCGGTGGCCAACTCGCACCACAAGAACGCGCAGCACATCGTCTTCAATGGAACAAACAATTCGATAATCGCCGATACGGTAGCGCCACAGATTTCCAAACGGACCCGCCAGAGCCTCTCCCAAGCTTCGCGGATTGGCGAGAGGTGCGACGCGCGTATTCAAATAGTTGACGACGCGCCTGGCGACTTGGTTGTCGAGGCGCGCCAATTCTCGCGCGGCGGTATCGTTGAATTCAATCTTCCAGGCCAAGTTCGCGTTTGACCTCGGCGACGGACCAAGTTCGTTCCTTGCCCTCGCGGACGCGCTGGAGCGCTTCGACGCCAAGGTAATAGTCTTCGACGTCCTCGATGCCGCGCTCCAATATCTCCTGGACGAAATCGCTCTTATTGCGGCGCGTTTCAGCGGCGAGCTTGTCGAGACGGGCTTCAATTTCAGGCGGTAAAGTGATCGTTACGGACATGGGTACCTCGTTTTCGCCAATTTAGCGCAAAGTCGCCAACGCCGCCATCACCCCAACGTTTCGAGCCGGTCGATGAAGCCCGCGATCACGTCGAGGCCGCGCTTCCAGAAATTCGGGTCGGAGGCGTCGAGCCCGAACGGCGCCAACAATTCCTTGTGGCGCTTGGTGCCGCCGGCGCGCAGCAGGTCGAGATATTTCGCGGCGAAACCCGGCGCCGCGTTCTGGTAGACGGCGTAGAGCGAGTTCACCAGGCAATCGCCGAAGGCATAGGCGTAAACATAAAACGGCGTATGAATGAAATGCGGGATGTAGGTCCAGTAGTAGCGGTATTCATCCTCGAATTTGATCGCGGGGCCGAGGCTTTCGCCCTGGACGTCGAGCCAGATCTGGCCGATGCGGTCGGCCGACAGTTCGCCCTGGCGGCGCTCATCATGGACGCGGCGCTCGAATTCGACGAACGCGATTTGCCGCACCACCGTATTGAGCATGTCCTCGACCTTGGACGCGATCATCGATTTTTGCTTTTTCGGATCGGTCTCGGCCTTGAGCATCGCCTGAAACGTCAGCATCTCGCCGAACACGGACGCGGTCTCGGCCAAGGTCAGCGGCGTGTCGGCCATGAGCTGGCCCTGCGGTCCCGCCAGCACCTGATGCACGCCGTGCCCCAGCTCGTGCGCCAGCGTCATCACGTCGCGGGTCTTGCCCTGGTAATTCAGCAGGAGATAGGGATGCGCGCTCGGCACGGTCGGATGCGCGAAGGCGCCCGGCGCCTTGCCCGGACGCACCGGCGCGTCGATCCAGCTTTTGTCGAAAAAGCGCCGGCCGATCGCGGCGAGATCGGGCGAGAACGCGGCATAGGCGTCGAGCACGATGCGCTCCGCCTGCGGCCAGGCGATGGTGCGGTCCTCGGCGTCGGGGAGCGGCGCGTTGCGGTCCCAATAGGGCAGCGCCTCGACCCCGAACCACTTGGCCTTGAGCTTGTAATAGCGATGCGACAGGCGCGGAAAGGATTGCCGCACCGCCGCGATCAGCGCGTCGACGACTTCGTCCTCGACATAATTGGAGAGATTGCGGGACGAGATCGGCCGCTTGAATTGGCGCCAGCGGTCCTCGATCTCCTTGTCCTTCGCCAGCGTGTTGGTGATCTGCGCGAACAGGCGGACATTGTCGCCGAACACCTTGCCGACGGATTTGGCGGCGCTTTTCCGCACCGCGGGATCGGTCTCGGATAGGAGATGCAGCGCCTCGGCGCTGGTCAATTCCTTGCCGTCGATGGGGAAGCGCAGCGCCGCCTCGGTCTCGTCGAACAGGCGTTGCCACGCCGCGGCGCCGGCGACCGATTTTTCATGCAGCAGCTTTTCGAGATCGTCGGACAGTTGATGCGGGCGGAAAGCGCGGACATCGCGCAGCCACGGCCGGTAGTGCGCCAGCTTGGCGCTGTTCAATTTCTCGTCGAGCGCCGCGTCCTCGATACGGTTGATTTCGAGACCGAAGAACAGCAGCTCGGTCGAGATCGCGTTGATGCGCTCGTGGATGTTCTGATAGAAGCGCCCGCGCTCCGGATCGCTCATGTTGGCGGCGTAGTAGAGCGAGGCGTAACTCATCGCGCGGCCGAGCGTGTCTTGCAGCTTCTCATAGGCGGCGATCGCCGCGGCAAGCTCGTCGCCCGACAGCGCCGAGAGCTTGCCGCGATAATGGTCGCGGAAACCTTCGGCCGCGGTCGCGGAACGATCGAGATCGGACTTGAGTTCGGGCGATTCCGGCCCGGCATAGAGATCGCCGAGATCCCATTCCGGCAACGGGCCCAAATCCTTCGTTTCCGCTGTATTCGCTGGCGCCATGGTGTCCCTCTTCTTGCCCCTATAGATAGGGCGTCAGCGGGAACGGTGCCAGCGATTCAGGCTGCCGCGACTGTCGGCTGGACGGAGAAGGTTTCGCCGGTCGGATTGCCGGCGAAGTCGCACCAGCGCCCGGCCCGGTAGTCGTAGAGCTTGCAGGCGTGCGTGGTGGCAAAGAGATATTGCAGCGAAAAATCCTCGACCAGCGCGCGGCTTCCGAGCAACTCGTTGAGCCGCGCTTGCGCCGCCGGCAGGCGGTAGAGCGGGATCAGCGGCTGAATATGGTGCGCCGGGTGGTCCATGATGTGATGCGTCAGTGCGCCGTACCAACGCGGCATGCGGACATGGATGGTGACTTCTTCCTCGCCGCCGAGACGCCGCCATTCCTCGATCGAGGCAAACCACGGCGCGCGCAGGCTGGTGTGTTGCAGATAGATCGCGGTGCCCATCATGTGGTTCCAGATCAGGAACGGCACCACGAAGCCGAGCACGACCGACAACACGCCGCCGCTCCACGCCAACGCGCCGACCAGGACCGCGAGATAGGCCGCGAGCAACGCGAAATCGCGCCACGCGTTGGCGCGCTTCACGCCCGGCAGAAGATGGCGCGGCACGAATTTGTCGCGCCACCAGCGCTCGACCAGGTAATAAGGCGCGAAGCCGGCGGGCGAGCGATAGAGCCGCTCGACCGCGCGCCGCCACCACGGCAAGGCGCGATATTCCGCGACGTCCAGCGGCGACCAGGAATTGTGGCCCTTCAGGTTTGGCGCGCGGTGATGCTGGCGGTTATGGACCGCGACCCACAGGCTGTAATTGTGCAGCACCGGCAGGAACGCGATGCGCGCCATCACCGCGTTGGCGGCGGCGTTCGCGGTGAAGGCGCCGTGCGCCGCGTCGTGGCCGATGACGAACAGCGACGGCAGCGTGAAGCCGGCGACGATGCCGCCGACAATCCGCAACCATAACGGCACGGCGGCAAAACCCGCGAGCCACGTGCTCACGGCATAGACCAGCACCGTCGCGGCCAACAGCGCCACCGCCCGCGCCAGCGACGGCGCGACGTATGGCATCATCGCCTGCGCAGGCTCTTCTCGTGGGCGATCCGGGCTGTATTGAAGGCAGAGACGTTCATTTTATTAAGGGTTTAGAGATCAAATTCAGGATTTCAATTTAACCCAAATTTGCGCCCAATTCCATCCGCCATGGGCCGCGTAAGCGGACTCTCCACGAATAAGGTCAAACCACCAAGGCACAAAGACACCAAGGTTTGGGGATTCTTGGTGCCTTCGTGTCTTGGTGGTTAAGCGATGGAAAAATGAGCCGTGGATGGCCGGGTCAAGCCCGGCCATGACGACTTAAGTGGTCGTCACTTCGGCGCGCGCGCGAAGAACTGGATGACGTTGCCGTCGGGGTCGCGCGAGGTGAGGGTGCTGCCGTGGCTCCCCATGTCGCGCGTCGCCAGAATTGGCGCGCCGACGGCTTCGAGCGCCTTGCGCGCCCCGGCGAGATCGTCGACCTCGAACACGATCACGGTGGCGGAGGACGCGGCGGCGCCGGCCTCATCGGGCGAGGAGAGCGCGAAACGCGCGCCGTTAGCGTCGAGCTGCGCCCATTTCTCGCCATCCTGGAATTTCATCTTCATGCCGAGCAGGTCGCGGTAAAAGCCGAGCGACCGGCCCATGTTGCGCGTCACCTGATAGACGTTCTGGATTTTGACCTGCATCGCTGCCTCGCTTCTCTGAAACGTCATGGCCGGGCTTGGCCCGGCCATCCACGACTTTTTCGTTTCAACGCCCAATTCGTGGATGCCCCGGCCCAGCCGGGGCATGACGAAATTACTTAAGCCAGTTACGCCGTGAGGAAATCGCGGATCGCCTTCACCGCTTCCGGCTTTTCGTTCAGCACCAGATGGCCGGCGGGCGAGAAGGTCTTGAGCTTCGAGCCCTTGATCAGCTTGGCCCAGGTCGCGGACTGCGCTTCCGGCACGATCTTGTCCTGCTTGCCCCAGATGAACAGCGTCGGCACCGAAATGCGATGGAGATATTTCGGCAGCTTGACGTCGTAGATGCGCTCCCACGCCAGGCGCGCGAAGCTGGTCTGCTCGCGATAGGCGTTGACGATGAAATCGATGTCGTGCGGATCGGGCGGCGGGCCGAGCGCCGCGAGGTTCTCGGCGAGGTACGGCGCCAGTTCCTCCGGCTTGATGCGGAACAAATCCGTGGTCGGATGCTCCTTCACCCGCAGACCCGCCGGCGCCACCAACACCAGCTTTTTCAGCCGGTCGCTATGCTGCGTGGCGAAGGTCGACGCGAACCACCCGCCCATCGACAGACCGACCAGATTGAACTTGCCGATCTTCATCAGATCGAGAAGCTCGAGGTAGTGCATGACGTAATCCTGCACCGTCGTCATGCTGGTGTCGTCGGCCGAGCCGCCCCAGCCGGGGTGATACGGCATGTAGACTTTGAATTTCTCCGTCAGCGGCGCCAGAAAATCCCAGCCGCCGCCGGTGCCGGCGCCGTGCCAGAACATCACGGGATCGCCCTTGCCGGCGACCAAGACCTGCGTCTTGACGCCGTTGACAGTGTGCTCCTCCGATTTCCACTGCACCGCCATTTATTTTGCCCCCGCCATGACGCGCGACTTCTTTCGGCGCCGCCTTTTTCTTGCTGCGCAGACGCGGGATCACCTCTTCGGCGAACAGCGTCATGTTCTTCACCACCTTCCAATGCGGCATGTCGCCGATATGGTGGTGCACCAGGACGCGCGACGAATTGGCGCTTTCGCACCATTTGCCGAGCGTGTTGGCGACCTTGTCGGGCGTGCCGAACACCACGCGCCATTGCTGCGTCAGCGCCTCCCAGTCGAAGCCGCCGTGCGACGCCGTCGCCGCGGCGCGCAGCCGCAACTGCTCCGCCGAGATATAGCCCGGAGGCGCCAGGTAGCGCGCGGTGGTGCGGGTCGCGTCCTCGAAGAAGAAGCGGACATGCTCCTTGCATTCCTTCTCCGCGATCTCGTCGGTCTCGGCGACGTAGCAGATGGCGTTGAAGATCGCCTTGTCGGGCGTGAATTCGTGCCCGTATTTCGGCATTTCCTCGCGCAGCTTCTGGAACGTCTTTTCCTGCGCCACGATCGGCACGAACACCGACGAATAGGCATAGCCGCGCTCGGCCGCGATCTGAATCGTCTCGGGGCTGCCGGTGCCGACGATCGCGATCTTGGGATGCGGCTTCTGCATCGGCCGCGGCCACGGATTGAGATAGCGGTAGGAATAGAACTCGCCGTCGTAGGAAGTCGGCCCGTCCTGGGTCCAGGCTTGCAGCAGCACTTCGAGACCCTCGCGGAAGCGCGCGCGGGCGACGGCGGGATTGATCGAATTTGCCCAATATTCCATGCCGGTGCCGAGCGGCAGCGCGATCTCCAGGCGCCCGTTCGACATCACGTCGAGCATGGCGTAGGCCTCGGCGAGGCGGTTCGGCATTTCGAGATTGAGCGGCACACCGAACACGCAGATCTTGGCGTTCTTGGTCTGCGGAATGAGCGCCGCAGCCATGATCGTCACGACCGGGTTCAGGCTGTAGACCGTGTTGTGGTGCTCGTTCAGCGCCAGCCCGTCGTAACCGAGCCGGTCGGCCAGAACCATTTCCGCCATGTAGCGCTGATAAAACGCGTGACCCTTCTTGGCGTCGAAATTCTTGTTGGAAAAATCAACCCACAGCGAATCGTATTTCTTGTGGTCCTTCGGCAGATCCGTGTAGTGCATGAAATGGAACGTGTAGAATTGTAGATCGTCTTGCCATTTCGCCATGGAATCCTCCTCGGGGGGTCGCGGCGTCAGCGTGGGTAAGCGAAATCGAGCCCGTGCCGATTACTTGGCGCGCAGCCGGATCGTCGCAATTTTTCGATAGGCGAACGTGAAATCCTCACCGGTATGTTTTATAATTGTTGAGGAATTAAACCTTTCGGCCCCCAATCTTGTCAAGGTAAGACGGGCCGGAAAAGGGGAGGATCATGGCAAAAAGCCATATCGCCGATCTCGGCACCATCATCGCCGATCTGGAAGCGCACGGCCGCCTCGCGCGCATCAAGACCGAAGTCGATCTGCGCCACGATCTTGCCGGCATCGCCGCGAAGCTCGAAGGCGGACCGCGCGCAGTGCTGTTCGAGAAGGTGAAGGATCGCTTCGCGCCGGTGTTCACCGGTCTCTATTGGTCGCGCGAGCTGCTCGCCGACCTGATGCGGCTCGACGAGCGCGCGCTGCCGCAATATGTCTCCGACTGCATCAAGAATTGGCAGGTGAAGCCGCGCCCGCCGGTCATGGTCAAAAGCGGTCCAGTGTTCGAGGTCAGCGAGTTCCATGTCGACCTCGGCCGCCTGCCGATTCCGATCCATGCGTTGAAGGATGGCGGGCCGTATTTCGACGCCGGCGTGGTGATCGCGATCGACCCCGAGAACGGCGTGCGCAACGCCTCGATCCAGCGCTTCATGGTCGAGAACTGGAACACGCTCCACGTCAACATCGACGCCGGCCGGCATTTGGAGCTTTACCTCGACAAGGCCGCCAAGATGGGCAAGTCCCTGCCCTTCTCGCTCAATATCGGCGTCGGGCCGGGCCTCCATTTCGCCGCGGCGACCCCGGCCGAGGGCGCACCGGCCGACACCGACGAGCTCGGCATCGTCACCGAATTCGACGGCGCGCCGCTGGAACTGGTCGAAGGCAAGCGCCTGCCGGTGCATCTCGTCGCCAACGCGATGTACGCGCTCGAATGCGAAATGATCCCAGGCGAGCTCGGCGACGAAGGCCCGTTCGCCGAGGTGACGAACTATTACGCCAAGCGCGCGCCGCGCCCGGTGGTGCATGTCCGCGCCATCCATCGCCGCGAGCGGCCGATCTTCCAGACCATCCTCTCCGGCGTCGAGGTGTGGAACTCGGTGGGCTTGCTCGGCGAGGCCAACGTTCTGGCGATGCTGCAACGCCAGGTGCCGGGCGTCACCGACGTCTATTTCACCCATGGCGGCTGCGGCTTCTATCATGCCGTGGTGCAGATGGCGCCGAAACGCGCCGGCTGGGCCAAGCAGGCGATCATGGCCGCGTTCGCCGCGTTCCCGCCGCTGAAAATGGTGACGGTGGTCGACGACGACGTGAACATCCGCAGCGCCAGCGACGTCGAATGGGCGATGGCGACGCGGCTCGACCCCGCGACCGGGATCGTCACGCTGGAGAAAGTGTTCGGCCACGGCCTAAACCCGAGCTTCCCCGACTATATCGGCGCCAAGGTCGGCTTCGATTGCACCCGGCCCTATCCTTATACCTACGAATATGACCGCGCCGCCTACAAACCGATGACGCTCGACGGGCTGGACCTGACCTTGCCGGAGATCAAGCCGCCGGTGAATGAGCCCGCGGTGGCGCAACCGGCGGCGGCCGCCGCGCCGGTAATCACGCGGGCAACCAACGGCCATAACGGTCACGATGTTGTGTCGCCGCCGGCGGTCAAGCGCGCGGCGAAGGTGCCGGCAAAGCCGAAACTGTCGGCGCGGGTCAAACTATCGGTAAAAGCGAAGTCGCGCGCCAAAGCGAAGCCGGCGGCGAAACGGCCCGCTTTCTCGACGCGTCCGTCGGGCGGCTCGGCGATGTAGGGCGCCGGAGGTTATGAACCGTCATGGCCCGGCTTGTCCGGGCCATCCACGAATTTTTTGCGACAGCGCAACGACGCCAAGACACAGGGACTGAAAGTCGATTTTGTGTCCGTGCGTTTTTCCCTCCAAGGAGCGATTCGTGGATGGCCCGCCTGAAGCGGGCCATGACGTCCCTTATTTCCGTGAGCGCTCGTTAAACTCATCCATCGCCTCCAGTGAGGTGAGGCGCGTGACCGATTTGCCGCGTGCTTCCTCGGCGTTGACGAGACGGCGCACCTGCGGCATCCAATCGCGGTCGATGCGTCCCATATTCTCGAACAGGCCCTTGGTCGGCGGCATCGCGGTTTCGCCGGCGGGCGGGTGTGTGATGGTGCCGGTCGCGTAGGCGATCTGGCGTTCGGCCGCGAGCCAGAAATGCATCCACAGCGGCAGATCGATCAGGATAATTTCGGTGGCGCGGTCGAGCCGCGCCGGAATCGATTCAAAACCGCCAATGCCGTCGAGCAGCCAATTTTCGCGCGCGATCTGCCGCGCATGTTCGGATTCGTATTCCGCGGCCGGCGCCCATTGCCAACCGGGCCGCCACAAGAATTGGTCGATCTCGACATAGGGCACGCCGCGGCGCGACGCCAGGGGCCGTGCCAGCGTTGACTTGCCGCCGCCGCTATTGCCGATGACGACGATACGCGTTCCAGCCATGCACGACCTTTCTTGATGCGGCCATTCGCGGCATGATCCTGCAACCAATCGGG
This sequence comes from uncultured Alphaproteobacteria bacterium, assembly GCA_963729845.1. Classification (GTDB taxonomy): domain Bacteria; phylum Pseudomonadota; class Alphaproteobacteria; order ATCC43930; family CGMCC-115725; genus JAATGI01. The sequence goes on from CAVSQC010000043.1 coordinate 22,750, forward strand.
AGGTCGCGACCATGCCTATCTTCACCCGCGGAAGCGTCGAGATTTACTACGAGGAATACGGTTCGGGCTATCCGATCCTGCTGTTCGCGCCGGGCGGCGTGCGGTCGGCGATCTCGTGGTGGCACCCGGCGGCCGACGGCACCCCGCGCGCCTGGATGGACCCAACCGTGGCACTGGCGAAGAGCTATCGCGTCATCGCGATGGACCAGCGCAACGCCGAGCGCAGCCGCGCACCGATCCGCGCCACCGACGGCTGGAAGGACTATGCGCAGGATCACATCGCGCTGATGGACCATCTCGGCCACAAGCGGTTCCACACCATGGGCGGCTGCATCGGCTCGTCCTTCTGTCTCAGCCTGTGCGAGATGGTACCGGAGCGCATCACCGCCGCCGTGCTGCAAAACCCGATCGGCTTCGACAACAATCGCGACGTGTTCAAGAACACGTTCGGCCTCTGGTCCCAGACGATGCGCGAGCGCGACCCCAACCTGACCCAAGCCACGCTCGACAGTTTTTTCGGCAACATGTTCGGCGGCGATTTCACCTTCAACACCAGCCGCGATTTCGTGCGTCGCTGCCGGACCCCGCTTCTGGTGATGCCGGGCGACGACCCGCCGCATCCCAAAGTGATCGGCGAGGAGATCGCGCGCATCGCGCCCAAGGCCGAAGTTCTGCGCGACTGGAAGGGCGCCGACAAGGTCGCCACGGTGACCCCGGTCGTGCTCGACTTCCTGACGCGGCTCACCCCGGCCCGGTGACGCCAGCCGCGCCTTTCCCCTATACTGTCGGCAAAAGACACTAGGGGGTGGGAGGCCATGCAAGATATCGCCACGCTGGGTGAGTTGCTGCGCGAACGCGCCGCGGCGCATCCCGATCGCGATGCCATCGTCATCGGCAACGAGCGGATCAGCTACGCCGAGATCAACCACCGCGCCAACCGCGTGGCGAACGGACTGCTCGCCGCCGGCCTGAAGCCCGGCGCGCGCGTGGCGCTGCTCGACAAGAACGACGCGAATTATTTCGAGCTGCAATTCGGCTGCGCCAAGGCCGGGCTGGTGCTGGTGCCGATCAATTGGCGGCTGGCGCCGCCCGAGATCGCATTCATCGTCAAGTACGCGGCGACCGAAATGCTGTTTTACGGCCCCGATTTCGCGCCGGTCATCGACGCGATCAAGCCGGAGCTCGGCAATATTCCGCTGGTGCCGCTGGGCGTCGGTGGGCGCGACGGCTACGAGGCGTGGCGCGACCGGCAACCGGCGTCGGAACCGGCCGTCGCCACCACCCCCGACGACATCGTGCTACAGCTTTACACCAGCGGCACCACCGGCCGCGCCAAGGGCGCGCAGCTCTGCGCCCGCGGCCTGTTGGTCAGCCTTCCCGGATTCAAGGGGATCGGCGTGTGCCGCGAGGACGATGTCTATCTGCTGGCAATGCCGTTCTTCCATATCGGCGGCAGCGCGATGGCGATCCTGGCGGTCGCGATGGGCTGTCCCAGCGTCGTGGTCCGCGACATCGATCCGAAGGCGCTGCTCGACGCGATCGTGACGCACCGCGTCACCATCATGTTCCTGGTGCCGGCGGTGATCCTGTTCATGCTCAACGTGCCGAGCATCGCGGAATCCGACTTGTCGAGCCTGCGCCTCATCCTCTATGGCGGCAGCCCGATCCCCGTGGCGCTGTTGAAGCGAGCGATGGCGATATTCAAATGCGGCTTCGGCCAGGTCTACGGCATGACCGAGGCGCACGGCACCATCACCTATCTCGGCGCCGAGGATCACGACCCCGACAATGTCGAACGCCTCAAATCATGCGGCCGCGCCATTCCCGACGTCGAGATGCGCGTGGTCGACGCCGACGACCAGGAGGTGCCGGACGGCACGGTCGGCGAAGTGGTGTGCCGCGCCGTGAAAGTGATGCGGGGCTATTGGAACCGGCCCGAGGAGAACGCGCGCGCGATCCGCGACGGCTGGTTCCACACCGGCGACGCCGGCTATCGCGACGCCGACGGCTATTACTACATTTACGACCGGGTCAAGGACATGATCGTGTCGGGCGGCGAGAACATCTATCCCGCCGAGGTGGAGAATGCGCTCTACGGCCATCCCGCGATTCAGGACGTCGCGGTGATCGGCGTGCCCAACGACATCTGGGGCGAGTCCGTCAAGGCGTGCGTGGTGCTGAAACCCGGCGCCGCCGCGACCGCTGACGAGCTCATCGCCTTCGCGCGCCAGCGCATCGGCGGCTTCAAATTGCCGCGCTCGGTCGATTTCATGGCGGAGCTGCCGCGCAACGCCACCGGCAAATTCCTGAAGCGGGCGCTGCGCGATCCCTATTGGCAGGGCCGCGACCGGCAAGTGAACTGAGGAGACACCTTGCGCATCGCGATCATCGGCGCCGGCTCGGTCGGCGCGACGCTCGGGCAGGCCTGGCTCAAGGCCGGCGAGGACGTCACCTGGGGCCTGCGCAACGCCGCCGATCCGAAATACGCGGCGCTGCCGAAAGACCGGATCAAGCCGCCGGCGGACGCCGCGAAGGCCGCCGAGATCGTGGTGATCGCGACGCCATGGAGCGCGACCGAGGCAGCGGTCAAGGGTCTCGGCAATCTCACCGGCAAGATCGTCATCGATTGCACCAATCCCGCTCGGCATGGGGCCAGACGGTCTCGGGCTCGTGCTCGGCCACGATACGTCGGCAGGCGAGCAGGTCGCCTAGCTGGGCGCCGGGCGCCGCGGTATTCAAGGCGCTCAACACGACCGGTGCCAACAACATGGCGAACGCCGCGCGCTACAAGGTCAAGCCGATGATGCTGGTCGCGGGCGACGACGCCATGAAAAAGCCGGCGGTCATGACGCTCGTGGCGAAACTCGGCTTCGAGCCCGTCGATGCCGGTCCGCTCAAGAACGCGCGGCTTCTCGAACCCTTCGGCATGGTGTGGATCGACCAGGCGATGAAGCGCGGACGCGGCCGCGACTTCGCGTTCGCGCTGGTGAAGATGAACTAATTCCTGGGGGCGCGGCCCATCGAGTAGAACTCGTCGTTGGGGCGCGTGTCCGTGGCGTTGGCCATGCGGTTCGACAACGCGAACAGGGCGGCGATGGCGGCGATGTCCCATTGCTCGTCGCGGCTGAACCCGTGTTGCGACAGCGCGGCGTAGTCGGCGTCGCCGATAAGCCACGGCGTCACCGCCACCTTCACCGCGAAGTCGAGCATCGCCTTGTCGCGCGCGTCGAGATCGGCCTTGCGGTAATTGATCGCGACTTGGTCCGCGATCAGCGGGTTCCTGGCGCGGATGCGCAGGATCGCGCCATGCGCCACGACGCAGTAATGGCATTGGTTGGCGGCGCTGGTCGCCACCACGATCATCTCGCGCTGCGCTTTGGTGAGGCCGCCCGGCTTTTCCATCAGCGCGTCGTGATAGGCGAAGAAGGCGCGGAACTCGTCGGGCCGATACGCCATCGCCAGAAACACGTTCGGCACGAAGCCGGATTTTTCCTGTACCGCTTCGACGCGCGCGCGGATGTCGGGCGGCAACTCCGCCAGCGTCGGCACCGGAAAGCGGCTGATCGGCAAATCGCTCATCGATCTCACTCCATCGGCGGGCAGGAACGCGTTCCGTCGGCGGAAGCCGCGATCTTCGCCGCCTTCACTTGCGCGAAATCGAACTTGTGCCAGCCTGCGAGCCGTTTTTTTACCTCGTCGAGCTGGGCCGTCGTCATGTTCGGCTCGATCGCGCCGCGGACCTGCGAATTGTCGTATTCGGGATCGCGGGCGCCGAGGCGGAACCAGAAATCGGCTTGGATAAGATCGCGCGGGATGGCGCCGCGATCGTCATGCTCGCCGCGCGACAGCATCAAGGCCAGGTCGTATTGCGCCGCCGCCTTGTCCATCATCGCCGCGCGCACCAGCCAGCAATAGGCCAGCACCACATCGGTCTTGAATGTGCGATCGTCGATCGGCGCATTGCGCCACAAGCTGCCGAGCGACTGCATCGCGTCGAGATCGCCGTGGCTGGCGGCGACCGCGTACCATTTCAGCCCCTCGGCGCGGTCGCTCGGCAGGCCGTGGGTGCCGACGATGTAGAGCCGTGCCAGCTCGCGCTCCGCCTCCTTCGAGCCGAGCGACGCCGCCTTGCGCAACAGCGCGACGCCGGCCTGCGGGTCCTGCGCGGTGCCGCGGCCGCGGATGGTCATCGGGCCGAGCGCGCGCATCGCGTCGACGTCGCCGCGCTCGACATCTTTCTTCAGCGCGGTCGCCGCCTTGGTCTCGTCGTATTCGATATGCTCGCCGTTCTGGATACGGCTTTCGACGAACATTACGGCAAGTGCCGAGCCTTGCTCCGCCGCCATCGCGATCCATTGCATGCCGGCGTCGCGATCCGACGGGAAACCGTCGCCCATCGCGCAGCAGCAGACCGAGCAGATAGCGGTCGTCGCGATGGCCCTCGACCGAGCGCTTGAGCGTGTCATAGTTCCTAGCGGTGAACGGGCACAGCGAACTGGTCCAGCACAGCCAGTCCAAGCTCTTCAAAGTCTTTTCTGCCTTGGCCGGCGCGTAATCGCTATCCGCCCGCGCTTCCGTCGCCCCGAAAATGATCGACAGCGCCAGCGCCAACGCCAGCGCCGCCAAAACCCCCCGTTTGCTCACGTCCGCCTCCCTCTCGCCCCTGCGGGCGAGGTTAGGCGCGGCTATCGCGCTTTACAACGGGACCCGGGCGATTACTCCGCCGCCTGCCGCGCGGCGTACTGGTCGAGGCCGTAGAGCTTGGCCGCGTTGTCGCGGGTGAGCTTGCGGCGAACCTCCGACGACAGATGCTTCATTTGGCGCTCGACAGTGGCGTGGCTGTTCGGCCAGATGCTGTCGGGATGCGGATAGTCCGATGCCCACAGCACCTTGTCGTCGCCGTAATATTTCAGCAGGTCCATGGCGACATGGTCTTCCTGGAACGTGGCGTAGACCTGGCGCTTGAACAGGTCGCTAGGCTTGGTGACGAGATCGATGCCACCCTTGTCGGCCCAGTAATCCTTGCCCTCCCACAGCCGCCAATGCCGGTAATCCATTTCCTGCACCACCCAAGGCAGCCAGCCGAGACCACCCTCGACCAGGAGGATCTTCAGCTTGGGATGATGCTCGAGAATGCCAAAGGCGAAGAGATCGACGAACGGATCGAGGAACTGGCCGATCAGCGCCTTGGTGACGGTGAAGGTGCCGGCGATCTGGCCCTGGCCCAGCGCGCCGGGGCCGAGGAACACTGTGACGTGCCAGGACAGGATCATGCCGCTCTCTTCGAGCAGCTTCCAGAACGGCTCCCACGCTTTGTCGTGGATGCGCGGCTGGGCGATCGCGACCTGGAACAGCACCTGCTTGAAACAGCCCTTGGCGATCAGCCGTTTCAGCTCCTTTACCGCCGACTCCGGATATTCCGGCACTTGCGGCACGCCGATGAGGCGGTTCGGCGCGACCGAGCAGAACTCCTCGAGCCAGTCGTTATAGGCGGCGTAGCAGGCGTCGCGGAGCTCCGCGTCGGTGTGGTCGATCGACGTGACCGGGCCGAACATGACATGCGCCTCGACGCCGTCGCGGTCCATGTCGGCGAGGCGCAACTCCGCCACCGCCGGACGCCGCTCGCTCTGATCCTTGATGCCGCCGCGGTCGAACGCGTTGAAGAACGGCAGCTTCGGCCGCGGCGCGGCCTCGCCGTCGAGCCGGCCACTCCAGCCGCCCCAGACCTTGCCGTCGCACACCCAGACGAAGCGGCCGTCGCGCTTTTCGATGTGCGGCGCGCGGTCGCGAAACTTCGCCGGCAGGCGGCTGGTCCACAAATCCGCCGGCAGATTGTTCAGGTCGAGATGGTCGTCACAGGAAATGAAGCGATAATCCACGACGAATCCTTCCGCGAAATTGTTATGGCGAATCAATACCTGTCGCCGCATCGGGTCAAGGACGCACGGCGGGACAGAACGATCAACGCGGCCACCCGATCCGGCAACAAAAAACCGCGTCCCCGAAGGGACGCGGTTCCGCCGTCGCGAACCGAGAAAGGCTTATTCGCCGTCTTCGGTCGTCGTGGTCGTGGTCGTCGTCCGGCTCCGATACGGCGGCAGATCGACCGAGGGCGCGGGCCCGGCGGCAACCGGGTTCGGCGTATAGACCGGCGCCGGTCCGTAGCGCGTGCTGTCGCTCTTGGTGGTCGTCGTGGTGCGCGCGCTGAGTTCGCCGTTGGCGTCGTAGAACGTCTGCCGCTTGCGATAGCTGTCGGTGCGGCGCGTCTCGACGCCGTCGGGGCCAATCCGACGTGTCGTGGTCACCTGGTCGTAATTCGACGGCGGTTCCGGCGGTGGCGGAGTGCCCACATCCGCCGATTGCTCGTCATAGATTGGCGGCTGCTGGACGACCGGCCCTGGCGGCGGCGCCTGCGCGGCATCCATATCCTCCTCGTAATTAGGCGCCGAATGGGTTCGCGTCGTCGTCGTTCGCGTTTCGCTGGTGCCGAACGGCGTCGACACGGTTTCCGTGCGACGATAGTAGGTGCTGTCTTGGGCAAAGGCCGCACCCGACATCAGGGCCAAGGCCGCCATACCGGCCAGTAAATTGCGGACCATCTTGTCCTCCTTCGAATAGCGCGCGGGCATCCCCCGCATGCCGGATCAACGCGAGCATCCGGGCCGTGTTCCTGACGCATGGCAGGGTCAACCACGGACCGTTGAGCGGACCAGCCGCGGCGACAATCCCGCCGGCGCTTGTCATCGGAGAAACGAACCGACAGGATGGGATGCAAGAAGCGCGCTGGGGAGGCACCCATGAAAGCGGCGGACATGTACAAGGTCGACGGCTATGGCGCGATCGTCACCGGGGGCGCGTCGGGCATCGGCCTGTGCTTCACTGAAGTGCTGGCAGAGAACGGGGCGCGGGTGACGATGCTCGACATCCACCAGGAGCGGCTCGACGCCGAGACCAAACGCCTCAAGGACAAGGGCTGGGACGTCCGCGGCATCAAGGTCGACGTCACCGACCATCCCACGCTCGATCGCGCCTTCGACGAGACCGCGAAACTCTACGGCCGGCTCGACGTGTGTTTCGCCAATGCCGGCATCGATCCCGGCATCGGCTTCGTCTCCATCGATCGCACCAAGCGCGTCCCCGAAGGCGCGATCGAGAATTACGACGACGCGCGCTGGAACCGCGTCATCGACATCAACCTCAACGGTGTGTTCGCCACAATCCGCGCCGCCGCGCGCCACATGAAGCCGAGGAAGTCGGGACGGATCATCGTCACCACGTCGATGGCGGCACTGGCGATCGAAGCCGGCATCGGCGCCTCCTACATGGCGGCCAAGGCCGGCGCCGCGCATCTGATGCGCAACGCCGCGCTGGAACTTGCCAAATACCAGATTACCGTCAACGCCATCGCGCCGGGTTGGTTCGTCACCAATATCGGCGGCGGCTGGATGCATAAGAAGGAAGTGCAGGACGAGGTCGCGCAATGGGTGCCGCTGCGCCGCGTCGGCACGACGGAAGATTTGAAGGGCTTGGCGCTGTTCTTGGCGTCGCCGGCGTCGAGCTACATTACCGGCACGCAGATCACTATCGACGGCGGCAGCCTATTGGGCAATGTCGGCGATTAGCGCTTAATCAGGGGGGTTCATGATCGTCGTTCACCATCTCAACAATTCCCGCTCGCAACGCGTGCTGTGGCTGTTGGAGGAGTTGGGTCTCGAATACGAGATCAAGTTCTATCAACGCGAGCCCAACATGCGCGCGCCGGCGAGCTTGCGTGCGGTGCATCCGCTCGGCAAATCGCCGGTGATCACCGACGGCGAGAACACGATCGCCGAAACCGGCGCGATCGTCGAATATCTGGTCGACGGCTACGGCAAGGGCCGGCTGGTGCCGCCGCCCGACACCAAGGCGCGGCTCCGCTATACCTATTGGCTGCATTATGCCGAGGGCTCGCTGATGCCGCCCTTGCTGATGAGCTTGATCGCGGGCCGCATCGCCGGACCGCAGGTGCCATGGTACGCGCGCCCGGTGGCGCGGGGCATCGCCGCGACGCTGCGCGATACCTTCGTCGGGCCGCAGATCAAGCTTCATCTCGACTTCGTCGAGAGCGAATTGGCCAACAGCGCCTTTTTCGCCGGGGACGAGTTTAGCGCCGCCGACATTATGATGAGCTTCCCGCTCGAAGCCGCCGCGGCGCGCGCCGGACTCGACCAAAGCCGTCCGAAAACCTGGGATTGGTTGCAACGCATTCACGCCCGCCCCGCCTACCAGCGTGCGCTCGAAAAGGGCGGCAAATACGAATTGCTGCGCTAGAGTGCGATCCGGTCAGACGGAAGCACCCACGCTTTCGTCCGACCGGTGAAATCGGACTCTAATCATTGAATTAGGGTCGGATCGCTCTTGATGGAATCGCATCCGCGATTCCATCAAGAGCGATCCGACCCTAGCCTGAAACGAAACGGCCCGACAAAAGCCGGGCCGCTCGATCGAAATGCCGCTTATCCGGATCAGAACGGATAGTAGCGGAAGCTGACCATCACGATGTTGTCGCTGGTGGAGGGCGACCCGTCGATGCCGGAGAAGGTGCCGACATGGGTGTACGAGTAAGACGCGCCAAGCGCCATGCGCCCGTATTCACCCTTGTAGAAGTTCCACCAGCCGCCAACTTGGACTTGCCACAACCGATCGATGTTGCAGCCGACGCTCGGCGTGTTGAACGCGCCCGAGTTGATGATGGTGGTGCCACCTTCGTTCCCGAGCAAACATCCGGCTGCACCCGCGGTGCCGCCGGCGGAAGCCGCGGAGGGGCCGTTCGTATAGGCCGCGTTGCCGTAGCCGAAAGGCTTGCCGCCCGACGTGAACGCTTGGCTGTCGGCTTGCTCGACACCGAAATATCCGTATAGGTCGAGCGTCGGCGTCGGATGACCGATTACGCCGACCATCCCCTCGATTTCCGGAATAAGCGCGGGCGCGCCATTGTTCGGATTGATCGTGAAATCGGGCAATTGTCCCGACGCGTACTTGCCGATGCCCCAACCGCCGAGGATATTGGCGGTGATGTCGAGCATTTTCGGAATCACCGGCAGGACTGCACCGGCGCCGATGCCGCCGCCGAATGCCGTCGGCGTAGCACCGGCAGGATTTGGGCCGATGGCCTTGGTCAGCTCGGTACGAAACTCACGGCCCAAGCCATAAAGCTCGAAATGGCCCCAGCCGGGTTCCCACGCCACCTTGGCAATGATGTCGGGCATCACGTCGAGCGTGAACCCGGTGCCGGTATAGCCTTCGCCGCACGCCACGGAGGTGCGCCTGAGCCATAGGAGCAGAAGGTGCTGCCGCCGTTATTGAGCAGGCCGCCGCCGACGCCGGGATCGCTGGTCAGCACGCCCGACACGCTGTTGCCTCCGCCATAGACCAGCGCGGCGGGATTTCCAACGAGATGGCGCCCCACAGACCGGGCGCGAAATTCTCGATGAAGCGCATCTGCGGAACGCGCATCCAATTGAAGCCGACGTTATACTGTGCGTCGATCGTCAGCGGGACGGCTTCGTTTCGCGGGTACAACCCGGACGTTTCGAGCGTCGCCAAGCTCCACATCTGGCGCCGGCCAGCGAAAAACCCCAGTCGGAACGGTCGTATTCGGCGAACGCCTGCCGCAAGCGCAGGTTATAGCTGTTGCTCTCGTTCGAATTCGCCGTGGGCGCCGCGCCCAAGAAGTCCGACTCGAAATACGCCGACAAATGGGTCACGGGATCGGGTCGTCCGGTCGCCAACAACGACAGCCGGCTCTGCCGCGCCGATTTTCGCGCAATTCCGAAATATGCGCATTGGGATTGGCGCTGAACGGGATGCCGCTGCCGTAATTGCTGCCGACATCCGCGGTCTCGTTGCCCGTGCGATAGATAGTCGCGGATTCGATGAACCCCCCGATTTTCCATGTTACGCCGCCGATATGATAGGTACCGCCCGTGCCGGACTGGCTTTCTTGCATTCCGCTCCACCTGTGCCGCCTGCTGGCGAACCACTTCCGCCTGCTCGGCTTGCATCCGCTGCGGTTCTTTCAGCTGATCGACCTGCGACTGCAGGCCTTGAATTTACCTCGGTAGGTCTGTTGGATCTGCCGAATTAGATCTTCGAGCTGTTGATTCTTGGACTGGGCATTGGCCCCGCCGGCGGTGAACGCCAGCAAAGCGGCCGCCGCCGCGCTGCCAGCCAGGATCGCCTTAATGACATCGTAAGAAGTCCCCCGTTCTGTAAACCGGATCGGTTCGCCCAACGGCGTCCGACGTTCAGGCTTTGGATAGGGGGGCAGTGTTGCGGTTGTGTTAGAGTTTGGTTGCGGTTTGATGAAACACGACGAAGCCGGGCATCTGTGGCATTTTTGCCGCACCTGCTCATATCAGCAAAGCGATGCGCGTCCCCGATTTTCTCCGTACCACCACATTCCGGCTGGCCGCGTCGTTTGCGGTGATGTTCTCGCTGTCGGCGATCCTGTTGTTCGCCTTCATCTATTGGCAGACCGCCGCTCGGGATACGGTGCCAATTGACCCATTCCCGCGACGACGGCCGCCATCGGCCGCCAAACCGAGCCGGAAATCTATCGCGCGGTGGCGCAGCGCAATCTCGGCGATCTGCATCGCATCACCTATGCCGCGCTGTTCGCGCCGGACGGCCGGATGCTGGCCGGCAATCTGGCGGAATTGCCCCCCGGCTTGCCGATCGACGGAAATGCCCACCCGGTCGAGAGTTTGCCGGCTGAAACGAGCCGCACGACCGCGGCGTCGCCCGGGTGGTTGCCCGCCGCCTGCCGGGCGGCGAGGTGTCCGGGGGGCGGAACGTCGACCGGCTGCGCACCCTTGGCGATATCGTGTTAAGCGCCTTGGAGCTTGGCGTGATCCCGGCATTGTTCTTGTCGATGGCCGCCGGCGCCTTTGTCAGCTGGCGCGCGCAACAGCGGGTTAAGTCCGTCCATCGATCGGCGACAGTTCGCACTTTGTTCGGCGATCTAAGCGAACGCTTGCCGGTTCACGGCACCGACGACGATTTCGACCGGCTCGCGCGCAGCGTCAACCTGATGCTCGACGAGATCGGCCGGCTGCTCGACAGCGTCAAAGGGGCCGGCAACGACATCGCGCGCGATCTGCGCGCGCCGCTTGCGCCGAGCTGCGCGAACGGCTGGCGCGCGCCAAGGAGACCGCGCCCGGCCTCGACGCACAGCGCCAGCTTGTCGACGACGCCGTGGTGGAGCTCGACCGCGCGTTGGCGATGATCACGACGCTCTTGCGCATCGGCGAGATCGAGGCGGGGCGGCGTCGTGCCGGCGCGGAGACCTTCGATCTTGCGGCGCTGGCCGAGGAGGTCGGCCAAATCTATCAGCCCCTGGCCGAGGATGCCGGGCTGGCGTTCGACATCGCGGCCGCGCCCGGCCTGCCGATCACCGCCGATCGCGGCCTGATGCTCGAGGCGATCGCCAACCTTGTGCAAAACGCGATCAAGTTCACGCCGCCGGGTGGGACGGTTCGCCTGGCCGCGATGGCGACGCCGGAAGGGCCGGCGGTCCGCGTCGCCGACACCGGGCCGGCAAATCCCCCCCGTCTGCACGTGGCCGAATTTCGAACGCTCTACCCATGGAAAAACCCATTGCCTCAGGACGATGGCAGCGGCCTGGGCCTCAGCCTGGTCGCGGCGATCGCGAAGTTCCACGGCTACCGCGTCACAATCGACGACGACGCGCCGGGCGCGGTGTTTACGCTGCTGTGCTCGCCGATGCCGGCATTGGCGGCGGCGGGCTGACGGGGACGAAACCGACTGGCTCGCTGACCCCGCGCAGCGCCGCGCTGTCGGCCGTGGCGGCGCGGCCGGCGATGGCGTCGCGAGCCGGGGCCTCCGCCAGCATCGCATCGGACAGAATCACCTCGCCGCCTTTGCATTGATGCTCGAGGCGCGATGCGATGTTCACCGCCGCGCCGAAATAATCGAGGACGCCGCCGGCGGTGACGGCGATGCACGAGCCGCGATGCAGGCCGAGCTTCAGCACGATTTCCTCGCCGGCATGGGCGCGGTTGAAGCCGGCGACCTCGTCCTGGATCGCCAACGCGGCTTTGACGGCGTCGGCGGGTCGTGGAACACCGCCATCACCGCATCGCCGACGGTTTTGACGATGGCGCCGCCATGTCGCTGTACCCGCGCGGCCAGGAAGGCGAAATGGTCGCGCACCAGGTGATAGGCGGCGGCATCGCCGAGCCGGTCGTAAAGCTGGGTCGAGCCCTGCAGGTCGGTGAACATGATCGTGACGTTGCCGATTTCCGCGTCGTCGCCCGGGCGCAGCAAGGGACGGCAAAGCGGCGGAAGCCGGGCATGGCGATGACGCGCTCGCCGGTCAGCGCGTCGGCGGCCCAGCGCCGGTAACCGATGACGAAATACAAAGGCCGGTCGGTGTCGTTGCGGATCGACAATACGCCTGGCAAGCGACGCTCGCGCAGCACGATCTCATTGCCGCGCGCGACCATCTCGGGAATGGCGCCGTCGGCGCCGATCTCGGCATCGGCTTCGGCGCCGGCCTCGATGGGTGCGGAAGCGATAGGGACCGGGCGACAACGCGAGGTCGAAGCGTGCCGCGCGGTCCGACGCGACCTCCGCCTGGAATTTGACGTGCGGCGTGGTGGCTTGCCCCAGCATGCACAGCTCGCCGTCGGGCAGTTGGCGTAGCCACGGCGCCGGATGAAACGTCAGCTCGACATTGCCGGTGAAAGTGCGCTGATAGTCGATGTTGCACGACGAGCAATGCGCGCCGGTCGGCAGTTCGTCGAGCCGCGTCGCGCGCGCCTTCGCGCCCCGGCAGCGCGGGCACAGCAAATCCCAGCCCATCGCCAGCAGGCCGCGCGACTGCGCCGCCAGGAACAACTCGATGGTTTCGTCCTCGCCGGCGTGCCACTGCCGCGCCATCGCCAGCGGCCGGATGCCGCGCAAGGCAATCACAGGCGCATGGGTGAGAAATTCCACTAGGCGTGGCGCGAGCCCGTGGCTTGCCGGATCCTGCGCCAGCGTCGCGGCCAGCGCGTCGAGCCGGCGTTTTGCCGATCCGGTAACCTGGTCCTTGGCGCTTGAGC
>CAVSQC010000044.1:0-15599 GCA_963729845.1 uncultured Alphaproteobacteria bacterium
TGGCGGAAGAGAGTGGGGGTCGAACCCACCAAGGACCGGCTGACGGCCCCTGCCGGATTTGAAGTCCGGCCGCCCCACCGGGGACGCTTCTCCTCCAACGAACATCGCCGGACCCGGCGCTCCGCCGGGATCAAATATTACACAAAAGGCCGGGCCCGCCGCGACCTCTCCCACAATTTTGCGGCGCCTCGTATTTGTGCGCCGGCGGGAGTAGTAATTTCGGCAAAATATCATCCCGGTGCCGCCGCCGGGAAACGGGAGGAGTGTGGATGGCGTCTCGGTACAAGGCCGACCATGTCGGGAGTTTTTTGCGGCCTCCCGAGTTGCGCCAGGCATTTCAGGCGCACCGCGCAGGCGAAATTTCCGACACGCAGTTGCGCCAAGCAACCGATCGGGCGGTTGTGAAAATCCTTCAGGTGCAGAAGGACGCGGGTCTCGAGATTTTCAGCGACGGCGAGTATCGCCGCGGTTCGTGGCTAAGCGGGCCGCTCGATGCGTTCGAGGGTTTCGTCGACGCCGGCGACGCCAACCGCGCGGCGCCGCAGAATCAACGCGCTGGCGCGGGGCGCCGACCGACGTCGTGCCGATGCGGGGCGCGACGGGCGTCGATGCCGATGCCGGGCGGCGCCAGCGGGTCATCGGCGCCAAACTCACGGCAAAGCGGCGGCTCAACGGCGAGGAGGCCGCGTTCCTCAAGGCGCACGCGCCGGGCGCCTACAAGATCACCAATCCCGGCCCGACCTGGTTCCTGCGCTATTGGGCGCCGGGGATTTCCGACAAGGTGTACGGCTCGCGCGACGCGGCGCTCGACGATCTGATCGCGATCATGAAACAGGAAATCGCCGCTCTCGTGTCCTACGGCGTGCCGTACATCCAGATCGATTCCATCCGCTATGTCTTCGACTATACCGACGAGGAGCGGCGGCGCGAGTGGCGGCAATGGGGCGTCGATCCCGACGTCGGCATCGACCAGGATGTTCGTGCCGACAATGCGCTGATCGACGGGCTGAAGCGCGACGGCGTCACCTTTGCGTTGCATATGTGCCGCGGCAATTTTTTCAGCCGCTGGTACGCGGAGGGCGGGTACGACCGCATCGCCGAGCGCGTGTTCCCCAAGCTGAACTACGACCGGTTCCTGCTCGAATACGACACTGCGCGCGCCGGCGGCTTCGAGCCGCTGCGCTTCGTGCCCAAGGGCAAGGTCGTGGCGCTGGGACTGGTCTCCACCAAGACGCCGAAGCTGGAAAATCCCGACGACATCCGGCGGCGCGTCGACGAAGCCGCCACGTACGTTCCCATCGAGAATCTGGCGTTGACCGGGCAGTGCGGCTTTGCTTCCGTCGCCGTCGGCAACGAGCTGACATGGGACGATCAGCGCCGCAAGCTCGATCTCATCGTCGCGACCGCGCACAGGATTTGGGGCTGACATCCGGGACAAGTGTCGCCGGCTCCCGAGCCCGGCTTGTCGTGGTATGATGGTATTAAGCGGCCAACTCGGGCGTCGGGAAGGAGACAGCGCATGAAGATCGTACAGGGCGACGAAGTGCCGGTGGTGCGCGGTCTGCAGCATCGCGGCGGCACGATTTATTTTCGCCATTTGATGGAAGGCGAGCCCGGAACGCTCGGCAATTTCGCCCTGACGGTCGGGCTGAACGGCGGCGATTTCTTTTCGCCGCGGCATCGGCACAATTTCGAGCAGGTCCGCTATCAACTCGACGGCACGCTCGATTTCGGCCGTGACGGCAAGATGACGCCGGGGATGATCGGCTATTTCCCCGAGGGCGTGTTCTACGGCCCGCAAACGCAAAAGGCCGATCAGGATCCGCCGCCGATGACGGTGGTGCTGCAATGCGGCGGGGCCAGCGGCAGCGGCTATCTCTCCCGCAACGAGGTGCGCGAGGGCATGGAGGCGCTGAAGCAACTCGGCGAATTCAAGGACGGCGTCTTTCGCCGCCGCCCCGACGTGGCGGGCCGGAAGAACACCGACGGCTTTCAGGCGATCTGGGAGCATGTCAACGGCCGCGCCATGGTCTATCCGAAGCCGCGCTATTCGGGACCGATCCTGATGGACCCCGAGAATTACGAGTGGGTGGCGACGGATCAACCCGGCGTGTCGATGAAGCTCATCGGCGTGTTCACCGAGCGGCGCAGCGAGATCGCGTTCCTGCGGATCGAAACCGGCGCGGTCTATCGCGCGTCCGGCCGGGCGCTCTATCTCGTCACTGCCGGCGCCGGTAGTGACGGCCGCGATAGGTTGCGGCGGATGACCACGATCTATCTCCAGGCCGGCGAAGAAACGTCGTTGCGCGCGGCGGAAACGTTGGAATTGCTCCGCCTCGGTTTGCCCAATCTCGACGCGCCCGTCGCCGTCAAGGCGAAGGGCGGCGGCGAAGGAATCCGTCCCGGCCTAGCGATTGCTGTCCGACGTCGCCATTGATTTGGCGGCGCGAGGATGCGTAAATCTATACATCCACGCCAAATCTATGGCGAGGTCGTCAAATCTATGTTCGGCGCGTTATCTCCGCGAGAAGGAACCGAGGTAAGAAAATGAGCCGTCGCAGCTTGGAAGACGCAATTAAGGACGCTGGCAGCGCCGTCGAGCTCCTGCGCAATTCGCAGCAGGGCGCCTGGCCATACCCGGTGCGCGCCGAATACACCAATTGGCGCGACGAGCAGCGTGCCTGGCGCGAAACCGCCGTGCTGTTCGACCAGACGCATCATATGAGCGAGATCGACGTAATCGGGCCGGACACGATCAAGCTGCTGTCGCATCTCGGCGCCAACAGTTTCGCCAATTACGACGGCAGCCGCGCCAAGCAGTTCTTTCCGTGCACGGCGTCGGGCCATGTCATCGGCGACGTCATCCTGTTCTACGACCCGAAGGAGCAGCGCGCGACGCTGGTCGGCCGTCCCTCGGTGACGAACTGGGTCCAGTATCAATGCGAGACTGGCGGCTACAATGTCGGCTTCGAGCGCGACGAACGCAGCGCCGATCGCAGGCCTTATCCTGCGCCGCAAGTATCGCTATCAGGTGCAGGGCCCGAACGGGATGAAAATCCTGGAGAAGCTCAACGGCGGGCCGCTGCCGCCCTCGAAGTTTTTCGGCATCGGCGAGATGAACCTCGCGGGCCGCAAGGTCAAGACGCTGCGCCACGGCATGGCGGGCGAGCCCGGCCTTGAATTTTGGGGTCCCTATGCCCAGCAGGAGGAGATTCGCGCCGCCGTAGTCGAGGCCGGCAAGGAGTTCGGCCTCAAGGAATGCGGCGCGCGCGCTTACTCGACCAATGCGCTGGAATCGGGCTGGATTCCGTCGCCGCTGCCCGCGATCTATACCGGCGGCGCCGAGATGAAGGCATATCGCCAGTGGCTGGGCGCCGATAGCTATGAGGCGACGGCCTCGCTCGGCGGCAGCTTCTATTCGGACAATATCGAGGACTATTACCTGACGCCTTACGATCTCGGCTACGGCGGGAGCGTCAAGTTCGATCATGAGTTCATCGGCCGCGCGGCGCTGGAAAAAATCGCGGCCGGCAAGCCGCGGCGCAAAAAGGTGACGCTGGTGTGGGACGGCGCCGACGTCGCGCGTGTGGTCGAATCGCTGTTCCAGAAGGACCAGCTCCCCGGCAAGTTCATGGAGTGGCCGTCGCTGGTCTACTCTGTGCTGCCCTATGACAAGATCGTCAGCGGCGGCAAGACGGTCGGCATCTCGACCTTCGCCGGATACAGCACCAATGAACGCGCGCTGCTGTCGCTGGCGATGATCGACACCGAACTCAGCGAACCGGGCACGAAGGTCACGTTGATCTGGGGCGAGGAAGGCGGCGGCTCGTCCAAGCCCAATGTCGAGCGTCACCGGCAGATGGAGATCAAGGCCACGGTCGGTCCTAATCCCTTCGCCGCCAACGCCCGCACCCAATACCGGAAATAGCGCGGAGGCCGCCGGGGTTCGCCGGCGGCCTTCTCATTCGACAACGGCGGTGTTGACCGCGCCGTCGGCTAGGGCGGCGTGGCGAGAAAACCGTGCTCGTTTCCGCATCGGTTCGGCAATTTTTTGGCCGGGCGCGTTAACCGTCCCATTATTGGTTAATTTAACCATACCTCCGTATGCGCCGCATGCTCCTGTCGGCACGCTTCCCCACGGCAACAACGTGGGGAGAGGCACATGTGGCCACGGAATTCCGCGCCATTGGCGCGGGACAGGGAAGCTGCGTCCCTATCGCGGCGGACCTTTATCGAGCAGGCGGCTGCGACCCTGCTCGTCGGAAGTTCTCTAGGAATGGCAAGGGCTTACGCGGCATCGCCAGTCGGTGACGTTGCCGGCAGGCAAGCGCTCGGGCCGATGCCGGCCTGGTTCACCCGCGATGTCGAGCGGCGGGCGCGCTGGCTGCCGGCGGCGGTCAAGGAGCTGGGCCTCGACGAGGCCTATCGCCGCCGTTGGGCGTCGCTGTCCGTCGACGCGCACGCGATCCTCGAGGAGATGGCGATTCCGGCGTGGATGATCGCGCTCATCCCGACGGCACCGGCGCAGCAGGACGAGATCAACAAACAGTTCATGTACATCGCCGATCTCGCCGGGCCGGCGCCGGCCAGCAAACTGGCCAAGCGCGCGGAGCAATTGCTGATCTTCGGCGGCGCCGCGCAACTGCCGACGCCGGGCGACCGGGTGTCTGGCGCCTGTCTCGGCGCGGAGGGCTGTACCGCGGCGATGTCGAAATATATTCTGGCACAGCTCAAGATCGAGTTCCCGCGCGAGCTCGCGCGCATGAGCGACGCGTTGGCGAATTGCCAGTCCTCGGTCGAGCTCAAGAATCTGTGCGAGCAGGCGGCGCGGACCGGGATCGTTCAAGTCGAGCGGCGCCCGTTCGCGCAACTCAAGCCCGAGGATGTGCTGCCGGGAAGCCTGACGATCGCGCAAAAGCCGGGCGGAACGCATGTCTTCGGCTGGACCCGCGTGCCCGCGGCATGGAACTGGTCGCCGGGCGACAAGATGGCGATCGGCAACACCGGGCTCGCGCAATACGGCGACCGCATGATTCTCGCGCAGGAATATGTCAGCGCCGATCCGCTCGAGAACGTCGCCAATCCGCATAACGATCACGGACCGATCAACAGCCGCAATGTCGTCTTGGTCGGCGGCCGGCCCAATCTCGAGGACCCGCACACCAACGTCTACGCGGCGCGGGGCAGCGATTTCATCCTGGTGAATCTGGTATGACAAAAGATTGTCTGGCGCCGATTCGGGCAGGCAAATCGTTGCCTGCCCGGGCGGCTCTCGGCATAGTTCAACCGTCGAATTTTTCGGAGGGACGCATGAAAATAGTGCTAGTCGCTGCAGTCGCCGCGCTGGCGATCGGCGCCTACGCTTTGCCAAGCCAGGCCGCGACAGCAGGCTTTCCCAAGGCTGAAAGCGTGAATCGCTCGATCGCCCAGGTCGATTGCGTGTGGCATCGCCATCGCCACTGGGTTCCGCGCCATGTCCGCCCGGACGGCACGTTGGTGCCGGGCCACTGGGTCCATCGCCGCGTCAAAGTGTGCGACTGAGCCTAGCGCAATAGGTCCAGCTTCCGAGTATCGACCCGCCGGAGATCGCCGCGGCGCAACGTGATGCCGCGACGATCGAAATATTCCAGCAGTTCGATGGCGACTTTGCGGCCGGTGTCGAGCCGGTCGCGCAACTGCGCCGCGCCGAACTGACCGTCCGGGGAAGTCCGCGCGAGATCGCCCAGGATGGCCGCGATCTCGGCCAGCGCCATCCGCAGGAAGAAATGATCGGGCGCCACTTCCACCGCCAGATCGAGACGGGCCGCGCTTTTCAGCGCGGCCCGGGTCTCGGACTCGCTTGCCGCGATGGACGCCGCGATCTCGGCGAGGCGCGGCGGGCGAAAGCGTTCGCCATCGCTCAATAACGGGCGGATATGTTGCCATAGCGCGTCCTGCGCCGGGGACAGGCGCGTCGCGTGATCGGGCAAACGCACCAGACCGCCAACGGCGGCGATGGTGCCCTCCCGCCCCATTTCGGTAAGCGCCGCCGCGAAGAGATGCGCCGGCAGGCGCGGCTCGACGGCGCGGCGAAGCGCGTCGGGCGCGGCGCCGGCCGCGCCGGGATTGGCGGCGTGAAACGCAGCTAGGCCAGCGCGTAAGGATTGTTCCAGCGCGGCCCAGCATGGCCGCGACAGCAAATAAATCGCGCCGCGCGACATCAGCCGCATCGCGTCCATCCCGTCGGCGGAATCGGTGGGCAGGGCGCGGTCGCGCAGGAACGCGCCGACATCGAGATAGAAGGGCGGCAGGTTCAGCAGCGCGGCGATCGCGTCGCCGGCATTGTCCAATGCCATCGCCGCCAACTGGACCAAGCGTTGCGGTGTGCGGCGCCGCCGCGCCGGCGCCCGCAAATCGGCGAAGCGTCCGCCGCCAATGGTGCGTTGCGCCGAGGTGTCGCGCAGCACGAAACGGTCGCCGCTGGCGGCGGCAATCGGCTTGTCGAGCACCAGCTGCACCCAATCCTCGCCCAACGGCACCAGCCTGGCGCCGACTTCCGCTGCGCCGTGATGCAGCCGCGCCGGCTGCCATAACGCGATTGTCTCCGACGGCAGCAACGTGAGTCGCGTGTCGATCCGTGCCGTCGGCGCATGGAGGCTCGGGGCCAGCACCATGTCGCCCCGGGCGATCGCATCCTTGCCGATGCCGTCGCCGGTGAGATTGAGGGCGCAGCGCTGGCCCGCTTGTCCTCGTTCCGCGGGTTGGTTCTGCGCATGGATGGAGCGCACGCGCGCCGCGAGACCCGACGGACTGACGATGACCTGATCGCCCACAGCGACCGCGCCCGACAATACCGTTCCGGTCACCACCGTGCCGACGCCGCGCAGGGTGAAGCAGCGATCGACCGGCAGACGGAAGCGCGATTGCGTATCGCGCTGGCTGGTCGCTTGTGCCGCCGCGAATAGCTCTGCGCGCAGCACGTCGATGCCGTTGCCGGTAATGGTCGAGGTTTCGACGATGACGCTGCCCACCATTTCCGTGCCGGCGAGGAGTTTGCCAATCTCCTCCTTTACTGTCGCGCGGCGGGACGCCGGCACCAGATCGCATTTGGTCAGCGCCACCAGCCCGCGCCTCAGGCCCAACAGATCGGCAATAGCCAGGTGCTCGACGGTTTGCGGCATCACGCCGTCGTCGGCCGCCACCGTCAGCAGCACGAAATCGATCCCCGTCGCGCCCGCCAGCATATTGCGGATGAAATGCTCGTGGCCGGGCACATCGACAAAGCCGAGCACGCCGCCGTCCGGCGTCGGCATATAGGCAAAGCCCAGATCGATCGAGATGCCGCGTTTTTTTTCCTCGGCGAGCCGGTCGGGATCGACCCCCGTCAGCACGCGCACGAGCGCGCTCTTGCCATGATCGACATGGCCGGCCGTGCCGACGATCATGATGCGTTGAGCGCGGCGATGTTGGCTGTGAACGCCGCTTCGTCGTCGAGGCAGCGCAAATCGAGCAGCAATGCCTGGCGCTCGATGCGCCCGATCACCGGGATCGGCAGGGCGCGCAGCCGCGCCGCGAGCGCCGGCAGCGTGGGACCGCGGATCGCAAGCGCGAAACTGTCGATCGCCTCCACCGGCAACGCGCCCGAACCGATCTGGCTTTTGCACGCGGCGACCGCAACGGTGAAGTTCTCGCCGAGCGCGGCTTGAAGGGTGGGCGCAATATGTCGCGCCATCGCCTCGATATCGGCTGGCGGCCGCGCCAGGTATTTCAGCGTCGGCAAATTCACGGCCAGGCGATCGGGATCGCGATAGAGCCGCAGCGTGGCCTCGATCGCCGCGAGCCTGATCTTGTCGACGCGCAGCGCGCGCTTCATCGGGTTGCGGTTGATCTGCGCGATGGCGTCGCGCCGGCCGACGATGAACCCCGCTTGCGGGCCGCCCAACAATTTGTCGCCGGAGAAGGTGACAAGATCGGAGCCGTCCCCCACCGCCCCGGCGACAGTCGGCTCATGCGCCAGGCCCCAGCGCGCGAGATCGACCAACGTGCCTGAGCCGAGATCGTGCGCGAGCAGCGTGCCGCGCTCGTGCGCCAGCGCCGCGAGTTGCGCCGCCGCGACCTCGGCGGTGAAGCCCTCGACCCGATAATTGGAGGTGTGGACCTTCAGCACCAACCCGGTGGTGGCGCCGATGGCGGCGGCATAATCTTTCACATGGGTGCGGTTGGTGGTGCCGACTTCGACGAGCCGCGCGCCGGCCCGCGCCATGATGTCGGGCATGCGGAAGGCGCCGCCGATCTCGATCAGCTCGCCGCGCGACACGATCGCGTCGCGGCCGTGCGCGAAGGTGTTCAAGACCAGCAGCACGGCCGCCGCGTTGTTGTTGACGATGGTAGCGTCCTCGGCGCCGGTCAGCTCGCACAGGAGGCCGCGCACATGGTCGTCGCGCTCGCCGCGCCCGCCGCCGGCAAGGTCGAATTCGAGCGCCACCGCGCCGCGCATCGCCCGCGCCGCCGCTTCCACCGCCGCCTCCGCAAGCACCGCGCGGCCAAGATTGGTGTGCAACACGGTGCCGGTGAGATTGAACACCGGCCGCAGCGTGGAAATTTCTTCCTGCTCCAATCGCCGCCTTACGGTCGAGGCCACCGTGTCGGCGTTAGGCAATGTGCGCGGCGGCTTGGCGCGCGTTTGGGCGAGGACCGCGCGGATCGCCTCGGTCGCCCGCGACCGGCCGAATTGCTCGGCCGCGCGCTGTCCACCGGCGCTGCGCAGCACCGCATCGACCGACGGCAGGCCGCGCAACCCAGCCGTCTTGTTTTGGCGATGATTTCTCACGGCGCCAAGGTTACAGTCGGCGGCGCATGAAGACCATCCGATTGACCGATCTGGCGCATGGCGGCGGCTGCGGTTGCAAGCTGGCGCCGTCGGTGTTGAGCAGCATCCTCGCCGAGATGCCGGCGGCGGCGCCGTTCGCGAATCTGTTGGTCGGCACCGAGACCGCGGACGACGCCGCCGTCTACCGCCTCAACGACCGTCAGGCCGTGATCGCGACCACCGATTTTTTTCTACCCATCGTCGACGACCCGTTCGAGTTCGGCCGCATTGCCGGCGCCAACGCGTTGTCGGATGTCTATGCCATGGGCGGAACGCCGATCCTGGCGCTGGCGATCCTCGGCATGCCGGTGGACAAGCTCCCGGTCGAGGTGGCGCGGAAAATCCTCGCCGGCGGCGCGTCGATCTGCGCCGAAGCGAACATTCCGGTCGCCGGCGGCCATTCCATCGACGCGCCCGAACCGATTTACGGCCTCGCCGCGATCGGGGTGATCGAGCCGTCGCGCGTGATGCGCAATTCGACCGCGCGGGCGGGCGACACGTTGATCCTGACCAAGCGGCTCGGTATCGGCATCTACAGCGCGGCGCTGAAGCGCGGCGAGCTGGACGAGACATATTACCGCGAGATGCTGGCATCGACGACGCAGCTCAACGCGGTCGGCGCGGAATTGCCGGACATCGCGGGCGTGCATGCCGTCACCGACGTGACCGGCTTCGCGTTGCTCGGGCATGCCTTGGAAATGTGCCGCGGCGCCGGTGTGTCGCTGAACATCGACTTCGCGCGCCTGCCGATCTTCGAGGGCGCGCGGGCTTTGGCGCAGTCCGGCATCGGCACCGGCGCCGCCAAGCGCAACTGGGCAAGCTATGGCCACGAGGTCACCCTCGGCGAGACCATGCCGGCGTGGCAGCGCGATCTGCTTTGCGATCCGCAGACCAGCGGCGGGCTGCTGATCGCCTGCGCGCCGGACGCGACCGCGGCGGTGCTAAGCTTGGTTCGCGCGCGCGGCTTCGACCATGCCTGTGAGATCGGACGTTTTACTGCCGGACCGGCCCGCGTAATAGTCGACTACGCCCGGTGATACGGATGCCCGGCTAGGATGGTCTGCGCGCGGTAGATTTGTTCGAGCAGCATGCCGCGCGCGAGAAGATGCGGCCAGGTCATCGCGCCAAGCGACATGACATAGTTCGCCTTGGCGCGGACATTCTCGGCGAGGCCGTCAGGCCCGCCGATCAGGAAGATCACCTCCGCGACACTCGTATCGCGCCACTTGCCGAGACGCTGGGCGAATTCCTCGCTGGTGAATTGCGTCCCTGACCCATCGAGCGCGACCACGATCGCGCCCTTCGGAATGGCTTGCAGCAACAGATTGCCCTCGCGCTGAATCCGCTCGGCGGCGGTCGGCGACGGACGCTTCTCCTCGACCTCGCGGATGGTGAGCGGCCAAGTGATGCGCTCGGAATAGAGATGCTGGAGGTCGGCGAGCGGGCCCGCCCCTTTTTTGCCGACGGCGATAATGGTCAGGTGCAACGCCATGATTCATTCCGATGCGTCGAAGGACGCGCCCCACGTTTTTTCGAGATTATAGCGCTCCCGAATCTCGGGACGGAAGAGATGGACGATGACGTCACCGGCATCGATCAGCACCCAGTCGCCGGTCTTCAGGCCCTCGACGGGGACGCGCTTCTGGCCGCGTCCCGCCAACGCTTCCATCACCCGGTCGGCAAGCGCGGCGACCTGGCGCGCGGAACGGCCGGAGGCGATCAACATATCGTCGGCGATGGTCGATTTGCCGCGCAGATCGACGCGTGCGATGTCCTCGGCCTGGCCGTCTTCGAGCGCGGCCTGCAACGCCGAGAGCAGCGCGCTCGGCTTGGCGCGTTTCTTACCGGCCGGAAGTTTTTTGGCGGATGGCACTGGCGGAATGCGGGTCGAGCTTGATGGTGAGGAAGGTCCAGGCCGGCGGCTTCATGTCGGCGAGGCGCCGCGCCGCGCCCGGCGAGACACGAAAACAGGTGAAGGATTGCGCGGCGAGATCGTTCAAGGCGGCTGGAGAATAGGTGGGCCGGTCGAGCACGGCAATGGGCACGCGACGAAAAATCTCCCGCCAGCGCCGCCAATGACGAATTTGTTTCAGATTGTCCGCGCCCATCAGCCACACGAAACGCGTGCGTGGAAAGAGCCGCCGAATCGCGGTCACCGTGTCGATGGTGTAGCGCGTGCCGAGCCGCGCCTCGAGGTCGAGGACCTTGATGCGCGGCGACTTGGCAACCGCGCGCGCGCCGGCGAAGCGTCTGGCGAACGACGCCATTTCGGCGGCCGGCTTCAGCGGGTTCTGCGGCGACACCAGCCACCATACTTCGTCAAGGCGGAGCCGTTTCAGCGCTTCGAGGCTGATATGGCGATGCCCTTCATGCGCGGGATTGAACGAGCCGCCGAGAAGGCCGACACGCCGCGGCGGCGAGAAGCCGAGGCGCACGCTCAGGGGCGCACCTGGCCGGTGCCGCGCACGACGTATTTGTAGCTGGTGAGCTGTTCGGCGCCGACGGGGCCGCGCGGCGGCAGCCGTCCGGTGCCGATGCCGATCTCGGCGCCCATGCCGAACTCGCCGCCGTCGGCGAACTGCGTCGAGGCGTTCCACAGCACGATGGCGCTGTCGACGCGATTGAGGAAGGTCTCGGCGGCGGCTTTGTCCTCGGTGACGATCGCGTCGGTGTGGTGCGAGCCGTAATGATTGACGTGCGCGATGGCGGCGTCGAGCCCGTCGACCACGTGCACCGCGAGAATGGCGTCGAGAAACTCGGTGAACCAATCCTGCTCGGTCGCCGGCTTGGCGGCGGGGTCGAGCGCGCGCACCGTTTCATCGCCGCGAATCTCGCAGCCGGCCTTGTGCAACTCAGCCAGGATTGCCGGCAGTTGCTTGTTTGCGATCGCGCGATCGATCAACAGCGTCTCGGCGGCGCCGCACACGCCCGTGCGCCGCATCTTGGCGTTCATCACGATGTTCCGCGCCTCGTTGGCATCGGCCTTGGCGTGGATATAGACGTGGCAATTGCCTTCGAGATGCGCGATCACCGGCATGCGCGCCTCGCGCTGCACGCGCTCGATCAGGCCCTTGCCGCCGCGCGGCACGATGATGTCGATCAAATCCGACATGCGCAGCATCATGCCGACGGCTTCGCGGTCGCGGCTCGGCACGAGCTGCACCGCGTCTTCGGGCAGGCCAGCCTCACGGATGCCGCGCCGCAGGCTCGCCGCGATGGCGCGCGAAGAATGGAAGCTTTCCGAGCCGCCGCGCAGGATAGCGGCATTGCCGGCACGCAAGCACAGGCCGCCGGCGTCGGCCGTCACGTTGGGCCGCGAATTCGTAAATGATGCCGACGACGCCGAGCGGTATCCGCACGCGCGCGATGTCGAGCCCGTTGGGCCGCGTCCAGCGCCCGATTTCGGCGCCGACCGGATCGGGCAGGGCGGCGACCTCCTCCAAGCCCCTGGCGATGCTCTCGATGCGTTTGTCGTCGAGCATCAGCCGGTCCCGCATCGATCCGGAAAGGTCGCCGGCATCCGCCAGGTCGCGCTTGTTGGCGTCTAGGATCCCCGTCTTGTCGGCGCGGATCGTGGCGGCTGCCCGCTTCAGCGCGTCGGTCTTGCGCGTGGGATCGGCGAGCGCCATCAGCGACGCGGCCGCGCGGGCGCGCTCGCCGATAGCGCGCATCTCGGCGTCCAGGCTCATCGTCTTTTCCACCACGCTCATGACATCACCAGTTCGTCGCGATGGATCATTTCGTCGCGGCCACGGTAGCCGAGAATCGCCTCGATTTCACCGCTCTTGTGGCCGGCAATGGCGCGGGCGTCAGCGGCGGAATAGGCGCTGAGGCCGCGCCCGATCTCCGCGCCGGCGCGGTTGCGCACCAGCACCGGGTCGCCGCGCTCGAAGGTGCCCTCGACCGCGATAACGCCTGCCGGCAGCAGGCTGGTGCCGCGCCGCAACGCCGCGACGGCGCCGTCATCGACGGTGAAGCAGCCGGCCGGATTGAGCATGCCGGCGATCCAGCGCTTGCGCGCGGTGCGCGGCTCGGACGAGGGCAGGAACCAGGTGCAGCGCGCGCCCTCTTCGATGGCGCGCAGCGGATGCAGCGGCTCGCCCTTGGCGATCGCCATGCGGCAACCGGCGGCAATGGCGATGCGCGCCGCGACCAGCTTGGTCACCATGCCGCCCGAGGAATAACCGGCGGCGCCTTGCCGGCCATCGCCTCGGTCTCGGCGGTAATCTCGCGAATTTCGGCGATGTGGCGCGCGGACGCGTCGGCGCGCGGATCGCCGGTGTAAAGCCCGTCGATGTCGGAGAGCAGCACCAGCGTATCGGCGCTGATCATCTGCGCCACGCGCGCAGCGAGCCGGTCGTTGTCGCCGAAACGAATCTCCGAGGTCGCGACCGTGTCGTTCTCGTTGATCATCGGCACCGCGCCGAGGCCGAGCAGCGTTTCCAGCGTCGCGCGCGCGTTCAGGTGGCGGCGGCGCTCCTCCGTGTCTTCCGGCGTTAGCAGGATTTGCGCGACCGAGACGCCGTGCTTCGCCAACGCTTCCTGATAGGCATGGGCGAGGCGAATCTGGCCCGCGGCGGCGGCGGCCTGTTTTTCCTCGAGCTTGAGCGTGGGGCCGACCAGGCCCAATTGCAGGCGACCCGCCGCGATCGCGCCCGAGGATACGATCAGCACCTCCTGTCCGCGCCGGCGACAGCGCACGACATCCTCCGCCAGCGCGTCGAGCCAGCCGCGCTTGATCTCGCCGTTGTCCTCGACCAGCAGTGCCGAGCCGATCTTGACGATGAGGCGGCGGGCGGATGCCAGCGTCTCGGTCACGATGCCGTCGCCTTTTCCTTGGGCGCGGCGGCGCGCGCCTCGCGCACGATCTCCATCAGCCGCGCCATCGCGTCGGTCACGCCTTGGCCGGTGGCGGCGGACAAAGCCAGAACCTCGCTCTTGCTGGCGCGTTTCAGCGCCGCGCGCTTTTTTATCACCTCGGCGGCGGGCACCGCGTCGATCTTGTTGAGGCCGATCACCTCGCGCTTCTCGGCGAGGCCGTGACCATAGCGCTCCAGCTCGCGCCGCACCGTACGCCAGTTGGCGACGACATTTTCCTCCGTCGCGTCGACGAGATGGAAGATCGCGGCGCAGCGCTCCAGATGGCCGAGGAACCGGTGGCCGAGGCCGGCGCCTTCGCTGGCGCCTTCGATCAGCCCGGGCAAGTCGGCGAGACGAACTCGTCGCCATGCACGCCGACGACGCCGAGCTGCGGCTACAGCGTGGTGAACGGATAGTCGGCGATCTTCGGCCGCGCGCGCGACAAGGCCGCGAGCAAGGTCGACTTGCCGGCGTTGGGCAAGCCCACCAGTCCAATGTCGGCAATCAGCTTGAGGCGCAGCCAGATCGTGCGCTCCTCGCCGGGCCAGCCCTTGTCGGCGCGGCGCGGCCCTGGTTGGTCGAGCTCTTGTAGTGCAGGTTGCCGAAGCCGCCGTCGCCGCCTTTCAGCAGCACCCGCTGTTCGCCGACGCGCGTCAAATCCATCAGCGCGTCTCGTTGTCGTCGTCGAGCACTACCGTGCCCACCGGCACGCGCAGCACGACCGCTGTGCCGTCGGCGCCGGTGCGGTACTTGCCGGCGCCGCCGCGCCCGTTCTGCGCCGTGAAATGCTGCTGATAGCGGTAGTCGATCAGCGTGTTGAGGTTTCCGCCGCTTCGACGACGACATCGCCGCCGCGCCCGCCGTCGCCGCCATCCGGACCGCCGAACTCGATGAATTTCTCGCGTCTAAACACAGCGAGCCTGGCCCGCCATCGCCGGACTTCACATAGATTTGGCTTGATCGAGAAACTTCATGGTGGATTACCCGTCGGATAAAACAAAAGGGGGAATGTGGACCATTTCCCCTTCGCGTTTACCCGTTGGCGGGAATGGCGTCAGGATTCGGATTCCGGCCGCGGCGCCACGGAAATATAAGTGCGTCCGCCCGTCGAGGTATGAAACTCCACTGCGCCAGTCGTGGTCGCGAACAGCGTGTGGTCGCGCCCCATGCCGACTTGCCGCCGGGTGAAACTTGGTGCCGCGCTGGCGCACCATGATGTTGCCGGCAAGACGTCTCGCCGCCGAATTCTTCACGCCGAGACGGCGGCCCCGTATCGCGACCGTTGCGGAGAACCGCCTGCCTTTTTATGAGCCATCTATCGCTCCGGTTCAGAACCGGCGCTGATATCGGTCACGCGCAGCACGGTCTGAGGCTGGCGATGGCCGCGCTTGCGGCGGTAATTGTGCCGGCGCCGTTTCTTGAAAATGATGACCTTGTCGCCGAGCCCTTGCTCGACGATTTTCCGCCGTCACCGCAGCGCCCTTGAGGAGCCAACCGATCTTGGCGTCGGCGCCGTCCCCAGCCATCAGCACTTCGCCCAGGGTGACAGGACGCGCCGACATGGCCGTAGAGAGCTATTCGACGGTGATGACATCGTCTTTGGCGACGCGATATTGTTTTCCGCCGGTGCGGATGACAGCAAACATTGGTGCACGCAATTATCGGCGGACCGGCCCGATGCCGTCCGCAGGCGGCGCACTCTAGCGGCGAAGCCAGCCAAGTCAACACGTTAGGCCATAATCAGGTTCGGCTTGGCGGCGGAGGCGGAAAGGGCTATTTTCCGCGCCCTTCACCCATTATCGACCGGTTGCGGCCCGCGGAGAGGTGCCAGAGTGGTCGATCGGGACGGTCTCGAAAACCGTTGTGCCCGCAAGGGTACCGTGGGTTCGAA
>CAVSQC010000045.1:0-55598 GCA_963729845.1 uncultured Alphaproteobacteria bacterium
TCACGACCCGCCATCCAATCCGGCCTAGACTGCTCGTCGGCGATACCCCCAGCATCGGACTTCACACTGTTCCAGCTGCGACTCTTACCTTCTCGTATTCGCAGTCGATTGGCGCGGGAGTTATTTTCGGACACATTATTGGACACAACCAAATCTTGCTGGTCCATAATATATTGATTTATATGATATTTTCATTATAGTAGTCTGGAACCTAAACCCGGCGCGTCTACCAGTTCCGCCACGTCCGCGTTATCGAGGTTTACGCCAAGCGGCGCGAAAATCAAAATGGGGTAAGGAAAGCTCGTCGCTCGCAGTCAATGAACGCGAAGGCGGCCCCTTCCACGGGCAGTCACTCCTCGCTGCCCCCCTCCGCCGTTGCATTATGAATAGTATCACATACCTGCTGATTAATCAAAGGGTAAATGGCTCGTCGGGCTCAAAGCCTTCCGAAAGCTTTAGAAGCTTACGTGTTTGGAATTATAGTGAAATCACTATAATAATGCACCCGCCGAATCGCAAATGATAAGGAAGGAATAGAATGACGAAAGACTCTACAAAGCCAGCCGTAAAAATGCTTCGCCATATCGGGTTCGGAACGTATCCCAGCACTCATCAAAGCGAACTCGTCTTCAAAATCGATGGGATCATGAAAGAGCGAGGTCTCAAGCAGGTCGCGGCCGCCGAACTTTTCGGCATCGACGCAACCGATGTGTTGAATATGCTGCGCGGGGATTTTTCGGCAATTCTCTGGTCGAGCGGCTGCTGCAATTCCTGGCGACGCCAGGCCAGGACATCTAAATTATCGTCAAACCGTCAGTGTGTGCGCCATCGCCTCCGTTCATGTGGCTGGAGGTTTTGGGATTGTTTCCATAAAGATATCGGAAGAATGAAACTTTGTGCAGATGAAACCGAAAAGGGCAAGTGAACGCTGAGGGCGAAAAACCCAACAACGAGGAGTTATAAGCCTTCCTTATGATGATGCTGTAAATAAAAATAAGTTACAAAGCTTATCGCGAATTGCCTTCGTGCGATCATTAGCCCGAGAAAAGTTCTGGTAATTTCAACACAATACGGTTTTTCGCATAATTTCGTTTTAGACGAATTTCTGTAAGTCCCTGTTTTATACGGATTTCAGTATATTGACAACTTATACGGTAAGATCGTATATTCTGATCGAGGAGGGATCATGGCCCAGTCGACACGAACACCCAAGCAGCTTGGCGGCGAACTTCGCCGCTACCGCAAGCAACGCAACTGACCCAGGAGGCGCCTCAGCAGCCTCACCAACAAACGCCAAGCTACCATTTCAACGCTCGAAGCCACCGGAACCGGCACGCTCGAAACATTGTTTGCCGTCCTAGTCGGCCCTCGACCTTGAGCTTGCGATCCGGCCGCGATCAAAAGGCGACCGCACCAAAATTGGGGATATCTTTTAGTGCCGCGTCCCCGCAAATCCGGGCGCCTGAATGTTTTTCTCAACAGTCGCCTTGTCGGGAAACTGAATCGCGAGGCTTCGGGCGCGATCGATTTTCGTTATGATGCGGACTGGTTGGCGTGGGAGCGACCATGCCGGTCTCGCTCTCGCTGCCCTTGCGCGAAGACCGATATATCGGCGCGCCGGTTGCAGCCGTGTTCGACAATCTTCTCCCCGACAATGCCGTTATCCGAAAGAAAATCGCCGAGCGAACAGAGGCGGGGGGCACCGATGCCTTCAGCCTGCTTGCAGCTCTTGGGCGCGACTGTGTCGGCGCGCTGCAATTCCTGCCCGACGATCAGACGCCCGGTCTGGCCGGAACGATCAAGGGACATCCGATCAAGGATGCCGACATTGAGAAATTGCTCAACAACCTTGCGACCAATCCACTTGGCGTCGAGCGAGATGAAGAGTTCCGCATATCGATTGCCGGCGCGCAGGAGAAAACGGCCCTGTTACGCGTGCGGGGACGTTGGCAAAAGCCCGTCGGCACGACACCGACGACGCATATCCTCAAGCCCCAGATCGGGCGGCTCCCGAACGGCATCGATTTATCGAACTCGGTCGAAAACGAATTTCTCTGCCTGACGCTCACCAAGGCCCTCGGCCTCCCCACCGCCCATATCGAGATGGCGAGCTTCGGATCGAAGAAGGTGCTCGTCGTTGAGCGCTTCGACCGCCTGTTCACGAAAGACAAGCGCCTGCTGCGCGTGCCGCAGGAGGATTTCTGTCAGGCTCTCTCGGTTCCTTGGACGACCAAATACGAGAATGAAGGAGGCCCCGGCATCCAGGCGATCATGCGCGTGCTCGCGGGCAGCGACGAGGCTGCCGACGACCGCCGCCATTTCCTCAAAGCGCAAATTGTCTTCTGGCTGCTCGGTGCCACCGACGGACATGCCAAAAACTTCAGCATCTTCCTCGAGCCTGGTGGCGGCTATCGGCTCACGCCGCTCTATGACATCGTCTCGGTCCAGCCGAGCTTTGTCGCCCATCAAATCCGGCACAATCAGATGAAGCTGGCCATGGCTGTCGGCAATAGCCGCCACTATCGGATCGACACCATCGTCGGGCGGCACTTCATCGAGAGCGCGGAGAAGGCGGGGCTCGGCCGCGAGATCGCGCAGGCCGTCATCGGGGAGTTATTGGAGCAGGCACCATCAGTCCTTGAGCGCACGCTGGCCGACCTGCCGGCCGGCTTCCCGCCGCGCATCGCCGACGAGATTGCCAAAGGCTTCCGTTCGCGCCTGGCCCGGCTCGAAAAGCAACGCGACACCAATTAAGAAAGGCAAGTCAGCAGCTTTAACCCTCCCAAATCCTCCTGATGTTACATTTCCAAGGTATTTGCGAATCATCACCTAGAAATCGTAACAGGCTCCATGATCGCGCTTTCGGCCATCGTTGTGGCACACCGCAAGCGCATCGCTCGCGCCAAGGACTTCGATGCCGCAGGATTCCGCGTGCCTAACCGCTTAAGTCAAAAAAATGAACTCTTGGCACGTCTTGCGCCTTTTGAGCCTAAACGGCCGCTTTATCTTGAGAAAAATCACCAACCGGCGCAGAGGCGGCGTGCGGAGATTAGCCCACCTGACCCATAGATTACGGCGCTTTGTCGAGCTTGTGGCCAAACATGCCGACGAGGGCGCCTCTCCTCGCCTACGGGCTTGGCTGAAATGGGCCCGGGCGCGCATCGATGAATTCGATCCGTTAAATCCGGATGCGAATATTGAGAGTTTAGCGGCACGTTATCGCCGCCTCACCTGGGAAGACGACGAAGAGTATGAATGGAAGGTTTGATAAGCTCTCTTGGCCTGCGCTGACACTCGAACTTGGACACATTTTTGGACACAACGCTGTAGTTGTTCGATCATAATTATTTGATTTTACTTATTTATTTTATAAATCAATGCCAACCTAAACCTAGTGCGTCTGCCAATTCCGCCACGCCCGCCGCGAAGGGGCGCTTCATAGCATAGCACCGGCGGCCGTGAATAGCGGCGGGTTTGGGTTACCCCGCCAACGAAAGACGCCCCAGCCATCGCTCGCCGGGGCGCCTTTCAGCATCGGGAACGGAAAATCACACGCTGTAATACATTTCGAACTCGATCGGATGCGGCGTGTGCTCGAACTTGTGGATCTCCTCGTATTTGAGCTCGATGTAGCTTTCGATGAAATCCTTGGAGAACACGTCGCCCTTGGTCAGGAAGGCGTGGTCGGCGCGCAAATGCTCGACCGCTTCGCGCAGGCTGCCGCACACGGTCGGCACGTCCTTCAATTCTTCCGGCGGCAGGTCGTAGAGGTTCTTGTCGATCGGGTCGCCCGGATGGATCTTGTTCTGCACGCCGTCGATCCCCGCCATCAGCATCGCGGCAAAGCCGAGATAGGGGTTGGCGGCGGGATCGGGGAACCGCACCTCGACCCGCTTTGCCTTCGGGCTCGACACGTAGGGAATGCGGCAGGACGCCGACCGGTTCTTCGACGAATAGGCCAGCAGCACCGGCGCCTCGAACCCGGGAATCAGGCGCTTGTAGCTGTTGGTGGTCGGGTTGGTGAAGGCGTTGATCGCTTTGGCGTGTTTGATGATACCGCCGATGTAATAGAGCGCGAAGTCCGACAGATCGGCATAGCCCGAGCCCGCGAACAGCGGCTTCTCGGTCTTCCAGACCGACTGATGGACATGCATGCCCGAGCCGTTATCGCCCTTGATCGGCTTCGGCATGAAGGTGACGGTCTTGCCGTATTGCGCCGCCACCATCTGCGCCACGTATTTGTAGATCTGCATGCCGTCGGCGCACAGCGTGAGCGTCGTGAACTCCGCGCCGAGTTCGGCCTGCGAGGGCGCCACTTCGTGATGGTGCTTCTCGATCTTGAGCCCCATCTCGCCCATCACCGAGAGCATCTCGGCGCGGATGTCGGCCTGCGCATCGACCGGCGGCACCGGGAAATAGCCGCCCTTGATCGGCGGGCGGTGGCCGCTGTTGCCGTCCGGCAGTTTCAGGTCGCTCGAATAGGGGCCCTCGTCCGACGCGATCTCGTAGTACGACATGTTCATCGCGTTCTTGTACCGGACCTCGTCGAAGATGAAGAACTCGGCTTCCGGTCCGAAATAGGCGGTGTCGCCGACGCCCGAGGATTTCAGGTAGGACTCGGCCTTCTTCGCGATGGAGCGCGGGTCGCGGCCATAGGGCTGGCCGGTGCCCGGCTCGTGCACGTCGCAGAAGATGATGAGCGAGGTCTGGGCCGCGAACGGGTCGA
Organism: uncultured Alphaproteobacteria bacterium; assembly: GCA_963729845.1. GTDB lineage: Bacteria > Pseudomonadota > Alphaproteobacteria > ATCC43930 > CGMCC-115725 > JAATGI01. The sequence goes on from CAVSQC010000045.1 coordinate 4,727, forward strand.
GCGTCGCCGTCGCGCACTCCGGCATCAGCACCATGTCGCTGTCGTTGATCGCCTTCCAGCCGGCGATCGACGAACCGTCGAACATGACGCCGCCGGCGAGGAAATCGGGCGTGACGGTGCGGATCGCGTGGGCCAAATGCTGCCACTTGCCGCGCGGATCGGTGAAGCGGAAATCGACGTATTTGACGTCGTGTTCCTTGATCATTGCCATGACTTTATCGATATCGGACATCGTCTTTTTCCTACCTCTCGATCAAGATTGTTTGTCCCCCGAAACCGCCGCGGCAGCTTCGTAACCCCAACGCGTTTACAGCGTCATTCCTGCACGCAACGCCGCGCCGCCACCGGTCAAATCGCGTCTTTGCCGCGCTCGCCGGTGCGAATCCGAACCGCTTCCTCGACCGTCGTCACGAAAATCTTGCCGTCCCCGATGCGGCCGGTGTGGGCGGCCTGCTGGATCGCCTCCATCGCCCGCTCGACCAAGGAGTTCTTCCATCACCACTTCGATTTTCACCTTGGGCAGGAAATCGACGACATATTCCGCGCCGCGATAAAGCTCGGTATGGCCCTTCTGGCGGCCAAAGCCCTTGGCTTCCGTGACGGTGATGCCCTGGATGCCGACTTCGTGAAGCGCTTCTTTCACCTCGTCCAGCTTGAACGGCTTGATGATCGCTTCGATTTTTTTCATGCGCTACCCGCCTGCAGGAACCCGTGAGCCTGACGCCAACCGCCAGGTCCCCACGCTTATAAGCATGAGCCGTGCCAGCCGCGCCTCGTCGTTTTCCCGAACCTAGCGGCTTTGCCGCGCCGGGAAAACAGGCTATTCGCACAAAAATTAGGCAAAAGGAAGGGGTTCAATCCGCGTCCGCCGTCTTGACGGGCAGCGTTTGCCCACGGAACGAGCGCAAGGGCAGTTCCGGCAAGAAAAACAGCACGATAAGAGCAGCCCCGATGACGAAGACATCGGCCAGGAAGGTCATGGCCAGGGCATGCCGATAGATCGCCACCGCGGTGTCGTGAGCCCCGCCCGACAGGGCCCGGAGCTGCTCCAACCCGCCCGTCAACGCCTCACTGACATTCTGGTTGGGGCCGAGGGCGACTTGGGCCCGAAGCTGCGCCGACATGATCGCGCCCGACCCCGCGACGCCGATCACGCCGCCCAGCGAGCGGAAGAACGCCGAGGTCGCGGTGCCGACGCCCATGTCCTCGTGGCCCAAGGCGTTTTGCACCGCGATGGTCATGTTGGGCGTCACCAGCCCAAGCCCAAGACCCAACGCGACCAGGGCCGGTTCGATCGCCAGGATGCCGCCGCCGAGCCACGCGCCCGCGGTCAACGCGATATAGGCGCACAGTGCGGTGCTGACGCCGACGATCTGGAACGGCTTGTAACGCCCAGTCCGAGCCACCATGCGCCCGCCGATCGACGACGAGACGACGATGCCGAGCATGAACGGGCCGCTGAGCAGGCCGGAATTGGCCGGGGCGACGCCGAGCACGAGCTGAAAGAACACGGGAAAGAACGTGCCCGCGCCCATCATTCCCATGAACGTGAGGCTCAATACCAGGCATGCGATCACGAACACCCGGTTGCTGAAGAGATGGAGCGGCAGGATCGGTTCCGGCGCCAGCCGCTCCCGGATTACGAACAGAACCCCCGCGACCACCGTGGCGACGGCGAAACCCAAAATCTCCGGCGACTCCCACGAATAGGCGTTGCCCCCGAAACTCAAGGCCAGCAGCAACAGCGTCGTCGCGGCAGTCAGCAGGATCGCGCCCAAATAATCGATGCGCCGCCCGCGCAGCACCTGCGGCCGGTGCAGTGCCACGGTGATCATGCCCATGGCAAGCGCGCCGAACGGAATGTTGACGTAAAAAATCCAATGCCAGGACAGCCAGTCGGTGATGACGCCGCCAAGCACCGGACCCGCCACCGAACTCACCGCGAAGATCGACGCGAACAGGCCCTGATAACGCCCGCGGCGGCGCATCGAGACCAGATCGCCGATGGTGATTTGCGCCAACGGCAGGAAACCGCCCGCGCCCAGCCCCTGCACCGCGCGGAACAGGATCAGCTGCGTCATGCTTTCCGCGAGTCCGCTCAGCGCCGAGCCAAGCAGGAAGATGCCGACCGCGACATAGATCATCGGCTTGCGGCCATATTGATCGCTGAGCTTGCCGTAGAGCGGCATGGTCGCGGTGGAGGTCAGCACGTACGCCGTCACCACCCAGGACAGCCGCGTGATGCCGCCGAGATCGCCGACAATGCGCGGCAGCGCGGTCGCGACGATGCTTTGATCGAGCGCGCCGAGTCCGATCACCATCATCAACCCGGCATAGACCGTGCGCAGCTCGGCGCGGCTGACGGTCGACTCAGCCGCGAAATCGCTCGAACTCATGGCGTCTTTATATAGGGAGATTCGGGAGCGGCGTCCCCTGCGCCGCGCGGGTGTCGCGGCTTATGCGGAGGGCGCGGCCCGCATCGGTACGGCGTGAAACCCGTCAACCGGTTCCACGACGGAATAGATCGCGGACAGCGCGCGCCGGGTTTGCAGCGCGATCATCAACAGCGCCGGCACCTGATGCGGTTTCCGGGCAAGGTGGCCGAACACCACGCCGTATGCGACCCTGCCCTCCGACGTCAGACCGAACGTGGCAGCCTTCGGGAGCGAACGGTGCGCCGGATCGGCGACCGTGCGTAGCACCACGAACGGAATTCCGGCCCCGGCGGCCGCGCGCGCGACGGCGGCACTTTCAAGATCGACCGCGACCGCGCGCGTCCGATCGAACAGCGCCTTCTTTTCGGCGACCCGCGCCACCACCGCTTCCGCCCCGTAGATCGCGCCCGACGCAGCGCCGGGAATATGCGCGAGCAGCCGGCGGCGCCACCGTTCGTCGGTGGCGAAGGCTTCACCCGCCTCGGTATGCACCGTCTCGGGAAGCAGCACGGTGCCCGGCTGAAGTTTCGGATGCAGACCGCCAGCGATGCCGAAACTGATCAAGCCGGTCGCGCCCTTGGCAATGACGCGTTCGATGCTGGCGGCGCGCGTCTCCCTGGCGCCGCCCGCGACGACGGTCGGCAAACCCGCGCGGCGCGCAATCCGCGCTTCGGCCTCTAGTCCGGTGATGACGAACGTCGTCAAACTTTTGCCCTTATCTCACCGCGATCAAGCATAGCGCGGGAGCAAATTCCCACTAAGCGGGAATCGCCGCGCCAACTTACATCCCCCAGGAGAAGGTCTCCGCGCCGCCACCTTTCAGATTGCGGAACCGCGCCAACGCCCAAAGCGGGAAATACGCGCGATAACCGTGGTAGCGCAAGTAAAATACGCGGGGAAACCCGACGGCGGTGTACCATTCCTCATCCCACAAACCGTGCGGTTGTTGCGTCGCCATGAGAAACGCGGCGCCGCGTGCCACGGCGGCGTGACCGCCCTCGCCCGCCGCCATCAGCGCCAGCATCGCCCATGCGGTCTGCGACGCGGTGCTGGCCTTGCCTTCGCCGCGCGGCTCGGTCTTCCAGTAGGATGAGCCGTCCTCGCCCCAGCCGCCGTCGGCCCGCTGCCTCGACAGCAGCCACGCCACCGCGCGCCGCATCGGCGGCGCCTCTTTCTTCATGCCGGCGCGCCGGAGCGCGCACAGCGCGGACCAGGTGCCGTAGATGTAATTCGTGCCCCAGCGGCCGAACCAGGAGCCATCGGCCTCCTGCTCACGCAGCAGATATTCGACGCCGCGCGCAAACGTCTGGTCGTCGTCCCGCTCGATCTGGCCGAGCAGGCTGACGCAGCGCGCCGAGACGTCGGCGGTTGGCGGATCGAGCAGCGCGCCATGGTCGGCGAACGGGATGTAGTTGAGATAAGCGTAGTTGTTGTCGGCGTCGAACGCGCCCCAGCCGCCGTTGCGGCTCTGCATGCCCTCGATCCATTCGGCGGCACGCGCCACCGTCTCGCGATAAGCGGCGCGGTCGAAACGGTCGAGCGCCATCGCCACCACCGCGGCGTCATCGACATCGGGATAATGCGGATTGGCGTATTGAAACGCCCAGCCGCCCGGCCGTACGTTGGGCCGCCACGCCGCCCAATCGCCTTTCACCGTCAGCTCCTGCTTTGTCACCAGCCAATCGAGGCCGCGCCGCACGGAGGCGTGCGCCGCATTGCCGCCCGCCTCCATCAGCGCATGCGCCGCAAGCCCCGTATCCCACACCGGTGAGACGCAGGGCTGGCAATAGGAACGGCTCGGCTTCATCACGAGCAGCTTCCGAATCGCGCGCTTCGCCGTGACCAGGCGCGGATCGTCCTTCGGGGTGCCGAGGCACTCGAACATCATCACGGCGTTGGCCATCGCCGGGAAAATCGCACCGAGCCCGTCCTCGCCATTGAGCCGCTCGGTGACGAAGGCGACCGCCGCGTCGATCGACCGCGCGCGGTGCCGGCGCGGCATGCGGTCCTCGAAGCGGCGCAGCACGTCGTCGAGGCCATTGAACAGCTTCGCCCAGACCGACCCGCTGGCGCGCGGCGGATCGGCCTGGCTGCCGGGCGCGAACAACTCGGTGATGCGGATGCCGCGCGGATTCTTGGCGCGCGGCTTTTTCGCCAGCAGCACCAGCAGCGGCACGATCACCGCGCGCGACCAGTACGAGACCTTGCTGAGGTGGAACGGGAACCAGCGCGGCAGCAACATGATCTCGACCGGCATCACCGGAACTGCGTCCCAGCCGATCTCGCCGAACAGCGCCAGCATTACCCGGGTGAAGACATTGGTGCGGGCGGCGCCGCCGCGCTCCAGGATCGCGGCACGGGCGCGCGCCATGTGCGGCGCGTCGATCGCGTCGCCCGTTGCCTTCAGCGCGAAATAGGCCTTCACACTCGCCGACATGTCGAAGGCGCCGCCGTGGAACAGCGGCCAGCCGCCATGCTCGCCCTGGATCGCGCGCAAATAATCCGCCAGCGCCCCTTGTTCCGCAGGCACGATCTCGTCGAGATAATGCTGCAGCAAAATGTATTCGGCCGGGATGGTGGCATCGGCCTCGAGCTCGAATACCCAGTGCCCGTCGGGCTGCTGCAACGCCAGCAACGCCTCGGTCGCGCGGGCCACGGCACGGTCAAGCGGCTCGATACGATCAATCAGGCCGACATCGTCCATGCCGCTGAGTCTGACCTCAGTTTCACCGCCGCTCAAGAGGGGGCATCCGTCAACGTCTTGGCGGCGGCGAAGCCGGAACGGATTGCGCCTTCGATGGTCGCCGGCAGGCCGGTATCGGTCCAATCGCCCGCCAGCGCCAAGTTGCGCCAGCGCGTCCTGGCGGGTGGCCGCTTGCGCAGTTGCTCGGGCGTCGCCGCGAAGGTGGCGCGCCGCTCCTTCACGATCTGCCAGCGCGGCATTTCGCGCGCGCCGAGATCGTAGGCCTGGCAGACGTCGCGCCACAGCAGCGGCGCCAGTTCCGCCGCGGGTGTCTCCATAAATCGGTCGGCGGCGCTGACGGTGACGGAAAGCACCGCGCGCTTGCGGAACACCCATTCCGCCGTGCCTCCGATCAAGCCGACGAACAATGGGGTTTCTTCCAGCGCAGTGACCAGGAAATGTGCGTTGAGGATGGCGCGGAAATCGTCGGGCGCGGCGCTCTCCGGCAATAGCCGGGTCGCGACCGGCGCCGGCACCGCCAGCACGACGGCCTGATCGTCGGCGATGGTCTCATCGCCGTCCTCGAAGTGAAGTATTTCGACGCTATCTCCCACCCGTTCCACCGCGCGGAGCAACCGGCCGAACCGCACCGCCGCCCGTGCTTCGCCAATGCCGCCAGCGCCGGATCGATCAGGCTCTCCGATAGGCCCTCGCGCGGCACCAGCGGCCGGCACGCCGCGCCGCCGGCGCCGAATGTCTCGCTCAGCACGCGCGCCAGCAACACTGCCGAACCGTGCTGCGGCTCGGTGTTGAGCGCGGCATTCGCCAATGGCTGCCACAGCCGCCGATAGAGAGCCGTTCCGGGCAACAGAAAATCGGTGACGAGATCGTCCGGCCCGGCGCGCATGAGTCGCACGCCTTGCAGGTAATCGGTCAGGCGTACGCCCGGAATGCGCCGCGACGGCTGGAACAGCCACCACGGCACGCGGCCGGCGTTGGGCCGGAAGTTCCAGCGCTCGCCGCTCGTGACGTCGAGAAACGCGTAACGCGCTTCCGCCTCGCCGATCAGCGTGCCCCGCGCGCCGATCGCGTCGAGATAGGCTATCGCCGCCTGGTTGCCCGCGACCAACAGGTGGTTGCCGTTGTCGATGCGGCAACCCAGCGTCGCGTCGAGATAGGAGCGGCAACGTCCGCCCGCCTGCGGCGCCGCTTCGTGGACGGTGACGCCGATCCCTGCCTCGCTCAGCCGCAGCGCGGCGGCGAGGCCGGCCAATCCGGCGCCGACGACATGGACGTGGGCGGGCCGCGTCACATCAGGCCGTAACGCAACGCGAGCATCAGCTTGACGGCGCTGGGCACCTTTACCGGCTTCGCCGGATCGCGCCACCCGGCCTCGCGCAGGCGCCGCAGCAATTCCTGGTAGACGGCGCGCATCACCGCGGCCGGCCGCATGGCGCGGCGCGCGCATTGCCGCATCGCCGCTTCGGCGTCGACGAAATGCCGGTCGGCGATGGCGGCAAGATCCTCGCACACCAGGGGCAATGCGCGGTCGCGCAGCACCGTCATCGGCTCGGTCGCGGCAATGCCGTGCGCCGTCAGCAATTCCTTCGGCAAATAGAGGCGGCCGCGCTCGCCGTCCTCCACCAGGTCGCGCAGAATATTGGTGAGCTGCAAGGCGCGGCCGAGATGATGCGCCACGCGGTCCGCGGCCGGGCTAGCGTCGCCGAAAATATGCACCGACAAGCGTCCGACCGCGCTCGCGACGCAGTCGCAATAAAGGTCGAGATCGGCGAGGCTCGGCGCCCGAATATCCTCGACCGCGTCCATCTGCATGCCGTCGATGATCGCGAGAAAATCCTCTTGCCGCAGATCGTAGGTGGGGACCAACTCCGCCAGTATCTTGCCGAGCAGCGTCTTAGGCGCGCCGGCGAAGATCGCCGCCACCTCGACGCGCCATACCGCCAGCCCGGCCTGCTTGGTGGCGGGCGTGTCGTTGCTATCCGCGATGTCATCGACCTCGCGGCAATAGGCATAGACCGCGAACATGGCGTCGCGCCGAGCCTTCGGCAGAAGTCGCATCGCCCAATAAAAGGACGACCCTGCCGCCTGCACCTTGTCGCGGATTTCGGCCTTGAGCGCCTCGGGCGACGGTTCGGCCAGCGCGGTCACAGCCAACTCCCGCGCCACGCGCCCAGCAACAGCGCCGCAAGAAAATCGCACCTTGCCGAGCTTGACGCGTGCCGCCAGCGGATCGCCCGCGCGCAGATGGGCCGCAAGCCGCGCCGCCAGCTCGACGATGGCCGCGACCTCGCAGCGCAGGCCCCAGCTCTTCACGCCTTGCGGAAAGATCCGCGCCCGCGCGATCAGCTCGTCGCAACCGTCGAGCAGGCGGTCCTTGACCGCGCTCATGCCGGCGCTCATCCGCGCGCCGCGCAACTCCTCCACCGTCGCGCCGTTCGCCGCCAGCTCCTGCTCCGGCAGATAGACGCGGTCAAGAGAACGGTAGTCGTCGCCGCAATCCTGTAGATGATTGAGCACTTGCAGCGCCGAGCACAGCGCGTCGTTGGCCGGCCAATTGTCGTGATCCTCGCCGTGGAGATCGAGCACCTGCCGCCCGACCGGCGAGGCGGAATAGCGGCAATATTCCATCAGATCGTCCCAGTCGCGATACCGCGTCTTGGTCGCGTCGAGGCGGAACGCGCGCAGCACGTCATGGCAATGTTGCGGCGTGACGCCGGTCTCGCGCAGGCTGGCGCGCATCGCCACCGCCGCCGGCGAATCCTCGCCGGGCGCGCCGTCGAGGATCGCGCCCATGCGGTCGAGCCGCATAACCTTATCCTCGGGCGCAAGCGCGGGATTGTCGGCGATATCGTCGGCCTGGCGTGCGAAGCGATAAAAGGCGTGAACGTGCCGACGCAGATCGCGCCGGATCAGGAACGAGCCGACCGGAAAATTCTCGTCGCCCGAGCCCTTGCCGGAGGGCGTCTCGACGATGTTCAGCGCGCGCTCCGCCACTCGACCCGACCCTTCCATGAGCCGCCACGCCCCCGATAATGCCGCCATGCCGATGCTATCGTCGCCCCGAGATAAATCAACGCCGTAACTGGCAACAATGCCGCCCATGCCGGCGACAGGCGATAGAAGCGCACCATCGGCGCGTAGGCAGCCGTCATGAGCAGCCACCCCGCTCCGCCAAGCCAAGCCGCGGATCCGCCGCCGAACAGCAACAACACCGGCGGCGCCAGATAGGCCGCGGCCATGCCGAGCACGGTGCCCGCCAGCAGCGCCGGTGAATAGCGCAATTGGGTGAAGGCGCTACGCGCGATCATGTTCCAGATCGACGCGAGCGACGGGTAAGGCCGGATGCTTTTGGTGTCGTGCGTCAAATCGAGACGGATCGACCCGCCCGAGCCTTTGACTGCCCGCGCCAGCGCACAATCGTCGATCAGCTCGCCCTTGATCGCGGCGATGCCGCCGATCCGTTCCAGCGCCGCGCGGCGGATCAGCATGCAGCCGCCCGCCGCCGCCGCCGTCTTTGCGCGCGGATCGCCGACCCACGCGAACGGATACAGCATCGCAAAAAAGAATACGAACGCCGGGATCAGCAACCGCTCGGCCAGACTGTTGCAATGGAGCTTCACCATCAGCGAAACCAGATCGCGCCGCTCCGCCTCGAGGCGCGCCACCACCTCCCGCAGATTTGTCGGGTGGTGCGCGATGTCGGCATCGGTGAACAGGATCACCTCGGCGTCGCCGATTTCCTGCACGCCGCGATTCATCGCGGACAGCTTGCCGGTCCAGCCATGCGGCAGTGGCGGCGCCGCGACGATGCGGAGACGATCCGCGCCGGGAAGACGCCGCGCGATGTCGGCGGTGCCGTCGCCGCTGTGATCGTCGACGAGGACGACGGAAAATTCGCCGGGATAATCCTGCCGCAACAGCGAGCCGATGGAACGTTCGATAATTTCGGCCTCGTCGCGCGCCGGGACCACGGCGACGACCGACGGCCAGCGCGCCGGCTCGGGCGCCCGACCCGGCAGTCGCGGCCACCAGAACAGGCCGCGCGCGAACAACAACGCGAGCCAGATCGCCAGCGACACGGCGCCGATAGCCACCGACACGCTCATCGCACCATTCCTGCGCGCCGGAACCAGATCACGGCGTCGGACAGCGCCTGATCGACGGGCCGCGCCGCATAACCCAACTCCGTGACGGCCTTCTCCGACGAAAAGAACATCGTCTTGCGCGCGAGGCGCAGCCCGTCGCGGGTGACGAACGGTTCCTTACCGGTGACGCTCGCAACCGCTTCCGCCACCGCCGCCACCGGCATCAGCGCCGGAATCGGCAGGCTGATCCGCGGCGGCTTGCGCCCGACCAGCACGGCGACGCGGCGCAAAATCTCGCGCAAGGTCAAGTTCTCACCGCCGAGAATATAGCGCTCGCCAATGCGGCCGCGCTCCTCGGCCAGCAAGTGTCCTTTGGCGACGTCATCGACATGAACCAGGTTGAGGCCGGTATCGACAAAGGCCGGCATGCGGCCCAACGCGGCCTCGACGATCATGCGGCCGGTCGGCGTCGGCTTGATGTCGCCTGGCCCGATCGGCGTCGACGGGTTGACGATCACCGCCGGCAAATCCTGCTCCGTCACCATGCCGCGCACGACTTCCTCGGCGAGGAACTTCGACCGCTTGTACGGTCCGATCATGTCGTCGAGTGTACTCGGCGTGGTTTCGTCCGCCGGCGTGCCATCGTCGTGAAGACCGAGCGTCGCGACGCTGCTGGTATACACGATGCGCTCGACGCCTTGCGCCAGCGCCGCCGCCATCAGCGCGCGCGTGCCATCAACATTGACGCGATACATGGTCTCGGGCTTCGGTACCCACAGCCGATAGTCCGCCGCGACATGATAAAGCGCGCCGCACCCCGTCGTCGCCGCCGCCAGCGACGCGGCATCCTCGAGCGATCCCTCGCGCGGCTCCACGTTGAGGTTGCGCAGATTGGTCCGGTCGCTGTTCGGCCTGACCAGCGCCCGCACGACACGCCCTTGCGCCAGCAGGGCGCGCGCCACCGCCGAGCCGACAAAGCCGGTGGCGCCGGTCACCAATACCGGTTTGCTGCGATCGATCACCCGGCCGCGGCGCGGCGGGCGCCATTGCCGACGAGGCGCCGCGCCAACTCGCGCGCGGCGCGGTCCGTGTCATAGACATGATCGAGTGTCGTGATCGGGCTGCGCTCGAGCGTAACGAGGCTGTCCTCGACGATGGCCGCGATGTCGAGGAAGCCGATGACGCCGTCGAGAAACGCCGCCACCGCGACTTCGTTCGCGGCGTTGAGGATGATCGGCGCGGCGCCGCCTTCCTCGAGCGCCTCGCGCGCGATCCGCAGCGCGGGAAATCGTTCGGGATCGGGCGCCTCGAAGGTGAGATGGCCGAGCGCCGCGAGATCGAGGCGCGGGCTCGGCGCCGGAATGCGCTTCGGCCAGCCCAGCGTGTTGGCGATCGGCGTGCGCATGTCCGGCGAGCCGAGCTGCGCCAGCACCGAGCCGTCCGTGTAATAGACCAGGCCGTGGATTACCGATTGCGGATGCACCACGACATCGACCTGATCGCCGCGCAGGGCGAAAAGATGCGTCGCCTCGATCACTTCGAGGCCCTTGTTCATCATCGTGGCCGAATCGACCGAGATTTTCGCGCCCATGCGCCAGTTGGGATGCGCCACCGCCTCCGCCGGCGTGACGTTCGCCATCGCCGATACCGGGCGCTGGCGGAACGGGCCGCCGCTCGCGGTCAGGACGATGCGCTCGATGGCGTGGGCCTGATCGGCCTCGAAACATTGGAAGATCGCGTTGTGCTCGCTGTCGACCGGCAATAGCGTCGCGCCGTGCTTCCTCGCCGCCGCCGTCACCAGCGCGCCGGCGCACACCAGCACTTCCTTGTTGGCCAGCGCCACCATCGCGCCGCGTTCTACCGCGGCCAACGTCGGCGCCAGGCCGGCGGCGCCGACAATCGCGGCCATCACCCAATCGGCAGGCCGCCGCGCCGCCTCGACCACCGCAGCGGCGCCCGCGGCCGCTTCGATGCCGGAGCCGGCGAGCGCCGCTTTCAGCGTCGCGTATTTGCTATCGTCCGCGATCACCGCGAGCCTGGCGCCGACGGCGCGCGCCTGCTCCGCCAGCAGCTCCGCGCTTTTCAGCGCGACCAGCGCCTCGACCGCGTATTTGTCCGGTTCGGCGGAAACCAGCTCCACCGTATTGCGGCCGACGGAGCCGGTCGAACCGAGAATGGTGACGCGCCGCGTCATGACCGCTCAACGGGAACGGAGCGTTGGCGTTCCCGCACTCTATCGCGAAGACGCTCCAGCACCGGGTCGCGGATGCCGAGCTGTTGCAGATGATTCACGGTGTTGAACAGATAGGTCGAGCATTCGCCCATCCGGCCCTTTGCCGTCGCGATGGTCTCCACCACGCGATCCTCTTCGACGCGGGCGTAGCGCGGGTAGTCGCGGTTGATGACGAAAGCGACGGCGTCGACCGTGCCCTCCTTGGTCACCACCTTTACCCATTGCGGGTCGTAGGCGTTGGTGAACATCTCGCGCCGCCAGATCAGGTTCAGTTCCGACTGCATTGCCTCTTCGGCGATGCGGTAGACGACGCCGCGGCACGAGCCCCCGCGATCGAGCCCGAGCGTCAGTCCCGGATTCTCAGGCGTGCCGCGCCCAAGCCGCGTCCATAGGCAGAAGCGGCGATGATAGCCGTGCACCTTGCCGACCCGCCGCTCGGCAAACTCGAACAGTGGATTCCAGATCAGCGAGCCGTAGGCGAAAATCCACACGCCGTTTCGCTCGGTGCGTCGCGCCAGCAGGCCCGCGATCGACGCCTCGCGCATCTCGGCCGGCATCACCTTCATCTCGGGATCGAGCGCGCGCAATTGCTCGCGCGCGGCGTCGTCGAGCAGGTATTCGCGGGTTAGCGCCAGGGGCGTGTTGGGCGGCGGCATTTGGATGCAATCATAGTCGAGAGCCGCGTAACGGTTGAGCAAAATCGGTTGCCGGTCCGGCGTGGCAGTGCAATGCTTTGGTCAATGCCGCGATCGGAGGAGCGCCGGGCCAACGAGCCCCAGGGAATCGAGCGGCCGCTGCCATCGGACGGTCGCGGGCATTGGGGCAGCGACGCCGTCGCCGACGTGCTGCGCGCGCTCGACATTCCCTATATCGCGCTCAACCCCGGCTCGAGCTATCGCGGGCTGCACGACAGTCTGGTCAATCATCTCGGCAACGAGCGGCCGCAAATGCTGCTGTGCCTGCACGAGGAAAGCGCGGTCGCCATCGCGCATGGCTGGGCCAAGGTCGCGGGCCGGCCGATGGCGGCGGCGGTGCACGCCAATGTCGGGCTGATGCACGCCAGCATGGCGGTGTTCAACGCCTATGGCGACCGCGTCCCGTTGTTGCTGCTCGGCGCGACCGGCCCGGTCGACGCGGCCAAGCGGCGGCCGTGGATCGACTGGCTTCATACCGCGAAGGATCAAGGCGCGCTGATCCGGCATTATTCCAAGTGGGACGATCAGCCGGCTTCGATCCCCGCCGCGATCGAAGCGGTGCTGCGCGCCTATCAAATCGCCGATACGCCGCCGAAAGGGCCGACCTATGTCTGCCTCGACGCCGATCTGCAGGAGCGCGCGCTCGACACAGCGCCGGCGGTGCCCGATCCCGCGCGTTATCGCCCGCCTGCGCCGGCGGTGCCCGCGCCGGAGCAGATCGAAGCGATGGCGCGCAAACTGCACGAGGCCGCGCGGCCGCTGATCCTGATGGGGCGCCTGTCCCATGCCGACGCGGCGTGGCGCGCGCGCATCGCCCTCGCGGAGGCGCTCGGCGCCGTGGTGCTGACCGACATGAAGCTCGGCGGCACCTTCCCAAACGAGCATCCGCTGCACGGCGCGCCGGCGACCAGCATGCTCGGTCAACAGGGCGCGGCGGTGTTGCGCGAGGCGGACGTCGTGCTGAGCCTCGAATGGATCGATCTCGGCGGCACGCTCAAGACCGCGTGGGGCGGCGAGCCGGTCGGCGCGACGGTGATGCACGTGTCGCTCGACCAGCAACGCCACAACGGCTGGAACATGGATTATCAAGGCCTGCCGCCGGCCGATCTCTATGTCATGGCGGACGCCGACGCGACCGTCGAGGCGCTGCTTGCGGCGGTGACGCGGCTCGGCACGCGTGCCGCGCCCGCCTGGCCAGGCCGCAAGCCGCTTGCGCCGCCGCAACCGCCCGCGCCCGCGCCGGACGCGCCGATCACGGTGGCACAACTCGCCCACGCCGCGAGGGATTGCCTCGACGGGCGCGACGCCTGCCTCATTCGCGCGCCGCTGTCCTGGGCCGGTCATTTATGGCCGGTCCGGCATCCGCTCGACGTGCTCGGCGGCGATGGCGGTGCCGGCATCGGCTCCGGCCCGGGCATGGCGGTCGGCGCCGCGCTGGCGCTGCGCGACGGCGGCAGCGGCCGGCTGCCGCTCGCGATCCTCGGCGATGGCGATTTCCTGATGGGCGCGACCGCGCTTTGGACCGGCGTGCACTATCGTGTGCCGCTGCTGATCCTCGTCGCCAACAACCGCTCCTTCTACAACGACGAGCTGCATCAGGAGCGCGTGGCGAAGCAGCGCGGCCGACCGGTCGCGAACAAATGGATCGGCCAGCAGATGAGCGGCCCCGACATCGATTTTGCCGGCCTGGCGCGCGCGCAAGGCGCCGTCGGGTTCGGCCCGGTACGGCATGGCGTCGAGCTGGCGGCGACACTCGCCGAGGCGCGCCGCGCCGTCGAAGGCGGCGCGCTCGCCGTCGTCGATGTCTGGGTCGAGCCCGGCTACGATACCGGCGCCGCGGCCGCCATGGTCAAACCAGCCGCCACATAAGGACGGAGGCAACCCTTGAAGCGCAGCATCGACCGGATTCTCACTACCCACGCCGGCAGCCTGGTCCGGCCGCCCGAGCTGCGCGCGCTGATCGCCGCCAAAATCGCGGGCATCGGCTTCGACGAGGCCAAATACCAGACCATGCTCGCCGACAAGGTCGCGGAGGTGGTGCGCCTGCAAAACGAGGCCGGCATCGACATTCCGAGCGACGGCGAATACGGCAAGCGCGGCTGGACCAGTTATGTCTCGCAGCGTCTTCAGGGCATCGAATTCCGCGACCCGAAGCCGGGCGAGCCGCAGCCGATCAATGTCCGCGTCGCCGGGCGCGAGGGTACGCGTTTTCTCGACTTCTACGCGGCCTATGAGCCGGTGCAGAATTACGATTGGACCGGCGTCGCGCTCGCCGACGCGCCGAAGGCGCGGCCGTCCGATCATTGGGAATGCACCGGGCCGATCTCCTACAAGGATGCCGAGATCAAGACCGACATCAAGAATTTCAATGCGGCGCTCGCCGGCAAGAACTTCGCGGAAGCATTCATGCCGGTCGCGGCGCCCGAGAGCGCGCGCGGCATCCGCGCCAACCGGTTCTATAAGGATTCGGATGCGTTCCTGGCGGCGATGGCCGACGCGTTGCGCGCCGAATATCGCGCCATCATCGATGCCGGTTTCCTGATCCAGCTCGACGACGCCTTCCTCGCCCATGAATACGACCGGCTGCTCGTCACCCAACCGGCGAAGGACGTGCACAAATGGTTCGCGGGCTATATCGAGATGCTCAACCACGCCATCCGAGACATCCCCGAAGAGAAAATCCGCTACCATGTGTGCTGGGGTAGCTGGAACGGGCCGCATACCTCCGACGTGCCGCTCAAGGACATCGTCGATCTCGTCCTCACGGTGAAGGCGCAGGCCTACAGTCTCGAAGCCGCCAATCCGCGCCATGAGCACGAGTTCCAGGTCTGGCAGGAGGTGAAGCTCCCCGCCGGCAAGATCCTGATCCCCGGCGTCGTGACGCATTCCACCAACGTGGTCGAGCATCCCGAGTTGATCGCACTGCGGATCAAGAATTTCGCCAAGCTGGTCGGGCGCGAAAACGTCATTGCCGGCACCGATTGCGGCTTTTCGCAGAATTGGAACACGATCCGCGTCCATCCCTCGATCCAGTGGGCCAAGCTGCAATCGCTGGCCGAGGGCGCGCGCCTCGCTTCGAAGGAATTGTGGACGAAATAGCGCCGCCCCTGCCCGACAAACCGCATCCACGGAATCCATCATGCCGAAGGCTATGCGCATCCACGAGACCGGCGCGCCCGAGGTGATGAAATGGGAGGACATTGAGCTGCCGCCGCCGCAAGCGGGCGAGGTTCGCCTGCGGCATCGCGCGGTGGGACTGAACCATGCCGACATCAACCTGCGGCGCGGCGGCTTTTACCTCTATCGCCCGCCCAAATTGCCGACGATCCTCGGCAATGAGGCGGCCGGCGTGGTCGAGGCCCTTGGGCCCGGCGTCACGCAGGTCAAGGTCGGCGACCGCGTCGTCTATGTCTCGCCCAGCGGCATGTACGGCGACGAGGCGCCCGGCGGGTACGCCGAAGCGCGCAATATCCCCGCGGACCGGCTCATCGTGCTGCCGGATTACATTTCGGAGCGTCAGGCTGCGGCGCTGATGGCGAAGGGACTTACGGCGTCAGCGATCCTGCACCGGCTTTATCGAATCCAGCCGGGCGATCCCGTGCTGATTCACGCGGCGGCCGGCGGCATGGGGACCATCCTGACGCAATGGGCGAAGCATCTCGGCGCCATGGTGATCGGTACCGTCGGCAGCGCCGAAAAGGCGGGCATCGCCACGGCCAACGGCTGCGACCATGTCATCCTCTACCGTGAGACCGATTTCGTCGCCGCCGTCCGCATGATCGTCCCGGCCGGCGTCGCCGCGGTGTTCGACGGCGTCGGCAAGGATACGTTCATGCCCTCGCTCGACTGCATGCGCCCGTACGCGACGATCGTGTCGTTCGGCAACGCGTCCGGTCCGGTACCGCCGCTCGACATCCGCGTGCTGAGCCAGAAGGGCACGCTGATCGCGACGCGGCCAGGCCTGACGAACTATATCGCCGACCGCGCCAACTACGAGCGCGCGGCCGCGGAATTGTTCGATCTCGTGAAGCGCGGCGTCATCCGCCTCGATCCCGCCAACGCTTACGCGCTGAAGGACGCGGTGCAGGCGCATCGCGATCTCGAAAGCCGCAAAACCGTCGGCTCGGTCGTTCTGATCCCCTAGCCCATCGCGCTATTTGCCGGTTTCCAGCCAGCGCCGTTCGGAGGCGTAGAACGCCTGCACCAGATCGGGCCGGTCGTCGCCGAGCAGTTCGGGATTGAGCTTGTAGCCGCGCTTCAACTGCGTATAGCCCATGAAGCGATAGGACGGGCGCAGCGTCTTGACGATGTCCCAATCCACCGGCAACTGATTGCGCGGATCGGTACATTGTAGATTATCGCGCTGATAGATGCCTTCGAACGAGGCGAGCTTCCAGCCCTCCTTGGTGCGCACCACGCGCGAGAAGAACCGGCAATACTGATGGAAATCGAACTCGATGCCGTCGAAGGTGAGCCGGTCGTAGATGAAGGCGGGACTTTCGACGATGGCGCGGTCGCCCACGATCTTGTGCGTCGCCGGCATGATCCAGTGCTTGCCGGACGAGCCTTTCAGCATCTTCTCGCGCGACTGATCGACGAAGCCCGCAATGTCGCCGTCGTACCAACTGGTGCGGACCGGGGCGCCGGGAATGTAGCAGGCAAGCAGCCCCGGCCAATCCTTCTGGTCGCGGCAGAACCGCTCCCAGCGCACCAGATCGTAAATTTCAGTGCGGTCCAGCAAGGCATCGAGCCGGGCATTGCGGTCTTGATCGCTCATGGTTCCTCCTCTACGTCGGCGCCGAGATAGGCCTTTTGCAAAGCGGGATCGTGCTTGAGGGTCGCCGCCGGCGCCGAGCCGACAATGCGGCCATGTTCCAGCACATAGCCCCGATCGGCAATGGACAGCGCGGCGAACACGTCCTGCTCCACGATCAGGATCGGCACGCCCTGCCCCCGGATCGTCACCAGCACGTCCAGCAAACGGTCCACCACGATCGGCGCCAAGCCCAAACTCATTTCGTCGATCATCAGCAATTTCGGCGCCGCCATCAACGCGCGGCCGATCGCGCACATCTGTTGCTCGCCGCCGGAGAGGCTCCCGGCCATCTGGCCGCGCCGTTCCGCCAGCACCGGAAAGAGATCGAACACCTGCGCCAGACTCGCCGCGACGCCGGCCCGGTCGCGGCGGCGATAGGCGCCCATCGCCAAATTTTCCACCACGCTCATGCGCGCGAACAATTGCCGACCCTCGGGCACCTGCACCAAGCCGCGCGCGAACAGCGCTTCCGGTCTGAGCGGCAAGGCGTCCTCGCCGGCAAAACGCAACTCCCCCCGGGCGTTAATGATGCGCGACACGGCGCGCAGCAGCGTCGTCTTGCCGGCGCCGTTGCTGCCGACCAGCGCCACGATCTCGCCACCGCCGACGCTGAGATCGACGCCGTTCAGCACCGCCACGTCGCCGTAGCCCGCGCTAAGGCCGCGTATGTCGAGAAGCGCGCCGCTCATGCCCGCCGCCGTCCCAGATAGGCCTCGATCACGAGCGCATCGTTGAGCACCGCGTTCGGCTCGCCCGCCGCGATCAACCGGCCCTGCTGCAAGACCAGGAGCCGGTCCGACAGACGCCGGATCGCCGGCACGACATGCTCGATCACCAGGATGGTCACGCCGCGCTCGCGGATGCGCTTGATCAAGCCGACCGCCGCTTCGACCTCGACCGGCGTCAGTCCGGCCATAACCTCGTCAAGCAACAGCAGCTTCGGCTGCATCGCCAGCGCCTTGGCGAATTCGAGCCGCTTGCGGTCGGGTGCGCCGAGCTGGACGGCGCGCTGCTCCGCCTGGCGCGTCAGGCCGACAAAATCGATCCACTCCGTCGCGCGCTGCCGCGCCGCGTCGCGGTCGCGCTCGGCGCCGGCACCGAACATCGCGCCCAAGGCGACATTGTCGCGCACGGTCAAGCCGGCGAACGGCTTCGGGATTTGATAGGTACGGCCGATTCCCAGATGCGCCCGCGCGTAGGCCGGCAAACCGTCGATGCGCGCGCCGTCAAGACGGATTTCGCCGGCGTCCAGTCGCAGCACGCCGCCGATGAGATTGACCAGCGTGCTCTTACCGGCGCCGTTAGGGCCGATCAGCCCCATGATGGTGCCGGGCTCGATGGCAAAACTGACGTCGCCAACCGCTTCCAGCCCCTGGAAGCGCTTGATGAGGCCCCGCGCCTCGAACAGGGGCGCGCTCATATCCGGTACTGCCGGATGGTGGCGAGAAAATAGCGCCAACGCAGCGCGCGGAAACCGCCGCCGAGATCGATCAACCCCTTGGGCAGAAAGATCACCGCCAGCAGGATCACGATGCCGAAGAACAGCGCCGCCGCCTTGGAGATGCTGTCGGCCAGCACCTCGTAAATCGCCGAAAGGATCACCGCGCCGACCACCGGGCCGAACACAGTGCCCGGCCCGCCGAACATGGTCATGATCACCATACGCACGTCGAGCGTGGTATCGAACGAGCCGGCGGGATCGATGAACGTGATCCAATAGGCGTGAATGCCGCCGGCGATCGCGGTGAAAAACGCCGCCATCGTCAGCGCAGCGATCTTATAGCGCGTGGCGTTGACGCCGACCGTCGCCGCCGCGTCCTCGTCCTCGCGGATCGCGATCAGCGCCATGCCAAACCGGCTGCGCGCGATCCAGGCCACAGTCGCGGTCGCCGCGGCCAGCAGCACCAGCGACATTTCATAGAACAAGGTGTCGTCGCGCGTCAGCGGCAGGATCAGGCCAATATTCCGGCCGGCGATGTCGAGATTCGACGCCAGCGCGGACATTGCCGCGGAAATGCCCAGGGTGACGATCGCGAAATAGGGACCGCGCAAGCGCAGAATCGGCCAGCCCAGCAACCCCGCCAACGCCACAGCAAGCACGACGGCGAAAATCAGTCCGGCCCAAAACGGCAGGTTCCATTGCGCCATGGCAATGGCGACGCCGTAGGACCCGAGGCCATAGAACACCGAATTGCCGAACGAGACATAGCCGGTGAAGCCGCCAAGGATATTCCATGATTGCGCCAGCGTCGCGATCAGCAAGGCGTTGATGCCGAACTGGACCAGCACGGCATTGTCGAGCAGCGGCACGGCGGCAACCAAAGCGGCCAACGCGGCGAGAACGAGCAAGCGCACGATCATGCCACCTTCAGCGACCGCGCCGGCCGCAACACCAGGATCAGGACCAGAAGGCCGAAACTGATCACGTCGGTATAGGTCGGGCCGAGATACAGCGCCGTCACTGCCTCGGCGATGCCGATGGCGACGCCGCCAAGGATGATGAAAAGCGGATTCTCGAGGCCTCCGATAATGGCGATGACGAAAGATTTGGGCGTCAGCGTGACGCCGACATAAGGCGTGATCTGCGCGACGATGCCATAGAGCGTGCCCGCCGCCCCGGCGAGTGCGGCGCCGATGCCGAAGGTAATGGCGTAGATCTGCGCCGGATCGACGCCATAGAGGCGGGCCGCGTCAAGATTTCTGCGCGGTCGCGCGGATCGCGCGGCCTAGCCGGGTGCGGTCGAGCAAAAGATAAAGGAGCGCCGCCAAGACAAGGGCGATGCCGAAGGCCAACAAGCGTCCCACCGGGATCGTCACGCCGCCGACGGTGAAATTATCGCCCGCGTAAGACGGATTGATGGTGCGGAAATCGGCGGAAAACAGAAGCTGCGCCAAATAGGTCAGAACCACGTCGAGCCCGAACGTGAACAACAGCGTGTTCAGAAGCGCCGAGCGCACGATGAGATTGAGCAGGCCGCGCTGAATGACGTAGCCGAACAGAAACATGGCGGCCATCGCCAACGGCAGCGAGACCAGCGGATCGAGACCGGCGGCGAACAGGAAATAGACGATGTAGCCGCCCAGCATAATGAACGCGCCATGGGCAAGATTGACGATGTTGAGCACGCCCCAGACGAGCGCCATGCCCAGCGCCATCAAGCCGTAAAGGCCGCCCAGCAGAATGCCGTCGACCAGAATCTGGACGAAGAGCAAGAGCGCTTCTCGCTATGGCAGAACCACAAACAAAAGCGTCGCTAACCGCGCTTATTCCAGGGCGGCACCGGGAATACCGGCTTGTTGATGAACTTGTCGGTGAAGATCGGCACCACCTGCCCGTTCAGGATCTGGATCACGATCTGCGGCACCACGATCTGGCCACCGGCGTTGAACTTCACATGCGCGTAGAGGCTGTCGAAATCCGACGCGGCGATGGCATCGCGCACTTTTGCCTTGTCGAGCGAGCCGGCCGTCTCGATTGCCTTGACCAGCGTTTCGACCGTAACCGCGCCGGCGGCGCCGTGATAGTCCGGATCGTAGCCGTATTTCGCCTTGTAGGCCGCGGCGAATTGCGCGGCGTCGCCGAACCACGTGTCCTTCAACGCGGGCGACGGCAGCCACGCCGTCATGCCGAACGCGTCGTTGGCGTCGTTGCCGAGCGCCTTGCGGAAATCCGCCGCCGGCACGCCGACCGTGAACGACATCAACAGCTTGGGATTGACGTCGAGGCTCTTGGCCTGGCGGATGGCGTTGAGCACCTCGGGCTCGAGCCCGCCCCACAGCACGATGTCGGGCTGCTTCGCCTTGATCTGCGCCATGATCGACGAGAAGTCGGTGGTCTTGGCGGCGTAGGTCTGGCTCAACACGATCTCCATGCCGGCGGCGGCGAGCAGCTTCTTGGTGCCCTTGGCAACCGAGACGTCGAACGCGTCGTCGGCGGTGACCAGCGCGACCGTCTTCGCCGGCGGCTGCAATTGTTTCAGCATCGTCAGAGTGCTGGCGAAATAGTCATCGGCCGGCGGCAGCAGACCGAAAATGTATTTGTAGCCGCGGCTGAAGATTTGCGGCGAGGCGCCGCCGCCCTCGACCATCGGAATCTGGTACTTCTCGGAGACAGAGGAGACCGGAAGCGTCGTGCCGCTGGCATAGGGACCGAGCAGAAAATCGACCTTGTCCTGCGTCACCAGCCCGACATATTGGCGGACCGCCAAATTTGCATCCGACTGATTGTCGAGAAGCTTGAGCGCGATTGGGACCGACTTGCCGCCAATCTTGATGCCGCCGGCCTTGTTGATCCGGTCGACGGTCAGCACATAAGCGTCGCGGTAATAGCGCCCGAGATTGGCGTCCTGTCCCGTCAACTGCATCGACGTGCCGAAGGTGATCGTGTCGGGTAGATCGGCCGCGGCGGCGCTGCCGCCGAGCGCGGCGACGAGTACTGCCGCCAAAACTAAATTTTTTGTCATGCGAGCCTCCCTAGTTCTTCTTCATCGCCGCCAGGACTTTCTCCGGCGTGATCGGCAGGTCGCGCACGCGCGCGCCGACCGCGTTGAAAATAGCATTAGCGACGGCCGGCGCCACAACACTCATTGCGGGCTCGCCGGCGCCGGTCGGATGCTGACCGCCGGCGACGATGTGGATGTCGAGCTCCGGCACATCGCCAAAGCGCAGGATGCGATACGCGTCGAAATTACCCTCGGCGAAGGCGCCGCCGGCGAAGGTCGCGCGCTCGTGGAGGGCGACGCTCAGCCCGGTCAGCGCCGCGCTTTCGATTTGCGCCAGAACGCCGTCGCGATGCACCGCGGTGCCGACATCGCTGACGATCGTCAGCTTCTCGACCATGACCGTGCCCGAGCCGCGATCGACCGCGATCTCGGCGACGCATGCGGTCCAGCTCGGCTGGCGGCGGTCCGGCGCGCTCGACGCGGCGAGGCCGATGCCGCGGTCATGCTTCTTGGCGCGGCGCCGCGCCGCGTAGCCGGAGAGCTCGACGATCTTCGCGATCACACTCGCGAGCCGGCGGGCGCCGCCCTCCGAATTCGGCGGGCCGCCGCCATTCGGGCCGCTGCCGTCGAGCCATTGGAGGCGCAGCGCGATCTCGTCCTGCCCGGTGCGATGCGCCAACTCGTCGATGAAGCTTTCGAGCGCCCAGAACGCGAAGGCGGCGCCATTGCCGCGGAAAAATCCCACCGGCGCGGCGCGCTCCGCCAGCTCGTTGCGGAGCGCGCGCACGTAGTAATTTGGCGGCGAGTACCAACTGTCGGTGCCGGTGAGCACGCTCCAATCCACCTTGGTGTGTTTGTCGGCGCCGGGCTGCATCGCGATCGGCAGCGCGCGGGCCAAGGGCCACGCGGAGCAGATATCGTGCCACAGCGCCGTGACGCGGCCGTCGCGATCCAGCGCCGCCGACAATCGCTGATACGTGAGCGGCCGGGGAAAATCGAAACGCATCGCCTCGTCGCGGTCGAAGATCAGCTTCACCGGCCGTCCCGCCGCCTTGGCCGCGAGCGCGCACGCCACCAGCGCATCGGTCTCGACGCCCCGGCCCGAGGGATCCCCGACATAGGCCTGGTGCAGCGCGACCGCGCCGGAATTGGTGTCGAGCGCGTCGGCCACGGCCGCGACCGCGTGGGTCTGGAACGCGGAGCCGGCGAAGACATGCCAGCGCTCGCCGTCGCGCAGCGCTAGCGCGCTCATCGGCTCGATGCCGGCATGGGCGACTTGCGCCGTGATGTATTCCGCCGACACCGTCGCTACCGCATCTGCTATCGCCTTTTTGGCGTCGCCGATGATCCACCATGGCGTGCCTTTCTTGTTGTCAGCGACAAGCGCTTTCGCGTGCGCCAGCAAATCGTCGTCGCCGACCGCGAGGCTCTTGCTCGTGTCCCAATCGATCCGCAGCGCCTTCGCCGCCGCCAGCGCCGCCGGATAGGTCTCGGCCAGCGCCATCACGTAATGTCCGTTGTCGGAGCTGGGATCCTTGACGCTGACGAACCGGCGATAGCCGGCGACGGTCCGCGCCGCGGTGTCGTCGACGGCGCGCGGTGTGCATCCGGCGCGGAGCGGCGGCCGGGCGATCTTGGCGTAAAGCATGCCGGGCACGAAACCGTCGGCGCCGAAACGCGCGGCGCCGGCGACTTTCGCCGGAATGTCGAGCGCTGGCGGCGAGGTGCCGATCAGCGTCAACGCGCGGTCCGGCTTCAGCGCGATCCCGCCGAGGTCGGCCTCGTCGAACACGCGATCGACCGCGCCGGCCGCGACCAGCGCGCCATAGCTCACGCGTTTGCCGCTCGCGGGATGGATCACCCAACCGCCGGCTGCGCGGCATTCGGCGGGCGGCACGCCGAGCCGCTTGGCGCCGGCGTCGATCAGCGCAATGCGGCCCGCGGCGCCGAAGCGCCGCATGTCGTCGTAATTGAGGGCGACGCTCCAACTGCCCGCCGTCACCAGGATGCCGAATTCGCGCCTCGGGTCGGGATAGTCGATGCGCATGTCGTGCCAACTGACCGCGAGTTCCTCGGCGATCATCATGGCGAAGGCGGTGCCGATATGCTGGCCGACCTCGGCCTTCATCGTGTGCACGGTGACGAGGCCGGCGCCGTCGATGGCATACCAGATCGCGGGCGCGTAGCGAGCGGCGGCGGCGCTTGCGGTAACGCCGCCGGGCACGAGATAGCCCGCGAACAGAGCGACGCCGCTTGCCGCCGAGCCGATCAGGAATCGCCGCCGATCCATCGCTTCATCCTAAAGCCGGATCGCCCTCGATGGAATCGCCGACCGGATCTCGCGCCGGCAACATCGCGCAAAAAAGGCTCCCCGGGTTACCCCGGGGAGCCTGAAGAGAGGGAGAGAGAAAAACTACGCCTTGAGCAATGCTTTCACCTTTTCCGGGGTGAAGGGAAGATCGCGCATCCGGATGCGGACGGCATCGTAGACGGCGTTGGAGATCGCGGGAGCGACCACCGTCACCGCCGGCTCGCCAACACCCACCGGCGTGTTGCCGTTCGCGAGAATGTGGATCGCGATGTCCGGCACCTGCGCCATGCGGATCGGCGTGTAGGTGTCGAAGTTGGCCTGATCAAGCAGGCCATTGTGCATCGTGCCCGCCTCGTACATCGCGAGGCTGAGGCCGAACAATGTGCCGCCCTCGCACTGCGACAGCGCGCCGTCGGTGTTGACCGGCAGGCCCAGGTCGATCGCGGTGGTGAACTTGTCCACCTTGATCTCGCCGCTCCCCTTGTCGACCGTGACTTCGGCGATGCCGCAGGTCCAGGTCGGCGTGTCGCGGAAGTGCGTGGTCGCGGCGATGCCGATGCCGCGGCCGGGACCGAGGCGGCCGTGCTTCTTGTGGAAGTCGGTCTCCTTCGCCGCCTTTTTGATGACCGCGGCGATGCGTTCCGCGCCGCCGACCGACATCGGCGCCGAACCCGCGTTCGGCCCCCTTGCGGTCAGCAACGACAGGCGCAGTTCGACCGGGTCCTTTCCGGTCCGCCGTGCCAATTCGTCGAGGAAGCTCTCGAGCGCGAAGAAGGTCCACGCGGTGGATACCGACCGGAGGAAGCCCGGCGGTGTCGCGCGCTGACCCAGATCGTTGGTGATGTCGCGCGCCCCATAGTTCGGAATTCCGTACCAGGAGTCGGCGCCGCTCATCGAGCTGCCATCGACCTTGTACTTGTCCCCCTTGTCTTTGCTGGGCGTGAGCAAGTTCGGTGCCGCGCGTTCCGCCGACGATGCCATGCAGACATCGTGACGCAAAGCGACCACATTGCCGTTGGAGTCGATGCCCGCGCGCAGGCGTTGATACGTGATCGACCGGTAGAAATCGTTCCGGAGATCCTCGTCGCGAGTATAGATGACCTTGACCGGACGGCCGATCGCCTTGGCCGCCAAGGCCGCCGGGATCATCACGTCATCGTCGTCCAGCCGGCGCCCGAAGCCGCCGCCCAGATACATCTGATGGATGATCACCTGCTCCGGCTTCAGGCCGGTCGCCCCGGCGAGCATCGGCTGATGCGCCGCCTGCAACTGGCTGCCGGAATAGAGGTGCAGCGCGCCCTTGTCGAAAAACGCCAGCGCGTTCATCGGCTCAATCGGCACGTGCGACGCCAACGGCGTGGTGAATTCCGCGTCGATCTTGATCGGCGCGGCGTCGTACGCCTTCTTGGGATCGCCGATCAGCCAGTAGAGGCCGCCGGCGTTCGGATCGGCGACCAGATCCTTCGCGCGCTGGAGGATGTCGTCGCTGCTGACATGGGCGTTGGGGCCCAGGTCCCATTCGATCTTCATCGCCCGGGCGGCCTTCATCGCGGCCGGGAAATTCTCGGCGATGCAGATGACGTAATGCGTGTTGACGCCCAGCGGATCGGGCGTGGACACGTACTGGATATAGCCCGGAACCTTCTTGGCCGCGCTGTCGTCGATCAGCTCCTTGCCGTCGGCGCCCTTCTTCGGCTTGGCGCCGATGCGCACCGGCGGCCGCGCGATCTTGCCGTACACCATGTTGTCGGCGAAGAAGTCGATGCCGAACATGGCGCGGCCGTTGGTCTTGGCCGGAATGTCGAGCGCCTGGAGTGGCTTGCCCAGGATCTTGTAGCCGCCATGCTTGATGGCGATCTTCTTGAGCTCGTCTTCCTTGAAGACCTTGTTGACCTTGCCGCTCGATACCAGTTGGGCGTAGCTGATTTTTTTGCCGCCCCTGGCGATGACCCAGCCCTTATCGGCGTGGCATTCCCCGACCGCGACCCCGAGCTCCTTGGCGCCGGCGTCGATCAGCGCGAGACGGCCAGCCGCGCCGGCCTGGCATGCGCCCATAAAGGTGGTGAGAATGCTCAAGCTGCCGCCGGTGAAGAATGCGGTGAAATCCGGATAGTCGAGCCGCATGTTCTTCCATTCGACTTCGAGCTCTTCCGCGATTTCCTGCGCCAGCGCGGTACCGACATGCTGGCCCATTTCCGACTTGTTGACGTGAACGATGACTTCGCCCGCCGGGGTGATGGTGTACAGCATCGTCGGCGAATAATTGCCGCCGGCCGCGAGCGCCTCGCTGGCCGAACCGAGAATGCGCGGTGCGGCGACATAGCCGACAGTGAGTCCGGCGCCCGCCGCGGCGGTGCCGACCAGGAAGTACCGGCGCGAAACCGGGCTCTTGGTTTTCCGTTCGATCGTATCCATTTCCGGTCTCCCTAAGCCCTACGCATGTCCGCGGCGGCGCGCTTGATCGCTTTCTTGATGCGAACATAGGTCGCGCAGCGGCACAGATTGCCGTTCATCGCCTTGACGATATCGGCGTCGCTCGGGTTTGGATTCTTCTGCAGCAGCGAAGCGGCCTGCATGATCTGGCCGGACTGGCAGTAGCCGCATTGCGGCACCTGCTCCGCGATCCACGCGCGCTGCACCGGGTGCTGGCCCGCCGGATCGAGACCTTCGATGGTAGTAATCTGCTGGCCCGCCGCCTCTTCGAGGCTGGTTTGGCACGAGCGCACGGCTTCGCCGTTTAAATGCACTGTGCAGGCCCCGCAAAAACCGGCGCCGCAACCGAACTTGGTGCCGGTCATCCGCAAATGCTCGCGAATAACCCACAGCAGCGGCGTGTCGTCCGGCATGTCGACGACGCGGGTGAAACCGTTGATGGTCAGTATCCTCATGTTACTCCCTCGCGTTAGCTCCCTATCCGATCCGCTTTCGAGCGCGCGGCCGCTATAGGCGTGGCGTTAGCGCCGGCGGACGACCGCCGGTGCGTTTCACTTTGTCGTGAACCTTCGATAGCAAACTCGGCGGGACCTCCTCCCCTGTCAGCGCCGATGCGTTTTCGCGATGTCGCCTTGACGGCTGTTGTCGCCCGAAGACCGCCCAAAAACAGTGCGGCCACCGCCATTCCTTGTGGCGCGCATGCTCGCAGCGTCAAATATAACTGTCAATAACTCAATTGGATTTTGGGAAACGCTGACGTCGCAATTACGCTATATCCAAATGAATATTTCGTATCGGCAATATTCGGGAGCCGGCATAAACGTGCCGAAGCGCACCGGCTATCGGGAGGCGATGCGGTCCACAAAGGAACTGGCGAGCGCATCCTGCAGCGCCACCCATTTCTCTTGCAGCAGCCGCACATCCGCCTCCTGCTCGGCATACGTCGCGCCGGTCACGCTGGGGTCGATGAGGGCGTTACGCAGCACCAGCCACTGGCGCGGTAGGGCCGGATGTTCGGGCATCGCCGGCTCGCTGGCGACGGCCGCCGGGAGCACCGTGTCAAGCACGGGCAACGGCGGCCCCATGCCGAAACACGCGCCGACCCCGAGCGCCAAGCCGATCGTGAACAGCCGGCCGCCGCCGAGCATGTTCGATTTCCGGGGGACTTGCGCGATCTCGCGCCCGTAATCATCCGTCCGCATGAGGCCTCCTGCACGACCGGTTAACGGCTCGTTAACGTCGATCATACAGGCGCCGTGACGCAGAGGCAGAACAAAATTAATAATGGTTAACCAAAAAACCGGCCTATTTGGCGGCCTGTCTTAGGTACGCGATCAGGTCGTCGGCGGCCTGCGGATCCGGGACCGCGCCGGCGTGCATCTTGGTACCGGGCATAGCCGTCTCGGGATCGGCCAGGAACTTCTTGAGGGCGACGTCGTCCCAGACGATGCCGGACGACGCCATCGCCTTGGAAAAATTATAGCCGGGAACGGTGCCGGCCTTGCTGCCGACGATGCCGTGAAGCGACGGGCCGATCCCGTTATCCCCCGCCGCGAGCGAGTGGCAGATGGTGCAGCGCTGAAACACGGTTTCGCCGTGCGCGGCATCGCCCGCAGCGAGCGCCGGCGCCGTCAACGCCATGACGATCGTCGCAGAGAGGATGGTCGATTTCGCGAGCATCGGAACCTACTTAGTCGCTTTTTTCAGATAGGCGATCAGGTCGTCAAGCTGCTGCGGGTCGCTGATGCCGAGGAACGTCATTTTGGTGCCCGGCACCTTGGCTTGCGGATCCGGCAAATAGGACCGGAGCGCCTCTTCGGTCCAAACGATGCCTGAGCGCTTCATGAACGGCGAATAGGGAAAATCGGGCTCGGTGGCCGCCTTCCGGCCGAACAACCCGTGCAGGCTCGGACCGATTCCGTTCTGTCCGGGGTTGAGCGAGTGGCACGCCCGGCATTGCACAAATACCGCCTTGCCGCGTTCCGCGTCGCCCGCCGCGTGCGCTGCGGCCACCGTGACCGCGGCGAACGCCAATCCCATCGCCATCAAAATTCCCGCCCGCACAACGCCCACCTTTTCTTGTTTGTCACCGGCGCATGAGAAATTGCACAGACAATGCGCGCGGGCAAGTGCGGTCAGAAACTGGTCTGCGTCCGCATCGCGATGGCGTTGAAGACGCCGCCGCCGTTGAGCGTCATGTCGTCTGTGGTAATTGGTCTTGGCGTAGAACCGGCTTGGCCTGAGGTGCCAAACCTTTCCACCCCATCGTACACCATTGGGCTAAATTGCCCTGCCGCACCGCTAGGAGGGATTCATGGGGCCGTTATCGGGCATTCGCATCGTAGAATTCGCGGGAATTGGGCCGGCGCCGATGTGCTGCATGCTGCTCGCGGATCTCGGCGCCGACATTATCCGCCTCGACCGGCTCGAGCCGAGCGGCCTCGGCGTGCCGTCGCCGGAAAAGTACAAACTCCTTCACCGCAGCCGCCCGGCCGTGGCGCTCGATCTCAAGCACAAGGGAGGCGTCGCCCTCGCTTTGCGCCTAGTCGCCAAGGCGGACGCGCTGGTCGAGGGTTTCCGCCCGGGCGTTATGGAGCGGCTGGGCCTCGGACCCGAGCCTTGCCTTGCCGCCAATCCGCGGCTGGTCTACGGCCGCATGACCGGATGGGGCCAGACGGGCCCGCTGGCGCAAACCGCGGGCCACGATCTCGACTACATCGCGCTCGCCGGCGTGCTGCACGCCATCGGCCGCGAAGGCCAGAAGCCGACGCCGCCGCTCAATCTCGTCGGCGATTTCGGCGGCGGCGCGCTCTATCTCGCGATGGGCGTGTTGGCCGCTCTGCTGGAAACCGTACGCTCGGGCAAGGGCCAAATCGTCGATGCCGCGATGGCCGAAGGCGCCGCGTCCCTGCTGACGCCGTTTTTTGGCCTCTACGCCGCCGGCCAGATGAAGCTCGAACGCGGCACCAACATGCTCGATTCCGGGGCGTTCTTTTACGAAACCTATGAATGCGCCGACGGCCAATTCATTGCTGTTGCGGCCATCGAACCGAAATTCTTCGCGGAACTGTTAACACGGCTGGAGATCGATCCGGCAGCGCTGCCGCGACAGAACGAACGTGCGCGTTGGCCCGAAGGTAAGGCCAAGCTCGCCGCCAAATTCAAGACCAAGGGCCGCGAAGAATGGTTACGCGTGTTCGAGGGCAGCGACGCGTGCGTGGCGCCGGTGTTGTCGCTTGGGGAGGCGTCGAACCACCCGCAAGCGTCGGCGCGCGGAAGCTTCGTCACGGTAGACGGCGTGGTGCAGCCGATGCCGGCGCCTCGCTTCAGCCGAACCGCAAACGCGACACCAACCGCGCCGACACCGCCCGATCCCAATGCGCTGCGTGACTGGGGTGTTTCGGCGGAGGACTTAAAGAAACTGCGCGCAGACGGCATTGTCGGCTGATCAATCCGCCGGCCCTTCGGTGCCAACCGCACCGCCCGCCGCGGCGATGCGGGCGCGGTGGCCGCTGACCTCCGACCCGGCATGGGGCGAGAGGTTGATGAAGAAAAAGAGGCAGCTCACCGAGATCAGCGCCACCGTGATGAAAGCCGGCATGAAATCGCTCGAGGTCAGACGCGCGCTGTCGCTCAACACCTGGGTGACGTGAAGCGACAGCGCGCCGGTGCCGACGCCGATGCTCATCGCCAATTGCTGCGCCATGCTTTGCATCGAGGTGGCGCGGCTCATGCGCGCGGCCGGCACGTCCGCATAGGCGAGGGTGTTGACACTGGTGAATTGCAGCGAGCGGAAAAAGCCGCCGAAGAGCAGCACCGCAAAAATTACGAAATGCGGCGTCCACGGCCGGAACAACGCCAGCGCGAACAGGAAGGCGCTGGCGATAAGGGCGTTGCCGATCAGTACGTGGCGGAAGCCGAAGGTGCGGATGATCGGACCTGCCGTGGTCTTCATCAGCATCGCGCCCATCGCGCCGGCGAACGTCAGCAGGCCCGAATTGAGAGGCGACATGCCGAAGCCGAGTTGGAACAGCAGCGGCGTCAGGAACGGCATGGCGCCGACGCCGATGCGAAAAAAGCTTCCGCCAACCACGCCGGCGAAAAAGGTCGGAATCTTGAGTAGGCCGAGATCGACCAGCGGAAATTTACGCCTGCGCGCATGCAGCACATAAAGCGCCAGCAACACTGCGCCACCGACCAGAAGCGCAACCACCGCCGGCGTCGGAATGGCGCCCCGCCCCACCGTGGTGAAGCCGAACACCACGCCGGCGAGACCCAATCCGCTCAGGATGAAGCCGCCTAGGTCGAGCGGCCAGCGCTCGGGCTCGCGGACATTGTCGATGAAGATCGACGCCAGCACGATGCCAAGTATCCCGATCGGGATGTTGATGAAAAAGATCCAGCGCCACGAGAAATAGGTGACGATGAAGCCGCCCAGCACCGGCCCGGTCACCGGTCCGATCAGCGCCGGCACGGTGAGATAGGTCATCGCGCGCACCAGGTCCGCTTTAGGCACCACGCGCATCATGACCAGGCGACCGACCGGCGTCATCATCGAGCCGCCGAGCCCTTGGAGCATGCGCGTCGCCACCAGTTCCCACAGGGAATGGGACAGGCCGCAGCCGATTGAACCCAGGGTGAAGATGACGATGGCTATACGGAACACGGTACGCGCGCCGAACCGGTCGGCGAACCAGCCGCTCGCCGGAATAAACACCGCGAGGCTCAATAAATACGAGGTGATGGCAAGGTTGAGGCGGACCGGGTCTTCATCGAGGGCGTTGGCGATGGAAGGCAGCGCCGTCGAGATAATGGTCGAATCCAGATTCTCCATGAACAGCGCGCAAGCGACGATCATCGGAATCAGGAATTGACGCGGCGGCCGGTGCATGAGTTCGTATTGTTCTTGGCGGCGAAATTGAGAACGGCATCCAAACCAAATTTCATCCGTCATTCCCGCAACGACGGGAATCCAGGGATCGCGACGGGTTTGACCCTGGGTCCCTGATTCCGCAGAGACGACGCACAACAAAGCTCAATCTAGCATGGATCGCGCCAGCGGATTTGCGTTGTCGCGATTCGTGTTATGCGTTTCGGCGCCATCATCAGCCGCGTCTTGCCTGTGCTCGCTTGATCTCTTTCCAGATGCGGTGCGACGTGGCCGGTGCGGCGATGTGCTCGATGCCGTATTCCGACAGCGCGTCCACGACCGCGTTGATCGTTGCCGCCGGGGCCGGGGTTGTGCCGCTCTCGCCGCCGCCTTTGACGCGAAGCGGATTTCCCGAGGTCGGGTCCTCGGTGAGCTCGACCGCGAAGCTCGGCAAATTGTCGGCGCGCGGCACCGCGTAGTCCATGAACGAGCCGGCGACCACCTGACCCGTCGTGGCGTCGAACGGCGTGTCCTCGGACAGCGCCTGGCCGACGCCCTGCGCGATGCCGCCATGCACCTGGCCATCGACGATCAACGGATTGATCGGCTGGCCGACATCGTCAACCGTCGAATAGCGTTCGATCCGAACCGTGCCGGTGTCGGGATCGATCTTGACCTCGCACACCGCAGCGCCCGTCGGATGCGCCGGGATGCGGCCGTTGATTTCGGCCTCTTCCCGCAGGCCGCTTTCGGTCAGCTGCGCGACTTCGAATAGATCAAGGACGCGGTTCGAATTCCGCTCGCGCAACAGGCCATCGGCAAAATCGATCTTGTCGAGTTCGGAACCGAAGCGCTCGGCCGCGATGGCCCGGGCGCGCGCGACAATCTTGCCGCAGGCTTCGACTAGTAAAGTGCCGGCGAGCCGCATGGAGCGATCGGAATGCGAACCGCCGCCGACGTCGATGCGCCGTGAATCGCCTTCGACGAATGCGATCGTCTCGAACGGCACGCCGAGTTGGTCCGCCACCACCTGGGCAAAGCTGGTCTCGTGCCCCTGCCCGCTCGATTGCGTGCCGGCGATCACGTCGACGCGTCGGTCGCGTTGAATCGCGACGATGACTTTCTCGCGTGGCGCGCCGACCGGCGCCTCGACATAGTTGGCAACGCCGATACCTCGCAGTTTGCCGCGCGCATGGCTTTGCTCCTTGCGGTGGGCGAAGCCGTCCCAATCGGCCAGGCGTAGAACCGAATCCATGTTGCCGATGAAATCGCCGCTGTCGTAGGTGAGGCCGGTCAAGGTTCGGTACGGCAATTCGTCCTTTCGGATCAGGTTGCGCCGTCTGATCTCGATGCGGTCGATGCCAAGTCGCCGCGCGGCCATGTCCAACAACCGCTCCATCGTCATCATCGCCTCGGGCCGGCCGGCGCCGCGATAGGGAGCCACCGGCGTCGTATTGCTGAGCACGCCGATCACGCGCATGAAGATTGTCGGCACGCGATAGACGCTCGGCGCGATGCGCGGACTGTTCGAGGATGACGCATAAGAGATCGGCGACGCGCCCACATTGGCAATGATCGTGAGTTGCATCCCGAGCAGACGGCCATCGCGCGCGAAGCCGGCAGCCGCGCGGATCGTCAGGTCACGGCCCTGATGATCGGTTAGGAAACCTTCGCTGCGGTCGGCGCGCCACCGCACCGAGCGGCCGATGCGACGCGAGGCCCATGTCGCCAGGAACAGCTCCGGATGCGGCAAGGTGCGCGAGCCGAAGCCACCGCCGACATCGGGGCAGATCACCTCGACCTTATCTAGCGGGATGCCGAGGCATTCCGCCAGCATGATGCGCTGGCGCACGGCGCCCTGACTGCCGGCGACGACGTGGTGGATGCCGGTCGCAGGATCGAACGAGGCGAACACCGCGCGCGGTTCCATGTGACAGGAGACGATGCGCTGATTGACGAATTCCTGCTCGAGCACGAGATCCGCCTCGCGCAGTGCCCGATCGGTGGCGTCGCCCGCGCCCTGGGTAAAGTCGAAGGCAATATTGCGCGGCGCTTCGGGCCAAAGTTGGGCCGCACCTGCTCCCATCGCCTGATCGAGCGAGACGAGCGCCGGCAGCGGCGTGTAATCCACCGCGATCGCCTCGGCAGCGTCTCGCGCGTGTTCGAGGGTGTCGGCGACGACGAACGCCACCGGCTCGCCGACATAGCGGACGCGGTCCTCCGCCAGCACCGGTTGCGGTCCGGCGAAGGCTGGCGATCCATCAGCCTGGCTGAAGGCGGGACGCGACGGATTGATCGGATCGGCGGGCGCAGGGTGATGTTGGATGGGCTTGCCGCCATCCGCGCGATAATCGGCGCCAGTCAGGATGGCCCGGACTCCCGGCATCGTGCTTGCCGCCCCAATTTCGATCGCTCTAAGCTCCGCATGGGCGTGGGGCGAACGCAGCACATATCCCCACGCCGCATCGCGTGGCGCGAGATCGTCGGTGTAGCGCCCTCGGCCGCTCACCAAGCGCCGATCCTCGACGCGTGGCATCGGCTTGCCAATGTAGCCGGTCATGATTCCCGCCGGAGCACACTAATAAGCGTCTTCATGTCATCCGGCAGTTCGCTGGTGAAGCGCAACGTCTCGCCACTGACCGGATGGCGGAAGCCAAGCAACCAGGCGTGCAGCGCCTGGCGCGAAAAAATCTTCGGGCCGCGCTTGCGGCCATAGACCGGATCGCCGATCAGCGGAAAGCCGAGCGAGGCGAGGTGGACGCGGATCTGGTGCGTGCGGCCGGTGGCCAACCGGCATTCGAGCAGCGCCGCCCGCGTGCCGAAGGCTTCGAGCCGGCGATAGTGCGTGACCGCGTGTTTGCCGCCGCGCGTCACCAGCGCCATCTTCTTGCGGTCGCGCGGATTGCGTCCGATCGCGCCTTCGATCTTGCCCGAGGCCGGCGGCACGCCCCACACCACCGCTCGATAGGCGCGCTCGATGCGGTGCGCCGCAAAATCCGCCGTCAGCGCCCGATGCGCCAGCTCGGTCTTGGCGACGACCATCAGCCCGCTCGTGTCCTTGTCGATGCGATGGACAATGCCGGGCCGCCTCACCCCGCCGATGCCCGCGAGCGTGTCGCCGCAATGCGCGAGCAGGGCATTAACAAGGGTACGGTCGGGATTGCCGGGCGCTGGATGCACCACCAACCCCGCCGGCTTGTCGACCACCAGCAGATGCTCGTCCTCGTAGGGGATGACCAGGTCCATCGCCTGCGCCGCGGGCGCGTCGGGAACCGGCTCGGGCAGGATCACCGTGACCTGCTGGCCAGGCCGCGTCTTAGCCGAGGGATCGGTCGCCGCCGCGCCTGCGACCCGTACCTGCCCCGCCTCGATCAGCCGTTTCATCTGGGTTCGTGACAGCGGCGCCAGCGCGCGGGCTAGGAAGCGGTCGAGCCGCTCGCCCACGTCGGCGCGCGTAACGGTTACGTCTCGGGTCTCGCTCATGCTAAGCGTAGGACATAAACAATTCCGCAACGGTCGGGAAGCATGCGCGCGCTGAAAGTTCTTGTTTATGGCATGGGGGTGGTGCTCATCGTCGGCGTGATCGTGCTCGTCGTCACGATCGCCTACCGCATCAAACATCGCTCGGTGGAGGTGCCGACGGCGATGCAGGCGGTGATCCCGCCAAACGGCAAGCCGCGTTCCGTGGCGCTACCAACCGGCGCAAAAATAGTTGCGGCGCAGACCGACGGCGACCGTGTGATGGTGAGGCTCGGTCTGGCCGACGGTAGCGAGGAATTGCTGCTCCTGGATTGGAAAACCGGCAATACGCTGGCGACCCTCAATCTGAAATAGGCGCCGCGACCTGGTCGGGTGGCAACGCGGCAATCAGATGCTCGACGGTTTCGCCGGTGATCGGATGTCGCCAGCCGGGAGCCACGTCGGCTAACGGCCGCAGCACAAAGGCGCGATGCGAGAGGCGCGGATGCGGCAAGATCGGCTCGCCTTCGCCACCTGGTTGCACACGCTCGTCGTAGGCCAGAAGATCGAGATCGAGCGTCCGCGGCCCGTTGACCTCACGCCGCTCTCGGCCAAACTTTCCTTCGATCCGGTGCATGAGCGCGAGCAAGTCGCGCGGCGAAAGCTTCGTCTTCACCGCAATGACCTGGTTGACGAACCAGGGTTGATCCGAAACGGGGACGGGTGCCGTCCGATAGGTTCGGGACCGCGCAGTGACAAAAACGCCCGCCTTTTCCAGTTCCTCGATGGCGGCGGCAATGGTCGCGTCGGGGGCACCCACTTTGCTGGGAACGTTGCCGCCAAGACCGATCAGAATCATCGCCGCGTCGCAACGTTGGATGCTATGCTGCGTTCATTCTTCATCGGCCCATGGCCCCGATCATGGAGCGGATAAAATGATGTTCTATTCGCAGGAAAAGATTGCTCTCTTCATCGATGGCGCGAACCTTTACGCGGCTGCCCGGTCCCTTCAGTTCGACATCGACTATAAACGTCTGTTGGAGCTGTTCGGCTCGCAGGGCCAATTGATTCGCGCTTTCTACTATACCGCGCTGCTCGAGGATCAGGAATATTCGCCGCTGCGGCCCTTGGTCGATTGGCTCGACTATAACGGCTATACGATGGTTACCAAGCCAACCAAGGAGTACACGGACGCGGCGGGCCGGCGGAAAATCAAGGGCAACATGGATATCGAGCTCGCCATCGACGTGATGGAGATGGCGCAATATCTCGACCATATCGTCATATTTTCGGGCGAT
The DNA here is from genome assembly GCA_963729845.1 of uncultured Alphaproteobacteria bacterium. Taxonomy (GTDB): domain Bacteria; phylum Pseudomonadota; class Alphaproteobacteria; order ATCC43930; family CGMCC-115725; genus JAATGI01. The sequence continues at coordinate 40,508 of CAVSQC010000045.1, forward strand.
GGCGATTTCCGGCGATTGGTCGAAGCCGTGCAACGCAAAGGCGTGCGCGTGACCGTGGTCTCGACCATCCGTTCGTCACCGCCGATGATCGCCGACGAGCTGCGCCGTCAGGCCGACGCCTTTATCGACCTGGTCGATATCCGCGCACAGATTGAGCGTCCGCATCATCACGATACGCGTTCGCCCGTGATGCATGGCACCGAATGAACATGCGGTCCGCGAACCGGGGCACGACTGTCCGCTCTGCCCGCGCCTCGTCGATTTCCGCCTAAAGCAGCGCGTCGCCTTTCCCGATTGGCACAACGCGCCGGTGCCGTCCTTCGGCGACGCCGATGGCCGCTTGCTGATCGTGGGCCTGGCGCCTGGCCTGCGCGGGGCCAACCGCACCGGCCGGCCGTTTACCGGCGACTATGCCGGCAACCTGTTGTACCAAACGCTATTGAAATATGGCTTCGCTCGGGGCGAGTACCGCGAGCGACCCGATGACGGTTTAACGTTGATCGATTGCCGTATCGCCAACGCGGTGCGGTGCGTGCCGCCGGAGAACAAGCCCGAACCCAGCGAAATCAAGACGTGTCATCAATTCCTCGTGGCCGAGATCGGCGCGATGAAAAATCTTCGTGCCGTATTGGCGTTGGGCAAGATCGCGCACGATGCCGCCGTACGCGCGCTAGGCGGCCGCATTGCGGGACATGTTTTCGCCCACGGCGCGGTCCATGAAATGGGCCGGATCATGCTGGCGGATTCCTATCACTGCTCACGCTACAACACGAACACAGGACGGCTCACGACCGCGATGTTCGAAAGCGTCGTTGACGGTATCCGGAAACGCTTGGGCTAACCGTCCAATATTTCCCTGAGTGCCCGCGCCAGTTCGGCGCGCCGGTAAGGCTTGCTTAAAAGACGGAGGCCCGCCGGGAGGTTGCCGTTGCCCGTGACGCGGGCTTCCGGAAAACCGGAGGTGAGCAACACTTTGAGCGCCGGGTACCGGGACGTCGCAATTTGTGCCAGATCGATCCCGGTCAATTGCCCGGGCATGACAATGTCGCTGAACAAAAGCGCAAAGGATTGCTGCTCAAGCGCCTCCAGCGCGGCCACCGCGCCGTCGGCCTCCATAACGCGATACCCCAACTCCGTTAGTTGGCGGTGCGCGACCTTGCGCATGGCCGCGTTGTCCTCGACCAGCAGTATGGTTTCGGTCCCCCCGACCGCGGGCGCGACGATTTCCGCGGTGTCCGCGTGCGCGTCAGTCCCCTGCTCACGCGGCAAATAAAGGCGGAAGGTCGTGCCGACGGACGTCTCGCTATAGACATTGATGTGGCCGCCCGACTGTTTCACGAAACCGAACACCATACTTAGGCCGAGGCCCGTACCCTTGCCGGCTTCCTTAGTGGTGAAGAACGGTTCGAAAACGCGCGAGAGCAATTTCGGCGGAATTCCGGTACCGGTGTCGGTGACCTCGATCAACGCATAATCGCCGGCGGTCATCTCGGGATGCATTGAGGCGTAGTCTTCGTCGAGCACGCGGTTGGCGGTGCGAATCGTCAGGCGTCCGCCGGTCGGCATGGCATCTCGTGCGTTCGTCGCCAGATTGACCAGGCTCGCCTCCAATTGCGCGGGATCGACACGCACCGACCAGACATCCGGGGCCAGATCGACCGTAATCGGGATTTGTTCGCCGAGCGTCCGCCCTAGAATGCTTGTCATATCCCCACCAACTGATTTACGTCGACGTGCTGCGGCTTCAACTGCTGACGTCGCGCGAAGGCCAGCAAGCGGCGGATCAGATCGGCGCCCAACAACGCGGCGTCGATCGCGCTCGAAATCAGTTCGTCATCCTCTCGGTCGACGCGGCCGCGGATACGCACCATGTCGAGACTGCCGATCACCACGCCCAGCAAATTATTGAAATCGTGCGCCATGCCGCCAGTGAGCTGGCCGATCGCGTCCATGCGCTGGGCCTGACGCAGTTTCTCCTCGGTGATCTTCCGTTCGGTGACGTCGCGGCCAATGAAGAAATGCCGTTGCTCAGGCTCCGACCACACGCCGGTCCACGCCAAGGGCACAACTCTGCCGTCACGATGCACATAGCGGCACTCGAAATTGCGGATCTCGCCACCGCGCCGCGCCCGGCGCATCTCCTCGCGGGTATTGTCCAGATCCTCGGGATAGAGAAACTCCCGCGCGCTATGGCCGGACATCTCGGAAGGCTCATAGCCCAGAATGGCTTTTGCGCTTGGGCTGATTTGGGTCAGGGTGCCGCGCTTGTCGCAGACCAAGATCAAATCCAACGACGTATCGAAAATGCGCTGATTGAGGGCATCGATATGCGCTTGCACACGCGGGCTGGCGAAGGGGCCTTCGGCTTCCGCGTCGGATGGTTGCGGTAGATCCGGCATCTCACCAAATCCTGTTTCCAGCATGATCCGCCTTCGGCGGTGCCAGTGGCAACCGGAAATTGCGGCGCGATTAACTCCGCTCGCGCATGATTCGCGCCCGGTCGCGCTGCCAAGTCCTCGCCTTCTCGGCTTCGCGCTTGTCGGATTTGCGTTTGCCCTTTGCCAGCCCGAGCGACAACTTTGCCCGGCCCCGGCCATTGAAATAGATTGCGAGCGGAATCAGCGTCATCCCCTCGCGCGTCACGCGACCCAGCAGCTTGTTGATCTCACGACGATGCATCAACAAACGCCGCGCGCGCTTTGGTTCGTGATTGAATCGCGCGGCGGGATATTCCGGGATATTGGCGTTGAAGAGATAAATATCGCCGTCCTTGTCGCCGGCATACGCCTCGGCGATGCTCGCCTTGCCCTCGCGGAGTACCTTCACTTCGCTGCCGTGGAGCGCGATGCCGGCTTCGTACGTATCCTCGATTAGATAGTCGTGACGCGCCCGACGGTTTTGCGCGACGTAACGCTCGGTACCCCTTAGCGCCATCGGGTCAGTTAAGCAGCCCCGCGCCGGTCATCGCCTCGCGGACCACCTTTTGCGCGGCCTCGCTTGCCGGAACGATCGGCAGCCTCACGTCCGGCGTGGCTTTGCCGAGCAACGATGCGCCATACTTCACCGGCGCCGGGCTGGCTTCGACAAACAGTGCATCGTGCAACGGGGCGAGGCGGGCATTGATCGCCTGCGCGCGCTTAATGTCGCCCTGCCGGAAGGCTGCGTGCATCTCAGCGCATTGGCGCGGCGCAAGATTGGCGGTGACGGAAATGCAGCCGGTCCCGCTTTGGGTCATGTAAGCCAGCGCCGTTGCGTCGTCGCCCGATAACATAATGAATTCATCGCCGACCGCCGCACGTTGACGCGGCGTACGCGACAATTCGGTGCAATCCTTGACACCGATGATATTAGGCAACTTCGCCAACCGCGCCATGGTGGCCACACTCATATCGACCACGCTGCGCCCGGGAATGTTGTAGATGAAGATCGGGATCTCGGTCGCGTCGGCGATCGCCCTGAAATGTTGATATAGCCCCTCTTGAGTCGGCTTGTTGTAGTAAGGCGTCACGACCAATACGGCATCGGCGCCCGATTTCTGCGCATGCTGCGCCAGCGCGATTGCCTCATGCGTGGAATTGGACCCCGCGCCAGCGATAATCGGGACGCGGCCCTTCGCCACCTCGACGCAGAGATCGACGACGCGCCGATGCTCCGCATGGCTGAGAGTGGGCGATTCGCCGGTGGTGCCGCAAGGCACAACTGCTTCAGTGCCTTCCTTGATCTGCCAATCGACGAAGGATTGGAAGCTCTTTTCATCCACCGCGCCATCGCGGAACGGCGTGATTAGCGCGGTCATGGAGCCCTGAAACATCTGCTTCTCCACCGAGTTGACGGCCCGAGCCGGTTTTTCTCTCGGTGGGACGATACAGTTTCATGCCCTTTGGGGCAACGGGCCGTGGCGCGGCGGCACGATGATGCCGTAGTTGTTTTGAGGGGATGAGCCATTACAATGCGCTCGCGTTTGATCATGGAGTATTTGCGCGCGTGACCCCAACAATTCGGTCATTTCTGTTTGGTTTGACCGCCGCGGTTTCGATTGCGGCGACGGCCCATGCAGAGTTAAGCGACAGCGACCGCGCCTTGTACCGCCAAGCTTACGCGATGGCGCAGACCAACAATTGGACGGAGGCGTGGAGCCTGACCAAGGGCGCCTCCGATCAATTCCCGGCGAAGTTATTATTGTGGGTTGAGTTGATACGAGGTGGCTCCGAGGTACGTTTCGAGCAGCTTCGCGATTTCATTACGCGCAATCCTACCTGGCCGGGACTGCTCACTCTGCGTCGGCACGCGGAGCAGGAACTCCGCGAGGATAGCGACGCCACCGCCGCAGAATGGTTCAAGCAGTTTCCCCCTCTCAGTTATTTCGGCAAGATCCGACAGGCCGACCTCGCCATCGCGAATGGGCACGAGGCTGAAGGCGTTGCTGAATTGCGCGCGGTTTGGATCGACACCAACTTCTCTCCTGCCGACGAGAACGCGTTTCTCGAACACTATGGCGATCGGTTGCGACCATTGGATCATGCCAAACGGCTTGATCGACTATTGTGGGACGGGCGCGGCAGCGATGCGCGTCGAATGCTCTCGCGTGTCAGTCTGGCGCAACGCTCGGTCGGCGCGGCGCGGCTAGCGTTGCTCGAAGGCGCGCCCGGCGCGGAGCACCTTCTCGCGCAGGTTCCGGCAAATCTTCAGGACGACCCGGGTCTGGTTTTCGCGCGACTGAAGTGGCGGCGTCACAAAGAGCATTTCGACGACGCGATCGCTATGCTCGATCATCCGCCGGCCGACCTGGTGCGGCCGCTGGCCTGGGCCGGTGAACGCCAAATTCTGGCGCGAATGGCGTTGGCTGAAGGAAATGCCCGAGTGGCTTACCGCTTGGCGGCGGCAAACGGATTGAGCGAGGGGCCGGCGTTCGGCGAGCTCGAATTCCTCGCGGGTTGGGTGGCGTTGCGCTACCTCAACGATCCGGCCAGCGCTTATCAACATTTCGTCCGGCTCTACGATCATTCGAAGATGGCGATCAGCCGGGCGCGCGGCGCATATTGGGCAGCGCGCGCCGCCGCGGCAATGAAGCGGACCGGGGACGCCGCCGATTGGTATGCCAAGGCCGCAGCCAATCGGACCACCTATTACGGTCAACTCGCGGCGGCAACGGTTCACGACAATGGCACCATCAAGGTCGAGCATGAACCGGAACCGGATCGTGAAGCCGTTGCCGCCTTCGAGCAGAAGGAGTTGGTTCGGGCGGCGCGCGATCTGGTCGCGATCGGCAATTCCGAGGATGCGCGACCTTTCTTGTTCCAACTTGCCGAAACCGCCAAGACGCCCGGCGACTACGTGCAAGTTGCACGGTTGTCATTGGCGCTTGACCGACCGGATATGGAGTTGATCACCGCCAAACGTGCGGCGAATGACGGCGTCAATCTTTTTGTCGAGAATTATCCGCTGGTGCCGTTGCCCCCCGGAGGCAACGCTGAGGCGCCGCTGGTCTTGGCGGTGACGCGGCAGGAAAGCGGCTTCGACCCCGGCGCGACCAGCCCGGCCGGCGCGCGCGGCATGATGCAATTGATGCCGTTTACCGCGCAGCGCATGGCAAAGGCGCTGGCCCTGCCCTATTCCGCGCCCCTGCTAACCGAGGACCGCGTTTACAATATGCGACTCGGTCGTGCCTATCTCGACGAGATGTTGACCGAATTCTCGGGTTCTTACGTGTTGGCCATTGCGGCGTACAATGCCGGTCCCGCCCGGGTAAGCCAGTGGATCGCGCAATTCGGCGATCCACGGGCCAAGAACGCCGATGTGATCGATTGGATTGAATCGATTCCGATTACCGAGACACGCAACTATGTGCAGCGCGTCCTGGAGAATCTGCAAGTCTATCGGTTCGTTCTGGGCGACCGCGACAAGGCTTTCGAACTCGTGGCGGACTTGAGGCGATAGCGTAACGCCGTCCTATTGCTTGGCGCCAACCTCGATCACGTTGTCGCCCGCGCCCAGGAACTTGGCGGGGTCGACCGCTGTCCCGTCCACCACCACCTCGTAGTGGACGTGCGGGCCCGTGCTGCGGCCGGTGCTACCCAATTCGCCGATAGCGTAGTGCGCCGGCACCTTCTGACCTTTCACGACAAATACCCTGTGCATATGGGCATAGCGCGTGACGATGCCATGGCCATTATCGATCTCGACCAGCCGGCCCCATTCGCCGTCGGCGCCGGCAAAAATCACGATACCTGGCGCCGTTGAGAACACATGGGTGCGGTAAGGGGCAGACAAATCGACGCCAGTATGGAAGCCGCGCCGATGGTTGAACGGATCGCGGCGCGGGCCGAACGGACTCTCGACGCGATAATGGTCAAGCGGTGCGCGAAGTGGCAGCGTTTCGACTAGTTTTTCCAGCATCTTATGACGGCGTGCATCCGCACCCGCGCTGTTCGCGGCGCCCAGCGGCACGAAGGGACCTCCCTCGGCACCACGCAAGTCGCTCACATCACTTAGCAGGCGTCCGACATCCAGGCCGGTCGATGCGATCAGCGCCTCGATCTTACCTCCCCCTTTACGCAAGGTCGGTTGGGGTATGCGATCCACCTCCGGGCCAGGCTCGGCAAGTGCGACCTGCGTATCCCGCGATTCAGTTTGCGCCGGCGCCCCATCGTCCAAGCCGTGATTGCGGCGTGCCACGAGCCGCTCGCGCTCGATGTTAACGGCGTTGAGGCGCTTATCGATGCTGGCCAAGTCGGACTTGTACTTGCCAGCGCCCAAATTGGCCTGTGCCAAATCCTTCTCCAGCGCCTGAATGCGGGCCTGAAGAGCAACCTGATTCGAATCCGAGTGCCGCAGCAGGTCGCGGTTCTTTTCGAGCTCCGTGGACAATTGCGTCAGGTTGCTCGACCGCGAATTCAACCGATCTTGCGCGCTCGCCAGCTTACGTTCGATGTCGGCGCGATCGGCCTGAAGCCGGGCACGTTCGCCATCGAGTACCCCAATACGCTGTTGCGCGTCCGCGAGCTCTTTCGCGCGCTCGGCATCGCGCTGCTTGAATTGCTTCCTGGCGTCAGCGACTGCGCGATCCCGCTCGTTTTCGAGTGAGGCGATGCGCTTCTGGGCGTTGGTCAATTGCGCCATCAGTTGGTCATTATCTTCGCCTACCGCCTCGGCGCGACTTTCCGCTTCCGCCAAGGTGTCGCGCAACGCATCGATTTGCTGATTGAGATCGATCTTTTCGCGGTCTGCTTCCGCCAGCATATGGTTTCGGGTTAGAACAACATGACCAAAATGCTGGAAACGAAGTCCGAGATAACCGAGGAATAGGACAGTAAATAACGCAATGGCGACTGCCGTCACCTGACGGCTTGCCGTCAAATTGACGTAGACGACCCGGCCGCCGCGCCGGAATAAAATCTGGAAATCAGGGAAAAAGCGATCCCCCCAATCCATCACGTACTTTATCAATGTCCCTCCGCCCTTGCGTTACGTGTCGCCGTCTTTATTGCGGCAACTCTGCGTATCGTCGATCCGCGGCCCCTGCGGGGACAGGCACATTCCAACCATACATCCAGGCCCGTTCATTTCACAATTATGATTTGAGGCACGAGCCAAATCTCAGTCGGGCGACGTTATCCACTTACCCACTCAACGCAAGTTTTAGATCAACTGCGAGTCTATGCCTCCGAATCGGCGATTGTCGGCGCGCCAAAGAAATATCCCTGGGCAAAATCCGCACCCAGTGCACGGAAGGATTCTGCTTGCTCGGCGGTCTCTATCATCTCAACGATAACGCCTGCGCCGCTGCCACGGCATAGGGCAATCACGTGGCTCAGAATCGAACGGTCGTTGGGATTGCGTAGGCATGAGCGTGCAAACAATCCATCGATCTTGACATAGTCGACCTTTATCGAGCGCAAATAATGGATCGATGTCGCGACCGCGCCGAAGTCGTCGAGGCACACCTTGAAGCCGAGCTGACGCAATCCCTGAACGGCGCGGTCCACAGCATCGATGTCGCGCACCACTGCCGTTTCGGTCAATTCGAACATGAGTCGCGCCGGCAAATTGTGACGATTGATCAATAGACTTTGCAGCTCGGCGACAAACTTGCTGCTTTCGAGCGATCGGCCGGAAAAATTCATCGCAAAGGCCGGTGCGTCGTCGGGCATCGTCTTCGCAATGGCGATGGCACGCCGGCAGACAGCCAAGTCCAATTCGGTAACAATGTCGGCGGCCTCGGCCAGAGCGATCCACTGGTTGGGGGGCGCCCCGTCACGGAAGCGAACCAACGCTTCGGTATGATGGACTTTGCCGGTTCGGTAACTAACGATTGGCTGATGCGCCAGATCGAAATCGCCTCGTTCCAATATTTGGCGCAGCGTCGCAATGCGACCGGTGGTCTCGACCATGAGTTGCGCCAGACTGGACCGGCGCAATAACGCGAGCGATAAATCGGCACCACTGGCTAAACGCGCCATCACGTACACTGCTGCGGTCGCGACGATATCGGAACGACCGCTTCCGGGACGCAGACGGATGGCGGTCAACGTCAACTGGAGCGGCGGCGCCGTCGGTGCCAGTTCTTTGGCAACTCGGCGCGCATGTCGCCGTAACCCACCGGCATCCAAGGGCCCGTCGTGCAGAATGCCATACCGTGCATCCGAGATCCGCCCAACCGCAAGCACCCGACCACCGAAACGACGATCGCTCGACAGACGCGCGAACAACTCTTCTTCGACCTGGTGCATCACGTCGCGCATTTCCGGCGCGGGACTATCGATCGCAACCAACGTCAGCCTTCGCTCCCCGGCGTCGGTACCTTGAAATTTCTCTCGCACGGTCGCGGCAAAGGCGATCGGGCTTTGAAGGCCGGCGACCGCGCCGACCGCGCTCGGGTTCTCGTCACTGTCCGGCTTGCGTCCATGCGTCACCGATAAGAACAGAACGGTGTGACCATTCGGTAGGGCGCAACCTCCGAAGATCGTCGCCGGCTCACCATCCTGCTTAAGCCGAACAACGGCCGGCATCATGTTGCCTTGACTGCGCATCCGCGCCAGCCGGCCTTCGGCGAGCGAACGATCCTCGTTGGCGAATAGTTCGGCGAAGGGACGCCCGATGAGCGCACCAGGGCCAGCCGGCGCGAGCCGGCGAGTGGCCCCGCCAAGGAAACTGATCTGACCGCGCGGATCGGTCTCTATCAATAAATCGGCGGCGCCGAACATGAATGAGATGAAGCGATCATAGGCCGTGACCGATTCAGTTACTGCGGCCTGTCGCGGATCGAGCCGTTCATCGACGGTCATTCCAACCTCCGTTCGCTTCCGCGTTCGAGCGCCACCTTTCTCCCGAGTTATTTAAGAAGAAGATAACGCAAATCGCCGATATTCGCGAGACATGCGGGGACTCGGTCATTTCACCCCTCATGCGGGTCGTGAACGATCACTCGAGATAGCAAGAAGGGTCAGGCCGCTGCTTCGGCGGTCTGCGCAGCCTTTACCACCGGACGTTCGCCAATGCGCGAAAAGTGAGCTTGGATATTGGGCCAGGGTGACATGCTGATTTTGAAGTGACCCGTCCATCGCAGGATGGTGAAAAGGTAGGAGTCGGCGAGCGTGTAGGTATCGCCGATCAAGTACTGCCTACCCTTCAATTGAGCCTCGAGAATGGCGAAGCGCGCCGCCATGTTGGTCCGAAGAACCTCCTTCCATTCGTCGCTGGCCTTCGGATTGAACATCGGATTGAACACGCCCTTGTGCAGTTCGCTGCAAATAAAATTGAGGGTCTCCTGGAACCGATAGCGCTCCATGGTACCGAAGGCAGGGGCCAATTTGCGCTCCGGTACGCGGTCGGCGATCCAGGTTTGAAGAATCGGATTTTCGGTGAGCAGTTGAGCGTCGTCAGTCAGCAACGCCGGGACGTAACCTTTCGGATTGACGGAGCGGTAGTCATCGCCGGCGCCATATTTCTTCGCGCGGATGTCAACTTTGACGTAGTCGAACGGCAACCCCGCCTCGCGGAGCGCGACATGAGGGGCCAGGGAACAGGTGCCCGCACTTCCGAAATATTTCATCGAAAATCTCTCCATGATTGCACGGACAGCGTCGCTATTTTTGGGCGCGAAGCAATGCGCAAATCGCGTCTCCGTCGGCGCCGGGCCGCTTCTCCGCCCAGAATGCCGGCGCGTGTCCATCCTTATCGGCGCTCATGCGATCGGCGCCGTGAGCCAGCAGCGCTCGCACCATGGCTGGCGATGCGAGTTCAGCCGCATACGACAACGCCGTGCGTCCCGGCACATCGCCGGGAAGCGGTGATTTTTCCTTCATGCACAGAACATCGCCTTCGCTGTAGGGAGCGGCGACCGCCTCACCGGCGCCAAGATTTGGTTTCACGCCATGGTCCAACAACAGGATCGCGGCTTCTTTGAGATCGAGACGGGCGGCGACCATCAGCGCCGTGCGACCCGACGCGCCAAAGACGTTCGGATCGAATTTCATCTCCAGTAGAGCTTGCATCGCGTCCAAATGTTCGAGCGCGTCGCTGTATAAGCTTTCGTCGAACCGGCCGCGTTCCCAAGGTTTACCATCGAGTACGGCCTTGAGCATGGTCACGTCGCCGGCGAATGCCGCTTCCGCCGCGCGGTAAGCGGCGGCGAAATCGGCGTCGAACAATGGGACTGGTCGGCTCATCATGGTCGAAGCGCGCGGCGTCAAACAGTTCTTCGTCGATCCACACCGCCGCCAAGCGTCGCGTCTCAGCGTCGTTACGTCCGAACGCATCGGCAAAGTAGTGAACCATCGTCGCGATTGCTTTGTCCCGGGCCCCCCGATAAGCCAACCATTGGCGATGACGCTCCAGCCCCGCGAGCCCGCGGTTGCGCATATAGCGATCGAAATTTCCGGCGCCCACCCGCTCATGCGCGGCCGGATCATCGAGCGCCCACGGGCGGAAAAAGGCGCGAAAGGATCGCGTGTAGCTGTCGTTGCCAGCGGTCTCGCAAACATGGCCATGCGGCAGCAACGGAGACGCGAGCGCGTCAAGCGTCGGCACGTCCGCGGCCTTGTAGAATGCATCGTAATTCTTTATGTCGGCGTCGTACCCTGGATCGGATTTGAACCGGCAGACCTGGTCCATCTCGGTCGCGCTGGACACGTCATACACGCCACCATTCTCGTCATAATAGACGCCTGGGCTGTACAGATAAACGTGCCCGTCAAAGCGAAAAAATCGGGGCATCGCGGGAGTAACGACCATTGAGTCTTTGACGAATTCCGGCACCGGTTGGGGCTTCGGATTGTCCGCATAGACGACCATCTGATCGCTGTCGATCACCGGTTGGCCTAACGAAGCGGGCGCGATGCTTGGACCACGCTGCTGCGCCTTCATTTGGTCGAGCTCGCTTTGGATCAGGCGTCGATAGTAGGCGACGCCGAACCGCTCGGCGCCACCGTCTTCCATCACCTGCAAGACGAGAGACGGCTTCGCTTGGTTGTACGGATCGAACGTCGCGATGGCGTATTCGGCGCCTTCCTCGCCGAGATGCAGCGGCACAAAAACGATCTCTCGCTCGCCGAGCGGATTGAGCCACATGCTCTTGCCGAAAAAAGCCGCCAGCAAATCGCGGTAGATCGCATCGCAGACCGGCGTTCCGGCCCCCTGGAGCATCGCTGGGCGAAACGGCAGCTTGGGCCATAAAGTCGCTTCATTATTGGCGGCGAGCGGCGCCATCGGCAGGAGCAACATAGCGGCGACGAGCCACAGCCGCCTCATGAGAGATCAGGACTTGCCGGGAATCTGCAGCAACTGACCGGGATAAATCAGTTGGGGATTGCTGATCTGGTTGCGATTGGCGTGATAAATCTCGACGTAACGGCGGCCATGGCCATAGCTCCGCCGCGCGATGCGCCACAGCGAGTTGCCCGGTTGGACGATAACGAGATCGCCCGGAATCTGCTCCGGGATCGCCGCCCGTTCGAACGGCATGGTCACCTCCGCCACCTGTTTACCGGCTTCGTGGTGCGATTCGAGTTTGAGTTGGTAGCGGCCGGCGGGCACTTCCCGACTGGTGACGATGCGCCATTTGCCGTTCTGATCGGCTGTCGTGCTGCCGATTTTCTTGTTGTCGAGATAGGCGTCGATCTTGGCGCCGGGCGCGGCGCGACCTTCGAGGATGATGTCGCCCTTCGTGCCGTACTCGACGATATCCATCGACAGCCGTTCTTCGCCCTTGCCCTTAAGCGGCGGCAATTGCAGCGCCGTAGCGGGCCCTTCCTTTGGCACCAACACCGCGATGGGCGCCTCGGTCTTGGGAGTCTCCGTCGTTACCGGCCCTGCCGCAGTGGTCGTTTTCGTCGTTTGCGCTTCGGCGGCCGAGGTTGGCGTCGTCGCGCGATCCGGCACCAGCATCGCGACCACGCCGTCGGAACGCGTCACGGTGCCATCCTTGGACTTTGCACTGAGCGTCAATTGGCCCTGTCCCGGTGGCAGCGGCTGATCCGGGACCAGCACCCAGTTGCCATCGCCGTCGGCGGTGGCGCGACCGATTTCGCGGCCGCCATCGTAGACGGTGACTTCGCTGCCGGGCGCGGCCCGACCCGCGAGCACGGCATGGCCGCTGGGGTCGACCCGCACGATATCGAAGCGCGGCACTTCGGCTTGGACCGGCGGCGCGGCGGCGGTCTTCGCGGGCGCGGCGGGGGCCGCTGGCGGTGCCGGTACCGGAGCGGGCTGCGGCGAGGTGGCTACCGGCTTCGGCGGCGCGGGAGCCGGCGTCGATGCGGCGGGAGGCGCGGGCGTTTCGATCTTTTGCGCGGCGACTGGCGCCGGAGCTCAGGTGTCGGACCGCGCTGCCACGTGACGGCGATGACGGCGATCGCGACCCCGGCGACAAGCGCGATCCCGCCCCACAATAATTTCCGCGACGATTCTCGCGTCACTGTTTCACTCCGCGCGTCAAAGTGTCCCCCACGATCCGCGATTCTCGGCGTCGCTTGGCCGGCATCGGCTTAACGGGCATTGTAGCGCGGTGCAATACCGGTGGAAGAGGCAGTAATGGCGGTGATTCGGAGTTTATGTGTGTTTTGCGGCGCGAGCGACGATGTCGACGCCGCGTACCGCGAGTCGGCAACAATATTGGGGCGATCGATGGCGGCGGCGGGCGTCGAGCTGGTGTTCGGCGGCGGCCGGATCGGGCTGATGGGCTTGATTTCGCAGGCGGTGGCGCAAGGCGGCGGCAAGGTGACGGGCGTCATCCCCCGGCATCTGCACCGCGCCGAAATCGGCGGCCGCGCGGCGCTGGGCGAGTTGCATATTGTTGAAACCATGCACGAGCGGAAGGCGCTGATGTTCGCGCGATCGGATGCGATCGCGGTGCTGCCGGGCGGCCTCGGCACTCTTGATGAAACATTTGAAGTTTTGACCTGGAAGCAATTGGGATTACACGATAAACCTATCGTCGTGGTCGACGTGAAGGGCTATTGGGGCCCGCTCATGCACCAGATCGAGCGCGTGGTCGCGACCGGGTTCGCGCCGCGCTCCTCCCTGGACCTGATGCGCATCGTCGACACGCCCGAGGCGGTGCTGCCGCTGCTCGCGTCGCTGCCCGAGCCGCGCGTCGAGCCGCCAACCCGCTTCACCTCGTGATGCTTCGTGCTATGTTGCAGCGCACTTTTTTCCGGGGAAATAATCGCCTATGCCGAAAATCAAAGTGAAGACGCCCGTCGTCGAGCTCGACGGCGACGAGATGACGCGCGTGATCTGGTCGATGATCCGCGACACGCTGATCGTGCCTTATCTCGACATCGACCTCAAATACTACGATCTCGGCATCCAGAAGCGCGACGCGACCGACGACCAAATCACCGTCGACGCCGCCAACGCCATCAAGCAATACGGCGTCGGCGTGAAGTGCGCGACCATCACGCCCGATGAGGCGCGCGTCAAAGAGTTCAATCTCAAGGCGATGTACCGCTCGCCCAACGGCACCATCCGCAACATCCTCGGCGGCACGATTTTCCGCGAGCCGATTGTCTGCAAGAACGTGCCGCGCCTGGTGCCGAGCTGGACCGCGCCGATCGTGATCGGCCGCCACGCCTATGCCGACCAGTACCGCGCCACCGACTTCAAGGTGCCCGGCCCCGGCAAGGTGACGATGGTCTACACGCCGGCCGGCGGCGGCAAGCCCGTCAGCTACGAGCTGTTCGATTTCCCCGGCTCGGGCGTCGCCATGGGCATGTTCAATCTCGACGAGTCGATCGCCGGCTTCGCCCGCGCCTGCTTCAATTACGGGCTGAACCGCGGCTGGCCGGTGTATCTCTCGACCAAGAACACCATCCTCAAAGCCTATGACGGGCGCTTCAAGGATCTGTTCCAGCAGATTTTCGACGCCGAGTTCGCGCCGCAGTTCAAGGCCAAGGGCCTGACCTACGAGCACCGGCTGATCGACGACATGGTCGCGGCCGTACTCAAGTGGAACGGCAACATCATCTGGGCGTGCAAGAATTATGACGGCGACGTGCAGTCCGACATGGTGGCGCAAGCCTATGGCTCGCTCGGGCTGATGACCTCGGTACTGCTGACGCCGGACGGCAAGACGGTCGAAGCGGAGGCGGCGCACGGCACGGTGACGCGGCACTACCGGCTCTATCAGCAGGGCAAGGAGACCTCGACCAACCCGATCGCGTCGATCTTCGCGTGGACGCGCGGCCTCCAATATCGCGGCAAGTTCGACAACACGCCCGAGGTCGAGCGCTTCGCCGAGACGCTGGAGAAAGTGTGCCTCGACACGGTGCAGGCCGGGTTCATGACCAAGGATCTCGCCATCCTGATCGGCCCCGAAACGCCGTGGCTGACCACCACCCAGTTCCTCGCCAAGCTTGACGAGGGATTGAAGGCGGCGATGCGGTAGGGCGACGTAGGGCGGATAAGCGAAGCGTCATCCGCCATCGCACTGCACCATTTCGGCGGGCCGCGCCGCGCTTAATCCGCCCGACGAGGCGCACACGCGACCTCAACTTTTTGCCGACCGCATTGCCAATTTCGGCGACTTTATCCGCACTTCAAGCGCACCGCTGTCCGACTTCCCCTCGACCAAATCTAACCCTCCCCCCTTGCG
>CAVSQC010000046.1:0-300763 GCA_963729845.1 uncultured Alphaproteobacteria bacterium
TAGTTAATGCTCCAAGATTTGTGGCAATTTTTACACAGCTTGGCGGCACGCAGCGGCGCGACGCAACCTGCATCGGTATGTTAGAAGATGGTTAGCGATGGAGCGCCGCTAATGATTTTCGAAAATTCGGCCGCGGCCGAAGTTTTCCGGGCGCGTGTCGCCTGGAGACGGGCGGCGGGCTATTACACCGACTTTTGGTGGCGTGACGACGATTTTGTCCGCGATACGCCGCGTATCCGTGCCTTGGCAAATTTAGCGACTGAGCTTGCGATTATGCCGCTGATCGGCGTGATCCCATCCCGCGTCGATCGCGGTCTCGCTGGGTTTCTAAGAGCGTATCCTCGGCTGAGCTTTTGCCAGCATGGCTATGCTCACCGAAATTATGAACCGCCCAACCAAGCCGAAAACGAGTTTGGCGCATCGCGCGTTGTCAACGCTGTGCGGGCCGATGTCGTCGCCGGCCGAGAGCAGATGGATCGGATATTTGGCGACACCCATCTTCGTGTCTTCGTGCCTCCATGGAATCGATTTGCGCCACAATTCGCGGAGATTTCTGATCGAACAGCGATTTATCGGCTTCTCAGGCCGCGAGGGCGGCGACGTACCTGCCGGCGCGCAATGTTCCCATTCATGTCGATGTTATGAATTGGGGGCAGCCCGTTTCTTTTGCCGATCCCCGAAAGCTCCTGTCGCAAATCACCGCGTATATTCCTGCGGATGGTGCAACGCGGGAACCCCCGATTGGAACTCCTAACCCATCATGGCGTAACTGACGAAAGGACCTGGGACGATATTCGGGCGTTGTTCCAATTCATCACTAGGACACCGGGAACGCGATGGCGCGATCCACGCGAACTTTTCACGCCCTCGTCGCGATAGGGCGCATCGCTCGCGCTATGCGGCTTTGTCGCCTACCAGAAGGTGAGGTTAGTAGCTTGTCCGCCAGGGTCCTCTGTCGAATGGAGAAAGGAGAATACCGTGCCGCGCGCCCGGAATGACGAGCCGGCCAAACGCGGCCTCCGTTGGCTCGCGAATGTGGGGTCGGGTTCGGCCGGCGAATTAGTGAAAGGGGGCAAGGAGGCCTTTGCCCAAAAGGAATATCGGCGTGCCGAGGACTGTTTCCTCCGCGCGCTGTCCGCCGGCGCCGATCAAGAGACGTGCCATCGTCACTTGGCGCGCATCTACAATTCGGATCAAAATTGGTCCAAGGCGCTGGAACAATGGCAATGGCTGCGCGACGCCGCGCCGGACGAGATCGAACCCCGGCTTCAAGTCGCGCGCGGGCATTTCTATCTTGGGCATCCTGCCGAAGCGGCCGACGCCTTTCGTGCCCTTCTTCGCCTGTCGCCCAATGACGAGGAAGCAGGCCGGCGGCTGCGTCATCTCGAGAAATTGATGTCAACCGAAACGCAACGCCGCCTGCGGCCACGCGAAGAGACGCCACGCCGCCGGCCGGTCGAGGTCGTCGACGCCCGCGCGCCCGTCACTATCGCTATTGCGACTTACAACCGGTCCGGCTTTCTTGCGGACGCTTTGCGAAGCTGCCGCCGGCAAACCGTTCGTGCCGAGCAGATCATCGTCGTCAACGACGGTTCGTCCGACGATACCGAGCGCACGGTTCGGTCTTTCGCGGCGCCCGACCTGCAATACGTCAACGTCGGCAAGTTGGGTGTCGCGCACGCGCGTAATCTTGCCACCGCGATGTGTACGACGAAATACGTCTGCGTCCTGGACGACGACGACCTCATGCTGCCGACGCGGCTTCAAGATCACATGGTGTCGTTCAACGACGGCGCGCAGGTCAGTTATGGTGGCTGGATCAATTTCAACGCGAATGGCGAGTTGCAGTACCAGCCCGGAAAGCGCCTCGACGAAGATACGATGCTCTATGTCGGATCGGTCTTGACTCACGGCGCCTGTTGTTACGAGACGGCGGTGTTGCGTGAATTCGCCTATCGTCCCGATGTCGTCGGCGAAGACTATGACATGGTCATTCGTATGGTTCGAAGCGGCGTGCGGTGCAATCACACCGGCTCCTATGTATTGCTCCGGCGATTGCATGACGCGAGCCTCACCGCCGGCTTCTCGCCAGTTCAGGACCGGTTGCGGGCAATCACGCGGAGTATGGTCAACAGCAAGCGAACGGATGGCGAAATTCATGAGCGCACGGCTGCCGGGCGCAAGAATCCGGAGTTGGTGAAGATCGACGCGCCATCCGTCGCTGACATTTACGCCGCGCTTGGCCCACCCAAAATATCGTTGCGCGTCCACGCCGAAGTTCCGCGTCTCGCCATCGAATTGTTTCCACTCATCGATCGGCTCGACCTGGATCAAGGTCTGATTGAGTTGCTGGATCCGGCGACCAAATTGTCGGCGAGCGTGACGTTGGCTTCGCCGTTATCAACGGTGCCCGAGTTACTTGACGCGTTCGAATCCGCATTGCGCCGCGAGTTGATTAAACCGCGGGTGAGCGCATCCGCGGCCCCGTCTAGGGTCAGTCCGATGAATTACGGCACCCCGGCCGAACATTTTCGGCTCGCAATAGAGGGCGAGCGTCTCGACGAACTCGGCCGCGCGTACAGGGAGATCGCGTTGAGGCGCGAATGGTCGTGGTATTTGGTCTCTCGAGAAGAGCCGTCCTTAGGACACCGCCTCATCTACCGGCTCGTTTCCGCGCCATTCGGAAAAAAGACGGACGCCGCCGAGCAGCGTCAATATGCCGACAGCATGCTGCATTTCGTCTCCGAGTTCGCCAGCGGCACCGTTTCATTGATCGACGGAGCACCCGCGGGATGATCGTCAAATCGGCGGCTTTCGAGGGCGATCGCACCGTCTGGAAATTCGAACTCGAGGCGGATGACGACGCGGTTCCGCGCAACGAGCTTTGGGTCGATGGTTTTGTCCGCGGTTCGACCGGCGATGTCGAGGCGTTGTGGCTGGGCTTGGCCTTGGGGCCGTTTGCCGGCGGACGGCTTGTTCTCCCGAATCCGGTCGCGGCTTCCTTGCAGCTGATACTGAAGTCGGAGATCGGCTGCGCGGTGTCGGCGCCGACGCGCGACCGTCAACCCATTGCCACAAGCACTGAGTTCAGTGCGGTCCTCGTCCGCGATGTCCTCGATGCCATGCTGTCGAGCATCGCGCGGAAAACGGCCACCCACCGCATCGCCGTCCACTCCGACCCAGGTCAAAGCGACGAGATTTCGACACCGTTTCGCATCGCGACCAACGCCGGCTCATTGCGCCGGTATCGCGCGCCGCTCGACTTCGTCGGCGAACTTGCGGCAATTCTGCTGCATAGCCCGGGCTTGTCGCTGGGGCGCGTCGACGCCTTCTTGTGCCGCGAAGAGCTGGGCGATCTCGATCGTGATCGGCTGACAGCCGCGGCTGCCGCTTGCGGCGTCGAGTTGTGGCTGCCTCTGTCAAACGTCAGCGCCAGGGAACTCGGGGGCGCTCTCCTTCAGTTGGGATGCCACCCGGTCGTGAGCTTCAAGGGATTGTGGCGCCGCTATCGCGCTTTTCCGAAGGTTATGGGATCGATTTACCGCGATCTCGAAACCGTCTTGAATGCTTACGCATTCGATGACCCGGCGCTGCGGATCGCCCGCCATTTTGCTACGTCGAGCTCCGCCCCAAGCAGTCGTGTCTGGCAGAAAGATTGCTTTGCGACAGATTTTTATTGCTGAACGTTTTGGAGACCTATTGCCCTGAACTCGCACGATGTTATCCTGAGTCATGACCGAAGGTATGACCAAGGTGCTGCCCAGCGGCGCGGATCGCGATACCGGCACCGTGGACAGTTTCGGAAAGCGCGCACTGGTCGTGTTGGGGATGCACCGCTCGGGCACTTCGGCGTTGTCGCGGACCCTGTCGTTCCTCAAGTTCTCCCAGGCCACTGATTTGATGCCGCCTCGCGACGACAATCCCAAAGGCTTTTGGGAGCCCATGGGGGTGGTCCGGCTCAACGAGCGCATCTTGTTCGAGCTCGGTTCCGGTTGGGATCGACCGCCCCTTCTTTATGTGCCGGGCAAGACGCCGCTTGAAAGCGCTGCCGACATCGACGCGCTCGTGATCGCCCGATATCTGCAGGACGCCGTGGCGGCACTGCGCGCGAGCTACGGTGACGAGCGACGGATCGTTCTTAAGGATCCCCGGATCGCGCTGTTCCCCGCGCTGTGGGATCTGGCGCTGAGAGAGGCGGGATTTACGCCGACCTACGTGTTGATCGTCCGCAATCCATTGGAGGTGGCAGCCTCGCTCAACGTCAGAAACAATCTGGGCCGTCCGCGCAGCCTGCAGCTCTGGCAGCGCTATAACCTGTCCGCGCTTACCCTGACGCGGCGCGGTCTTCTGGATACGGTCGTTCTGTTCGATGACCTTCTGGCCCGCAAAGCTGCCGTCATCCGCGAACTGGGCGACGCGTTCGGCATTCCAGCGGCGCTGTTGGCGAACGACGATCCCGAACTGACCAGCTTTCTCGATCCGGCGGATCGGCATCAGACCGTCGAGAATGAGAAGGTTTTTAATTCACCGATGGTACCCGTCCTGACGAAGGAGACATACCGGCTGCTGCTCGAGTGGAATAAATTGGGGCGTGCCGCCCGCGACGAGCGCATTGTGCGAGCAGCGGCTCAGTACGAAGAATTCTGTCTGCTGTCGGGAACCCTTACCGACGCGACTGTAAACAAAGCCGCTGCTTCGACTGCCCCGTCGTCTCGGGATCGGGACGGGGCCCGCATGCCAAGGCGGAGGCTCCTGTTGCACT
Source organism: uncultured Alphaproteobacteria bacterium (assembly GCA_963729845.1). Classification (GTDB taxonomy): domain Bacteria; phylum Pseudomonadota; class Alphaproteobacteria; order ATCC43930; family CGMCC-115725; genus JAATGI01. The sequence goes on from CAVSQC010000046.1 coordinate 4,763, forward strand.
ACCACATCTTCAAGAACGCCGGCACGTCGGTCGATAGTATCTTGAAGCAGAATTTTCCGGTTTCTTGGGTCGGTGTCGAATTTTCGGAATCGCCCCATCTGCATCCCGACGCGATCCGCCGTTTCATTCTCGATAATCCGGCGGTTTCGGCGATCTCATCGCACACAGTATCCTGTCCGCCCCCCGCGATCGATTGCCTCGATATCCTGCCGGTCATATTTGTCCGCCATCCGATCGACCGACTGAGGTCGGCCTACGAATTCGAGCGCGCCCAAGACGCGGACACATTCGGCGCGCGATTGGCGAAGGAAGTGGATTTTGTCGGCTACGTGCAACGCCGGTGGGACAAGCCGGGCGATCGCGCCGCCCGGAATCTCCAGGCCCATCGCTTGGCCAGAGTGCTGCCGAATGGGTCCGACGACGAACGCACGGCGGCGCTCGAGGCGCTGGATCGGCTTCCGTTTGTCGGTCTAGTGGAGGCGTTCGACAGGTCCGTGGAAAGACTTCAAAGCCTGGCTCGGCTGTTGTTTCCCGAATTTCGCGGCCATAAAGTTTGGAAGAATGCCACCCGGGATACGACGCCCCCCCTCGCGGCACGGCTCAAGACTATTAGGGAAGACGTCGGCGACACATTTTATCGGACGATAGAGGCAAATAATGAAGTTGATCTCGAGTTGTATGAAGAAATGTGCCGCCGTTACGGCGTGGCAGGGTCGCCACAGCCATAGTCGCGGCATGAGTGCGACGGCGGAGCGGGGTTGAGCGCGAGGGAATTTGGCAAGGGGTGGCCAGATGATGCGAAATCATTTCCTGTCGAAATACCACAAGGAGGAGGTCGGAAAAGAGGCCGCTGCCTTAGTGAAAACTGCGAAGGAGGCATACAGGGCCCGCGACTCTGACGTCGCCGCCAAGAATTTCTCGGCAGCGCTCGCCGCCGGAGCCGACGAAACGGAATGCCGGTCGCATCTGGCTCGTATCTATAATTCCAAGAAAAGTTGGAGCGATGCCCTCGAGCAATGGACTTGGCTCCTCGGCCGCAATCCCAAGCACCCGGAATATCAACTACAGGTTGCACGCGCCCATTCGGCGCTCGGGAACCTTGCCGAGGCGCGAGCGGGTTTCCGGGCGGTGCTGGGTCAGTCGCCGAACCACGAGGAGGCGCGGCGCGCGCTCGCCAAGTTCGGCGAGGAGCTGCCGTTCATCGCGAGCGGCGAAAATTGTCGTGAAGCAACGGTACCGAGGAGCGGCGTGGCGAAACCGGAGAACAAACGCGCCTCCGAAGACGCCGCAAATCTGCTTGCGGCCGGAAAGTCGTCCTATGCCGCCGGTGATTTTCAGGCAAGCAAGAAGCACTTTCTGGCGGCGCTGGCGGCGGGTGCCGGTCAACCCGTTTGCCGTCTTCACCTGGCGCGAATTTACAACAGCGAAAAAAATTGGACCGACGCCCTCGAACAATGGCGATGGCTGCTGCAGCACGATCCGGCCCAACCAGAGCCGCAACTCCAGGTCGCGCGCGCACATCTTAATTTGGGCAATTTCCGGGAAGCCGAAACCTTCTTCCGCGCGGTCCTGGCGCGTTCGCCAGAACATCAGGAGGCGCTGCGGAGTTTGAGCCAAATCGACGTGCTTAAATGGAGACCGTCGCCGGCGGTACATGGGCGCGGCAAACCCGGCCGCGCCGAAAAGGAATTTGGGACGAAGGAAGCGAACGGCGAGGTGCTTAATCAGGAGAAGATGTCGGATCAGTTCGCCAAAACGATCGACTCTTTCCGGTTCCAATATCCGGCAGTTCGCGTGCCGCGACAGGGAATACCACAGGTTTCGATTATCATTCCGGTCTTCAACAAATTCGATATGACCTATCGGTGTGTCTCGTCGATCGTGGCGCATGGAGCCGACGTCCCATTTGAGATTGTCATCGTCGACGATTGCTCGCGCGATGAAACCCTGTTGGCCGCCCAAGCATTCGAAGGCGCGATAAGGATCGTCCGGAACGGCACCAACATGGGGTTCGTGCGGTCCTGCAATCGCGGTTGACGCGCCGCCTCGGCGCCATTTTTATTTTTCCTCAACAACGATACCGAAGTGACTCCCGATTGGCTCGACGAATTGTACGTGACGATGATTAATAACGCGGATATCGGCGTCGTCGGCGCGAAACTTCTTTTTCCCGACGGCAAACTGCAGGAATGCGGCGGCATTATTTGGCGGCTGGGCGACGGGTGGAATTGGGGCCGGAACGGCGATCCCGACAATCCGAAATTCTGCTACATGCGCGACGTCGATTACGTCTCCGGCGCGGCGCTCATGGTGCGCGCCGAGCTATTCGATCGACTGGGCGGCTTCGACGAGTATTACGCGCCTGCCTATTACGAAGACGCGGATCTGTGTTTCAAGGCGCGGCAAGCGGGTTTCCGCACTGTCGTACAACCGACCTCCGAGATCATTCATTTCGAGGGCGTCAGCGCCGGCACCGACGAACGAGGCGCGGGGATGAAGCGTTTTCAGCTCGTGAATCGACGAAAGTTCTTCGAACGGTGGAAAGAGGTTCTGTCGAAGCACCGGCTGAACGCGCAAATGCCCGATCTGGAGGCAGAGCGATCGGTGAGTCGCCGCGCCCTCTTTGTCGACAACTCCGTGCCGGAACACGACAAGGACGCGGGCTCAGCCGCCGCCCATCAGCACATGCTAGCGTTGCAGCGCCTTGGCTACAAGGTGACCTTCGTGCCGGCCGACAATCTGGCGAAGATCGATCCCTACACGCGGGATTTGCAGCGGCGAGGGATCGAATGCATCTATCGTCCTCATTTCGTCACGGTCGAGCAGTTGCTCAAGGAGCGGAGCGACCAATTCGACGTGGTGTATCTTTATCGCGTGTCCAACGCGGCAAAATACGCCGGCATGATCCGCCAACGGCAGCCGAACGCGCGCATCCTGTTCAGCGTCTGCGATCTCCATTTTCTCCGATTGGACCGGCAATGCGCACTCGATGACGATGAAGATTTGCGGAAGCAGGCCGCGTACTTCAGACGGTTGGAACTTGGCGTCATGCCTTTGGTTCAACTGCGTCATCGTGTTTTCGCAAGCCGAGGCCGACGTTCTCCGCCGCGAGGGGATCCACAATGTCACGGTCGTGCAGTGGACGATTGCGGCCAAGGAACGGTCCGAAGAATTGCCGGACAAATCGAGGATGGCTTTCATCGGCGGCTATCGGCATCCACCAAACGTCAACGGGGCGCATTGGCTCGTCGATGAAATCATGCCGCGGCTGCGCGAACTGAGTCCCGGGATCGAATTGTTGCTGGTGGGCAGCTATATGCCGCCTGACGTGTTCGCGCTCGCCGCGAGCGACGTAAAAACGATCGGCTTTGTGCCTACGCTGGATTCGATTTTCAAACGGGTACGGTTGACGGTCGCGCCGTTGCGCTACGGCGCGGGGGTCAAGGGAAAGGTTCTCGATAGCTTGGCGGCCGGCGTGCCCTGCGTGATGACGTCGGTCGCGGCGGAAGGTCTTGAATTGTCTCCGGCCTTGGGGTTCCTGGTTGCCGACGAACCCGCCGAGATTGCGAACCGTATTGCCGAATTATGCGGTGACGACGCGGTCTATCGGCGCATGGTCAATGAGGGTCTGGATTATATCCGCGCGAGGTATTCCAGCGAACGAATAGACGAGCTTTTGCGTGCCGCATGCGGTGCGGCGAAGATGGCGCCGCAATCGACCCCGGCACTGACTGGGGAGCAAGCGATCACGGCACTCTAACCAGGAAGAGGATCGCTGGTGAATCCGTATCTGCACAAACCCGATTTTGCCTTCTGGCGGCGTGTCGTCTCGGGACGATCCGCGACGGACGTGGATCCCGTGACGTCGATTCCGTTCCTTGTCGGCCGAAGCGACAAGATAGCGACCGCGGGCAGCTGTTTTGCGCAGCACATTTCCAGGACGCTCTCGTCGATTGGATTTAGTTATCTAGTTACGGAAACCGAACCCGCGACGCCCGGCGCGATCGACGAAAACTACCGGGTATTTCCGGCCCGGTTCGGGAACCTCTACACCACGCGTCAATTGCTGCAGTTGTTTCAGCGGGCCTATGGCTTGTTCGTGCCCGTGGATTTCGCGTGGCGTGGCAAGGAAGGGGGCTTTCTCGATCCGTTCCGGCCGCGCATTCAACGCGGCGGCTTCCCGTCGATCGAGGATTTGCAAGCCGATCGGGACCGGCATCTGTCCGCTGTCAGGGACATGTTCGAGCAATGTGACGTATTTGTTTTCACCCTTGGTCTCACCGAGGGTTGGAAGTTGAACCGTCAACGGCGCGGTTTTTCCGCTCGCCCCGGGCGTTATGTCCGAGACGGTCAACGAAGCCGATTATGGATTTCATAATTTCACCGTCGGCGAAGTCGAGGCAGATCTGCTCAAATTCATCGATCTTCTAAGGTCGGTCAATCCGGCTGCGCGGATTATCCTTACCGTCTCACCGGTCTCTCTTGTCGCCACCTATGAAGACCGTCACGTCCTTGTCTCCACCGTCTACAGCAAGTCTGTTCTTCGCGTGGCCGCGGAAGCCGCGACACGCGGTCGGGAAAACGTGGCGTATTTTCCGTCCTTTGAGATAATCACCGGTGCCCCGGCGCGCAGTCAGTTCTACGAAGACGATTTGCGCGAGGTCAGCGCCGCAGGCGTCGCGCACGTCATGTCGATTTTCGTGAAGCACTATGTGACGTCTGAAGACGCTCGGGCGAGCGAAGCTCACGTTGTTGAACGTGCGTCCGACAACTCATGTGGGGCTGCTGGATCGCGCTCGTGAACGCGAGGTAGCGGCCATGCGCGAGTGGCAAGAGATCGTTTGCGACGAGAAGGAACTCGACGTTTCGTGATGAACGATTTTTCGAAGCTCCGCGTCGCATTCCTAGGAAATTGTCAAGCTGCCGGTGTGGTGCCGAGCCTCCGGGCGCTGTTGCCAGGGGCGTCCGTCAACGGTTGGAATGTCAATAACGACCCATCAGTTAGGCGTGAAGTTGCCGAACGAGTGTTCGGTTACGACGTCATCATCGCCCACGAACGCGAAGGCGACGAGTTGTTCGATCCGTCCTCGCTTAGCGAGCGGTGTACTACCCTGGTTTATATGAAACCGATCATATTTGGCGGTTTTCATCCCGACATCGCGATCGTTCGTTACCGCGGCCAGCTATTGTCCGGCCCGCTGGACCTCTATCATTCCGCAATTATCGCCGCAGCGTATTCTCTTGGATTGGATCACGCACGCGTTTGCGCCCTCTTCAATTCTTTGTCCTACGCCAAACTCGGTTATTTCAACGCATTCGATGGTGCGAAGGCAGTTTTTTTGGAGGAACATCTCAAGGCTGGCTATGATCTTGACGCGCATTTCGCGGCGTGGCTTCGGCACGGTCCTTTCATGTATTTGATAAATCATCCGCGCGTCGATGTGCTCAGCACGATGGCGACATTGGCTGCGGCCCGGGCCGGTCTGGTCGATAATAATACACCCGCGCCGACGGGAATTACGGACGATCTCGCTCAAGGGGTTCGGTGGCCGATCTATCCGGAAATAGCCAAAAGAATCGGCGTTGCCGGCGGCACGAAATTTCATTTGGACGGTTCGCTGGCGGTTGCGGAAGAGACGCGGGCGTGCGACTTGGCCGACCTTGCTGCTCGCTTCTACAAATTTTATTCGTCATTGCCCGATTTGGTGTTCGATGCGCTGAGTATCGTTGCCGCACGCGATTATCTGCTTGAGAGTTTGTGCTGAATCAAAAGGCGGGATACCCGCCGAAATATAAATATGTTGGAGCGCCCGATGGATGAGGTTTTTGCCAAGCCGCGAAAGTCATTGGTTCGATTATTTTCCGCATATTTGGATAAACTTGCCAAGATGAGACCGCGTGTCCCCGAACCGTTCGGCACCTACTACGAATTCGGAACCGGGTGGGGCGGAACATTGGCTGCGTTTATGTTGGCGGCCGAACAGATCGCGATCCGGCGTAAACTGGATCCCCAAATGTTTCAGGTCTATGCGTTCGATAGCTTTGAAGGGTTGCCTCCGTCCGAGCATCTGGCCGATCGACATAAGGGGTGGAGTCCGGGAGCCTTCGCCCACAGCATGGAAACAATTCAGGAAAAAATGAAAACGCATCCGTTCGCTAGGCAGGTCCCGGTAACCTATGTCAAGGGAAGGTTCGAGGATAGCTTGACCGACAATTTGATGAGGGAAATAGAGGGGACGCCGCCCTCGATTATTACGGTCAACGTGGATTTCTATACCTCGACCCGACATGTGTTGTTCTGGATCGATCGTTTCATCGCTTCCGGCGCTTTGATCTATTTCGATGATATGTGGGCATTCCACGGTCACCCCGAGTTCGGCCAAATTCGTGCAGTCCGAGAATTCAATGAGAAAGGAGACGGGCATCTGGCGCCGTTCGACACTTTCGGAGAAGCCGGAAAATGCTTCCTATACTCGCGGAAGCGGTTCGAGTATTGTTAAGTTCCTATCGAAATTCCTGATGGATGGCCAAATGATTTCTAAATCGGTGTTGGCGAAGGCCCCAGCGATATGTCGGGATTTCCAGACCGCCCGCCCGTTCAAGCATGCTTGTGTGGATGACTTCCTGATCCCGGACATTGCTGAACGCGCTCTGGCCGACTTTCCCGCCTTCGATAAGGCGAAGGCGATCAACGAATATGGAGAAGTCGGCGGCAAGGCTGTTAACACAAAACTCGCTGACATCAGTCCGTTCTATGCCGAGTTTTACGATTGGCTCTTCTCCAAGAAATTTCTCGGCGCCATGTCGGAGTTGACCGGAATTCCCGATCTGATTGGCGATCCCACCCTTTACGGAGGCGGGACACACGAAAACCTGCATGGGCAGGAACTGGATCCCCACGTCGACTTCAATTACGTCTCCGGGGGGAAAGCTCATCGGCGCGTAAACTTGCTAATCTATCTCAATAAGGGGTGGAATTCAGCCTGGGGAGGCGACATCGAAGTTCATTCGAATCCTCGCGATCCCGACAGAAATGAAATCAAGAGCTATTCGGTCGGGTTCAATCGCGCTGTGTTCTTCGAAACCAACGAATATAGCTGGCACGGTTTTCCGCGAATTAATCTGCCGCCGGATATTCGACAAAAAAATTCTCGGAAATGCCTGTCGATCTATCTCTACACAAATACACGGCCCGCCGAGGAAATTGTTGGCACCCACGGAACGTTTTACGTGCAACGTCCTTTGGGAAAGCAGTTTATCCCGGGCTATGTCCTGAACTCCGAGGATGTGGGCGAGTTGAAAGGCGGATTGATTAAGCGCGACCGGAGCATTGAGTTTTATCAGAAGCTCGATGAACGAATGGGGCGCGAGCGCGATGGCCTCCATCGCTATCTCGATGAAATCATCGCCAGGGTCAGGCTGCCCACGGCGGGTAACGCAATCCAGACGCGGCGCATCGCCGGGCGGTACTGGCATGACGGCTGGATCGGCGATTCTCTTGAATGCGAGTTTCAGGCACTCGATAAAATCACGGCATTGGAACTTGAGGGCGCCATACCGTTCATCGATCATTTCGGAGATCTTGAAGTTGCGTTGGCGATCAACAACAAAAGTACAATGTCACAGAAGGTCACGACAAATCGCGTTGCGATCTCAGTCCGCGCCGACGTTGCGAGCGGCAGCAAATTCACGCTAACGATCACGGCCAGCAAGAGCGCTAAGCCCCAGGACATTGGCCGCGGCGGCGATGATCGGAGCTTGTCTTTCATCGTCACCCTGCTGCGCTTCCGATGAATTGACCGCAGCGGCGATTGATAACCGATTACATATCAGCGACAAGGAGGTCTAGCGGAAAAGCCGGACGCGCGTCAATGATCCCGTATAATCCTCACGAGCCTTTGATATCCTTGCATGTGCCGAGAACCGGAGGAACCAGCCTGCTACGGTCGTTGCGCGAGTGGTTCCCTGACGGTCGGCTGGAAACGCATTATCATTATCGCTCCGAAGCAGCGCCTGCTCCGCGCTATGACTGGCGCGGCCCAATGTGTATTCACGGACATTTCAATGCGCTGCTGGGTTTGGGCATCATGGATTGCTATCCTACCGCTTCGCAATTTATCACTTTTTTTCGCGAGCCTTTCGCCCGCTTCTTGTCGGTTTGGTTCTTCACCAAGGACCGTCAACGCAGGGGATTACCGGTTGATGGACTGGAGGACGATCCAACCTTCGAGACTTGGCTGCATCGATACGCATTAAAAGAAGCGGAAAATCGCAACGAACTTGGTATTTTGTGTCAATTACCGGGATTTTCACAACAACTCGCTGAAAGCTTCATTTTCGACGCTTCTCTTGTATTTGTTGGAATTATGGAACGTTATACGGAATCGTTAGATGCACTTTCTGCCGCTCTCGGCAAACCGACACTCCGACTTTCTCACGAGAATGCGGCGATACAGCCGGTGCACGATTTTGAGCGGTGGCGTTCCTTCTACGAGAAAAATTTCACGAGGGAATACACGGTGTATGAAGGAGCCTGTAAGATCAATGACCACATGATCGAGGCGCTGCGAGATCGAATTCCATCCATGAATACGTGACGATCGGATGGGGTTTGGCTTTGTAATCGGCGCGCTCCGAACCCTAAATGCCCACTGATCGTCGTTGCATTCGGATTGGCGAAGCCGAGTGCTTGCGACGCTTGCGTGATCAATTCTAGTGTTTTGCAACTGATGAACGCCCGTTATCGATGGAGGCTCGGCCAAGGTGGTTTCTCTATGATCGCGCGGCTCGACGAACCGATATACGTGACACGGCCTTTACTTCCGGATCTCGATAAATTTTCCTCGCGATTAAAGGATGTTTGGGCATCAAAATGGCTTTCTAACGGCGGTCCACAACACGGAGCCTTCGAGGTCGCGGTTAGGCAGGCGCTCAATGTTCCGTACCTGTCACTGTTTAATAATGGAACGTCGGCGCTGCTCGTAGCCGTGCAGGGCCTGCGGCTACAGGGCGAGGTTATCACCACGCCGTTCACCTTCCCGGCGACGACACACGTGCTCGCATGGAACAACATCACGCCGGTTTTCTGCGACATTGACCCCGAGACATTGACGATCGATCCCGCGGGGATCGCCCAACTGATCACGCATCGCACCAGCGGAATTTTGGGGGTGCATGTTTACGGTATTCCCTGCGACGTACAGCAGATCGGCAAGATCGCCGAACAATCCGGCCTGCGCGTCATCTATGACGCGGCCCACGCGTTCCAGACCGAGATCGACGGCGTCGGTATCGGCAATTTCGGCGATGTCTCCATGTTCAGCTTTCACCCAACCAAGCTGTTTCATAGCGGCGAGGGCGGTTGCCTGACGACCGCCGATCCGAACTTGAAGGAACGCGCCGACCTGCTCAAGAACTTCGGGATAAAGAACGAATTCGAAGTCGTCATGCCCGGTATCAACGGGAAAATGAACGAGCTTCAGGCGTTGATGGGGCTGCTTGTCTTGGAGATAGCTGGCAGCGAACGCGAGCGTCGGCGCGCCATCCGCGAGCGTTATAGCCGTAATCTCGCCGATCTCAAGGGATTGAAGTTGATCGACGTCCCGCCCAACGTGACGAACAGCCAGCAATATTTTGTCATGCGTGTTAACGCCGAAATTTTTGGCGTCACCCGCGACGTAATTTACGACCAGTTACGTGGGCTCAATGTGTTTGCGCGGAAATACTTCTTTCCTCTGACAAGTGATTATGCCTGCTACAAATATTTGCCAACGGCGAGATCCGAACTACTCCCGCACGCTAACAGGGCGGCGCGTGAGGTGTTGTGCTTGCCGTTTTATGGAGACTTGCCACTGGACAAAGTTGACTATATTAGCGAGGCAATTCGCTGGTCCCAGTCTGCCCAGGCGGCCGCGTGAGAGTCCAGAAGGAATGTGATATGGATGGAAATTCCCGCCGATTGACCCTGGATGACGTACTGAGCATGACGTTCAAGGCGCAGGCGGACGCAAATTTTGACGAAGTTTTTGCGCTCATCGACGAATTCGCCGGAGCGAGCACCGAATTCCATTCTTCCGTCACGAAGGACGACGCGGCCAAATCGAATGTTCGACCACTTTGCGCGAGCCGTGTCCGTCGCGGCGTGGCTTACAGGGGCACAAATCAATCCCGGACTTGCGACCCAGCTATTCTTCCGTCTCGCGAACGCCGTCGGACACGTGGTGGAAACTACCAAAATCGACGATGCCACAGTGACCGCGCAGATTTCACTCCAAGCGGAGGGGCGACCGATCTCCGTTGCCTTCGAACTAGCACTTTTCGCGGCGCTATCCTTGCGTTGAACCGGAAGTCTTTGAATCGGCGGCGCGCAAGCTGCTTTACGATAACGACGTTTCTCTTGAGATTCGGTTCGCGTTGGCAAGCGGCCTGGCGCCAATCTACTGGAGTATGTTTAAGGCAAATAAACCCTGGGGGTTTGACGGAATTCAACCAGAGTTGCACCGCACGTATTTCGCGCAAAAAGGCAGGTTCGATTTTGTCACGGAACTTGTCGATGGCGTTGGCGCTGAGTTCGCGGCGGAAATATCGAAACACGATTTTGTGCGGCGCCGACCACTGCACCCGCCCCGCTTGAAGATTTGCATCGTCACCGACGACTTCGGCCATTTACCGCGTAATACGACGACAAAAATGATGGTGGACTATGGCTACTTGGTGACATCCAAGATGAGCAACGTGTCAGTCGATATTCTCGTCGCAAAGAATCACTGGCCCAGCAACGATTACAGGCTGATCGGTGTCCATAGCGGCGCCGTCGCCTCTCTCGAGGGACTCTTGAGTGCCTATGGCTTCAGCCACGAAACCCTGCGCGAGAATCGATTGACCATCTCTTACGCCGATGCCCCAACGGGTGGCGGCTACGTCGAGCGCTTCGTCGGGGCGCTAAAACGCATTCAACCTGACTGTGTTGTGCTTTTCCCGGTGTCGCCCCAATACATCCTCGAACAGGCGCTTTATAGGAATTTTCCGGTCGTTTCCGTGGAACTCGTCAACGGCATGTTATCGAACTCAATTGGTGGACGGACTTATTCCGATCGGCGTACCGAGCCGTGCGACGGTTCAGCGCTACGGCGACAAGTTGGTTGTGATGCCAATTCCTGCGGTTCCGTTCCTGGCGAAAGAAAACTACAGACGCGAAACATTCGGATATCCTGAGCGTGGGGCTGCTGTAGTCATTGCCAGTGCCGGAATCAATTTCGAACGAAGAATCGAGGATCGACGCTACTGGGACTACGTGGCCGGCATTTTGCGCGCTTATCCTCAAGTGATCTGGCAGCTCGTCGGCATCAATAAAGATGGCGAAGCGAGTATTCTTGCGACATGTCCGCAGCTCAAGGAATTTGCGGAAAGCGCGCGGTTGCGCTTCACGGAGTACGAGACCGATCTCCGTGCCTTCTTGCAGTGCTGCGATATCTATGCGCACCCGCCGATGGCTGGCGCAAGCCGCAGCAACGAGCTGGCCGCCGCGGCCGGATTGCCGATCCTGTGCTATCCGTATAATGACGGCGCCTATTTCTTACCGGACACGCAGCTCCATGCCACCCATGACGACTATTTCGCGGCGCTCGGTCGATTGATCGAGGATCAGGCCCTGCGTCAACGCTTCGGGTCCGTCAACAGTCGAATTCTTGGGGATGATTTCAACTCTTATGCTGCGCAAGGCCTGCTTTATGCGGTGTTCCGGGCAATGGACCGATACAACGAACGCCAAGGACTCCCTTGGTGCCCCGAGAAGACAGAGATACGTTCGAGCGCCGCATATCCCAGACCTCGGAAGCAAAGAACTAACCGTGACGGCGGGCGTCACGCAATGCAGTCGAAATACATTGTTTCCGACACGGAATACGGAATGTCGCGGCGAACTCGATGCTCGACGACGTTGAAGCCGGCCTTGCTCAGGAAATCGATGAAGTCCTGAGCGCTTCCGTGATTCTCCGCGGATTCGAGCTCCTTACCCCCCGCCAAATTCCACAACCAATCCGTTCCCGGAATCAGATCGATGGTCAATAGCAGCCGGCCACCCGGTTTGATCCACTTCTTTGCCAAATTGAGGAATCGCTCCCATCCCGTGCGCGGAAAGTGCTCGACCACACTGATCGAGTAGAGAACGTCCAGCGGGTGTTCAGGTCGATAGGCAAGAACATCCATATTATAAGCGTGCAGATTCGGGTGAAAGCGCGAGTAATCGATGAAGCCCCACTCGTTCCACTGGGCTTGGTTGTCCACCGTGCGAATATGAGGGGAATAATCAACGCAATGCACGGTGGCGCCACGTTCCGCGGCGAATATTGGCGTTGGCGAAAGCCCGGCTCCAATATCCGCAATTTGAAAGCCCGCCACTGGTTCCTCGAGTTTTTCGGCAAGCCATGTATATTCTTCACAGCGCGTAAAGTGGACGGTGAAGAAGCCGAGCGTCTCCCGGGAAATATCCACGAGATAACGCAACAGATCGGGACGAGGGACAATTTCGGCGGCCGCTCGAAGCCTTACCGGACCGATGTCATGCCCATGGCGTTCTTCGCCAGAGGGCCGTTTGTCGGCAACGACGATGTCGCGGCCATCGAATTTTCCTACGACCCACTCTTCCTTGAAAAGACCCGTATCTCGAACCGAACTCAGGGCGTCGGATCCAGTGACGATCAACCGTTGCCCGGCGATCCGACTGAGATGAGCTACTCGCTCTGCTCTTGCATCGAGAGAAGCGGAAGTCACCGCCGGCGGCGCCAGGTCGATGACCACCGGCGCTTCATGGGGAAGATTTTGCGAACTCGCAATTCTGCGATCAGGTGCCGCCTGGAGTGAAAAACCAGCATCCTCTATGTATAATATGTCGTCGGCCTGAAACCCGCGTAACATATATTTGAGAATTTGCTCGAGGTTAGGTTGCTGGTCACCGATGCTCTCATTCACTTGATGCTCCATCAAGACAATAAAGGGTTACGTAAGGGCAAAAATTCTTTAGCTGTATGACGGAACGCCGAGGATTAACCCACCGAGTTGCGCGTCAAATGTTTCTGGTGGAAGCATCTGTGCGGTATGCGCGGCAGCAAACCATACTTGTCGTGGATGTCGCCACGGCAAAAACCTGAAAGCCAATCCGACTTTTCGGCAAAGCTCCTCAACTTCCTCCTTGGAATACGTGCAAACGTCGGGATAGAGCCAGCCCCGCCCTTCCCATCCTCGCTGTCGGCTTTCCTGATGCGGTACGAAAGTTGCCAATAGCAGACCCGGGGGGGCCAAAGCGTTAGCCGCAGTGGTCATGGCTCTTTCGAATAAATCTACTTTGGCATGGGAAAAAATTGATTGAGCAATAATATAATCGAATTGTCGGTCGAAGATAAAGCAATTAAAATCGGAATTATAACTGAATTTAGGTTGACGAATTTCTATTATTTCTTGTCCAAGCTCATTCTTTATTGCATCTTCTATGAGCCACGTATTGGGTTCAATTCCGAAATATCGGCCACGGGCCAAATAGGGAATTAGAATTCTGCCAAGCCGGAGTGACCCGCACCCAAAATCAAGACAGTAGTGACTTTCGCGAAGGCCAAGTGCGGTAAGCAACCGAAACTGCGATGCTCCGACGACGTCGTATTCGCGTGGTGGGCCAACGAAGGCGCGATAGTGCCCGTCACCAGGACGCAACACAGAAGGGTTTGGATGGTCGCGCAGATTCACCGGCACTTCCGATTCTGAAACTGAGAAGTTCCGACCAATGACAAGAGCCCGGATTCTCTTTTTAGTCGCTCACTGATAGCGAATATCCGCAGCGCAGTCCATGTCAACTAGTCGTTCGCTTAAGTCTCCGAACACCTAAGTGGCTGAGATTGTCGCTGGCCCCGCAGATATAGGCTAGGGACTATTTGCGTCCGGCGCCTATCGACAAGGTTCGTTCAGTTGGGCACTATCGATTCCACGCTTCTCGCGAATCCGCCCACCTACTGCGGATAGAGATGGTAAAATGGCTCTAACCCCATCAATTGCGGATTTTTTTGCGCGAGCTCTCGCAATAGGGGCTTGGTCGCCGGGCGGACAACTTCTGGAATTTGGCGAATCCGTTATCAGCCTCCACCACACGGCACCTCAGATTTTTGAAGTCGTTGCGCCATTCGTTCCTAAAGAGCGCTATGAGGAGGCACTGCGGCGTGCCGAAGCTTCGAATTCATAGTAAGTCAAACTATCGGAAGTCCGTCGGCATAGCACGTGCATTTTACCATATCATATTCGAGCCCAGTTTTTATATGGCGATCGAACTAGGGTTGGGGCCTCGGCGCCTTTGCGTCGATTTGAACGGGCCAGTCCAAGTAAGTCGCACGTTTGACTACGTCGTCAACAATGGCACGTCCGAGCATGTTTTCGATCAAGCCAACGTTTATCGTCTCATACACGAATTCACACGTCCCGGCGGCGTCATGGTCCATTGGCAACCGTGCATCGGGTGGACAAATCACGGCCTCTTCCATCCGCAACCCGGTTTCTTCTTCGATTTGGCGGCGGCAAATGAATACGAAATTAAACTTATCGGTCTTGTGAGCGACGAGATTTTCTTCCCGTTGGTCAAGGGCGATGCGTTTCGCGAAGGCCTTGCGCAACATCCCTCGCTGTCACATTCCTTGGTATGTACTGTGCTACGCAAGGTTGTAGACCAACCTTTCAAAGCGCCAATTCAGGAATTTTATCAAGCTGGGTTAGATGCGCAGTTCATTCTCGCTAAGGCGCCTCGGCGCTATGTCGAGATTCACGCCCGAACCTTGCTCTAAATAAGCCGGCGTCGCAAAGTTCGACGGGTAAGGGGTCGTGGCACGACGATCCCGTGGAAGACGCCGCCGGCGGTAACAACGGAATGATCACAGGATACTATAATTTCTGCACCGACCTCCAGCCGGACCCTTGGTGGATGGTGGATTTGGGCGAGCCGGTTCCGGTTCAGGAGGTCGTCGTCTACGACAGGATAGATACTTTGCCGAGGGGTGTTGCAAACGCGGCGCATCTGGAGATTTTTTTGTCGCAAGATGGTAAATCGTGGTCACGGGAATTTAAGCGAGACGACGACACACCGTTCGGCGGCGCCGATGGCAAGCCTCTGCGGGTGCCGATCTACGGCAGAGCAGCGCGCTTTGTCCGCGTAGGCCTATCGGGACCGGCGGTTCTCTGCTTGTAAGCGCCCAGCCGATACCGTTCAGGCGGTTCGATCGTTTCAGGGCATGAGGGCGTCGAGTTTGCGATTGGGCCAGCCGGTGGCGATGCGCTCGAGGGTGAGCTTGAGCCAGGCTTGAGGATCGACGTTGTTAAGTTTTGCCGTCGTCAGCAGCGTGGCAAGGGTCGCCCAAGTTCGTCCGCCGCCGTCCGACCCGGCGAAGAGAGAATTTTTGCGGGTGATGGTTTGCGGGCGGATGGTCCGCTCGACGGTATTGTTGTCGATGTCGATCCGGCCGTCATGAAGGAAGCGCTCGAAATCGGCGCGGCGTCGAGTTCCGTATCGGATCGCGTCGGCTAATTTGGATTTGCGGGGGATGCGCTTGAGCTCCGCTTCCCAGCGCTCGAACAGTTCGGCGACGATCGCCGCGGATGTTGTGCGCCGTGCCGCCTGGCGAATCTCGGGGGTGCTGCCGCGAATCTCTTGCTCAATGCCCCATAGCGCGGCCATGCGCTCGACCGTCCAGGTGGCGGTGTCGGACAGATCGGCGATGTGAAGTTCGTAGAAGTACCGCCTGAGGTGTGCCCAGCATGCCGCCAGCGTCATCGGACCACCGGCGCGGCGGGGATCGGCGAGGCGCTTGTAGGCGGCATAGCCGTCGCTCTGCAACAGGCCCGAGAACCCGGCGAGGTGTTGGGCCGGACAATCGCCGCCGCGGCTGTCCTCGAACCGGTAGGCCACCATCGGGGGGCCAACTCCACCGAACGGTCTGTCATCGCGAGCGTAGGTCCATAACCAAGCGATCTTCGCCTTGCCGGCGCCGGGTTCCAGCGTTGGCAGCGTCGTCTCGTCGGCAAAGATTCGCTCCCCGGCGCGAATGTGATGCAAGACACGATCGGCGAGCGGCTCCAAGTGAAAGCCGATCCGCCCCATCCAGCCGGCCATGAGATTACGGCCGAGTTCGAGTTGCTCGCGGGCATAGATCGCCTCCTGCCGATAGAGCGGTAGGCCATCGGCGTATTTGGCGACGGCGATATGAGCGAGCAGCGCCTCGGTCGGAATCCCCGCCTCGATCAGATGGGCCGGCGCTGGCGCTTGCGTCACACCCTCGCGGCAGGCGGCGCAGGCATAGCGCGGCCGGCGCGTCACGATCACCCGAAACCGTGCCGGGATGACGTCGAGACGTTCGGACACATCCTCGCCGATCTTGACCCGCTCACCGGAGCCGCAGGCGCCGCAGGTCGCTTCGGGTTCGATGACCACTTCGATCCGCTCGAGATGAGCCGGCAACTTCTTGCGCGGCCGTGGCGCGCGCGGTTGCGGCGTCTTGGCGACCGCGTCGAGCGTCGCCTCGATCGCGCCGAGACCGGTCTGGATCTCTTCGAAGGCGAACTCATGCTGATCGGGATCGAGCGTTTCGGATCGCCGTCCATACCGTGCCCGCTCCAGCGTCTTGAGCAGGGCATGCAAGCGCTCGATCCGAGTCTCCGCCGCGGCTTTGGCTGCCCGCAACGTCGCCGCCTCGGCCGTCAACGCCGAAGCCTCGGCCGTCAAGGTCGCCGTCTCCGCGCGAGCCGCGAGAAGCATTACCTTCAGCGTCTCGACATCGTTTGGCAGCTCGGCCGCGGTATCGATCATGGTCGAGATTGAAACACGATTCGCTAATCGGCGCCGCCGCGAAGCCGGCCCTGAGTCATCTCGCCGCAGGGTTATCCGACCGACATCGGGTGGCGCGCTGTTATCGCCTTCACCCGCGTCCAATCCATGCCCTCGACCAAGGCCATGAGCTGCGCCATCGACAGCCGGATCACGCTGTTCTCGATCCGAGGCCAATGGAAGCCGTGCTCGTCCAGCGTCTTGGCGAAGAGACACACGCCGCCGCCGTCCCACCACACCATCTTCACGCGGTCGGCGCGCTTCGACCGAAACACATAAAGCGCACCCGAGAACGGATCGGCGCCGCTGCCCTGCACCAAGGCCATCAATCCCGAAGCTCCCTTGCGGAAGTCCACCGGCTGGGTCGCGACGAAGACCGAAGCGCCGGTCGGAATCATGCCGACCGGACCGCCCGCAAAAGTTCTTTCACCCGCGCCGCCGGCACTGTCGGACCAAGGCGGATCGTCACCCCGGCGACAGCAAGCTCCACAATACCGCTGACCTCCGCATCGATCGTAACCATGGCGAAGGACGGGGCCGCCGTGCCCGGGTTCTTGGCCCCTGAACCGACCACCGCCTTCCGGCGCCAGGCAAAAACCTGTTGCGGTGACAGCCCATGAGTACGCGCGATCGCTGACACGTTCGCCCCTGGCTGCGCCGCTGCCGCCACAATCCGCTCCTTCGCCGCCTCAGACCACCGCCGCCGCGGCGTCTCAGGACTGGCCTCGAGACGCGAAACTTCCGCCTCGATCAACTCAAAGCTCTTGGTGCTGGACTGTAAGCGCCCAGCCGATACCGTTCAGGCGGTTCGATCGTTCCAGGGCATGAGGGCGTCGAGTTTGCGATTGGGCCAGCCGGTGGCGATGCGCTCGAGGGTGAGCTTGAGCCAGGCTTGAGGATCGACGTTGTTAAGTTTTGCCGTCGTCAGCAGCGTGGCAAGGGTCGCCCAAGTTCGTCCGCCGCCGTCCGACCCGGCGAAGAGAGAATTTTTGCGGGTGATGGTTTGCGGGCGGATGGTCCGCTCGA
The DNA here is from genome assembly GCA_963729845.1 of uncultured Alphaproteobacteria bacterium. Classification (GTDB taxonomy): domain Bacteria; phylum Pseudomonadota; class Alphaproteobacteria; order ATCC43930; family CGMCC-115725; genus JAATGI01. The sequence continues at coordinate 22,641 of CAVSQC010000046.1, forward strand.
CGGTATTGTTGTCGATGTCGATCCGGCCGTCATGAAGGAAGCGCTCGAAATCGGCGCGGCGTCGAGTTCCGTATCGGATCGCGTCGGCTAATTTGGATTTGCGGGGGATGCGCTTGAGCTCCGCTTCCCAGCGCTCGAACAGTTCGGCGACGATCGCCGCGGATGTTGTGCGCCGTGCCGCCTGGCGAATCTCGGGGGTGCTGCCGCGAATCTCTTGCTCAATGCCCCATAGCGCGGCCATGCGCTCGACCGTCCAGGTGGCGGTGTCGGACAGATCGGCGATGTGAAGTTCGTAGAAGTACCGCCTGAGGTGTGCCCAGCATGCCGCCAGCGTCATCGGACCACCGGCGCGGCGGGGATCGGCGAGGCGCTTGTAGGCGGCATAGCCGTCGCTCTGCAACAGGCCCGAGAACCCGGCGAGGTGTTGGGCCGGACAATCGCCGCCGCGGCTGTCCTCGAACCGGTAGGCCACCATCGGGGGGCCAACTCCACCGAACGGTCTGTCATCGCGAGCGTAGGTCCATAACCAAGCGATCTTCGCCTTGCCGGCGCCGGGTTCCAGCGTTGGCAGCGTCGTCTCGTCGGCAAAGATTCGCTCCCCGGCGCGAATGTGATGCAAGACACGATCGGCGAGCGGCTCCAAGTGAAAGCCGATCCGCCCCATCCAGCCGGCCATGAGATTACGGCCGAGTTCGAGTTGCTCGCGGGCATAGATCGCCTCCTGCCGATAGAGCGGTAGGCCATCGGCGTATTTGGCGACGGCGATATGAGCGAGCAGCGCCTCGGTCGGAATCCCCGCCTCGATCAGATGGGCCGGCGCTGGCGCTTGCGTCACACCCTCGCGGCAGGCGGCGCAGGCATAGCGCGGCCGGCGCGTCACGATCACCCGAAACCGTGCCGGGATGACGTCGAGACGTTCGGACACATCCTCGCCGATCTTGACCCGCTCACCGGAGCCGCAGGCGCCGCAGGTCGCTTCGGGTTCGATGACCACTTCGATCCGCTCGAGATGAGCCGGCAACTTCTTGCGCGGCCGTGGCGCGCGCGGTTGCGGCGTCTTGGCGACCGCGTCGAGCGTCGCCTCGATCGCGCCGAGACCGGTCTGGATCTCTTCGAAGGCGAACTCATGCTGATCGGGATCGAGCGTTTCGGATCGCCGTCCATACCGTGCCCGCTCCAGCGTCTTGAGCAGGGCATGCAAGCGCTCGATCCGAGTCTCCGCCGCGGCTTTGGCTGCCCGCAACGTCGCCGCCTCGGCCGTCAACGCCGAAGCCTCGGCCGTCAAGGTCGCCGTCTCCGCGCGAGCCGCGAGAAGCATTACCTTCAGCGTCTCGACATCGTTTGGCAGCTCGGCCGCGGTATCGATCATGGTCGAGATTGAAACACGATTCGCTAATCGGCGCCGCCGCGAAGCCGGCCCTGAGTCATCTCGCCGCAGGGTTATCCGACCGACATCGGGTGGCGCGCTGTTATCGCCTTCACCCGCGTCCAATCCATGCCCTCGACCAAGGCCATGAGCTGCGCCATCGACAGCCGGATCACGCTGTTCTCGATCCGAGGCCAATGGAAGCCGTGCTCGTCCAGCGTCTTGGCGAAGAGACACACGCCGCCGCCGTCCCACCACACCATCTTCACGCGGTCGGCGCGCTTCGACCGAAACACATAAAGCGCACCCGAGAACGGATCGGCGCCGCTGCCCTGCACCAAGGCCATCAATCCCGAAGCTCCCTTGCGGAAGTCCACCGGCTGGGTCGCGACGAAGACCGAAGCGCCGGTCGGAATCATGCCGACCGGACCGCCCGCAAAAGTTCTTTCACCCGCGCCGCCGGCACTGTCGGACCAAGGCGGATCGTCACCCCGGCGACAGCAAGCTCCACAATACCGCTGACCTCCGCATCGATCGTAACCATGGCGAAGGACGGGGCCGCCGTGCCCGGGTTCTTGGCCCCTGAACCGACCACCGCCTTCCGGCGCCAGGCAAAAACCTGTTGCGGTGACAGCCCATGAGTACGCGCGATCGCTGACACGTTCGCCCCTGGCTGCGCCGCTGCCGCCACAATCCGCTCCTTCGCCGCCTCAGACCACCGCCGCCGCGGCGTCTCAGGACTGGCCTCGAGACGCGAAACTTCCGCCTCGATCAACTCAAAGCTCTTGGTGCTGGACTTGTGTTCAGACTGCATTCATTCCTCCCGAACCAAACCGCCGAGAGGTCGAACATCACCGAACTTGGCGTCATCCGATACACGGGACCGCCTGACCGCTTACGCTGGACTTGTGTTCAGACTGCATTCATTCCCCCGAACGCAAACCGCCGAGAGGTCGAACATCACCGAACTTGGCGTCATCTGATACACGGGACCGCTGACCGCTTACCTCTTTGGACGAAATTGAGATATTCAGTTGGTTGACCGTGAAGAATGCGGTCGGGCGGTTATTTAGGGATTTGCGCGGCGACGGGAGAGTTGTCGCGTATTTGGAAGAAGGCGCGCAAAAGCGCTTGGAGCCAGCGCAGGAGCAGACTGAAGTTGTAGCCGGCGGCGGCGAGCACGGCGTTGGCGCGGTCGCCGTCGCGGCCTTTGAGATAATTGCGATCCATGCGGTGCTCGGCCTTGATGTGGCCGATGACGGGTTCGACGGCGGCGCGTCGCTTCATCTCGCGTTTGATGGCGGCGGTGGTATTGCGGACCCGGCCGGTGATCCAGACCTTGAATTTGTTGGGATGATTGTGGCCGCGATAGCCCTTGTTGACATGGATGCGCTGGGCCGCGACGCCAATAAGCTTTTCCATGTCGGCGACCATGGGGCCGAGCGTGTGGCCATCGAACGGATTGCCGTGCAGTGCTTTGACATGGAGCACGAACTGGCCACCCTTGGGCGAGGTGACCGGTGTCGCGACGCTCACTTTGCAGCCGAACTCGTAGGGCGTCCTGGCCTTGCCCTTGCCGATGCATTCGACCTCGGGCGCGTGCAGCGAATAGACCTTTGGGCCGCGCTGGCGATGATCCTGCAGTCTCACCTTGCCCGCGAGATCGAGGAGAGGGCCGAAGCGCGCCTGGCGTGCGGCATCGCCATCGATCTTGCGCCTGATGTCGCGGATGACGCGGCCGAGCCGGGTGCGCAGGAACTTCAGTTCCCGCCGCATCCGCTTGAACTGATGGGCGTGGGTATAACGCCCGACCATGATGGCGGCGCGCTTGGCGACGCGGCGATAGCTCTGGCGCAGCGGGACCCCTTCACGCTCGGCCAGCGCCACCAGCTTCTCCAATGCCCGATGCATCAAGCGCGCGTCGGTCGGATGGGCGACGGCCTTTGGTTGCACCGTGGTATCGACCGCCACCCGCTCCAGGTCCTTGGTCGCGATCGCGCCGGTCTGGTGCGCTACGGAGAGACTCTCCTGCATGACCGCCACGAGTTGCTCCTCGCCCAGCCGCTGCCGCCATCGCGTCAGCGACGAGCGATCGAACGGCAACTGGTGACAGAAGCTCTCCTCGCCGCAAAAATATTGATAATACGGGTTCTCGATCCAGCGTGCGCACAGCGCTTCATCCGATAAATTGTGCATGTGCTTCAGAATGAAGAGACCGGCCACCAGCCGCGTCGGCAATCCGGGTTGGCCCGGCCCCGGCCGACATACCGAGCCAAACCGGCCATCGAGAAAGTCCCAGTCGATCTCGCGCGCCAGCCGCGCCAGCGGGTGCCCCAGGTCGATGATCTGGTCCAGCGCCGGACGCAGCAGGTCCTTTTGGCGATCGTCCCGCGGTCGCGACATCATGTTCCTCCGCGCCGAAACCTCGGCCCCAGAGAATCACGATCCGCCCAAAACCGGAATCCCAAATCGCAAGAAAATCGGCATCAAACCCCGCCTTTCCGGCAAAATCGATTACTCAATCACTCCAAAATCAGAATTCTCATTCAATGAGTTGGCCGTTCTTCACGGGCGACTAGTTTGGGTGTTGATCCGGGAACTACAATCCACAGTCCAAATAAACAATGTCAGTCACCGAATATGGAATATCGCGTTGGATCGTGATCTCTTTGATGGTGAAGCCGCACGCCCTAAGAACGTTCAACACGTCTTTGATCCCGCCGTGTGTCTCCCGCGGCGCAAATTCCACGCCGCCCGCTATATTCCACAGCCAATCCGTGCCTTGAAGAAGGTCCAGCGTCAGCAGGAGTTGACCGCCCTTCTTGAGCCAGGACGCGGTCAAGCGCAATGTATGTTCCCATATTTCGCGCGGCATGTGCTCGATGACGCTAATCGAATAAATTGCGTCGAACCGGCTTTCGGGTTGGAATTTTGTGATGTCTATGTTGTACGCTCTCATGTTTGGGTGCAATTTTGAATAATCGAGGAATCCCCATTCGTTCCAGTCGGCTCGGTTTTCCTGCGTGCGAATAAGCCTGGAATGATCGATGCAGTGAACAATCGCTCCGCGCTCGGCGATGAAAATCGGCACGGGGGACAGACCAGCGCCGATGTCGGCAATTTCCTGGCCTAAGACATCACCTTCGAACCTTTCGGCGAACCACGTGTATTCAAAATGCCTCGTGAAGTGGGGAGTGTAAAATCCGAGTTTGTCACGCGAAAGATCGACGATGAAGCGGAAGAGATCTGGCCTGGAGACCATCGTCGCGGCAAGATTGGTTACATGAAGTTCTGAATTATGCGGATGCAGTTTTTGCCCCGTCATTCGATTATCGGCGACAACGAGCTCGTCATTGCCGATTCTTCCAACGACCCAGGACTTGCGAAAACGCCCGTTGCGCCTCACGATATCGAGGACCTGGGGACCACTTATGATAAGACGCTCGCGGGCAGTGTCGGCGAGCCGTGAAATTATGGCTTCGAGATCTGTCGTGCCACCTCTCCCGCCAGTCCCAAAATAGATCACAGCCGGGAAAGTCACTCCCCTGCCGATATCTGTCATTTGGGCAATGGTCCCGCCAGTTTCAGCGAAATAAGAGGATGGAGGAGCTGTTGTCAGATCATCGACGACATAGAGGGTACCTTGTCGCGTATAACCTCTGAGTGCATAAGCCAACGAGCTGGTAGGGGCAGCCGGGAGAGTTTTGGAAGTCGTTATGGTCATCGCACTACTTTGGATACCCTCTATATGTTTGATATTGGAACGGAACAGAGCAGAAAGTCGAACCGCGCAATGTATCTGCTTCGCGTTAGTATGCGATAGCGAAACGTCGATTAGTTGCGTCGCTGACTGACCCGGTTCCGCACTCGGTCGAGGATGGCGCGGGCACGATGATCGAATGTATGCGCCGAGACCACGAGACGGCGCAGCGCCTCACGTCGGTCCTGATCAAGCCGCCAGTCCCGTCGGAGCCGTTCGGCGATTTTTTTTAGATCGTCGGCGGAGCCGCAAACGTTGACCAAATCTCCGAACACTGAACGCAATCCATCGGCCTCATCCGAGACGATCGCCGCTCCGGCCGCGCCGGCATCGAACAGCCGGTTCGACAAAAACCCTTCGTCTCGCATATCGGGCCAATGGTCGTTGAGGACGATATTGCTGTTGCCGTAATAACCTCCGAGTTCATCGTTCGGGACGTGCTCGCCGCCGTATTTTTCCGCCGGCACCTTGTCGCGCCAGCCGCGGCCAAAGACACGAAAGTTGACGCCGCACCGCAGCGCCCAATCGATCATCGGCCGGCTGTGTCCGCGCGTGTTGCCTATAAACAGTACTTGCTCGCGAACCGGTGATGGCATGCTGGGATGAAACAGTGAGGGATCGGTGCACTGGAGCAAGGGCGATACGCGATCAGACCCAAACCGGCCGGCAAGCTTTGTTGCGCAGCTCTCGGACGCCACGAAGACATGATCGTAATTCGCGAGTTCCGTGACGGCGCTGGCGTGCGGATGGCTGATGAGCCATATCATGGTCATTGGGCCGGGCAGGATGTGGTACGCGGCGGGGCCGCGGATGACGATAACGACGTCGTCGCCGGCACCGGCGCCGTCATACCATTCGGCCATGCAGTCGATGCGGGCGTAACAGCCGAGCCGCTCGAAGGCGCGCTTTAGCCCGAGGGCGAAATGAAAATCGCCCCAACTGGCACGCTCCGTCAGCCGTGACACGCCGATCTTGATTCCAATCCGCAACGTCCGGCCCAGAAAGTCCGATATTGCGGCTTTTATCGCCGCCGGATGCGCTAGGGGAAAACACGCGTCGCTCCGATCGACGGCTTCCACCAAAACCGGTGTCCGTCCCAAATCTTCCCGGGCTGCGTCACACGCGTTGCGCGAGGAGGAAAGCAACAAGGGAAATCGATTCAGGGTCTCGGCCGCGCGCCACGCCGCGCCGTTATTTCCGATCCATGCAACCAGGAGAGTTCCTGGATTGGCGCCGAAGGTTTCGCCGACGGGATATGTGTGATCGAAGACAATGATGACATCCGCCCCTGCCATGTCTCTGGCTTCAGGATCGGCTACGGAAAAATCCCACCCAAAAAGCGCGGCCCAGGCGCCACCAACCGCGATCGCGGCTTCGCGTTGGGTCGCCGCCGCGACAATCACAAGGCGGGGCGGAGCCGAGCGCCATGAACGCGAACCCGCGACTGCGCTGCGGAGCGCGTGGGCATGAGCGATGGCGCCGAACCGCCGCAGAAACAGAGCGCGATCGTCGGCGAACCGCGAACCCGCAGCACCCTCGGTCAATCGGGGGAAAGGTTTGTCTTCGGCAATCTCGCTATCGCGAATTGCGCCGAGACCGCCGAGGCAGACGGCGAGCTTGCCCAATTGTTGTCTGATCGACAGACATAGATCGACATCCGCGTAGGCCTGGCGGTAGGCATCGTTGAAACCACCGGCGCGTTCGAAATCGTCGCAGCGGACCATCATCAGGGCGCCGGAAACCGCGATCGGTTCTGTCGCGTTGGCCGGCGATTCTTCGCCCGTGGCGTCGATTGCGGACGGAACGTAGAACGAGCGACCGCGGCCTGCCGGCACCGGCATGAAGGCGATGCCGACTTCATAACCGCAGAACGCACTCCCTGATCCGTCGTCAGGACGATCCGCGATCACCGCTCCGACAACGCCGACGTTGGGATTATTTGCCAGAAGGCGTCGCATCCCGGCGATGCAACCCGGGGTGACTGCCAGATCGTCGTCCAGAAACAAGAAATAGTGCGCCGCTGAGGGCCGGACAGCCTCGTTGAGGCGCTTGGCCCAGGTTGACGAGCCTTCGCCGACCTGCGGCGTCACGACGGTGATTTGCGACGGGCGCACGCCGGATCGATTTCAGGGCGTCGCGGGCTCCGTTGGAGGCGCCACCGACAGCGGAGACGATGACCAATATATCCGAAATCGTGTGCGTTGCTGCCAACGCATCGGACGGAGCAGGGGACAAACCCGATTTTGCTCCAAATCCGGGAAACCAAAACCGCGGCTCCGACGCCTGCGGCGACGCGATCGGTTCCGTGGAAACATTCGGTCGCCCTGGCGGCGCGTCGCTGTCATCAGGTTCCGCCGCGGCCTCGGGCTGCATTGCCGCGTAGGCACGGTTGGCGAACAGGACGAAATTGGCGGACCCCTTGTCCGCACGATAGACCGCGCGGAGGGCGACAACGTCGCCGGCCGCTAGTTTCTCGATCAAATTCTGCTGCTCTTGCGGTTTACTGCGTCGCTCAATGAAGCGGTCGAGATTGACGATTGCTGCGCGATATTGCCGAAGCAGTGCAAGCCAAGCCGGGTAGGCGACGTATTGGGGGGCCAGCAGAAGGTTGGATACGATCGGGATCGTATCATTGAAAGGGGGGCCGGCGTCGAGCGGCAGATGGCGAAAGTGCAAACTTACCCGATCCGCTCCGGGAAACTTGTGCCGCCGAAGGTGATCGAGCAGATCCAGAGCTGCGGCGTGGCGTGCAAAATCACCTTCAAACCCGGTTGCCGGGAAGCCGGCGGCGGAAAGAACAACCGGGACGAGTCCGAGGCCTGAGCCGAATTCGACAAACCGTGCCGTTCGTCTATCAAATCCGTGCGCCAGGGCATTCAGGAACGCGATTTCGAAGTCACTAAGCGGGTCAGCGCTCTGAGCGATCAGTCGTTTCTGGAAAACGGGAATTGGAAGCCGGTCCAGGCCCCGCCTGGCAACAAAGTCGCGAAGCAGAGGCCTGAGGCAATTAAGCGCGTCGCCGATGATTTGATCTTCGAAGACAGCTGGCTGTTGTTCCGGACGGAAATACTGATCAAGTTGATTCGGTTCGTTCATTCCCGCTGTGCTTGGTCGATCGCCGGTTCAGCGCCACGTCGCGGCGCGAACGCAGATTTAATGTTCAATCTTATTCGATTTTCCCGCGACATGCACCAAATGGTTTGCTGTGGCCAGGGCCAAATTCTGGCCATAATCGCCCATGAAATCAAAGCTTTACGATCACGCTCCCGGTATGCGATGGTTAATAGGTATGTTTTCTGCTATGAAGTGCTCGCACCCAAATTTTCCGGAAGATGAGCCGCTGCGGGACGATATCCGCTCGACGGACAGAAAACGAGCCTGACAAAGCATGGTATATCTCGATGGAAGTGACGGTTATGACGATATCAGACGGGCGTGGATTGCGGCTCTTCGGCTTAATGTTCGCGTAATCGCTGCCCTGGTTCGGCGTGAAACGCGTGCCCACTTTGGTGAACATCGTCTGGGTTACCTGTGGGCAATTATCGAACCGACCCTTCACCTGAGCGCGTTCATCATTCTTTTCAGCTATGTTTTGGGTCGCCGCTCGCCGCTCGGCGGTAATTTGACACTGTTCTTGTTGACCGGTTTAGTGCCCTACTTCCTCTACTACAAACTCGCAACGTATTTGACGAGCGCGATCGCCAGCAACAAGGCCTTATTGAATCTGCCGCCGGTGAAGCCGATCGATGTTTTGGTGTCACGTGCAATTATCGAGGCGTCAACATACCTACTGGTGGGCGTCCTCATGATGACGGGATTGTTTCTGATTGATGGTGTGCGCGAAGCGATCCCGTGGAACCCGCTAAACCTAGCGGGCGCGATTCTGGCGAGCGTGACATTCGGGTTTGGCATGGGGACGATCAATTCAGCCATTCAGTCATTTGTCCCGAATTGGGCCACGTTAGTATCCTATTTTTTGGGACCGCTATACCTATTATCTGGCGTCTGGTTCATGCCAGACCAGATGCCTCCACCACTCCGCGATTACTTGCTCTACAATCCGATCCTTCATTTGATCCTTTGGTTTCGGAGCGGTTTCTATCCACCTAATGCAGCCCTGTTCCTCGACCGCGGGTATGCACTGACCTGGGCCTTATCCGTGGTAATCGTAGGTCTCGTTCTACAACGCGTCCTGGTTCGAAGGATTTTGGAGCCGTCGTGATTGTTTTCGACAATGTTCACAAAAGCTACCCGACGCGGTTCGGCCGAAAAGTTGTCATCGACCGCCTCAATATTGTGTTCGACACGCGCAGGAATATCGGGATACTTGGCCTGAACGGTGCCGGCAAATCGACCCTTATAAGGCTAATCAGTGGCATTGAATTGCCGGATCGCGGGCGCATCGTGCGCCGCGCTAATATATCCTTTCCGCTGGGCTTTTCGGGGTGCTTCGCAGCGAATATGTCGGGCCGGGAAAATGCCGCCTTTGTTGCGCGAGTCTATGGATTCGACGTTAAGGAGGTCGTTGAATTCGTCGAAGCATTTGCCGAACTCGGAAAATATTTTGACGAGCCGATCAAAACCTACTCTAGCGGCATGGCGGCGCGGCTCGGGTTTGGCGTCAGCATCGCGCTCGAATTCGATGTCTATCTGATCGATGAGGTAATTGGGGCCGGCGACGCGCGATTTTTTGCGCGTTGCCAAGCCGCATTCGAGGAACGCCTCGCCAACAGTAGCGTCATCATGGTTTCGCACGCGACCGAAACTCTGTTGACCTATTGCGATATCGGGGCGACCTTACATAATGGAAAATTGACATATTTTGACGATATCGCGGACGCGATCGAGCACTACGCGGAAATCGTGAAGGAACCGGAACGTCATGCCTAGCGATTCGCGACAAGGCTCAACAGTGAAGCGATTTTTCCGGCGGCGGACCACGGACGAAGCCAAGCAACCCGCGAACCCAGGGGCCGAACTTTTGCGGTCGATCGATTATTGGCTGGAACGCCGCAACGTGTCGGCATCGCGTAAGGAACTGCTCCCTCCGGCTGAAGCCGCGGAGTTGGTGCGACGCGTAACCGTGCGCGTCATGATGCAACGTGTCAGTCTTTTGGGCGTCGATCGTTCTGGCGCCCACGCCCACTACCACGCCTTGCTGCAGCGCGGATTTCCCCGTCCCCGATACGACACGGCGATCCCGGAACTCCTGCGTCGCGGCTTCGCTGATCTGCGGTCCTACCATGTCATTGGTTCCGGCTTGGGTACCTTGCCGCTCCTCTTGGCATGCGACGGATTGGCTGCTGTTGGCGTGGAACGAGACGAGCCGCGCCATCTGACGGCGACGGCGATTTTGCGGGAGCTCGCGGGCGAACTTCCGGAAATCGAGGACAATTGCCGGTTCATTGGATCGGCCTTCCCCGACGCCGTGGCCGATATCGACGTCTCCAACTCGATGGCGATTATAACGGATCTCGTCGGCCACCGTTTCTCCAGCGGAAGCCGCGGCGGTATCCAAGGGTTTGACGCGCTATCGTTATATTCTTATGGACTTGCAACGGTTCCTGCGGAAAAGAGATACTGTCGTCGAACAAGAGGAACTGATTGTCGAGTTGTCGCGATGCGGGCTTTCCGCCCGTCCAGAGGCGATTGATCTTGGTGTGGAGGGCTGTTATCGCCTATTCGAAAGCCGGTTGGTCGCAGGACGACAGGAAATGATTGGCAGTAGGACGAGGAAATCGCAGACCGACCCGAAGCTGGATCAGGAAGAATCCTTGGTTCGGGTTCCGGACACGGAAGTGCCGCAGGAGATTCCCGCCAACGACGTAACGATCGCGATTCCAGCACCGGCGCTGCCGCCGCGGCCACGACGCGCCAAACGCGCACGGTTCGGAGGTATGGCTGGGATTTCAGCTTTGCTGGTAATTGGTATACCAGCGGTGCTTGGTATCATCTATTACGGCTACATAGCGTCAAACCAGTATGTGACGTCTTTCGAATTTGCCGTACGCGGACAAGAATCGGCCGAGGCGGCGGCCCATCGTTCTTTCCTCGGCGTCGGCTCTAGCGGCATGACTCCCGACGCCTTCATCGTGTCGGACTATCTCAATAGCCCGCAAGCGGCACAGGACGTGAAGCGCTATGGCGATCCGCGCACAATCTTTTCGAGTCCCGAGGCTGATTTTTTGACGCGCCTGGATCCCGAGGGATCGCAGGACGAGTTAGATCGCTATTGGCAGCGCATGGTGAGCGCCCAATTCGATATCGTCACGGGCAATGTGACCGTCACCGTTCGAGCGTTTACGCCGAACGATTCACTGCGTCTTGCTGACGGCGTGATCGCCGCGGCCGGCACGATGTTCATGAAGCTCAACGAAGCTGCCGAAAAAGACTTCGTCAAGTTGGCCGACGAGAATCTGGCCCGCACGGAAAAGCGTATTGACGACACGCGAGATGCTATGCGTGCGTTTCGCGCCAAGCATGGCGTGATGAATCCGGATAAGGCCGTTCTGTCGAACAAAATGGTCACCGAGGAAATGCGCAAGACGTTGGCGAACTTGAAAACGCAATATGGGGCGGAATTCGCCTCCGCCCCCAGATCGCCAACCCTAGGATTGCTGAAGGCTCGTATTGCAGCGATGGAAGAGACGATTGGCACCACCAACAATGTACAGGAAGATTCTCAACTGAAGCAGTCGGTTACGCCAGCGGATCTCGAGCAATATGAGATCTTTGAACGCCAAATTGGTGGTCTCGGAGAAGATGTTGGACCAGGCGATGCAATTGCAAACGCAAGCGTATCTCGACGCGGAGGGCCAAAGGTCCTACTTGGCTTTATTTGTAAGCCCCAAGCTGGCCCACGCCTCGCTCTATCCTGATCGGACCGAGTCGATTATTATCGTGATTATTGTATCGATGGCCGTCTGGTTTTTCGGCTTGCTGATTGCCTATGCGGTAAGAGATCATTTGATCTAGTGGAGATGATTGTTGTTGTGGTCGCGCAAAGTCTCAGTCGCGCCGTTGGTGCTTGCCCCCGGCAGGCATTCGATCCGCTCCGGACATTTCACGACAATTTTGAGGTCGCCGGAACGGTCCAGTTGGACCGTTGTCCGGTTTGCAACGGCTCCAACATCGGGCGCCTATGGCAATTGCCGCAGACGCGATTGCGTGCGCGGACGTCGCTGTCTTCGCCCGGTGCCCCTTACCACGACTACTATCTCGACTATTTGCCGATGCTGACGGTGCCGCAGCAGATCTTCGTGTTCGACATGTGCGCCGACTGCCACTCGGTCTTTCGCAATCCGAAGGATGACGACCAGGCCGGATATCGCAACGACACATCGAAGATCGAATCGTTCAAGACCCAGGGCACCGAACCGTTCAAGGGTATTGCGAGCTTGTGCGAGCGGCATTTTCCGCGCAACACGAAGATGGTTGTCGACGCGGCCTGTGGAGCGGGCCAGGTGCTCGACATTCTGCGCGAGCGCCACCCGAAGTTGCGGCTGATGGGTTTGGAATTGTCCCAACCTTCCGTCAACTTTATGCGATCGCGCGGCTTCGAGGCGGCTACCGTTGATCTTGATCTTGACGATCTCGATCCGCTAGTGCCGCCGGACAGTGTCGATTTTATCGTGTTTTATGAAGCCTTTGAGCATGTCCGCTCGCCGGTGGTCGTGTTGAAAAAACTGGTCCGCATGCTCCGCCCCGGCGGCCGAATGCATTTCTCGGCGCAATATTACGGACCTAGGTGCGAGCTTCAAATTCGCGTCGGCGAACCGATCTACATTGATCAATTCGGCCTAGACTGGGTGGTGTCACAACTCGACGCCACGATTGTCGATCTGGTCGTCAATGTGAAACTCCGCGTTACGTTGCAGAAGCGCTGATGGCCAGCTTTTCCCCGCTCGTAAATGGCCTCGCGGATCGTCTCGCGCGGATGGGGGTGCGCTCTCTGGTCTATTTTCATACTGACCATTTCGAGCCGTGGCGAAACATCGGCGATAAGGTTCCCGCTGTCGGGCACGAGATCGTCGACAGTATCGACGATTTCGTACGCGCATGTGAGCGCATCGATTTTGCCCGACGGCTGACCCTGTTTTATAAGCCCCACCTCAATTATGCGCTGAGCAAGGATCGCGAACTCACACGGGCGCATCCGGACGATCTTGTCGGCTTCCTGTCGCGTACCGAGCCGGAAGAGCGGTTCGGGCGCGCCGCTATGCAGAATATTGCTTCGCGTCTGCAGCATGAATTTCAGCTTCATGTCCATCACGAATATTACACCGCAACCACGATTCATGCCGATCCGATCGCAATCGAATGGTTTGCCGGTCCGCTGGGGCGGAAGCTTGACGCGTCCCGCCTTGAATTGGCGCTGCGGCTGAATCGCGAAATCATCATCCGCGAAGTCGGCCGCTTTCCGGACGAGTGGTTTTTCGTACACGGCCAATGGGGCCTCAACGGCTCCGATGCCGAATCGTGCACGATCGACACCGAAATCGACGTTCTGCTACGTAACGGCTGCCGCGGCGACTTCACCTTTCCCGCGGCCCGCGCAGTCGTCAATCCGCGCATTCAGGCGCCCTATTTTTGCCGCCCCGTCGACGCGCCGAAGGGCTACGACCGGCCCGAGGCCGAACCTGAGCCAGCCGCAGGTAATAGCGATGCCGCGACACACAAATTCTTCATCTGGGCCTGCGCGGCCAGCAGTTTGCAGTGCTCGATCGACTATATGTCGAAGGCCAGCACCCGCCATCTCGCCAACACCGAAAAAGCCGCAAAGGAATTGATCGACGGTTCCTATTGCAACGACGGCATTCTGTACATCAAGACGCACGCGCATTCGATGCATCAGACCTATTTCGAGCACGCGAGGATGCCTGTCTTTCCGCACCAATATCCCGCCACGCAAACAATGCTGTCAGTCATATTTGACGCGGCGGCGCGCGCAGGCGCTGAAGTGCGCTTTTCGACTGCGAGCGAAGTGTACAAATCCGTAGTTCAGGCACGTGCCAATCCGGCGACCGATTTGGTTGAAACCTATTTGCGTCGGTCGGGTCCGATTGAAGTGGTTAAGGAATGGACGTCGGCGCGCACGTCCGGCAAGCGGGCCAAAACGAATGCGGCGGGTCCAGCGATTGCACTGAACATGGCGGCCCAGATCGAAGTCATTCGCGAGGCGGTCGCATCGGTGCTGCGGCCGCGGATCGAACGATTGGGGGTCGACGGTTCGGGCGCCTTTCAACATTACAATGCGATGCTGGCGCGCGGTTTCCCGCTACCCGACTATGAACTTGCCGCGCTCGAGATCGTGCGCAACAATATCCCGGATCTCGACGCCTACTATGAGATCGGCAGCGGGCTTGGAACTCTGTCTTTCCTCCTCGCTCTTAACGGTTTCCCCTCGGTGGGAGTCGAGTTCGAAAAGGGGCGGCACGAGACCGCGGTGGCTGCCTGGTCCGGATTGGTCGCTCGGTTGGGCATTGATCGGCACCTGTGTCGGTTGGTGCAGGGTGTTTTTCCCAAGGCCGTCGCGACTGACGACGTGTCCCGATCGGTTGCGATCTTGACGGACTTCGTGACTACGCAGACGCCGCATGACGTTCGGACGATCTACGAAGGCCTATCGCGATATCGCTACGTGCTTGTCGATCTGCAACGATTTTTGGTCAAACGGGAGCGAGCTGAGGAACGGGAAGAATTGCTGGACGATTTTCGTTCGCGCGGGTTTTTGCTGGGCGACCGGGTTAGCGATCCGTTGATGAAGGACTATAGCTTTGTGCTGCTGGAGAATGCGGTCTCGCACCGCGGCAATCCGCTGCTCCGGGTGTTTCAATCATGGCGGCCGGTAGCAGTTCGAACGAGCCGCTGAGCCAAGGCTTGCCAATTGAAGAGACGGCTGTTGCCCGATCGGTTGTTGACGATCAAGACGAAGGCGAAATCGGATGAAATATCGGCGTCATAGATTTCGTGCAGACTAAGAGTCCGAAACTCGTCGACCAGGGCTCTTCGCGTTTCAGCGCTCGATATTCGCCGAATGAACCGGTCGAGATCGAGCAGCACCGCACTGTAACGGCGCAAGGCTAGAATCAGATTGCGCCGTCGTTCCTGATCGATCGTGCAAGTGAAGTCGGTGATGACGGCCACTTTGTCGGACAAGTCTTCGCCGTCAAGGCATTGAGGAAACTCTCCCAAAAGATAGTCATGCGGCGCTAAAGGCCCGGCCCAGTCGTGCGACACATAGGAGTCGACCGCCATGCAAGCCTCGTAACGCCGACGCGAACTCTCGATGCCGCGTGCCGAAACGCCTAAGGCTGCGAGCAGCAACGGCAACATCCCAATTCCGGCGCCGATTTCATCGACCTGTCTGCTTGTGCCGAATTGGGTCAATAGGATTTGGGCCGCGCGCAAATCGTGCTTTGCTACGACGGAACCGCGTTTCGTCAGCGCGGCGTAATGAGCTTCGGCGCCGGAGCCGTCCACCCCGAGCTCGCGGATGCGATCATTCATTGCCGCGACGGCCAACACATCCAGTCTTTTGGCCGCGTTAACAACGTCCATGCTCGTCGGTCCGATGAAACCGAGCGCGCGTCCGGCCACGGTCGGCCGAAACGAGGCAACCGGTGGGATCTTGGCTGGGCGCGCTGCGCCGGTAAATCGGTCGTAGACTTCGTCGGCCGTGGCGAACGTAACCGCCGCGCCCGCGTCGGTCGCCGCATCGAAGATCGCCCCGAAAAGGTCGCGCGTCGGGCCGTAACAATGTGGATGGATCAGACGGCCCTCGCCGTCGCGGTTCATGCGGTGCATCGAATGGGCGTGCGTCTTGACGAACAGGACGCCGTCCCAGCGGAAGGAGCGTTCGACAATTTCCCGGGCGAGGGGCTTGGGTTCGGCCAGCTTGGCGCGCACCCCTTCGTCGCCCCAGTCGAGCGATGCGGCGGATGCCTTGATCGGCGAATTCCAGATGAAGAACTTGGTGGCCGCCGCGTCGCGATTGCCCCAAGCGAACTCCGGATTCGCGCCGTCACTGTCATAGCTCTTCGGCCCGAGGGTGGGCGCACAAAAGAACGGTACCTCGGCTCGCGGGTCGCAATGCGGCCGGCCTGCGGGAAAGGTGAAATCGCCGCGGCAGCCCAGCCGCATTAGCCGCGCAATTTCGTCGTGGATGTTGCAGCCTTCGGGATCGGATCCGTTGAGCGACCAAAGTCCGTGAACGAAGAACCACCGCGCCGGCGCGTAGTCGAATTCGCGCCGCGCGCAGGCTAGCCACTGTTTGATGGCGCATTCAAAACGCGCGCCGTCGAAGGCGCGCCCCTCCGCACGCGCCAAATAGGTCGCGCGCGGCGAAGGCCGCATGCCGTGGGTCCAGGTGAAGTGCTCGTGGTGGAGATGGATTTGAATTTCATGTCCGCTGTTGGCGCGAAGATAGCGGAGGGGCGCGCCGAGAACGTCGTGATCCTTCTCGCTCCGGCGCACGAAGCCGAGAGCATCGTCGGGTCCGGCGCGCACCAGATCGTCGGTCTCCGACACCTTCGCGCTCAGAGGATTGCTATAGAACAGCGTCAACCGACGCCCGAACTCGTATTGCGTCACGGCATCGGCGAAATCGACGACGCTTTGGGCGACGACGTCGTGCGGACGGTTGGTGAAATCCCACGGCTCGAAATGGTCGCAGTGGAAATAGACGATCTCGCGGATTTCGAGCTTCCGAAGCCGTTCAACGGTATCGACGACGATTTGCTTCAGATTGCCCATGACGTGTGCCAGCCAGCGGGACTACGCCGTGATCTGGGGGAGTCCTCCGCGATCGACCATTGGTGGCGCGGCGGGGCGAGGCGGGGGTCCATGCTCACCGGCGAATTCAACGAACGGATCCTCGTTTCCCGAAAGCGGCTGGTTGTTATCGCTGTCGATCCAGGTCCTGAACCACAATTCAAGCGCCAGCAAGTTCCACAGGCGCGTGCCGTGCTCCTGCGTTTGATCGCGATGTTCGGTCAACATCTCGCGCACGAAGGCCGGACGGATAATGTTCCGGTCGAGGAAACGCTCCCCTAGCAGCACTGCATCGGTCTGCGTACGGATTTCCTCGCGCATGAACTTGGCGACCGGTACGCGGAATCCGACCTTGGTGCGATACATGCATTCGTGCGGCAGATAAGGTTCGAGAGCGGACTTGAGCAGGGCCTTCCCCTCGTTGTTCCAGATTTTGTGGTTGCCGGGAATGCGGGCGACCCATTCGACCAGTTCATGATTGAGGAACGGCGCGCGGGTCTCAAGCCCGTGCGCCATGGCGGCAACGTCGACTTTGACAAGAAGATCGTCTGGCAAATAGGTGGCGACATCGATGCGCCCGGCCTGTTCTTCCGGTGTCACGTCGTCCACGACGTAGGGCATCAGCCGGTCATAGGAGCAGCGGTCGAGTTGGGGCAACATGGCGAGGTCGTAGCCGGCGAGCTTATGGCTTTCACGAAATGTCTCCATGAGAAAGCCGTAACTGTCGCTCGCTGAGCGTCGCGCGTCGTACGCTGGAGGCTCATAGAGGTCGACGAGGCGCCGATCGCCCTCGGGCGGCATGCGCCGCCGCATCGCGCCATAACGGAAGTAGCGCGCGTACCCCAAAAAATTCTCGTCGGCGCCGTCGCCGGTCAGGGCGACCGTCACCGAGCCGCGCGTCTCGCGCGAAAGGGCGTAGGTGACCAGCGCCGACGAATCCGAAAAGGGCTCGCCGTAATTCCAGGCGAGTTGCGCCGTGCTGGCAATGATCTCGCTGCCGTAGGTGAAGACGTGGTGGTTTGTCTTATAGCGCTCGGCGACCATGGTGGCGAAGCGGGTCTCGTCGTAATCGCCGAAGCCGAAACCAGAGGAAAACGTTTCGATCGCGTCGCCATGCGCTCGCGCCATCATCGACACGACCGCACTTGAATCGACGCCGCCCGAGAGGAACGCGCCCAGCGGCACGTCGGAAATCAAGGCACATTTCGACGGCGGCGCGCAGACGCTCGATCAGTTCGTGTTTCAGATCGTCGACACTCGACCGCACCGGATCGTCGCCTGGCGCGGGTATTTGCCAATATCGCTCGATACTGCGGCGGCTTGCCGCGTTGGCACACCAAAAAGTGGGCGGGCTGCAAGCGAAGGATGCCGGCAAACGCGGTCTCCGGGTCCGAGGGTGACGCCGAAGGTTAGGAAATCGTGCAGTGCCGCGAAATTGGCGACGCGCGGTACGCCCGGCCAGGTGAGTATTGCCTTGATCTCGGAGCCGAACAAAAACGCTTCCGGACGTTCCATATAGTAGAGCGGCTTTTCGCCGAAACGATCGCGCGCCAGGACGAGATGATCGAGCCGCGAATCCCAGATCGCGATCGCGAACATGCCGATGAGATGCGCGGAAAACCGCAGTGCCCCAATGCCGATAGCCATTGACGATGACCTCGGTATCGCTGCGAGTGCGGAAGCGGTAGCCGGCCGCGACCAGTTCCGCGCGCAACGTCGGGAAAGTTATAGATTTCGCCATTGAAGACGACATGGACAGTATCGGTATCATCATGCATCGGCTGCGCCGCGGCATCGCTGGTGTCGATGATCTTGAGCCGCGTATGTACCAAGGCGATACCGGGTTCGGTCCAGCAGCCCCAACCGTCCGGCCCGCGATGCCGCAGCATCGCGGCCATCGCCTTGCCGCGCTCGTGCATGACGCCATCCGGGAATTCGACCCGGTCCTTCAGCAATATTCCGGCCAAGCCGCACATCAACGTTCTCTATTGCCGTCCGATGGTCGCCGAGGCGGCGCTGGCGAGCTCGATGTCGTAGGTCGAGCCGTTCACATTAGGATCGCTGCCGTCGGTCGTCGAGAACCATAGGCCCGATTTCCAGAATGAATACAGTCCGCCGCCGCTTTCCCGGATTTGTTTGTGCCATGCGTGCCCTGGACCCAGTGGAATGCCATTCTCGAGCAACCGCAGTGGAGAGCGCGCCGGGGCAGAACTCGGTGTCAGTGATGTCGCCGAACTCCGGCGGAATTGCCGTGTACCACGCATGGCCGCCATCCGCAACAAAGGGAGGCCGCAAGGTCGCGCGGGCTGGAGGCACCTTCGCCGGGCGGTCGCCAGCGGTAAGCGGTTGGGCCGCGTTGAGCTCCTCACCGAGACGCGGCTTGAAGTGCCAAATCTCGTTTGCTCCTTCCCGATCGGCTACTCGGATCGGCCGAAAGTTCTTGGCGAGTGCCTCCTTGAAGGTATCCGCCTCTCCCGGACGGTAGCGGTGAATGCCAAATCGAGTGACGTCAATCAGGGCATCATCGAACAGACGGGCGGTCTGGAGGATCCGTTCCTGGTTTTCATCGGAGGTGACGTGAACGATGTTGGTTGACAGGAACACGTTGCGGCGATCCTTGGCGAACATGCCCGGCTCGAACGCATCGGGAAACCAGCCGCCAATCGTCCGAAAGCGGTCGCGGAGATTGGGGACCGTGTCGCCGAACTGCGTCTTGAGATAGGTCATCCCGTCAAAGCGGGAAACGTCTCCCTCAAAGGCCACCACGTCGAATCCGGCGGCCGCGAGCAGCAAGCTCAACAAGCCATAGCCGACGCCAACCTCTACGACGCGCGTCTGCGCGGGGACAAAGCGGGATGTCAAATAATGTAAAAGCGCCGCTTCGTAGCGATGAAGAATCTTTCCAGTGGCGAATTGCTTTTCGTAGAAATCGCCGGCACCGTTGCGCCGCCGCGGGTCGGCGAATACCCAGTCACGCAAGGCGGAGGTCATATCCGCTTCGAGCTGTGCCAGTTCGCGTAATGAAGCGGACGTGACGGACGCCGGCGCCGGCGCGTGCGCCGTGTCGGAACCTCGGCTATCGAGGGCGCGAAGCGTCGTCATTATCTCGCTCACCGTGGCAGGCTTGAATTCCACCCTGGCCTGATCGCAAACCTGGGTCAGACAGTCGAGCGTCGCGACGACGTCCGGATAGCAGTGGGGAATCATCCGAATCCGGCTCGGTGAGCCGATATTCGGCCTTCATCGAATGGGCGTGGGTTTTCACGAACAGGCAACGATCGATGACAGTGCATTTCGACAGCCATTGTTCGACCGTCCGCTCCGGCGTCTTGAGCAACTCGCGATTGGCGGAGGCATAATAATCGAGCGACAAGAAGACCGACTTGACCGGCGAGTTCCAAACGAAGAAGCGGTCGCTTCGCATGGCGCCGCTTCCCACGCCGACCGGAAGCGGCTCGGAACGCGGATCGTCATAGGCGCGCGCGACCTCCACCGGCAGGCAAGTGAACGGCGTATCCAGCTTCGGGTCGCAATAGCTGCGCCCCGCCGGAAAGGTGAAGTCGCCGAAGCCGCCATGGGCCATGATCATCGCCATTTCGTTGTCGACGTGGCAGATCTCCGGATCGGAGCCGTTGAGCGCCCAATTGCCGTGGATGAAGGCCCAATGCTTGAACGGCATGGCGATTTCGCGGCTGATCACTTCGCCGCAGAGGCGGAAGAACAGGTCGAGCCGCGCCTTGTCCGCCTCGGGCGTGCTATACGCATTGACCCATTGCGATACCGGCGAATTGAAATTGGATGTGTTGCGGGTCCAATATTCATGATGCACGTGAAGGTGTATCTCATGCTTATCGTCGGCGATCAGAGGCCGGATGACCTCGCGGGCCAATTTTTCCTGGCGGTCCGGGCGATCGGCGCCGAAGGCGACGCCGTCGCCAGGAACCCGCGCTCCGTGCCGGATGATCGATCCGTGTTCGAGCCGATGGGGAATGAAAACGCTGTAGAATAAGTTAAGCTTGCGCGCATAGGGCGACGAACGAGCCAAGTCGGCCATCCGCTCGACAGCGCGTGCGCTGGTCTCGTTGATGTCGTGGGACCACGGTTCAAAATGATCGGTATGGAAATAATATACGGTCTCGATGCCGCGGCTTTTCACCAGGTTGACGAGATTACCCACGGTCATTCGATGCGAAACCCTGATTGTTACCTTGCATGAGGCCGGCGCGAGAGTGGAATAACCCGGTGGTCCCGCAGGAAATTATCAAAGCGAATTGTGGGATGCTATCACAAATGAAGCGCCCGCCCGCAAATCACAATCTGCGCTGCCGAGGCCTGCGAAAATGGCGGTCTATCCTCACCAATGGTGATGCCGTGAGGTTGACGCTAAATATGGCTTGGGCATGGCTGGCGGTAATGGTCTTGGGGGCGCCGATCCAGTCGATCGCCGCCTGCGCTCCGCCCGTAGACGTGTCGGACAAGGTCGGGCTCGCCTACGATTTCATCTACCAGTTCACCGCGAGTGAATACCAGGATGCGCGAAATCTCGAAAGCAGGGCCATCATCTGGAACAATCAACCGGGCCCTCCGCAGGGTGGGGCGGACAAGCTCTATTTTCCCAAAGGGGTGATCAGCTCGGCCTATACGTCGATTGCGCGCGTGCCCGCGAACGGGGAGCGTTTCGGACCGGTCGCCGTTCCGACCGCGTGCGCCGACGCGGACGGTGGCTGCGGATTATCGTGGTTCCAGGCCCATCATCCGAGTTGGATCGTGCTCAAACACGATCGGGCGACGCCGGCCTTTTTCTTCAACGATCCTACTTGGCTTCCGCTGGACATCGCCAACCCGGAGGTCGAGGCATGGATCGAAGCAAACGTATTCGCGCCCCTGCTGGCTGCGGGATACCAATCGATCAGCTTCGACAACGTCACCGACCGAAACGAGTTCGACGAAGAAGGCGTTTGTTCGGTCGGCGTGCCCGACTATGCCTCCGGCGGGACCTGTGCCAGCCATCACGGGCGGTGGGTTCAGCTCTATTCCGGCGCGGTCAACGGCGACGCCGCCTTCATTGCTAACCGTCTTCGCTGGATCGTCGCCGCGAACGACTATATCCACGCGACGCCGCGCGCCTGCACCTTCGCCAACGTCACCTATGATCCCGCAAATCTCGTCGCAACCGCCGATTTCGTGAATGGCTTCGACATTTGGCTGGATGAACCGGGATTTAACGGCGACGCCAATCCGTTCACGTGCGAAGCCGGCGGCGGACCCGTGTACCATCTTTGGGGCGACGATTGGCGCGCCAAGATCGCGTTTATCACCGGGCTTAATGGCGGCACCGGACCGAAGGCGATGGTGCAAACGGCGTCGATATGTCCGCTGCCGCGTGCCGACCGGAAGGTCGTCGAATACGCGGTGGCGAGTTATTTGATCACCAAAAGCGCCCACACCTATCTGTTCCCCTATTTCGACAATGGCGCAACGTATGCCGCCTTTTTCGACGACAAAGTTGACGGCGCGTGGCCGGAGTTTTGGTGGCGGCATGGTGCGGCGCAGGGGCCCTATGACGTCGTTCAACGGCATCTATCGCCGCCGCTTCGCCCGCGGCATCGCACTGCTCAATCCGTCGCCGACGGCTAGGTCAAGCTACGATCTTGGGGCTAAGACGTATCGCGGTTTCGACGATAGGGTTTACACGGGAACGATCCTACTCCCGCCGCGCGGCGGTCTTGTCTTGAAAGAAGATGGCTCACGCGATTAGAAGCCCCGGAGAAGCGGTGGACTTGCCGCCACTGGCGAATCAAGATCAGCGTTGCGGCAACGGTTAGGACGATGCGGCCGTGAACGGATGGCGCCGCGATTTATTTACTAGGACGCATCGACGATCTTATCATTGTAATCAGCGGGCAATTCCGGGTACTTGGCCTGTGCGTAGTTGCGGTTTGGGAAATGGTGAGGCGCCGCGCCAAGGGCGGACAATCCACGCGAAAATGCGCCAATCCCGCTTCGATTGCGCCGAATCTCACTATAAGCTCCTTCAACGGACGCATCGCCGACCATTCCACGACCGACATCGTCAATTTGGTAGCTTGGTTTCTGCCGCGCTTCCACAGTTACGATATGCTGAGGGCCGGCCTCGGCGAGATTGCCTTTGCGCTCGCCGCTGATCGTATAGTCCGCTCTCATCAACGCCGAGCGTCCTCATCCTTGGTTCATGCAACGCCAGCAACGCCCGATTAATTTCGCTCGATCACATCAACGATCGGTGGATTGTCGCCGCCATGCGGCGTCGATTAATTGCGGGCGCTAGGCTTTTCGGTCGTTCGCGAATTCCCGAGAGCAGGGCTGGTCTTTTGCGCCAGGCCGGCGTGACAGTGTCGATTACGACCGGTCCGGTTACTTCGATATTCCGTACACCCGCAAATTCTCGCGCAACATTGCCGATACGCTGAACCGCTCTTTGACGAATTGGGGCGCCGCTGCTTTCGCCTGCGCCAGCCAACCCGGATCGGCAAGACAGGCCAGCGACCGATCGGCGAGATCGTCGGCGGTTGCATCGCGAACCGTCCACCCGGTAACGCCTTGCAGCACCGCCTCGCTCATGCCGCCAACGTCGGGCGCCACAACGGGCACGCCGAGGCATTGCGCCTCCAGCAGCACGTTCGGAAGACCTTCATGCCGCGACGTCAGCATGACGACGTCCATCGCTTTGTACCAGGATGCAATATTCGTTTGCTGGCCCGGTAGGTGAAAACGGTCGGCGAGACCGAGCGCCGCCGCGCGTTCCGCCATGTCTGATCGCATCGGACCGTCGCCGCACACGATGAAGTGCATCAGTGGATTGTGCCGAGCTGCCGCCGCCGCCGCCTCCACCCACATCAGCGGGCGCTTTTCCTCGCTCATGCGGAACACGCTGCCGAGCACGGGCGCGTCGGACGGTATGCCGAGGCTCTCCCGCGCCCCACGCGTTTCGGCGGCATCGGCGCTTTCCTCGAGTGGTTGGAAATCAATGCCGTTGTAGACGACGTGAATGCTGGCGGGGTCGAGATCGAGCCAACCGGCGTAGTCGTTGGCGCCGGCGCGGCTGTTGTTGGTCAAGACGACTGACGGGTGGCCGAGCACGCTGCGATAGCCGTCCCTCATGAAGCGCTTCAACCGGCGGCGCGGATTATCGGGTCGCACGCTCCGTGTGCAGAGAACGATGCGCGGCACGCCCGCCAGCAGCGCGGCGACCGCTGCCGTCAGGTTGGTACTGTCCTGCCAAGCGTGAACCACATACGGCCGTCGCCGCCGGAACTCCGCCAGCCAGAACGCGATCGGCCCCACCATGTCCTCAGGGAACATGCGGATGAGCCGGGAATAGGGCGCCACTTCGGGCGCGCGCAGATAGGTTGTGGCGCGATTGTCGGGCGTGACGATTTCGATTCCGCTTTCCTGCATCGCCGAGAGAAAAAAATCACGGCGGCCGCGGGCTCCGACCGAGACGCAAAACAGCGCCAGATCGAGATCGAACCGCGGTTCGCGGAAACCTCGCAACATGGTGACGAGTTGGCGCTCCGCCCCGCCGGCGGCGAGCGACGAATTGACGGCGATGACGCGGCGCGGGACCGGTTCATAGGGCACGATCTGCGTATCCGCGATCTGGCGGGTCCGTTCGAACAATCGCTCTGGAAGGAGAATGTCGCCGGTCATGGGCGGCGCTTTTCGCATGTCGATCGGATCGAAACCGAGATCGTGCAGGGTATGGACAATGTTGACCAACCGCCGCGCCACTGGAACTTGCGACGGCTTCAACTCACGGCTCGCCAACAGATGTCGGAATGCGCCGTCGAGGATGCCCTGCTCGAAATAGTGGTCGCCGAGATGCGCCTGATGACTGGCCTCACTGGGTTCTGCCGCGATCGCGCGTTCGAAATACGCCGCGGCTTGGTCATTGAATTGCCCGGCCTGGGCGGCGAAGCCGAGCTGAATAAAGGATTTGGCGGACACCGGAAGCGCCTTCCCGGCCGCGTCGAGCGCCGCCAGCGCTTCCTCTTCCCGTTCCGCCGACGCGAGCATGAAAACCAATTCGTACCAGGCATCGGCGTTGCGCGGGTTCTTGGCGCACAATTCGCGCCATTGTTCGATCGCCTCGTCGAGGCGGCCGAGCTGGCGAAGCAGCCGTCCGCGATAGAGCGCGGCGTTTCCGTTGGTCGGGTTGACCGACAGTATCTGCCGATAGGCACCAAGCGCTTCATCGTCACGGCCGATCCGCTCCAAGCATCGGCCCAACCCCAGGAGCGCGTCGAGCCGGTCGGGATGGAAGCGCCGGATCGTCTCGAAATGCGCGATGGCTTCGTCCCATCGCGCCTGATTCGACAGCAGCCGAGCCAAGCCCATCAGGGCCATCGCGTCGTCGGGCGCGCGGGCGAGGGCGTCGCGATACGTTGCTTCCGCCATATCGAAACGCCGCGTCTGCTCAAACAAAGCGGCCCGCTGCACGAGGGGAAAGGCGGTGGCGGGATCGCGCTCCGCAATTTGGGTCCACAAATCGAGCGCGTGCTCGATCCGGCTGGGGTCACGCGACAGCAACTGCGCGAAACGTGACAAGGCCTCTTCGTTACGGGAATCGCGTTGCAATATCTGGTGATAGATGGCTTCCGCCTGATCCCAGGCCTTCAATTTCTGATGAAGTCCCGCCAGTTCGATCAGCGGCACGAGATCGCCCGGCCGACGCTCGGCCCAGCGGTTGAAGTGGCGGATCGCCTCTGCGTGGTCATCTTCGGCGATGGCCAGGCCGATCCCGGCGAGCGCGTCGCTGTTATTAGGGTCGCGATCGACCACTTCTTGAAAGAATTGCTGCGCCTCGGCCATGCGTCCCTGGCGCTGGCGTATCCGCGCCATCTGAAATCGCGGTTCAACCGATTTCCGGTTCAGTTCAGCGAGGCGCGACCAACATGCGAAGGAGCGGTCAGGGTCGGTTCGCGCGAACAGTCGCGCCAACAGGGAAAGCGCATCCCCTTGGCGGGGATCCAGCGCGAGAATTGCCTCGGCCTGCTGCTCGGCGGCAGTGACCTCGCCGGCGCTCCGCAAGGCCTGGGCATAAGCCAACCGTGACGCAATGCGGGATGGATCAAGTTCGACGAGGCGTGCGAAGGCGCGGTGTGCCGCGTTCCAGTCACGCAATCGGCCATAAAGCCGACCAAGCGCTTCGAGGGTGTCCCCGTCGCGCGGCGAGTGCCGCGAGAGTTCCTCGTAGATCCGTGCCGCTGCGTCGAACTGCCCTTCCTGGGTCAATGTGCGCGCGCGAGCCTTCTGCTTGCGGGGCGAAGCCGGCCGTTGCACGGACGCGCCGAGCTGCGGCTTAGCGAGTGCGCGCAAATGCCGGCTGATCTCGCCCCGCAACTCGGAGGTGCTGTCGTGCATCAGCCGCTCGCTCAATTGTTCGAGCGCGATGATCGCCTTCGCGTGCAGCGGATCGAGCGTAAGCACACGCAAATACTGTCGGGCCGCCGCTTCGATTTGCCCACTTTGCAGTAGGGCCCGCGCCAGATTATAGGCGGGCTCGATAGCCACCGGATCGACCGCAATGGCGCGCCGTAAGATCGTGACGGCTTCGTCGTTGCGGCCCTGCCTGAGGAGAAGCCGTCCCAGCCTAGGCAACGCAATCGCGCTCTGTGGTCGCCACACCAGATAATACCGATAGACGCGCTCCGCCGCGCCGACATTGCGGCGCAACGTCGTGGTCGGTTCGACCCGACTTCGAGCGGAATTGGCGCGGCCGTCGATGGGAGCGGTCATTTCGTGCTGAACTATCCTCTATTACGGGAATGCGGTCTATGATGGCAACGGCTACGGAACGGTTCTAACACCTTTCGAGTTGTATCGTGAGTTCGTAACTCGGCCCAATCGGCGTGTGCCAAGCAGCCCAATTTGTCACCGCCCGATTGGCCCCTGCGCGGATGTCCAGCGCAATCGGTCCCAATGGTCCGCCCCGTCGGTCAGCAAAGGCGGTCCCAGCGGCGGCGACGCCGAAACGCCGGTGAATTTTTTCGATGCCCGTTTTTGAGACGATAGCCACCGCAGGCCGAATTGGTTCGTGAAGCGCCCGCCGTCCTCGTCTTCGTGGTTGCCGCGGAGGAGGCGCGGAAAACCAAAACGGTGGTGGGTCTGGGCGACCGCGATTTCGCCTTGTGACGCCGTGTTACGGCAGCGCGACCGAACTGCTCGAGCCGCCCAGGATGCCGATCACGGCGGCGCCCTGAAGCATCAGTTGCAAGACCTTACCGACTTGGACCGATTCCGTGTTGGCAACAAAGACGACGTCCTTGTTCTGCATGTCGAAGGACTGGGCGAGGAAAAAGCCTTGCGGCTCGCGCATATCGTCCTGAAACAGCACCGGGACCAAGCCTGCGTCTTGTCTGGTCTTGACCTGCTTCCGGATCAGCGATCCAACGAGGTCGCGCGGCACGAACCGCAACACGTAGACGCCGGTCGGCTCGGCCTGAATGTCGACCAGACCGCCTGACTGCCCCAGCACTTCGGCCAACGTCAACCGTTCGGCGTCGAATTCCACGCGCATATTGTTCTTGGTCGCGCCGAGCACGGCAACGAACTCCGGATCGTGCAGAAGGTAAAGAACGTCGCCTGGCTCAAGATAGATATTGTCGGCGGGATGAGTGATGAGGTCGGACAGGCGCATGCGCTTTTGCACGCCGAAGCGCGTCAGTTGCACAATAGTGTCGAAAGCCGGTGACACCGTGCCGCCGGCCTTTGCTACTGCGTCGAGCACCCGCATACCGCTGACATTGAGCACATACTGGTCTGGTTTCTTCACGTCACCTATGACGGACACAAGATTGCTTTGATCGTTGACGATCGAGACCAGCGCCTGCGGCTTGATGGCTTGGCCTTGCATGCGCCGAACGATTTCCTGCTGCACTTCGACGGTCGATTTTCCCGCGGCGCGAACCTGGCCGACAAACGGCACGGTGATGTTGCCCTTCGGATCGACCGTTTGAGGCGGTACCACATTCGACTGAATGCCGATTTGGATCAGTGTGTCCGGAGCGCCTGTACCGCCGTTCGTGGCACCCCCAGCCTCCCAAATCGCGACCGAGACCATGTCGCCCCGACCGATGGTACGGATTGGCGCGGGCCGGTTGTTGCCGAACGTCTTGAGCAGGGATGGTTTGGGGACGGCGCCGAGTCGCGACATTATATCGGGCGACAATTTGACGATTACGAAATCCTCGTTTCGGCCGGAATTCACTTCTATTTCACTGACCGTTGGACCCTGATTCGGCATCCACGAGCAGCCGGCGACGAGCAATGCAAAGCTCACGCCGAGAAATCGGCGTAGTCCATTCCGTCGGATTGCCATGTCGAGGATTTACTCCGGGTGCGAAACGGCGTTGGCCGCCCCGTCGAGACCACGAAATCGCACGCGGTTATGTTGAATTGTTAACATCTGAATGGCTTGGTTGATCCACGAGTCGTGGCACTACTATCGTCGGATCGGATCACGCAGGCAAGAGAAACACTTACAGCGCGGAATAAAGAATCCGGTTAGGCAACTTGCGGCGGTCCAATGCGGATTTCACGTCGAAGATGACGCCCCTGTCGTTAAGCATTTTGGCCATCGGCTGTTCACCGCGGTCCCGGAAGACGCGATGGGGCACCGCGTAGATTAGGCCGTCGAGGCCGACGAATTTGTCGATCCCTACTAGGGTCACGCCAGCTTCCCGCTTGGCTTCGGCCGGATCCGCCAGCGGGTCATGGACAATCGGCTCGATGCCGAAGCTTCGCAACTCCGCGACGATTTCCGGGATGCGGCTGTTCCGCAGATCGGGCACGTCTTCTTTGAACGTCAAACCGAGTATGCCGACGCGCGCGCCACGGACGGACCCACCCGCAGCCACCAGCATCTTGATCAATCGCTGCGCGACGTAGGTACCCATCGCGTCGTTTATCCGCCGTCCCGACAAAATCACTTGCGGAAAGTAGCCGAGCTCCTCGGCGCGTGCCGTGAGATAGTACGGATCGACGCCGATGCAGTGTCCACCGACCAAGCCCGGCGTGAACGGCAGGAAATTCCATTTCGTCCCGGCGGCCGCCAACACATCCGTAGTTGAAATACCGAGCCGATCGAAAATCAGCGCCAACTCGTTCATCAAAGCGATATTGAGGTCGCGTTGTGTGTTTTCGATCACCTTTGCCGCCTCCGCGACCTCGATGCTCGGTGCACGATGAATGCCGGCGGTCACGATCGCGGAATAGACCGAGGCGACGCGTTCGAGACTTTCCTCATCCTCGCCGGCGACCACCTTCTTGATGGTTTCGAAGCGATGCTTGGTGTCGCCGGGATTGATCCGCTCGGGCGAGTAGCCAAGCTTGAAGTCCTTGCCCGGCCGCAATCCCGATGCCTTCGCCAAGAGCGGTCCGCAAAGGCTGCGCGTCAGGCCCGGATACACGGTTGACTCGAACACGACGATGGCGCCGGGCTTGAGTACCGGCCCGATCAGTTCGCACGCCTTGATGATCGGGTCGAGATTGGGCCGCTTGCCCGCGTCGATCGGGGTTGGCACCGTGACAATAAAAAAGCTGGCATCGGCCACATCGCCGACATCGCTCGTAAGCCTGATCTTAGAGGATGACAGTTCCTGTTCCGAAACCTCGCGCGTGCGGTCGCGGCCCCCCCTCAGTTCCTCGATGCGGCTGGTGGAAATGTCGAACCCCCATACAGGCGAAAATTTCTTTGCCAGTGCAATGGCAACGGGCAGCCCGACATAGCCCAAACCGACGACCGCGAAACCACGTTCACCCACCAACCCCTCCGTCCCGCCGCCAAAGAGCTCGACAAGGTCCTGACTTTAGCGAACATAACTGAATTGAACCAATACCCTTTCTAGGCGACAATAACGGTGCAATGGAACGAGCCCTACTGCGCGGCCCTCAGTCCTGGCTTGCCGACCGGCCGATTGCGATCCTTGAAAATCCCGAATTGTGGCTGCTGACGGATGAACCACTGTCCGTTGAATTGGCGAGACGGGCACGCGCCGGTATGCGTGCCATGGTCAAGGCGAGAGTCGGCGGCGATTGCTGGGCTGTCGACCCAGGCGCCAAAGCGCTTGGCTTGCCCGACCACTACGCCTTGGTCGTGCTGCCGGACTCCCTCACGTCGAAAGATGCGGTTGAGGAGATGCTTGCCGCCGTGCGCCGCGAGCAAGAGCCGGCGCGGGTGGTTGCAATCGCACGTGACAACCCCGCGACACGAGCCGCCGAAGCCATTGCCAACCATGAGCAATGGCGGTTTGTCGCGCATAAATTGAGTCCCTGGACGCTGCTGGACGGTGCCGAGGCCGTTTACATTGTCGGTCACGAGATTGGGTTGCTGGCGCTGTTCGCTGGCATCAAGGTCAAGTGCTTCGCGCCGTCGCTTTATAGCGGCTGGGGCGTGACCGAAGACGGTCCGTCAGTACCGCGCCGTACCGTCACCCGCAGCGTCATTGAACTCTTCAGCGCCATCTGCCTCAATACGACCCGCTATGTCGATCCGTTCACCGGCGCGTGCAGCGAGTTTGAAGCGATTTGCGACATGCTCGCGACGTGGCGTCAGCTCGATCGCGCCAATCGTAAGATTGCAGCCTGTCTCGGCATTTCGTTTTGGAAACGCCGAAGCATTCGCAACTTCCTGCGCGCGAGCGACAATGCGCCGATATTCTGCCGCGACGCCAAAGACGCCGTCGTCGCGGCGCGGTCGCGCGGCGGTGCGGTCGCGGTCTGGGCCTCGCGTGAGCCGACGGCGCTGGTGCCGTTGGCGCGAAACGCGGGCGTCCCGATAACGCGTATCGAGGATGGGTTTCTAAGATCCGTCGGATTGGGCGCGGATTTCATTCCGGGTGCTTCGATCGTGGTCGACGATCGCGGCCTTTACCTCGATCCCACCCAGCCAAGTGCGCTTGAAATCTTGCTGAGCGAAACGAAATTCGACGCCGCGCTTCTTGCGCGCGCTGATCGTCTTGTCGACGAATTGATCCACCGGCGCATCAGCAAGTACAACACCGGCGATGCGGATCCGGTGTTCGAGATACCTCCGTCCCGCCGCTCGATTTTCGTTCCCGGCCAGGTCGAGGACGATCGCTCCGTCGTCTTGGCGGGCGCGGGCGTGGTGGGGAATCTCGATCTGTTGAAGCGGGTGCGCGCCGCCAATCCCGACGCCTTCATCGTCTACAAGCCGCACCCTGACGTCGATGCCGGGCACCGGATCGGCGCCGTCCCGGATTCGGACATCGCTCGATACGCCGACCGCATCGTGCGGGGTATCTCCAGCTTGGCCCTGATCGCCGCAGTCGACGAAGTGCACACGCTGACCTCGCTGGCCGGTTTCGAGGCCTTGCTGCGCGGCCGCCGCGTCGTCGTGTATGGCCAGCCCTTTTTTGCCGGTTGGGGATTGACCGTCGATCTTGCCCCGCTGCCGCGACGCCAGCGGCGCCTCACGCTATCGGAGCTGGTTGCCGGCACGCTGATACTCTACCCGCGCTATCTCGATCCCGTCACGCAGCTCCCCTGTGGCCCAGAACTTGTGGTCGAGCGGCTTGCCCGCCCCGATCTATGGCGCCCGGGATTGCTGGTGCGGTTGCGGCGGCTACAGGGTGTGCTGGCGCGGCCGCTGCGGGCCCGCCTTGCGGACCGCTGAAATTCTGGGCAAGGTTGTGACGCAATGGCAGGACTGAAGAAATCGTGGCTGTTTATGCCCATCCATGTCGCCGCGTTGGCGACGGGCTCGAAATCGTTCCGCGACAATCCGGTCATCGGCAGCGCCTGGCTTAATCAAAAGGGGCTCCATGTAGCGCGCATGCGTGCCGCAGCGCGGCTTACGGCCTGGCGGCGGGCGCGTCTGGCGCATCTGGTCAGCACCGAAGACGCCGCGGCATTCTCACGCGACGGCTTCATCCTCAAGCGGAACTTTCTGCCCGACGCCGAATTTCGCGCCATGCAGGGTGAGATACTCGGCATGAGCGCGCCTGCGCGGGACATGGTGCAGGGCGACACGGTGACGCGCCGGATCGCTCTGGACCGGCAATTGCGACGGCGGCTTCCGGCGACGCGCCGGCTGCTGGAAAGTCCGGAATGGCTCGGTATCTTGCGGTATGTCGGTTCCTCAGTGCTGGAACCGTTGACGTATGTCCAGACGATTTTCTCGCAAGTTCGACCCGGCTCCCCCGATCCGCAGACACGATTTCATGCCGACACGTTCCATTCATCGGTCAAGGCGTGGCTGTTCCTGGAAGATGTCCCCGACGATGGCGGGCCCTTCGTCTTCGTGCCGGGGTCGCACCGGTTGACGCCGCGCCGGCTCGAATGGGAACGGGAAGCTTCCATCGAGGCGTCCCACAGTGAGGACTTTCAGGCGTCACGCGGCTCTTTGCGCGTCGGCATCGACGATCTCGTGCGCATGGGTTACGAGCCGCCGCGCAGCTTCGCGGTGCCGGCGAACACCTTGATCGTCGCTGACACGCTCGGTTATCACGCGCGCGGCTTGAGCCCGCGTCCGACGGTGCGCGTCGAGCTATGGGCCTATGGTCGGCGTAATCCGTTCCTCCCTGGCTCGGCTTCGATCCGATCGGAATGCCGCATGGTGAAGGACCGCGCCGTTCCACTCGCTTGGTTCGCGGGCGATCTGGGCGAGCGCCTTCATTTGTCCCGCAACACCTGGCGGGCGGCGGGAATAGTCGGCGCCAAGACCGCGCCGGACCTCGCCCTCCATCAGCGGTGACGGCATGAGTTCGCGTCGCGCAAGCGCTGCTCAGTCCTTACTACGCGGCGGAACTTTTCACCCGCGCCAAGTCGTTCGAGGACAATCCGATCCTCGGCAGCCGGTGGCTCAACGATCGCGGGCTGCACAGTTTCCGCGTCAGCGCCGCGGGTCGCATCGCCGCGATGCGCCGGCGCCGGTTGACGCATCTGATTTCAGCCGCAGATCGACAGGCGTTCGAGCGCGACGGCTTCGTGGTCCGCGAGAATTTTCTGCCCGCCGACACATTCGCCGAATTGATTGCGCAGACCAAGGCGTATCGCGGTCCTGCCTGGGAAATCGAGCAAGGCAGCACGATCAATCGCAAGCTTGCCGTCGATCGGCGGACGCTCGCCGCGATACCGGCCTTGCGTGTTCTGCTTGGCTCGCCGGCGTGGCGCGGATTGATCGGTTATGTCGGGAGCCGCGACACCATGCCGACGGTGTTCATTCAGACCATCATCCGCAACGCATCGCCCGACGCCGGCGACGACCCGCAGACCATTCTTCACGCCGATACGTTCCACCCAAGCGCGAAGGCTTGGTTCTTTCTCGCCGACGTCGAAGAGGATGCCGGTCCGTTCGCCTATGTGCCCGGGTCGCACAAGCTAACCCCGCAGCGTCTCCGCTGGGAACACGAGATGAGCATTGCCGCAAGCCGCGCCGATAATCGTGACACGCGCGAGGGCTCGTTCCGCGTCACCGGCGCGGACCTCGTCCGGTTGGGCTTGCCGCAACCGCGCCTGTTCGCGGTGCCCGCCAACACGCTGGTGGTCGCCGATACGTTCGGATTTCACGCCCGGGGACCGAGCGTTCGGCCCTCGCTGCGCGTCGAGATTTTCGCCATCGGCTCGCGCAGCCCGTTCACGCCATGGAGCGGGATAGCCGGAGTCGATGCCGCCGTTCTGTGGAACGCCATCGCACGCCGTCCCGCGACGGGACATCGCCAAGCATCCGCCTTCGATTTGTAATCGTCAGGATTGAAGGGCCGCGGCGAGGGCGGCGAGATCGACCTTGGTCGCGCGCACCTTCTTGTCTTCTTCCGCGAGGATGGCGACGGTTCGCTCAATTTGCTCGCCGGTATGTTCGGACGACAGGAAAAAGCGCAGCCGCGCCGCCCGCTCCGGCACGGCGGGATACAGGATCGGCTGGACGTTGATGCCGCGGTTGTAGAGCGCATCGGACAGGCGTCCGGCCGCAATCGAGCTGCCGACGATGATCGGCACGATGGCAAAGCCCTGCGACAGCCCGGTATCGAGGCCCGCCGCCTTCGCGCTGTCGAGAAACGCGCGGGTGTTGGCGTGGAGCCGCGCCACCCGCTCCGGTTCCTCGGCGAGGAGATCGAGCGCCGCCGCCGCCGCGGCCGCCATCGGCGGCGGCATGCCGACCGAATAGACGAAGCCCGGGGCCGAATAGCGCAGATATTCGGCGATGTCGCGCCGGCAGGCGATGTAGCCGCCGCATCCCGCAAGCGTCTTGCTCAGCGTGCCCATCCAGAAGTCGGCGGCGTCTGCGCCGAGACCAAAATGTTCGCCGACACCGCGGCCGTGGGCACCGAGCACGCCGATCGAATGCGCCTCGTCGAGCATCAGCCAAGCCTGATACCGCCGCGCCAAGGCGCTGAAGGCAGGCAGGTCGGGCACGTCGCCGTCCATGCTGTAATGGCCTTCGATCACGATCAGCGCCCGCCCGGATTGACGTCGGTGGGTGGCGAGGAGCCGCTCGGCGGCGGCAACGTCGTTGTGCGGAAAGTTCAGGCGCCGGGCGCCGGAAAGCTGAGCGCCTTGCTGGACGCTGTTGTGGCTGAACGCGTCGGACAGGATGAGATCCGCCTTGCCCAACAAATTGCCAATAACGGTGACGTTGGTGGCATGACCGCTGACGAAGGCGACGCAATCCTCGGCGCCGTGAAGCGCCGCCAGCCGCTCCTCGAGGGCGCGATGCAACGGACGCTCGCCCGCAACCAGCCGGCTTGCCGAACAAGATGTACCATACTGTCTCGATCGCCGCTTGCGCCGCGGCGACGACGCGCGGGTGGCCGTTGAATCCCAGATAGTTGTATGAGGAGAAATTCAGGCAAGCACGGCCATCGACGACGCTCTCCGCGCCGGCAATACCGTCGTGCACCCGGAAAAATGGATTGGCGATGCCGAGTGTCTTACTTGCCGAGCGGATGATCTCCATCTGCTTGTAGGATTCGGAATTCGCCAAATCGTCGCTCGACGACGGATTGACGGAAGCCGTCATCGGCCCGTGAGCCTTCCCGTTCGGAATCGCGCCCTTGAGCCGCTCGACCAGCTGGCTTCGTTCCGCGCCCGAAAGGCCATAGTTGCCGGCACGGTCGGTCATGGCGATACCGTCGTCTCGGTTCCGGCGGCGTCGGCCGATTTGGGTGATTGCCGGATCGCCTCCGGATCGGCCGTTTCATAGCGCTGAACGGCTGCGGCAATTTCCGGGGCATGATCCGTGGGCGCGGACAAGCCGCGCGCGATGTTTGCCGCGATCATCGCCAACGATGTCTGCTGCGACAAGGACAGCATCGGCAGGTTGACGCCAAGTCTGCCCTCCAGGGCCAGCCGCAGCTCGACCGCCATCAACGAATCCATGCCGAGCTCGGCGACCGAACGATGCGGATCGAGTCCGCTTCCCGCTGTTGACAGGATGCGCGTCACTTCTTCGATCAGCACCGAGAGGATGAGATCTTTGCGTTCCTCCGGTCCCAGCGCCGCCAGCTTTTCGCGCAGATCGCAGTCGGCGCCGTCCACGCGCGCGCCGACGACATCGGCAAACGTCGGCGATGCCAAGGTCGGCAACATGCGCTGCGCGGCGTCCCAACGGACCGATGCATAGGCGATCGATATCTCGCCGCTCGACCACAACGCAGGCAAGGCGTCCAGCGCCTCGGATGCCGCCAACGAATTGGCGGCCAGGCGGCGTGCAAGCGCGTCGCGCGCGTCTTCGTTTCGCGCCAAATATCCCGCATCGGCGATCGGACCCCAGCCGATCACCAATGCCGGTAGGCCTTCGCCGTGTCGCCGCCGGGCGACGCCCTCGAGCGACATGTTCGCGGCCACGTAGCTGCCTTGTCCGGGCGCGCCGAACACGCTCGTGGCCGACGAATAGAGAATGAACAATTCGACCGGATCGGTGCGTGTCAGCCGATCGAGATTGATCGCGCCGCCGAGCTTCGGTGCCAGAACGCGCGCAACCCGGGCGCCATCGAGATCGCCGAGCAACGCGTCGTCCAGTTCCATCGCCGCGTGAACCACGCCTCTAATGGGCGGCATGTCGCGCCGGATCGCCGTCAACGTCGCCGCCAAGGCGTCGCCGTTCGCGACGTCGCAAGCGAAGGCACGGGCGTCGACGCCGCCCTCGCACAGCCGTGCCAGGGCTTCTGCGGCGCCCGGCGTCGCGGCACCGCGGCGCCCCAGCAGCGCGAGTGACCGTGCGCCACGGCGCGCCAGCCATTCGGCGGTCGCCAGTCCGAAGCCGGCAAGCCCGCCGGTAACGAGATACGTGCCGTCGTTCCGCACGGCGAATGCCGACGCTGTCGGTTGCGCGGGCAGCGTCAGTTCCTCGGGGCCCGCAATGTCGACGACAATCTTGCCGATATGCCCCGATGCCTGCATCAGGCGGAAGGCGTCGCTAATTTCGCTGCGCGCGAAGCGGCGATAGGGCAGGGGGCGCAACGCGCCGGACTCGATGAGATCGATCGTCTGGCGCATCAGCGCCGCCGACAGATCGGGGCGCTCGACCGCCAACGTGTCGACGTCGATCGCGAAATAGGAAATGTTGCGCCGCAGCGGCTTCAAGCCGATTCGCGTGCCGAGGAAGAAATCGCGCTTGCCGAGCTCCAGGAAGCGACCGAACGGACGCACCAGCGCCAGGCTCTGCTCCATGGCGTCGCCGGAGAGCGAATTCAACACGACATCGATGCCTTGCCCGCCCGTCAGTTCGTTGATCGCATCGACGAACGCGAGGTCGCGTGAATCGAGCACATGGTCGGCGCCGAACTCACGCAGGAAGGAACGCTTGGTCGGCGAGCCGGAGGTGGCGATAACCTCGGCGCCGCAATGTTTGGCATATTGAATGGCGGCGAGGCCGACGCCGCCGGCGCCGCCATGGATCAGCACGCGCTCGCCGGCTTTCAATTGGCCCAGATGGCCGAGCGCGTAAATCACGGTTATGAAGGCGACCGGTAACGTCGCCGCTGCGGCGAAATCCAGACTTTCCGGCAACGGCGCTACCGTGTGCGCCTTGGTGACCACTTCGGTTGCCAGCGTTGCCGGTGCGGTCGCCAGGACGCGATCGCCGGGCTTGAAGGCGTCGACGTCCGCGCCGACCGCGGTTACGACGCCGGCGCAAGCAAGCCCCAGCGTCGGTCCGGCGTGTCCGCCGAGCAACGCTTCCTCGGGAAGAAGATCGAGCGCCCACATAACGTCTCGGAAGTTGAGGTCGGCGGTGTGAACCGCGATGGCGACCTCATCCGGACCCGGCACGCGGACGGGTAGCGCTTCCCACTGCAGACTATCGAGCCGCCCCGGATTTTTGACCGTCAAGCGAACCGGGCCTTTCTGCAGGGACGCGGTCGGCAGGCCCCGCCGCAATCGCAGCACGTGACGTCCGGTAGGCGTCAACAAGATTTCCCGTTCGCCGTCAGGCGACGCCAGTTCCGTCGCCAGGCTTCTTGCAGCTTCGGCCGTCGACAGTTTG
Source organism: uncultured Alphaproteobacteria bacterium (assembly GCA_963729845.1). Taxonomy (GTDB): domain Bacteria; phylum Pseudomonadota; class Alphaproteobacteria; order ATCC43930; family CGMCC-115725; genus JAATGI01. The sequence continues at coordinate 60,024 of CAVSQC010000046.1, forward strand.
GACGAAAGATCGACCAAACAGCAATCGAGCTGCGGCATCTCATTTGCCACCGTGCGGCCGAGACCCCACAACGCGGAATCTTCATGCGATTGGGTCAACGATGCTTGTTGTGCATCATCGGTCACAATCCATAGCCGCGCGCGCTCGCGCGTTGCCGCGGCAAGCTGTGCAATGGTGATGACGCGAACGAGGCTGGCGTTGGTGGCTGCGAGCGGTTCGTCGCTTGCCGTGGCGCGGGGCGGTAAAACCGCAATGTCTGGCATGTCGGTATCGAGCCGGCTCAACATCGCGCAAAACAGATTTCCGTCGCCGATCTCGGGCGGCACGATCACTTCTGCGACGCCGCCCGCCGCGACGATATTGCCGGCCAACAGCGCCGCGAGCGGGTCGTCATGCTCGGCTACGATGATCGCAACGGTATTGGCCGGCGCGGCCAATACGCTGGCGTTCAGGTCGTTGTCGCGCCGCGCCGCAACCAGACCGGCAGGCCATGGGTCATTGACCAGGACTGCCGTCGCGGCGTCGGTAAATCCACTGCGCACGAGCAATTCGAGCCACGCCGAGATTGGCCGCAATGGCGACGCCGCAGCGTCGGCGGTGAGCGGCTCCCGCCACCAAGCCGACTGCTGTCCGAAGATCCAGTCCCATAAGCTGTTCGGTGCCGGTTCCGCCGAGACCAACAAGCCATTGGGCACCAAAACGCGGTGCAGCGTCGCGAGCGCGGCCGTGTCCGGATTTTGCCGCGTCAGGGCGTAGGCGGACAGGACGACATCGAAACGCTGGCCCGCAAGCGCAACATCGCCGGCGCGAGGATCCCAAGCCATGGCCGATGCGCCCACGATACCTTGAAGGCGCCCGGCAAGGCGGCTCGCCTGATCGCCATCCGGATCGGTCGCCACATAGCGAAGCGTACCGTGCCACCGCGCCAGCGCATCGAGAATGCGCCGAGACACGACGCCCGACCCGGCGCCGATCTCGAGAATGCGCAGCGGCCGGCCCACGGGCCATTGCGCCGCCAAAGTTACGATGGCTTGGGTAAGCACGTCGACGACGCGCCCGCCGCTCGGCGAGGCGTAGTAAAATTGCTCGACCAGGGAAGGCGGCAGTGCGGGTGCGGCACCGTTGGCGAGGAAACCGGGCAGCGTCTCGGCTGCCGCCGCGGCCAAGGCAAGCTCGGCCGTCAGAACCGGTCCTTCGGTCAACACCGTTCGCCAGATGAGCGACGGGTCGGGAAGAACGCCGGCGCTGGCCAGTCCCCACCCCAGCCCTGCCTCCTCGACGGCGGCGCCGTGGCCGGCAAGCCGATGCAAGAGATTGGTCAGCAGCGGGGCGGCGTCGGCTGCAATTTCGCCGCGGCTCATAAGGTCGTCGACCGCAAACGGCGCGCCGGTCGGGAAGTGACTAATTAGTGCTTTGTGTGCCGCTGAGGCGATGAAGCCTTCCAGCAGCAACGCGGTCTCCCCCGCCTTTGCCCCGTCGATCGGCAGCGCGTCGATCAGCGCACTCGTTTCGATCGGCGGTGCCGCGTCTCCCTCCGGCCGTGGCATCGCCGCGGCGGTGAAATGGAACGTGCGGTCGGCATCGGACTGGCGGAGCGATAGCCGCACGCGCCTAAACCAACATTCGGCGATTTCGGCGACAGCGTCCCCGGCCCTGTCATAGAAAGCGATCGTGCCGCGGGCCGATCGTGCGCCGCGTCCCGTGACAGCGAGCCTTGCCTGGCTTGGCAACCGGCCGAACGGCGCAAACAATTTCACTCCGGTGAAGCGCCACGGCAGCAGGCTGAATTCGGATTGGCCCTCGATGTCGGCGCCAAGCAATGCGAGAAACGCCTGCAGCCCGCCGTCGAGCAGCGGCGGCGGCAACAAATAGCCGGAGACCGCCATGCTATCGGCGGGCAGCATGAACTGGGCATGCGCCGCGTCGTCGCCGATCACATCGACATGCGAGACCACGCGGAATTGCGGGCCGTAATCGAGCCCCAACGAGCGCGCGCGGGCATAGACCGTCGCCGAGTCAATTCTCTCGCGGCAAGGCGCCTCCTCCAGCAAAGGCGGTCGCGCGGCGGTCGCCGGCGCGATGCGCGCAAGCGCGTGAAGCGCAAAGCTTTCCTCGCTAAGACGCGGCTGGCTGTCGATCGTGATGCCGCGTTCGGAGTCGAGGCGAACCCGCAGATGGCGCGCCCGATCCTTGTCGATCGTTATGGCTTGCCGAATTTCCAGTTCGTCTAACGCAAGCGTCGCCGCATCGGGTTGACTCGCGCGCGAAACAGCGAGCGCCATCTCGAGCATCGCCGCGGCGGGCAGCACCGCGACGCCTTCCACGGCATGATCTGCGAGCCATGGTTGGCGCCCCAGATCGAGTAGCTGTGTCCATTCGCTGCGCTCGGCGCCGAAGCGGAAGCCGAGCAACGGGTGGTCGTTAAGCGGCGCCGGCAACGGGATCGCTTCAGAAGTAGCTTGATACCAATGCCGTTCCTTTTGCCAGGGATAACGGGGCAGATTTCCGATATCCACGGGTCCCGCGAAGTCGGCACGCGCGGCGAGGTCGTAGCCCGCGACATAGCATTGTGCCGATATCTTGACGAAGGGATCATCGTTGGCGGGCGTGCGTGACAGCGTGCTGAGCACGCGCCCGTCGACGTCGGCGGCGCGCAAGCCATCGCGGAGATAGGATTGCAAAATCGGGTTAGGACCGATTTCCACGAAAATGCGCGTGCCGTTGCGGACGAGATCCTCGACCGCCTCACGGAAGCGGACGGGCAGCCTAATATTCTGCCACCAGTAATCGGCCGTCAGCTGCGTTCCCGGGATTTGTTTCCCGGTAACCGAGGAGACGAACCGCGAGCCGCAATCCAACGGTTTGATTGGTCCGAGCTCCTCCAGGAGATCGCACCGAATGCCGTCGAGGATCGGCGAGTGGAACGCATACTCGATATCGAGCGGCGTGTAATGCCAGCCCTTGCTCTTCGCCACCGCTTCGAGTCGCTTGAGCGCCGCGCGGTTACCCGCGATAGTGACGTTGGAGCGGCTGTTGATCGCGGCGATCTCGAGTCCGCCGCCGTTCTTTGCGATTTCGGCTGCCGCCATTTCGGGGTCGAGCGACAGGGCTGCCATGCCGCCCTCGCCGTGGGTGCGGTGCTGCTGATGGCTGCGCGCTACGACAATGTGGGCGGCCGTCTTGAGCGACAATGCGCCCGCGCGCCCAAGCGGCTGCGATTTCGCCGACGGAATGTCCGACACACGCATGCGCCTCGATGCCGGCGGCGCGCAGCGCTGCCGTGATGCCGACCTGTACGCCGAACAACAAAGGCTGCGCGACATCGGTGCGGCGCAGATTGTCCGGATTGTCTTCGTTCAGGCGACTGCTCGACCGACCAGCCGAGGAGCGGCGCGAGAACCGCGTCGGCTTTGCGCAGCGCGTGGCGGAAGGGCTCGCTATACCGCAACGCGTCGCGTGCCATGCCAAGGAATTGGGCGCCGTTGCCGGCGTAGACAAAGGCGATTCTACCCGACGGGACAGCGAGCCCCGAGATTGCGTTTGCCGGCTGGTCGCCCGCGGCTACCGCGGCCAGAGCCGCCGCCAGTTCGGTCGGGTCGGACGCCGCAACATGAAGGCGATTGCGGTGATGATCGCGTCGGGTGGCCGCCGCGCGCACCAGCGGCGCGATCTCGCGCGGCGGTGTTGCCGCTACGCGCTGCGACCAATCGCGCGCCAGCGTGGCAAGCGCTTCAGTCGAACGAGCCGATAGCAGAAGCGGCGGCAACGCTTCCGCGGCCGCCGGTACGGCTGACGGATCGGCCTTGGGCGGCGATGCCACGATGGCATGCGCATTGGTGCCGCCAAAGCCGAACGAATTGACGCCGGCGATCAATTCCGTCGGGGCATCGGGCAGGGCGCGGCCGCTTGCGGCAACCTCGAGATTGAGGTCAGTAAACGGAATGTTCGGGTTGGGCGTCTCGAAATGGAGCGATGCCGGCAATTGCCGATGCTCGAGCGCCAGAATTGTCTTGATCAATCCCGCCATGCCCGACGCGGTCTCGAGGTGCCCGAGATTGGTTTTGACCGAGCCAATCGGCAGTGGCGCCGTGCGATGCCGCGCGAGCGACTTGCCGAGAGCGGACAGCTCGATCGGATCCCCGGCCTGCGTTCCGGTGCCGTGCGCTTCGACGAATGCTAGGCGATCGGGGTCGATGCCGGCGCTGGAATAAACCGATTGGAGCAACGCCGACTGCGAGGCCTCGCTGGGCAGGGACATGCCCATCGTGTGCCCGTCGGAATTGACGCCCGTACCGAGAATGAGCGCGCGGATCGGGTCGCCGTCGGCCAGCGCGTCGCGGAGCGGCTTCAAGATCACCACGCCCGCGCCTTCCGCGCGAACATATCCGTCGGCGCGCGCATCGAAGGCGTGGCAACGTCCGGTCGGCGACAGCATCGACGCTTGGCAAAAACCAACGAAGGAAAATGGCGCCAGCAGCAGGTTGACGCCGCCCACGATGGCGACGGGCGCTTGTCCGTTTCGCAATGCCTGACAAGCCAAATCGAGCGCGACGAGGGAGGAGGAGCAAGCGGTGTTGACGGCAAAGCTCGGGCCGCGCAGATCGAAGATGTAAGAGACGCGGTTGGCCACGATGCTGTTGGTCATGCCGGTCATGAAATAGGCGTCGGCGCTAGAAGGGTCGCCAAGCCGCAGTGTCGCGTAATCCATGCTCGACACGCCGACATAGACGCCGGCTCCGCTCCCGGCGAGCTTTGCCGCGGTTATGCCGGCATCCTCGAGCGCCTCCCAGGTGGTCTCCAGCAGCACGCGCTGCTGCGGGTCCATTTGGCGCACTTCCCGCGGCGAAATGCCGAAGAATGCCGCGTCGAAACGATCGACGCTCGTCGATGATTCCGGCGGCCCAGGTGTAGCTCTTTCCGGGCTGGCTGCGGCGAGGGTGATAGTAGAAAGGTTTCGACCAGCGTTCGTCTGGGATTTCGGTCACGGCATCCCGGCCGGAAACCAGCAAATCCCAAAATTGCCGAGGGCTATTCGCACCAGGAAAGCGACACGCGGCGCCAACGACTGCTATAACGTCACGGGTCAAAACGTAGCCCCCATATTGTTTGCCGTCTTTGCCGATTGGTTGGCCAACGCGGATACGGCACAATCCGCCGGTTGGCAAGACCGTTGCGAAAAGCAGTCGAACAACCGAGGCGTGTGTCGCTCACCGGAGCCGCCAAACTGTAGCGGTAACAAGCCGGTATGGCAATTCAATTATGTCGGCTCCGTCCGATCGACTGAATCGAATTTTAATGGGCGGATAGCAAAACTTGTTCCGGTTGAGCGCGACCCGGCCAAACGCGCAGTTCGAGTCGATTCGCCAATGGTGAGCCCGGCGGGATTCGAACCCGCGACCTCCTGATTAAAAGTCAGATGCTCTACCGGCTGAGCTACGGGCTCGTGGCATTGCCGAGGGGCCGGCACCTTAGGTGCGGTTGTTTCACGGGTCAACCAGGCGCCCGGCCGTCGCCGCTGCCCATGACAAAATGCCTCTTGAGAAGTGGGCAATTTCTGGAGTTTTTACCGGTATCAATTTATTTGCGGCGCCGCGGGCGCGCCATCAGGAGCAGTCATGGCCACTCAGGATCAGCACGCCAAACCCAAGAGCGATATCGAGATCGCGCAAGCGGCCAAGATGCGGCCCATCGTGGACGTCGCGCGGGACAAGCTCGGCATCGACGCATCGAGGCTCGAGCCCTACGGGCATTTCAAGGCCAAGGTTTCGCTCGATTATCTCAATGGGCTGAAACGGCGGCCGGGCGGCAAACTGATCTTGGTGACGGCCATGACGCCGACGCCGGCGGGCGAGGGCAAGACCACCACCACGGTGGGAACTCGGCGACGCGCTCAACCGGCTCGGCAAGCGCGCGGTCATCTGTCTGCGCGAGCCAAGTCTCGGACCGTCCTTCGGCATGAAGGGCGGCGCCGCTGGCGGCGGCTATGCCCAGGTGGTGCCGATGGAAGACATCAACCTGCATTTCACCGGCGATTTCCATGCGATTGGCGCGGCCAACAATTTGCTCGCTGCGATGATCGACAATCACATCTATTGGGGGAACGAACTCGATATCGACACGCGGCGAATCACCTGGCGCCGCGGCATCGACATGAATGACCGAGCGTTGCGCCAGATCGTGACGTCGCTCGGCGGCGTCGCCAACGGTTTCCCGAGGGAGGCGGGCTTCGACATCGTTGTGGCATCGGAGGTGATGGCGATCTTCTGTCTCGCGACCGGACTCGGGGATTTGAAGCGTCGGCTCGGTAACATCGTCATCGGGCAGAGCCGCGGCCGCAAGCTTGTCCGCGCCCAGGAACTCCATGCCGACGGCGCGATGGGGGCGCTGTTGAAGGACGCCATCGCGCCCAACCTGGTGCAGACGCTGGAGAACAATCCCGCGTTCATCCATGGCGGGCCGTTCGCCAACATCGCCCATGGCTGCAATTCGGTGTCGGCGACGATGGCGGGGCTGAAGCTCGCCGACTATACCGTCACCGAGGCGGGGTTCGGTGCCGATCTCGGCGCCGAGAAATTCATGGACATCAAGTGCCGCAAGGCCGGGATCGCGCCCGACGCGGCGGTTATCGTCGCCACCGTGCGCGCATTGAAGATGCACGGCGGCGTCGCCAAGGAGGACTTGAAGCACGAGAACATCGAGGCGCTGCGGAAGGGCTTTGCCAATCTCGAGCGGCATATCGCGAACATTAAGAAATTCGGCGTACCGCCGGTGGTCGGGGTCAATCGCTTCTCCACCGACACCAAGGCCGAGCACGATCTGGTGAAACAGCTTTGCGCCGCGCAAGGCGTCGAAGCGGTGATCTCCGATCATTGGGCCACCGGTAGCGAAGGCTCCGAGGAGCTGGGCAAGGTTGTGCTGAAGACGCTCGAGACCAAGCCCGCCAACTTCAAGGTCCTTTATCCCGACGACATGCCGCTGCTGAAGAAAGTAGAGACCATCGCCAAGGAAATTTACGGCGCGGCCGGCATCGCCCCCGAGGCCGGCGTCGCGGCGCGGCTCAAAGAATTCGAAACCGCCGGCTTCGGCAATTTGCCGGTTTGCATCGCGAAGACGCAGTACAGCTTCTCCACCAACCCCGACACCAAGGGCGCGCCGAGCGGCCACACGATTCCAGTGCGCGAGGTTCGATTGTCGGCCGGCGCGGAGTTCGTCGTGGCGATCTGCGGCGAGATCATGACCATGCCGGGACTGCCGCGCGTGCCGGCGGCGAATAACATTTCCGTCAGTGCCGACGGAAAGATTTCGGGCCTGTTCTGATGGACGATGTCGCGGCGTGGCGTAAAGAGCGTCGCGTCGAACTGCTCGCGAAACGTCAGGCGATCGATCCGGCACGGCGCCGGGCTTGGAATGCGGCTCTCGACAAGAATCTGCGGACCGTGTTGGCGGCGCGCGTGCCGGCGACAATCGGCTTTTATTGGCCGTTCCGCGGCGAGTTCGACGCCAGACCCTTGGTGCGCGATTTGCTCGACAAGGGTTGGCGAGCGGCGCTTCCGGTCGTGGTTCAAAAAAAGGCGCCGCTGGAATTTCGCCTGTGGACGCCAGGCGCGGCGATGGTCGACGGAATCTGGAATATCCCAGTGCCGCGCGACGGCGCGGCCGTGGTGCCGGACGTAGCGCTCGCGCCGGTGGTCGGCTTCGACGACAAAAAATTTCGGCTCGGTTACGGCGGCGGTTATTTCGATCGCACGCTCACGGCGTTGTCGCCCCGTCCCTTTGCGATCGCGCTTGGCTTTGAGTTTTCGCGGCTGGACACGATCTACCCGCAATCCTTCGATCAACCATTCGACGTGGTCGTCACCGAGGCGGCCGTTCGACGATAGCCCAACGCCTCGGCTTCGACGTGAATGCGCCACGACAACATGGCCGCGTTCAACGCGAAGAAAATCACCGCGATCTCCCACGCACCGAAAGCCAACGGCAATACCGCGATTTCGGCCGCGACCACGCAATAATTCGGGTGTTTGATCCAGCGGTACGGTCCCCGCCGCACCAGCGGCGCGCCCGGCAGAACAATAACGCGGGTGGTCCAACGCGGGCCGAGGCTTGCGACGATCAATAGGCGCGCCGCCTGCAACACGATGAACAAGCAGAGCCAATACCAATTCGGCGGCGTTCGCCAGGGCACGAACACGGCAATTGACGCCAGCCACGCCGCATGCAGCGCCACGATCACCGGATAATGTCCGGCGCCGTACTCGATCGCGCCGCGCGCGATCAGCGCGCGGGTATTACGCGCGGCATAGGCCAACTCGCCGAGCCGCTGCAGCGCCACCAAACTCAGAACAATGCCGAGCGCGCTCATGCCTGAAGCAATTGAAAACCGGCTGTGAAGCCGGGCCCCATCGCGGTCAGCAATAAGCGGCCGCGGGGTGCCTCGCGGACGACGCGCTCCAGCACGAACAGCAGTGTCGCGGCCGACATGTTGCCGTAGTTGCGCAGGACTTCGCGTTCCACCGTCAACGTGTCTTCCGTGATGCCGAACGCCTCTTCGAGCGCCGACACAACTTTGGTGCCGCCCGGGTGGCACACGAACCGGTCGATATTGCCAAGCGCCAGGCCGTGACGCGCCAGAAACGCGGAAGCGGCGTGGTGCATCTCACGCTTCACCAACGCCGGGATGTCGCGTGAAAATACCGCCTTCAATCCATCCTCTCCAACGTCCCAGCCCATGATGCCAAGCGAGTCGGGGAAGAGATGTTCGCCACTGGGGCCGAACGCGATGCCGCTGTCGTTCTCGCTGGTCACGATCGCCGCCGCGGCGCCGTCGCCGAACAAGGCGGTCGCGACGATATTGCTCTTGCTGGTGTCGTTGCGGCGAAACGACAGCGCGCACAATTCGACCACCAGATAGAGCACCCGCGCGCCCGGCATCGCCTGCGCCCAATCGGCGGCCCGGGCCAATCCCAATACGCCGCCGGCGCACCCTAGTCCGAAAATCGGCAGGCGTTTGACGTCCGGGCGCATGTGCATGCGGTTGGAAAGAAGCGCGTCGAGGCTCGGCGTCGCAATTCCGGTCGTAGACACCGTAACTACGGCGTCGACGTCACGCGGGGTCATGCCGGCGCGATCGATGCAATCGCGCGCCGCCCGCTCCAATAGAGTCTGCGCGAATTCGAGATAGAGCGCATTGCGTTCGGTCCAGCCGCGCGGCTGTTCGTACCAATCGATCGGCACGCACGAGTAGCGCCGCTCGATGCTTGAATTCGCGAATACCGGCATGATCCGCTCGGCATCGCCGGCGCCGAGCTGGGCGTAGAGCAGCCGCGCGCGCCGCGTCACTTCCTCTTGTCCGAGCGCGTGGGGTGGTACGGCGGTAGCGATGGCGGCTAGTCGGGGTTGGCGGTTCGACAATCGGACCTCGTGATGAAATAGAGACGGGAAGGTCGCCACCATAACGACGCTCGGCGCCACGCCGGATCACATTTTCGCGGGTGCCGCGTGAGTCCCGGCACCGAAGCGTGCGCAGGGCAGGGGTGACATCGCCGGCGTTGCTTCAGTGGGCAAAGCCCCATATAAGAATCGTAATAAGATTTCACGCTTCGAGGGCGAGACCGACAATGGCAAAAATCGTTCTGGGCATCGCGACGTCGCACGGGCCGCTGCTGTCGACGCCGCCGGACATGTGGCATCTCCGCGCCGCCGACGACAGGAAATCCACCCATCCGTTCCGCGGCGGTACCTACAGTTTCGACGAGTTGGCGAAAATGCGGGCCGGCGAGAACCTGGAGTTCAAGGCATCGCTCGACGAGCGCAAACGCCGTTTCGCCGCCTGTCAGACCGCGATCGCAACTCTCGCCAAGAAATGGGACGAGGTAAAGCCCGACGTCGCGGTGATCGTCGGCAACGATCAGATGGAAATCTTCACCGACCAGAACATCCCGACCTTCCTGGTCTATTACGGCGAGACCATCGAGAATGCGCCGTTCTCCGAGGAACAGCGCAAGCGCATGCCGCCGGGCATCCTTATCGCCGAGAAGAGCCATCACCCGGAGACGCCGCAGGTTTATCCCGGCCTGCCCGATCTGGGTCAGCACATCATCGCCAATTTGATGCAGAACGAATTCGATGTCGCGACGGCGAAGCATCTGCCAAAGGGCGGCAACAATACCGGCATTCCGCACGCGTTCGGCTTCGTCTATCGCAAGATCATGAGCGACAAGGTGGTGCCGAACGTGCCGGTCTTTGTGAACACCTTCTATCCGCCGAACCAGCCCTCGACGCATCGCTGCCTCGAAATGGGCAAGATCGTTGCCCGCGCCATCGAAAGCTGGAAGTCGGATGCGCGCGTCGCGGTGTTCGCGTCGGGCGGCCTGTCGCATTTCGTCGTCGATGAAGAGCTCGATATGGCGCTGATCGACGGCATGACGAACAATGACGAGAAGGCGCTGGTGAATATCCCCGCGGACCGTTTCCGTTCCGGTTCGTCCGAGATGAAGAACTGGATTCCCGTCGCGGGCATCATGATGAACCGCGGCATGAAAATGAACCTGGTGGATTACGTACCTTGCTATCGCTCGGAGGCCGGCACCGGCAACGCGATGGCATTTGTCTATTGGCAATAACAGGGAGGTTCTCCATGCCCGCCACGGTGCGCACCGAATCCGGCCAGGTTTCGGGCGTCGGCAATGACGTCGTCGCCTATCTGGGCGTTCCGTTCGCCGCGCCGCCGCTTGGCGATCTGCGCTGGAAGCCGCCGCAGAAAGCGCCGTCTTGGTCGGGCGTTCGGGCCTGCACGACATTCGGTGACGATCCGCTGCAAGGGCCGCGCGGCGAGGGGCGCGGCCCGAAATACAGCGAGGATTGCCTGACGCTGAACGTGTGGACGCCGGGCGGCGACAAGCGGCCGGTGATGGTGTGGATTTATGGTGGCGGATTCATGGTCGGCTCCGCCTCATACCCGATGTATGACGGCGCGGCGCTTGCCCGCAAAGGCGTGGTGGTCGTCACCATCAACTACCGCCTCGGCATTTTCGGCTTCATGGCTCATCCGGCGTTGACCAAGGAATCGCCGAACCATGCCTCGGGCAATTACGGCTTCCTCGATCAGGTCGCGGCGCTGAAATGGGTACGCGAGAACATCGCCGGTTTCGGCGGCGATCCGAACAACGTCACCATTTTCGGCGAAAGTGCCGGTGCCGTCTCGGTCGCGGCGCACCTCATCTCGCCCTTGAGCAAGGGCCTGTTCCATCGCGCCATCCTGCAAAGCCCGGCGATCCTGCGGAAGCTTTACACCCTCGACGCGGCCGAGAAGGCGGCGGTGCGGGCCGTCGGCAACGACATCGCGGCTCTGCGCGCGATGCCGGCGGAAGAGTTACTTCCTAAGACCGCGCAGATCGGCGACCCGCCCGGCTTGCTGACGGCGCCGCAACCGATCCGCATGCTGGTCGATGGCTGGGCCTTCCCCGAGGACGAGCGCTCGGCGCTCCTCGCCGGGCATTTCGCGAAAGTGCCGATGCTGATCGGCGGCGTCGAGGCGGAGGGTCCCTTCTTCACCCGCAACATGCCTTTCAAGACGCTGGCCGATTTCAAGATGTTCGTGCGCGGCGGGCTCGGCCCTTTCGGGGGCGAGGGCGAAACGCTTTACCCCGCCGGCAATGACGCAGAAGCGACGCAGCAGCTGGCCGCGCTGTTCGCGGACTCCTTGTTCAACTATGGCGTCCGTGGCATGGCGCGACTCAATGCCAAGGCCGGCCAGCCGACCTACCGCTATCTCTTCACGCGGCGGCGGGGCGACAAGGCGACGCCGCCAAGTCATGTCGAGGAGGTGCCCTACATGTTCGGCACACTCGACGCGCCGTTCTTCGGCGGCAATCCGGCGACGAATGCCACCGACAAGGCGCTGTCGGAAACCATGATGGGCGCGTGGGTGCGCTTTGCCGCGACCGGCGACCCTAATGGCGGTGGCCTGAATTGGCCGCCCTGCGGCGCCGCCAAGGACAATTTCATCGTCTTTGGCGAGACAATCGGGCAGGGCGCGGGCTGGCGCACCAAGGAGATGGATTTCTTCGAGCGGGTGTTCGCCGCGGGGTGACGCCATGATCTCCGCCGACCAATTCCGATTGGGGATGCGGCGGTTGCCGGCGGCGGTGACGTTGGTGACCTGCCGCCACGACGGGCACTATTTCGGTTTGACCGCCACCGCGGTTACGTCGCTCTCGGCGGACCCGCCCTCGCTGCTGACCTGCGTAAACCGCGAGGCGTCGGCACATCGCGCGATCCTGGAAGCGAAGGCGTTCGGCATCAATGTCCTGGCGCACGACAAGGTGACGTTGGCTCGCCTGTTCGCGTCGCGTCGGCCCGAGGATCGCGACCAGCGCTTCACCACCGATAAATGGGTCGAGCTCACCACCGGCTCGCCGATCCTGAGCGAAGCGATCGTCGGCTTCGATTGCACACTCGACCAGGCGATCGTCTATGCGAGCCACTCGATCCTGATCGGTCAGGTGCAGGACATCCGCATCGGCGACATCCACAAGCACCTGATGTATCTCGAGGGCGAGTTCGCCGACTTGGCGCTCACCGGCAAGATTTAGCCCGAGCGCAGATATCCCGCGGCCTGGTCGCGCTCGAACAGATAGAGCAGGGTACGTAGTGCCGCGCCCCGGTCGCTCTTGAGCTCGGGATCGCGTTCGAGCGCCAAGCGCGCATCGTCGCGCGCGACCGGAATGAGATCGCCATGCGCAGCGAGATCCACAAGTCGCATCTCCGGCATGCCGCTTTGCCGCGTGCCCAGAACCTCGCCGGCGCCGCGCAGCCGCAAGTCCTCGTCGGCGATACGGAACCCGTCCTCGGTCTCGCGCAGGATCGCGAGCCGCGCCTTCGCGGTCTCGCTCAGCGGCGTTGCGTAGAGCAATAGGCAGCTCGACGGCTTGCTGCCGCGACCGATGCGGCCGCGCAGTTGGTGCAGCTGCGCCAGGCCGAAACGCTCGGCATGCTCGATCACCATCACGGTTGCGTCCGGGACGTCGACGCCGACTTCGATCACCGTAGTCGCGACCAGAAGACCGACACCGCCATGGGCGAAACCTTCCATGGCGCGATCTTTCTCCGCGCCCTTGAGGCGGCCGTGCACCAGCCCCACGCGCTCCCCGAACAGGCCTTTCAACTGCGCGAACCGTTCCTCGGCCGCGGCGATGTCGACCTGCTCTGAATTCCTCCACCAGGGGACAAATCCAATAAATCTTGGCGCCGGACTTGAGGGCGCGGCGCACCGCCTCGATCACCTCCTCGAGGCGCGACAGCGGAATGGTGCGCGTCGCCACGGGCTTGCGGCCCGCCGGCTTTTCGGTAAGGCGCGATGAATCGAGATCGCCATACGTCGTCAGCATCAGCGTTCGAGGGATCGGCGTCGCCGTCATGACCAGAATGTCGACGCCCTTGCCCTTGTTGGAAAGGGCGATGCGCTGCTCGACACCGAAACGGTGCTGCTCGTCGATGACGGCGAGCGCCAGATCCTTGAAGGCGACATCCTCCGAGAACAGCGCGTGGGTGCCGACGACGATGCCGATATCGCCCGAGACGAGACGCAGCAGAATGTTCTCGCGCGCGCGGCCCTTTTCCCGACCGGTCAGCAGGGCGACCTCGACCCCCGATGGCTCCGCCAACTGGACCAGCGTCGCGTAATGCTGGCGGGCCAGGATTTCCGTCGGCGCCATCAGCGCCGCCTGGCCACCGGCCTCTACCACGTCGAGCATCGCTATCAACGCCACCACGGTCTTGCCGCTGCCGACATCGCCCTGCAGAAGGCGCAGCATGCGGTTGGGCGCCGCCATGTCGCCGGCGATCTCGGCAATCGCCTGGCGCTGCGAGTTGGTCAGCGAAAAGGGTAGGAACTTCATCACCTTGTCGCGGAGGTTGCCGGGCACCTTGATGGCGCGGCCGGGCAGGCGCCGCGTATGCGCGCGCAGCAGCAGGATCGCGAGCTGATTGGCCAGGAGTTCGTCATAGGCGAGGCGGATTCGCGGAAGGGTGGTCGGCGACAGGTCGGCCTCGCTCTGCGGCGCATGCGCGGCGATCAGCGCCGCTTTCCAGTCCGGCCATTGGCGCTGTTTTTTCAGCGCCGGGTCGATCCACTCCGCCAGTTCAGGCGCCTTCGCCAGCGCGGCGGTGATGCCCTTCTGCACGGTGCGCAGCGGCAGTCCCGCCGTCAGGCCATAGATCGGTTCGATCAGGGGCACGCTCTCGCGTGAGTCCGGGGCGACAATGTAGTCGGGATGATTGATGCGGATTTCGTTGTTGAAACGCTCGACCCGGCCGCTGACGATGCGCGTCGATCCCACCGGCAACAGCCGCGTCAGGTAGTCGCCCTTCACGTGAAAGAACACGAGATGCAGAAACGCGGTCGCGTCGCGGCAACGCACGCGATAAGGCCGCTTGGGATAATTCGACGGCAGATGGGCCTCAACGGTAACGGTCAGCGTCGCGATGCGGCCTTCCGGCGCGTCGCGCACCGTCGGGGTGAAGCTGCGGTCAATAATGCCGGTAGGCAGATGGAACAGCAGATCGGCCAGATGCGGCCCGGCCAACTCTTTCAACAATTCGCCGTAGCGTGGGCCGACGCCGGCCAGCGAGGTCACGGGAGCAAATAGCGGAAACAGAATTTCGGGGCGCAAGCGATTCTCGACGTTGAGACGCGGGCTGGCTCTCTCTATATCCTAGCGTAATCGATGGAGTACGGCATGGGCGACGATCCCGAATCGGTGCGCCGTAAGAAGCTATTGTTCAGGGCCTGGCATCGCGGCACCCGCGAGGCCGGATTGCTATTGGGCAATTTCGCCGAACGCCATCTGGATGGGCTCGACGCAGGTCAGCTCGACCGGTTCGAGCAGCTTCTCGAGGTCGAGGACGCCGCCATCTACGACTGGGTCGCCGGCCTCGACGCGCCCGAACCCGAACGGCGCAGCGACGTCGTGGACATGCTGCTGACGTTTTCAAACCCCTCCCCCCATGAGGGGGAGGGACAAGATGCGGAGCGTAAGCGCCACATTTTGGGTGGGGGGTGATGGCCGCGCAAACACCACCCGCCCGGCTCGAAGCCTCCGGCTTCTCTCCACGCTCCTCCTCATGGGGGGAGGGGCAAAGAATAGTGATCGCCGGGGCGCCGGAGGGGCATGACGCATTCGTGCTCGGCGGATTGGTCGTGGAGGGCAAGGCCGAGACCGTTCTGCAAATCTGTCTTGACGATTCGCGGATGGCCCGGGTTGCGGCGGCGCTGGCGTTCTTCCATCCCGGCGTCGAGGTGTTGACCTTCCCGGCTTGGGACTGCCTGCCCTATGACCGCGTCTCGCCCAATCCAGAGATCGTCAGTCGTCGCATCGACACGCTGACTCGGCTCACGGAGGCGGAACCCGGCGGCCGCCGCATCGTGCTGACCACCATCAACGCCGCGATCCAACGGGTGCCACCCCGCGATGCGTTTCGCGAGCGCGTACTGCGCCTCGCGGTCGGCGACGTCATGCCGCTGGAGCGGTTGACGGCGTTTCTCGCACGGAACGGCTATGGCCGCACCGAAACGGTGCGCGAGCCGGGCGAATTTGCGATCCGCGGCGGCATCGTCGATCTGTTCCCGTCCGGCACGCCCGAACCGCTGCGCCTCGATTTCTTCGGCGAGAATGTTGAGGCCGTACGTAGTTTCGATCCGCTGACCCAGCGCACGACCGGCAACCTGCATGAGGTTCGGCTGCAGCCGGTGAGCGAAGTGTTGTTCGACGAGCCGGCAATTCAGCGGTTTCGCACCCGCTATCGCGAGCAGTTCGGCACCGTCGCCGACAACGATCCGCTATATGAAAGCGTCAGCGCCGGCCATCGCTTCGCCGCGATGGAGCATTGGCTGCCGCTCTATTACGAGAAGCTCGAAACGCTGTTCGACTACCTGCCCGGCGCGATGGTGACGATCGACGCCACCGCCGAGCCCGCTCGGCATGACCGATTGGCGGCAATCGACGATTTTTACCGGGCACGGCTCGACGTGAAGCGCGGAGCGCCGCTGTACCGCCCGGTGCGGCCGGAGCAATTCACCATCGAGGAGCGCGAGTGGCAGGCCATCCTGGGCGCTCGTCCGGTGGCGGAACTGAGCGCCTTCGCCGCGCCCGAGGGGATCGCCTCGTTCGATGCCGGCGCGCGGCCGGTCGCCGGTTTCGCCGCCACGCGCAACGATCCCAACGCCAATCTGTTCGACGCGGTAAGGGACCGGCTTGGCCAGGATCGGGCGGCGGGCCGGCGGGTGCTGATCGTCGCCTATAGTACCGGCTCCGCCGACCGGTTGGAGACCGTGCTGCACGAGCACGGCGTGGCGACGCCGTCACGGGTCGCCGATTTTGCCGCGTTCGAGCGCCTGCCCAAGGGCACGTTCGGTTCGGCGGTGCTGCCGATCGAGCGCGGCTACGCAACCGACAAAGTCACCGTGCTGACCGAGCAGGACATTCTCGGGGAGCGCATGGCGCGGCCGGCGCGCCGCCGCGCGCGCAACGACAATTTCATCGCCGAGGTTTCGGCGCTCCAGCCCGGCGATCTGGTCGTGCATATCGATCACGGCGTCGGGCGCTACGACGGCCTCGAAACGCTGGATGTCGCCGGCGCGCCGCACGATTGCCTGCGCCTCCATTATGCCGGCGATGACAAGCTCTACATCCCGGTCGAGAACATCGAGATGTTGTCGCGCTACGGCAGCGAGGAAGCGCTGACCCAGCTCGACAAGCTCGGCGGGGTCGGGTGGCAGTCGCGCAAGGCGCGGGTCAAGGCGCGCATCCTCGACATTGCCAACGAACTGATCGCGGTCGCGGCGCAACGCCAGATCCGTGAAGGCGAGACCATCGCTGCGCCCGAAGGCTTGTACGAGGAATTCGCCGCACGGTTTCCGTTTCCCGAGACCGACGACCAGGACAAAGCCATCGCGGACGCGTTGGGCGATCTGAGTTCCGGCAAGCCGATGGACCGGCTGATTTGCGGTGATGTCGGCTTCGGCAAGACCGAGGTGGCGTTGCGCGCCGCCTTTGTCACGGTGATGGCGGGTGGGCAGGTCGCGGTCGTAGTGCCGACCACGCTGCTGGCGCGGCAGCATTACCAGCGCTTCACCGAGCGCTTTTCCGGCTTGCCGGTTAGGGTCGCGCAGCTCTCGCGCATGGTAAGTGCGCGCGAGGCGGCGCGCGTCAAGCAGGAACTGGTCGAGGGCAAAATCGATATTGTCATCGGCACACACGCCCTGCTCGGCAAGGGCGTCGGCTTCCGCCATCTCAGCTTGCTCGTGATCGACGAGGAGCAGCATTTCGGCGTGGCGCAGAAAGAGAAGCTCAAGAAGCTGAAGGCGGACGTGCACGTGCTGACGCTGACCGCAACGCCGATCCCGCGCACCCTGCAACTGGCGTTGGCCGGCGTCCGCGACATGAGCGTGATCGCGACGCCGCCCATCGACCGGCTGGCGGTCCGGAGCTTCGTCCTGCCCTACGATCCGGTGGTGCTCCGGGAGGCGATCCAGCGCGAACGCCATCGCGGCGGCCAGATATTCTATGTGGTCCCACGCATCGCCGATCTCGACGAGGTGCGGACCGCGTTGCGCGACATGGCGCCCGATCTCAAAGTGGCGATCGCGCATGGCAAGCTGGCGCCGAACGCGCTCGAGGACGTGATGGCGGCGTTCGACCGTCACGATTACGACCTTTTGCTCTCGACCGACATCATCGAATCCGGCCTCGATATCCCCACCGCCAATACGCTGATCGTGCATCGCGCCGACATGTTCGGCCTGGCGCAGCTTTACCAGTTGCGTGGCCGCATCGGCCGCTCCAAGCAGCGCGCCTATGCCTATTTCACGTTGCCGCCGGGCAAAATGCTGACCGAGGCGGCGCAGCGTCGCCTCGAAGTGATGCAGACATTGGATCAGCTCGGCGCGGGATTCATTCTCGCGAGCCACGATCTCGACATTCGCGGCGCCGGCAATCTGCTCGGCCAAGAACAATCCGGCCATATTCGCGAGGTCGGCATCGAGCTTTATCAGCACATGCTGGAAGAGGCCGTCGCCGCCGCGCGCAGCGGCACAGGCGAGCCCAGCGCCGAGGACTGGACGCCGCAGATCACGCTCGGCACGCCGGTGCTGATACCCGAAGCCTATGTCGGCGATTTGAATCTGCGGCTGGGGCTCTATCGCCGCATCGCGCAACTTGTCGACCGGCGCGAGATCGACGCCTTCGCGGCTGAGCTGGTCGACCGGTTCGGCGCGCTGCCCCCGAGGTCGACAATCTCTTGGAGACGATCGCCATCAAACAACTATGCCGCCGCGCCGGCGTCCAGAAATTCGATGCCGGACCGAAGGGCGCGCTCATCTCCTTCCGCAACGAGCGCTTCGCCAACCCGGCGGGCCTGGTGCAATTTCTCCAACGTCAGGCCAATACCGCGCGGCTGCGGCCGGATCAGCGCCTCGTCGTGACGCGAAGCTGGGACGATCCCCGCGAACGTCTGCGCGGCGCCGGCGCGCTGCTGACGCAATTGGCGGAAATCGCGGAAAAGCCGGTCAAGGTCCCGGCCTAACGGGCGCTAGCGCGTTCCCGCCTTGCACGGAAACGCCTCCGACAGCGCAAGTCCGGCGAGAATGCCGGCGTCCGTATCGAGACGTTCCGGATGATCGCGCAGCCACTGTTCGACGATCGCTCGGCCGCGCGCCACCGTGACGCCGGTCACGGGCGGGCAATAACCGCGAACCGTGCCATGCGCCGTATAGCCCATGATCATTCCGTCGATGAAGCCGTGAAGATAGGCCATGCAATCAAGCTTCCGATCGGCGTTCTTCGTGATGCATGACTGGTAGAGCTCTTTGCCGGTGGTGGCGTCGGCGCCGGGCCGCGCAGCACCAGGCCGAGCAGGCACGCAAGACAAAACAAAACGGCGGATTTCATCGCAAATGGCGCTACTTCGCCGCCTGCTCGGTGCCGGTCCGCGCTAGGTCGAAGATCGGCAGAAAAAACTCCGGCTCCTGCGCGCCCGCGACCGCGTACTGGCGGTCGAAGATGTAGCACGGCACGGCGGAGACGCCGATGCGTCGCGCTTCATGCTCTTCGGCAATGATCGTTTCTCGCTCGTCGCTTCCGTCAAAAAACGCGGCCGTCTCTCCGGAATTCAGGCCGGTTTCGCCGGCGATCGCGGCGAGGGTGGCGCGGTCGCCGACATCGCGCCCGTCGATGAAATGCGCCGTGAACAGTGCCTCGACGACGGCGTCGCCATGCCCGCGCTTCAGCGCGTAGCGGATCAGGCGGTGGGCATTGAGCGTGTTGGGTTGGCGCTCGATACGGTCGAAGGCGAAATCGATCCCGACCGAAGCGCCCACGTCGGCAACCGTGCCGCGCCGTTCCTTCACCAACTCCGCCGAACCGAATTTCTCGGCGAAGAATTCGTCGGCGGGCATACCGCCGGCCGGCATGTCGGGATTGAGTTGGAACGGCCGCCACATCTTCTGGATCGGCACGTCGGGGCGCATCGCCAGCGCGCGTTCCAGCCGGCGCTTGCCGATGAAGCACCAGGGACAGACCACATCCACGAATATGTCGACCCGCACGCTATTTCTCCCAGAACGGTGTCTCGCGCCGGAACGCCTTGCTGTATTCGGGGAAGCGTTTGCGGCCTTCGGCGGCACGGCGCTCCAACCATTTCCGCGCCGCGGCGCGCACCGTCGGCGTCAGTTCGAGCTGACCGATCAATTCCTCCGCCACCATCGCGTCGCGCATATCGCCCAGCACGTCTTGTAGCGCCACCACGCGCTGGAGATAGGGCCTGACCTCTTTTTTGCGATAGAGCGAGCCGAGAATTTCGATGGTGTAGCGGTGCTTCTTCGCCGCGATGCGGAATTTGTGGAAGGACGGCGAGTCCGTCAGGTCGAGCTTGCGCGAATCCCGGCGCAGCTTACGCCACTGCTTGTCGAGCAGCTCGGTAGCGTACTCGTCGATCCGCTCGTTCCACAGCTCCGTCTCGCCCGTGGTGGGGGCATGCAGCCATTGCGCCTGACCGATGGCACGGTCGATGACGGCGATGTCGTGCGCCAACGGCTGGTTGCTGCCGGCGATGGCTCGCCGGCGCTTTTTTGCCGCTTCGGCGAGCAACTGGCGGGTGCGGGCGTACGTCGCGTCGCCCTTCCGTTCGGACACGGTTTCGATAAACGCGTCCCACTGTCGCAGCGTTGCATAGCGCTGCGAAAGATCTTTTAGGCGATTGGAAAAGGCCTTGCGTTGCCTGGCGGGCGATACATCCTTGAACGAGGACAGCAACGAGCGCAGACGCCGGATCGTGGTGCGGAAATGATGCACGGTCTCGGCGTTGACTGCCTGGCCGTCGGACTTGAGGCGCGTCAGATTGGCGTCGCTCATCGCCACGCCGCGCCGGAACGCCTCGCCAACGCTCGATTTTCCTTTGAGACGGCCGGTTTCCGGCATTTCTTTCGTGGTTCGCGCCATGCGCGGCTTCCCCCCTCAACCAATAAGGAAGCCCGCGGCTTAGCGCAAGGGGAGGGGCGCCGCCAGCGCTCGATTTCTACTGCGGCAGGGTGTCCGGAAGGGTGCCCAACCGGGCCGGCGGATTGAGCCGCTCCAATTCGAGCAACAGGCCGCTATGGTCGAAACCGGCGCCCTCTTTGAGCAAATCCCGAAAAAGCTCGGTGACGCGCTCCGACAGCGGGAGCGTCAGCTTGGCCTGGCGCGCCGTATCGAGCACGGTATCGAGGTCCTTGACCTGGTTGGCGACGGCGAAACCGGGCAGGAAACGACGGTTGAGCATGCGCTGACCATGCTCCTGCAGGATGCGGCTGTCGGCAAAGCCGCCCATCAGCGCCTGCCGAACCGCCGCGGGATCGGCGCCGCCGGCCGCCGCCAGCAGCAGCGCCTCCGCCACCGCGCCGATGGTGATGCCGACGATCGCCTGGTTGCAAAGCTTGGCCAACTGGCCCGCCCCGGAAGGACCGACGAGCGTCGGTTTGCCCAAGGCCGCGAACACCGGCTGTGCCCGCGCGAAATCGGCGGCCTTGCCCCCCGCCATGATCACGAGCTTGCCGTCGCGCGCGCCGCCGGTGCCGCCACTGACGGGCGCGTCGAGATGGGCGATGCCAAGCTTGGCAAGTCGCTCGGCGTGGACGCGCGCCGTGGCGGGCAGGATCGAGCTCATGTCGATCGCCAACGCACCTTTGCGTATTGCGGCGGCCGCGTTGCCGGCGCCGAACAGCACCTCTTCTACCGCGGGGCCGTTGGTCAACATCGTGATGACGATGTCGGCATCCTTGACGGCTGCGGCCGCGTTTTCCGCAATTTGTGCGCCTTGCCCCGCGAGCGCCTCGGCCTTCGCCGGCGTGCGGTTCCAGGCGGTGAGCGCGAAGCCGGCTTTCAGGAGATTGGTCGCCATCGGCGTGCCCATCAGTCCGATGCCGAGAAATGCGATGCGTTCGGTCATGCTGTTCTCCCTGTCCTGGTCACGGGCCGGCCGGCGAAATCGACCAAGCCATATCTTATCAGCCGCGCCAACACCGTCTCGAAATGCCGCGCGGTGCCGGGGCGCCCCGCGCCTTCGAGCCAGTTCTGATCGAGGAACGAGGCGAGGGCCGGTTGGCCCAACTGCGCCTCCCACAGGATGCCGAGCAGCGACGCCATCGCCTCTTCGCGCTCGCGCGCCATGCCGTTGAGCAGGGTCGCACGTTCGGCGGCGGCGCGGTGACCGGTCTCCGGGCCGGGACCCAGGCCGAACTCAAAGGCCCGCCGCCGCCGCGCGTCGGCCATCTGCCAATGCGCGACCTCGTGCAGCAGCACATAGGCCTCCGTGCTCGACGCGCATGAACCGGCCGTCCCAGCCGAAACTTCGCGACGGGGATCCGGCGCGGATCGGGATGCCGAGTCGCCGCGCCAGCCGCACGACGGCGGCGCGGTGGGCTTCTGCCCGTGCGCCGAGGGCGCGCTCGGGAGCGGTCCGAGCAATGACGGCGAATGCCGACGTTGCATGCCACTCGCGCAATCGTGAGGCGAACAACACAACCAAGGCGGCGAGCCGGCCGCGCTCGACAGGGGTCAGAATCATGGTCGCAAAGATGAAACTTAATTTACCGGCGGGGAAGTATCGCTCCCTATACAATCGTTAGAACTCTGTGGCGCAACGTTTCTTGACCATTCGGGCAACTTCCCACCATGGGTTTCGCCCACGCCAAACGCAGGTCCGCCATACCGCATGGGGCTGGACGCGCCTGCCGAACCGTATTATCCCAGGCGGCCTTGGACGGGTGGCAGGTAGGGATTTTTGCCGATCCGGGGGACAATTGGTTAACGCCGGAAATCGTGCTGCGCCGGACGCGCGTTCGGCGGGTCGGCTTTTGGCAATGCCCGCGGACCGGGGGCAAGCGGCTCACAAGACGCGGCCTGGTGTCGTAGAGGAGAATGGGTTTGCAGCCGACCGACATTGCTAATCCGGACTACTTCCACAAAGTCGTCGATTGCCAGTGGGCATGTCCGTCCCATACGCCGGTGCCGGAATATATCCGGCTGATCGCGGCGGGACGCTACACCGACGCCTACATGATCAATTGGCACAGCAACGTCTTTCCCGGGATTTTGGGGCGTACCTGCGACCGCCCGTGCGAGCCGGCCTGCCGCCGCGGCCGCGTCGAGAAGGAACCGGTGGCGATCTGCCGTCTGAAGCGCGTCGCGGCCGACAACAAGGACGATATCCGCTCGCTGCTGCCGAAGCCAGTCGCGCTGAAGAACGGCAAGCGCATCGCGCTGGTCGGCGCCGGTCCGGCCTCGCTGACCGTGGCGCGCGACTTGGCGCCGCTCGGTTATCACTGCGTGCTGTTCGACTCCGATCCCCAGGCCGGCGGCATGATCCGCAGCCAGATTCCCAAATTCCGCCTGCCCGAAGCAGTCATCGACGAGGAGGTCAATTACGTCACCGGCCTCGGCATGGAATTGCGGCTCGGTCATCGCATCCACAGCCTGAAGAGCCTGATCGACGAGGGTTATGACGCGATCTTCGTCGGCTCCGGCGCGCCGCGCGGCCGCGACCTCGACATTCCCGGTCGCAAGGAAGCGGCCGCCAACATCCATATCGGCATCGACTGGCTGTCGAGCGTGTCGTTCGGCCATGTCACGCACATCGGCAAACGCGTCATCGTCTTGGGCGGCGGCAACACCGCGATGGATTGCTGCCGCTCGTCGAAGCGGCTTGGCGGCGAGAGCGTCACGGTCGTCGTGCGCAGCGGTTACGAGGAGATGAAAGCCTCGCCCTGGGAGAAAGAGGATGCCACGCACGAGGGCATCCCGATCATGAACTTCCTGGTGCCGAAGGAGTTTCTCCACACCAACGGCAAGCTCACCGGCATGCGGTTCGAGAAGGTCGCGGCGAAGTACGACGAGAAGGGCCGGCGCAATCTGGTGCCGACGGGCGAGCCCGATATCGACATGCCGTGCGACGACGTGCTCGTCGCGGTCGGGCAGGAAAACGCTTTCCCGTGGATCGAGCGCGACATCGGCCTGGAGTTCGACCGGTGGGGTATGCCCAAGCTCGATCCCAAGACCATGCAATCGACCATTCCCAACGTGTTCTTCGGCGGCGATTCCGCCTTCGGTCCGAAGAACATCATCTGGGCGGTGGCCCACGGTCACGACGCGGCGATCTCGATCGACAAACTGTGCCGCGGCGAGCCGGTGAGCGAGCGGCTGCCGCCGATGGTGAACCTGTCCAGCCAGAAGATGGGCATTCACGAATGGAGCTATGACAACGACATCGCGCCGGACAAGCGCTACCGCGTGCCGCTGCGCGAGCTCAATGTCGCTTTGAAGGACATCAAGGTCGAGGTCGAGCTCGGCTACGACCAGCAGATGGCGCTGAAAGAGGCGGAGCGCTGCCTGAATTGCGACGTGCAGACGGTGTTCAGCACGCCGCTTTGCATCGAATGCGATGCCTGCGTCGATATCTGCCCGATGGACTGCATCAGCTTCACCGATAATGCCGACGAGGACACGCTGCGCAACGGGTTGCATGTGCCGGCGCTCAATCGCGGGCAGGATCTGTACGTGTCCTCGACGCTGAAGACCGGGCGCGTGATGGTGAAGGACGAGGATGTCTGCCTGCATTGCGGGCTGTGCGCCGAACGTTGTCCCACCGGCGCGTGGGATATGCAGAAATTCTATCTGGAGACCGCGCAGGCGGAACACGCATGCCAAAAGCAATAACGGGCATCAACGATTTCGTCGTCAAATTCGCCAACGTCAACGGCTCAGGCTCCGCGAGCGCGAACCTGCTGTTCGCGAAATCGATCACGCGGATGGGCGTGCCGGTCGCGACGCGGAACATCTTCCCTTCGAACATTCAGGGCCTGCCGACCTGGTACGAGGTGCGCGTTTCGGGCAAGGGCTATCGCGGACGGCGCGGCGGCGTCGATCTGATGGTGCCGATGAACCCGCAGACCTGGGACGCCGACATCGCCGAGGTCGAGCCGGGTGGCTATGTGTTCTACAATTCCACGCGGCCGATCCCGCAATCGAAATTCCGCCCCGACATCAACGTCGTCGGCATGCCGCTGACCGAGATCGTCAACGCGGCTTACACCGACTCCCGCCAGCGCCAGCTGTTCAAGAACATCATCTATGTCGGCGCGCTGTCGGCGCTGCTGGACATCGATCCCAAGGCGATCGAAGAGCGCATCGCCGAGCAGTTCAAGGGCAAGGACAAGCTGATCCAGCCCAACTACCACGCGCTGCACATGGGCCGCGATTACGCCCTGAAGCATTTGAAATGCCCGCTTGGCATCAGGGTCGAGCGCGCCGACGCGGTCGGCGACAAGATCTTCATCGACGGCAATAACGCGGCGGCGCTGGGCGCGGTCTATGGCGGCGCGACGTTCGCCGCCTGGTACCCGATCACGCCGTCCTCGTCGCTGGCGGAGGCATTCCAGAATCATTGCCGGCGCTATCGCACCGACAAGGTCACCGGCAAGAACCGCTTTGCCATCATCCAGGCCGAGGACGAGTTGTCCTCGATCGGAATGGTGATCGGCGCGGCCTGGAATGGCGCGCGCGCCTTCACTTGTACCTCGGGGCCGGGCATCTCGCTGATGCAGGAATTTCTCGGCCTCGCCTATTTCGCCGAAATACCCGCGGTGGTGTTCGACGTTCAGCGCGGCGGCCCCTCGACCGGCATGCCGACGCGCACGCAGCAGGCCGATCTGCTGTCCTGCGCCTATGCCAGCCACGGCGACACCAAGCACGTGATGCTGTTCCCGGCCGATCCGAAGGAGGCGTTCGAGATGGGCGCGTTATCCTTCGATCTTGCCGACCGGCTGCAAACGCCGATCTTCGTCATGCTCGATCTCGATATCGGCATGAACGAATCGCTAGTGCCGCCGCTTCATGGGACGATGCGCGCCGCATGGACCGCGGCAAGATCATGACGGCGGAGATGTTGGAGGCGGGCAAGGATTTCGGCCGCTATCTCGACGTCGACGGCGACGGCATTCCTTATCGCACTCTGCCGGGCACCCATCCGAAGCGCGGCGCCTATTTCACCCGCGGCACCACCAAGGACCGTTACGCGCGCTATAGCGAGGAAGGTCCAGTCTATGTCGACAACATGGACCGGCTCCTGAAGAAATTCGCGACCGCGAAAACGCTGGTGCCGGCGCCGGAGCTGCGCGAGGGCAAGGAGCCGGCGAAGGCGGGCGTGATCTATTTCGGCTCGACCACGCCGCCGATGGACGAGGCGCTCGACCATTTCGCGGAGCAGGGCATCGCTCTCGACGCGTTGCGCTTGAAGGGCTTCCCGTTCGCCGACAGCGTCTACGAGTTCATCGCGCGCCATGACCAGATTTTCGTCGTCGAGCAGAATCGCGATGCGCAGTTGCGCTCGCTCATCGTCAACGAAGGCAATATCGATCCGGCGCGAGCTGATCCCGGTGCTGAACTACGACGGGACGCCGATCACCGCGCGATTCATCGTCGACGCGATCTCGGAAAAACTGATCGCGGCCAATGTCACGCCGTTCCGCAAGAAGGCGCCCGCGCCATGACCTATATCGCAAAACCGAAATTCCATCATCCGAAGCTCGCCACCAACAAGCTCGGCTTCACCCATCGCGACTACGAGGGTTCGGTTTCGACCCTGTGTGCCGGCTGCGGCCATGACTCGATCAGTGCCGCGATCATCGAGGCGTGCTTCGAGCTCGACCTGCCGCCGCATCGCATCGCCAAGCTGTCGGGCATCGGTTGTTCGTCCAAGACCCCGACCTATTTCCTGGGCCAAAGTCACGGTTTCAACTCCGTGCATGGCCGCATGCCGTCGGTGCTCACCGGCGCCAATCTCGCCAACCGCGACCTGATCTATTTCGGCGTCTCGGGCGACGGCGACAGCGCGTCGATCGGCCTTGGCCAGTTCGCGCACTCGATCCGGCGCGGCGTCAACATGGTCTATATCGTCGAGAATAACGGCGTGTACGGCCTGACCAAGGGCCAGTTTTCCGCGACCGCCGACAAGGGGTCGCAGAGCAAGCGCGGCGTCGCCAACACCGACGAGCCGATCGACTTGGCGTCGATGGCGATTTTGCTCGGCGCCAGCTTCGTCGCGCGCGGCTTCTCCGGCGACAAGGCGCAGCTCGTGCCGCTGATCAAGGCGGCGATCGAGCACAAGGGCGCCGCCTTCCTCGACATCATCAGCCCCTGCGTCGCCTTCAACAATCATCCGGGTTCGACCAAGAGCTACGAGTATGTCCGCGAGCATAACGAGGCGGTGAACAGCCTCGATTTCATGGTGCCGCGCGAGCCGATCACCGCCGACTATCAGCCCGGCACGGTAGAGCGCGTGACGCAGCATGACGGCTCGGTGATCAATCTTCGCAAGCTCGACGGCGACTACGATCTGCACGACCGGTCCGCCGCCATCCGCTATGTCGGCGAGCGCGAAAAGGCCGGCGAAGTCGTGACGGGCCTGCTGTATCTCGACCCTGACGCCATCGACCTGCACGCGCATCTCAACACGGTCGAGATGCCGCTGAACGTCCTGGACGATGCGGCGCTGATCCCCGGCGCCGAGGCGCTCGACAAGTTCAATCGCTCGCTCCGCTGATTCGGGCGAGGTTAGCTCCGTTTATGCCGGCGATCGTCAACCCTCCCCCCTTGAGGGGGAGGGCGGAAATGGCGCGCGCCGGCGCGGCATTTCGGGTGGGGGGTGCGGTGCGGGGCATACCCCCTACCGGCCTCGCCGCTTCGCGTCTCGGCTCCGCTCCCCCTCGAGGGGGGAGGGGCAAACAGATCCTGCCGAACAATGTTCAGCGATAAGCGACGGCTCGGCGTCTTCGTCATTGGCTTGCCGCGTTCCTGCAACTTTGGTCCATACAGGCGCTACTGCCGACGCTGGCACGATATTTCGCTGTTACGGATTCACAGGTCAGCCTGACCGTCAGCGCCACCACGCTGGCGGTGACCGTGATGGCGCCGTTCGTCGGCGTGGTTGCCGATGTGCTCGGACGGCGGCGCATCATCGTCCTGGCGCTGTTCCTGTTGGCGGTGCCGACCGCGCTGATCGGCTTCGCGCAAAGCATCGACCAGATCGTGGTCTTGCGCTTCATCCAGGGGTTGCTGCTGCCGCCGGTATTCGCGGTGGCGGTCGCCTATATCGGCGATGAGGTTCCGCGCGACCGCGTTGCCGCCGTCACCGCGATCTATACCACCGGCAGCGTGCTCGGCGGATTTCTCAGCCGCTTTCTTGCCGGCTGGATCGGCGATTTGGGCGGTTGGCGCCTGGCGTTTTTCGTGCTGGCGGCGATCGGCCTTGGCAGCGCCGTCGCGGTAGCCGCGACCTTGCCGCGCGAGCAGCGCTTCGTGCGCGCCGAAGGACTGCTGCATTCCTTGTCGATGATGGCGCGGCATTTTCGCGATCCACGCCTGGTGGCGACGTTTGCCGTGGGCTTCGGCGTCTTGTTCAGCTTCGTCACGCTGTTCACTTACATCAATTTCCACCTCGCGGCGCCGCCATTCGATTTGTCCGCGGGGTGGCTGGGCTCGCTGTTCGTGTCCTACGCCGTCGGCATTTTCACGACGCCGCTGACGGGGCGGCTGGTGGGGCGTTTCGGCCGGCGCGGACTGGTGGTGAGCGTGCTCGGGAGTTGGGCGCTCGGCGCGGGGCTGACCCTGGTGCCGTCCCTCGCGTCCATTTTCATCGGCTTGGTGATCTGCGCTTGCAGCGGCTTCATTTGCCAAGCGGTGTCGACGGGGTATGTCGCTTCTTCCGCGATGCAGGCGCGATCCTCGGCGGTCGGACTTTATGTCACCGCCTATTATCTCGGCGGCACGGTCGGCGCAGTGATCGGCGGCCTCGCCTGGCGCGGCGGCGGCTGGCTCGGCTGCGTGGTATTGGTCTGGGTCGTGATGGCTGGGATCGCGGTCCTGGTGCTGCGCTTCTGGCACGAGCCGAGCCTGTCACCGGCGTTGCGCCGTTGACCGGCATACGCGACACTGGATCCACGCCAAAGGGGGAGGCGCAAACATGAACAAGACGGCCGTCTGCATCGCGGGGCTGGCCGCGGCAATGTCACTGGCAGGTGCGGCGGACCAATCTCGTGCCCAGGCCGACATACCGGCGGGTCACTATGTTTGCTTTTACTTCACACGGCCGTTGCCGCTGATGAACTTCACCATTAACGGCGGCGGCCGATACGTCGACGCCGGCGGCAAGCCGGGCACCTATACCTTTGTTCAGGGCCGCATCGTCTTTCACGGCGGCAATTTCGACGGCCAGCGCGCCGTGTTTCGAAATCAAAATCCGCCGAAGATCGCGTTCATGAGCGACCGCAACGCCGAAACCGAAGTCTGTCAACCCGGCCGGTAAGCCTCCCGCCGGGCCGAGACGAAATCGGTCCGCGGTTCGCGATTCGCGGCCGGAACGTTTGATACGTCGCGTTTGTTCGCTACATAGAGGGGTGCTGCAGCGACCGGGAGTTTGCGAACGCGATGACGCGCAACGTTCGTCTAACGGAAAATTTAGGTCCCGCGGAAACCAAGGCCGTCGACGCCGCGCTCGCGGAGTGGTCGGCGCGCGGCAATGTTCGGCGCTTGTGGGCGCGCGATAAAACGCTGTGGACCGGCGCCGATGAGGATAAGTGGCTCGGCTGGCTCAATATCGCGGCGCGCGAACGAGCGGATATTGCCTCGTTGGTGCCGCTGACGCGCCACGCCAAGGATTGCACCGAAGTGGTGCTGATCGGCATGGGCGGGTCGAGCCTCGGCCCGGACGTGATTGCGCAGAGCTTCGGGCACCGCGCCGGCCATGCGCGTTTTCACATGCTGAACTCGACCGACCCCGACCAGATCGCGGCCGTCGAGCGCGCCGTCGACGTGGCGCGCACGATGTTCATCGTCTCGTCGAAATCGGGCACAACCCTCGAGCCGAACATTCTCAAGGATTATTTTTTCGCGCGTGCCAGCGCCAGCGCCGCCAAACAATTCGTCGCCGTCACCGATCCGGGTTCGGCGATGGAGCGCGAGGCGCGCGAGCGTGGCTTCGCGCACATTTATTTCGGCGATCCCGCGATCGGCGGGCGCTATTCGGTGCTGTCGAAATTCGGATTGGTTCCCGCCGCCGCGATCGGCGTCGATGTCGCCGGTTTGCTGGACGCAACCGACACAATGGTACGCGCTTGCGCGCAGCCTGGCGATAATCCAGGCCTTCGGCTTGGCCTGACGCTCGGCACGCTGGCGACCCAATTCGGGCGCGACAAAGTGACGATGCTTTCGTCGCCACGGCTTGCCAGTCTCGGCTCGTGGCTCGAACAGCTCTTCGCGGAATCGACCGGCAAACACGGCAAGGGCCTGATACCGGTCGACGGCGAGCGTATCGGTCCGCCTACCGACTACGGCAAGGACCGCGTCTTTCTATACGCCGCGCTGTCCAGCGAGGATGATGAAGACATTTCGGGCAGTCTCGATCTTCTGGCGCTGGCGGGGCATCCGGTGATCCGGCTGGGGATCGACGACATGAACCAGCTCGGGCAAATTTTTTTCCTCGCGGAGATCGCGACGGCGATTGCCGGTGCCGTTATCGGCATCGATCCCTTCGACCAGCCCGATGTCGAGGCGAGCAAGGTCAAGACTCGCACCCTCACCGACGCCTACGAAAAGACCGGTCAGTTGCCGCCGGAGCAACCGTTCTTCGCGGCCGACGGCGTTTCGCTCTTTGCCGATGCGGAAAATCGCGCGGCGCTCGCTGGCGGGCGGATCGCTCGTCGATATTCTGCGCGCGCATTTCGCCCGCGCCGCCGGCGGCGATTACATCGCGCTTCTCGCCTATATCGAGCGCAACGAGGCGCACACCGAGCGGCTCGATGCGTTGCGCCTCGAACTGCGTCACGCGACAAAATGCGCCACCTGCGTCGGCTTCGGCCCGCGCTTTCTGCACTCGACCGGGCAGGCCTATAAAGGCGGACCCAATTCCGGCGTGTTTCTCCAGATCACCGCCGATCCGGCGCGCGATCTGCCGGTGCCGAGGAAGAAATATTCGTTTGGCACGGTGGAGCTGGCGCAGGCGCAAGGCGATTTTGCCGTATTGAACGAGCGCAAGCGCCGCGCGTTGCGCATCCATCTGTCGAATAGAGACTCGGGCCTCGACACATTGAGCCGCGCCATGACCGATGCTTTGAAAAGGTGACCGCCATGCAACTTGCCGTCGTCGGATTGGGCCGCATGGGCGGCAATATCACGCGCCGTCTCATTCGGCACGGGCACGAGGTCGTGGTCTACGACGCCAATCCCAAGGCCATCGACGCGCTTGACGAAGGAGCGCGCGACGCCGTCGTCGGGCCTCGCGGACATGGTGAAAAAGCTGAAGGCGCCTCGCGCGGTGTGGGTGATGCTGCCGGCGGGCAAGATCACCGAAGACACGATCCGCGAATTGGCGACGCTGTTGCAGAAAGGCGACACCGTCATCGACGGCGGCAACACGTTCTACCGCGACGACATCCGCCGCGCCCAGACGCTGGCGCCGCAAGGGCTGCATTATGTGGATTGCGGCACGTCGGGCGGCGTGTGGGGATTGGAGCGTGGCTATTGCATGATGATCGGCGGCGACAAGGATGTCGTGACGCGGCTCGATCCGATCTTCGCCGCGCTGGCGCCGGGCGCCGGCACCATCGCCAAAACGCCGGGCCGCGACGGCCGCGATCCGCGCGTCGAGCGCGGCTATATCCATGCCGGTCCGGTCGGCGCGGGGCATTTCGTCAAGATGATCCACAACGGCATCGAATACGGCCTCATGCAGGCCTATGCCGAAGGGTTCGACATCCTGCACGGCAAGATGTCGGAGCAACTGCCGGATAACGAGCGCTTCACGCTCGACTTGGCCGACATCGCCGAGGTGTGGCGCCGCGGCAGCGTGATTTCGTCCTGGCTGCTCGACCTGACGGCCAGCGCGCTCGCCGCCAGCCCGCAATTGTCCGAATATCGCGGCGATGTCGCGGATTCGGGTGAAGGCCGCTGGACAATCGAGGCGGCGATCGAAGAAGCGGTGCCGGTCAACGTGCTGTCGGCGTCGCTTTACGCGCGGTTCCGCTCGCGCGTCGAGCACGGCATGGCCGACAAGCTGCTGTCGGCGATGCGTCACGGCTTCGGCGGCCATGTCGAGCCGGGCGGCGACAAGTGAGCACGCGCGAAAGCCACGACGTCGCCCAGCCGACGGCGACGCCGGCGCCGTCCTGCGCGCTTGTGATCTTCGGCGCCGGCGGCGATCTGACCAAGCGCCTCGTCGTTCCCGCGCTCTACAATCTTTTGAAGGTGGGGCTGCTTCCGGACCGCTTTGTGGTGATCGGGGTCGATCACAACGACCGCACGACCGACGATTGGCGCAAGGGCTTGCACGATTTCGTCGAGAGCGCGGTAAAGCAAAAGGGCGATGAGTTCCACCCTGCCGCGATCGATGAGAAGGCCTGGGCCCAGCTCGCCGGCATGATGACCTACCTCACCGGCGATTTCCTCGAAGCCGAGACCTACAGGCGGCTCGGCGCGAAATTGGCTGAGATCGAACGCGAGCAATCGCTGGGCGGTCGCGCGCTGTTTTACCTGGCGGTGGCGGAACGGTTTTTCGGCCCCATTGTCGATCGGCTGGGCAGCGCCGGCCTGGCGAAGGAGCAGGGTGAGGCGTGGCGCCGCGTGATCATCGAAAAGCCGTTCGGCCACGATTACGCGTCGGCCATCGCGCTCAACGCGCAAGTACTGAAGACGCTGCGCGAGGACCAGATCTATCGCATCGATCATTTCCTCGGCAAGGAGACGGTGCAGAACATCATGGCGCTGCGCTTCGCCAACGGATTGTTCGAGCCGATCTGGAACCGCGACCGCATCGACCATGTGCAGATAACGGTCGCGGAAACCGTCGGCGTCGAGACCCGCGCGCGCTTCTACGAACCGACCGGCGCGCTGCGCGACATGGTGCCGAACCATCTCTTCCAGCTCCTGGCCATGACGGCGATGGAGCCGCCGATCTCGTTCGACGCCAACGCCGTGCGCGACAAGCGCGCCGAGCTGTTCGCCGCGGTGCGGACCTTGTCGCCAGCGCGACGCCGTGCGTGGCCAGTACGGCGCCGGTCGGCGTCGGCAACAACGAGGTTCCCGCGTATCGCGATGAGCCGGGCGTGGCGAAGGATTCCAACACCGAGACGTTCGCCGCGTTGCGCCTCACCGTCGACAATTGGCGCTGGGCGGGCGTGCCGTTCTACGTGCGGACCGGCAAGCGGCTGGCGCGGCGCTACACCGAAATCGCGATCTGCTTCAAGGATGCGCCGTACGCGCTGTTCCGCGAGACCCCGGTCGACCGGATCGGCGACAATTGGCTGATCGTGCAGATCCAGCCCGATGAGGGGATCCGCCTGCGCTTCAACGCCAAGGTCCCGGGGCCGCGCATGATGCTGGAGAACGTGTCGATGAACTTCAATTACGGCGATTGGTTCCGCCAGACGCCGGCGGTCGGCTACGAGACGCTGATCTACGACTGCCTCACCGGCGACGCGACGCTGTTCCAACGCGCCGACCAGGTCGAAGCGGCATGGCGCGTCGTGCAGCCGGTGATCGATGCGTGGACGGGGACCAAAAAGCCCGGTTTTCCCGACTATGCCGCGGGCACGGCCGGTCCCGACGAGGCCGATGCGATGCTGCGCCGCGACGGCCGCGCTTGGCGTAAAATCGGCCCATGAGCAACCGCGTCGAAATTTTCCGCTCGCCCGAGCGTCAAGCCATCGGCGTGGCCGATTGGCTGGTGACCCAAATGCAGGAGAGTCATGGCGATTTTCGTCTGGTTCTGTCGGGCGGCAGTACGCCGCGGCTGCTCTACGAACATCTCGGCCGCCATCCCTACCGGGAGCGCATCCCGTGGCGGCGGCTGCAAATCTTTTGGGGCGACGAGCGCTTCGTGCCGCACAACGATCCCGCCAGCAATTTCGGCATGGCCCTCACCGCGTTTCTGCTGGATGCGCCGATCCCGCGCGCGCGTGTCCATCCGATTCCGACCGAGGGCACGCCGCAGGAGGCGGCGATGCGTTACGAAGCGCTTCTGCGCGACGTGCGGGCGAGCGACGGCAACGCGCCCGCCCGGCCGCTGTTCGATATCGTTCTGTTGGGCTTGGGCGCGGACGGGCATACCGCCTCGCTGTTTCCGGAATCGCCGTTGCTTGACGAACACGAACGTTGGGTTGCCGCGGTCGACGGTCAGCCCTTGCCACGCATCAGCTTGACCCTGCCCGCCCTCTCCAATTGCCGCCACGCCGTGTTTGTAGTCGCTGGCGTCGACAAGCGGCACGCGGCGATGGGCGCCATCGGCGGCAACCGCAAGCTGCCGGCCGCGCGGGTCAAGTCGGAAGGCGAGGTGATATGGTTCCTCGATCGCGAGGCGGCCGAACCGCTTTATCACAAGTGAGCCGCGGCGGCGCGGTCGCGCCTGGCATTCTCGGCATCGATATCGGCGGCACCAATCTCAAGGCGGGCGTCGTCGATGCCCGCGGCAAACTGCTGTCCGACAAGCAGCGCGTCGCGACGCCCTATCCCTGCACGCCTGACGTCATGCTGCGCGCGCTGGTCGAACTGGCCGCGCCGCTGCCGCCCTACGATCGCATCTCCATCGGCTTTCCCGGCGTGGTGCGCGACGGCAAGGTGCTGACCGCGCCGCATTACGGGACGGAAAAGTGGGCCGGTTTTCCGCTGGCGGCGGAATTGTCACGGCGGCTCGGCGGTCATCCGGCGAAACTGATCAACGACGCCGAGATGCAGGGGCTTTATGTCGTCAAGGGGAAGGGGTTGGAACTGGTGCTGACGCTCGGCACCGGCGCCGGCACCGCCCTGTTTCTCGGTGGCGCGCTGACGCCGCATCTCGAACTGGCGCATCACCCGATCCACAAGAAGAAGACCTATAACGACTATGTCGGTGACAAGGCGCTGAAAAAGATCGGTAAGAAGCGCTGGAACAAGCGCGTCCGCAAAACGATCGACATCCTCCACGCATTGCTGTTTTACGATCACCTCTTCGTCGGCGGCGGCAATTCCGCGCATGTCGAGGGAAAATTGCCCCTTACCATCACCTTGGTCTCAAACGATGCCGGTATCGAGGGTGGTGCTGCCTTATGGCGCGAATCGAAGGGGTAGGGTTGAAAGCCATCCCTCATTACCCTATCGCTTTGTCTTGAAACATCGCCGGCCCTGCTTTGGCGGAGCCGACGAAATTGAGGTGAAATGGCTTTCAAAGCGCAGGACGTAGCGAAACAGGCCGCCGCCGAAGCCGCGGCGGCGCTGGTGCGCGACGGCATGGTGCTCGGCCTCGGGACAGGCAGCACGGTGGCCTTCCTGCTGGCGGCACTGGGGCGGCGTGTGCGCGAAGACCGTCTGCGGATTTCCGGCGTGCCGACCTCGCACCGCACCGCGGCGGAAGCCGTGCGGCTTGGCATTCCGCTGCGCGATCTTTCCGGGGAGACACGCATCGATCTCGCGATCGACGGCACCGACGAGATCGAGCGCGGCACGCTGGCGCTGATCAAGGGGCTGGGCGGTGCGTTGCTACGCGAGAAGATCGTCGCCGGCGTCGCGGCGCGCTTCGTCGTCATCGCGGACAACAGCAAGAAAGTGGAGCAGCTTGGCCGCATCGCGCCGCTGCCGGTCGAGGTGGTGAGTTTCGGTCACGAGGTGACGGCGCGGCGGTTGGCGGCGCTGGGCGGCGAGCCCGTGTTGCGCCGCGACGTCAACGGGGCGCCGTTCGTCAGCGACGGCGGGAACATCCTCTACGACTGCGCCGGTTTCGCGCCGATCACCGATGCGTCCGGCCTCGCCGCCGAGCTCGACGAGACGGTAGGCGTGATCGAGCACGGGCTGTTTGTCGGCATGGCGACCGAGGCCTATGTCGCCGACACCACGGGCGCGGTACAAATCTTGCGTCCGGAAGACTGACGCCGATGCCGCTCGATATCGTCCCTTCGGTTTGCCCGCACGACTGCCCGAGCACCTGCGCGCTCGAAGTGGAGCGGATCGATGCGCGCACCATCGGCCGCGTTCACGGCGCCCGCGACAACAGCTATACCGCGGGCGTCATCTGCGCCAAGGTCGCGCGCTATGCCGAGCGCCAGCATCATCCGGATCGGCTGAGCCAACCGCTGCGCCGCATCGGCGACAGGGGCGTGGGCCGCGCCGCCTTCGCGCCGATCTCGTGGGATGCGGCGCTTGACGAAATCGCGGAGTCATTCGCGCGGGCGGCGCGGCGACACGGCAGCGAGACGGTCTGGCCTTATTACTATGCCGGCACGATGGGCCACGTGCAGCGCGACGGCATTCACCGGCTGCGTCACGCCATGCGCTATTCCGGCCAGGACCCGACAATTTGCACACGTCTGTCCGACACCGGTTGGGCCGCCGGTACCGGGGCCAAGCGCGGGGTCGATGCGCGCGAAATCCCCGAGAGCGACCTGGTGGTGGTGTGGGGCGGCAACCCGGTGAACACCCAAATCAATGTCATGCACCATATCGCGCGGGCGCGGCATGAGCGTGGCGCGAAGCTGGTCGTGGTGGACACGTATCGTACCGGTACCGCGGAGCAGGCCGATTTGTTTCTGCCGGTGCGGCCCGGCACCGACGGCGCGCTTGCTTGCGCCATGATGCACGTGCTGTTCCGCGACGGTTATGCCGACCGCGCCTATCTCGCCAAATACACCGACGCGCCAATGGAGCTGGAGGCGCATCTGCGATGCCGCACGCCCGAATGGGCGGCCGCGATCACCGGCCTGACGGTCGCGGAGATCGAGAATTTCGCGCGGCTCTACGGCGCCACCAAACGAAGCTTCATCCGCGTCGGCTACGGCTTCTCGCGGTCGCGCAACGGCAGCGCGCAGCTTTACGCCGTGTCATGCCTGCCTGCCGTCACCGGCGCCTGGCAATATCGCGGCGGCGGCGCGCTCTATGGTCAGGGCGGGCCGATCTATCATCTCGACAAGACGCTGATCGAAGGGCTCGACGTGCTCGACCCGCGGGTGCGCATGCTGGACATGTCGCGCATCGGCCCGGTGCTGACCGGCGACAAGCGCGATCTCGGCGACGGCCCGCCGGTGACGGCGATGCTGATCCAGAACACCAACCCGATGGTGGTGGCGCCGGATTCAGGCAAGGTTCATGCCGGTTTCCGCCGGGACGATCTGTTCGTCGCGGTGCACGAGCAATTCATGACCGAAACCGCGGCGATGGCCGACATCGTGCTGCCGGCAACGACCTTCCTCGAGCATGACGACATCTACACCGCCAGCGGCCACACCCATTTGCAACTCGCGCGCAAAGTGGTCGAACCCTATGCCGATGCGCGCTCCAACCATCATGTCATCTGCGAACTGGCGGAGCGGCTGGGCGCGCGGCATCGCGGCTTCGAGATGACGGAGTGGGAGATCATCGAGGCAACGTTGGCGGCGTCGCGCTTGCCCGGCACGGCTTCGTTCGACGGCGGGCGCTGGCTCGATCTGGCGTTACCGTTCGAGACGGCCCACTTCCTCGACGGCTTCGCCACGCCGGACAAGAAGTTCCACTTCCGCCCGAACTGGCGCTCGCTCGGGCGTTACGCGGAAGGCATGCCGGAATTTCCCGACCACGTCGCCATCACCGACGCAGCGACCGCTGACCGGCCGTATCGCCTGGTGGCGGCGCCGTCGCGCTCCTTCCTCAACACCAGCTTCAACAACACGCCGTCCAGCGTGGCGCGCGAGGGCAGGCCGACGGCGCGGCTGCATCCCGACGATCTCGCCGAACTGGGCGCGGGCGAAGGCGACCGCATCCGTCTCGGCAACCTGCAAGGCAGCGTGGTGGTGCATGCCCGCGTCGTTGACGGCCAGCCGCGCAAATCGGTCATCGTCGAAGGCATCTGGCCCAACCGCGCGTTCGAGGAAGGCATCGGCATCAACGTCCTGACCAGCGCCGATCCGGGCCGCCCCAACGGCGGCGCCGTGTTCCACGACACGGCGGTATGGGTAAGAAGGGCTTAATTATTTGCATTTGAGGCGATATCCCTGCCGTGCCACCATGGCGGCATCGAATTGATGCGAGGGTGACATGTCCAAATATTTGCTGGTCAGCTTCAAGACCTGCCCGTGGGTGCAGCGCGCCGCGATCGTGCTGCGCGAAAAGAAGATCGAGTTCGAGTTCCGCCACATCGAGCCGGACAATCGGCCCGACTGGTTCCTCGCCATCTCGCCGCACAAGAAAGTGCCGGTGCTGCGCATCGACGACAGCATCTCGCTGTTCGAGTCCAACGCCATCGCCGAATATCTCGACGAGACCATTCCGCCGCGCCTCCATCCCGTCGACCCGGTGCAGCGCGCGATCAACCGCGCCTGGACCGACTATGTTCCGACCTTCGCGTCGGGCGTGACCGCGTCGGGCTACGCGATGGACGAGGCCGGTTACAAGAAGGCCGTCGCGGAAGTGCCGGTGGCGTTCGACCGGCTCGAGAAGGCGCTCGAGAAGCAGGGCAGCGGCCCGTATTTCAACGGCGCGGCCTATTCGCTGGTCGATGCGTCGTATGCGCCGTTCTTGCAACGCTACACCATGCTGGAACGCATCAAGCCGACCGGTGCGCTCGACAAATTCCCGCGACTAAAGGCATGGCGGGACGCGTTGATGGCCCGGCCGTCGACCCATTCGTTCTCGCCCGCGGAATTCGAGGCGCTCTATCGCGAGGGGTTGCTGAAGCGCAAAAGCTACATCTCGCAATTCATCGAGGCGCCGCGCGCCGCCGCGGAATAGTTTCGGCCCTCAGACGCCGGGCGCCGCGCGTCCGCGCGGCCTGGCTTCGCGCCTAACGGCGCGCGCTCGCGCTTGCTCGCAAAAATCCGATGAGCTTCGGCTCATCGGATTTTTCTTCACACTAATTCGAACTCGACCAGTTCGAGCCGCGCCTGGAAATAGGCGCGGCGGAACGCCGCTTCATCGGCGAAGCGTCCGCCGGTCAAGCGCCGCCGCGTGAATTGAATGCGACAGTGGCCTGACGTCGAACGGGTAGGGCGCGAAGGCGACTTGGCTCGCCGATACCGGCGTCATCGTCATGCGAAGCCCGACAAAGTTCTTGTCTCCGTACTCGGTCGGCACCGGCTCGATATATTGCGGGTACGGGATCCTGGCAGGTGAAATAAAGCCCAAGCTGGTCCCACACTTGAAGCAATTGGTAATTGGTCCACACCTCGGTCGCGCCGGACATCGAACATTCGAGCGCCTGCACCGTCTCGGCGCGATCGATGAATTCCTCGACCGCCGGCGGCAAGGACGGCGGGATCGGGTGGGGCGGATGGGTGATCGCGCCGTAACGCCCGCGCCACAGGCCGGTGCGGTGCATGCCGACCAGCATCCCGGCATAGGGGTCGTCCACCAGCAATTCGTCGCGGCACCAGCGGTAGGCTTCGAGTTGCCGCTCGCTGAACGGCACGCGGAAGAAGGGCGGAGTCTCCCCGGTCGCGGGATCGAAATACGGCGCGGTCTCGTAGCGCAGCCAGCCGAAATCGTGGAAGGCGGCGGCGCGCGCGACGGATTCATAGGGTCGCGGCGTGGCGAAATCGGCGTTGCCCCAATGCGCCGCCAATTGGCCGACCAGGCGCGAATGGTCGGTCTGCGCGATCAGGATGGTTTGGCCGTCGGCTTCCTTGCGGACGATCATGCGCCCGATTATCGCATCAACAGCGTCCGCATCGCATCCGAAAGAATCGATGCGGGATCGGCGGCCGCGCGCCTTCGCCCTCCAGGCGACGAAACCGTCGGGCCGCACCAGCGCGGCGCCCGACGAAGTCAGGCCAAAGGCTTCGGCGAATTTGTGCTCGGGGTCCATCGACGTCGCGGCCGACGACATAGGCGTCGATAGTCGGGCTCGTGAGCTGCTTGGCCGCCTCCGCCCAAGTGCCGCCATCGGGTGCGGCGAGCAGGGTAAAGTTCGGCCCGAACAGATCAAGCGTGGAGACGCGCCGTCCGGCGCGCTCGACCCACAGATGCGGCGCGCGCGAGCCGGGCCGGCCGAGGGATTCGCTCGGCAGCTCATGGAGCTTGTCTTGGCCGGGCTCCGACAGGATCGCCGGCGACTTGTAGAGGTAGCCCACCTCGATATCGAAATCGTGCGCCACCGGCTCGTAGTCCTTGGCGCCGAGATAGGCGGCGGAGCGCGTGACATAGCGCGAATACGCCTGCTCGACGGTGAACTTGCCGACCGGGCGGCGCTCGGCCTCGTAGGTCGAGGGCAGGTCCGGCCCCGCCAGACCCTTCAGCACATAGGCCAGCTTCCACGCCAGATTGTGTCCGTCATGGATGCCGGTATTGCCGCCGAAGCCGCCGTTGGGCGGCATGACATGGGCGGCGTCGCCGGCGATGAAGGCGCGGCCGACCTGATAATGGCGCGCGACATCGGAGACCGAGCGCCAGCGCGCAACGCCTACGATCGTCACCGGAATGTCGGCGAGCGCCGACGCCCGCGCGCACCAGCTCGATGAGGCGCGGCTCGCTGACATCGGCAGCGGCGTTGCCCGCTTCGGGCTTCGACGTGTCGCCCACCGTGTTGACGCAGAGGAAGCCCGACTTCATGTCCTTGTCGAGCCGGAAGAAGCCACTAAGCCGCGGATTGAGGATGTATTGGACGCTGACATTGCGGCCCGCCATCAGCTTCGCCACGTCGGCCTGGAAATAGATCGTGATGCTGTTGGAAAAGACGCCGCGTCCGTCGAACGGGATTTTCAGCAGGTCGCGCACCGCGCTGTGAGCGCCGTCGGCGCCCACCAGGTATTTGGCGCGAATTTTTGAATCCTTGTGCGTGTCGACGTCTTTCACCGTCGCCGTGACACCGTCGGCATCCTGGTCGATGCCGACGATCTCGGTGCCATCTTGCACGCGCGCGCCGGCTTTTTCGGCGCGGCGGCGCAGGATCGGCTCCAGTCCCGGCTGGGTGATGAACAGCCGGCGCGACGGGCTGACCGCCGCGACGCCTTCGTTCAGACTTGGCACGAAAGCGGCGATCTGTTTGCCCGCCAGGGTGTCGAAGGCGGCCACCGAGCCCTCGGGCTCGAACTCCTTGAGCGACTGCGCCTTCACCTCCTCTTCGATGCCGCAGGCGCGGAACAGTTCCAGCGTGCGCATGTGAAAATGCGCGGCGCGGGGCAGCGGCGAGACATTGCGCAAGCGTTCGATCGCCAGCGACGACACGCCGTGGTGCGCCAGGAACATCGCGGTCGACAAGCCGACAAGTCCGCCGCCGGCGATCAAGACCGGGATTTCGTCACTCATCGCGTTCCCTCCAAATTTTCTTGTTTGTGGGCGCGCGCCTATCCGTCGAAAAAGGCGAAGGCGCGGATTTCGATGCTCTGCCGCGGCGGCGCGTCCGGCGCCGAGGTCGGATCGGCGAAGGCCGAGTGCAGCGAGAAGCGCGCGCGGCCGTC
Source organism: uncultured Alphaproteobacteria bacterium (assembly GCA_963729845.1). Classification (GTDB taxonomy): domain Bacteria; phylum Pseudomonadota; class Alphaproteobacteria; order ATCC43930; family CGMCC-115725; genus JAATGI01. The sequence continues at coordinate 100,993 of CAVSQC010000046.1, forward strand.
TTTGGCCGAGTCATAGCACTTGATGAGGATCGCCTCGTCGCGGGCCATCTCCGGCACATAGAACCAGGCATGCGCCGGACTGTAGACGCCGATATAGATCTCGCCGACGCGGTCCTGATAGACCAGCTCGCATGCCGCCAGGTCTTGCGGCGCGATCGTGCTGGCATCGACCAGCGCCAGCGGCCACGACTTCACCGGCCCCGCGATCGGCCGCCACACATTGTATTCGGCGAAGCGGCGCTTCAGCAGCGGCGCCGCTTCTGCCTCGCCGAGCAGTTCCGTGACGCGCTGCGGCCCCGATTTCTCGGTGTAGTCGTTGTGCACGTTCTGCACGGGCGCGCGCAGCCCGCGCTCCTGCGGCCTGTCGGCATGGCGCAGCGTGTGGTCGAAAATCACCACGCGGCTGGCGCCGGTCTCGCGCTTCACCAGCGCGTCCATTTCCGGGTAATAGACCCAGGCGCAATTCGTCCTCGTCGAAGAAATCGGAGACAGCGGTGTCGTGGCGCGTCAGCGGCGAAGCCCTCGCGGTCGAGCGAGATCGACGCGGCGTTGGGGCGCGCGTCGTGGACCCGCACCGGGAAATGGGCGTAGTTGCCGAGCCGGCGCGGCGCCGCGGCGGCGCCCGGCGGCGGGTTGTAGACGATCGGCTTCACCGACAGATCGGCGAGATAGTACATGCTCGCGCTCGACCCAGTTCCCGCGCTGGTCGCGGCCGGATGTCGGGCGGGAGGCAAGCTGTGCGTCGTTCGGCATGGCGATGATCCCGTCGGTCGAGCGAAATGCGCCTAAACTTTAGGCACGACGGCCTCCTGTTGCCAAGCATGGCGCACTCGATTGGCGAAAAAATGGACGAACTCGGGGCGAATCGCCTTATAACGCCGGCCCTCGCTTTGTCGGTAGGGCGACGATGCACGATCTCAAATGGATACGCGAGAATCCCGACGCGTTCGACCGCGGCCTTGCGCGGCGGGGCATGGCGACGGCGTCTGCGTCGATCCTCGCGCTCGATCGTGACTGGCGGGCCATGCAGACCAAGGCCGAACAACTCCAGGCCGAACGCAACCAGCTCAACAAGCAGATCGGCGCCACTAAAGCCAAAGGTGGCGACGCCGCCGATTTGTTGCGTCAGGTGGGCGCCAGCAAGGACGCGCAGGTGGCGCTCGAGGCGCAGGCCAACGACATGCGCGCCAAAATCGACGCGGAACTCGCCGCGCTTCCCAATCTACCCGGTGACGATGTCCCCGACGGCGCCGACGAGACATCGAACCGGGTCGTGCGCACCATTGGCGCGCCGCCGGCCTTCGTTTTCGCGCCGAAGGATCATGTCGCGCTCGGCGAGGCGATGCACGACATGGATTTCGCCCGCGCCGGCAAGTTGTCGGGCGCGCGGTTCGTGGTGCTGTCAGGCGCGCTGGCGCGGCTGCATCGCGCGCTCGGCCAGTTCATGCTCGATCTGCACACCAGCGAATTCGGCTACACCGAAGTGAACCCGCCGCTGCTGGTGCGCGATGAAACCGCGTACGGCACCGGGCAATTGCCGAAATTCAGCGAGGATTTGTTCCGTACCACGACCGGCCTGTGGCTGATCCCGACAGCGGAGGTGCCGCTGACCAATCTGGTCGCCGGCGAGATTCTTGACGAAGCGAAACTGCCGTTGCGCTTCACTGCCTGGACGCCGTGCTTCCGCTCGGAGGCCGGCGCCGCCGGCAAGGACACGCGCGGCATGATCCGCCAGCATCAGTTCGAGAAGGTCGAGCTGGTGTCGATCGTCCACCCGGATCGCGCGGCGGACGAGCATGAGCGCATGACCAAATGCGCCGAGACGGTGCTGCAGCGGTTGGGCCTGGCCTATCGTGTGATGCTGTTGTGCGCCGGCGATATGGGCTTTGCCGCGCGCAAGACCTACGACATCGAAGTGTGGCTGCCGGGCCAGAACGCCTATCGCGAGATTTCGTCATGCTCCGACTGCGGCGAGTTCCAAGCGCGGCGCATGAACGCGCGCTTCCGGCCGAAAGAAGGGAAGGGCGTGCGGTTCGTGGCAACGCTCAACGGCTCCGGCCTGGCCATCGGGCGCACGCTCATCGCCATTCTCGAAAATTATCAGCGCGCGGACGGCACCATCGCGGTACCCGAAGCGTTGCGGAAATATGTGGGGCGAGAGACGATCGCGGCGGGGGAATAAGGGAATGCCGTTCGATTTTTCGAACAAGAAACTGAGCCTGCTCGCCGAATTGCGCCGCGACGGCATTACCGACGAGCGGGTCTTGAAGGCGGTCCAAAGCGTGCCGCGCGAGCTGTTCGTGCCGGCGACGTTCCAGGACCGCGCTTACGAAAACATCCCGCTGCCGATCGGCCGCGCCCAGACCATCAGCCAGCCGTTCATTGTCGCGCTGATGACCGAGATGTTGCAGCTCGAGGACAAGCATCGCGTGCTCGAGATCGGCACCGGCTCCGGCTATCAGGCGGCGGTGCTGTCGCGCCTGTGCCGCCGCGTCTTCACGCTGGAGCGGCACCAGGCATTGCTCAAGGAAGCGAACCAGCGCTTCGCCGCGCTGCACATTCACAACATCACCAGCCGTTTCGGCGACGGCACCAAGGGCTGGCCCGAGGCCGCGCCATTCGACCGCATCATCGTCACCGCGGCCGCGCCGGCGCTGCCGCTGCGCCTGATCGAGCAATTGCGCGACGGCGGCGTCATGATCGCGCCGGTCGGGCCCGAGCGTCGCGATCAGCGGCTCGTCCGCATCCATCGTCACGGCGAAGGTCATCATGTCGAAGAGCTGGCCGAGGTCCGGTTCGTGCCTCTGGTCCGCGGCCTGCCCCGCGATGGGATGGCGCTAAATCGGGAATGACGACGGCTTCTCAATAGGTTATATTGACAAGATGAAGTTCCGTCTGAGCCTGATCGCGGCAATCTGCGCATTGGCGGCGGCGTGCGTCCAACGCCCCGAGCCGGCGCCCGTGACGGGCTGGAATCCGGGCTCCTCGGCCGCCGCGATGACGATTCGCGTGGTGCGCGGCGATACCCTGTCGGGCATCGTCCATCGCTATGGCGTGTCGTCCCGCGCGATTATTGAGGCGAATCATTTGGCTTCGCCCTACTGGCTGGAGGTCGGCCAAGTCCTCGTCCTGCCCGGCACGACCGGGCCCGACGCGCCATCCTATGCGGCGGCGGCGCCGGACCCGCCCGCCAATGGCCGCTGGCAGCGTCCGCCCGCGCCGCCATCGAAGACGGCCGAAGCGTCGCTCGCGCAATCGACCTCCGACGCGCCGCGCATCGATTCGCCCGAAGTGCCGCCGTCCGAGCGGCGCTGGCCGCGCCTGGCGGAGGCAACGCGCGTCAAGCCGCCCACCTCAGTTCATCCGGCAGCGGTGGCGGTCGTGCCGCCGCGCGACGCCGCGCCGCCTACCCAGATCGGGTCGCGCGGCTTCATCTGGCCGGTCCGTGGGCGGATCGTCGAAGGCTTCGGCGCCGGGCGCAACGGCACCCAGAATGATGGGCTCAATATCGCGGCGCGCCCGGGCGCGCCGGTCTATGCGGCCGCCGCTGGCGAGGTCGTTTATGTCGGCAACGAGCTTCGCGGCTACGGCAATCTGGTGCTGATCAAACATGAAGGCGGCTATCTCACCGCCTATGCCCACAATTCGACGCTGCTGGTGCACAAGGGCGAGCATGTCGCGCGCGGCCAGACCATCGCGCGGGTTGGCGCCTCCGGCGAGGTCGGCGAGCCGCAACTCCATTTCGAAATCCGCGTGGGCCGCAACCCGGTCGATCCGATGCACTACCTGCCGCCGGAACAGCAGGCCTCTATCGGGGAGTAGAGGCTGGAATGCAGCGGTGCTTCCCTCGACTGCTCCCTTGCTGTTCGCCGGGGTTGCGCGCGGGATGAGGTTAATTGACGATGCCGTCGGCCGCCCATCCTCATCGCTGAGCGCGCAGCCCAGACGAAGTCTGGGCGAGCAGTTGAAGACGCAGGTTGGCTTTGCAGCGTCGTCTGCTGTTATCCTCCGATCGTCTTGCCCAAGCGTCCTGCCAAGTCCTGGATGTATTGCCACGCCACGCGGCCGGAGCGGGCGCCGCGCGTGATCGCCCATTCGCTCGCCTCGGCCTTCAACTGCTCCGGCGGCAACGCCAGGCCGTAACGCGCTGCGTAGGCGCGCACCATCGCGTGATAGGTCTCGTTGTCGCAGGCATGGAAGCCGAGCCACAGGCCGAACCGGTCGCTGAGCGAGACTTTTTCCTCCACCGCTTCGCCGGGATTGATCGCGGTCGAGCGCTCGTTTTCGATCATTTCGCGCGACATCAGATGCCGCCGGTTCGAGGTGGCGTAGAGCACCACATTGCTGGGCCGGCCCTCGATGCCGCCCTCCAGCACCGCCTTCAGCGACTTGTAGCTGGTGTCCTGCGCGTCGAAGGAAAGATCGTCGCAAAACAGCACGCAGCGCCGGTCGGTCTCGCGCAACAGCGTCAGCAGATTCGGCAGCGACGGAATATCCTCGCGATGAATCTCGACAAGCACCAAGCGGTGGGGGCTTTTGGCGTTGATCGCGGCGTGGACCGCCTTGATCAGCGAGCTTTTGCCCATGCCGCGCGCGCCCCACAGCAGCACGTTGTTGGCGGGCAGGCCATCGGCGAAGCGGCGGGTGTTGTCTAGGAGGATGTCGCGGACCCGGTCGATGCCTTGCAGCAGGTCGAGATCGACGCGGCTGACGCGGGCCACGGGCTCGAGCCAGCCGCGATCCGCGTGCCAGACAAATGCGTCCGCCTTGGTCAGGTCGTTGGCGGGCGCCGGCGGCGGCGCCAGCCGCTCCAGCGCGTCGGCGATACGCCGCACCATGGCGGCATCGAGTTCCGGTGTCTTCGGCATCGAGAGAAACCTACAGGAAAGAGGCGCGACGCTAAGCATAGGGCCTTGCCGCGTCAACCGGCGCGGCCATATTAGTGCGTCACGGAGACAACAGAATGCAGGGCAAGGTCTGCGTCATCACCGGAGCGACATCGGGGCTGGGCCTCGAAGCGGCGCAGGAGCTCGCCAAGATGGGCGCGCGCCTGGTGCTGGTCGGCCGCGACCGCGCGCGCGGCGACGCGGCGCTGCAACGGCTCCACGGCGCGGCGCCGGGCGTTCAGGCGCGCATTCACTATGCCGATCTGTCGCTGATCTCCGACATGAAGCGCGTCGCCATCGAAATCCGCAACGCCGAGCCGCGCATAGACGTGCTGATCAACAACGCCGGATCGATGTTCGCGTCGCGTCACGAGACCGACGAAGGGCTGGAGATGACGTTCGCGCTCAATCACATGGCCTATTTCGTCGTGACCAATCTGCTGCTCGACCGGCTGCAAGCCGCCGGGCCGGCCCGAATCGTCTCGACCGCGTCGGGGACGCATTGGGGCCAGAAGCTGGATTTCGACGATCTGCAATCGACCGACCATTACAGCATGCGGACGGCCTATGGCCGCTCCAAGCTGGCCAACATCCTGTTCACGCGCGAGCTGGCGCGGCGCCTGGCGGGAACCGGCGTCACCGCGAATTGCCTGCATCCGAGCTTCGTCGCGACGCGCCTCGGCGCCGATAATGGCCTCTTCGCCCGGCTCGCGATCCGCGTCGCGATGTTGGGCGCGATCCGCGTGGAGCAGGGCGCCGACACCATCGTCTATCTCGCTACCTCGCCGGAGGTCGCGGGCTTCAGCGGCGGCTATTACCGCCAGCGCCGCGCGGCGCAGACCAGCGCCGAAGGCCAGGATTTCGACGCGGCGCGGCGGTTGTGGACGGAAAGCGCGCGTCTCTCTGGCATGGCGGTGTAGCCCGTGGCGGTTCGCAATCCTTACGAGGTGCTGGGGGTCAAGCCGGACGCGACCGAAGCGGAAATCCGCTCGACCTATCGCAAGCTCGCCAAGAAATTCCATCCCGACCTCAATCCCGGCAACAAACAGGCCGAAGCGCGCTTCAAGGAAATCGGCTCGGCCTACGAGATTATCGGCGACAAGGAAAAGCGCGCACGCTTCGACAAGGGCGAGATCGACGCCAGCGGCGTCGAGCAGCGGCCGCAAAATCCCTACGGCGACTATCGTCACTACGCCGAGGCCGACGCCGGCGAGCGCTATCGCGGCTCCGGCTTCCGCGGCGCCGAGAACATGTCGCCGGAGGATCTCGAGGATCTGTTCTCGTTCTTCAACCAGGCGGGCGCCGGACCTTCGGGCGGGCGCGGTCAGGGCGGGGCGCGCAGTTTCAAAATGCGCGGCGAGGACCGGCACTATTTGCTGCGCGTCGAATTCCTCGACGCCATCAACGGCGCCCAAAAACGGCTCGATCTTCCCGGTGGCAAGAGTCTCGACGTGCGGATTCCGGCGGGGCTGCGCGACGGGCAAATCCTGCGCCTTAGCGGTCAGGGCGGCGAAGGCCTGGGCGGCGGCCCGCCGGGCGATGCGCTGATCGAGGTTCATGTCGAGCCGCATCCGCTGTTCCGGCGCGACGGCGACGACCTTCATCTCGAACTGCCGATAACCGTTGCCGAGGCGGTGCTCGGTGGCAAGGTCGCGGTGCCGACCGCCGACGGCAGTGTCACCATGTCGATCCCGCCCAATTCCAATTCGGGCCGCGTATTGCGCCTCAAGGGCAAGGGCGCGCCCAAGCCCGGCCTCGCGGGCGAGCGCGGCGACCAGTACGTCACGCTCAAGGTGATGCTGCCCGATCAGCCCGACGCGGAACTGACGTCGTTCCTGAAGGAATGGGCGCCGAAGCACCCGTACGATCCCCGAGGGAAGCTCAAATGATCACCTTCGAGACCGTCATCCGCACCGTCGGCGGCGTACGCGCCACCGAACTTCGGGCTTGGATCGAGGAAGGCTGGGTGCGGCCGGAGCGCGAGCGCGGCGTGCTGATCTTCCACGAGATCGATGTGGCGCGGGTGCGTCTCATCCACGATCTGCGCCGCGAGCTTGCCATCGGCGACGACGCGCTGCCGGTGGTGCTCAATCTGCTCGATCAGCTTTACGCCATGCGCCGCCGCCTGCGGGCCGTCAGCGACGCGATCGCCGCGCAGCCGCCGGCGGTCCGCCGCACGCTGCGCGTGGCGCTGCGCCCGCCCAAACCGAGAAATGAAGGGCGCCTTGTCCGGCCCAGAAAAAAATAATCCCTCCCCCCTTGAGGGGGAGGGCGGAATGATGCGCGTTAGCGCAACATTCCAGGTGGGGGGTATGGTGCATGCGGCACCCCCCACCCGAAATGTCGCTCGCATACTCGCGACATTTCCTCTCTCCCCCTCAAGGGGGAAGGGAAAAAACAATGCGGAGGAAATCGTATCCATGAACGCGCCCATGATTGTGCTGTTGCTGATCCACATTCTGTCGGCGGTGATCTGGGTCGGCGGCATGGTGTTCGCGCATTTCATGATGCGGCCGGCGGCCCTGGCGCTCGATCCGCCGGTGCGTCTGCCGCTGTTCCGCCGCGTGTTCGAGCGGTTCTTTCCGACCGTGTGGGTCATCGTCGTGCTGTTGCTGGCGACCGGCTTCGGCATGATCTTTTTGGGGTTCGGCGGCTTCGCCACGGCGCCTGAGTATGTCAATGTTATGTTGGGCCTGGGGATCGTGATGATGCTGGCCTTCGGCCATCTGTTTTTCGGCCCGTGGCGCCGCATGCGCCAAGCGCTCGACCGCAACGATTTCCTCGGCGGCGCGACGGCGCTCAACCAGATCCGCATGATCGTGGTGTTCAATCTTTATCTGGGCTTGATTGTCTTCGGGGTCGCGGCAACAGGGCGCTATTGGGGAGTCTGAGGGCGGGCGGCATGCGTGTTGCGGCATTCGCGATCATCGGCGCGATGGCATGGCATTGGCGCTGAGCGCCTGCGACGAACTGACGGCCGGCCCCTATGCCGCGCCGGTGCAGGCCCCGCCGGCGGCATTGCCGATGGCGATGCGTCCGGTCAACCCGGCTCTCGCCGGATCTATTTCCTTTCGCGATTACGACGCCGCCGGAACCTCGCAATGGACCACGGTCTCGCTCAACGGCGCGCCGGTCGGTACGATCGGCCAAGGCACTTATTTCTATCGGGATGTGAAGCCGGACGCCTACGCGATCACGGTTCGATCCGAAGGGATTCATTCCCATCAATTCGCCACCGTCACGGTGTCGCCGGGCAGCACCGTTTTCGTTCAAGTTTATTCGATCGACTTTTATGCAGCGCAGTCCACCACCAGTCCTTTCAGCTATAATGGGCCCGCGACGTTCGCCGATATCGTCGTCGAACCTGGCGCCGCGATGGCGCGGATGGGCAAGCTGCATGCTCAGGATTGAGGCATCGATGAAACGCCTGGTATTTGCGCTGCTGGCCTTGGTGATCGTCACGTTGCCGGCGCATGCGCAGGACTTTCCCGGGCCATCCTCGCCGGCGCTGGCGCGCATCTATTTTTATCGCATCACGGATACCAACCAGGTGACGCGATGGACCGGGGTATTTCTCAGCGATGCGAAAATCGGCAATCTCGGCGAACGCAGCTATTTCTATCGCGACGTTCAGCCGGGCAGCTACAAGATCGGCGTCAGCAGCGACGTGCCTTATCCCGACCAGTATCGCGACGTGACCGTCGCTCCGAACAGCACGACCTTCATCCGTGTCTTCTTCGTTCCGGGCTACGGCATCCAATTCAACGGCGGCGGCCTCAACTCGCCGCCGTCGATCTATCAGCCGAGCGTGTTCGGCAACCGTGTAATGGATCCGGACGTCGCCCGGCGCGAAATGGCCGGCTTGGAACTGGCGCAGTAAATCTAAGCGACTTTTTTCGGCCGCGCCGAGGATTTGAATTTCGCGAGCGCCTGAGGCGTGTCGATATCGGTGAGCACGCCGTCGCTGTCCATCTCGGCCTCGGCGACCAGGTCGGGATGATTGGCAATGACGTCGCGCGCCCCGCTATCGCCCTCGACCCTGGCCAGTTCGAGGAACAACTGCTTGCCCAACAGCACCGGATTGCCGCGCTTGCCCTTGCGCGTCGGCACGACGATGGCGCGGCCCTCGACCGGATTGAAATGCGCGATCAGCTTGTCGATCTGGCCGGGCGCGATGCGCGGCATGTCGCCCAGCAGCACCACCGCGCCGTCGATATCCGAGGGCAACGCCGCCAACCCGGCCTTCATCGAGGTCGACAGGCCTTGCGCGTAATCGGGATTATGCACGATTGCGAGCGACAGCCCGTCAAGCGCCGCCGCGACCTGTTCGCGCTGGTGGCCGGTGACCGCGATCACGGGCCGGGCGTGCGAGGCAAGCGCCGCCTCCGCGGCGTGGCGGACCATCGGCTTGCCGTCGATGTCGATGGTCAGCTTGTTGACGGTGCCCATGCGGGTCGATTGGCCGGCGGCCAGAATGATGGCGGCGATGCGCGGCGCGCGCGGGGCGGCATTGTCGGCGCCGACCGCGGCGGCCGCGCGGGGCAGGCCGCGGGTGGGAATATCGGCCAGCAAGCCGCCGACGCCCATCCGCATGATCTCGCTCGGGCCGGCCGGCAATCCGGCGCAGAGCCGTTGCAGCACCCAATCGTAGCCGTTGACCTTGGGCGAGCGCGCGCAGCCCGGCAGGCCCAGCACCGACGCCGAACCCAGTTCGCCCATCAGCATGAGATTGCCGGGATCGACCGGCATACCGAAATGAATGATCTTGCCGCCCGCCGCCGTCAGCGCCGCGGGAATGACGTCGCGCCGGTCGATAATGGCGGACGCGCCTGCGACCAGCACCATGTCGGCGCCGCCGCGGATGGCGACGCGAATCTGCTCCGCCACCGCCATCGTCTCGTGGGCGCAGCGGCTTTCCGCGATCAGCGCGCTGCCCAGCGCCGTCAGCCGGTTGCGCGTCGTCGTCACCGTCTTGTCAAGCACGCTTTCCTTGAGGCCCGGCAGGCGCGTCTGGATCAGCGCGACGCGCCTTTCCTTGAACGGCACGACCTGAAACACCGGCGCCGCGGCCCGCGCCTTGGCGGCACAGGCAGCGACGACCTCGCCCTTGACCGCGAGGGGAATGACCTTGACCGTCGCCACCATCTGCTTAGGGGCGACTACGGTGTAGGGCTCGACCGTAGACAGGGTGACGGTTTCGTCGACCAGGTTGAAGGCGTCGACCGCGTCTCGGTTGACAACGCAGAGACCGAGCGCTTGCGCATAGAAATTGGCCCGGCCGGTGAATGCCGGCCCGATCGCGATGCCCGGTGCCGCGAGGGCCTCGGCGGCTATGGCGGCGGCTTCATTCTCGCCGACGTCGCCCGGCTCGAGCTTGGCGGCGATCACCGTGGTTTTGCCCGCGGCCTTGAGCGCGGCGATGTCCTCGGTCGTGAGGATCCGTCCCTTTTTCAGCGCGCGGCCGGGCAGGACGATGCTATGGGCGAGCGCCGCCCCTTGCGCCTCCGCAAGCGGCAGCTCGCCGAATTTCACTCCGCGGCCTCGCGGGCTTTGGCGGCGGCGCGTTCGGCCTTCGCTTGCTCGACCGGCGCGCGCAGCACCTGCGTCACCTCGGCCATGATGGAGATCGCGATCTCCGCCGGCGAGATGGCGCCCAGCTTGAGCCCGACCGGCCCGTGAATGCGCGCCAACTGTTCGTCGGTAAAGCCGGCCTCCTTGAGCCGCTCGCAGCGCCGTCCATGGGTTTTGCGCGACCCCAGCGCGCCGATATAGAAGGCGTCGGACTTTAGCGCCTCGGCCAAGCCTGGGTCGTCGAGTTTCGGATCGTGGGTCACGGTGACCACGGCGGTACGGCGGTCGGGCTTCAACTGCTTCATGGCGTCGTCCGGCCATTCGCCGTTGATCGTCACGTCGGGAAACCGCTCGGCACTGGCGAAGGCGCTGCGCGGGTCGATGATAGTGACGAGGTAGCCGGTGAGGGCCGCCATGCGGGCGAGGGGCTGGGCAATATGAACCGCGCCGACAATCAGCATCCGGAGGCGGGGGTTGAAGATCTCGATGAAGACCTTGCCGTCGCCGGTCATGACGGTGTCGTTCTCGTCGCGCTCCCAGGCGCGGCGAACGGCGCCCATGATGACGTCGGTGACGGGCAAATTTCCCGTAACGTCAGTGCCTTCGATCAGGCTCTGCTGTCCCGTTTTGATATTGGTGGCGAGGGCCGCCGCCTTGCCTGAGCGACTGGCCGCAAGTGCCTGATTTAATAGTTTTATATTCATTCGACGCGCTCGACATAAACGTCGATCTTGCCGCCACAGGCGAGGCCGACTTCCCAGGCCCGTTCGTCGGTCACGCCGAAGGACAACAGCCGCGGCTGCCCGTCCTTGATCGATTTCATGCCTTCCTCGATCACCGCGCCCTCGACGCAACCGCCCGAGACCGAGCCGAGGAACGCGCCGTCATCGGCCAGCACCAGCTTGGAGCCGCTGGGCCGGGGCGAGGAGCCCCAGGTCGCGACCACCGTCGCCAGCGCCACGCCCTTGCCCTCGCCGCGCCATTTCGCGGCCTGGCTCAGGATCTGTTCGTTGTCGCCCATGCTTTCCATGCTTACCCCGCTTCCCGCCAGGCGGCCGCGGCGTCCAGACGCCGCGGACCCGGCTTGCTCAATGCCAGAACCAGCTCCTCCAGGCTTTCGAGGCTGTGGACGGGCCGGAATTCGTCAACATGGGGCAGGATCGCCCGTACCCCTAATGATTTTGGCGCAAAGCCCTCATAGCGCAACAGCGGATTGAGCCAGATGAGCCGCCGGCTCGATTTGTGCAGCCGCTCCATCTCGCGGCTGATATCGGTGCCGGCGTCGCGGTCGAGCCCGTCGGAGATCAGGATCACCACCGCGCCTTGGCTCAACACCCGGCGCGACCAGTCGCGGTTGAACATGTGCAGGGCATGGCCGATGCGCGTGCCGCCGGACCAATCCTCGACCACGCCGGCGACGGCGTCGAGCGCGTCATCGACATCCGCCTCGCGGAGATACCGAGTGATGTTGGTCAGCCGCGTGCCGAACAGGAACGTATAGACCCGGTCGCGGTCGTTGGTGATGGCGTGGACGAAATGCAGAAAGACGCGGGAGTAGCGCGCCATCGAGCCCGATATATCGCACAGGATCACCAGCGGCGGCGGCCGGTCGCGGCGGCTGCGGCGCTTCAGGGCGAGCAAGCCGCCCGAGCGCATCTGCGCGCGCAGCGTGGCGCGCATATCGGCGCGGGCGCCGCGCGGGTCGGGCTGAAAGCGCCGGGTCGGCACATCGCGGATCGGCAGGCGCATGTGGCGGATCGCGCTCTTCGCCCGCGCCAACTCGTCCAGCGACATTTTCTCGAAATCCATCTTTTGCAGCACTTCGCGCTCGGAAAAGGTCATGCGCGCGTCGATTTCGAGTTCCTGCTTCTGCTCGCGCTCCTGGCCCTCGGCCATGCCGGGCGTTTTCAGCGCTTCGGCGAGGCGGCGGTTCATCTCCTCGCCCGGGCCCACCTCGGTCCGGATGTCGGGCATCAGCATCTGCATCATGCGCTCGAGCAGTTGCGGATTGCGCCAGAAGATATGGAACGCCTGGTCGAACAGGTCGCGCTGGTCGCGCCGGTTCACGAACACCGAATGCAGCGTCCAGTAAAAGTCGTCGCGGCTTTCGATGCCGGCCTTGTGCAGCGCCTCGACCGCCAGCAGCACCTTGCCCGGCCCGATCGGCAGCCCCGCCGCGCGCAGGGCGCGGGCGAAATACATGATGTTCTCCAAGAGCCGGCCGCTGCCGTCCATGGGCCGCGCCGAAGGAGGAAGGGCGCTCACATCATCGAGCATCAATATTCACCGTCGTCCCTGCGAAAGCAGGGACCCAGGGCCAAGAGTTACGATGCCAGACGGTCATAGAGGTCGTGCCATTGCGGATTGTCGCGCTCGATAAGCTCAAGCTTCCAAGGGCGCTTCCATCGCTTGATCAATTTTTCCCGCGAGATCGCGGATTCCATCGTCTCGTGGAATTCGGCATAAACGAGATCGTAAACCTTATATCGCCGCGTGAAGCCGGGAACCGCATCGGAACGATGTTCCCAGACGCGGCGGACAATATCGCTCGTGACGCCAACGTACAGTGTTCCATTGCGTCTGCTCGCGAGCATGTAGACGCAGGGGAGCTTCTCGCCGACCGCCCGTCGCCAACCCTGGGTCCCTGGTTTCGTAGGGACGACGGAAGTTGGCAGGAGAGACGAAGGTTGCATCCCGCGAAATCTATTGCGCCGCCGCGAGCTCCTGCTTGACCTGGCGCAGCAGGCGCTCGGCCTCGGAGCCTTGGATTTTCATGATGTCGTCCTGGTATTTGAGCAACACGCCCAGCGTATCGTTGATCGCCTCCGGCGTCAGCGCCAGGACATCGAGCTGCGACAAGGCGTGCGCCCAATCGATGGTCTCGGCGACGCCGGGGAGCTTGAAAAGATCCTTCATGCCGCGCAGCTTCTGGACGAAGGCGACGACCTCGCGCGATAGACTTTCGGCGGCGCCGGGCGCCTTGATCCGGAGGATCTCCAACTCGCGTTGCGCGTTGGGATAGTCGACCCAGAAATAGAAGCAGCGCCGCTTCAGCGCGTCGTGAATCTCGCGGGTGCGGTTCGAGGTGATGACCACGATGGGCGGATGCTCGGCCTTGATGGTGCCGACCTCGGGAATGGTGATCTGAAAGTCGGACAGGGTCTCGAGCAGGTACGCCTCGAACGGTTCGTCGGTGCGGTCAAGCTCGTCGATCAGCAGCACCGGCGGCCCGGAAATGTCCGGCTCCAGCGCCTGGAGCAGCGGGCGCTTGATGAGGAACCGGTCGGAGAAGATGTTTTCCTCGAGCGTGTCGCGGCTTTCGCTCTCGCTTTCCGCGAGGCGGATTTCGATCATCTGCCGCGCATAGTTCCACTCGTACACTGCCGATGCGACGTCGAGCCCTTCGTAACATTGGAGGCGGATCAGCCTGCGGCCCAATGTCTCCGCCAGCACCTTGGCGATCTCGGTCTTGCCGGTGCCGGCTTCGCCCTCGAGGAACAGCGGCCGTTTGAGGCTCAGCGCCAGATAAACGGCGGTCGCGAGGCTGCGGTCGGCGACGTAATTGCCGCGGCCGAGAAGTTGAAGCGTATCGCTAACCGAAGTGGGCAGAGCAGACATGATTTCTGGAAGCTCGATATCGGGTGGGATATGGCGGTTACAATAGCCGCTCGACACCGTGAAATAAACCGATCCTTGGGGGCATTCATGAAGATCGTCCAAACCGCGCTGCTGGTCGCGGGTATCCTCGCCGTTCTGATTGGTTTGGTGTGGATCGGACAGGGGACCGGCTATTTCCCCTATCCGCGTAGCAGCTTCATGATCGACCAGATGCAGTCGGCCTATTACGGCGGCATCCTCGCGATCGCCGGGCTGATTGTCATCGTAGTGTCGCGCCGGGTGTGATGCGCCGCGCCGGTCAACCGGCCAGCACGTCGACGCGGGCGCGCTTGGCGGCCTTGATCAGGACCTTGTCGCAGGAGGCGAGTGGCAGTTTGCGGCGCGAGGCCAGTTCGAGATAGGCCGCATCGTAGACCGTGAGATCGTATTCGCTCGATAGTTCCCTCGTGCGGCCCCAGGCGTTCGCGTCGGTCTCATTGTCAATCACAATTTGCAGTTTTCCGAGGTCGACGAGACATTCCACGGCAAACCTCTCCGTGTACCGACGACGGCGGACGGCATTCCGCAATGCGCTGGCGATTTCGAGCCGCCAAAGCGAAGGAACAAAGGCCCCATCCATTCGTACACGGTCTAGAATCGCCAATTCGCGGGGACCTCGTTCATCCTCGAATAGCCAAGCAATGGCCATGGAGGAGTCAAGCGTCAGGCTCAATGCTTGTCCCGTCCGATCAATTCACGAATCGAAATTCCACCGAGCGTGTGTCCGCGGCTTCGCCTAATAATTCTCTTCACGGCCGCATCGACTTCGGCGCGCGTGAGCTCGTCGGGCCGGCTGACGACGATTTTGCGGTCCTGCACCTTGATCTCGACTTCCTCGCCGATCTTCAAACCGGTCGCCTTCAAGATCTCGGCGGGCATGCGGAGGGCGACATTCTTGCCCCACTTCCCGACGGTAACCTTTGCCATAGTTTGCTCCCGATGAGGGGATATTCTGGCATATCCCCACCGTCAAATGAAGCGGCTAGTAATTCTTGCGCGATTCCGCGTCGACCCATTTGAGCTGGTCGCTGAGCTTGCCTTTCGGGCCGAAATCCCAGGTGCCGCCATATTCAAGATCGTCGACGCGCCAACCGGCGGCGGTATGGACGAGATCGAGCTTGTCGTGCCAGCGGAAGGTTTCGTTCTTGCCGTCCCTGTTCTTGCCGACGACGTGCAGCGATGCCGTGCAGACCGACTTGTCGCCCGCCGTGTCGCACGCGGCGCCGTCGAACTTGGCGCCGCCCTCCGTCATCGAACTGAACAGGTCGCCCTCGAACAGCGGCGGCGCCGGCTCCTTCTTGTTCTTGTCGGCCCACCGTGCCTCGGCCTGGTCGCCAAGCACGATCAGCTTCATGAGGTTGTCCGACAGGACCGGTTTCCACACTGCCTGCTCTTTGGTGTTCGGTATGTCCATGACCTTGGCGCGGGCATAGACCTTGTAGAACGCCTTCGCGGCCGCTTCCGGCGTCGTCAGCGTTTCCGCGGCCCCGACGGGCGCGGCGCAAGCGATGAGGACGGCAAGCGAAATCGCCGTCCGCGACGCAATCTAAACCATGGAACCTCCATCGCCCGCGGCCCCCTTGCCGCGGGTGCCGTCATTTTACCCGGCTTTTGCCACCGCGCGACGGGCCATCACGCCGATCAGGTGGGCGCGATATTCGCTCGAGGCGTGGATGTCGCTGTTGAGGCCATCCGGCTTGACCGACAGGCTCTTGAGGGCGTCGCCGTTCCACGATTTGCCGAGCGCGGCTTCCGCGTCCTTCCAGCGGAACACCACCGGGCCCGCGCCGGTGACGCCGACGCGGACATTGTTGCCGGTCTTGGCGACGAAGGTGCCGACGATGGCATAGCGCGAGGCCGGGTTCGGAAACTTCATGTAGGCGGCCTTTTCCGGGATCGGGAAGCTCACCGCCGTGACGATCTCGTCGGCGCCGAGCGCGGTCTCGAACATGCCCTTGAAGAAATCGTCGGCCGCGATCTTGCGCTTGTTGGTGATGACGGTGGCGTTGAGCGCGACCACCGCCGACGGATAATCCGCCGCCGGATCGTTGTTGGAGATCGAGCCGCCGATGGTGCCGCGATTGCGCACCGCCGGATCGCCGATATGCGATGCGAGCTCCGCCAGCGCCGGAATCGCGCTCTTCACCACTCGAGAATTCGCGACCTCGACATGCTTGGTCATGGCGCCGATGACGATGGCGTTGCCATCGCGCTTGATGCCCTTGAGCTCGGCGATGCCGCCGAGGTCGATCAGCGTCGACGGTTTGGCGAGACGCTGCTTCAGCGTCGGGATCAGCGTCATGCCGCCGGCGACCAGCTTGGCCTCGCCGTCGGCGCCGATGGCCTTGGCGGCGTCGGCGACGCTCGAGGCCTTTTGATATTTGAAATCGTACATGGGTTCGCTCCCGTGATTGATCGGTCAAGCCGCGGCGCGGCTGTGGATGGCGCGCCAGACTTTTTCTGGCGTCGCCGGCAGGGTGAGATCGTTGATGCCGAGCGGTGCCAGCGCGTCGACCACCGCGTTCATGACCGCCGCGGTCGAGCCGATGGCGCCGGCCTCGCCGCAGCCTTTGACGCCCAGCGGGTTGTGCGTGCATCGGGTCGCGTGCGTGCCGACATTGAAGTTCGGCAGATTGTCCGCGCGCGGCATGCAATAATCCATCAGCGAGCCGCTGATGAGCTGGCCGCTCTTGACGTCGTACACCGCGTTCTCCAGAAGCGCCTGGCCGACGCCTTGCGCCAGCCCGCCATGGACCTGGCCCTCGACTACCATCGGATTGACGATGGTGCCGAAATCGTCGGCGGCGACAAGGCTCACCAACTCGACCTCGCCCGTGTCGCGGTCGATCTCGACCTCGGCGACATGGGTGCCGGACGGGAAGGTGAAATTCTTCGGGTCGTAATACGCGGTCTCGTCCAGCCCCGGCTCGAGCGTCTCGAGCGGATAGTTGTGCGGGACATAGGCGGCGAACGCGACCGCGCCGAACGGCGTGGTCTTGTCGGTGCCGGCGACGGTGTAGGCGCCGTCCTTGAACTCGATATCGGCCTCGGACGCTTCCATCAGATGGGCGGCGATCTTCTTGCCCTTGTCGACGATCTTGTCGAGCGCCTTGACCAGCGCCGAGCCGCCGACCGGCAGCGAGCGCGAGCCGTAGGTGCCCATGCCGAAGGCAGACTTGCCCGTGTCGCCATGAACTACGTCGATATTTTCGATCGGCACGCCGAGCCGATCGGAAATCACCTGCGCGAAGGTGGTCTCGTGGCTCTGGCCGTGGCTGTGCGTGCCGGTGAACATGGTGATGGAGCCGGTCGGGTGGACCCGCACCTCGGCCATCTCGTACAGCCCGGCGCGCGCGCCCAACGCGCCCGCCACCGCCGACGGCGCCACGCCGCACGCCTCGATATAGGAGGCGAGGCCGATGCCGCGCAGCTTGCCCCGTTTCGCCGCCTCGTCGCGCCGCTTGGCGAAGCCGGCGTAATCGGCCGCCTTCAAGGCCATGTCGAGCGTGGTGAAGTAGTCGCCAGAATCGTAAGCGAGCGCGACCGGCGTCTGATAGGGATAGGCGTCCTTGGCGATGAAATTGCGCCGGCGCAGTTCCGCCGGATCGATCTTCAACTCCCGCGCGGCCGTGTCGACGATATGCTCGATCACATAGCAGGCCTCGGGCCGCCCGGCGCCGCGATAGGCGTCGACCGGCACGGTATTGGTGAACATCGCCTTCACCTCGGCGTAGATCGCCGGCGTGGTGTAGGTGCCGGCGAGCAGCGTCGCGTAGAGATAGGTCGGCACCGCCGGCGCGAAGGTCGAGAGGTACGCGCCGAGATTGGCCTGGGTCGAGACTTTGAGCGCCAGGAACTTGCCGTTCTTGTCGAGCGCGAGCTCGGCATGGGTGACGTGGTCGCGGCCCTGCGCGTCGGAGGTGAAGCTCTCGCTGCGCTCCGCGGTCCATTTGATCGGCCGGTTCACCTGCGCCGAAGCCCACACCAGGATGCATTCCTCGGCATAGAGAAAGATTTTCGAGCCGAAGCCGCCGCCGACATCGGGCGAGATCACCCGCAGCTTGTGCTCGGGCAGTTGCAGCACGAACGCGCCCATCAGCAGGCGAATGGCGTGCGGGTTCTGGCTCGTCGTGTAGAGCAGATGCTCGCCGGTGCCGCGCTCATATTCGGCGATCGCGGCGCGCGGCTCCATCGCATTGGCGACGAGACGGTTGTTGACGATCTCGATCTTGGTGACGTGCGCCGCCTTGGCGATGATCGCATCGACCGCGGCCTCGTTCGCCGATTGTCCAATCGTAGCAAACATTGTTCGGCACGGCATCGTGCACCAGCGGCGCGCCGGGCTTGGCCGCGGCCGCCATGTCGATGACCGCCGGCAGCGGCTTGTAATCGACCGCGATCAGCTCGGCCGCGTCCTTGGCCTGCGCCTTGGTGTCGGCGATGACCACCGCGACCGGGTCGCCGACATGGCGCACCTTGCCTTGGGCCAGCACCGGATGCGGCGGCTCGTGCTGCGGCGAGCCGTCCTTGAATTTGACCACCCAGCCGCACGGCAACGAGCCGACCTTGATGTCCTCGCCGGTGAAGATGGCGATCACGCCGGGCGCGGCCTTCGCCTTGGCCGTGTCGATCTTGCCCAGCGCCGCATGCGCATGCGGGCTGCGCAGGATGTAGGCATAGGTTTGGTTCGGACGATTGATGTCGTCGACGTAATTGCCCTTGCCGGTGAGGAAGCGGAAATCTTCCTTGCGACGGACCGGCGCGCCGATGCCGGTGCCGGGCATCAGCGGCCTCCCGCCATCGCCTCCGCGCCGGCTTTGATCGCCTTCACAATGTTATGGTAGCCGGTGCAGCGGCAGATATTGCCTTCGAGCCACTCGCGGATTTCCTGCTCGCTCGGATGCTTGTTGCGGTTCGCGAGATCGACCGCGCTCATCACCATGCCGGGCGTGCAGAAGCCGCATTGCAGACCGTGATTTTCGCGGAATGCTTCCTGCATCGGATGGAGCTGATTGCCGGTGGCGAGGCCTTCGATGGTAAGGACGTTCGCGCCCTCGGCCTGCACGGCCAGCAGCGTGCAGCTCTTGACCGACACGCCATCGACGTGAACCACGCAGGCGCCGCATTGACTCGTGTCGCAACCGACATGGGTCCCGGTCAGACCGAGATGCTCGCGCAGCAACTGCACTAACAGTGTGCGGTTCTCGACCTCGGCGGTCGCCTTCTTGCCGTTCACGGTCAATGTCACGGAGGGCATAGCGTCATTCCCTTCTGAATATAGCGTTTTGCTGGATGTTTTCGTTGCGCGCGAGTTTCACCATCCGGTGCCATCCGGTCAAGCGCCGACGAAAAAATCACGTCACGCGAAAATCGCGAGAATGACGATGATGACAATGATAAGTCCGACGATCCATGCCCAGGGGGGCAAGCGCAGACCCGGGGTTCGCGGCATGCTGGCGCCGGGAGGCGGCGTGAAGGCTTGCGGTTGCGGCGCGGCACCGGGCGTCGGCGGGAGAACGAAGGCTTCCGCAGCCGCCGGTGCGGCTTGCGCTTCCCCTGCCGCCGCCGCCGGGCGCCGCGACCGCGGCGCTGAAGCGTCCGAAAAAATCCTCCGCCATCTTGCGCGCGACGCCGTCGATGAGCCGCGAGCCGATCTGCGCCAACTTGCCGCCGATCTGCGCGTCGACCTTGTAGCTGAGGATGGTGCCGCCGGCGTCGTCGTCGGCGAGGCGCACCGTCGCGCCGCCCTTGGCGAAGCCCGCGGCGCCGCCGCTGCCTTCGCCGCTGATGCGGTAGCCGTTGGGCGGATCGAGGTCACTGAGCGTCACCTTGCCGGAGAATTTCGCCGAGACCGGGCCGACCTTGGCCGAGATCCTTCCCGTCATTTCCGTGTCGGACAGTTTTTCGAGGCTCTCGCAGCCAGGGATCGCGGCGCGCAACACATCGGGATTGTTGAGCGCCTCCCAAACCTTCTGGCGTGGCGCCGGGATGCGATATTCCCCGGTCATGTCCATGGCGATGTCCTTTCGATGTCACCGCGAAGGTATCCCGCGACCTCCGCCATCGGCAAGCACATGAAAGCTTGGCGGAAATGTTATGATGGCGCGGCTGAAGGGGGAAATGCCGCAATGGCGACAATTGAAAATACCTCGGGTCAAGGCAAGACGGCCACGGTTCCCGCCGAGATCGACCGGTGGAATTGGGGCGCGTTCCTGCTGAATTGGATTTGGGGCATCGGCAACGGCACTTACATCGCGCTGCTGGCGCTCGTGCCATTGGTCGGGTTCGTAATGATCTTCGTTCTTGGCGCCAAGGGTAGCGCCTGGGCCTGGCGCAACCGCAAATGGGACAGCGTCGAGCAGTTCAGGCGCGTGCAGCGCATTTGGTCGCTCGCCGGGTGCGCCGTCCTGGTCGCGACCGTGCTCCTTGCCGTCGTGCTTTATTTCTCGGTGACGTCGATCCTGAAAAGCTCGGAAGCCTACCGGCTGGGCGTCGAAGCGCTCAACGGCAATGCGCAGGCGGTGGAGCTGCTCGGCCCGCCGATCGCGACCGGATCGCCCAGCGGCAATATCGGCGTCAGCGGTTCGGAGGGTGACGCCCAGCTCAATTTCGTGGTCACCGGAGGCAAAACAACCGGAACGATCGAACTCAAGGCGACCAAGCATTTCGGGACTTGGAAGCTCGATCGCGAGGAATTGAAGATCGAGGGCCGGGGCGACGTGATCGAGCTGGTGAAATAGCGGTTGGTCGGTCACGAAACCGCGCGCGGCCGGCGCGGCACGCCCATCGCGCATTCGAGCGCGGCGCGGTCCCATTTGCCCAGGTCGGCCGCCGCGTCGTAGGTGCTTTGCAGAAAGGCGAGCAGGGTCTCGTCCGGGTTCGGCGCCGTGCGCACCGCGCCATAGGGCAGGATGAACTCGCCCAGTTGCGGCTGGAAAAACGCGGCGTCGGGCCGGACGGCCGCCTTGTCGAATCCGGGCGGCGCCGGATAGGCGTAGGAATAGAACGCGGCATCGTCGACGGCGCCGCCGCCGGGCCAGAAGCCGGCGCTGCTGACTTCGTGGGAATAGGCTTCGCGCGCGACCGCGTCGGACAGATGCGGCACGCCGCCGGGATGCAGCGGCGCGCGGCGCCCGGAGAACCGCGTCACCGCGAGGTCGAAGCTGCCCCAGAAGAAATGCACCGGGCTGGCCTTGCCGAGAAAGCCGGTGCGGAATTGCTTGAACACGCGATCGGCCTGCACCAGCACCCGCCAGAAGCGCTGCGCGTAATCCGCGTCGTAGGCGGAATGCACGCGGTCCCGGTCGAGCGGAATCGCGTCCTGCAACTCGTTCGGCATGCGGTCGATGGCGCAGGGCACGCCAAGCCGCGCCAGCGCCGCCATCACCTCGGCGTAAAAGTCGGCGACCGATTGCGGCCGCAGCGGCACGCGCTCCTCGCCGCCGCGGTCGGTGCGCAGCGCCAGCGCATGCGCGATGAAATCGAATTCCGCCTCGAACACCCCGCCGGCATGCGGGATCGGCGATGTGGTGAGGCCGCGCACCGTGACATAGAGGGCGCTGTGCCAGGAATGATTGAGCCACGGCGTCTGCGCCACGCGCAGCTTGCCGACGATCTGTGTCCACAAATGGAGTGTCGCGCAGGTGTCGCGCCACGCCGCCAATGGCAAAGCCGGCCAGATCTCGTCGTTCGCCATTCCAATCTCCTCTTCGGCGTCTCCCGACGCCGCGCCGTGCTATGTTAGACGCATTCCGTTCCGCCGTTGAGGGTCGTGCCGATGTTGCGCCGAAACCTGTTGCTACTCGTTGTCTCGCTCGCCGTCACCGCTCCCGCTTTCGCGCAACAATTGCAAACCTTCGACAAGTCGAGCCTGGTGATCGACACGGCGGGCGGGCCGAAGCGTTTCGAGGTCGAGCTGGCTCTGACGCCGGCGCAGGAAGAGCAGGGGCTGATGTTTCGAGCGCGGCTCGCGCCCGACGCCGGCATGCTGTTCGATTTCGGCGACACCGCGCCGCGCGCCTTCTGGATGAAGAACACGCTGATCCCGCTCGACATGCTGTTCATCGCGTCGAACGGCCGCATCGTCGATATCCACGAGCGCGCGGTGCCGATGTCGGAAGACATCATCGCGTCGAGCGTTTCGTGCCGCGCGGTGCTGGAGTTGAACGGCGGCACCGTGGCGCGCCTTGGCATCAAGATCGGCGACGTAATTCGTTACAAAGGCTTTGCCGACGCGCGCTAGCGTTTCCGCGCCAGCGTCAGGCCGTCGCCGAGCGGCAGCATGCTGATGTCGACGCGCTCGTCGGCGGCGATCCTGTCGTTTAGCGCGCGCAGGCTCTCGGTCAACGGGTCGGTATCCGCGGGATCGGCGACGGTGCCGCTCCACAGCACATTGTCGATGGCGACCAGCCCACCCGCCCGCAACAGCGTGACGGCGCGCTCGTAATAGCCGCCGTAATTGGGCTTGTCGGCATCGATCACCACAAGATCGAAGGAACCGGCGCCACCGGACGCGATCATGGCGTCGAGCGTGTCGAGCGCCGGGCCGACGCGGAACTCGATCTTGTCGGCCACGCCGGCGCGCTCGGCATGGCCGCGCGCCACGGCGGTGACCTTGGGGCTGATGTCGCAACAGATCAGCCGGCCGTCGCGCGGCAAGGCGAGCGCCAGCGCGACCGCGCTGTATCCCGTGAAGGTGCCGAGTTCGATGCACCGCCGGGCATTCGTCAGCCGCACCAGCAACTGGAGGAATTGCGCCGATTCCGGCGGCATTTGCATGTAGGCGTAGGGATGCGTCGCCGTTGCGTCGTGGATCGCCGCGAGTGCCGCCGGCTCGCGTACCGAATGCGCAACGATGTAATCGTGAATGGCCTTGGAACCGCTTACCAAGCTCGTCCTCCCTCGTTGCGCATTGGTCTAGCGCGGGAGGCGCGAGAACAGGGACGCAAATATGTGCGGCCTGCTACCGCTTTCTGGCGAGCGTGAGGCCGTCGCCCAGCGGGAGCATGCTGACATCGACGCGCTCGTCGGCGGCGATCTTCTTGTTGAGCGCGCGCAGCGCCTTGGTGTCGCCGCCGCCGCCGGTGGAATCCAACACGGCGCCGCCCCACAGCACATTGTCGATAGCGATCAAACCGCCGGCGCGCAACAGCGTCAGGCCGCGTTCGTAGTAGGAATCGTAGCCGGTCTTGTCGGCGTCGATCAGCATGAAATCGTATTTGCCGGCGCCGCCGGCCTTGATGAGTGCGTCGAGCGTGTCGATCGCCGGCCCGAGCCGCAGCTCGATCTTGCCGGCGACGCCCGCCTTGTCCCAATGCTTGCGCGCGACGGCGGTGTAGTCCTCGCTGACATCGCAGCAAATGAGCTTGCCGTCCGCCGGCAGCGCCAAGGCCACGGCGAGGCCGCTGTAGCCGGTGAAGGTGCCGACCTCGATGCCGCGCTTGGCGCCCATCAGCTTGAGCAACAACTGCACGAGCTGCGCCAATTCGGGCGTGAACTGCATGTTGAAGCGGGGCTTGGTCTCGTTCTCGCGGCGCAGCGCCTTCAACGCCGGCGTCTCGCGCAAGGAATGGGCGCGGATGTAATCCTCGACGCGTTCGGCGAAACTCGGCATGGTCCTGTCCCGTCCCGTTGGAGCTGACGAATGGCGGCAAAATCGCCCGCTTGCTTGAACTTTTCCAGTGCCCGCGCGATAAGTCTGCCCCAATCCAGGGGCGCGGCGGTTTCGGGGCGTAGCTCAGCCTGGTAGAGCGCCAGCTTTGATGGGGGCGCGCCGAATTGCGCTAATATCCACGCCCCATCCTTCTGCGTAGTCAGGCAGGAAAATCGCCTAATGAAATTTGCAGACTTCATATGTATCGGACCGCCGAAGGCCGGTACGACCTGGATGTTCGAACAGCTTAGGCATCATCCTCAAGTCTTCATCGGCATAAAGGAACCGAACTTTTTTGGCCAAAATACCCCACTTGTTCGTTACGCGGCCCATTTTGCCGAAGCGAACGGTCGACTTTGCGGCGATTTATCGCCTCAATATTCCAAGCATCCATCCATCGCAGCGAGAATTTACGACCTGTTGCCCCAGGCTAAAATCATTTACTCGCTCCGCGAGCCTGCGCGGCGGGCGTTCTCGCAATGGAAAATGGCGCGGCGTCTCGGCAATATCCCGGCGGAGATGTCATTCCGCGACGCATTCGAAGAAGACCGCTCCCCGATCCGCACTCGCGGGGAATACACCAAATTCGTCGAGGCCTATCGGTCATGTTCGGCGATCGGTTTCTCATCCTGTGGTTCGACCACATCGCCGCAAAACCTGCGGCCGTCACCCGTCAACTCGCGAAATTTTTGGGCATTGATCCGGAATGGGTATCGCCAGACCTTGCCGTCAACCGAACCCGAATTGCGACAGGACACCTATTTCCGACGCCGACTTGCTGTACTGCCGGTCATATTATGACCAGTGGGACCGAGAGTTGATGGCGCTGATGAGGTTGGCGAGACTGCCATGGGGGTGACGCTCCCAGCGCCAGACCGGCGCCGGTGCCATCGTCAAGCCGAAACGCCCCTGGCAACAGGTCGTCAAATGGGCGGATCGCCGTTATCATTGCTTGCATGTCCGTGGTTTCGGGGCGTAGCTCAGCTTGGTAGAGCGCCAGCTTTGGGAGCTGGAAGTCGGAGGTTCGAATCCCTCGCCCCGACCACGCTAGCGCCACGGGCGAGTTCTTCTTTTGGAGCACATGTCTCAGGCGCGGATTTATCGGCCGGCGAAGAACGCGATGCAGTCGGGCAGGGCCAAGACCCGGCGCTGGGTCCTCGAATACGAGCCGGCGACCCCGCGCACGCCCGATCCGCTGATGGGCTGGGCGAGCGCCGGCGACACGCTGAACGAGATCAGCCTGCGGTTCGCCACGCTCGACGAGGCGGTCGCCTTCGCCAAGAAACACGGGCTCGACTACACCGTCGGCGAGCCGCATGAGCCCAAGTTCGTCCCCAAGACCTACGCCGACAATTTCCGCTACGACCGGCCGAGATGACCGGCGTGTGATATAAGAGGCGCCGGCGCCCTTAGCTCAGCGGATAGAGCAGCCGCCTTCTAAGCGGCAGGTCGCTGGTTCGATTCCAGCAGGGCGCGCCAATATAATCAAAGGGTTAATTGAAAGATGGTCCAAGAAAGCATTAGAAAAGTGGTTCAGGGTAACGGTTGGGGTAACAGAAACACATAGCAGGGTCTCGACCCGCATCGGATTCGCGGCAACGGCGCCGAAGATCGACGCGACCAGGAAGCCCGTCAAGACAGCGTTCAGCCGATCAGGATCGCAGCCCCGGTGAACAGTCCCCAGAAGGCCGAGGAAAGCGCGATCAGTTTGAGCGCCCGATGCCTATAATGCGGATGCTGAGACTCGCGTGGCGCCCGTTCAGTGAAGCTGACATATCTGATTTCCCCCATAGGGTGGGGGTTTAGGCTGGTTCGGCCGGATTCTCAAGCACCGAAGTGGGAACTATCAGGTTGACGTACCAAGCGTCATGAGCTATATTAAGCCTCAATCAACGAGGCAATCATGGCTACCACCAAGTTCGACGTTCGCAACGCGGTCTTCCACAATGAGGACAAGGCGCGCGAGCATTTAGAAACGCTGCTTTGGCAGTTCGGCCCAACCTGCCCCCGCTGCGACGGGATGCGGGTGACGAAGCTGCAAGGCAAGTCCACGCGTCCGGGCGTTTACAAGTGCAAGGATTGCCGCAAACCGTTCAGCGTGACGGTCGGCACGATCTTCGAGCGCTCGCATATTCCGCTGACCAAGTGGCTACTCGCGGCCTATTTCATGATGACGGCCAAGAAATCCATGTCAGCGATGAACCTGCAACGACTGATCGGCACGAGCTACGAGGCTGCGTGGTTCCTGTTCCATCGCCTCCGCGAAATCCCGTTGCGTACCGACTTCGGCCCGATTGGCGGTGGCGGCAAAGTGGTGGAAGCCGATGAAACCTACATCGGCGGCAAGGAATCGAATAAGCACGTCAGCAAGCGCGCCGTGCGCGGCGGTACGGGCGGCAAGCAAGCCGTGTTCTCGCTCATTGAGCGCGACGGCGAGGTCCGCTCATTCCATGTCGCGAACGTCACGGCCAAGACGTCGCGCCCGATCATCGCGAGGGCGGCTGAGTCGGAAGTCAACGTTGATGACCGACGATAGCTATGTCTATCCGCGCATCGGCGGCGAGTTCGCGGGTCATCATACCGTGAACCACAGCGCCGAAGAATATGTCCGGCTCGGCGGCTTCGTGCATACCAACACCATCGAAGGCTACTTCGCCCTAATTAAGCGCGGCGTGTACGGTCAATTCCACAACGTGAGCGAGGCTCACTTGCGCGGTATTTGGCCGAGTTTGATTTCAGGCACAATCACCGCGACATGACCGACGCAGAACGCGCCGACGCGCTGCTACGCGGTGCGGCGGCCAAGCGGCTCATGTACCGACAGCCTGATCAAGCGACCGCGTGAGTGAGGGAATGATGGCACCGTTACAGGAAATTCCGCGTTATTCCGGCCGACATTTTGAAGTGTCGCCCATCGTTAACGACGAAGGATGCATTTCCTGCGTTTCCGACCAGGGCCATATTCTTTTATGTGCATCACGCGACGATCTTAAGAAACTTAGCGACCGATTGATTGAAGTCCTAGCGCCCAAGCCTTGATCTTTTGGTTTTCGTTAAGGACGGTACCCACCTCGGACGAAGTGGCGCTCTTGTCGAGCGCGCCAGTTACGGGGATGGCGAATTTAACCCCGATTGAAAATTTGCCCGCGAAAGTCCGAATCGCGTTTACCTCGATTAGCTGGCCCGGTACAAAAGCGCGCTCTCGAAATGCGATGACGTAGACGCGCTCCGAGCTTTCATTGTTGGCTATTGGTTCCGATGAAACGGCGAGATCATCTGGCATAGGCATGGCCTTCCGTGTAGCATGTTGGCGCTACACAACTCGGCCTACGGAGCTGTGATGCATTGATGGTGCGGGGTTGCCGCCCCGCCCATCGCTACCTCAACAGATTACCACATTCATAAACGGACGGCATCGGCTCCGTCGCAAAATCACGTCCGCAACAGATGCAGGTCGGAAAGCCTTTGCTCTAACTCAACGTCCATACGGGCAACGATATCCCGATAAATTCCAGCCACGTCACGCATGACTGGCTCACCGTTGACTGAATGATCGACCAGCGGAATCTTTGCGACTTGGCAGAAGTAATCCAAGAAAATCTTAGCCCCTTCTTGTCGTCATTCCTGAGGGCGGCAATGCCCTTGGCATAAAAACCGAACGTGCTTTTCATGTAGGACTTAAGCGCCATCTTCCTGATCGGCAAATTGATTAGCTCATCGAATGTCGCGGTCGAGCGCAACGCCTCCGCACAATACAAGTCAATAAAGGTTTTCTCGAAAATGGCACGCAGCGCATCATCGGCGATTAGGTCGTTACACCGAATCAGGTAAAAGACGATGCGAAATACGTGATAGGCGCGATCTTCTGGGCGGTACTGCGGCAACAGTCCAGTGACCGAGTTTGGTTCCTTCAGCCGCGACAATTTTACGATTTGCTCTATTGCACGGCGCTGCGCCAACGAGGCCCGCATTGATCATGCCGTCTTCCGCGCCTTTAACTCTTCCGTTTCTTGCGAGTACGCTTTGCCTTGCGCGTTACGTCCTCACGTGACGCTGGCGGCGTCTTAAGCAATTTCAAAATAGCAGCGTCGAAACGCTGTCGGGTGATCTCGTCGTCGCTCATAACGGGAGGATAACATGGCGATACAAGACGGAAAGGGGCTGTTTGATAGCACCACGGAAATCCCACCAGGAGATCAGTCAATTGATATACCAGATACGCACTACGCCGCGCTCGGGAAGGTGGCCGACGCATGGGCAGACTTGGAATTTGAGATAGACCAATTGATCTGGCATTTGATGCACACGAACCAAGCGTTAGGGGCATGTGCAACCGCTCAATGATGATCGGGCCGGCACCGCGACTTCGAACCGTACGTGCCTTGGCGCATCTTTGGGAATTAAGCGAAAAAATTTTAGGCGACATAGGTAGTTTCGAAGGGCAAGCAAATGCTCTCGCCCAAGAGAGAAATCGCGCATTGCATGATAAGCGGCTGATCAACTGGAAAACAAAGCAGGTCGTGAGATTCGAGGTCACTACCAGGAAAACACTCACATTTGAACAACGACCGGAAAGCCTCGAATATCTCGCCGAGTTACGCGAAAAAATCCTGAAATTGGTTCGCGAATTTACTGCGATTAAGCAACGGGCCGTGACTGAGCTCTTGTCATCTCCCGAAAAACAGCGGTCGCCACTTCCCTATATAATTCAAGGGAACACGCCGATATGAACTCGCCCACATAAGGCAATATCGCGCGCTCACCGGCCTCGACCATCTTCGGCGTGATTTCATCGGGGGGATCATCGAATGACTCAACAAGTGACATTAGCCGCCGAGCAAATTGCAGATCGGACATGGCGACTTGGCCCTGCCAAAGACGCAATAATGGATTTGGTAATCGACGTAGGCGCTGGAACGTCACATCCCACCCTGCGCCTTCACCTAAACTCCGGAGAACAATTAGTCGTTCCCCTGACAGCGCATGCGCGGACTCGATTGGAGGAAACGACGCGCTTGGGTTCCCCCGCTCAAGGCCCGCGTCCGCAAGATCGGGGTGAGCCGACCCGAGGCTGACGTTCGCAATGTCGCCTTCATGTACTTTGTCAATCATGGTACGTCAACCTTATAGTTCCCACCGAAGTACTAAAATGGCCGAGGGGTGTTTCTTTGACGGTTTCCGCCCGTTAGACCGGATCATTGCGTCGAGCAATCAATATGCCCGGACTGATACGGGCTGCGGGATGTCTGACGGATTGCTTGTCGGCTCTCCGGGGGTCGGATTTGGGCAACGACGGTTGGTGGGGCTGGTACGGTAACGGCCCGAATAACCAGCGTTCGCGCTCTGGATCAAAGGTGCCGAAATCGAGCAAGTCGTCCATGCCGAGGCTCCCGAGGTTGGTTGGTCAGCATTTTCGATAATGTTTATTGAAAATTGATTAAGTGACAGCCGCTAGTATGCCCGCCCCCGGCTCTTTGCTCAGCAACAGGTCGCGCGACACCGGGATGGCATCAAGCAGATCGTCGAGCGGCCGGCGCGAGCATCTTGTGCAATTCGTCCAGGTCGGCGCCCGGATGCAACCACGCATCCCATTCGGCCTCGCGCGTGAACAGCACTGGCATTCGGTTGTGGATTGGCGCCACGGTCGCGTTCGGCGCGCACGTCGCGATGCTGAACGACAAGAGCGGCGGCGCGAGCGGCAAATCCTGGGGCGCGTCCTTCGGCCCCTTCCATTGATCCCACAATCCGGCAAACGCCATCACGCGGTCATCCTTCGGCTTAAACAGCCACGGCTGCTTTTGGCGCTTCGGCCCGGTGAACTCGAAGAAGCCATCGCACGGCACAAGGCAACGATGGCCGCGCTCCATGGTCCCGAGAATGCCGGCTTGCTTGTAACGTCCTCGCTTCGCCAGTTGAATGTTGTGAGGCCCGTCTTGATGTCCTTGGCCCAATAGGGCACCAGGCCCTAACGCATCGCGACGGAGTGACGCTCGCCGTCTTTGCCTACCGCAACCACGCGCTCGGTGTCAGTCGGGCGCACCACATAGCGCGGCGGATCGTTCGGCAGTTCGGGGAACTTGAACGCCGCTTGCAAATTGCGCGGCTCGCGGTAGCGGGTGAAGTAGTTGCACATCAAGGTCTCTCCTTCAGGTTTTCTCAGACTTTAATCGCAGGGCGGCCAGCATGGCATCCCGGGCAATTCGTCCAGCCCAGATGCAGGTAAAGCCATCAAGCGAGGTCTTGCGCCTAAGATTGACGGCCCCGGTCACCGTCGCAGAGACCGTGCCGGTGGCGGGTTCAAGGTTAAATCGTAGCGTGGCTTCGGCTCCCTTTTGATTTGCGATTTTCCTCAATACGAAGATAAGCGCCCGCGGGGTGTTGCCGGGAACTCTTAAGCGGTCTTCGACATAAAGTAGCCCGCCTTTTCGGCGCGTGAATTCATCGCTGACGGACATCACCGCGCCGGCAATGTCACGATGTCGCGATGCCCATTCCAAGAATTCGCTCGGCCCGCGGTGACACGGAAAAACTCGATTTTCAGGTTGCCCAATTCTGAGATCGGGGCAGTTAATCCCGATCTTCACTGCCATCTTACCGGAGAAGCTAGTCCGCTTCTGCTGCTCGTTGGTCCAAGACCGCGATCAGCTTGAAGTTCAGATACTGGCGGCCCGACGCCTGGCGGGCACGTACGAAGCCGGTCCTTGCGGGTGTTGCGTTCTGATGGAGTGCCGGACGAATCGCGAAAGATGCCTAGCGAACCGCAGCTCTCCGATCTCGAAACGCCACGATGATCTTTCCGTTGCCATCAAGGATTCGGTAGGCATGCGCGTGGGCTGTGGGATGGAGACTTTGTTGAAATTGGACAAGAGCGGACTTCGCCCAACGGTCTGCTTCCGTCACCAGTTCACCAGCGACAACTTGGCGGGCCACAACGTGAGGCTCGCGCCCTTCCGACAAATGAAGAAATTCGACCGTGAACATTTTTCCGTCCCCCCGCGCAGTAACCCCTTTGTTTGTTTAGCACTCGCTGCTTAGTTCGTTGGCACGGTCCCTTCGCGATCGCGCCAAAGCCGCGTCGGTCGGAAGCGTGAACCGTTTGTGGGGAGCGTTATCGGTATAGCGATGGTTTGCTTGCTTGCGGCGCCATGGCTTAATGGGGTCGGTTGCCGGGCAACGATCATCGCAATTGTCCATACCACGATGACCATTGCCGTGCGCATAACTAGGGCGGCAATCGCGGCCCCGACCGCACCATATTGCGGGACTAAAATCGCAAAGAGGGAAAAGCCGATCAGTGGAAGCGCGAGCTAAATCAACGTGCGAAGCCCGACATGGCCGCAGCTTACCAGCGCGTCGGCGCCAAGATAATAGAGGGCCATAAGCAAGGGAACCGGTGCCAGGTACACGAGTGCCGCGCCGACGCCGTTGTAGCCACCGTGTTCTCCCAAGATGGCAGAAGCGAAGGGCGAAAATATCGCGAGCGCTACCCCGGCCAAGCCGCCCAACGCGATCCCAACCGGCGCCAGCCTCACCGCATATCTGACGCTAGCGATGGGACCATGCTCACCTTGACGAAAAAACCTGGCGTAAGTCGAAAAGATAAGAGCGCGGATCGGTCCGGCCGCAACATCAGCGATGCGAGACGCTGCGGCATACACACCCGACTGGTGAAAATCGGACAACACCAATACAAACGGCTTATCAAGGTCGTTGAAGGCAACAAAGCTTGTGCCCTGCAATGCGAAAAATCCGCCGTCTTTCATGTGCCGCCAATCGATTTGCCAGTTGGGATATCCCAACTTCATAAGCACGCGGAAGGCCGCGAACGCGGCAGCAACAACGGATGCGCCGCAATAAAACCACGCCAGTGAACTCAACGTGGGAACAGGAACAACCGCGATCCACACCAAAATTAATACCGTCTTGGAAGCGGGCAGCACGGTACTAAGCAGAGCAATTTCTCGTCCGCGCTCGAATGCCTGGAAGCAGTGGATCGCGAGCGTATGGACGCGAACGAAGCACGCGTCCGAAAGGACGATGAGAAACACGGCATACAGTGGGATTTTGTGGCCGACGACCAAAGGAATAGCAATCGTCGCGACCAGCACTACGAAAGGCGCACAGATTGCGAAATAGATCAACGCATTGCCCAGAGCGCGTGCGAAAAGTTCTCGGTCCCGGGAAACTGTACGCACGAGTATTTGCTCGCCACCCCAACCCGAGAAGGTGCCACTTATTCCGGCGAGAATTGTAGCGCCAATCAAAACACCGTACTGGCTGGCGCCGATCGTGCGGGTAAGCAATGCAAAATAAGCCACTTGCATGACTAGCTGCGCCGCGATGCCAATATAGATTGTGGCGGTATTTCGCGCGACGATCGAGCGAGCGATGACCGCTCTGATGTGAGAGATGATAAACATATCGATTTCTTGAAATTGCCTTTTCGCGGAAGTCGGCATTATTCTCCTTGTTTCGCGGTGGTGCGTCGTGACAAATCAGTGAGTTGTGACAGTGGCTTAGTGTCCCAAATTAGCGTGATTGGTGGGCTGATCAGCGCGCCGCACGATGGCGAGCAGAGACTGATTCGTCAATTCACGGAAGCGTCGCCACTGTACAGAGTGCTTCAGTCATTCTCGTTCTGGATTTCGAGAAACGGACATGGCCGAGTTGATGACGGCGGTGCGGCGGGCGAGCGACGAGATCGAGCGCGCCATGGGGCTTGATCGGAAGTAAGCAAAAACAAAAATTGCGCCGCGCGCGGGTGACGGTGCGGCCACTCGCCCGCAATCCACACGCCGCATGAGAAGGGGGATCGCCGCATGAGAAGGGGGATCGATGAAGGCCCGCACGTCGGCGACCGCCGGCGCCGCGCGGGCCAACGAGCTTGACGATGGCCACGGAACCGGCGCATGACGCGGTTAACAAACGCCTTCAGCAAGAAGGCTGAAAATCACGCGCATATGGTCTCGATCTATTTCATGCACTACAATTTCATCTGTATCCATCAAACGCTCCGCGTCACTCCCGCAATGGCCGCCGGTGTTACATCGAAACTTTGGGAGATGACGGATTTGGTAGCTGTAGTGGATGAATGGGAAGCCACGGATAACAGATAAGGTATCGGGAGCAGAATGCCGACGACCTATATTAATTTTCACTCGACTATAAATCCGTACACGACTTAAAATCTGATGACGGTCATTACCCAAAAACTGATGGCTGGAACTGATCATTTTTACATTCTTCTATCGACCACAGGCGGCGAAGTCCCGAGTGGACTTACAGTGTATAATTTTTTGCGAGCGATCCCTGCGCGAGTCACGATGCACAATATCGGGAATGTTGATTCAATCGGTAATGCGATCTTTTTGGCGGCGGCGGAACGATACGCCTGCGCTCATTCAACTTTCATGTTCCACGGTGTGGGGTTCGATGTAAAAAACTTGCGGATCGACGAAAAAAATGCGCGAGAATTGCTACGGGGCATTCTTGCTGATCAAACCCGAATTGCTGATATTGTCGTCGCCAACTCGAACATAACCCGTAGTCGTTCGCGGCAACTCTTTCGAGAAGCCCAAACCAAAAATGCTGATGACGCCCTCACGTCCGGGCTCATTCGGCAGATCATCGATCCCGCGATCCCGGCTGGCGCCGACACCGTCTCGTTCGTTTTTAATCCTTAGAGCGTTTGGACCGCTGATCTGAACGTCGATAATCCCAGTCATTCCGTCCTTTCCCCGATAACATCGGTGTTACCGGCGATTTACCATAAATGTAAAACACCCCGGTTAATCCTTCGTTCCATCCAAACTGTACCACTACCTGGCGCCGAGGTCGGCGTGCGATTATCCGGCGCTGAGATGCATCAGTTCAAACCGCCCCAAGTCATGCGCGCAGGCTGTGGCGGGGCCGCAAGTGAGGTGGTGCTTATCCCTTTCGCGATCTGAACGATCGACGCCGGGCAGTTCTGGTAATTCAAGACAACGCCAGAGGCGGTGGCCGAAAAATTGTTGCTGGCGGCAAACGTTTCGACGGCAGTGCAAGCGTTGTTGCTGTAGCCGACGGCGCCGTAATTGTAGGTATCGCACTGATTGCCGCTGACCGAGGCGGCGCCCGAAACCTCGATGCAGATGTCGCCGGTGCCGGAAGGATAGGTGCCTTGCGCATAATTATTCGAGATCGTGTTGCCGGTGCTCCCGGCTCCGTTCAGCGGGAACGAATAGGCAAGACAGACATTATTGGAACTATCACAAGCGGCGACGGCGCCGTCGTTCGCCCAATTGCTATCGACCAGTAGGTTGGTCGTTGGCTGTGTCGTGGCGGCGTACCCGGCCTCGATCACGGCGCGCGCGTTGTGTTTGAAAACGTTTCGGCGAATGAACGAATTCCGCGCCAAGCCCATAGGGTAAATCAATGCAATCGACCAGACACCTATTAAACTTGTTTCCGTCAATGTCTAGTTCAGTTGGCATGTAACCGCCGATGCCGCCATAGCCCGACGGAGCGTTGGTGCCGACGTCGGTGAAATTGTTGTTGATGATTTTGAGGCCGGACGAATTGTCGACGACCACACGGTCATAGCCGCAGGATGCCGAACCAATGTTGCTGTTGCCGATTACGGCGCCCGTCGTGCCTTTGGCGTCGAGAATGATGTTGCACGTCGACAGGCCGTTGATCCTCGTACCGTTGGCCAGTTTGAGCGTATTGCCGCCATTATTCGCATATGTTCCGCCGACCAGCGCGGAGTTGGCGGCCGTGATCGTGGCCGCATGCCCAGGCGATACCCAGTAGTAGACACCTGCCGCCAGTGTCAGGGAGTTGACCCGGCAGTTCTGCCCGTTGGCAAACTTCACCGTGTTGCCGCTACCCGCCGCCTCGCCGGCCAACATGATGACCGCCGTGTCATTGGCAGGCACCCCGGTGCACCCCGTAACCCTCGTGATCGTGCCAGGCGGTGAAAAAGTCGTCGCCGTCGCCGCCGCCGGCGGCGCGCAATTTAGCGCCGTGCCAGCGGAATTAAGAGTGCATGCGAGATTACTAAACGTCACGTTGCCTATGGGAGCCGATGACGCTGACGTGGCTGAGCAACTCAGCGTCGTGCCGCTAAGAGTGCAAGCGGCATTGCTGAAAGTAACCGTGCCGACTTGCGCGTGAGACCCTTGGGCACGGCGGCGGCGGCGGTGCCCACCAGAGTTGCGATGGCGAGCGAGCGTGCCGTTCTAACGGACTGACGCCGACGCCCATCGTCATTTCGGCAGGTTGATCCGGTGCCGGCCACCCCTAACGCACGCCGCGTCGTCGCGCGCGTCGCAGTCGATATTGTGCCCGCGTCATGCGCGGTGGTTAGGACAAGCTTCAAAGACGTGACGCTGCTCCAATCGATTCGCGCTCAGCAGCGAAAAATTTGAATCAGATTCGCGCTCGGCAGCAACAAATTTAAATTGATTCGCCCTCGGCAGCGAGAAAAGGGGCGAGATAATTGCTGGGGAAGTCGATGCGCGCGTAGTGCACGCAGACTGCGACGGCGCATCTTTCAGTTGATTTGTCGCGTCGCCGATCTGCGAAATGGCTGGTTGGAGGCCCCAACGAGAACAGCGATGCACCTTCGCCATTGGGAAAAAGAACGGCCGCCCTGCCGCCAAGGAGCACGGCATGCGGCCTGGCGGGGTTGTTCTGGCGCGCGGCACTCGCCGCCTTGCCGCGTTTTCCGGGTAGGGGCGCAATAGCCGTCGCCGTAGCTGATCACCATCTCGCACTCCAGCGGCGGCGGCGCGCGTTTGCCAAAAATTTCAACCCGCGTGGCACCGATCAAGACGAGTGGCTTTGGGTAATAAATCGACACGTTCCTGCGGTCTGTCGAGGTCAATGATCTAACTGAAGGCCGCGGTGCGCAGTCGAGCGAGCTTCGATCTCGACTACGTTTCGCCTTGTGCTTTCCTCACGATCTGTTTCGGGAGGCGCGCCCAACGACGCTGGCGCGCAATTGGAAAACCAACGTACCCCCCCTTCATGGCGTTGGAACCGCATCGCGTCCGGCCCCACGTCCCTACCCCTGAACCTCCTTCCCGATCGAGGCGCCGATTAGGCCCGCCGTGAAAATCTGCGCACACCCAATCGCAGCTCGCCCCGCTGTAAAACGGTCCAAAAAGAGCATCGGTTACCCCTGCGTTATCCCGACACTGACCTTGAAAGAGATATCCCGCAAGTTGGAAGGAAAAATGATTGGCAAGCAGCCGTTGATAGAACGGATGCTAACGATGCCTTGCACAATGTCGGGACGCGCGCCGCGCAAAATTTTGATTTCCCGGGCGACGATCGATTTTGAATTCGGCTCGCCAATCAACGGAACCACGCTCGATCAATCTGGATGGATGCTGACCCGCCGCCTCCCGCACCCTCGTATGGTTATAGATGTAAATGTGTTCCACCTCGGTACCCAAGATTGAGCGCAAAAGCCACTGCATGGGTATTCTCATGGACCTCTAGCCTCGCCTTTGGGTACTGTAGTGGAACCATGCGGCGCGCTTGGGTCCACCTTGGTACCCAGCTTTTTTTCCCTTTCCCTGTTTTTCCGTTCTCTGTGTCGCCTGATGTATTCGACGTGCCCCGGAAGCGGCACAACGTTCTGCCACGCCCGCGAAGGTATCCTGTCCCCGAGCTTCTGGTGCGTTACCGCCCACGTGGCGGCCCAATGTCCCCGGAATTGACCGGGCTGCATCTTTTGAATGAAACCGCGGGCTTCTAGTTCGTCGAATGCGCGTTTGGCGGTGCCCTTGCTCATGGGCAGGAGGCCGACCGCATCATTCAGACTGAGATACAGTCGGCCGTTATTGGCACCCATGAACTTGGTGTTGAGCTCGATCCAGACCTTTACGGCGGCGCCGCTGAGTGATCGGAACGCCGGATGGTGCGCCATCACACAGCCCCGCGTTTTCCGCCCGCCAACGGCGGATCGTCCCTTTGCTCCAATAATTGCGGCCCGCAATCTTCTCCGGCTCCGGAAAAGTCGGGGTGTCGAATGTATTCTTCGGGGGTACAGACAATTTTCGTCCTCCGTCGTGATGCGCGCCGCCTCGTTGCGCGCGGTGACGGAGCGAAGGTGAGCGAATTGTTTAGTGAGATCAAACCGCCAAAAGCGCTCGAATTTGGCGGGGAGAAGTTAGTCCGCTGCGCCTATTTCAGAAGCCCAATTCTTGCGGAAATCTCTCGTCGAAGTCCCGGGTAATTTCCTGTTCCCTATTTCGCTTTGTCATGGCACTGGCAAAGCCCTTGGGCTGAATGGTCCTGTTATACGCCCAACCCATGGCCTTCGCCCCGACAATGGCCGTGACGCTTCCTTCGCTCGTCAATGCGAGCGGGCCTGCGTAACCGGCATCACGCATGGCAACTTGGAAAAGCTTTCCAAATTGGCGACCCGCACCATGCCATAGGGCACCTGGATTGCCTCGGCGATTGCGGCGCGGCGCCGGAGATGGGGGCATCAGTCCTTGAATACTCCACAATTTATAGCGGATATCTTGCAAGGTTTTTCGGACATCCTGCAGAGACGTTTTGTGCCCAGCGTGGCCCCATTCGTAACCACCGAATTCTTCTAGCTCCTCGATAGCGTCGAACCCTTCGCTCACCGCCGCCGCGATTTTGTAGGCGTTGTCGACGATTTTTCGTGCCCTCTTTTGCCATTCTTCTGAGAGCGACACATCATTCAGTTCCTCTTGTGGAACAGGCCCCCTGCGTTCCAATTCGGCATTGTTTTGCCGGTTCACGATGATCTGTAGCTCCCGCACTAGCTTCTCAAGCACGCTGTCGGTATGGCCGGGGGTCGGAACAATTCAAGGCAGCCGCGAGCCAGCCCTTAACCATCGCCAGCGATGCCAAATGGTTTTTGGGGCTGCGGTGTTGTTTTTTCAATGTTATCTCGCGGCCCGAAGCGTCATGACATTATCACCAACCCCACGGATGAGCGTTTCTACATACCGGCCCCAAGCCCCAAGCGCCGCATTGCGCTCGTCGAGATAACCGAAGCGGTTAAAGACGGCGGCGACGCCGCGGATGGTGCCGCTGACATGGTTGAGCACTTTGTCCACGACATGCGGCGCGATGTTGAGCCGGGCCATCCCGGTGGCGGCGGAGCGTCGAAGATCGTGCAAAATCCAGTCGCTCATTGGCTTGCCGGCGAGTTTCGCCATTTCCGCGTCGAGCCGTTCTTTCGCGCGCGAAAAGCCAGAGACGGCAGTTTTGCCCGTGGTCGTGAATATCAGCGTGGGCGCCTGCTCGCCGTCGATCGGCGGCCGATCAGCGATGGCGCCTTGCAGGATCTCGAGTGCCAGTTCGGATAGCGGCACCTCGTGCGCGCGGTCATTCTTGGCCCGCTCGCGCGGGATCGTCCATAGCCGCTTTTCGAGGTCGAGTTCGGCAAAGTTGATCGCCGCCACTTCGTCGCGGCGCTGCGCGGTCAGCAGCAGCAGCTTGAACAGGGGACCGAACGGCCACTCGAGCAAATCGCATCCCTTCCAGAACCACCGGATTTCATCATCTGTGAGCGCACGGTCGCGAGCACGTTCCTTGGTCGGCGGCTTCATCCGGCCGACGGGCGAGGCCGAAATGATCTCTTCGTCGACGCACCATCCGAAGAAGGTCTTTAGACGGGCGAGGGTGCGGTTAGCCTGCACCTCGGCGCCGCGCTCGGCGATACCAGCCAGCAATTCGCCGGCGTCGCGACGAGTGATGCTCGCTAGCGGGCGCCCGCCCCATGCCGGCAGGACGTCGATGTCAAAAATGCGCTTCGTCTCCTTATGGGTGCTCGGCCGCGTGTTCTTTTTGACGTATCGGGCAAGGTAATCCGACGCGATGGCGCGCACCGTGCCGCTGGCGAGGGCAGGGGCGGGCCTCTCCGCGGCCGGATCAATCCCCTTGGCGACCTGACGCATCGCCTCGCGCGCCCCCTCCCGCGCTTCGGCCAAGTCCATTAGCTTCGCATCGCCGATCTTGAGGCGCCGTTGCTTCCGATCCTCGCCCATGCCCGCGCGATACATCACAAACCAGGTCCGCGCGTCGTTGTCCGTGACGCGGAGGCCAAAGCCGGGCAGCATCGAATCCCACAGTTCAATCCGGCCGGCTTTCGGCGGCTTTATGTGCGCCACGGTGCGGTCAGTAAGCTTAATTGTCGGCATGACGGCTGCTCCCATCGGGCCCGTTCGGGGTAACAGGGGGAAACAGAGGCGCCCCGTTATGGCCCGTTACGGTGTGTGAGCAACAATACCTAACTTTCGAGCAATTCCCTATGAAAACCGGACGAAAGTCAGGTATGATCGTGATGACGCGTTAGGGATCGAATGCGCCCGGCATCTTCCTTCTAAGCGGCAGGTCGCTGGTTCGATTCCAGCAGGGCGCGCCAACAATGTCGACGAGCATGGCTGGCGGCGCATCGGGCATGGATGGGAACGGGCGGCAAATCGAGATCCTGTATCCCGTCCCCGACACGCCGCTCGGCAATTCGGCGGTCGCCTATGCGTGTTCCGGCCGCGCCGCGCTGAAGTTCATCCTGGGACCGCCGGAGCGGCGTTCGCGATTGTTCGCGCGTTCGTTCAATCGCGATCGCGCGGCGATCGCGGTCCGCGACGCGGCGGTCGTTGGCTACGCGACTTTCACGCTGGCGGGACGCGGTCCTTACGCGCCGTCGTTGGGCGATTTCCGGCGCGAGTACGGCGCGGCGCACGGGCTGCTCGGATACGCGCTGTTCTACCTGGTCGAAAACCGGCATCGCTCGCCCAACCTTTATGTCTACGGCATCAACGTGAAGATGGCGGCGCGGCGCGTCGGCGTCGGCGCCGCGCTCATCGACGCGCTCCGCGCCGAAGCGGCCCGCGCCGGCTGCTCGGCCATCGAACTGGAAGTGGCGTCGCAGAACCAGAAGGCGATCGGCTTCTACGCCCGCAAGGGTTTCGTGGTGACGAAGGTACTGAGGCTCGGGCCGCTTCGGCATGTGCTGCGCTACGCCGAAGTGACCAAGATGGCGCTGCCGCTGACCGGATGAGCGCACTCGTCGACGCGGCCGGCGGGCTCGGCGCCTATGCCTGGGCGACCCATGTCCTGCTCGCGCTCATCATCCAGATCGTGCTCGCGCTGATCCTGCGCCGCGCCGGCGTCAGGAACGCGTGGTGGATCGCCGCGGCCCTGGCCATCGGGTTCTATTGGGGCCGCAAGAAAATGGAGTTCGAATTCGCGCTGCAAAGCGCGGCGCATCTTCATGCCCACGCGTCGCTCTGGTATCGCGGCTGGCTGCCGCTGGAGTGGCCGCTCAAATGGCAGATCGAGTTCTATGCGCCCGCCGCCGCCAACATACTGGCGGCGCTGGCGGCGACGCGCGTCCGGCCGGCCGACCCTAGGAGCCGGTGACGGTGTCGGGATCGATCGCGCTGGCGCAACCGTCGGTCGGCGCGGCGGCTTCATGGCCGAGAAACGGCACCATCTTCAACATGGCGGAGGTGACCCGGCACGGCGCGGCGACGACACCGCAGCCGCTGAGGCAAAAGCACGACAGGATCGCGATGACGAGAAGTTTCACGGCTGCTCTTCCCCAGAATCGAGGTCTCGCACTTCGATAAGGGGATTCGCGCCCGGTTCAAACGCCGCCGGATCGATTTCGGGCGCCGGGTCTTATATAAACCGATGGCGGCAACGACCGCGGAGCATGCATGGCCGGCGCATCCAGTCTGACGCGATACCGCGCGAAGCGGCACTTCGACCGCACGCCCGAGCCGAAGCCTGGCCGGGTCACGAGCGCGGCCGGCCATTCCTATTTGATTCAGAAGCACGCCGCGACGCGGCTCCATTACGATTTCCGGCTCGAGCTCGACGGCGTGTTGAAGAGCTGGGCCGTCACCCGGGGTCCGAGCCTCGATCCCGAGGTGAAGCGCCTCGCCGTCCATGTCGAGGACCATCCGCTCGAATACGGCAAGTTCGAAGGCGTGATTCCGAAGGGCCAATATGGCGGCGGCACGGTGATGCTGTGGGATCGCGGCACCTGGGAGCCGCAGGAGCCGGACCACGACATCAACGCCGATTACGCGGCCGGCAAGCTCAAATTCATCCTGCACGGCGACCGGCTCAAGGGCGGCTGGACGCTGGTGCGGATGCGCTCGCACCGGCCGGGCGACCGTGGCGACAATTGGCTGCTGATCAAGGAGAACGACGAATACGCCAAGCCCGGCAACAATGACGAGCTGCTGGCGGACGCCACCGAGAGCGTCGCCAGCCGCAAGACCATGGAGCAGATCGCCGACCCGAAGGCGGCGAAGGTATGGAACTCCAATCGTGCCGACGGCAAGCCGGAGAAGCCGGCGAAGCACGCGCCGGCCCGCCGCGCGCCGGCGGTCGGCAAGATCGCGGGCGCAAAGGCTGGGCCGCTGCCGAAATTCGTCGAGCCCGAACTCGCGACCCTTGCGGCCAAGCCGCCCACGGGCGATGACTGGCTACACGAGATCAAGATCGATGGCTATCGCGTCTATTGCCGGCGCGACGGCGGCAAAGTCGCGTTCCTCACCCGCGCGGGGCAGGACTGGACCAAGAAGTACGGCCGCCTCGCGGACGCGGTCCGCGCCTTGCCCGGCAAACGGTTCGCGCTCGACGGCGAGATCGCGGTGTTCGACGCCAAGGGCCGCTCCAATTTCGGCGATCTGCAGGAGGCGCTGAGCGAGGGTCACGACGAGCGCCTCGCCTTGATCGCATTCGACCTGCTGTATCTCGACGGCAAGGATTTGCGCGGCGCGCCGTTGATCGAGCGCAAGAAGCTGCTGCGCGCGGTGATCCCGCGCGAAGCCGAAACCGCCGCGCTGCGCTATTCCGATGACATGACGGGTGACGGCGGCGAGATACTCAAGCACGCCGGCAAGATGGGACTCGAAGGCATCGTGTCGAAGCGCGCGTCGGCGCCGTACCGCTCCGGCCGCGTCGGCGACTGGGTCAAGACCAAATGCATCAAGCGCCAGGAATTCGTCATCGGCGGCTTCACCGAAGGCGAAGGCGCGCGCAAGGGCGGCGTCGGCGCGCTGCTGCTGGGCTATTACGAGGACGGCAAGCTGCGCTATGCCGGCCACGTCGGCACCGGCTTCACCGCGCAATCGGCGGTCGATCTGCGCGAGCGTCTGATGCGTCTCAAGATCGCGAAGCCTGCCTATGCCGAGGTGCCGAAAGAGGCGCGGCCGGGCGCGATCTGGG
Source organism: uncultured Alphaproteobacteria bacterium (assembly GCA_963729845.1). Classification (GTDB taxonomy): domain Bacteria; phylum Pseudomonadota; class Alphaproteobacteria; order ATCC43930; family CGMCC-115725; genus JAATGI01. Next base: position 142,975 of record CAVSQC010000046.1, read on the forward strand.
TCAAGCCCGATCTGGTCGGCGAGGTCGAATTCAGCAACTGGACCGGCGACGGCGTGTTGCGCCATCCCTCGTTCCAGGCGCTGCGCGAGGACAAGCCGGCGAAGACAATCGGCCGCGAGCGCGCCGCCGCGCTGGGCGGTGCCGCGCCGGTGAGGAAGAGCGGCAATCCCGCGAACACGGTCGCCGGCGTGGTCATCTCGCATCCCGACCGCAAGGTGTTTCCCGACAGCAACATCACCAAGCTCGAGCTCGCGCGCTATTACGAGAGCGTCGCGGAATGGATGGTGCCGGAGGTGGCGGGCCGGCCGTTGAGCCTGTTGCGCTGTCCCGAAGGCATCGCCGGCGATTGCTTCTTCCAGAAGCATTTCGAGCACGGGGTCGAGTCGCTGCGCCGCGTCGCGATCGAGGAGGAGCAGGCGACGCGCGAGTATCTGGTGCTGCGCGACACGCACGATCTGGTGGCGCTGGCGCAGGAAGGCATCGTCGAAATCCATCCCTGGGGCGCGCTCGCCGACGATCCCGACAAGCCGGACCGGCTGATCTTCGATTTCGACCCCGATCCGGCGCTGCCGTTCGCCACGGTGATCGTGGCGGCAAAGTCGCTGCGCAAGATGTTGATCGAGTTGAAGCTCGCCTCGTTCGTCAAGACCACCGGCGGCAAGGGGTTGCATGTCGTGCTGCCGCTCCGCCGCGACGTCGATTGGGACGGGCTCAAGAATTTCGCCCAGGCGGTGGCGCTGCTGACGGTCGAGAACGACCCCGACCGGTTCACCGCCAACCCGCTGAAAAAGGAGCGGAAGGATAAAATCTTCATCGACTATTTGCGCAATGCGCGCGGCTCGACCGCGGTCGCGGCCTATTCGGTGCGGGCGCGGCTCGGCGCGCCGGTAGCCATGCCCGTGCGCTGGGAGGAGCTGGAACGCGGCTTCACGCCCGCGCGTTACGACCTCAAGACGGTGCCGAAGCTGTTGCGGGCCCGCCGCCTCGATCCCTGGGCGGAGATCGGCACGGTCAAACAGTCGATTTCGGCTGCCATCAAAGCCTTGGGGCGGAGCCGGTAACGACCCACATCATCTAGTATATTATGTCGTAATATCAATCGGTTTACGCGTATTCTTTGCGCAATACTACAAAATGAATTAGTATTTGCCTGGCCCTGATTCTGGAGGATTCCGTGGCTCCGTCGCGCCCCTACTGGAAGGGCTATCTCAAGCTCTCCCTGGTTTCGTGTCCGGTTTCGCTCTATTCGGCGACCTCGTCCAGCGAACGGGTGTCGTTCCGCCAGATCAACCGCGCCACCGGCAACCGGCTGCGCCAGCAGATGATCGACGAGGTCACGCGCGAGCCGGTCGAGGGTTCGGACAAGGCGCGTGGCTACGAGTACGCCAAGAATACCTATGTGCTGGTCGACGACGAGGAGCTCGACGCCATCGCCATCGAGAGCAACCACACCATCGAGATCGACAAGTTCGTGCCGCGCGCGCAGATCGACGAGCGCTATTACAATTCGCCTTACTACCTAGTGCCGAGCGACAAGGTCGGGCAGGAGGCGTTCGCGGTCATCCGCGAGGCGATGCGCGGCAAGGAGATGGTGGCGCTCGGGCGCGTCGTGCTGGCGAAGCGCGAGCGGGTGGTGATGCTGGAGCCGTGGGACAAGGGCCTGGTCGGCGTCACCCTGCGCTACGGCTCGGAAGTCCGCGACGCGAAGGAATATTTTGACGAGATTCCGGCGATCAAAGTGCCGGACGATATGCGCAAGCTCGCCGAACATATCCTCGAAACCAAGGCCGCTGATTTCGAGCCCAACACCTTCGTCGACCGCTACGAAGAAGCCGTGGTCGACATGCTGAAAAAGAAACAGGCCGGCCTGCCGATGCCGCGTGGCGCCGTGGCGCCGCCGCCCGCCAACGTCATCAACCTGATGGACGCACTGAAACGCAGCCTCGCCAACGATCGGGGTCCGGCACCGGCCGCTAAGAAGGGCAAGAAGAAGATGGAGGGCCAGCGCGAGATGCTGCTGCCGCTCCAGGGCAAGGGCCAGGCACAAAAGCCCGCCGCCGAAAAGCCGAAGACCACGGCCCGTCCCGCCGCCCGCCGCAAAGCCGGATAACCCTCGGTCCACCCAAAGGCGAATTCGGCCGGCTCGAAAACAGTCGCGCGACAAAAATTCGCTTGACATTTCGTTCATGTTATGTTCTAGATTAAACTCGTTCGAGTAGGCGATTTCGAAGGGGCGGATTATCGAGTGGCCGATCGTGTCGGGAAGGCGGGTAACGGGCCATTGTCGCCTGGCCGCGCGATCGGGAACAGGCGAAGCCAGTTTTGCCGCTGGGCTGTTCTTTGCCTGCAAATATCAGCGGGAACAGCCAGCTTTATGGGGTCCTCGGGCCGCCAGCTCATTCGGCGCCGGCAGCGCGGATTTGGACCGGCGCGGCGGCGGCGGTTTCCTCGTCCTCGGGTAGGGTGAAATCCCGTCCGTCGCAAGCGAACGGGGTCACGTCGATCATCCGGTCGTGCAGGAACCGCAGCGACGCACGGTGGCCGACGCTGACGATGGTGGGACGCCACGCCGCCTGGCGCAGGATGCGATAGCACCGCGCCTCGCGCGCCTCGTCGACGGCGGAGGTCGCCTCGTCGAGAAACACCAGTGCCGGCTCGGCCAACATGATGCGGGCAAAGCCGACGCGCTGCTGCTCGCCCAGCGACAGGCGGTGCGACCAATTGTCGACGGTGTCGAGATGCGGGATCAGATCGGCCAATTGGAAATCGGTCAGGAGCTGCGCCAGCCGCTCCTTCGGCACGTCGCCTCGGGTGCCGGGATAGGTCAGCGCATCGGCCAGCGTGCCGAGCGGCAGATAGGGCCGCTGCGGCAGGAACAGCGTGGCGCCCTCGCCGACGCGGATCTGGCCGCGGCCGAAGGGCCAGATCCCGGCGATCGCCCGGATCAGCGTGCTTTTGCCGATGCCGGTCGGGCCGCTGATCAGCACCGCCTCGCCGGGGGCGACGGACAAATTCACGCCGGTCATGATCGGCGTCGCGTCGGGCAAGGCGAGCGCGAGATCGGTCACCGACACGCCTTGGCCGCCGCGCCGCAACACGATCTCTTGCGGCGCGCGCACCGCGTCCGAGATCAGATCGAGCCGGGTCTGGAAGCCGCTCAACCGTTGCGTCACGGCGAGCCAGGTGGCGATGTCGGTGTACGAATTGATCACGAACGACAGCGCGCTCTGCACCGAATTGAACGCGCTCACTACCTGCATCAGCCCGCCGAGCAGAATCTCCTTGGCGAAGAAGCGCGGCGCGACCACCACGACCGGAAAGATCACCGCGACCTGGGCGTAGCCGACCGTGAACCACGACAAGGTCTTCTGCCGTTTCATGATCCGCCAGAAATTGTCGAACACATGGGCGAAGCGGCCCTTGAACACGCGCATTTCGGCGTTCTCGCCGCGGAACAGCGCGACGCTCTCGGCGTTTTCGCGCAGCCGCATCAGGGCGAAGCGGAAATCGGCCTCGAGCCGCTGCTGGGCGAAGTTCAGATTGATCAGCGGCCGCCCGATCTTCATCGTAAGCAAGGTGCCGAACCCGGCATAGATCAGCGCCGCCCAAACCAGATAGGCGGGGATGTAGACGCTGCCCCAGGAGCCGAGCGGGATGCGCGCCGGCCCGGACAATCCCCACAGGATGAACAGAAACGAGAACAGCGACACGATCGAGGTCAGCAATCCCAGCGACAGGTTCAGCACATAGGAGGTGAAGGAATTGAGATCCTCGGAAATGCGCTGGTCGGGGTTGTCGGTCGGGTTGCTCTGAAGCTGGAGCCGGTAATAGGCCTGGTCGCCGAGCCAGGCGCCGAGATAGCGGTCGGTCAGCCAGCGCCGCCAGCGGATTTGCAGCATCTGCTGCAGATACACAGCATAGACCGACAAGATGATGCTGACCGTGGCGAGGATGCAGAAAATGCCGATCTGGCGGAAGAATACGCCGCTATTGAGCTCTTGCAGCGCGTTGTAGAAGGCGTTGTTCCATTGGTTCAGCAGCACGCTGACATAGACATTGCCGAGATCGAGCCCGGTCACCACCGCCAGCAGACCCCAGGCCGACCATTTTTGCTCGGACACCCAATACGGCCGCGTCAACCGCCATGCCGCGCGCAACTGGCCGCGGGTTTCCTCGTTGAAATTCATCCAATCCCTCGAACAAGGCCGAATCGGCGGCGCGACCCTAGCATGACTTCGCGCTGGACGCTTCACCACCATGGGGCGCGCATCCCGGCCTCGCGATGGAGGATGGATGAACGATTTTTCAGGAGGCGCCGCCGCGCCGGACGCGCTTTCCTTGTCAACCGCGCGGCGCTGTGCATCATACCGCGCCGTCGCCGACGTAGCTCAGCGGTAGAGCAACTGATTCGTAATCAGTAGGTCCGCGGTTCGAATCCGCGCGTCGGCACCATTAAAATCAATAACTTACGTAAGTGTAACGGCCTTTGAAATTGGCTGTGTCACCACTATGTCACCAATCATCGTGGCTGGCGCCGTCCTTGGTCACGGTCGTGCCGGGTGCATTTAACCCAGCGTATAGGGGGCGAGTTTGCAGGAGAAAATAAATGTCCAACCATCTCATCCCTTTTCGCGACAGCGTCACCATTGGCGATCTCACGCAACGACAGGCCAAGTTCGTGCAGGCCTATGCCGAATGCGGCACTCTGCGCGATGGCGCGATCCAAGCGGCGCTCGTCGCGGGCTACGGCAAGGGCGACCGTACGCAGGCCAAATCGCGCGCATATGAGCTACTACATGATCCCCGTGTGCTCGCCGTGCTGCGTGACGAGGTAGCCAAGAGGTTTGCCGCGGCGGCGTCGTTGGGTGTGAGTACGCTCATCGAGCTAGCGCAATCTGCTCAGTCGGAACGGGTACGGCTTGCCGCGGCCGTTGAACTTATTAACCGAGGCTTTGGCCCAGTCGCGTCACGCAGTGCGCCGGTTGATAAGGAGGAGATGCGGCAAAGATCGATTGACGCCTTTCTCGATAGCCTTCCGCCCGTGATCGATGGGGACGCCGAAGCGCCTCACCAACCGAGTTTGAATCAGCGCTAACGCCATTTTTTGGTCCGGGGCCACCCAGATCACTTTGCCGCTTAGTGGACTCCGTAGGTGCCAGCGCGAGCAACCTAACGTCCTTTGGCTTGGCCTCGCGGCCAAGATATCTCGGCGGAGGGTTACTTTAATAGACCCCGGGGGGGGGGCAGCTTCCGGGTGTCCGTCGGCATGCACTGCAGGGTGCACGTCCGTACAGGGTATAAAATTCCATCGAAAAATTTTACGCGGGGGAGTTAACGAAGCTTCAATCAACCGACGAGAAAATAGCAGGTGAGATTTTCTATGCGAGACTTGCCATGCGCATTTCGTCTCCTTGGTTGATGATCGGACTGGTTCTGGCCGGCTGTTCGCCGCAATACACTTGGGAGCATCCCGGCTTTGATTCCGCTGACGCAGTTCGCCAAGGCGAAATTGACTCAGCCGAATGCACCGCGATTGCCGTGCGGACCATCCCGCAGCCCAACAATTTATCGACAATGAATGGCGGCTATTTCGACTGGAGTGCCTTCGATCAAAACCTCACGAACAACACGCGCTACAACGCAGAGGTAAGGAATCTTGTGAATGCATGCCTGATGCAGCGTGGTTGGGAGAGAGTGAGCGCGGAGCAACAATCCACCACGCCGATCCCCACCGCATCAAGCCCGTCGGAGTTTGGAGTACTCGATACCGCTGAAATGACGCGCGGAGTTGCGGTGATTGCATTACGGGCCGGAGATGTTGCGGATCGCTCGGGGATAGCCGCTGGCGACATCATCGTGACGTACGATGGTGCGCCAATTAATAGCGCGCGCGATCTTCAAGTGGCGGTCGATTCCACGATGCCGGGAGACACCAAGAGCATCGAAATTCTGCGGAACGGCCGCGATATCAACGTCGCCGCGACCTTCTGAGGCCGAAGGAAATCGCCATGAAGATTCGTCCTTATGTGATCCTGGCCGCAATCAGCTGCGCGCTGTGGGCCGGCACCGCGATGGCGGACGATTATTTGCAAACGCTCCAGGGCGCCGCTCAACGAGGAGATGCCGCCGCTGAAAATAAACTGGGCGACGCTTACTATTATGGCCGAGGCGTGCCGCAGGATTATGCCAAGGCGGTTTACCGGTATCAAAAGGCCGCAGAACAAGGCAATGCCGACGCGGAATTTGCCTTGGGCGACGCCTTCATTGGTGGTCTGGGCGTTCCGCAGGACTATGTCAAAGCCGTGTATTGGTTCCGTAAGGCGGCCGATCATGGAGACACCTTCAGTGCAGACGCTCTGGGCCTTCTCTATGCTAGAGGCCAAGGCGTGCCGCAGGATTATGTCAAAGCCGTGTATTGGTTCCGTAAGGCGGCCGACGAGGGAAATTATTTAGCGATGATTGACCTGGCCAAGGCGTACGCCACTGGCCAAGGCGTGCCGCAGGACGATGCGAAGGCCGTATATTGGTTCCAGAAAAATGGGGACGCCAAGGGACAAGAAAACATGCTCGGCCTTTGCTATGCGGGAGGTTTCCAATGCGGCGTGCCTCACGACTTAGCCAGGGCGGTGTATTGGTACCAAAAATCCGCCGATCAGGGATATGCCTGGGCTGAACTCAATCTCGGCAACGCGTATTACGACGGCGAAGGCGTACCGCGCGCTTTTTCAAAAGCCGCGTATTGGTATCAGGCATCTGTGAAGGCATATCAGCACGAGCACCTTCCTCCCAACCCGCGAGCTGAATTCCGACTTGGCTATCTAAATGACACTGGCCAGGGCATACCCCAGAATTTTCGCCACGCGATTTACTGGTATCAGCACGCGATTGAAGATTTCGCTAAGCCCGCCAACAGAGACTTCATTTACCCGGATGGCTTGGCAATGACCGAATTCAATCTGGCCCTCCTTTACCGCGACGGGCAAGGCGTACCGCAGGACTACACCGCCGCGTATGAGTGGTTCGATCTAGCGAAGGCCTCGTCAGAAAACGGCGATAAAGTGTACCAGGACGCATTCAATGAAATGACATCCCTTCCCGCTCGCATGACGCCGGAACAGATTGCTCGCGCCCAAGCTGCCGCATCGGCTTGGTTTGACGCTCACAGCACTGACCGTTAGGGCGAGAGCATACCGATCCGATCATGCGTGAAAATGAAATCACTGAACTTTGGGGAGACATTTGAGCTGGATGACCGAAGGATCAAAGTTCTGTTCAAGAATGGAGCGTGGTTATTCTATCGACGGGCACGCATCGAAGCATCGAATATCGGGCCGGCTATCACAATGGCGATGGCCCCGGGAAGATAAGATGATGCCATGATGTGTCGGGCGGGCGCGACCCTAAGGGAGCGTCCCGTCCCTGGGGGTATGGGGGTGTACGGGACACGTCTCCGGACGCCCTGCGGACGCACTTGGGACACGCCTGCGGACACGTCTCCGGACACCTCACCGGACTGTCTCGGGACAGACCGCGCCGTCAAATCTTGCAGTGCGGCCCCCTCACAAAACCGCCGTCACATGCGGCCTCACCGATTTATCGGCTTCCCGGTAGGTAAGAATTCCGGCGTCAACAAATTGGCGCAGGTGATCTTTAACACGAGCGGCAGTTATAGCCATGCCGTGCTGTTCCCGAATGGTCTTTGCTAGTTCGTTAAGCGTCCGCGCCCCTCCCACGCTGCCGTTGCGGTTGACGATCCGGACGCCGTTGTCGAGCAGACTAAGCACAGTTTGCAGCACCTTCTGCTTTTCCTCATCGACTGAAACGGTAGGCCCACGTGGCTGCACCTGGATCGTGGCGCCATAAAACCACAACGTCTTCTCGACCAGCGGCCCGTAATTGCTCTTGGCGACGCTTAGCCGGCGCGGAGGCGGCCCATCGGGCGGCACTTCTTCCCTGACTGATTTCCAACGTTAGCCGTTGGCGGACGGCGTTGTTGAAAGCGGTGCTGCCGCTATAGTGGTTCCGTCCATCATTGCGCCTTTGACGGGTGTGCAAGCACGATCACCGTTGCGCCGAAATCGCGGCATAAGCTGCCCAGCACACGTTTCATTGCGGCGTTTACCGGCAGTCGTAGGCTTTCATTGAGCGCGAACAGGTCAGCCAAGCTATCGAGAATGACCAATGCCGGTCCGCTTTTCTCCAACTCGGTCCGCAGCATTTGCAGACGCGATTGCTCCGTCACGACGCCGTTATCATCAATGATCGCAAGCAAGGTGTCTTCGCGCGGTCGGCACCAAAGCTTGATCGGGAGGTCCGTGTTCACAAGCAGCCCGAGGTCATAATGGATTTGAATGAGCCGTCGTTGTACCTCACCTTCGCCGTCTTCAGCGAACAAGCCAATCACCGGCATGCGCATAGTGGGATTTCCGAATAGGACTGTGCCGCCAGCAACTGCCGCTGCGATGTGCAGCGCAAGGAGGCTCTTACCAATGCCACCGTCGCCGAATAGCAGGTTGACCTCGCCCTTGATGATGAAATCGGCCCACGCGTATTCAGTCGGCGGATAAAAGCGCTTAATCAGGGTGGCAAAGTCGGTCGGCGCTTCGTAGCTCCCGGGAGCTGGCGGGGTGTTTCTCACCAGGTCGAAAAATTCTTCGACGGTATGGCCGCCGGCAAAGTAGTCATCGACCGCGATTTTCATCGCACGGCTCCCGCGGGGAGACGTACCGGCCGAACCATTGCGCCGCGCAGCGTCAATTGCTCGACGAGGCGTCCTTCTGCAGCCAGCACATTGGGCTTTTCGGCGATATCACTGTCGAACACGATGGCGGTCTCACGGCCACCCCATTTAAACGCGGCGAGCACCGGGTGAAACTCGCGGTGTTGGTCGATCAATTTTTTGCCAGATGCAATCGACGCCGCCTAGACCAATCGCCGGAACTTCACGCGCGGCCAAGCTCAGCGCCTTACACTCGCCCTCCGTCACGACTAGCTGGATCGACGGGTCGGCACGCGATAGCGCGCCAGTCGAAGAGCGGGGGCAGGAAAATGTGGACACCGCTGTCCTTCAGTTGCTGAAACCGCAGCGCCTTGCGTTTGATGAAGCCTTGCGCAACCGGCTCGCGAAGGTATCGAACTCGGAAGAACTGCGTTTCCTACCGTCGATTTCGACCCAATCCGGCTCACCGTCGAAGTTAAAATATGGGAACACAATTGCCGGTAGGGCGGAGAATTCGGAACCGAGTTCAGCACGCGTGTCGGCGACCGGATAGACGTGGGCTGCATCAGCAACCTCGGGGGGGATGCCGCGCGCTGAGAGGTATTCCAGCGCTAAACGCATGTGGTCGGGCATAGGTACATTAATGTTGGCTTGGCCCGTTGGCGCGTCGGGGGTAGCTTGATTGGTGCCTAAGCCAACACCATCTAACTTTCCGTCCATAACACTTCTCCGCTATGCCACCGTGCTACCGCTTTACAGAGTGCAGTGGCATTTTTTGAATGGTGGGTTCGTGGTCGCCCGCGCCGTCGTCATCAGAGCACGCCATAATCGAGTTGGTCGCAGTCATGACTTCGGCCCTCGGTCTTGCGCTAAGGAAAGCTCCAACAACGCGGCAACTTCATCCGGGTTGCTCGTATGATATGCGTTCCGCAGTAAGGCGACGTTTTCGGGCTCGATGCGCTCAATCCACTCTGAACGGTGCGTTAGCTCCCACAAGCGAAGATGATAATTGTGCCAGCTCAGTGGATTAGCGCCATATAGATAAACCACGCCGTCTTTTAACGGCTCGTCGTTTCCGGGACACCGATCATGTGCGATTTCGGCGTCGTCCAAAGTGGCGAGAGGAAGCACGTCGAGCAAGGTGCCGTCTTTAGACCGTACGCGCCAAAGCTGGACACCACTGGAGAAGCGCCACGGGCCGTCAAACAGCTCAAGGCGGTGGGGCGCGTACCGTTCGAACTCAGACCGCTTGGAAGGTAACCATGACTGTTCGAGCCGAAATCGACCCGGGCGCGCCTCATAGCGCTCTTGTACGCTCCGGTCCATGGCCCAGTGGCAGAGCGCGGCTGCTTTCTCTGGATCGATCCAAAGGGGAACCAGCTGGTTCGTGTGGGGGTCTGGCAACGCGGACCACTCACCCGTTCCGGTGCACCACGCGTGGTAAACTTGTTTGATAAAATGCTTGATTTGATCGCACCGGCAGCGCGGCATCTCGGCCGGTGAACTCTGCTCGCAGCTCATCGCGCACCTCCTTGTACTTGCTCGCGGTTTGCCAGCCATTCGAGTACGGAAGAACGGCGGTAGAGCACGCGCCGGCCGATCTTGACGCGTGGAGGCCCTTCGCCAAGCACGTTCCACCGATCAAGGGTACGGGGGCAGACGCCCAGCTCATTCGCGAGACCAGCGGGTGTCACGAAATCGGTTAGTACAGTGGCGGACATGAAAGCCTCCGTTGCCGTCCGCCGAAGACGTAGTGAGAATGAATGCAGCCCACCAGAGAGCGAAAATTGACTTCTTGGGCAATGAATAATCACCCCTGTCTGAGGGCAACCCTAATCCTCTTGACGACATGGTCGATGGACATAGGGCGCCCTGCGCCCTCAAGAAACGTGTTCACCAGCCTCTGGAACCGCCCCCTGCTACCAGGGCGCCTGCCGGTGGCTTGCTCGTAAATGCGGGCGAGGTGGAGAATGATCGCGTCCGGCAACTCGTCTTTGCGCCCACGTCGCCTTCTGCAACGCATCGCCGTGCCGATTTTTCGGACCCGCTCTGCAAATTCTTCCAATTCCCGCGCTGCCGAAGCGGCGGGCGGGGTCACCATCCAAATTGCTAGCTCATCATCGCGGAGGGGGCTGCCAGTGATCGAGGAATGCAATACGTCAGAAAGATTGACGCCGCATTCCTTGAGACGATTGGCGAGCACCTGCGCTGCGTTCGCGATCTGATCGAGTGATTTCCCCCCTGCCGCACTTGTGCTCTTCCCATATTCCATTTGGCCAACGTAGACGCCCCCCAACAGCCTCATGTGCTGCCAAACGGCCGTTTCATCGAATTCATGGCGCCTGGCCTTGTGGAGCACGGCCATAATGTCTGCACGCTGATTTTCCAATCCGGCATCAATCTCGGAGAGCCGTTCTTTCCATTCTGTGCTTGGCCAGGGATCATCGGCCACGCCTGCGTCGCTACAAGCGGCACCCTTGCTCAACCGACCGCCAAGCGCGTTCTCGTAGACAGGTAGCTTCTTGGTCATGACGGGCCAGCCCGGTGCTCGCTCAGCGCCACCACATTCGCGGCGCGTCGGTTGACGATGTGGTCGATCATGACCGCGAGCTTTTCTAACGCGTCGCGTTTTTCGTCGAGATAGTGGTGCCGGTCATAAACGCCCTCCACACCGGGGATGACGTGGCCGAGCACGCGCTCTGAAATATCGGGCCGCACACCTGCGCGCACCATGAGCGTCTTGGCAGTTCGTCGCAGATCATGCAGCGTCCAGTGGGGCAGAGGTTCCGCCTCAGGGTCGTGCTTATGCATCGCCGCCAGTACGGCCCGTTCGAAGCCGATCTTGGGCTTGCCGCTGCGCTGGAAGGGCGTCCCGACGCTGGAGGGAAACACATAGTCGCAGCCGGCGAGCCTCGGCTCGTGTCTCTACCAGCGCCAGAGCGGCTTTCGACAGCGGTACGAAATTCGGTCGCTTGGTCTTGTATCGCTCGGCCGGGATCGCCCACACACCGTCCGCATCGATTTCCTTCCGTGCCATCCGGGCAACTTCATCACGGCGCTGGGCGGTCAGCAGCAGCATCTTGACGAAGGCGCCGAAGGCGCCGGCGTTACCGAGCAACGGCCATATCAGTCGGATTTCGTCGTCGGACAGCACGCGTGTGCGCGCTCGCTCGCGCGACTTGCTCCGCGCCATACCGCGCACGATAGCAGGAACAAATTGATCGTCGCGGGCCGCATACCAGTTCAGCGCCTTACGGAGATAAGCCAGAGTCCGGTCCGCCATGACCGGGCCGCTGTCATCCTCAATGGTGTCCAACATGTCCGCGATTTCGGACCGGCGCAGCTCGTAAATCCCGATTTTGCCTATCCGCGGCTTTACCAACCGCGCAAAGGCGCGGTCATATTCAGCCGCGCTCCGAAAGTCGCTGCGGTAAACGGTCTTGCCGTTAATCTCCTTCTTACCCGCGTAACGGACCATGAAATCGTCGAGCAGATCGGAAACCGTTTTCGTCTTCGGGGGCGGTGCCCTGCCGTCCAGCGGGTTCTCACCGCGGTCGATCCGCTGGCGCAAGCTACGCGCCTCACGAACGGCTCGTACGGCCGGCCAATCGGGATAGGCGCCAATGGTGTATCGGTACTTCCGGCCACGGATGCGGTAGTCCATGACGAAGGCGCGGGCACCGCTCGCCGTAACGCGTACCCCGAAGCCGCGCGGCGCCTCGAACCCCTGGAGCTTTGCGCCGGCAAAGAACGTCACGCGGTTCCCGATTTCGGGAGCCGGCAAGCCTTTCACTACATGCTCGTTGAGGGTCGTCCTCGCCATGATCCGCCCATCCGTGTCACCACTGTGTCACCACCATCCGTTCACGTGGCTGTCGCCTTATGTGGGACGAATGTCAGTAGGTGTCAATGCGAAGGCTATAGGCGTAAAGGGATTTCTCGTGGTGACACGGAAATCGGTGTCACCTACAATGGCTTAGCTTGCCGACGGGATTTTGTTTCGTAATCAGTAGGTCCGCGGTTCGATCCCGCGCGTCGGCACCATTCCAACAAGAAAAGGCGCGAAGGTCGACCGGTACGGGGCAGGTTAGGGGGAAAGCGATGACCTCACTCGAAGGAGCGGCAAGCCCGGCGGCCGGCGGGTTGGGAACGCCGCAACCGGCCGTGGCTTCGCAACCCGATCAGGCGGCTTGGTTCTGGCGCGTGATCCGCGCCGCCTGGCACGTTGTCGGCGCCGCGCCCGGGATGTTCTTCGGCGCCAGCCTTTTGTTGCTCCTCGCCGATTTGATCGGCCTCTATACCGTGCAGCTCGTCTCGGTCTTGACTGCGGCGCTGTCGGCCAAGGGCAGCGCTCCGGCGGTGCCGCCGGGCGTGTTTGGCAATTGGCTGTGGACCCCACAAGAACCGCGGACTTTGGCGTGGCTGTTCCTGGTTCTGGTGGTTCTGATCGTCGCGCTTCGCCTGCTCCAGCGCGCGGTCTCGGCGCGCGCCGAGGTCGGATCGCTCGCGCGGTTGCGGCTCGAGTTGCACAATCGCCTGCTGACCTTCGGGCGGGATTATCATCGGAAAAACAACGCCGAAAATCTGGCGATGATGGTCTCCGGCGGCGCCCAAACCGCGAACCAGATGTTCCATCAATTGCTGGCCTCGCCGATCACGCAGCTCATCCCGCTCGCAACTGCCATCGCCTTCATTTACAGCAAGGCGGACGTCATGGAGGAACAGCACGGCTTGGTGCTGGCCGGTCTGTTCCTGATGCTGATTTTGCTGCCGGTGGTGGGCTTGTTCTTCGCCCGGCGCGTCGACCGCGCCATCGGCAAGGCGGGCGCGCTCAGCGTCAAACTCACGACCGAGCTCGCCAATTCGCTGTCGCGGCCCGAGGAAGTCGAATTGATGGACGCGCTGTCGCAGCGCGAACAATCCTACAAGGCGCGGCTGCTCGACCAAGCGAAGGCGCAGACCGCGGCCACCGCGCGCCAAGGCTATGCGCGTCAGATCGAAGACGCGGTCCAGTCGGTGATGCAGGCGCTGTTCCTGGTTTATGGCGCGTACGCGTCGATCCGCGATCCCTCCACGGCGGGCGCGATCGTCGGGCTTTATCTGTTCGTGCCCAACGCCATCAACCCGCTGCGCGCGGTGGTCGACCTGGCGGCAAGCATCGCCGGCGCCCATGCGACGCTCGGGTCGGTCCTCACGGTGCTGGAATCGAAGCCTGCGATCGTGCCGGAAGGCGCCGGTATCGCGCTGACGCCCAACGACCGCTCCGTCAGCTTGCGCAAGGTCTCCCTGACCCACGGAGGGGGGGTGCCGCTGCTTGCCGACGTCTCGGTCGAATTCGCCGCCGGCAAGATCACGGCGATCGTGGCGCGTGCCGGCCAGGGCAAGTCGACGCTCCTCAATCTCATCGCCGGTCTGTGGCCGCCGGACAGCGGCACGGTCTTGATCGGCGACAAGAATGTCCGCGAGATCGCCACTCGCAGCCTGCATACCCAAGTCGTGAAAGTGTCGCAGGAACCGCTGCTGATCACCGGTCCGGTGCGCGACAATTTCAAGCTCGTCAAAGCCGACGCCACCGACGCCGAGATCGAGGAGGTCTGCCGCCGCACCGGCCTGTGGGCCATGCTGGTCAAGCACATGCCGCGGGAACATCCCGGCGACAGTCCGCTGGACCTGACGATCGAGCGCGACCCGAAGCCGGGTACGGGTTTGTCGGGCGGCGAGCGGCGGTTACTGGCCGTGTCCCGGGCGCTGTTGCTGCATCCCGCCGTCCTCCTGTTGGACGAGCCGACCTCCGGCCTCGACGCCGACGCGCGCAAGGCGATGTGCGGGATGATGAGCAACGTGTTCGCGGGAACGACAGTGATCCTGGTCGACCACCATATGGAATTCGTCAAAGACCTGGCCGACCAGGTGATCTGTCTCGACGGCGGCAGGATCACCAGCGCCGGGCCGCCGCAACTGCTGCTGGGCAGCGATTCATTGTTCGCCGAATTGCGGCGGGACGAACTCAATCCGAAGCAGGAGAGCGCGGGGCAAACCCGAACGACACAGGAATGGTCCGATCTGATCAAGACCGCGGACCAAGCCGGCGAGTTTTTGATGGCGTTCGATTTAGCCAACAAGGCGCTGACCGAATTTCCCAACGACACCAAGTTGCAATACCTCGCGGTGCTGGCGCGGGCGCGCAGCGGCGCGACGCAACTCGCCAAGAAGCTCTACGACGAATACCATTTGTCGCGGGAGCTGACGGACGATCCGAAATTGCGGGACGATATCGGCGCGCTGAGCGGCCGCATCCTGAAGGACGAGGCGCGGCAGGCCAGCGGCGAGACCCGCGTCGCGTTGCTGCGCCAATCGGCGGAGGCTTATGCCGACGTGTTCCGGCGCAGCCCGAAATATTATCAAGGGATCAACGCCGCCACGCTGTTCACGCTGGCGGGCGACGACGTGCGCGCCGCCCCGATCATCCAGGCGACCGCGGAAGATTGCGACAAGGAGCATCCGACCGCGCCGGACGATGTCTACTATCTCGAGGCGACGCGCGCCGAGTTGGCCCTGCTGCGCGGCGATACCGCGAATGCAGAAGCGGCGTTAGCCCGCGCCATCCCGCGGGGTTACGGCAATTGGGCGGCGATGGCGACGACCCGTCGGCAATTGCTCGAGATCTGCCAGCATCGCGGCTTGCCGACGGAGACGCTGAAGCGGCTCGAGATGCCGCGCATCGTCCAATATCTCGGCCATATGATCGCGCCCCCCGGCAAGGAGGGTCGTTTCCCCGCCGACCAGGAAGCGGCCATCGCCGCCAAGATCGCCGACTATCTCGCCGAGAACGACATCCGTGTCGGCTACGGCTCGCTGGCTTGCGGCGCCGACATCCTCTTCGCCGAGGCGCTCCTGGCGCGGAAAGCCGAACTCAACATCGTGCTGCCGTTCAATCTTGAGGAATTCAAGCAGGTGTCGGTGGCGCGCGGCGGCGACGGCTGGCTCAAGCGCTTCGACGAATGCCTGGCCGGCGCCCGCTCGGTGCTGTTCGGCACCGAAGACATGTACATGGGCGACGACAGTCTGTTCCCTTATGCCACGCGGCTGGCTATGGGGGTCGCGATCCTGCGAGCGCAACACCTCGGCGCCGACGTGAATCAGGTCGCGGTATGGGACGGCCTGCCGTCCGTGGGCGAGGCCGGAACCGCGATCGACATCGACTATTGGCAAAAAAGACAACGCCGCACCGACGTGATTCCCGTGTCGCCCTCGCCGGCCTTCCGCGCCGCGCCGCAAATCGCCGTCGACGCGAAGGCGAACCCGACGCGGAAGACGCACGCCATGTTGTTCGGCGATTTTCACGGCTACAGCACGCTGCGCGAGCGCGACGTTCCGGTGTTTCAGCGAACCTATATGGCGGGGATCGCCGAAGTGCTGCGCCGTTTCGGCGACGCCGTGCAATATCGCAACACGTGGGGCGACGCGATTTACGTCGTCATGGGTGGCGTCGTGGAGGCGGCGGAATGCGCGCTCGCGATACAGAAGCGGATGCAGGAATTGGATCCCGGCCCGTTGCCGATGCGGCCGGAATTGCGCCTGTCTGGCCATTTCGGCCCGACCTTCGAGGGCTACGATTTCGTGTGCCAGGGACCGACTTACTTTGGCGCGCAGGTGACGCGTGCCGCGCGGCTTGAGCCCGTGACACCGACCAATCAGGTCTTCGTCACCGAGCCGTTCGCGGCGGCTGCGGTCCTGGAGAACGCCACCAAGTTCTCGTGCGAATATGTCGGTGAGCTTCCCGCCGCCAAGCACTATGGCTCCATGCGCATGTACATGCTGCGCTCGGTGACGGGCTAGGTGACGGCGGACGGCGATCTCGCGCCGACAGCGGCCGATGCGCGTCCGGTATTGGGTTTTCGCGTCGGCGTCACCGGCCACCGCAAGATCGACGCCGCGGTTGCCGCCGATATCGAACGCGCGGCCGGCGGCGTTCTGGACGATGTCGCGTCGATTCTGACCGAAGCGATGCGAAATCCGGAGGCGCGGCCGCTCTACCGCGACGGCGCGCCGATCTTGCGGCTCGTGTCGCCGCTTGCGGAGGGCGCGGACCGATTGGTTGCCCGGGCCGCGCTGCAACGCGGCTGGCGCCTTGCCGCGCCCCTGCCGTTCCGGCGCGACGAGTACGAAAAGGATTTTCCCAACAGCATCGCCGATTTCAGTGCGCTCTTGGCGTCGGCCCAAGCCAAGGGCCAGGTGGTCGAGCTCGACGGCCGTCGCGCCATGGAAAACGCCGCCTACCTTCAGGTCGGCCGCTTCGTCCTCGATCACAGCGATCTGCTCATCGCGGTGTGGGACGGCAATCCGGCGGTCGGCGAAGGCGGCACCGGCCAGATCGTGGACGAAGCGAAGAGCGCGGGCATACCCATCGTTCACATCAACGTCGCGCCGCCGTTTCCGGCGCTCCTCCTCGCGGAAGGGGAAGAGCCCACTGTCTACGATCGAACCGTGCTGGCGACGGTAATTCACCGCCTGCTGCTGCCGCGATGGTCCGGCGAGCGCCGCGACCACCGCCGCGCCGTCGCCGCCTATTGGCGAGAACCGATCGTCAGCACCGGAATGGCGCCAGATTTTCTCTACCGCGGCCCGTTCGCGGCAAAGCCGATCCGCTTGGCGCGGCTCTTTCCCTACTTCGTCCGAACGCTCGGCGGCCGCGTTTCCAGCACCGAAATTGTCCGCAAAGCGTCGCCTCCGGCGGGTGCGGACAATCCGGCGGTTCGGACGCTCTATCTCCACTACCAACGCGCCGACGCGCTGGCGACGCATTACGCCGCTCTCCACCGCAGCGGCTTCATGATGATTTATTTCCTGGGCGCGCTGTCCCTGACCGCCGCCTATGTTTCCCAATACGCGTTCGCCGCGAAAGCGGAGGGCGCCTTGCGTTGGGTGCCGGAGCTTGGCGAAGCCGCGGCGTGGGCGCTGATCGCGCTGATCGTTCTGCTCGAACGACAGTTCCGCTGGCGCGAACGGTGGCTTGACTACCGGCAATTGGCCGAGATGCTGCGCGAGGCCGACCTACTGGCTCAGCTCGGCGGCATCCCGCTGACCGGCGGCTTCAATCGCACCCACGAACTCCATCCCGAACGCGGCTGGATTCCGTGGTTGGTCGGCGCGATCGGGCGCTCGCTGGGTATTGTCGGCGGCCGCTACGACGCCGTCTACTTGGCCGCCGTGCGGGATTTCGCCGCAATGACGCGATTTCCCGATCAGATCGCCTATCACGAGCGCACGGAGAAACGCATGCGCCGGATCAGCCGCATTCTGAAATATTTCAGCTATGCCGCGTTCGGCGTGTCGATCGGTCCGATCGTCGCCCAGTTCTTCGCCGAAGACCGGTCGATCTACATCATGCTCGCCGGCGTCATTCCTGCCGCCGCCGCCGCGGGCTTCGGCATTCGCAATCAGGCGGAGTTCGAGATCGTGGTTCATCGCTCGGCGCGGCTGCGCGAGCGGCTGGTCGAACAGCGCAATCGGCTGCTGAAACTCACGGGCGCGGCCATCACCGCGGCGTCGCTGGGTCGCGAGATCCGGCGCGGCGCGGCAACGATGCAGCGCGATACCGCCGACTGGGCCGAGATTTTCGAAGTCAAGGAGTCGGACGTGTCATGAGGTACCGCATCTCCGTCGGCTCGTACCCGCTGTCGGCGCCGATGCGCACGACGCGTTCGCCGGTTTCGTTCACAAACATTTCGGGCTGCACGGTGACGATCGGTTCTTGCCGCGCGCGTTCCAGCGCTTCGGCCACCGAACCGCTGCGCGCCAGCTTGAGCAGATTCAGCCGCGTCGGAAACACGATCAGCGCCCGTCCGGCATCTGCTTCGCGCAACGCGCCCTCCGGCGTTAGCCAAGAGCAGTCGAGCGTTTCGTGGCCGTCGGCGGCGGCAACCTGGCCCGGGGGTGCCTCGGCGATGAAGAACTGCGTGTCGAAGCGTCGCGGCTCGGCCTCTGGCGTGATCCAGTGGGCAAAACGCACCAGGCAATCCGTCGCCAACGCAATCGCTTCGCGCGCGACGATCGTCGCCATGTCGGTGGCGGGATGAGGGTACGTGTCGCGCAATCGCCGCGCCTCGGCTTCGTCGAGCAATGCGGCGGCGCCGTTGCGCCGGGCGAGAAAGATGCCCGCTTCTTCCCACGTTTCGCGGATGGCGGCTACGCGATAGGACGCCAAGTGGCCTGTGGGGTGCGAACGGGCGAGCGCATCATCCGCGGCATCGACCTTGCCGCCCGGAAAGACCAGCGCCCCCGCGGCGAAGCTCGACTTGCCATGCCGTCGTACCATCAGCACTTCAAGGCCGGTCGGCCCATCTCGCACCAGGAGAATAGTGGCGGCGGGAAGGGCGGGCACGATTTCCATGCTCAGACTTATAAAGCATCGACGGCATGGGCGGACAGAGGTATGAACCTCTGCCGCGCAAACGGTCTATCGTATATCGAATGGTGGGGAGGATTTCGTGAAACGCAGCGACGATCGCATTCTGACCACGCATGTCGGCAGCATGATCCGGCCGCCGGAACTGGTGGCGATGGGTAAGACCGTGAAGGAGTTTCCCGAGACCCAGCCGCGCTACGATGCGCTGCTGAACCGGCTCGTGGCCGACGCCTTCAAGAGACAGGTCGAAGCCGGCATCGATATCGTCAACGACGGCGAGTATGGCAAGTCGAGCTGGGCCGCGTACATGCTGGAACGGGTCAGCGGCTACGAAGCGCGCCCGGACCAGATCCGGCAATTGTTCTGGATCGGCCGCGAGCTCGAGCGCTTTCGCGACGTCTTCGCCATCGATATTCCGCGCGCCATCACCGGCGTGCCGACATGGGCCTGCGTCGCCCCGATAAAATATACCGGTCAAGCCGCGCTCAACCGCTCTATCGATGCGCTCAGGGCCGCGGCGAGCCAGACCAAGGCCGAGGAAGTGTTCATGACGGCGGTGGCTCCCGCCAGCTCGGCCTATGATGGTGTAAACGAATATTACAAGAACGAGCATGACTACGTTTTCGCCATCGCTGACGCGATGCGCGAGGAATACCGGGCCATCCACAAGGCCGGTTTTGTGCTGCAGGTCGACGACGCGCTGCTGACCAACTATTACGACTATCTCACGTCGATCAGCCCGGCGCGGTATCGCGAATGGGCGGAGCTGTGCATCGCCGCGCTCAACCACGCGCTCGAAGGCATTCCCGAGGACCGCGTCCGCTATCATATCTGCTTCGGTTCCTGGCACGTGCCGCACACCACCGACGCGCCGCTTGAGGCATTGATCGACATTATCTTGAAGGTGCGGGCCGGCGCCTATTCGATCGAGGCCGCGAACGTGCGCCACGAACATGAATGGCGGGTGTGGGAAAAGGTGAAGCTGCCGCCCGGCAAGATTTTGATTCCCGGCGTGGTCACGCATCACACCACGACGGTCGAGCATCCGCGCCTCGTCGCCGACCGCATCGTGCGCTACGCCAAATTGGTCGGGCGCGAGAACGTCATCGCCGGCACCGATTGCGGCTTCGCCCAGAACGAGACCATTCAGCGCACGATGCCGTCGGTGATGTGGGCCAAGTTCGAGGCACTGGCCGAGGGCGCGCGTCTCGCCAGCAAGGAGCTGTGGGGCAAGTAAGGAGTCGGGCGCGTCGCCGATCTGCGTCGGTTGTCTTCGCGAGCCAGGACCCTGTTGACGGGCCACCGATTACTGATCACAGATAACCGATGCTCCCGAAGCTACTGCTGCTCGCCTTTATTTTGCTGATTGCCTGGTATGGCGTGCGCTTCGTCACCCGGGTCGGTCAGGTGCGCCAGGCGCTGCGCCGGGCCGCCGAGCACGCGGCGGCGAACGGGCGCGGACGGGATCCGCATACGCCCCGCCTCGCGCCCGAGGACCTCGTCAAATGCCGCGTCTGCGGCGCGTTCGTGCCGGTGAAAAGTGCGACCAATTGCGGGCGCGCCGATTGCCCCTATTGACGCCCGAATCGGATACATGCTGCGCCTTGCCTAGGCCACGGCGGGCCGCTAAGTTGCACCGCAGCATGGGCTTGTTCTCCCAACGAAAATCGCGATAGCGGCGCCGGACAAGGGTGAGCGGCAACAGCTTCCAGGATTTGATTCTGCGGCTCCAGGCCTATTGGGGCGCCAAGGGCTGCGTGATCCTCCAGCCCTACGATGTCGAGATGGGCGCGGGCACGTTCCATCCGGCGACGACGCTGCGCGCCCTCGGGCCGAAGCGTTGGAACGCGGCCTATGTCCAGCCCTCGCGCCGGCCCGGTGACGGACGGTACGGCGAGAACCCGAACCGGCTCCAGCATTACTATCAGTTCCAGGTGATCCTGAAGCCGGCTCCGGCCGACAGCCAGCGCCTCTATCTCGACAGCCTGACGGCGCTCGGTATCGACGCAAAGCGTCACGATATCCGGTTCGTCGAGGACGATTGGGAAAGTCCGACATTGGGCGCCTGGGGGCTCGGCTGGGAAGTCTGGCTCGACGGCATGGAAGTGACGCAATTCACCTATTTCCAGCAAGTCGGCGGCATCGAGTGCGATCCGGTCTCGACCGAGATCACCTACGGGCTCGAGCGCCTCGCCATGTATGTGCAGGGCGTGAACAATTTTTTCGATCTCGACTATAACGGCGCCGGGGTCAAATACGGCGACGTGTTCCTGCGGGCAGAGCGCGAATATTCAGCCTACAATTTTGAATTCGCCGATACGGAGCTGTTGCAGCGCCACTTCGCCGACGCGGAAAAGGAATGTGCCGCGTTGTTGGCGCGGAACTTGCCGCTTCCTGCCTACGATCAATGCATCAAGGCCAGCCATACTTTCAATCTGCTCGACGCGCGCGGCGTCATTTCCGTAACGGAGCGTGCCGCCTATATCGGCCGGGTGCGCGCGCTTGCCAAGGCATGTTGCGAGGGCTGGCTTGCCGGCGAGAGTGCCGATGCCTGATCTGTTGCTGGAAATTCTGACCGAGGAGATTCCGGCGCGGATGCAAACGCGCGCGGCGGAGGATTTGCTCCGGCTCGCGCGCGAAAAGTTCCTGGCGTCCGGTCTCGACGCCACCAAGGCGGAGAGCTTCGTCACCCCGCGGCGTTTGGTACTGGTGGTCGAGGATTTACCGGCGACGCAGGCCGATACCGAGGAGGAGCGGCGCGGGCCGCGCGTCGGCTCTCCCCAAAACGCCATCGATGGGTTCCTCAAGTCCGCCGGCGTCACGCTCGCCCAGTGCGAGCGCCGCGACACCGGCAAGGGCGTGTTTTATTTCGCCGTGATCCGCCGTGCCGGCAAGCCGACCGCGACGATATTGCCGGATTTGCTGCGCGGGATGTTGCTCGACTTGCCTTGGCCGAAATCGATGCGTTTCCCGGCTGCGTCGTTCCGCTGGGTGCGGCCGATCGCGAGCGTGCTTTGCTTGTTCGATGGGAAGGTCGTGCCGCTCGACCTTGGCGGCGTTTCGACCGGCAATCTGTCGCAAGGTCACCGTTTCTTGTCGCCTGGCCTGTTTGCAGTCAGCAGCGTCGCCGATTACCGCCAACGGCTGCGCGACGGCCATGTCATGCTCGACGCCAAGGACCGGAGCAAAGCCATCACGCAGGCGCTTTATGAGCGCGCGGCGGAGCAGGGGCTGATGGTGAAGGACGATCCGGGCCTGCTCGAAGAAGTCACAGGACTGGTCGAATGGCCTGTGGTGATGATGGGCGCGATAGACCCGGCATTCATGGATTTGCCGCCCGAGGTGCTGACCACGTCGATGCGGACGCATCAGAAATATTTCTCCTGCGTCGATCGCGACGGCAAGCTGGTGCCGCGTTTCTTGCTCGTCGCGAATAATCTCGCCGACGATGGCGGCAAGGAGATCGTCGCGGGCAACGAGCGCGTACTGCGCGCCCGTCTCGCCGATGCCCGTTTCTTCTGGGACCAGGATCGCAAGACCAAGCTGGAGAGCCGACTGCCCAAATTGGCCGAGCGGGTGTTCTATCAAGGTCTCGGCACCATGGCCGACAAGGCCGAGCGTCTGTCACAGCTCGCGACCGAGATCGCGTACCAGATCGCACGGTCCAAGCCCGATTTGCTCGGCGGCGAGCTGGCGCTGCGGCGAAACGCGAAACGCGCCGGCCAGCTCGCCAAGGCCGATCTCACCAGCGCGATGGTCGGCGAGTTTCCCGAACTGCAAGGCATCATGGGGCGCTATTACGCCGAGGCCGAGGGCGAACGCGGCGACGTCGCCCAGGCCATCGCCGAGCATTATTCGCCGCTTGGGCCGAGCGACCGTTGTCCCACCGAGCTACTGAGCGTCGCGGTGGCGATGGCGGACAAGCTCGACACGCTCGTCGGCTTTTTCATCATCGGCGAAAAGCCGACAGGGTCAAAAGACCCATTCGCGCTGCGCCGCGCCGCCCTGGGCGTGATCCGGCTCATCCTCGAAAACGAGTTGCGGCTGTCGCTTTACCAATCGCTGCGAGGCAGCTTGGCGCTGTGGCAGGATTTGCTCGGCAGCAGCCGTTTCGGCGACCAGCCGATCATCGAATTGCTGGATTTCTTCGGCGAGCGGCTGAAAGTGCATTTGCGTGAACGTGGCGTGCGGCACGATCTGATCGCGGCGGTGTTTGCGCTCGGCGAGGACGACTTGGTGCGGCTGACGCGGCGGGTGGCGGCATTGGCGGCGTTCCTCGGCACCGAGGACGGCGCCAATCTCCTCACGGCTTATCGGCGGGCGGCCAATATCGTTGGGATCGAAGAGAAGCGGGATGGCGTTACCTATGGTGGCATGCCGGACGCCAGCCAATTCATCATTGCGGAAGAATCCGCGCTGCGGAGCCCATCTCGATGCGACTGAAAAGCTGGTAACGAAGGCATTGGAAGACGAGGATTTTTCGGCGGCAATGACGGCGTTGGCGAAGCTGCGCGGCCAGATTGACGCTTTTTTTACGGAGATTACCGTAAATGTAAGGAACCAGGAGCTTCGCGCCAACCGGCTGAGGCTCTTGTCGCGTATCCGCGATACGTTCGATCGCGTCGCCGATTTTTCCCGCATCGAAGGGCAAGGGTGATGACGAACTGGATTTACAGCTTCGGTGAGGGCAGCGCCGACGGGCGCGCCGAGATGAAAAACCTGCTGGGCGGCAAGGGCGCCAACCTGGCCGAGATGAGTTAATCTCGGGCTGCCGGTGCCGCCCGGCTTCACTATCACAACCGAGGTCTGCACCTACTATTACGCCAACGGGCACACCTATCCGAAACAGCTTGCCGACGATGTCGCCAAGGCGCTGGCCTTGGTCGAAAAACGCATCGGCGCCAAGTTCGGCGATGCCGACAATCCGCTTCTCGTCTCCGTCCGGTCGGGCGCACGCGCCTCGATGCCGGGCATGATGGATACGGTGCTCAATCTCGGCCTCAACGACCGGACCGTCATCGGCCTTGCCAAGAAAAGCGGCGACGAGCGATTCGCCTACGATTTCTATCGCCGCTTTATTCAGATGTATGCCCAAGTCGTGCTCGGGGTCGACCATCATCATTTCGAAGACGTGATCGAGCGGCAGAAGCTGGTGACCGGCAAGAATCTGGACACCGAGCTCGCCGCCAAGGATTGGCAGCAAGTCGTCGCCGCCTACAAATCGCTGGTACAGCGCGAGTTGAAGCAGCCGTTCCCGCAGGATCCGCAGGCGCAGCTATGGGGCGCCATTGGCGCGGTGTTCGGTTCCTGGATGAACCAGCGCGCCATCACCTATCGCCGCCTCCATGACATTCCCGCCGACTGGGGTACTGCGGTAAACGTGCAAGCGATGGTCTTCGGCAATATGGGCGATGGCTGCGCCACGGGCGTCGCCTTCACCCGCAATCCGTCGACCGGCGCCAATGAGTTTTATGGCGAATTCCTGGTCAATGCGCAGGGTGAGGACGTTGTCGCCGGGATCCGCACGCCGCAGCATCTGACCGTTGCCGGCAAAAGGGCCAACGGCTCGGACCTGCCGGCGATGGAAGAAGTGATGCCGGACGTGTTCGCGGAACTGCTCCAGGTGCGCAAGACGCTCGAAGCTCATTACCGCGATATGCAGGACATCGAATTCACGGTGCAGCAGAACCGGCTGTATATGCTGCAGACCCGCACCGGCAAGCGCACCGCGCAGGCGGCGCTGAAGATCGCGGTGGATTTCGCCGAAAGCGACGTCATCTCGCGCGCCGCGGCGGTGCAACGCATCGACCCTGGCTCGCTCGACCAGTTGTTGCATCCGCGGCTCGATCCGAAGGCGAAGAAAGACATTCTGGCCAAGGGTCTGCCTGCCTCTCCCGGTGCCGCGTCGGGCATCGTGGTGTTCTCCGCCGACGAGGCCGAAGCGCATGCCGCGCGCGGCGAGCCGGTGATTCTGGTTCGTATCGAGACCAGCCCCGAGGACATTCACGGCATGCACGCGGCCAAAGGCACGTTGACGACGCGCGGCGGCATGACCAGCCACGCGGCGGTGGTGGCCCGCGGCATGGGTCGGCCCTGCGTCGCCGGGGCCGGCGAGCTCCGCATCGACTATGCCGCCGGGACGTTGACGGTCCGCGACCGTATCGTGCGCGCAGGCGAGACCGTGACCATCGACGGCTCGACCGGCGAAGTGATGAGCGGCGAGGTCCCGACCTTGCGGCCGGAACTCTCGGGCGATTTCGCTATCATCATGGGCTGGGCCGACGAAGTGCGCCGGATGCGCGTGCGCGCCAACGCCGACACGCCTTCCGATGCGCGCACGGCACGCCGCTTCGGTGCCGAAGGCATCGGCCTGTGCCGCACCGAGCATATGTTCTTCGAGGGCGACCGCATCATCGCGGTGCGCGAGATGATCATGGCAGAGGACGCGGAGGGCCGGAAGAAGGCGCTGGCCAAGTTGCTCCCTATTCAGCGTCAGGATTTCGTCGACATCTACAAGATCATGGGCGACCTGCCGGTGACCATCCGCTTGCTCGATCCGCCGCTGCACGAGTTCTTGCCGAAGACCGAAGAGGAAATGCGCGAGGTCGCGGCGGCGACACGGGCGTGACATCGCCTCGATCCGGCAGACGGCGGTGGCGTTGCACGAGGCCAATCCGATGCTCGGCCATCGCGGCGTACGCCTCGCGATCACCTCGCCCGAGATCTACGACATGCAGGTGCGCGCCATTTTCGAGGCGGCCGCGCAGGTCACGAAGGAAAGCGGCGTCGTCATCAAGCCGGAGATCATGATCCCCTTGGTCGCGACCAAGAAGGAACTCGACCTCATCAAGGCGTCGATCGATCGCATCGCCGGCGACGTGGCGAGAAGCGCGGGCTGCGCGGTGCCGTATATGGTCGGGACCATGATCGAGCTGCCGCGCGCCGCGCTGCGCGCCGGGGAGATCGCGGAGACGGCGGAGTTCTTCAGCTTCGGCACCAACGATCTGACCCAGACCACGCTCGGCCTGTCGCGCGACGATGCCGGGAGCTTCCTCGGCGCTTACCAAAAAGCCGGGATCTTCGAGCACGATCCCTTCGTCACCATAGACCGCGACGGCGTCGGCGAACTGATCCGCACCGCGTTCCAGCGCGGCCGCAAGACCCGGAGCGATCTCAAGGTCGGCATTTGCGGCGAACATGGCGGTGACCCCGCTTCGATCCGCTTCTGCGAGGAAGTCGGGTTGGATTACGTTTCGTGCTCGCCGTTCCGCGTGCCGATCGCGCGGCTGGCCGCGGCGCAAGCGGCAATGTCGAAAGAGCGGGTCGAAACTACCGCCTAGACCAGGGGAGGATCGCGCGATGGGGACGATCTATGTCGCGCGCAGCGCCAAGTTTTCCGGATGGGCCTCGGATGTCGGTCTGAGCAAGAACGTGTTCAAGGTCGGCTACACCGACGAAGCGCCGGAAGAAGCGCTCAAAGCGAATTGGGGCGGGGCCGACGACTGGACCATCGTCAAGAAGAAGGCCGTGGACGGGCCCGACGAGGTGGAGCTGATCGCCAAGCTGGCGCGTAAGGAAAAGATGATCGACCCCACCTATTACCCGCGTCTCAAGGGCTGCACCGGCATTTTTAAGGTCGTCCCGGACAAGGTCGAGAACAGCATCCTCGTCGCCAAATCCATGGCCGACGAGACCATCTCCAAATTGCCGAAACTGAAGCCGGCCGACTTCGCCGACTATCTCATACAGAACGCGCTGAAATAACCGCCTGGCCCGCCCGCAATGGGCCTTTGTCAAGCGCGTCGAGTCGGAGCAAAGCGAGCGCCGTGCCGTCCCGGCCGGAGCGCATCTCGCCGACTTCCTCGTCGCTAGCCATGATCGCGGTGCCGGGCGCGGGCATCGGGCCTGACACGCTGACCGGCGTGAGTTGCTTTTTCACCAGGGCGCGATACTTCATCCGCGCGGTCAGCTCCTGGCCGATATAGCAGCCTTTATCCCAGTCGATGCCGTTGAGCGCGTCGAAGCCCGACTCCATCAGCAGCGCTTTCTCCGGCACCAGGTCGCGGCTGCCATCCGGCACGCCGAGCGACAGCCGCAAGCGGTCGTATTCGGCCGAATCCACTTGCGAAAAGCCGCGCTCGATCAAGGCGGAAGCAAGTGTTTCACGAGGAACAATCAAGCGGGCGCCGAGCGCGAGGTGGCGCGGATCGGCGAAAGCGACGCCGCTCGCGAACGGCACCGTGGCGCCAAGCGCGGCGGGCAAGCCCAGGGAAACCAAGGCGTCGTCGCCGAAGGCGGCGCAGACGGCGAGGTTTTCCGCCCGCGCCAGGGTCACTTTGGCGCGGAGCTTGTAGATCGTCAGACGTCGTATCAGGTCGGAAATTCGCGCGGCCTCGCCGTCGAGAAGGAAGGAATCGCCGCGATTTGCCAGGAATAAGTCGTGTAGGAATTGGCCTTGCGCGGTGAGCAAAGCGGCATAAATCGCCTCGTTCCGCGTCATTTTCGCGACATCGTTGGTGATCAAGCCCTGGAGGAAATCGACGCGGTCGGGGCCGCCGATTTCGAGCGCGGCGCGCGCGTCGAGGATCGCGAATTGCTTGCTCATGCGAGCCGCCACGGCAGGGTCTCGCCGGCGAGGAACGGCCGCACCGCGTCCGCTTCCCACGCCACGGTCTGCGCACCGCGCCGCAGCGTTACGGTCTCATCGTTCACCGGCATGCGATAGAAATGGGGACCGTTCCGCGATGCGAAAGCCTCGAGCCGGTCGAGCGCGTTTTCCTCGTCGAACACGCGGGCATAGATCTCGAGCGCGTTCGGCGCCGAGAAAATGCCGGCGCAGCCGCAATCGCATTCCTTGTCGTGTGACCGGATGCGGCGCGGTGTCGGTGCCGAGGAAGAATTTTCGATCGCCCGAGGTCGCGGCGCGGCGCAGCGCCAGCCGGTGCGCCTCGCGCTTCGCCACCGGCAGGCAATACATATGCGGCCGCAAGCCGCCCTGGAACAGCGCGTTGCGGTTGATGACGAGGTGATGCGCGGTGATCGGTCGCCGCGAGATTGGCGCCCGCGTCTTCGACGAACCGTACCGCCGCCCGGGTCGTCACGTGCTCCAGCACGATCCGCAAGCCCGGGCAGCCGCGGCATCAGCGGCGCCAGCACACGCTCGATGAACACCGCCTCGCGGTCGAACACATCGACGTCGGGTCGGTGACTTCGCCATGGACCAACAGCGGCATGCCGATCTTGGCCATGCGCTCCAGCACGCGCGGCGATCTTGCGAATGTCGGTGACGCCGTGTGCGGAGTTGGTGGTGGCGTTGCGCGGGATAGAGCTTCGCCGCGACCCAGACCCTGTCCTCGAAGCCGCGCTCGATTTCGTCGGACTCGGTCGTCGTCGGTGAGATAGGCGGTCATCAGCGGCGTGAAATTCGCGACCGGCGGGCAGAGCGGCGAATGCGCTCGCGATAGGCGGCGGCCGCCGCGACGGTCGTAACCGGCGGCGCCAAGTTCGGCATCACGATGGCCCGCGCGAACGTCCGCGCTGTATAGGGCAGCACCGCCTTGAGCATGTCGCCGTCGCGCAGATGCACGTGCCAATCGTCGGGCCGGCGGATGGTGATGGTGTCGCGGCTCACGCCGTTTCTTTTCCGCGCATTCGCCTATTGACACAAGCCCCCACGCTTTGGATGCGCCGTGTGAGTCCCTCTCCGCG
Source organism: uncultured Alphaproteobacteria bacterium (assembly GCA_963729845.1). Taxonomy (GTDB): domain Bacteria; phylum Pseudomonadota; class Alphaproteobacteria; order ATCC43930; family CGMCC-115725; genus JAATGI01. The sequence continues at coordinate 171,810 of CAVSQC010000046.1, forward strand.
ATGCGGAGAGGGTGGGGCCCATCGCGAAGCGATGGGAGGGTGAGGTGGTGACGCTTTATCAAGTTTGCAAAATTTAGAGTCTGATTTTACGAGACCGAATCACCAATTCGTCATTCCCGCGAAAGCGGGGATCCAGGCCAACGGGCGTCGCTCCCCTCTGCGTCCCTGCTTTCGCGGGGACGACGAAAGACCGTCTTCAACATCGAGCGATCGGCGGCGCGTCCATTGATCGCGGTCGAGCGTCGCGGCGCACGAACACCTCACCCTCCCACGCCTGCGGCGCGGGCCCCTCCCTCTCCGCATCGCGGAGAGGGCTAGGCGAGCCGCGTCGCTACTCCGGCAGGCCGGCCCTGCGCAGGCCGTCGATCAGCCGGTCGAGGTCTTCCGCGCGCCGGTAGACCGCGATGGTGCGCACCCAGCGGATGGACGCGGCAGGACTGATGCGCCGCGCTTCCGCCACCGCGTCGGTTTAGGAGGGGCTACCGAGTGTGTCTATTGTGTGCGGGCGACTACGGTCGGCGCGCTCTCGTCATCTGAAATCAACGATCATCCACCCCGGCGAAAGCCGGGTCGATCGACGGCACGATACGGGCAGATACTACTTGTCGCGATCGCCCTTTGAGGTTGGCGCGCGTTCTGGCGGAACCATGGACCCCGGCTTTCGCCGGGGGGTAGCGCGATGTTGGGAAAGCAATTCCAAAGGCACTAGCCACGGCTGCCGTTGCTTGCGATATAAGGCGCGGCTAACCGCGAGGAAAAACATGACCGCCTGCATCGTGGGTTGGGCGCATTCGCGCTTCGGCAAGCTCGAAGGCGAGGATATCGAATCCCTGATCGTCCGCGTCGCCACCGACGCGATCGCCGATGCCGGGCTGGCGCCCGCCGACATCGATGAGATTTTCGTCGGCACCATGGGCGTGTTCGTGCGCCAGGAATTCGCCTCGTCGCTGGTGTTGCAGGCCGATCCGGCGCTGCGCTTCAAGCCGGCGACGCGCGTCGAGAATGCCTGCGCCACGGGATCGGCCGCGATCCATCAGGGCATGAACGCCATCGCGGCGAAGCGCGCGCGGCACGTGCTCATCGTCGGCGCCGAGAAGATGACCGAGACCGCGAACGTCGCCGACGTACTGATCCGCGCCTCCTACTTGAAGGAGGAGGGCCAGATCGATGGCGGCTTCGCCGGCGTGTTCGGCCGCATCGCCCAGGCCTATTTCCAGCGCTACGGCGACAAGTCCGACGCGCTCGCCCGCATCGCCGCGAAGAACCACAAGAACGGCGCCGCCAATCCGTTGGCGCAAATCCAGAAAGACCTCGGCTACGAGTTCTGCCGCACCGTCGGCGACAAGAACCCGCTGGTCGCCGGGCCGCTGCGCCGCACCGATTGCTCGCTGGTGTCGGACGGCGCCGCGGCACTTGGTGCTGACCGATGTCGAGACCGGCCTCGAGGCGAAGAAGGCGGTGGTGTTCCGCGCCGCCGAGCACGTCAACGATTTCCTGCCGATGAGCAAGCGCGACATCGTCGCCTTCGACGGGCCGGCGCTGGCCTGGAAAAAGGCCTTCGCGACGGCGGGCGTCGGCCTCGACGATCTCAGCTTCGCCGAGGTGCATGATTGTTTCACCGTCGCCGAGCTGATGATCTATGAGGCGATGGGACTGACGCCGCTGGGCGAGGGCGCCCGCGCCATCGAGGAAGGCTGGACCGAGAAGACCGGCAAGCTGCCGATCAATCCCTCCGGCGGCCTCAAGTCCAAGGGCCATCCGATCGGCGCCACCGGCGTGTCGATGCATGTCCTGGCGTCGATGCAGCTCACCGGCACGGCGGGCGGCATCCAGGTCAAGGACGCCGACCTCGCCGGCGTGTTCAACATGGGCGGCGCCGCGGTGGCGAACTACGCCAGCATTCTGGAGAGGCTGCGTTAAGCGTGACCTTGCATGGCAATAAATGCGGCGTCATGGCCCGCGAAGGCGGGCCATCCACGACTAGGTTTGAAAGGTCGAACCACCAAGACACCAAGGCACCAAGACGCAAAGAACTTGGTGTCTTTGTGCCTTGGTGGTTCAAAATTCGTGGATGCCCCGGCCAAGCCGGGGCATGACGAGCTTATTTGATCGTCTCTGGGGAGGTTCGGGTCGCCATGACTGAGTTCAAGGGCCTGGTGCTGCGCGAGGCCGACGGCAAGGTCACGTCCGCCATCGAAAATATCAGCGACGCCGATCTGCCGCCGGGCGAGGTCACGGTCGCGGTCGACTATTCGACGCTGAACTACAAGGACGGCATGATCGTCAACGGCATCGGCCGCCTGGTCCGGAAATATCCGCACGTTCCCGGCATCGATTTCGCCGGCACGGTCGAGCACTCGACGTCGCCCGACTACAAGCCCGGCGACAAGGTCGTGCTCACCGGCTGGCGCGTCGGCGAAGTGCAGTGGGGCGGTTATGCGCAAAAGGCGCGGGTCAAGGCGAGCCAGCTCGTGCATCTGCCCAGCGGCCTTTCCACCAAGCAGGCAATGGCGATCGGCACCGCCGGTTTCACCGCGATGCTTGCGGTGATGGCGCTCGAGGATCACGGGCTCAAGCCCGGCGCCGGCGACGTGCTGGTGACCGGCGCCGCGGGAGGCGTGGGCAGCGTCTCGGTGGCGCTGCTGGCCAAGCTCGGCCACAAGGTCACCGCCTCGACCGGCCGGCCGGAAACCCACGACTATCTCAAGAGCCTCGGCGCCGGCGCGTTCATCGACCGCGCGGAATTGGCGAAAGCGCCGACGCGGCCGCTCGACAGCGAACGCTGGGCCGGCGCAATCGACAGCGTCGGCGGCACGACGCTCGCAACCGTCATCACGCAGCTCGCCTATCGCGCCAGCGTGGCGTCCTGCGGTCTCGCCGGCGGCAGCGATTTGGCGCTGACGGTGGTGCCGTTCCTGCTGCGCGGCGTGAATCTGCTCGGCATCGATTCCGTGATGTGCCCGATCGACCGGCGGCTTGCGGCATGGCAGCGTCTCGCCCGCGATCTGCCCAAGGACAAGCTCGACGCCATCACCGAAACGATTCCGCTCGAGTTGGTCGGGGATCGGGCGGGACGCATCCTGAAGGGCGGCGTGCGCGGCCGCCTGGTCATCGCCATGGCTCCGGACCGGCGCTAACTAACCAAGAATTTATCGTTATGGCTTAATTAGATATGGTAAAAATCTCAACTCATTAATACTATGGCCAGGGGCGGCTGAAAGAGATGGTGAGGGCGTAACGTCGGGGTGTTGAGATGAGCTTACGGGTGGAGTACGGCCGGCGCCAAGTGATCCGGTTCCTGGCAGGCGGCGCGGCAGTTTTCGTATTTTCGGCGGCCACCAGTCGAATTTGGGCGCAAACCGCGCGCCGGACCGCGGGCAAGCAGCGCGTCATCATGATCGATCCCGGTCACGGCGGCCAGGATCCGGGCGCGATCGGCGTCGCCGGCACGCGAGAGAAATTCGTGGCGCTGGACACCGCGCGCATGGCGGCGCGGCACTTGGAAGCGACCGGCCGTTATCGCGTCCTCATGACCCGCGACACCGATGATTACATCCCGCTGCAAGAGCGCGTCGAAAAAGCGCAGACCGCGGGCGCCGATCTGTTCATGTCGGTTCATGCCGACGCCAACCGCAACCATCGCATTCACGGCGCTTCGGTCTATACCTTGTCGGAAAAAGCCTCGGACGAGGAGGCGGCGGATCTGGCCGCGCGCGAAAACAGTTCCGACCGCGTTGCCGGAATCAATCTTTCCGAGCATGAGCCGATCGTGAACGAAATCCTCTACGACCTCGCACGCCGCGAGACCAACAACCTGTCGCAGCATTTCGCCCAGGCGCTGGTGTCGGAGCTCGGCCGCGACGTGATGCTGATGGACAATAGCCATCGCTCGGCTGGGTTCGTGGTGCTGAAGGCGCCCGATATTCCCTCGGCCCTGGTTGAGCTGGGCTGCCTTTCCAACGCTTACGAAGAGCGCGAGCTACGCCAGGCCAAATATCAGCAGAAGCTCGCCGAGGGCCTGGCGCGTTCGGTCAACGATTATTTCAAACACGCCTGAGTGTCGTCGCCGATTTCGAGCCAGTCGCCGGCGCGACTCCGCCGTTAAGACTTCGTTGATAAATTTTTGCTCTAATTCTCGACGTCGCGAGCCACCCCCCTGGTTCGCGCGTAGTTCCTCCCCAGAACTTGGGCCGCTCTAACCAGCGGCCCATTTTTTATGTTGGGTGGCGGTCAGGCGTAAATCTCGTGCTCCAGCACAACCGTCGACGTCAGTACCTTGCCGTGGGGGCCGGGCTCGGGAATGGCCAAGTTGAGATAGTGGAGATACTCGTTGTTCAGCGTGCCGGCGAGTTCGTAATAAACCGGTCCTTCACGCTTGGCTCTCAGGACCCGGGATCGGACCATCATGGCGTATTCGGTATCCGGGACCGACATGATGTTTTGACCCTCGATCGCCTGGCGGCTCAGGAGATATTTGGGAGGGACAAACAGAGAAATCACATTCTCTCCATCCACCGCCAGAATATTGCTGTCCGTAAGCGCGCCAATCGCTGCGGCGGTATGGATCACCTGATCCGGCGCGTCGCGATGGATTTGCAACAGCAGCTTCAATCTGTCGTTGGCGATCGATTCGAGCGGCAGCCGCTTCACGCTCCACGGGCGGCGCGGTTTGCGCACGATGAAGGCCACGGTCTCGAGCGCCGCGACCGCAAGCTCGACAGTATCGTGACGGGCTTCAACCCAACTCCCGTTGAGATGCACCAACCGAACAACCGCCGGCGCATTGCCGCATCGCCGGCCGAGCCATTCGCAAACCGACTCAACCGCAAGTGGCGCCACGCGACGTCCGTCATGGCGTATCGTCACGATACCGTTCGCGTCCACGGTAACCGCTATCCATCCGAGAATCTCCGTCGCGTACCGGATCAGATTGCCGGCTCCGGCGGGGAGTTGAAGGGCGCGCGCGACATATTCCGTGTGACCGAGCGGAGCCGGGACGATGGCGCCGTCGACCGTGGCCCAGAGGAACGTGTCATTCGCCGCGCTGTCAGTGGCGGCCGGGAGGGCTGCCAATACCGAGCGCAGCAAGTCTTTCAGTTCAGGGCCGTCATTCTCGACCGGTTTTCCCTTGGCCGGTTCGTCGAAGATCGCGTGCAAGAACGTCCGATCCCCTCGATCGGCGAAATACCGGGCGATGCGCTCCAGATCCTCGGCAAGAATGCGCGTATCGCCGCGCCACCACCGGGTAACGGAGCTTTCGGAGCGCCCGATGGCATCCGCCAACTGCTTCAGATGCAGATTGGTGTTCGGATAGAGCCGACTTCGCAGCGCTTCCATGAAGCGCTCGTGAAAGTCCTTGGTCACTGAATCTCTCCCCACCAGCGTGTCAAAACGTCAGATTCGCCGAACGAGGCGTCAGATTTGGATACATCTTTATGCAATGTTAGCAGAGGGCGAACCGACTGCAAGACATTGTCGGTTAGCCGGGATGTGAGCGGACCGCGTCGAAGTAATGCCCGAATAGTGGGCGAGGGATCGACGGTGGAAGATTACGGTCGGCACAATACCGGACGGCAAGAGAGGAGAAACCACAATGTTCGGCATGCTGACTCACGAGAGTGAAGACGGTCTGGGCTCTGATCTGGCCTCGTATCTGGACGCGTTCGATCCGCTGAATCTCATCCCGCCGGAAGCGGTGCGAACGGCCGGCATGAAAATCATTCCGCCGCTGCTGGGCGCGCTGTCGGATCGCGGGCTGTCGGTATTCGTCACCCACGACCTGAATTACTTGATGAGTGTTTACAAGAACAGTAACGGCCGAATGCTGTTGATCAAGGCGAACCACCCGGATTGCCACCCGAAGACCGGTCCGGCCGACACGAACGTCATGGTTTTGGCTCGGGATTCCGAGCTGGTCGGCTGCATCGCGTCGCGGCTGATCTGGTGCGAGCGGTCGCTGGCCGAGGAAATGGAAAGCGGCCGTTTCTGGGTGGCGGACCCGGAGACGATGTGGACCGAGCAGGACCGCTGCATCACGACGTCCGGCGCCGCCAGAACAATCGGTTCGTGTCCCGTCGTCTATTGCGGCTCGGTGTATCTCGACCCGAGCATTCGCGGCGGCATGACATTAGCCGCGCTGTGCCGCCTCCATCTGCTGTGGCTCGTGTGCCATTGGCGCTGGTCGTGGCTGGTCGGAATCGTCGAGGCGGGTCTCCTGAGCCCGGCACGCGTTCGACGTCTACGGCGTGGACCTGGTCGAGCAGGGACTGTGGATCACGCGCGACGACGACGAGCTGCATCGCTACCAAATCGCGCTCAACCGGCGCGAGACGGCGATGGAGTCGTGGCTGCGGCCCGAAATGGGCGAATTGACGCGGCCCATGGGCCGCCCGCCGAAGGCGATCCTGCCGCGCGAGGCGCCGATCACGCCGCCGCCGCATCGGCCCGCGCCGGTGATTGCCGCCGCCGCTCAGCCGCTCCGGGTATGAGCGAAACGATGGCCTCGCCATGCCGGAACGTGTGAAGAACCAGATGGACGAGCAACGCATCGACGCCGAGGCTGCCGACGACCATGCGCAGGAGATCAGGGCGCGCGCCCTCCTCGCCGCCGCGCATGAACTCGGCGGCCGCCACGATCTGTTCGAGCTGGCTATCGAAATCCGCACGGTCATGCTGGAGAGCCATCGCTTGATGATGCGCGCCACGCGCCTCCGCCGGGACGCCCGGTCGGAGGCCGAGCGGCAGGACCTGACGCGCATCATCGACGCCGCACTGGCGCGGCATGCCGACACGTCGGAGCGGTTTCAATTAGTCGAGGCGGCGATGGATGCCGAGACCCGGATCGACTCTGGCGCGCCATCTTGTAAAGGCGGCGCGGGTACGTATAGTCGCGCCTCCTGCTGCCGTAGCTCAGTGGTAGAGCACCCCCTTGGTAAGGGGGAGGTCGTAAGTTCAATCCTTACCGGCAGCACCAGCACACCGCGGTGCCGCCGCCGTTTTTGCCTGTTGGCTGTCCAGGCAGGCCTTCTCGCGGCCTACGGGATGCAATATTGTTGACCGGGCCGATGACATCGAACGGTTTCAGCGCCGATCATGGCGCGTCACCCTATCGCGAGCGCCCCGCGCGCGCGTTCTGGAAATCGGGCGTCGCGGCGCAAAATCTGCCCGATATCGTGGACCTTTACCGCAAGAAGTTTGACATCGCGCCTACCGACCAAATCGTGACGGCGGGCAGCTGTTTCGCGCAACACATCGGCCGCGGTTTACGTAAGCGGGGCTTCAATCTGCTGGACGTTGAACCGGCGCCGCTGGGGCTCGACGGCGAACAAGCGCAAAAGTTCGGTTATGGCCTCTATTCCGCGCGATATGGCAACATCTACACCGCCGGCCAACTCTTGCAGCTCGGCCGCGAGGCGTTCAGCGAGGTTGATCCTGCAAATCCGGTCTGGGAGAAGGATGGTCGCTTTTTCGATGCGATGCGCCCGGCGGTCGAGCCCGATGGCTTCGCCAAGTCAGAACACGTAAAGCGTCACCGTCGGCATCATCTTGCGCGCGTGCGGGAGGCGTTCAGCGCCGCCGACCTGTTCATTTTTACCTTCGGGCTGACTGAGGCCTGGGTCGATCAGGCCACCGGCACGGTTTATCCGACCGCGCCCGGCACTATCGCGGGCCACTACGATCCCGAAATTTATGCCTTCCGCAATTTCCACTTCGCGGAGACATATCGTTCTTTTTGCGCGTTCCGCGATCTTCTGCGGCGCCACAACCCAGCGATCAGGTTCATCTTGACCGTGTCGCCGGTGCCGCTCACGGCGACGGCGACGGATGATCATGTGCTGGTCGCCACCACTTATTCCAAGAGCGTATTGCGGGCAGTCGGCGGTCAACTCTGCCAAGAGTACGACGACGTCGACTATTTTCCGTCTTACGAGCTGATCGCCGCCCCGGCATCGCGCGGCGTCTTCTACGACGCCAATCTGCGATCGGTGACGGCGGCGGGCGTCGATGCGGCCATGCGGCTCTTTTTCGAGGCGCACGGCACCGGCGCCATTGTCGCGCCGGCCGCGTCCGACGACGCGGATACGCCGGAATCGCCGAACGAGACGGCTTGCGAAGACCTGCTGTTGGAAGCGTTTGCCCGATGAGGCGTTACTGCTTTGTCGGCAATTCGCATGTGGCGGCGTTGAAACTCGGTTGGGACCGTCTGCGGAAGCAATTCGCCGATGTCGAACTCGATTTTTTCGCCGGTCCGCAGAAATCGATGGATGAAACCAGCCGTGTCGGCGCGCGTCTCGTGCCGACCGATCGCGTGCGCGAATTCTTCCGCCACACCTCGGGCGGCCAGGAAGAGATCGACCTGGCCCGCTACCATCATCTGGTGCTGGTCGGCATGACGTTCCGCTTCGACTTTGTGATCGAAGCTTATATGAGAATGCGAACCGAGGCTCATCGCGACCAAGACGCGCCACTATTTGTTTCAGAGGCCGCGTTCGAGGAAGCGATTTTAGGGCGCGTGCGTGCGCAGTCTTTTTTCCGCACCCTGCAGAAGGTGCGGGACGCCGGCCCGACGCTGTGGGCTGTTCCTCTGCCGCGTGCAAGCGAGCGCGTCCTCGATCCGGACTATAGCGATCATCCATTGGCGGCCGGGTTCAAGGCGGCGCTGGCGAATGGCGACGAGGTATCTCTATCGCGACCTTCGAGCGGGTGTGCGAACGTATCGCCGCTCTGGGCGCGCAGCCGCTTCAGCCGCCGGAGGCGTTGCTCTGGCGTGGCCTGTTGACGAGGCGCCGATATTCCGACGGAGCGATGGGAATCTATGGGCCGATAGCGGCGAAGGACGTCTACCACATGAACGGCGACTATGGCGCGGCGATCTTGGCCGATCTCTTGCCGCGTCTGGCTTCAAAGCCGAGCGATTTATCTCGGGCTTGACCGCCACGATGCCGACCCAGCGCCAGAAACCTCATACTACGGCCACGACCGAGCGGCAGGCGGCGGAACGGCGCGAGCGGCTGGCGGCCGAGCTGCGTGCCAATCTTGCCCGGCGCAAGGCGCAGGTCCGCGAGCGCGACGCCGGCGACAAGACCCCCGACAAGGACGGCACGCCGCCTTGAGCGCGCCGTAATGCTCGGCTACAAGGGTTGACGCTGGCGCGACGCTGGCCGCGGTGGAGTTGAATGGACCGGATACGGATTCGCGGCGGTAGGCCGCTCGAAGGCAAAATCCCGATCGGCGGTGCCAAGAACGCCGCCTTGCCGCTGATGACGGCGGCGCTTCTGACCGATGAGACGCTGACCCTCGAAAATCTGCCGTTCCTCGCCGACATCACGACGCTGTCGCATCTGCTGGTCCAGCACGGTGTCTCCATCACCATGACCGGCGCTGCCAGCCCCGGCGAAACCGGGCATACGCTGGCGCTGTCGGCGAAGCACATTGCGTCGGTAACGGCGCCGTACGATCTGGTGCGCAAGATGCGCGCTTCAGTGTTGGTGCTGGGCCCGTTGCTGGCGCGCAGGGGCGAGGCCAAGGTATCGCTGCCGGGCGGCTGCGCCATCGGCACCCGCCCGGTCGACCTGCACATCGCGGGGCTGGAGCGGCTCGGCGCCACCATCGAACTCGCCAACGGCTATATCGAGGCGCGCGCGCCGAAGGGTCTGGTCGGCGCCGAGGTCATCTTCGCCAAGCCTTCGGTCGGCGCCACCGAAAATCTGCTGATGGCGGCGTCGCTGGCGCGGGGCGAGACGGTGTTGGTCAACGCGGCGCGCGAGCCGGAAATCGGCGACTTGGCGCGTTGCCTCAGTGCCATGGGGGCCGACATCAGCGGCGCCGGGACCGACCGCATCACCATCCGCGGCGCCGAGCGGCTTCACGGCGCGCGGCACAGCGTCATTCCCGACCGGATCGAGACGGGCACCTATGTCATCGCGACCGCGATCGCCGGCGGCGCCGTCGATCTGATCGGCGCGAAGCACGGCGACATCGCCGCGGTCGCGCGCGTATTGGAAAAAGCCGGGCTTCGAGGTGACCGAAACGCCGGAGGGGGTGCATGTCGCCCGCGCCAACGGCCGGCTCACCGGGGTCGACGTCATGACCGAGCCGTTCCCGGGGTTTCCGACCGACCTTCAGGCCCAGATGATGGCGGCGATGGCGACCGCCAACGGCGCCGCCATGATCACCGAGACGATCTTCGAGAATCGTTTCATGCATGTGCCGGAACTGTGCCGGATGGGCGCGGACATCAACGTGCACGGCGCCTCGGCGATGGTGCGTGGCGTGCCCGCGCTGACCGGCGCGCAGGTCATGGCCACCGATCTGCGCGCATCGGTGTCGCTGGTCTTGGCGGGGCTCGCCGCCAAGGGCGAGACCATCGTCAACCGTGTCTATCACCTCGACCGGGGCTACGAGCGGCTCGAGGAAAAACTGGCGGCGTGCGGCGCCGACATCGAACGGCTGGTGGATGGCAGCTGACTCCGTCAAGGCCGACGCACTGAAGCTGCGGGCGGAAGACGAGGAAGACATCGCCGTCATCTCGGCTATCCTTCAGGACGCCCTGGTCGCGGTCGGCGACATGGCCTATGTCGCGGAAGATCGGCGCTTCGTGCTGATGGTCAGCCGCTTGCGGCGCGAGGGGGCGGGCGCCGGCCTCGAGCGCATCCGCTGCGGCGTCCGGTTCGACGATGTGACGGCGGTGCGGCGCCAGCGCTTCAGCCCACGCGATGCCGAACGGCTCCTCGTCCTCTTGGCGGTGCGGCGCGACGCGGACGGGGCGTTAAGAATTGACTTTGCCGGCGGCGCCGCCGTCCGGCTGGAAGTTGGCCGCATCCTGTGCCATTTAGAGGATCTCGGCGACCCCTGGCCGACACGCCAGGCTCCTCGCCATCCGGTAGAAGGCGGCGCATAGGAAATCTCCCCTCCGTCCCCGGGAATTCAGTAGGAGTAATATCGTGTTGGCGAATGAGCGGCTGGTGTTGGCGCTGCCCAAGGGACGCATCCTCGACGAGGCGGTGCCGCTGATGCGGCGTGCCGGGATCGAGCTCGAAGCGGCGTTCGACGATCCCGACGAGCGCCAGCTCCGCTTTCGCACCAACCACGACGAGCTCGACGTGATCCGCGTCCGAAGCTTCGACGTGCCGACCTTCGTCGCCTTCGGCGCCGCGCATCTCGGCGTCACCGGCGCCGACGATTTGATGGAGTTCGACTATCCGGAACTCTATGCGCCGCTCGACCTCGGCATCGGCCGGTGCCGGCTGGTGGTGGCGGGGCCGCGCGAGGATGCCGGACAGGACGATTTCGGCCGCCTCAGCCACATCCGCATCGCCACCAAATACCCCGAACTCACGCGGCGCTATTTCGCGGCGCGCGGCGTCCAAGCCGAATGCATCAAGCTCAACGGCGCGGTAGAGCTTGCGCCCGGCATGGGCCTCTCGCGCCAGATCGTCGACCTAGTGCAGACCGGCTCGACGTTGAAGGCCAACAATCTGGTCGAGATCGAGGAGATCGCGGAAATAACGTCGCGTCTCATCGTCAATCGAACCGCACTCAAGACCCGCACCGAACAGGTCAATGCCTGGATCGAACGGTTCCGCGAGGTGGTCGATGCCGCTTAGGCTCGACGCATCGCGCGCGGGATTCGAAGCGGAATTCGCGCGCTTGCTGAACGCCAAGCGCGAGATCGAGGAGCGCGTCGACGATGCTGTCGCCGCGATCCTCGCCGATGTACGCGCGCGCGGCGACATGGCGGTGATCGAATACACCAAGAAATTCGACCGCCTCGACGTGACGGCCGCGACGTTGCGCATCGCGCCCGCCGAGATCGAGGTGGCGGAAAAGAGTTGCGCACCGGAGCGGTTGGCGGCGCTGCGCCTCGCCGCCGAACGGATCGAGGCGTACCACCGCACCCAATTGCCGGCGCCGCTCGATTATCGCGACGCGCAGGGCGTGCGGCTCGGCGCGCGCTGGACCGCGCTCGCGTCGGTCGGGCTTTACGTGCCGGGCGGCACGGCGGCTTATCCGTCGTCGGTACTGATGAACGCGATCCCGGCCAGAGTCGCGGGCGTGCCGCGGGTCGCGATGGCGGTGCCGTCGCCCGGCGGCAAGCTCAATCCACTGGTCTTGGCGGCGGCGAAGCTTGCGGGCGTGCACGAGGCTTATCGCATCGGCGGCGCGCAGGCGATCGGCGCGCTGGCTTACGGCACGGCGAGCATCGCGGCGGTCGACAAGATCGTGGGGCCGGGCAATGCCTATGTCGCGGCGGCCAAGCGGCGCGTGTTCGGCACGGTCGGCATCGACATGATCGCCGGCCCGTCGGAAATCCTGGTGGTGGCCGACAAGCGGAACGACCCCGCCTGGATCGCGGCCGATCTGTTGAGCCAGGCGGAGCACGACGTCGCCGCCCAATCGATTCTTATCACCGACGACGCGGCGTTCGCCGACGCGGTCGCGGCCGCGGTCGAGACGCAAGTTGAACGTGCTGCCGCGCGGCGCCATCGCGCGCGAAAGCTGGACAAAACACGGCGCCGTCATCGTGGTGCGCGATCTCGATGATGCGGTGGGGCTGGTCGATAGCATCGCCCCCGAGCATGTCGAGCTGGCGGTGGAGCATCCCGACGCGCTGATGGCCAAGATCCGGAACGCGGGCGCGATATTTCTCGGCCGCTATACGCCGGAGGCGGTGGGCGATTATGTCGGCGGACCGAACCATGTGTTGCCCACCTCACGCAGCGCACGGTTCTCGTCGGGACTGGGCGTGCTGGATTTCATGAAGCGCACCTCGATCCTGGGGTGTGACGCCGCCTCGCTCAACGCGATCGGACCGGCGGCCGTGACCCTTGCCGAGGCCGAGGGGCTCGAAGCCCATGCGCGCTCGATCGCGATCCGGCTCAACCTCCCGCGCGGCTGATGGCGGGCGACAACCGGGGCATCGCCAAGATTACCCTCGACGAGCACACGGTGGTGCGGCGTAGCGCCGATATCGAGCATGAACGCGCCACCGCGATTTTCGATCTCCTCGAGCAAAACAGCTTTGTTCCCGTTGGCGCCGCCGATGACGGGCCGTTCCATCTCCATCTGGCGATGGACGGGCCGCGCCTGGTTATGGACGTGCGCGGCGCCGACGGCGCGCCGGTCGATCGTATCTCCCTGGCGCTCGCCGAACTTCGCCCGATCATCAGGGACTATTTCCTGATCTGCGAAAGCTACAATCACGCCATCCGCAACGCACCGCTGTCCAAGATCACCGCCATCGACCAGGGCCGCCGCGCCTTGCATAACGAGGCGTCGGAGTTGCTGCGCGAGCGCCTGGCGCCGCAGGTCGCGGTGGACGGCGACACCGCGCGGCGGCTCTTCACGCTGATCTGCGTCCTGCAAATTCGGAGCTAGAATGCGCGCGAGGGGGCTTGACCGGGCGGCGGCGCGCCAACATGGTGGCGGCAGTCGAGGGAATGAACCATAGGCGATGAATGACGAAAGAAGATCTCATCGAATTTTCGGGTACCGTTACAGAACTACTGCCCAATGCCATGTTCAGGGTCAGGCTGGACAACGACCACGAAGTCCTGGCCCACACATCCGGAAAAATGCGCAAGAACCGCATCCGCGTGCTCGCGGGCGATCGGGTCAATGTCGAAATGACGCCCTATGACTTGACCAAGGGTCGCATCACGTTCCGCTTCAAATAGCGCCCGTGACGACGCAGCGCCTGGTGCTGGCCTCGGCCTCGCCGCGCCGCCGCGAATTGTTGGCGCAAATCGGGCTGGTGCCCGACGCGTTCGATCAAGCCGATCTCGACGAGACGCCGCTCAAAGGCGAATTGCCGCCGGCACACGCGGCACGGTTGGCCCGCGCCAAGCTCGAAGCGTGCGCCCCGCGCCATCGCGGCGCCTTCATCCTGGCCGCCGATACCGTAGTGGCGTGCGGCCGCCGCATTCTGGACAAGCCCGAGGACATGGAGACCGCGCGGCGGTGCCTCGCGCTCCTGTCCGGGCGGCGCCATCGCGTCATCGGCGGCGTCGCGGTGATGTCGCCGGAAGGCCGGCTCGGCACGCGGCTAGTCACCAGCACGGTCACGTTCAAGCGACTGACGCCTGACGAAATCGCCGACTATGCCGCTAGCGGCGAGGGGCTGGGCAAGGCTGGCGGTTACGCCATCCAGGGTTTGGCGGCGCGGTATATCCGCGACATCGGCGGCTCCTATTCAAACATTGTCGGCCTGCCGCTGTTCGAGACCGCTTCGTTACTTGCGGGATTGGGTTTCGAGCGGGCACGGCGCCTCGCGCCATGACGCGCCGATTGTTGCTGTCGCTGTCGCCCGGCGAAATCTGGGCGGCGCTGGTCGAGAACGGCGAATTGCAGGCGTTGCGCCTGGTGCGGACGCACGGCGCCGCGCGGGCGGGAGATTTGCATGCCGGGCGGGTGGTCGCCCTGCGGCCGGACGTGCCAGCGGTGCTGGTTGATATCGGGGATGCGCGGCCGGCGTTTCTCGGCGGCGAAGACATGCCGCGCGACGCCAAGCCGCGCGAGGGCGAGACCGTCATCGTCAGGGTGACCAAAGCGGCGCGCGCCGACAAAGCCGCCGCGGTGACGATGAAACTCGATGCCGCCGAGCAAAAATTCGCCGCGGGCGATCAGGTGCCGAAATTGTTGCGCCGGCGGGAGACGGCGTTTGCGTCGCTGCTGACCGAGTTTGCCGAAGCACACGAACTCGTGGTCGATGACGCCGCCGCGCTTGCCGAGGCAAAGGCCACATTCGGCGGCAGCGTCAGGCTGCATGCCGATCCCGCGCCGCTATTCGAAGCGGAGGGGATTGCCTCAGCCGTCGAGTTCCGCGCTGGGGCCGCGCGTGCCGTTGCCGAAAGACGGCGCCATCGCAATCGAGCCGACGGCCGCGGCGATCCTGATCGACGTCGACGGCGGGCGCGGCGGCGCTCTCTCCACCAATCTCGCGGCCGCCCCGGAAATCGCCAGGCAAATCCGTTTGCGCGACCTTTCCGGCCCCGTCGTGATCGATTTCATCGGCATGAAGGACCGCGGCGCCCGGGACCGCGTGGCGGCGGCTCTGAAACAGGCATTGGGCGAGGGCGCGCAATATCTCGGCTGGACCCGGCTCGGCCATTTCGAACTCGCGCTCAAGCGCCGCCGCCCGTCCCTGACCGAGCAATTATTCGAGCAGCGGCCCGGCACCGCCGCGACCCGGACGGCGCTGACCGTCGCGCTCGACGCGCTGCGTCGCCTGCAACGCGAAAGCATTGCCGCGCCGGGTAAGCGGTTCAGGCTGCTGGTTCATCCGGATATCGCCGCCTCTTTCGACAGCGACGCGGCCGAAGCGCGCCGCGACCTGGAGGCCAGGCTCGGGTACGCCGTCAAAATCGTCGTCGAGACGCGACCCCGCGACAGCGTAGCGATCGATCCGGTATCCTGATCGCCATGAGCAAGCCCGCCCCGACCAGCAAACCGTGCCCGATCTGCGGCAAGCCGGCGCAAGCGCGATTCCGCCCGTTCTGCTCGGCGCGCTGCCAGACCATCGACCTCGCGCGGTGGATCGGCGGCAGCTATCGCGTGCCGTCCGCCGAGGAGGAGCCCCCGTCGGACGATGGCGAGGGCGAGGGGGACGGCCGATGAGCGGCGTGCACACCGCGATCGAGAGAACGCGAGGGCGGCAGGATCGCCCGCGTCACCGTCGATAACGAGAGCAAGCTCAACATACTCAACAGCATGATGATGGAGCAATTCGTCGCCGCGTTCGACGCGCTGGCCGCCGACAAAACGCTGCGCGCGGTCGTGCTGACCGGCGCCGGGTCGCGCGCCTTCATCGGCGGGGTCGACATCGCGGAGATGGCGGGGCTCGACGCCGCCACCGCCCGGGCGCTCATCACCCGCGTCCATCGCTGTTGCGACGCGGTGCGGCGCCTGCCCGTGCCGGCGATCGCGCGGATCGAGGGCTACGCCCTGGGCGGCGGCCTCGAAATCGCGGCGTCGTGCGATCTGCGCATCGCCGCCGAGACCGCGATGTTCGGCATGCCGGAAGTGAAGATCGGCATTCCCTCGGTGGTGGAGGCGGCGCTGCTGCCGATGCTGGTCGGCTGGGGCAGGGCGCGGCAAATCCTGTATCTGGGCGAGACATTTTCGGCGACGGATGCTGCGCGATGGGGCCTGGTCGAGCGCGTGGTCCCGGCGGCGGGGCTGGACGCCGCGGTCGAGGAATGGCTCGACGCGATCCTGGCCTGTGGCCCGCAAGCCATCCGTTTGCAGAAGCGGCTGTTGGCGGCGTGGGAAGACTTGCCGCTCCGCGACGCGGTGCAGGCGGGGATCGAGGCGTTCGTCACATCGTGGCAGACCGATGAACCGCGCGCGGCGATGGCGAAATTTCTGGCGGCGCGCGCCGCGCGGAAAAAGAATTAACCGGCCGCGCCGGGGTGGGGCGGGACGGCGACGATGCCGCCCCCGATCACATCATGTTCTTGTCCGTGACCATCGGCAGGTAGACCACCTCCAGCCCATGCTTCAGCGGCGCGTATTCGATGCCTTTCTTCATGGCGTAGACGTCGACATACTGCCACAGCGTGATGGTCGACAGATCCTCCTGCTCGATCTTCATCATGTCTCTGATGTACGGCGCTTGCTGCGCGACATCGAGGATCGAATCCGCCTTTGCCAGCAGGGCGTCGAGCTTGTCGTTCTTGTACATCGCGAACATGCCGGAATAGGCGAGCGATACGCCTTCGAGCGGCGTCGGCAGGTTGGCGATCGGCAGACCGGCGACGCCGATATACTCGCCCTTGGGGTCGCGCGCGATGCGGCCCAGCATCTGCAGAAGCTGGATGAGCTGGATGCCTTGCACCTTACTGGTGACGTTCAGGTTCTGCTTCAGATAGAGCGCCACCGCCTCGACGGTTTCGAGGGTGCCGAAATAGACGCCCGTCGAATAATAGAGCGGCATGGTGAAGCCGTTGGGGTATCCCGCTTCCGCCAGAAGCTGCCGCGCCTTCGCCGGATCGTATTTGTAGTCCACCAGATTCGGGTCATAGCCGACCTCGTCCGGCATCAGGCGCGGATAGTCGGTCGGCATGCCGTGCAACAAGCCCTTTACGATCGCGTCGCGATCGATGGCGTAGGCCATCGCCTTGCGGACGCGCAAATCGTGCCAGGGCGAATGCGGATTGGCGAACTGCATCTGGATCGATTGGGTCGGATGCACCGGCAGCTTCACCATCGTGAAGCCCTGGCCCTTGAGCTGGTCGTAGGCCGAATACGGCGTCGCCATGATCATATCGACTTCGCCGGCCTGTAGCTTGGAGACGCGGGTATTGTCGTCCTGCACGAAGACGAAGTGCGCCTTCTTGATCTGCGGCTTCTTCCCCCAATAATCGTCGAAGGCCGTCAGGTCGAGATATTCCGCCGGCTTGTACTCGACGACTTTATAGGGTCCGGTGCCGACCGCGTGTTTCGAAAATTCCTTGTCGCCGACGCGGTCGAAATAGCTCTTCGATCCGATGATCAGCGCCGGCACCAGGAGGAATTGCGCGTCGGGCTGCTTGAAGGAGAATTTGACGGTGTAGGGATCGACCGCCTCGACCTTGGTGATGAACTTGGCGAAGCTCAGCGCGTAGAACCATGTCTTTTTCGACATGCGCTCATGGCTCCAAACCACGTCGGCGGCGGTGAACGGATCGCCCGAATGGAATTTAACGCCATGCCGCAAATGCATGACGATGGTCTTGCCGCCGTCTAGAATGTCCCAGGATTCGGCCAGGGCCGGCGAGGTATGGCCCTCGGGATCGGCCCGCACCAATGACTCATAGACGTTGGCCATCGTCGCCAAGCCTTGCGGCGGATTGGTCGATTGCGTCATGTCGAGCACGTCGGGATCGGCGTTCATCGCGATCCGCAACGGCGGCTGATCCGCCGCGAACAATGGCGCTGGCGCGGCCGTCAACATCGTGCCCGCAATCGCCAAAACACCGAGCAACGCGGTTTTGGGTGTCATCGCCGATCCCTCCCTGAACAGCCGATCCGGCCGGCGGCGGTCACCGCCGGCCGGGACCGCGTAACGTTACATATGCACTTCGGGCAGATACACGACCTCAAGCCCGTGGATGCCGGGGCGATAGGTGACGCCCTTGCGCATGGCGTAGACGTCGACGTACTGCCACAGCGTGATGGTTTGCAGCTCTTGCTGCTCGCGGGCCATCATCTGCGAAATCAGCTTGCCCTGCTCCTTCAAATCGAGCGTGGCGTCCGCCTTTTCGTACAACGCGTCCATTACGTCGTCATGATAGAGCGCGAACGGCGCCTTGCCGTAATAGGCCAGCGACACGCCTTCGAGCGGCGTCGGCAGGTTGGCGACCGGCAATCCCGCGACCGAGACATATTCGCCGGCGGGGTCCTTCGCCATGCGGCCGATGAGCTGCAGGAGCTGGATCAGCTGAATCCCCTGCATCTTGGTGTTGATGTTGAGGTTCTGTTTCAGATAGAGCGCGACCGCTTCCGCTGTCTCCTGGGTGCCGAAATAGACGCCGGTGGAGACGTAGAGCGGCATGTTGAAGCCGTTGGCGTAGCCCGCCTCGTCCTCGAGTTGGCGCGCTTTGGCCGGATTGTATTTGTAGTCCTTGAGGTTCGGATCGTAGCCGAGCTCGTCCGGCATCAGCCGCGGATAGTCCGTCGGCACGCCGTGCAGCAGCCCTTTCACGATTGCATCCTTGTCGATGGCATAGGCCATCGCCTCGCGGATGCGCACGTCGGCCCACGGGGTATGCTTGTTGATCAGCGACATCTGCACCGATTGGGTCGGATGCACCGGCAGTTTCACGAGCGTGTAACCGGCCTTCTTCAGCGAATCATAGGAGGCGTAGGGCGTCGCCATGATCATGTCGACTTCGCCCGCCTGCAATTTCGCGACGCGGGTGTTGTCGTCCTGGACGAACACGAAATGCGCCTTCTGAACCTGCGGCTTCCGGTCCCAGGCGCCGTCCCAGGTGGCCAGGTCGAGATATTGCCCCGGTTTGTATTCGACGATCTTGTAGGGACCGGTGCCGGCGGGATGCGCGGCAAATTCCTTTTCGCCGGCGCGGTCGAAATAGGTCTTCGAGGCGATGATCAGCGCCGGGATCGCGAGGAACTGCGCATCCGCCTGTTTCATCACGACTTTGACGGTGTAGTCGTCCGGCGCCTCCATATGGTCGATGAAGCGCGCGAAGCCGGGATAGAACCAGGTCTTCTTCATCATCCGCTCGTGGCTCCACAGCACGTCCTTCGACGTGAAGGGATCGCCGGATTGGAATTTGACGCCGTGACGAAGATGCAGCGTGACGATCTTGCCGTCCGGCGAGACGTCGGTGGTTTCAACCAAACCGGCCCGCTTGGTGCCGTCGGGGTTGAAGCCCCACAAGCCTTCATAGACGTTGCTGAGCGTCGCCAGTCCTTGGGGAGGATTGGTCGATTGCGTCATGTCGAGTACGTCAGGGTCGGCGTTCATCGCGACGCGCAGCGGCTTTTGATCCTGCGCCCGAACGGAATCCATGCCGACCGCGAAGGTTCCAGCGGCCATGGCGGCCAAGGCGCCCAACAGCGCAATTTTGCTTGTCACGGTCCACCCTCCCTGGGTTGAATTTTACTTGTCGCGGCTTGACCCAATAGTTTGCCGCTTAGCATTCGTGGTTATCATATATGTTTAGTGATGTCATATAATTTTCGCCTGCGCCGTACGCGCAGCGAAAAAAATCGGCAACAAGGAACCACTAAATGAAAGATCTCCCGGGAAAGGTCGCCTTCGTCACCGGCGGCGGTTCGGGCGTGGCGTTGGGGCAGGCCAAGGTGTTCGCCGAGGAGGCCGGCATGAAAGTGGTGATCGCCGACATCCGGCAGGATCACCTCGACGCGGCGCTCGCCTATTTCCGCGGCAAGAACGTCGCGGTGCACGGCATCAAGCTCGACATCACCGACCGCGACGCTTGCCGCCGCGCGGCGGACGAGGCGGAGCAAGTGTTCGGTCCGGTTAAGCTGCTGTGCAATACCGCCGGCGTCAGCCAGTTTGGACCGGTGGAAAAGGCCACCTTCGACGATTGGGACTGGCAGATCGACGTCAATCTCAAAGGCATGATCAACGTCACCCAGACCTTCATGCCTCGCATGATCGAGCGCGGCGAGGGCGGGCACATCGTCAACACCGCCTCGATGTCGGCTTTCGTCGCGCTGCCAGGAACCGCGATCTACTGCACCACCAAGTACGCGGTGCGCGGCCTGTCGGAATCGCTCCGGATCGAACTCGGCAAATTCAATATCGGCGTGTCCTGCCTGTGTCCGGGCGCGGTCAATACCAATATCCATAAATCGGTGCTGGCGCGGCCGGATAAGTACGCCGCGACCGGCTATTACGGCGCCGATCCGGAAACCTTCAAGCGCCTGAAGTCGGTTATCGAAGGCGGCTTCGATCCGGTTGAGCTAGGCCGCGTGGTTCGCGACGCTGTCGAGCGCAACGATTTCTGGATTCTGCCGTTTCCCGAATTCGTCCCGACCATGGAACAGCGGAACGGCGACGTCATCGCTGCCCTGAAGCAATACGAGAATCATCCCGACTATGCGCGGCGCATGAAGCTGCGCGCGGCGCAGGGCCGACCGATGCCCGGCGCCAATTGAGATGGCGAAGAACAACAGCATCCGGCTGTTCGACTTGGTGCTTGAAAGCGGCTGCACCATCAGCCCGTTCGTATGGCGCACCAAATACGCGCTGAAGCACAAGAGCTTCGACATCGAGCTGGTGCCCAACGGCTTCACCGGCATCAAGGAATTGACCGGCGGCCGGTCGGAGCGCCTGCCGGTGATCGTCGACGACGGCGAGTGGGTGATCGACAGTTGGAAGATCGCGGAATATCTCGATGCCAGATATCCCGACCGGCCGATGCTGTTCGAGGGCGACAGCATGAAGGTGTTGACCAAGTTCATCGACCAGTGGCTGTGGCGGACGGCGATCCGGCCTTGGTTCGGCTGCTACATCCTCGACTATCACGATCTGTCGATGCCGCGAGACCATGCCTATGTCCGCGAAAGCCGTCAGAAGTTGCTGGGCGGCCGACGGCTCGAGGAGGTCCAGGCGGGGCGCGAAGAGCGGTTGCCGCTCGTGCCCCCCACGCTGGAACCGTTGCGGATGCTGTTGAGGGAAACGCCATGGCTCGGCGGCGACCATCCCAACTACGCCGATTACTGCATCCTGGCCGTGTTCTTGTGGACCGCGTCGGTGGCGAAAATTCCGCCGCTCCATGACGACGAGCCGCTAAAGGAGTATATCGACCGCGGCTTCGATCTTTATGGCGGGCTTGGCCGGCATCCCGGCCTGCACACGCTGTTCGGCCTGCCGAAGCCGGCAGCCTCATAGGAAATCGCGATGACTCTCGAACTGTATCATGGCGGCCCAGGCGCCAATTCGCTCAAGGTGCTGCTGACGCTGGCGGAAAAGCAGATCGACTATGTCGACCACCGCCTCAACCTGGTGAAATTCGAGCAGCACGATCCTGCGTTCGTGAAAATCAACCCGCGCGGCCAAGTGCCGGTGCTGATCCACGACGGCCGCACCATCACGGAATCCACCGTGATTTGCGAATATCTCGACGCCGTCTTTCCGCAGGTGCCGCTGCGTCCCAAGGACGAATATTGGCGCGCGCAGATGCGCATCTGGACCAAGTTCGTCAACGAATATTTCTGCTGGTGCGTCTCGACGCTGGGCTGGGAGGCGCTAGGCAAGCGCGTGGTGCGCGACATGCCGGACGACGAGTTCGAGGCCTATGTCGCGCGGGTGCCGCTCCACGAGCAGAAGGTGAAATGGCGCAATGCCCGCAAGGGTTTCGGCGAGGCGGTGCTGGCGGAAGAGCGACGGAAGATCAAGTTCTCGGTGGACAAGCTCGAAGCCGATTTGACCGAGCGGAAATGGCTCGCCGGCGACGACTATTCGCTCGCCGATATCTGCACCTACCCGATGGCGCTGGCGGTGCCGTTCCTGATGCCCGAGGGGATGAGCGACGCCGTGACGCCGCGATCGATGGCGTGGCTCCGCGCCGTCGGCGAGCGGCCCGCGACCAAAAAGGTGATGGCGACTTCGCCGCGCCGAATTTAAATCGAAGGAGCTAGCTAGACGAGGGCCGCCTGCGCGCGGCGCCGGCGGACGCGGTCGGTGATCGAGTTTATCGTCAGGGCGACGAGCAGAATCCCGCCATAGGCGATCTGGATGTAGTAGATCGACACCTGCGCCAGCGAGAACAGGTTCTCGATCAGGAACAGCAGCGCGCCCCCGGCGGCGGCGCCGAGAAACCCGCCGCGCCCGCCGCTCAGCGCGATACCGCCCAGCGCCACGCCGGCGATCGACGTCAGGATGTAAGGCGTGCCGATGGTCGGATCGGCCGCGCCGATCGTCGCGGTGAAGACGATGCCGGTGATCGCGGCGAGCAGGCCGGCGATGACGAAGGCCGCGATCCGCACCGCGACGACGTTGATTCCCGCGGTGTAGGCGGCGCGAATATCGCCGCCGACCGCGAGCAGGTTGCGGCGGTACGCGGTCTTGCCCAAGAGCCACCAGGCCACCGCGATCAGGATGAAGACGAAGAAGACGCCCGGCACGCCGAGAATTTCGCCGGAGATCACCTTCATCCACGGCGGCGCGCTGCCGCCGGAGATCGGCAGCAATTCGAGCGTCAGCCCCTGATAGGTCAGGAACGTGCCGAGCGTCGCGATGATCGGCTGCACCCGCACGATGGTGACGAGAAACCCGTTGAGCAGACCCGACGCCAAACCGATGGCGAGCGCGATCACGATCATCGACACCGGATCCGTTATGCCCAGATCCGGCAGGGTGGACGCCAGCACGGCGTTGACCAGGCCGGCCAACGGTCCGATCGAGAGGTCGAGATCGCCGTTGCCGGACAGGATGGGGACGGTCTGCGCCCAGGTGGTGATGATGAAGGGCGCCGCGCCCAGCAGAACCGGGCGCCAATTGTCATGGCTGACGAAGATCGGATTCGCGACGATGTTGCCGACGAACAGGATCGCGAAGGCGAACAGCGCGGGCCAGTAATAGGCTTGGCGATCGAGCTTGAATTTCATGCCGCGGCCCCTTTCGTCGCGCCCGACTGGCCGAACATCGCCGCGATCAACGATTGCACGTTCAGCGCCTCGCGTTCGATCACGGCAAACAGCCCGTGGTCGTGGAATACGGCGACGCGGTCGCACAGGAGGCAAAGCTCGGCCAGTTCCGTCGACAGCAAAATCACCGCGCCACCCTTCGACGCGAAGTCTTCGAGAATTTTGTAGATGTCCTGCTTCGCGCCCAGATCGACGCCGCGCATCGGGTCGTTCAGCACCAACGCCCGCGGCGTCAGCGCCAGCAGCCGTCCGAGAAAGACTTTCTGCTGATTGCCGCCGCTCAACGCCGCGATCGGCGTCGACAGGCTTGGCGTCACGACATGCGATTGGGCGGCCAACCGCATGCCCTCGGCGTGGCGGCGTCCTTCGGCCAACAATCCGAGGCGGGAAAAGCGGCCGATCGCGGAGATCGTCAAATTGTCGAGGACCGACAGCGGCGCGAAGATGCCTTCGGTCTTGCGCTCGCGCGGCAAATAGGCGATGCCCGCGCGCGCGGCGTTCGCGAATGACGTGATGGCGCCGCGGTCGGTCTCGATGACACCCTTGGCGGGCCGCCGCAGCCCGGCGATGGCTTCGATGAATGCGACCTGGCCGTGACCTTCGAGCCCGGCGATGCCGACGATTTCGCCGGCGCGCACCGTGAGGTCGAAGGCGGCGGATTCGGGCAGCACCGCGACGCCTTTCGCCGTGATGACGGGCGCGCCGATCGCACGGTTGGGTTTGATCGCCGCCGCATGCTCGGCGGCCACCGCCTCCTCATGCGTCGACATCAATTCAAGCAGCACTTCGGTCGTGGTTTCGGCGCGCGCCAGGGTCGCGACGCTGCGTCCGGAGCGCAGCACGGTCAACCGGTCGGCGATATCGAGGATTTCGTCCATGCGGTGCGACACGAACAAGATCGAACGGCCTTCGCCGCGGAAGCGCCGCAACGCCTCGAACAGCCGGTCGCGCGCATTGACGTCGAGCGCCGATGTCGATTCATCGAGCACGAGCAGCCGCCACGGCCGGAGCAGAGCCCGCGCGATGGTGACGCCTTGCCGTTGCGCCAGGGACAGGGCCGCCATCGGCATCTCGGGATCGAGGGCCGTCATGCCGATTATGCCGAGCGCTTCCAGCACGACGCGGGTTTCATCCGCGGTCGAATGCACGCGGCGAAACAGACGGTCGAGCCCAAGGGCGACGTTGTCGCGCACCGACAATTGATCGAGCACCAGCGTTTCCTGGAACACGGTCGCGATCCCCGCCTGTTGCGCCGCGCGCGGATCGTGGAAGCGCGTAACCGCGCCGCTCCAGACCAGCTCGCCGCCGCTTTGGGGCAGGATTCCGCCCAAGATTTTGATCAGCGTGCTCTTGCCGGAGCCGTTTTCGCCGACCAGCGCGTGGATTTCCCCCGGCACGATGTCGAAGGAGCAATCGGCCAACGCGATGGTCTCACCGAAATTGCGCCGCAACGCGCGGAAACTCACGATCGGCGCGGTCGCCGTGGCTTGGTCCGGGAGTTCGCTCTTCGCCGCGACACTCATATCTGCATTCTCACATGCACTTCGCGGCCGTAGATCGCGACCAGGACGACGATGAGAACGCCGAGACAGACTTGCTGCGCCGCTTCGTCGAGGCCGAGGCCGATCAGGAGCATGGTCAATTCGGTGATGATGAAGCAGCCGGCCACGGTACGCGCGTAACTGCCGCGCCCACCGATGATCGGCGTGCCGCCGATGACCACCGCCGAGAGCGTGGTGAAGAGATAGGCGTCTCCGACCTGCGGGTTGGCGGCGCTGCTGAAGCCCGCCAGCAAAATGCCGGCCACGGCCGACAAGCCGCCGCTGATCGCGAACACCACGGCCCAGAGCAGCAGCGACGGGATCCGCGCCAACTCGGCGGCCCCGGGGTTGGCGCCGGAGGCATAGACCCACCGGCCGAGCACGGTACGCCGCTCGAGGATCACGAAGGCAATCACGACCAAGCCCCACAGGATCACCGAACCGGGCAGGGGGATCGGACCGGTCCAGCCGATCACCGAGACGAAATCGGTCAGGGAGTCCGGCACGCTGCCACGATTGTCGCCCTTGGTCTGCGCCCAGATCGCGCCATAAATGATAGTGCTGGTCGCGAGCGTTACGATCAGCGAACTGACGCGCAGCATGCGTGAAATCAGCCCGTTGATGGCGCCGATTACGATGCCGGCCACGATCACGATCGGTCCGATGACGAAGGGCGAAACGCCTTCGCCGAAGGCGACCGCGAACCCAACGCAAGCGAGGCCGATCACCGCCGGCACCGACAAGTCGATTCCGCCCATGATGATGGTCAGCGTCTGACCGGCCGAGGCGATGCCCAGCAAGCTCGACAGCAGCAGCAAGGAGCGGATGCTGATGAGACTGCCGTAGCCCGGAATGACGGCGGCGGTAACGACGAATAAACCGATCGCGATGGCGAAAGGCGCAATCACGTCCAATCGGTTTCGCAACCACGTCATCGTCGGTCTTTCAGCCACGGGCCCAACGGGGTTGAGGCAGGGTTACATAGTCGCCCCGGCCCACGCGTCGGCACAAGTAGCGGATGGGCGCCGGCGTTCAGCCGTCGCCCATCCCGAGGCTACTTGGACAAAGCCAAATCAGGGATTCGGCTTCGGCTCGATCTTCTTGCCGCCCTTGAAGAACATGTCGATGTAGGAATCGGCGACCAGGTGGTGATCCGGCTCGTCCGCCCAGCAGGTGCTGGTCGGGGTGATGCCCGGCCACGCCTTGTAGAGCTTCTCCGCGCTGGCATCGGTCAACGCCGGCAACGGGAACCACACCATATTGGTTGTCGGCTTCGCGCCATTCAGCATCTTCATGGCGACATAGAACGCTTCATAGCCGTTGGAGCCGCCGCCGGCCAGGAAGGCCAACGTGTGCAGCTTCTTGTCGTGCCAATAAGCGATATACGCGCACTCGTTGGTGCCGTCGGCCTGCATCACCGGCGGACGGCCCGATTGCGCGAGCGCCTCGTCGGCCGCGACCGCCATGTCGCCGTAGGAGACGATGCCGTCCAGCTTCTGCGGATGCGTCGCCAACCACTTCACCATCTCGGTCTTCGAGGTGGCTTCGTTCCAGAAACCGTAGACGGTGCCGACGAGATGGATGCCGGGATACTTGGCCAAGGCGGCCTTCGATCCGGCTTCGAGCCCGATCGTCGTCGAAATCCCGGGCACGCCGCTCAAGATCAGCACGTTGCCTTTGCCGTGCAGCGCCTTGGCAACCCATTCCGCCAGCTCGCGGCCGCCGTAATACTGGTTGCTGCCGACATTCATCGCGTCGTTGCAATTGACCGGCGATTGCACGGTGATGCTGAGCACGCCCTTTTCGAGCGCGTCATGCATGCCGGAGCACAAACCGGTCGGGTTGCTTGGCGTCGAGATGATGACGTTGCAGCCTTGCCGCGACAGGTTGTTGAACTGCGTCAGCTGGACGCTGATGTTGTTGTTCGAGTCCGTGACCAGCACATCCGCCTTGGTGAGGCCGGCCGCGTGATATTGCGCATTGAGCTTCTTGACTTCGTTGAGCAGGTCGGTGCGCCACGAGGTGCCCAGCATCGAATCGTTGATGCAGAACTGCCACGGCGGCGGCGGCGGGGTCCAGTTCGCGTACGGATTGGTCGAAACCGGCGCGTTGTACCAGTAGTGGTCGTAGTATTGCCGCGCCTTCGCCGGCACATTCGCCAACGCCGCTTGCTGCTCGGCTTTGGTCGGCTCATCGATGGCGCGGGCGTTGTCGACGCCGAACCCGATGATTCCAGCCACGCCGACAATCAACGCCGTAGCGCGCAACATGCTCTCGTATTGTCATATCCTTTCCTCCCTCTTCGGCATCGCATGCCGAAATATATATTTGGTCAAAAAGTATTAAATGGTTCGCTCGCGTTGCGTCAATCGACCCCCGCGGTTCAGCGCTTGATTGGTGCATAAATCGGATTGGACGTCAGGAAACCGATCGCCGCCGCGCGCTCCTTATTGAGCGGCTCGTCCGGGAACGCTGCGAGCATCGCCTCGAAACGTTGGCGCGCGCCTTCCTTGAATTCCGGATGGGTGAAGATGAAGAGATCGTTCCGCTTCACGCCGCGCAGCACGCGCTCGCCGACCTCTTCGTGATCCATCCATAACGGATTGTTCGGCCGGTCCTCGAGACGTTGCTCGAATTCGGCATAGCCGCTGTTCTTTTTGTAACGCTCGGGCCGCAAGCGGCGGGTCTGCGCGATGTTGGTCTGCACCGGGCCGGGGCAGAACGCCGAGACGCCGATCTTGTCTTCGGCCAGCTCGCCGCGCAGCACCTCCGAAATCGCCATCACGGCCGCCTTCGCCGCGATATAGATGCCGGCGCGAGAGATCGGCAATACCGCCGCCATCGATGACGTGTTGACGATGTGCCCGCCTTCGCCGTGCGTCAAAATGTGCGGCAGGAATTCCTGGATGCCGTTGATCACGCCGTTGAGGTTGACGTCGAGGCCCCAATCCCAATCGTCGTACTTCGCCTGCTTGAGCATGCCGCCGATGCCAATGCCGGCATTGTTCACCAGCACGTGTACCTTGCCGCGAAGCCGCACGGTTTCTTCGGCGGCCGCGGCCATCGCCGGGCGGTCGGTGACGTCGAGACGGATCGGATGAACCGTCTGGCCGCGTCCCTTGAACACGGCCACCGCGCTATCGAGATGGTCTTGCCGGATGTCGGCGATGACGATTTTCATGCCGGCATTCGCAAATGCCTTGGCGATGCCGAGACCGATGCCGCTCGCCCCGCCGGTGACGAACGCGACCTTGCCCGCGAGATTTTCCATGCCGGTCAACCCCACAATTCCTTGCTGGCGAGGCGCGCGCCCGCGGCCAGCGTCTCGAACTTGGCCCACATCACGGTCGGATGGACGCGCTGGATGAAATCGACCTGGGCGAAACCGCAATCGGTGCCGGCGATGACGTTCTCGCGCCCCACGATCTTGGCGTAGCGGACAATGCGGTCGGCGACGACGCGCGGATGCTCGACCGTGATGGTGTGGTGGGTCACCACGCCGGGAATCAGGATCTTGTCCTTCGGCAGTTTCACTTTCTCCCACACCCGCCATTCATGCTCGTGCCGCGGATTGGCGGCCTCGATCGAATACGCCTGCGCCTTCACCTTGAGCACGATATCGACGACGGCTTCGAGCGGCGCATCCGCGACATGCGGCACGTGCCACGAGCCGAAGCAGACATGGTAGCGGATACGATCCTCGGGGATGCCCTCGAGCGCATGGTTCAGCGCCGCGACGCGCAGCTCCGCCCATTCGCGATATTTCGCCGGGCTTTGCTGCACCAGATGATCGTACATGTTGGCGAGAACGGCGTCGTCGACTTGGAGAACGAAGCCGGCCTTGTGGGCCGCCTGATACTCCTCGCGCAACGCGTCGGCGATGGCGAAGATATAGTCGTGCTCGTTCTTGTAATACTCGTTGACGCCGTCATAGGCGGTGCTGGCGGGCGCGACGGCGGTGAAGAAAATCTCTTCAACCTTGGCGCCTTGCGCGGCCGCCTTGAGATTGTCCATGTCGCGCTTGATCACCGCTTGTGCCTTGTACTTGATTGGGCCGACGCAGGCTTCGGTCGGCCGGCCGGTCAGCACGCCCGGCATGTCGATCTCCATCATCTCCTTGAAGCGCTCGCGGTCGCGGCCCAACCAATAAACCGGACGGAGCTGGTTCTGGCGGATTTCGAAACCGGTAACGCGATCCAGAATATAGTTCGCCCAGCTGCCCTTGCCGTATTCGCCGTCATTGACGATGTCGAGGCCGGCCTCGGTCTGCTGCTTCACCACCTCGGCGACCGCGCGCCTCAGCGCCGCGTCGTAGTCCGCTTGCTTCGCGGGATTTTCGGTGGCCGCCTTGGCGCTGTCGAGCAGGGCCTTAGGGCGGATCAGGCTGCCGACATGGGTGGTCAAAATCCGACGTTCGCTGCGTTTCATCGCGCCTCTCCCAATTTTTTTCGTGAGTTACGTTCGCGCGATTATGTATCCATAAATCATCACTTTCTAGCGGCAAATCGATTTTCCCTCATGAATTCGATTTCCTGACTGATGTTATTGGATACAATCACGGTAATAGATAAGGGAGGGGTCTCAATGACGGGTTCATCGTTTTTCGATCGCCGCCAGGTCTTGAAGAGCGGCGCCGCCATCGGCGCGGCGGCAATGTTGCCGGGCGTGGCGCTGGCCGAGGACATGCCGCGGCGCGGCGGCACGCTGCGCCTGGCGATGCCCTACAATCCTGCCTCGGTCGATCCGATGACCGGCCGCAATCTCACCGATTTCAACGTGCTTTACGCGGTGTTCGACGCGCTGATCGATTTCAATCCCGCGACCCTGGAGTTGAGGCCGGGTCTCGCTAAGGCATGGCGCTTCGCCGACCCGAAGACGCTGGTGCTCGACCTGGTCGAGGGCGTCAAATTCCATGACGGCGCCGATTTCGACGGGAGCGTGGTGAAGCTGAACATCGAGCGCTACAAGTCCCAGCAGCGCTCCAATGTGAAGGCCGATCTCGCCGCCGTCGACAGTGTCGAGGTCAATGCCCCGAACAAGGTGACGATTCATCTCAATAAACCCAATGCCGGCTTGCCGACGATTCTGACCAACCGCGTCGGGTTGATGGTGTCCCCGAATGCGATCCGCGATCCGGGCGTGAACGTCGACCGCAGGCCGGTCGGCACCGGGCCGTTCAAATTCGTGTCGTGGGAAGACAATTCCAGCTTCAAGCTGGTGCGGAACGAAAACTATTGGAAGAAGGGTCAGCCCTATCTCGACGGCATCGAGATGCGCATCATCAGCGAGCTCAACACCGCGGTGCGAACGACGCTGACCGGCGAAACCGATCTCGCGATCGATCTCGCGACGCAGCAGCGCGCGATCGCGTCGCGGTTTCCGGCCGTCACGATTTAGGTCAGCCCGTCGCTGGTGTTCCTCGGCGCGTTTCTCAATTACGCCAAACCGCCGCTGGACGACGTGCGGATTCGCCGGGCGCTCAACTATGCCATCGACCGCGACGAGCTCAACAATGTGATCGCCGCCGGTCTCGGCCAGTCCTCTTGCGCCGTGTTGCCCAAGGAACATTGGGCGTGCGACCCCAGCACCATCCACTATTACCCGCACGATCCGGAAAAGGCGCGCGCCTTGCTGAAAGAGGCGGGACACCCGGACGGCATCGACATCGAATCCTGGGGTTGGCCCGATCAGATTTCGATGCAGCGCCAGGAGCTGATCATTTCGCAGCTTGCCAAGGCCGGAATCCGCCTCAAGCTGACCCCGGTCGCGCCGCAACAGGCGATGCAAAATTTCATGCTGGAGAAGAAGGGCGCGATGCTGCTGAGCCCCGCGGGCGGTTTCCCCGATCCGAGCCAGTTTTACGAGGCGCTGTTCGGCAAGACCGCGCTCCGCAATGCCGGCAAGATCGAGCCGCCGGGGTTCCGCGAGCTGCTCGACGCGACCATGGCGGCGCCCGACCAGGAGGCCCGCAAGCAGGCCTTCTACAAGTTGCAGCGGTTTGTGGTCGAGCAGGCGCTGCAACTGCCCCAATTCATCGGGCCGGGCGTCTCGGTGATGAGCCCCAAGGTGCGAAGTTTTGTGCATGGCCTGCTGATCACGCCGAAATTCACCGAGGTGTGGTTGGCGGCATAAGACAAAAAATCAAAGGGGGAAACGAATGACCGCCGCATCGTCGGGTATCGACGGTCCGGTCCCGTCTCAGGACCGGCTGTCGCGCGAGCATCTGCGCGTCGGCATCGCGTCGTTTTTCGGCAATGCCGTCGAGCAATACGACTTCTTCGGTTACGGCACCGGCGCGGCGCTGGCGTTTCCGTCCGTGTTCTATCCCAATGTCTCGCCGACCCTGGCGACGTTCTTGGCCTTCGCCACGTTCGCGGTCGGTTATTTCTTTCGCCCGGTCGGCTCGGTGGTGTTCGGCCATCTCGGCGACCGCATCGGGCGCAAGCGGATGTTGATCGTGACGCTGCTGATGATGGGCGTCGGCAGCACGGTGATCGGGTTGATCCCGAGCTACGCCGCGATCGGCGTGGCCGCGCCGATCATCCTCTTGGCGATGCGCGCGATCCAGGGCTTCGCCATCGGCGGCGAAGGCGCCGGCGCGGTATTGATGGCGGTCGAGCATGCGCCGGTGCGGCTGCGGGGATTGCTCGGCGCCTTCCCGCAGATCGGCGTCGCTTCCGGCATCGTCGTGGCCAATCTCATCTTCCTGTTGATGAGCGTGCTGCTGTCGCACGACCAATTCCTCGCCTGGGGTTGGCGCATCCCGTTCCTGTTCAGCATCGTGCTGGTCGGGATCGGCACGTACATCCGGCTGCGCATCGCCGAGAGCCCGGTGTTCAAAGCGATGGAGCAGCGCAAGGACACGGCGGCGGTGCCGATCGTCACGCTGTTCCGGCGCCGGTGGAAGCCGGTGCTGCAACTGATCGTCGCGCTGTTCTATCCCAATACCCAGGGCTATATTTTCATCTTCATGCTGGCCTACGGCACGCGCGTGCTGCACCTGTCGCAGCCGATGCTGCTGGCGTTCTCAATCGCCGCCAACCTCTGCGAGGTGCCGTTGACCCTGTATTCCGGCCACATCTCCGACCGGTTCGGCCGCAAGCGCGTCGTGATGATCGGGCTTGCGATCGGCGCCATCATCGGCGGCGCGTTTTTCCCCCTGGTCGATACCAGGGTGCCCGTCCTGGTGTTCCTGGCGATGCTGGTAATGCGGCTTGGCATCGCGACCATGTATGGGCCGATCTACACGATGTTCAGCGAGCAGTTCGACACCAACGTGCGCTTCAGCGGCATCGCCGTCGGCAACGCGATCTCGGGATTGATCGGCGCGCAGATACCGGCCGTGGCCGCGCTGATCATGACCGGCGGGCAGGGCACGATTTCGATGTCGATTTTTCTCTTCTGCGCCTCCGCGGTCGCCTTCATCAATGTCGGGCTGATGCGCGTCCGGCGTCACGTCGATCTATCAGAATTGAAATCGGGGTAAGCGATGGCCGACGAAACCGATCTGTTCGAGCCGATAAAAGTTGGGCGCAATGTGCTGAGCAACCGCATCGTCATGGCGGCGATGACGCGCAATCGATCGCCCAACGAAATACCGGGCGAGATGAACGTCGAGTATTACCGCCAGCGCGCCACCGCAGGGCTGATCGTGGCGGAATCGACGGCGATCTCGGAGCAGGGGCTTGGCTGGCGGGATTTGCCCGGCATCTACAACGATGCGCAGGTCGCGGGCTGGCGACGCGTGACCGATGCGGTGCATGCCCGCGGCGGCCATACCTTCTTGCAGCTCTGGCATTGCGGGCGGTGTTCGCATCCCGATTGGCGGCCGGACAAGTCGCATCCGGTCGCGCCGTCGCCGATCCGGTCGATCGGCGGCATGACGATGCCGGAGGGGTGGGTACAGCATGCGGAGCCGCGCGTCCTCGAGCTCCACGAGGTGCCCGGAATCGTCGCGCAATATCGAACCGCCACCGTAAACGCGCTTGCCGCCGGGTTTGACGGCGTCGAAGTCCATGCCGGCAACGGCTATCTGATCGACCAGTTCCTGCAGGACGCCAGTAATCAGCGTACCGACCACTATGGCGGTTCGGTCGAGAACCGCTGCCGGCTGTTGTGGGAGGTGCTCGATGCCGTTGTCGGCGTCGCCGGCGCGGATCGCGTCGGCATCCATATCTCGCCGACGAACGTGCATCACGGGATTTCCGACAGCGATCCGGAAAAGCTGTTCGCGGTCGTGACCGATGGGCTCAACCGCTACGGCCTCGCCTATCTCAATGTGGTCGAGGGCGCGACCGACCCGACGGAGAAGGAAATTCCATTCGATTGGGCGCGGCTGCGCCGGCGCTTTCACGGCATCTATATCGCCAACAACAATTATAATCTGGCGCGGGCGCTGGAAGCGCGGCGGCAAAACCGCGCCGACATGATCTCCTTTGGCCGGCTTTACATCGCCAATCCCGATCTGGTGGCACGCTTCCGCGCCGCGGCGCCGCTCAATAAGCTGAACGTGCCCTACATCATCGCCGAAGGCCCGGTCGGCTATACCGACTATCCGCCGCTCGCGGTCTAGCCGCGTATATTTGGCGATGTGCCGTATAGGGTCGTCGATAACATAGACGATGTTGCTCTGGCGGTTGCAATGATGCTATTCACCGCTCAACGAGCTTGCCCCGCCGATGCGTGGGCAGAGTATTTCTGGGAGGCACCATGATGAAATTGTTGGCGGCCGGCATCGCGGCCATTGCTTTCTGTGCCGGCTTTTCGGCAGCGCCGGTCCGCGCGCAAGACCATCCGACCGTGGGCATCGTCGCGGCATTTTCCGGCGCCTACGCCGAGTGGGGCGAGGCCTACAAGCGCGAAATCGACTTGTACATGGCACAACATGACGGCAAGGACGGCAATCCCAAGATCAACCTGATCCTGCGCGACGCGCCGGGCGCTTCCGATGTCGCGCGCACCAAGCAGGTGGTGCAGGAATTCATCACGCGCGACGGCGCGGTGGTGGTCGGCGGCGGCGAGTTCACGCCCGAGGCGCTGGCGGTGGCGCCGCTCGTCACCGAGGCAAAGACGCCGTACATCATCTTCAACGGGTCGACCTCCTTCATCGTCGACAAGTCGCCCTATCTGATCCGGGTCGGCTTCACCACCTGGCAGCCTGATGTGCCGATCGCCGAATACGCCGCGACCCATGGCTGCAAGAAGGTGACGATGATCGTCGCCGACTATGCGCCCGGTGCCGACACGATCGCGGCCTTCTCCTACGGTTTCGAAAAGGACGGCGGCAAGGTGGCCGAGGTCATCAAGGTGCCGCTCGGCACCGCCGATTTCTCGAGCTACATGCAGCGCATCAAGGATTCGAAGCCGGAATGCGTGTTCCCGTTCATGCCCGGCGGTCCGATGGCGCTGGCCTTCATCAAATCCTATTCGCAGTTCGGCTTCCCGAAACAGGGCATCACTCTTTATGACGCGGGCTCGGTAGCGGAAAATTATCTCGACGCCATCGGCGACGCGGCGCTCGGCGTGATCTCTTCCGGCTTTTACAGCACCTATCTCGACAATCCGATGAACCACGCGTTCATCGACGCGTTGGCGCAGAAGGATCCGAACATCCGCCGCAAATTCGTTCCGACCTTCGCCTATGACGGCATGGCGCTGATTTATCACATGCTGAAGGAGACCGAAGGCCATCGGACCGGCGACTCCATGGTGGCGGCGGCGAAGGGCTATAGCTGGATGAGCCCGCGCGGCCCGATCTCCATCGATCCCAAGACCCGCGACATCGTGCAGAACATCTACATCCGCAAGGTCGTGAAGGACGATAAGGGCGTCCTCTATAACAAGGAATTCCTGACGTACCCGGCGGTCCACGATCAGTGGCACCAGATCCACAGCGGTTCGTGAGCGGCGTAGGCCGGCGCCTGATCAGGCGCCGGTGGGCAAAGGCGTCCGGCCGCGGATCATGTCGGCGGCCTTTTCCGCGACCATAAGCGTCGGCGCATAGGTATTGCCGCTCGGCACCAGCGGCATCACCGACGCGTCGACGACGCGCAAGCCGTCGATGCCGCGCACCCGCAATTGCGGATCGACCACCGCGTCATCGTGGACGCCCATGCCGCAGGTGCCGACCGGATGATGCCCGACCTCGACCCGCTGCCGCACGAACGCGTCGAGCGCCTCATCGGATTGCACCTCGGCGCCGGGAATGGCCTCGCGCACGACAATGCGGTCGAGCGGCGGCGATGAATAGACTTGGCGCAGCATGCGGATGCCCTGGCGGATGGCGTCGCGGTCGGCGCGCTCCTTCATGAAGTTGAGCACGACTTTCGGCGGTTCGGCCGGATTGGCGGAATAGAGGCCGACATGGCCGCGGCTGTCGGGGCGCAGCAGGCACGCCGTGCCGCTGAACCCGTGCGGCACGCGCTTGCGGAAACCGGGGCCCCAGATCTGCGCCGCGTGCGTCACTGGGCCGAAAAACAACTGCATGTTCGGGGTGTCGAGCTCGGGCCGCGTGCGGACGAACGCGTTGGCGGTGATCACCTGATTGGCGAAATTGCCGGTGCGCAAGACGGCGTAGCGCATCATCTGTACCGCGAGCCGGTCGTAACGGAGCTGATCGAGGAACGAAGTGTCGAGATTGGACTCGAATGCCGTCGAGACCATCGGATGCTCGGAGAGATTCTTGCCGACGCCGGGAAGATCGTGGATCGGCCTGATGCCGTGCGTCTTGATCTCGTCGGCGGGGCCGATGCCGGAGAGCAACAGCAGTTGTGGCGAATTGTAGGCGCCGCCGGACAGAATCACCTCGCGCCGAGCGTGCGCGACGAAACGTTCGCCGTCCTGGACATATTCGACGCCTGTCGCCCGGCCGTTCTCGACCAGCACGCGATGCGACAAGGCATTGGTCATGACGAAGACATTGCGGCGTTTCAGTGCTGGGTGCAGATAGGCGCGTGCCGCGCTCGACCGCCGGCCGTCGCCGCCGACCGTCACGTCGAGGCGATTGAAGCCTTCGGGATTGGCGGCGAAATCGTCGGTCAGGCCGATGCCGGCATTGACCGCGGCTTCCCTGATCCGCTCGAAGCCGTAGCGCCGCGTGTCGACCGGTGTGACCTGGAGCGGGCCGCCGGACCCATGGAACTTGCCTTCCCCGCGCCAATTATTTTCCGTGCGTTTGAAGTACGGCAGGATTTCGTCATAGCTCCAGCCGTCATTGCCCATCTGCCGCCAGGTGTCGTAATCGCGCGGATTGCCGCGAATATAGAGCATGCCGTTGATGGTGGAGGAGCCGCCGAGCACCTTGCCACGCGGCAAGGCGAGCCGGCGATTGTCGAGATAGGCTTCCGGCTCGGAGGTGTACATCCAGTTATAAAGAGGTCCGCGCCAGATCTGACGCCAGGTCAGCGGCATGTGGACGTAAGGGTGGAGATCGCGCCCGCCGGCTTCGAGCATCAGCAAGCGAGCATCAGGGTCTTCGCTGAGGCGAAGCGCCAGAACGCAGCCCGCCGCACCGGCACCTACGATGATGTAATCGTATTCCTGCACCGATGTCTCCGTTCCCTCTATTCCTTCAGAAGCGCATCTCGTTGCTTGACCAGCTTTTCAAGTTCTTCCGTTTGTTGCGCGATCCGTTCGGCGTTTCGGTCTTCATCCTCCGCGCCTGAGGTAGCGGCAGCTTGTTCGATCAGTTGCCGGATATTCCCACGAATAAGAGCGATGCGCCGTTCAAGTTCAGGCAGCGAAAGCGGGCTTTCGTTACTCATTGTATGTTTCCTTCAAGTGGAATTCATTCACATGGTAACCCATGAGACATTCTCGCATAATGCGGAAGGCGACTGTCGTTCTGCGGACATTTGAAAATTGTACCATCATTTTTCCTCGATGGTCTGGGCGATCAACGGCGTTCATTTCTGCGCTGCGACATCGTCCTTTACGGCGTTCTACGATCTGTCGAAAATCCACGTAATGGTACTGCCGCAGCGCGGGTGGGAGCGCCTGATGACTGCGCGCGTGGATCGCCTCTGGCCGCGCGGCGTACGCAAATCGGACGCCCAAATCGACCGATAGCTTAAGGACGTGGCCCCGAGCACCGAACTCCGCCGCTGGTTCGGCCACGATCCAGGCCGGTGGGAAGAGTTCCGCCGCCGATATTAAGCCGAACTGTCGCACAATGCTGCCTTCGCGGACGAGCTTCATGCCGTTGCCAAAAAAGGACGGCTCACGCTCGTCTATGCGGCGTGCGACGAGCGCCGCTGCAAGTGATTCGTCCGCAGCTCAGTGATCCACTCTTCCAAAACCAATCCGGAACTAAGGGTTCGCTCGGAGTTTCAGCGCGCTTCGGATGTCGTGGGAAAGTGGAGTGGTGCCCAGGGGCGGAATTGAACCACCGACACGCGGATTTTCAGTCCGCTGCTCTACCAACTGAGCTACCTGGGCCCCGATCCGATAATCGCCGGTTTCGGCTCTAGGCTCAACCGGCGGCCCGCTCTGTTAGCCCATCCGCTTGGGCGGCGTCCATCAATTTCGCAGGGCGCCGCGCGCGCTTGCCTGGCCGTTGGGGACGGGATATGACGGCGGCTATTCGCTCGAGACAGCGCGGAACGGCACGCGGCATGAAAATCAAATCGATCGATGCGCTGCGCCTCAAACTGCCGGCGCGCGAGCCGAGCCAGCCGGCGCGTCGGCCAAGCTATATCGCCGGCTCGCGTCACGCCTTTCCGATCAACAAATATCGCGAATTTCCGACCGCGCTGCGCCAGATTCCGGGCGGGCTGTGGGGACAGATCTGGATCCGCGTCACCGCCGAGGACGGCACCTGGGGCATCGGCGAGACGCATTGGGGCGATCTGGTCGAACCGATCGTACGCCATTCGCTGGCGCCGCTGTTGATCGGGCGCGACTGCATGGCCATCGAATATCTCAACGATCTGATGTGGCGGGTGACGCAGCGTTATGGCGCAATTGGCCTCGCCAGCGTCGCGCGCAGCGGCGTCGACCAGGCGCTGTGGGACTTGAAGGGCAAGCTCTTGGGCGTGCCGGTCTACAATCTGCTCGGCGGACCGTGCCGCGACGCTGTCGAGTGCTACGCCACCACCGACGATCTCGACTGGGCGATGGAACTCGGCTTCAAGTCCTTCAAGATCAGCAACCCGGCGCATTACGAAGACGGGCTCGAGGGTATCAACCGTCTCGAAGAGAAGGTCGCCCGGGCGCGCGAGCAGGTCGGACCCGACGCCGAGCTGATGCTCAACCCCAACATGTCATTCAATGTCGAGTTTACGGTGCGGCTGATGGAACGGCTGCGGCCCTATCGGCTGCGCTGGCTGGAGGAGCCGTTGATTCCCGGCGACCTCGAGGGCCATGTCCAGATCAAGCAATCGTGCCCCTTCATTCCGCTTGCCACCGGCGAGGATCATCACGGCCGCATCGCCTTCCGCCAGCTGGTCGAGCGCCGCTGCGTCGATGTATTGCAGCCCGATCTGCGGTGGTGCGGCGGGCTGAGCGAAGGCGTCAAGATTTACACGCTGGGCGAGGCCGCGGGGATCATCACCGTGCCGCATGGCGGCGCCAATACGCCCGCGGCGGTGCATTTCGCTTTCGCGATGCCGGAATCGCCGGTAGCGGAATATTTCCTCGCCTCGGCGCCGGGCGTGCCGCTGAAGGACTCGACCTTGCCGGGATTGCCGGTTGCGGTCAACGGCAAGCTCCTGCCCAGCGATGCACCCGGTTACGGGCTCGAGCTGCGCGAGCAGGATTTCGTGCGGTGGGGCGTAGCTAGCGCAGTACCGCCGTCTGCTTCCGCTTGATCAAATCGAAATCGATCTCGACGCCGAGGCCCGGTTTCATCGGCGCGTGGACCAGCCCGTTCCGGTCCGGCTCGATGTCGTTGACGATGCCGTATTTGATGATCGCCTCCGGTAGCAGATACTCGTAGTACTCGCAATTGCGGATCGCCATCGAGACATGGAGATCGGCGACGTTGTTCAGCGAATTGCTGCCGTGGTGGACCTCGTAATTCATGCTGAACGCCTCGGCGAGATGCGCGGTCTTCAGCATGTTGGTGATGCCGCCCTTGAAGGCGACGTCGCCGCGTAGATAATCGGTTGCCTGCGCGTAAATCCATGGCGCGTACATCTCGAACCCGGCAAAAGGCAGTTCCGTCGCCATGATCGGCACATCGATCTTCTGCTTGATCTTGACGTAGTTCGGGATCGACCATTCGCCCAGCGGGTCTTCGTACCAATAGAAATCGAGCTCCTCGAGCGCGCGGCCGACGCGCAGCGCCTCGGGATAGTCGTAGCTGAACCCGGCGTCGATCATCAGCACGAAGTCGGGTCCGACCGCCTTGCGCACCGCCTCGCAGGCGGCGATGTCCTTGCGCCATTCGCCGGGAATGTGGAGCTTGTAGGCCTTGACCCCGCGCTCTTTCCAATAGAGCGCCTCGTCGCAATACTCCTGCGGCGTCGCATAGGCGGGCGACGAGGCGTAGGCGGGCATGCTGCGCTTGTTGCCGCCGATGAGCTGATGGATCGGCAAGTTGGCGGCCTTGCCGGCAAGGTCCCACAGCGCCACGTCGATCGCGCCGACCGCGCGGATCGCGGTGCGGGCGCGGCGCGACACCGCGCGATGCAGCCGCTCGCGGTCGAACGGGTCCTGGCCCATCACGATCGGCTTCATGGTCTTAATCAGCAGCGACGCGTCGGTGTCGGCACTGCGCCCCGACGCGCCGAGAAAAGCATGCCCGACCAGGCCGCCATCGGTCTTGATTTGGAGCAGGCCAAGCTCGCTTGCGCCCGCGGCCTGGCGCACGTTCGGACCGTAGACCACTTCCGGCAACCCGTCCCAGGTGAACAGCGTCAGGCTGACATCGTCGATTTTCATAGCGGCAGTTATCCTCCCGTATGGAATAATTTGCGAGAATGACGGGCCGAAGGGAAGGCAGAACGAAAATGGCGGACGCATCGTACCTTCATGTCGATCACGTCGGCAGCCTGTTGCGGCCGGCGGAACTGCGGGAGGCGCGCATCCGCTTGCTCGGTCCGCACGACGCCGATCACAATCTCGGGCCGCACCGCAATACCGAGCTGACCGCGCTCGAGGACCGCTATATCCGCGACGTGGTCAAACTACAGGAAAATTGCGGCTTGTCCGTCGTTACCGACGGCGATTTCCGGCGGCGGAGCTGGTGGACCGATTTCCTGCTCGGCTTTTCCGGCCTGTCGATCTCGTACAACGGCAAAACGCCGATCACCATGATCAACGCCGCGGGCGAGACGCGGCAGATCGCGGGGATCAGGGTCGACGGTCCGATCCGGCCGCGCGACAGCACGTTGGCGAAGTCGTTCGCATTCTTGCGATCGGTGACCGGTAAGACCGCCAAGGCGACGATTCCTGGCCCGCCGATCGTGCATTTCCTGCGCGACGCCGATTTCGTGCCGTCGGTCTATCGCGACATCGACGCGTTTTGGGCCGATCTTGTCGCGGCGTATCGCGCCGAGATCGCGGCGCTCGCGACCGCCGGATGCAAGTTCTTGCAGATCGACGAGTGCATGCTGCCCTATCTGTGCGATCCGCGGCATCGCCGGATGTCCGCGGCGCGCGGCGACGATCCGGACAAGCTGCTGGCGACATACATTCGCGTGCTCGACGACGTCGCGGCGGAAAAACCGAAGGACATGATCGTCGCCATGCATATGTGCCGCGGCAACATGAACGCCTATTGGGGCGCCGACGGCGGCTATGAGCCGGTGGCGGAGGCCGCGTTCAATATGCCGAACATCGATGCCTTCCTGCTCGAATACGACACGCCCCGTGCCGGCGATTTTGCGCCGCTGCGCCACGTGCCAAAGGGCAAGCAAATTCTGCTCGGCATCGTCTCGACCAAGGATGCGCGCGTCGAGGATCCGGACGCGCTCAAACGCCGCGTCGATGACGCCGCGCGTTATCTCGACATCGCGCAGATCGGCATCTGCCCGCAATGCGGCTTTTCGACCAATCTGTTCGGCACCGAGTTCACCATCGACGTGGAGCGCCGCAAGCTGGCGCTTCTGGTCGACACCGCGGCACAGATTTGGGGTGGTTGAGATGGGGCAGAATCTTCTTTTGGTCGGGAGCGTGCCCTTGCGCACCGTCGAAGACGTGATGCGCACCTTCGGCGGCGCGCTCGGTCCTTATTTGCCGGCGCTGCCCGACGGCGAAGTCGGCGAGCGCCGCTCCTGGGTGTTGCGTCTGTCGTACCAGGTGTTCAACGGCCATATCGATCTCGACACCGTCAAACGGCCGGCGCGGCAGGACGGCGTCGAGCAATTGATGCCGCGCGACCGCGGCGATGTCTGGCTGTTCCAGGTGAAGGACGGCGTGGACCGGGTCCGCTTCGGCAATCCAGGGTATCGGCTGGGTTACGCCAAGGACGCGGTCATGTC
The DNA here is from genome assembly GCA_963729845.1 of uncultured Alphaproteobacteria bacterium. Classification (GTDB taxonomy): domain Bacteria; phylum Pseudomonadota; class Alphaproteobacteria; order ATCC43930; family CGMCC-115725; genus JAATGI01. The sequence continues at coordinate 212,893 of CAVSQC010000046.1, forward strand.
GCACTTCGTCCTGAGGACGCTGCGCGACCAGGGTGTCTTGCCGAAAGGGATGCGGCTCCAGGTTTCGATGCCGATGGTCGACAGCGTGGTGCGGCCGCTGACCTTTCCGCGGCCGGGCGACCTCGAAAAAATTCGCCCCGGTTACGAGGAGGCGATCGCGGCCGAGCTGGCGGCGATGCTGGATGTTATTCCGCCCGAGGATCTCGCGATCCAATGGGATTGCGCGTGGGAGGTCTCCGCCATCCACAACGGCCACGACGTGCAAAACGGCTTTCCCGCCGAATCCAAGATCGAGACGCATCTCGGCCCGATCGCGCGGCTGTCGCAGCGACTGCCCGACAAGGTCGCGCTCGGTTTCCATTTCTGCTTCGGCACGTTCGGCGGCTGGCCGCGCTTTTCTCCGCCCGATCTCGGGCGCACGATCGATCTAGTCAACGCCGCGGTTGCCGCCGTGCCGCGGCGGGTCGATTGGGTCCATATCCCGACGCTCGACCGCAGCGACGACGATTTCTATCGGCCGCTGGCGCGTCTCGAGACCCGCGGCGCGCGTCCTTATCTCGGCATGATCCACAGTATGGCGAGCTTCCAGCGGCGTCTCGACGTGGCGCGGAAATATCTGCCCGCGTTCGGATTGGCGGCCTATTGCGGCTTCGGGCGCAATCCGCCGGAGGACATGCCGCGCACGCTCGAAGATCATCTGGCGGCGCTCAAGCTCGCCGGCCTGGATTGACCGGCATGGAACAGCGTCATGCCAACAAGGTCGCGGTCGTCACCGGCGCCGCCTCGGGCATCGGCCAGGCGCATGCCGTCCGGCTCGCGTCGGAGGGCGCCGCAGTGGTCGTCGCCGACATTCAGTCCGGCGAGGAAACGCTTCGCGCCGTCGAGGCGGGCGGGCGGCCGGGCGATCGCTGTCCATTGCGACGTCGCCGACCCCGACAGCGTCGCGCAACTGGGCGCACGGGTCCAAGCCGCGTTCGGGCGCTGCGATATTCTGGTCAACAATGCCGGGCTGATTCCGGCGCAGCCGTTCGAGACCATCACGTTCACGGAGTGGCGGCGGATCATGGCGGTCAATCTCGACGGCGTGTTCCTGATGACACAGTGCTTCCTGCCGGGCATGCGCGAGCGGCACTGGGGGCGGATCGTCAACATGGCGTCGAATACTTTCGGGCAGAAAACGGTCGGGCTTACCCATTACGTCGCCAGCAAAGGCGGCGTTATCGGTTTTACCCGCGCGCTGTCGGGCGAGGTCGGGCAATACGGCATCACCGTCAACGCGATCGCGCCGGCGATGACGCGCACACCCGGAACCGAGGCGCTGCACGACCGCTATGCCGGCATGACCCAGGAAGAGCTGTACAAGTTCGTCGTCGGCAAGCAATCCATCCCGCGGCCCAGCGTGCCGGCCGACCTCGCCGCCACGCTGTCGTTCCTCGTCAGCGAGGATGCCGGCTTCATCACCGGCCAGACCATCTATGCCGATGGCGGCGTCGTCCGGGTGTAGGCTGCCGTTCGACGGCAGAATAACAACGGGAGGGTGTCATGAAGCTTGCGACCTATTCGGGCGGCGGCGGAAACCGCATCGCCATTGTCCATGGGGCGGATGACATGCTGTTCGATCTCGCCGCGGCGGCCGAACGTGACGGCAAGGCCGACCCGGCATTTCGCTCCATGCTCGACCTGATGGATGCCGGGCCAGCGGCGCTCGACCGCGCCCGCGCGCTGTTCGACAAGCGCAGGGGCGAGGCCGGTCTTAACACCAAGATCGTGCCCGGCATGCTGTTGTCGCCGGTGCCGGTGCCACGCTCGATCCGCGATTTCAGTTCGTTCCCCGAGCATCTCAAGAACGCCGGTCGCGGCATGCGCAAGCTGGTCGCGCGCATGCGCGGCGAGCCGCCGCCGAACCTGCCGCCCGTCGCCGAGATTCCGGAAGCGCCGCGCCGCCGCAAACTGTTCTATAAAGGCAACACGCTCTCGGTGGTCGGCACCGACGCCGAGGTGCGCCGTCCGAGCTACAGCAAGTACATGGATTACGAGCTGGAATGCGGCGCGTTCATCGGCAAGCGCGGCGTTAACATCCCACCCGCGAAGGTGGCGGAGCATATTTTCGGCTATGCGTTGTTCAACGATTTCTCGGCGCGCGACGAGCAATCCTACGAAATGCCAACGGGCTTCGGCCCGGCCAAGGGCAAGGATTTCGACACCGGCAACGCCATCGGCCCGTGGATCGTCACTGCCGACGCGATGCCCGAACCATACAAGATGCGCATGACGGCGAAGGTCAACGGCGAGGTCTGGACCGACAACACGATGGCCGACGGGCTTTACACCTTCGGCGATCTGATTTCCTTCGCCTCGCAGGACGAAACGCTGCATCCGGGCGAGTTCATCGCCGCCGGTACCATCAGCAACGGCTGTGGCATGGAACGCGACCGCTATCTCCAGGATGGCGATGTCGTGGAATTGTCGATGGAAGGGCTCGGCACGCTACGCAACAGATTGGTCGGCGCGCGCTAGAGTGCGATCCGGTCAGATGCTATAGCAGAACGCGACGTTTCGTTGACGGGAGGATTCAATGGCCACCAACCTCGCGAGCGCGCCAAGCGAGCGGATTCATTTCGAGATCGACAAATCCTGGCTCGCGAAGTACAGCGAGCCGATCATCGAGCCCGACCTGCCCATCGTCGACCCGCACCATCATTTGTGGGATCGCGGCTACCGTTATCTGTTCGACGAGTTGCTGGCCGACACGCGCAGCGGCCACAACATCCGCTCCACCGTGTTCCTGCAATGCCGGTCGATGTATCGGACCGACGCCGACGAGGCGCTGGCGCCGGTAGGCGAGACCGAATTCGTCAACGGCGCCGCCGCGATGAGCGCGAGCGGGCTCTACGGCCCGTCGCGGCTCTGTGCCGGCATTGTCGGCTTCGCCGATTTCCTGCTCGGCGCCGCGGTCGATCGCGTGCTCGAGGCGCATCTGCGCGCGGCCGGCGACCGGTTCAAAGGCATCCGCAACAGTTCCGTTTGGGACGAGGACGCGTCGGTCAAGACCGTGCCGGGCGAGATTCCGCGCGGCCTGCTGCTCGACGCCAAATTCCGCGAGGGGTTTGCGCGGCTCGGGCGTCACGGCCTGACCTTCGATGCGTGGCTGTTCCATCACCAGATTCCGGACCTGACCGATTTGGCCCGAGCGTTTCCGGGCATCAACATCGTGCTCAATCACATCGGCGGGCCGATCGGCATCAAGGCCTACGCCAACAAACGCGAGGAAGTGACGCACCTGTGGCGCGACAACATGACGGCGCTGGCAAAATGTCCCAACGTCTATGTGAAGCTCGGCGGGTTGGGCATGAACGTGATGGGCTTCGGCTTCGACGATCCGCAACAGCACAAGGTTCCCGTCTCGTCGGAGACGCTGGCGGCGGCGTGGCGGCCGTACATCGAACACTGCATCGCCGCGTTCGGCGTCGAGCGCTGCATGTTCGAGAGCAACTTCCCGGTCGACAAGCGCAGTTGCAGCTATGCCGTGCTGTGGAACGCGTTCAAGCGCCTCGCCAGGAATTATTCGCCAGCGGAGAAGACCGCGCTGTTCTCCGAAACCGCGCGGCGTTTCTATCGGTTGCCCAAGGTTTAACTCGGCAGCAGGGCGGATGAGCGAAGCGTCATCCGCCGCCTTTTCATGTCGGTTGCGGATGGCGGAATGACATCCGCCCTACGCGGCTACGCTATCGCTTCCATAATTTCTTGCTGGCGATTGCGGCGCCCTGCGCCAGCGCTTCGAGTTTGGCCCAGGCGATCTGCGCATGGACGCGGCCGCCCAGCCCGCAATCGGTCGCTGCGATGACCCGCTCGCGCCCGACCACGCTGGCGAAGCGCTCGATCCGCTGCGCCACCAGTTCGGGATGCTCGACCACGTTGGTGGCGTGGCTGACGATGCCGGGCAGGATGATCTTGTCGTCCGGAAGCTTGACCTCCTGCCACACGGTCCATTCGTGCTCGTGCCGCGCGTTCGCGGCTTCGAAGGAAAAGCCCTGGCAGTTGACCTTCAGCATCACCTCGACGATGTCGCGCATCGGCAGGTCGGTGGTATGCGGTCCGTGCCAGCTGCCCCAGCACAGGTGGAAGCGGATGCGCTCCGGCGGCAGGCCGCGGATCGAATAGTTGAGCGCCTCGATCCATCGCATCGCGTATTTGCGATAGTCGGCGGCGCTTGGCTCGGGATTGATCTGGTCCCAGCCCTCCGCGACCAGCGGATCGTCGAGCTGTAGGATCAGGCCGGCATCGACGATCGCCTTGTATTCCTCGCGCATCGCGTCGGCGGTCGCCATCATGAATTCGTCGTCGGTCTTGTAGTACCGGTTCGCCATGCGCGCGCAGCTGCCGGGCGCGACCCCGTTCAGGAAACCTTCCTCGACGCCGGCCGCCGCCATCGCCGCCTTCATGTTGGCGATGTCGGCCTTGAGCGCCTCTTGGCCGATATATTTGACCGGCCCGGTGCACACGGGAATCTGCAACCGCTCGGGTCCCATGTAGATGCCTGATTCCGGGTCGCCGTAAGCCTCGGCGAATTTCTTGCGGTCGCGGCGGTCAAGCATGGCGCTGAGCTTGATGCCGGCGGCGCCGGTCTGTTGCGGCGGCGTATCCGGCGTCTGCGTCATGACCTCCAAACCGCTAAGCCGCTGAAACGCATAGCCCCACCAGGCGCCGAAATTGATGCTGTAGTTCATCACGTGCCCGAACTCGCCGTCGTTCGGAACGTCGATGCCGATCGATTTCTGCCGACGCACCACGTCGGCGGTCGCCCGGCGCAGCCGCTCGTGGAAGGCGCGGTCGTCCTCGCCGTTCCCTTGGGAGCGCGCGCGATTGGCCTCGATCACGTCGGTGGGGCGCGGCAGGCTGCCGGCGTGGCTGGTCAGAATGTGGGTGCTGCTGTTCCGCATGCGTTTTCTCCCTGTGCGACTGCGGCCGCAGTCTGCAACGGCGCGGAGCGACGCGTCCAGGGTCGGATCGGCCTTGATGGAATCGCTTGCGCGATTCCATCGGGCGTGAATCCGGCCCTGAATTAATGATCAGAGTGCGATTTCACCGGTCGGACGGAAGCATGGGTGCTTCCGTCTGACCGGATCGTGCTCTAGGCGGATAAGTGGGCGGGGCTGTTCGCGAGGCCGAGTTGGAGGCGGCCGTCGACGACGCGCAACGGCAGGGTAGGGGCGCAGCCTTCGTCGGGGGCGACGGCTTCGCCGCTATGGAGCGCGATCACCCAGCCGTGCAGCGGGCAGGCGACGGTGCGTCCCGACACGATGCCCTCCGACAACGGCCCGCCGCGATGCGGGCAGCGGTCGATCAGGGCGAAGTATTCGTTGGCCGAGGTGCGGAACACCGCGACCGTCTCGCCGCCGAGACGGAATTTCTTGGCGCGCAGGCGTGGAATGTCGGCCGCGTCGCCGATATCGATCCAGGTGTCCTGCGTCATCGCGCCCATCGTTCAGCCGACGGTCTCGAGCGCGGCGTATTCGTGCGCGTCGGCGCCGGCGGCCCGCTCGGCCCACGGGTCGTTCTGCCAGAAACGTTGCGAATAGAGGAACCGCTCGTGCAGGCGCCGCCGGTTCTCCGCATCCTCGACCAGGAGACGCTTCAGATAGTCGACGCCGCGCCGCTCGACCCAGGGCGCGGTGCGTTCCAGGTAATGCGCCTCCTCGCGATAGAGCTGAAGGAAGGCGCCGACATATTCCATGACCTCGGCCTCGGTCGCGACCCGCGCCAGCCGGTCCGTCACGCGCACCGTGACCCCGCCATTGCCCCCGACCGAGATGTCGTAGCCGGCTTCGACGCAGACCACGCCCAGATCCTTGATCGTCGCCTCGGCGCAATTGCGTGGGCAGCCCGAGACCGCGAGCTTCACTTTGTGCGGCGTGTACGAGCCCCAGCACATTTTCTCGATCTTGATGCCGAGCCCGGTCGAATCTTGCGTGCCGAAGCGGCACCATTCGCTGCCGACGCAGGTCTTCACCGTGCGCAGCGCCTTGCCGTAGGCGTGGCCGGAAACGAGGCCCGCCTTGTTGAGATCGGCCCAGATCGCCGGCAACTGCTCCTTGCGCGCGCCGAGCATGTCGATGCGCTGTCCGCCCGTCACCTTCACCGTCGGAATGCCGTGCTTGTCGGCGGCGTCGGCAATCGCCCGCAGCTCGTCCGGCGTGGTGATGCCGCCCCACATGCGCGGCACGATCGAATAGGTGCCGTCCTTCTGGATGTTGGCGTGGACCCGCTCGTTGACGAAGCGCGAGCGCAAATCGTCGCGGTATTCGCCGGGCCAGGCGCATAGCAGATAATAGTTCAGCGCGGGCCGGCATTTCTGGCAGCCGTCGGCGTTCTTCCAGCCGAGCGCGCGCCGCGCGTCGGCCTGCGTCTTGAGGCCGCGCTCGACGATCGCGCGGCGCACGGCGTCATGGCCGAGCTCGGTGCAGCCGCAGATCGCGGGCGGCTTTTCCGCGTGTTGGGTGCCGCCAACCGCTTGCGCCAGAATGGCGCGCACGATCGGGGTGCATTGCCCGCACGAGGCCGAAGCCTTGGTGTGGGCCCGCACGTCATCGAGGGTGGTGAGACCCTTGGCGGCTATGGTTTTGCAGATCTTGCCTTTGTCGACGCCGTTGCAGCCGCAGACCTGCTCGCTGTCGGGCATGGCGGCGACGTCCATCTCGGCCTCGTTGCGGCCTAGCGCCTGCTCGGCGAAGGCGCGGCCGAAGATCAGCCGGTCGCGGATCGCGCCGACATTCTTGCCCTGGCGCATGAGCTGGACATACCAGGTGCCGTCGGCGACGTCGCCGTAGAGCACGGAGCCGATGACCCGATCGCCCCGCATCACCAGCTTCTTGTACATGCCGCGCTTGGCGTCATGGAGCGTGATCTCGTCGTCGTCCGCATCGGCGGCGGTCAGCGCGCCGGCGGAAAACACGTCGATGCCGGTGATCTTGAGGCTGGTGAAGACCGGCTGCGGCGCATAGGCGGCGGCGGGATCGCCGGCGAGCCGCGCGGCGCAGACCTTGGCCTGCTCCCACAGCGGCGCCACGAGACCGAAGGTCTGGCCGTTATGCTCGATGCACTCGCCCACGGCATAGATCGAGGCGTCGCTGGTGCGCATGTCGTCGCCGACCACGATGCCGCGATTGATGTCGAGCCCGGCCCGCTTCGCCAGGTCGATATTGGGCCGAATGCCGATCGCGAGCACGACGAAGTCGGCCGGCACCTCGCGCCCGTCGGCCAGGCGCACGCCCTCGACGCGGTCGGCGCCATAAATCTCCTCGGTCTGGCCGTTGGTAAAAAAAGCGATGCCGCGGCCGTCGAGGTCGCGCTGCAGCAATTTTCCCGCGGGCGCGTCGAGCTGCCGTTCCATCAGCGTCGGCATCAAATGCACCACGGCGACGGACATGCCGCGCCGCTTCAACCCCCAGGCGGCCTCGAGGCCCAACAGGCCGCCGCCGATCACCACCGCGCGGCGTCGCTCCCCCGCGGCTGCGATCATCGCCTCGACATCGGCGATGTCGCGGAAGGCGCGCACGCCCGGAAGATGCAACCCGGGGATCGGGGGCGCGATCGGCTTCGAGCCGACCGCGAGCAGCAGCTTGTCGTAGGTGATACGCGGCCGCTGGCCGCGGTCACGGTTTTGGCCGCCGGGTCGATCGCCGTCACGGCATCGCCGGCGACGAGATCGATGCCGTGCTCTTCGTACCAGGAGCGTGGGTTGATGACGATTTCGTCGATCGCCTTGTCGCCGGCCAGCACGGAGGACAGCGCAATGCGGTTGTAGTTGGGTGCGGCTCGGCGCCGAACACCGTGATGCGGTACCGGCAGGGACCAAGCGCCAGCAATTCCTCCACCGTCCGCATCCCGGCCATGCCATTCCCGACCACGACCAGATGTTCGGCGGCGGATGGCGGCATCATGACCGAGAAATCGCAAGAGCCGTGCCAAGCCGCCGGCGGCCCGGTTGCGCGCGCCGCGACTCGAAAGGACAGGATTACTGACTAAAGCTTCAGCATCGCTTGCGCGATTTACGGGCAAGCCGGCACCATCGTAGCCCCGCTTAACTGGTCGCCGCCAGGCCGATCATGAAGCTTTTGGGGAATCTTAACCCCGAATTGCCGGCGGTATGTTCGCTTCTTGAAACAGACGGCGCGTCGGCGTAAACGAACAGCCATAACAAGAAAAAGTAAGCCCCGAAACAAGCGAAATATGTGGGTAGCGGTTGGGGGGAAAGAATGTTTGGGGGGTCGCTTTGTCGGGGCGCCGGCGCGCGCCGGTTGTTTTTCGTTTGCCTTGCCGGCTGGGCTTTGGCGGGATGCGATTCAATTCCGACCTTCGGCCCGAATGTCCGCGAAGTGGTCGACGAAAGCCAAATGGCGAAGCGCTATGGCTTCGCGTTGGTCAACGTCGACAAGGACGTACTCCGCGTCGCCGACACGGCGCCGCACGGCAAGCTGCGCGAATTCTTTCCCGACGATCGGCCGGTCGTGCCGCGGATCGGCGCGGGCGACGTGCTGTCGATTACGATCTATGAAATCGGGCGCGGGCGAGCTGTTCGCGCCGCCGACGGCGCAGCAACTCACTTACGGCACGAGCAACGTGTCGCTGCCCGCCGTGACCGTGGATCCCGACGGCGCGATCACGGTTCCGTTCGCCAGCACGATCAAGGTGGCCGGTCTGACACCGATGCAGGTGCAAAATCTGATTCGGCGGCATCTCGGCGGCAAGGCGATCCAGCCTCAAGTGCTGGTCGCGGTGACGAAGGACGCAACCAACGTCGTGACCGTCACCGGCGCGGTAAAGAATCCCGGCCGTTTCCAGATCACCCCGGCAAGCGAAACCCTGATGCAGATCATCGCCGAGGCCGGCGGCTCGATTGGCGCCCCGACGGATACGGTGTTGCAACTGACGCGGCAGAGCAGGCAGGTCAGCGTCCGCCTATCCGATCTTCTGTCATTTCCGCAGCAGGACCTGCACGCTAGGCCCGGCGACTACATCAACTTGGTCGAGGCGCCGCGCGATTTCCTGATCTATGGCGCGGTCTACAAGTCGGGCGCCTATCCGCTGCCCGCGGACAAAGTGACGCTGACCAAAGCGATCAGCCAGGCCGGCGGCATGGTTGACGCGCTGGCGGACAGCAGGGGCGTCTTCGTGTTCCGCTACGAGTATCCGCAAGTCTTGCACGACATTCCGGCGGCCCAACTGGCGTCGCCGCCGCCGGACGCCACGGCGCCGCTCGTGCCGGTGATCTACCGCGTTACATGAAGACGGCGGCGGGCATTTTCTACGCCAACGCCTTCCAGCTCCGCGACCAGGATCTGGTATTCGTGCCGACCGCGCCGACGATCGACTGGGAGAAATATCTCGACCTGTTCCGGTTGACGGCGGCGCCGGCGATTTCCGGCGCCAGTCAGGCCATAACCATCGACCGCGGCTTTTAGTCGAACGGGTAGATGCCGGGCTCGGGCCGGTACGCCTTTTCGATACCTTCGACGCCCGAGCGCAGCATCGCGCCCCAGGATTCCATCGTGGTGGCGCCGATATGAGGTGAACCGAAGAAATTGGGCAGCTCCAGCAGCGGGTTGCCGTTCGCCGGCTCGACCGCGAATACGTCGAACGCGGCACCGGCGATATGCCCGCTCTTGAGCCGCTCTGCCAGCGCCGCCTCGTCGACGATGTTGCCGCGCGCGCAATTGATCAGCACCGCGCCCGGCTTCATCTTGTCGAGCACCGCGCCGGTGTACATGCCGATGGTGCCGCTGTTGCGCGAGAGATGGATGGTCACCACGTCGGAGCGCGACCACAGTTCCTCGGCACTGACGCCCTCGACGCCCCACTCGCGATAGAAACCGGAATAATCGACCTTGTCGCAGGCGAGGATTTTCACGCCATACGGCTGCAGCAGCTTCACCACTTCCTTGCCGATATGGCCGCAGCCATGGATGCCAATCGTGCGGCCGCGCAAATCCGCGCCGAAGCCCATCGGGCCGCGCCACTCGCCCTTGCGCAGCGTCGAGGCGAAGAGATGCAGTCGCCGCAGCGTGAACACCATGTAGCAAACCGCGAGCTCCGATACCGACACTTTGTTAATGCCGGGCGCCCACCACATCTTGATGCCGTATTTGTTGAGCACCGCCGGGTCGATGTGATCGACGCCGGCCGAGCACAGCGACACCACTTTGAGGTCGGGAAGCTGCGCGCAGACTTCGTCGGTGAAGCGGTTGAGGCCGATCACCGCGACCTCGTAGCCTTTGAGGAACTCGACTAGCCGATCGGCCTGAAACAGTCCCGTGTGCTGCGTCTGGAACTTGACATCGTGATAGCGCGACGTCAGCAAGCCTTTGATTTCAGGGAAGAATTCGAAATACGACAGCGGCACGGCAATACGGCTCAACGGCATCAGGTTCCTCCCAATTTATCGGGCGACGATAACGGCAGGCGCGGGCCGCCGCCAGATATTGATTTGCGCCGCCGCGTCGGCGACAGTCCGGTCATGACCGGCGAGAATCTGGGCGCGGCGTGGTATCGCAATTCCTACGAAGTGCTGAAACAGGCGCGCACCGAATTGTTTTGTTACGTGCCCGATGCCGGCATCGACCCGTTGATCCGCATGGCGCATGCCGACAATCAAGTGCATCCGGTGGTGCTGACCACCGAGGAGGAAGGCGTCGGGATTTGCTGCGGCGCCTGGCTCGGCGGCAAGCGCGCGGTGCTGATGATCCAGAGCAGCGGCGTCGGCAATTGTATCAATGCGTTTTCGCTCGCGGCCAATACGCGCGTGCCTTTGCTGGCGCTGGTGTCGATGCGGGGCGAGTGGGGTGAGGGTAATCGCTGGCAAATTCCGATGGGCCGTACGGTCGAGGAAGCGATGAAGCTCGCGGGCTTCACGGTCTATCGCGCCACGCGCGCCGACGAAGCGGCAAAGCTGATCGAGGGCGCCGCGACCATGGCCTATCAAAGCGAGCAGATGGTCGCGGTGCTGCTGTCGCAGCGCCTCATCGGCGCCAAGGTGTTCAAGAACAATCCGTGATGGGCGAGATCGATCGCACGCGCGCCATCGCCCGCATCCTGTCGCAACGCCGGGATCAGCTTATTGTGACCGGGCTGGGCGAGCCCTGCACCGATATCGGCCGGCTCGAGGATCGCGCGCTCAATTTCTATATCGGCGGTGCCATGGGAATGGCGGCGTCGGTCGGGCTTGGCCTCGCTATCGCCCAGCCGGAGCGCGCGGTCGTGGTCGTGACCGGCGATGCCGAACTGATGATGAATGTCGGCGCGCTCGCGACTATCGGCGTGCAGCGGCCGCGCAATCTCTCGATCGTGGTGATGGACAATGAGGAATTCGGCGAGACCGGCCGCCAGCGCAGCCATACCGGCCTGGGCGTCGACATTGCCGGCATCGCCAAGGCCTGCGGCATCGCCGACGCGGTCACGGTTCGGGTGGAAACCGACCTCGACGGCATCGCCGCGCGCACCAACGCGATGACCGGGCCTTACGTCGCGGTCATCAAGATCAAGCCCGGCAAGGCCGAGGGCCAGCCTTTCGCCAAGGGCATCCGCTCCGGCGAAGCGGTGAAGGCGACCTTCCGCCAGGCATTGCTCGGTCAGCCGTAACCGACTCTACTTCGCGAGCTGGTTCCGGAACGCCAGCAACTCTTGCCGCCGCTTGGCGTCGGCTTTTGGGTAGGTCATATCGAGGCCCTCGAGCATATCGACGACGATCTGCGACACGATCAGCCGGGCATTTTCCTTGTCGTCGGCGGGCACGACGTACCACGGCGATGTCTCGGTGCTCGTGGCGGCGATGCAATCATCGTAAGCCTCGAGATATTCCTTCCAGAACGGCGCGCTCGGCGATGTCCGCGGCGCTGAATTTCCAATTCTTCTGCGGATCGTCGATGCGCGCCAGCAACCGCTTGCGCTGCTCCTCCTGGGATAGATGAAGATAGATTTTGGCGATGCGCGTGCCGTTGTCGTGGAGATGCTGCTCCCAATGCGCGATCGACCGGTAGCGGCCGCGCCAGATTTCCTTTCCGTCGCGCGGCAGGTCGGGCACGGTCTCCGCCGCGAGCAGCTCCGGGTGGACGCGCACGACCAGCACGGATTCGTAGTAGGAGCGATTGAAGATGACGATCTTTCCGCGTTCCGGAAGTTTGCGCGCGGCGCGCCACAGAAAATCGTGCCGCAATTCCTCAACGCTCGGCTGCTTGAAGCCGAACACGTCGCAGCCCTGCGGATTGACGCCGGACATGACGTGCTTGATGGCGCCGTCCTTGCCGGCGGTGTCCATCGCCTGAAGAATCAGCAGGATCGCGTAGCGATTGGTCGCGTAGAGCAATTGTTGGCGCGCACTCAGCCGGGTGACGTGATCGGCCAGGATCTCCTCGTAATCCTTCTTGGATTTGTAGACCGGGTCGACCGCCGTCGGCAGCTTCTTGAGGCCGACCGGTCCTCCTTCCTTGACGCGAAAATCCTTCGAGTTGATTTTCATGGCGGCCCTGACGAAATCGCGCTGTTGACCTCAGCCTTTATCGGTTCAGAGTCGCCTTAGCAAGGGCGGCAGACGCCCGCGGCCAAGGACAGGGGAGGAAAGACGTGAAGCTGTGCTATTTCAACGACTATCGTCTGGGCGTCATCAAGGGCGACAGCGTCGTCGACATCACCGACGTCGGCAAGGACATTCCGCAACGGGACACGCGCGACATCATCGTCGGCCTGATCGAGCGCTGGGACGCCTATAAGGGCAAAGTCGAGAAAGCGGCGGCCGAGGGCAAGGGTGTGCCCCTCAAGAGCGTGCGGCTGCGCGCGCCGGTGCCCCGCCCCGGCAGCATCGTCTGCATGGCGGTGAACTACATGGAAGACGGCACCCTGCCGCAGAAGCCGCATATCAGCGCCTTCCATAAGGGCCCGACCTCGATCGTCGGCGACGGCGACACCATGGTGCTGCCCGATACGCCCGCGACCATTTTCGAAGGCGAGGCGGAGATCGCGGTGGTGATCGGCCCGCGCGCCACCGACGTCACGTTGGCCAACGCGATGAAGCACGTGTTCGGCTATACCTGTTTCATCGACGGCTCGGCGCGCGGCCTGGTGCCCTCGACCAACATCTTCTTTCCGATGAAGTCGCGCGACACGTTCGCGCCGATCGGCCCGTGCATCGTCACCGCCGACGAGATTCCGGATCCGCACAATCTCAAGATCACGCTGAGCAACAACGGCCATGTGATGCAGAGCTTCAACACCAACGACATGGCGCACAACATTCCGCGCTGCATCGAATGGATCAGCGCGATCCAGACCCTGGAGCCGGGCGACATTGTCGCCACCGGCACCAACCATCGCGGCCTTCATTCCTTCATGGACGGCGACAAGATCGAGCTCACGATCGAAAAGATCGGCACGCTGCACAGCGTGGTGAAGGACAATCTGAAGCGTACCTGGGCGCGCACCACGCGGCTGCAACATCGCGAGGCGGGCGGCGAAGGGCCGCACACGACGCAGCTCACCGGCAAATACGCCAAGTCCTGACCTCTCCGTCGTCGTCCCTGCGAATGCAGGGATCCAGGGTCAACGCACGTCTTGCCCTGGATTCTCGCTTTCGCGGGAATGACGAAATTGGTTGAAACGTCGAACCCGCGAGGGAGTGAGACCATGAAAGTCATGAAAACGGCGGACATCGAAGCTTTCGATCGCGAGAGCAAGCTGTTCAAGGGCCACGTCACGGCGCAGACGGTGCTGGATACCGAGAGCAGCGCGCTGCGCGCCAGCCTGATCAATTTCGACAGGGGCGCGGTCAATGTGTTCCACGTCCACGAATACGATCAGAATTCTCTACGTCACGGCGGGCGAGGGGATTATCGCTACCGAAAGGGAGGAAGTCCGCATCAGGCCGGGCGATTTCGTCCATATTCCGGCGGGCGAGAAACACTGGCACGGCGCCACGCCGGATTCGGCGATGTCGCATATCGCGATCTCGATCCGGGGTAAGACGATATTTTAGATTCTTTTCACGTCGTCTCCGCGAAAGCGGGGACGACGAAATTGGTTGGCCTCTATAGCGCGTGCTTTGAATCGACCGCTCAGAGGTTCGCGTTCAGGAACGCGATCACCTTGGGCATGATCGGCGTGGTGTCGACGCCCCAGAAGCAATGGTCGGCTCCGGCGACTTCCACCAGCTCGACCTTGGTTCCGGCGCGCTTCAACGCGGCGGCGAGGGCGCGTCCCTGGCCGACCGGCACGATCCGGTCGGCGGTGCCGTGCTGGATCAGGAATGGCGGCGCCTTCGCCGAGACGTAAGTCACCGGCGACGCCGCGCGCGTCTTTTCCTTTACTTCCTGGATCGGCCTGCCGACCAGCCGCGCCTCAGGCGAGTTGGGATCGTTGTGCGGCTGGAAGGTCGAAGGGCCGAGCTGCTCGTCCATGGTCAGCAGTTCGGTCGGCCCGTACCAGTCGACCACGGCTTGCACCGCGCTCGACAGGCCGGCGACGCCGACCTCGCCCTCGAGCTCGGGCCGGTCGCCGGTCAATCCCAGCAGGCAGGCCAGATGGCCGCCGGCGGATTCGCCCATCGCCGCGAACCGCCGCGGATCGAGCCGGAGGACGTCGCAATGCTTGCGCAGGTACCGCACCGCCGCCTTGCAGTCGTGAAGCTGGGTCGGAAACCGCGCCTCGCCGCTGAGCCGGTAGGCGATGCGCGCGACGGCATAGCCGGCGTCCAAAAGCCGGTCGACGAGCGCCATCTTGCCGACGATGTTATTCGAGATGGTGTAGTGGCCCTGGAACCAACCGCCGCCATGGATCCAAATCACGGTGGGGTAGGGGCCGGCGCTCGCCCGGCGCGAACAGGTCGAGCGTCAGCGCGCGGCAGCCGACCGGCCGGGCATAGAACAGCTCGGGCCAATGCACGCGGCCCGACGGCAGCATCACCTTATCGGAAAGCCGGCTGTCATAGTCGGCCGGGATTTCGCGCAGCATCCGGTCTTCGGGCATTCGATCCTCCAGAAGCGAGCCGCACTCGCGCACAACGGAGAAATTGGCTGGGGGACTAGGATTCGAACCTAGTGGATTGATCGAAACGAAAGGTTCCCAAGGTTTGTTTGGTGTGCAAGTCTCGGGCCATGCGGAAAGGCGTCGAGGTTCGGCTTGTGCCGGCGGATCGGGTGCGACTTGAGCGGGTCGTGGCCGACCGGAAGAGTCCACAGAAGCATGTTTGGCGCGCGCGCATCGTGCTGATGACAGCGGATGGCTACGGCACGATGGCGATTCAAACCGTCACGGGCAAAGGCAAGCCGACGATCTGGCGCTGGCAAGCCCGCTATATGGAAGACGGTGCTGACGGCCTGTTCAAGGATCGAACCCGTCCACCAGGCAAAGCGCCCACGGCGCCCGGGATCATCGCCAAAGTCGTCGATCTCACGTTGCGCGGTACGCCGCCCAATGCCACGCATTGGACGCTGCGGTCGATGGCGAAGGCTGCAGCGCTGGCGCCCTCGACGGTTCACCGCATCTGGCGGCAGCACGGCCTGAAGCCCCATAAGATCGAGACCTTCAAACTGTCGAACGATCCAAAATTCGTCGAACAAGGTCCGCGATATCGTCGGGCTCTACGTAAACCCGCCCGAGCATGCGCTGGTGTTGTCCGTCGATGAGAAAAGTCAAATCCAGGCGCTTGACCGGACGCAACCGGGTCTCCCGATGAAGAAGGGGCGAGCGGCTACCATGACCCACGACTACAAGCGCAACGGTACGACCACGCTGTTCGCCGCACTCGACGTATTGGAGGGCAAGGTCATCGGTCAGTGCATGCTACGGCACAGGGCGGCGGAGTTCATCCGCTTCCTCCGTACCATCGACAAGGCCACGCCGCCCGAACGGGACCTGCATCTGATCGTCAACAATTATGCCGCCCACAAGACGCCGGCGGTGAAGCGATGGCTGAAAAACCACCCTCAATTCCACCTGCACTTCACCCCGACCAGCGCCTCCTGGCTCAACGCCGTCGAGGGCTTCTTCGCCACCCTCACTAAGCGCCGATTAAAACGCGGCGTCTTCCATTCCGTTCTCGACCTCAACCAGGCCATCCGCGAATACATCGATGCTCACAATGTAGACCCCAAACCCTTCACCTGGACTGCCCCAGCCGATACCATCATCGCCAAGGTCGTGCGCGGGAAACAAAAGTTGGAATCGCTCCACTAGCTGATTGCCCGAGCGAGGATATCCAAAGATAGTTACGCCATCCCCTACGGCCGGGTCAGTGTCCACGCATATGTGATGGGTAACCCCCGCCGCTGAATCAGGCATCGTTTATTATGGGTACACGCGCTAACGGTTTTGCTTTCGGCAATGATGCACCGAGCGAAAATACTGCCCAGTCCTTATGTGTTCTTAAGTCGTAGCGCGAATCCACAAGTGCTATGGCGTAGTCACCGTAATATGCGTTGTAAGCGTAATAAGGGGGCTGTGGAAAAACGGCAAAGCAGTCAGGGGGCTTAGAGGCTGTTTGAAAATGGCTTGAGCGGGGGGGCGACGCGTGATTCAAGCTCGGGATGTGGACCCGAGCGACGCGCGGCCGCATGGCGGCCATTGAGAAGAAGACGAAACGCTACCCGAGCGACCTGACCGACGAGGAATGGTTGGCGATCGAGCCGATGTTGCCGCGGCCGGCCGGGCGCGGGCGCAAGCGAACCACTGACCTACGGGAGGTGGTGAATGCGATCCGCTACATGGTGCGGTCGGGCTGCGAGTGGCGGATGCTGCCGATCCATTTTCCACCGTGGCAGACGGTCTATTGGTGGTTTCGCCGGTTTGTCCGTTTGCTGCTGTTCCGCACCATCCACGATGTGGCGGTGATGATCGATCGCGAGCGGGCCGGGCGCGAGGCCAGCCCGTCGGCGGGCGTGATCGACAGCCAGTCGGTCAAGGCGCCGAGCGCCAAGGAGCGCGGCTTCTGTGCCGCCAAGAAGGTGGTCGGGCGCAAGCGCCATATCGCGGTCGATACCGACGGGCGCCTCTTGATGGTGAACCTGACGACCGCCGACATCTCGGACTCCGCCGGCGCGCAAATCATCCTCGATGCAATTCGCCAGCGCTGGCCCTGGCTCACGCATCTCTTTGCCGATGGCGCCTATGACCGACGCCAACTCCTGGACAAGGCCGCGTTCCTCGATTTCACCATCGAGGTCGTCAAGCGGATCGACGGCGAAACAGGCTTCCATGTGCTGCCCCGGCGCTGGGTGGTCGAGCGCAGCTTCGGCTGGCTGACACGATATCAACGCCTCGTCCGAGACTACGAACAGCGCCTCGACGTGTCCGAAGCGATGATCTACGCCGCCATGGGAAGCCTGCTCGTCCGCCGTATCGCGCATTGAGTATTCTCAAACGGACTCTTACCGTTAAAGTAAGCCGCGCTATAGACGTGAAAATTGCTATAGATATAGTAATGCTGATCTGCCGGATTTTTATTAATAAACGAAATGCCTGACCCCTGCGCCACAAAATTTCGGTGAGAGTAACAGTTTATCTCCACGATGGCAGGCTCGATTTTGGCGATGAAATTCTGCGATAGTTTGCCTGATTGATCTGTGACAACAGCTGTGGCGGAAATCTGTTGAACTGATGTCCAAGTAACATTTGCCAGTGGCGCGCTATCCGGCACGCCGTTGACTGTGGCATATGCGGGCTCATCCCTTTCACCAGAGCGGACCACGACACCGACTCCGAATGCAATGGCGCCTCCAATGATTCCGGTCAAAAAGATGACCGCCCACGCCCGTCTTGGTTCAGTGTCCATTGAAGGCAACCAACTCAGAAACTCGCTTCGATGGTCATGTCGCGGTCGTTCCGCAGAATTTCGATGCTCTTGGTGTCGCCCTGCATCGTGGAATCGACCGCCGCTTGAAGATCGCGCGCGCTATTAATTGGCGCGCCGTCGTACGCCACGATGATGTCGCCAGCGGCTATCCCCGAGCGGTCCGCAACATCTCCGGCACGTAATGCAATCACCGCAACTCCGCGGGTCATTTCAGCGGTATCGATTACTCCAAACTCGGACGGGCTTGGTGCAGTGGGGATTGGGATGGTGGATTGCTGCTCCGCGCTCACTCTCTCCCAACCGCGCTGCATCAAGCATGCATTCACAAGATTCCTTACCTCTGCGTTGTAGCGCGTGTTGTTCGTGAGGTTTTGATCGAAGGCGCTCCAATCGAAATAGCCGCCGTTCTGAGTCGCAAGCTGACCTGGCTGCGGTATGGTTTGCATTGCGGCCGCTGTACATTCCGCAGAATCGAGTTCGCCTCGGCGCGACGCACTCGCGGTATCGAGGCCGGGATGTTGCCAAGTGTATCTCGGCGCGCAACCGGCGAGCAGTAGCGCTGCAATCAACCATGGATAAGTAACGCGCATGGTGAGGCTCACTTCAAAGGGATAGAAAATCTCGCCGGTAATTCTCGTAGATACCAATTAACCGATGGTAAATTTCGACTTCCGGGAATTTGGTGGGACTGAATTTTTAGTTGGGATTTTTTATCCAATCCGAAGTCAGACCCATCGCACTGCTCCGTCGCGCTAAAAAGAAGTTATCTCCCCGGTGGTCCAGCAAAGCGCTTTAGGAAGGGGTAACTCCGGCTAGGCCAGCGCGATGCAGGGATCGTGCGCGGGCCATAACTAATGCGCGAACGGCGGCAACCTCGCAACGTAGGTATCGTCTTGCGGCGCGAAGCTGGCATGTAGCGGATTGCGAATCCGCTAGACAACGCTGCGCATGCCCTTGCAAAAACCTCACCTTTCGCCGTGTCGAGAATACAATGTAACCCATTGGGGCAACCGAAGTCGGATCAGGTTCTCTTCCGACGCGGGATGGAGAGGGGGGCTACCGCGACGCCTCGTTCGCGATAAACCAGGATGACGAAAGAACGATCTCACACAGGCGCTTCTCGCTCATCAGCACTCGCAGTCGCCGACCGCGAGGAGTTTGTGGGGCAGCCGCGTTATTCTTGTTTTGCCTCGGCATCGACGATTGATGGCGACTTTGCGTCGTCGGTCTCCTCCGCGTGGCTCTCGCCTGCAAGGGGCAGGCTGTTGAGGAAATCCTCAATCGACCGTTTCCTCGGGTCCGGCGGCGGCGCATTGCGCGACATGACCGGACCGTAACCACGATCCACCAGCTCGCGGGCAGCGCCGAGCCGTACTTGCTCTGACTTGGCGTTTGTCGCCAACTCGATCAGCATGTCAGTCCCGATCACCGCGGCAGCAGACAGCTTCTTGCTGATTTCATCCCGGAGGACTGCCAGGATTTTCGGATTATGTAAAAGGTCGTACGCACGGGATCGCGCCTGCGCACGGTCGTTTGAACCGTATCCTGCGAGCACGGCAGCTTGGATCGCGCCGTCGCGTTGGCGGCCGCACTCCAGATAAGCCTGAACGAACTTGACTTGGCGGTCGGACAAGTCCGCAATCGTGACGGTGCTGTGGTAGGGGGTGGGGTGGTTGGGCATGTGATTTTCTCCGTGCGAACAGCGATATAGGGGCATGGGAGCGACACCGGCGGGCGAGCGTGACAGGGGACGGCAGCAAGCCAGCGAGGGATAAGCGTAGCCGTGGAGCCGCTATTGGCGGGGTCTGGCGGGGTCTGTATTATCCAACGCGGAAATTTCGCATTAACTATTGTATTGCGAAATATAAATAAGGGCTGCTAGAGACCCCGCCGGACCCCGCCAATCACACTTTCGACAGCCGCCATGTCGCCACCTTGTGTTTCTTGTCTTCTCCCTTGGTGAGCCGCCAGCCCCCGGTCGCGCGATCCTCTTTTGAAGCGAGGTACTCGCCAAACGCTTTGATATTCAGAATACCGTTGCGCGTGTCGCCCGATAGCTCGCAGGCCAATTCGTAGAGTTCATGCGCCTCGGGAGAGTTGGTGAGCTTCGTAAAGTCGCGGGCCGGCGTCGGCTTGATCCCGAATACCTCGCTCCAGAGGCTGACCAATCGTTCAAAGGACGCGCGGTCCGGGTCGTTCTGCTCGACCAGCTCCCGCGTCATGCAAGGGTCCGGCGCGCCTGCCCAAATCAGCGGACATTGCACAAACCGCTGCCAATCCTCAAATCGGCCGAACGGCTTCGCCCCGACATCGGGGCATCCGGCCACATGATATGCCCTGATAATAGTCAACGCTGCCTTGATCAACTTTGGCCGCAACTCCCGCGTTTCGACGCGCGCATCCCAATCGAATTTCCGCTCCTCGGGGCGCTCGTCCTCGGGCACGATGCGACACAGTAAGGCCCGCGTGCTCATATCCCCCTTGAACTGCATGTTGTTGCCGGTCGCGAGGAACAAGGCGTTCGTCGGGACTGTTACCATCTCCGACCGGCCGAGGATGCGTCCCTGATAACTTGGCGATGTCAGGATGGCGCATAGTGCGTCGCCCTCAATCGGGTGCTCGCAATTGTCAATCTGTACGATCAGGTCGCCGCGCATCAGCACTGCGAGGAGTTGCTTGGCATCTTCTTCGGGGTTGTGGCCTTGAGACATAACGGCCGGCTCGTGCCCGGTCGCGATGATGCTGACAAGATCAGCCGCCAGGGTCTTGCCGGCGCCCATCACCGGCGCGGAAAAGGCAAAAAGCGGTGCAGTGCGCAGAGCGGGGCGCACAAGTCCCGTCAAGGCGGCTGCCACCCAAGTTGCTTGAGCCTCGGGCGACGCGAATTCAAACCCCCGGACAACGTCGCACAGCTCGGCGTAGGTGGCCCGCGCATCGTCTTGTGTCGGCGCCTCGGGGATGGTTGGGAATTCACCGCTCGGCCAGTAAAGGATACCCAATGCCGCGTCGTAACCGGGTGACTGTAGCAGGGTGCCGTCCGGCCTAATTGTTGGCGCCTCGACAATGGCCTGTAGCTCGGGGAGGCGCCAGCCGCCCACCTTGCTCAGATAGTGCTTGGCGAGATCGGGGGAACACTCTGTCGGCAACGCTCCCTTCTTTCGCTCGTTCCACCGCTGGAAAGTCGCCGCGCGCATCGCGAATTGCTGACACGGTTGGGCTGTCATCTCGCGGACAGTAGGTGCCTCACCGGCACGGCGAATGTCGTCTTCGTTGGTCATCTCACCGACATTCTCGACATACACGACCCTGCCGGATCGCTGATAGACACGGAGACCGGACGCCACAAACGCGCCATCAAGTGCGACCAGATTTTCAACTAAGCGCGCTGGGGCAAGGTCGATTACCGGCTTGTCGGGCGCCAGCGCGGCAGTCGCCAGCATCTCTATCGCCGCCGCCCCGCCATACCGGACAATATAATCGTCCAACCCGAGTTTCGATCCGTCTTCGGCCACCGGGATAGTCGCGACCAAGACAATGGCGCCACGGCGGCGCAACTCTTGTGCTAGCCGTTTCTCCGCCGCCTGCACACGCGGGTTGCTCGCGCGGTCGCTGTCGTAGCAGGTGATGACCTGCCGTCCTTGCCAAGCGATGGCCTCTAGCTCCGGCAGGAAAGCGCCCTTGTTCTGAAAGCAATCGACACCGCCGAGCGCAATAGTCGAAATATCTGCCTCGCACGCGGCGACGGCTTTCTTTTCCCCCTCGGTAATGACCAGCGAGATTTTGGGATTGTCCAGCACGGCGGGCCAATCGATTCCGGTACTGCGCGGAAAATAGGCGCATACCGGACTGCCCGCCGGCTGGGCGTAGCGCTGCGGCTTCTCTGGCGACGGCAGAAAGCCGCGCGGTTCCTTGCCGAGATACCGAACGCGCTCAAACGGCCGCAGGGTGCCACCGTCGTTCCATGTCACCTGTTCGCCGGTACGTGGGTCGTGATACGGGATCGCGATGGCGGCGCGGCGTTTAAACGTGCTGTCGAGCCGGCGCGCGTCCGCGACGGCCAACATGCCGGTCGCCTTGGCTACTTCATCAGTGATGCCGGACCTTTCAAGATCATCGTTCGCTAGCTGCTCGTGCTCGGGCAGGGGCGCGCCGGCTTCGTCAGTAATGGCGGAGAAGCTGGCTTGAACATTCCCAACGCCGGCACCATTAATTAGCTGTTCCATTTTCAAACTCCGTTTCCTTACGGCCGCCGTACCCCAACGGCGGCCTTTTACTGCGCGCGCCGTCAATTACTACGCGCGCCGTCAATGGTTCCGGGATGCGGGCAAGCGGCGCGGAAGCGGCATATACTCATCGAATATGATGTGCGGCGGCGATCCCCAGCTTTCATACATGGACAGCGCGCGCGCTGTCTCGCGCTGCCACCAAAGCCGATCCCAAAGCGCCTGATCCTCAAGAAAGTGCGACGACCGACAGTGACGACAGTTATCGCAAATCTTCTCTGGCGGTTCGGGGTTGGTGCAGAGGCAGGCGCCCGCGGGGGGATGGATGCGGCGCTGCGAAATGTTGAGATAGACATCAGGACTGGTAGGGCTGCAGGGACGAATTTCGAAGCCGGCAACAAGGGAGGCGACAATGAACGCGCCGTTAGTGACATATTGGCCCGTGTCATTCCTGCACTCGTGCCTCAATACATACGAGCTGGAGCCGCCGCGACGATCCACGTCTGTGGTGCGCGGCTGAACTTTGAGCCAATTAAACGCGACGAGCACATGTGCAGGAACGATGGCGTGCGCGTGCACTGCGTCTTCGAAGGAACCGGATTCATTGTCGCCGTGGTTAAGCCCCTTACCGCAGAGGGTAGAAAATTGCGCGAGCGCCTGGCGGATGGTCTCCTCGGCGGAAGCGATTGTCAGTTCCGATGTCATGCAGCAACTGCCTGATTCGCCTTCTTACGTGCGATCACTGCGGCTTTAGCCGTGGCGATGTCGTCCGCACTGATTTCACGGCCCAACATTTCAGCAAGCCTGGCGACGGGAACGTATTTCCGCCGGCCGCCGAAAGTGACAGTCGGTAATCCGCCCCTCACGGCCGCCGTATAGGCAGACAGCCGGGGCAAGCCCGCAATGGCACCGGCGATTTCGATGCTTATCAGGGGAGCACAGTTTGCGTTAGTCATTTACAATTCTCCGTACTATGGTCTTGAAACGTTGATCCCATGTAAGTATATAACGGTTATTGACTATTCAAGTCAGTTTAACCGTTAGGGATTTTCGTGATATGATTAGTGCCGGACCGAAAATCGTGCCAACTGCGGATTTCGAATGGTGGGTAGCCCCCAACGATTACGAATTGCGTGAATTGCATGACGGGCCAGTAATCGGACCCCGCAGCTCTCTGGTGCGGTATAGCCCCGATCCCAAGGATGCAATCCATCGCGACTTCGCCGCCCTTTCAGATGCCCCCGAGGGGTACGTTGAGT
Organism: uncultured Alphaproteobacteria bacterium; assembly: GCA_963729845.1. Classification (GTDB taxonomy): domain Bacteria; phylum Pseudomonadota; class Alphaproteobacteria; order ATCC43930; family CGMCC-115725; genus JAATGI01. Next base: position 236,208 of record CAVSQC010000046.1, read on the forward strand.
TCGCCGGACTCTTTGGACTACCCAGAACAATTCAGGAGCCTCAGCCTCTCGGCGAATTTCGAGTGATGCGAGATCGTATCAATGCTGTCGTCGGGGCAATTGACCGCGTGAACGGTGCCACGACTTCAGAAGAGCGTGAAAAGGCGCGTAGCCAAGCGGCTCGCCTGTGGGCGGTGAATGGGCCAGTAAACATGAATTCGGAACTTCGCCATGTCAGCACGCTCAGAGGCTGTTTGAAAATGGCTTGAGCGGGGGGGCGACGCGTGATTCAAGCTCGGGATGTGGACCCGAGCGACGGCCGCATGGCGGCCATTGAGAAGAAGACGAAACGCTACCCGAGCGACCTGACCGACGAGGAATGGTTGGCGATCGAGCCGATGTTGCCGCGGCCGGCCGGGCGCGGGCGCAAGCGAACCACTGACCTACGGGAGGTGGTGAATGCGATCCGCTACATGGTGCGGTCGGGCTGCGAGTGGCGGATGCTGCCGATCCATTTTCCACCGTGGCAGACGGTCTATTGGTGGTTTCGCCGGTTTGTCCGTTTGCTGCTGTTCCGCACCATCCACGATGTGGCGGTGATGATCGATCGCGAGCGGGCCGGGCGCGAGGCCAGCCCGTCGGCGGGCGTGATCGACAGCCAGTCGGTCAAGGCGCCGAGCGCCAAGGAGCGCGGCTTCTGTGCCGCCAAGAAGGTGGTCGGGCGCAAGCGCCATATCGCGGTCGATACCGACGGGCGCCTCTTGATGGTGAACCTGACGACCGCCGACATCTCGGACTCCGCCGGCGCGCAAATCATCCTCGATGCGATTCGCCAGCGCTGGCCCTGGCTCACGCATCTCTTTGCCGATGGCGCCTATGACCGACGCCAACTCCTGGACAAGGCCGCGTTCCTCGATTTCACCATCGAGGTCGTCAAGCGGATCGACGGCGAAACAGGCTTCCATGTGCTGCCCCGGCGCTGGGTGGTCGAGCGCAGCTTCGGCTGGCTGACACGATATCGACGCCTCGTCCGAGACTACGAACAGCGCCTCGACGTGTCCGAAGCGATGATCTACGCCGCCATGGGAAGCCTGCTCGTCCGCCGTATCGCGCATTGAGTATTCTCAAACGGACTTCTCAGCGGCGACGAACTGAAACGGCTAACCGAGACAGAAGCTCGGCAAAAGTCGGCTTTCATGCTCAGGGTGCGGCCGGCTGACTTGTACAGCTACATGTTGCTTCTAGCGGCAGCGGAGTTGAAGGAGGATGCCGCCTGGCGCGCATGCTCTCAGTGCGGCAAGTTCATGAAGATCACGAAATCAGGCCGGGGGCGGTACCGCGATACGTGTTCAGAAGCTTGCCGGCAGCGGAAGCACTACCTCAAGCACAAGGAGGCGAAACATGCGTCGCAAGGGTGAAGGCAGCATTGTTCCCCGCAAGCGCAAGGACGGTTCGCTCGCCTACCTCCTCAAGTATGAGGGAGAGCGCGGTCCCGATGGGGCAAGAAAAATCCACTACAAGACCGCTACGGGTGCCACTATGCGCGACGCCCAGCGGGAACTGCGTAACCTCCTAAAGTCGCTCGACGATGGCGCGCATGTCGATCACACTGGCATCACGCTCGCCGATTGGATCGATAGCTGGCTCCGCGACCATGTAGCGCCGCGCGTCGGCAACAAGACGCATGAGCGTTACGCCGAATTGCTCCGGCTACATGTCAAACCTTACCTCGGTCAGGGCGCGGTACAGAAACTCGCCGCCCCCGCAATCCAGCGATTGTATCGCGATCTGCTCGAAAGCGGGTGGCATGTGCTGCCCAAGAAAGATGCTGACGGGGAGCTAATCCCGGCCGAGCCGCGGGGGTTAAGTGCGGCGACTGTCCGTGCGGTGCACGTTGTACTGTCCGCTTGTCTCAAGACAGCCGTCAAACAGCGAGTCATCGTGCGAAACCCATGTGAGGACGCGACGCCGCCTAAATCGCAGCAGACCACAAGCGAGCACGCGGCGGTTAAGGCGCTGGACGCCGAACGGCTTAGGGCGCTGCTTACCACGTTTCAGAAAAGCGAAATGTTTCTTTTGGTAGCTACTCTTGCCGCCACGGGGTTGCGGCGCGGTGAGGCGCTGGCGCTGCGATGGGAGGATATAGATTTGGAAGCCGGCACGCTCCGCGTCCATCGCGCCGTGGAGGAAACGCGCGGGGGCGGAGTTTACATCAAGGACCGGCCCAAGACGAAGGGGTCGCGGCGCACGATAACCATCGATGACGGACTTATTTCGCTACTCAAAAGCGAATGGAAGCGGCAGGCCGAAGATCAATTGAAACTCGGGCGCAGGATCGCGCGCGACGGCTTGATCTTCCACCCCGATCCGGTTGAGCCGGCCAGGCCGTGGGCGCCGGACTGGCTATCGCGCAAGTTCGGCCGGTATGCGAGTACGCGCGGCTTCAGGGGCGTGTCGCTGCACTCGCTTCGTCACACGGCGGCGACCCTCTGGCTCATGGAAGGCGCGCCCGTACACGTCGTTGCAGCGCGCCTTGGTCACCACTCGCCAACGGTCACGCTGAGCGTCTACGCGCATGTTGTCGGCCGAGGCGAGGAGCGCGTCGCCGAAATCGCAGGCGGCGTTCTCAAGGGGTTTATTCCGTCCGCCTGACCGGCGACAACCGCGAGTTGACCGATAGCGGCGCACACCGGGAACGGACCAAGATCGCATTCGTGGCGGAACGGGTTACAAATGGGTTGCACGGGGTCGAAAATCGGCGACCGGACGGCCAACATTCGATTCTAAGTGACTGAAATAGGTTTGGCTGGGGGACTAGGATTCGAACCTAGACTGGCGGAGTCAGAGTTCGCTGTCCTACCGTTAGACGATCCCCCAGCGGGGAGAAGCTCCCATAGCATGATGGCGCCGCGCCGCGCCAGTGTTTCGGCGGCGGCGCTTGACGCGCGCCCGGCGCCACGCAATTTTCGCCCCGGTCTTTCGATTCTCATCGCCGCCGGAGCCGCCGTGACGGAAGCGCCGTCCCTTTCGCCGGAATTGCTGCGTCAGGTCGCCCGCGGCGACCGGCGCGCCTTCGCGGAGCTCTATCGGCTGGCGGCGCCGAAACTATTTCCCGTCGCCCTGCGCATTACCCAGAGAAGGGACCTCGCCGAGGAGGTGCTGCAGGAGAGTTTCGTCGCGGTGTGGAACCAGTCCGCCAGTTACGATCCAGTCAAGGGCGCGCCGATGGTGTGGATGACCACGATCGTGCGTCACCGCGCCATCGATCAGCGCCGCCGCCGCGCCAACCTTGCCGACGCGACCGCCGGCTCGGATGAGGCGCTCTTGATGCTGGTCGCGGGCGACACGCGCCGATCGCGGCGCCGAGCTCGCCGCGTTGCAACGCTGTCTCGACGAACTCGAGGCGCAGCCGCGTGAGGCGGTGCTTCTGGCCTATCTCCACGGCTATACCCACGACGAGTTGGCGAGCCGCCTTGCCACGCCCATCGGAACGATCAAGAGTTGGATCCGGCGCAGCCTCGAACGCTTGAAACGGTGTCTCGACGGATGAAGTACGACGATCCTCAATTGCGCGAGTTGCTTGCGGGCCGCTACGTGCTCGGCACCATGCCGCGGCGCGCGCGGGCCCGGTTCGACCGGTTGATCGCCGAGGATGCGGTGTTCTGCGCCGAGGTGCGCGAATGGGCCGAGATCTTCGCGCCGATCGACGCGGCGGAGACGCCGGAGGCGCCGCCGCCACGCGTCTGGCGCGCCATCGAGGCGCAACTCGGTCCCGCGTCGCCCCCGCGGGACCCGTCACGGGCCTTCGCCTGGCTCGACGCGCTTTGGCTGTGGCGCGGTGCCGCAGGGCTTGCCACCGCCGTGGCCGCGGCGCTGCTGATCTATATCGGCATGGTCGGTCTGCGGCCGGCGCCGCCGCTGCCGACGGTGGTCGCGGTGCTGACCGACCAGAACGGCGCGCCGGCCTGGATCGCCCGCTCGGAAAACCGCGAGTTCGTGAACATCGCGGCGCTCGGCCGCCAGACCATCGACAGCAGCCATAGTTACGAACTCTGGGCCATTGCCGGCGGTGCGCCACGGCCGCTGGGCCTGCTGTCGCCCGGCCTGCCCGGCGGGCAGGCGTTCGAGGCGACGGCGGTGCCGCCGACCGGCGGGGTCCTTGCCATCAGCCTGGAGCCGGCGGGCGGCTCGCCCACCGGCAAGCCGACCGGCCCGGTGCTGTTCCAAGGCAAGGTATTTTCGAACCCGCTCTGACTCCCGCATCCAAACCCCGGTCCGCCGCGTAGGGACGATTGGGGCGCCTTCATGCCCCATCCTTACCGATCGGATCGAGGGGAGCATTCATGAGCGAAGCATCATCGTTGATCGTCACCGGCGCGACCACGCGGCGCGGCTTGCTGCGCGGGACTGGCAAGGTGTTGTTGTCGGGCGCGGCGATCGCCCTGCTCGCTGGCCGCGAGAGCTTGGCCGCGGAGAGCATGGCGTCGGAAAACGACCTGAACATCCTCAACGTCGCGCTTGGCGCCGAGTACCAGGCCATCGCCGCGTACCAGGTTGGCGCCGAGAGCAAATTGCTGAAGCCGGCAGTGCTCAAGGTCGCGGTCAAGTTCCAGAGCGACCACAAGAAGCACGCCGAAGTGCTGCACGACACGTTGGTGAAACTCGGCGGCACGCCGGTGATGGCCAAGGCGACGGCGGAATACGGCTTTCCCACCGGCAGCCTCAAGAGCCAGAAGGACGTGCTGCGGTTCGCGGCGGGCCTCGAAAAGGGCGCGGTCTCGGCGTATCTCGGCGCCATCCCGTTGTTACAGAACCGCGATCTCGCCAAGGCGGCGGGCAGCATCCTCGGCGACGAAGCGATTCACTTCGCTGTGCTGAAGTCGGCGCTGGGCGAAGACCCGGATCCGTCGCCGTTCGTTTCCTGATGCGGGTAGGGGTTGTCATCGCGGTCATGGCGGCGGTTGCCGTCATGGCCGCGTCCCCCGCGCTGGCGGGCGGCGACGCGCAGCGCGGCCAGCTCGTCTACGCGCAATGCCAGATCTGCCATCAGATCGACCGCAACGCCATCGGCCCGCGCCATCGCGGCCTGTTCGGCCGCAAGGCGGGCAGCCTGCCGGACTATAATTATTCGGCGGCGCTCAAGAATTCCGGGATCGTGTGGGACGAAGCGACGCTCGACCGCTGGCTCCAAGGCCCGGCCAAAATGGTGCCCGGCACCAAGATGATTTTCGCCGGCCTCGCCGATCCGCAGGAGCGCGCCGACGTCATCGCCTATCTGAAAAAGGCGACGAAGGTGTCACCCCCGTAAATCGCGCCGACAAATTTCATTTCATCGTCCCCGCGAAAGCGGGGACCCAGGGCAACCGCACGTCACCAACCCTTGGTCCCTGCTTGCGTAGGGACGACAAAGTATATTTCGACGCCCGGCCAAGCCTCATAAGGCGGCGTGGGCATGTCCTTTCCTTGGCGGCCATGCGGCGTTAGCATCGGCGTCCGTCTACTTCGGTCGCCGCCCTTGAGTGAGATCACGCCGCATCCCGTCAAACCTGGAACGCCCTCGGCGGCGCAGGACGTTTACGCGGCGCTCGATCTCGGCACCAACAATTGCCGCCTCCTGGTGGCGCGCGGCGCGCCGCAAGGCTTCCGCGTCATCGACGCGTTCTCGCGCATCGTGCGGCTGGGCGAGGGACTGGCGGCGAGCGGCGTGCTCTCCGAGCCGGCGATGGCGCGCACCATCGACGCGCTCAAGGTCTGCGCCGACAAGATGGTGCAGCGCCGCGTCACCCGCGCGCGCTATGTCGCGACCGAGGCGTGCCGCCGCGCCGCCAACTGCGCCGCGTTCATCGAGCGCGTGCAGGCGGAAACCGGCATCGCGATCGAGATCATTTCGAGCCAGGAGGAAGTGCGTCTCGTGGTTTCGGGGTGCGCGGCCCTGCTGAACCGCGACGTGCCCCGCGCCATCGTGATCGATATCGGCGGCGGCTCGACCGAGATCGCCTGGCTCGGGCTGAAGCGCGCCGGCATGCCTCAAATCCTTGCCGCGATCTCGGTGCCGCACGGCGTCGTTACCATGACGGACCGTTATGGCGGGCGCGAAGTAAGCGAGGCGACCTATGAGGCGATGGTCGCCGAGATGAGCGACGCGATCCGTCCCTTCGACGAACGGCATGGCATCGCCGCGGCGGTGACGCGGGGCGGGGTGCAGATGCTCGGCAGCTCCGGCACCGTCACGACGCTGGGGGGCGTGCATCTCAAATTGCCGCGCTACAACCGCGCCCATGTCGACGGGCTGATGATGGACTTCGCCGATATCGCGCGCCTGTCGCGTATGCTGGTGCGCATGTCGTACCAGGAGCGCATCGGCAATCCCTGTATCGGCACCGACCGCGCCGATCTGGTCATTTCCGGCTGCGCCATTCTCGAGGCGGTGTGCCGGACCTGGCCGGTCGGCCGCCTGCGCGTCGCCGACCGCGGCATCCGCGAAGGCGTGCTCGCCGGCCTGATCGAAGCGACGCACTGACACGTGATGGCGTTCGACCGATCTCCTATTTGCGTCGTCCCCGCGAAAGCGGGGACCCAGGCCGGGCGACGGGCACCGGCCCTGGATTCCTGCTTTCGCAGGAATGACGGAATTAACATCTAAATGCCGAAACACGGGGCGCCACCCTCCGGCCGCGCGCCGGCGCAGCGCGTCAAATCGGCGAAGGGCCGCAGCATATCGTCGACGCGCTGGCTCGAGCGCCAGCTCAACGATCCCTACGTCGCGGCGGCGAAGCGCGAGGGCTATCGCAGCCGCGCCGCCTTCAAGCTCGCCGAGCTCGACGACCGGTTTCATTTACTCGCGCGCGGCAAGCGCGTGCTCGATCTCGGCGCCGCGCCCGGCGGCTGGACCCAGATCGCGGTGGCGCGCGCGGGCAAGGGCCGTGTCGTCGGCATCGACCTGCTGCCGATCGATCCGATCCCCGGCGCGATCCTGTTCCAAGGCGATTTCCTCGACGAGAGCGTCGACAAGAAATTGCTCGACGCGCTCGGCGGCGCGCCGGACGTCATCCTGTCCGACATGGCGGCGCCGGCGACCGGCCACGCCGCGACCGATCATCTCCGCATCGTGGCGCTGGTCGAAGCGGCATACGAATTTGCGCGCGAGCACTTGGCGCCGGGCGGCGCGTTCGTCGCCAAGGTGTTCCAAGGCGGCACCGAGCGCGAATTGCTGGAGCGCATGAAAAAGGACTTCGCTTCGGTCAAGCACGCGAAACCGCCCGCCAGCCGCGCCGAATCCGCCGAGGTCTATGTCGTGGCGCAGGGATTTCGCGGTTAAGACAGGCGCCAATTAGGTTTGGACCAACGCGGGCGAACAAGAAAATAGAAAGCGATGCAGGTCGGCCTCGGTTTCGAACGAAAGAATCTCGTCCTCCCAGAGACCGCAAAATCCCTGGAGAACGAATTTTGCCGCGCCGCTCGGGTTGTATCCCAAGACGAATCCGTTACGCGCCGCCAGTAACTGAAGTTCCTTCACGCGCCGCATATCCATCGGCTCGTTCCTCCATTCTTCAACCCCGTCGGCAGGATAACACAGGGGACTAGGTCAAAGTGTTGCAACGAATTGACAGTTCCGTGACGACCAAACCGACATGCGCTGAGTAAGGCGTAGGGCGGATGGAGCAGGGCGACATCCGCCCCATCCGCGCCCGTGGCGCATGGCGGATTGGCGTTCCCCCCGACGCCGCTGCGCTTAGGTTTGGGGGCTTGACAAATAACGCAATTAGCGTATTATAAAGATGAGTTGGGCAGCGATCAGATCTCCTATCCAATTCTCAATTAGTCTTGCGGCGATGCTAAGTGAAAATCGAATCGTACGCAAAATCAATATATGTGGTGGGTACCATGAGCCGGAATGCGCTGAAAAGCGCCAACATATGCGAAATTTCCGAAACGAACCCAATTTGCGCAACGCACAAGAAAACTTGGCAGACGCGGGCAGCGGGTGCATTTATAGCGCCATGACGCCCCTTCCCATACGCCGTATATCGTGTATGATGGGTCGCCAACCCTCTACATCTTGAGTGGAAGGCACAAATGGAACTCCGTCAGGCTTTCACCTTCGACGACGTTCTGCTCGTTCCCGCCGCATCCGGCGTCCTGCCCACCGAGACCGACACCAAGACCCGCCTGACCCGCGAGGTCAACCTGGGCATTCCGCTGATCTCCGCCGCGATGGACACGGTGACGGAAAGCGCGCTCGCGATCGCGATGGCGCAATCCGGCGGGCTCGGCATCATCCATCGTAACCTCTCGATCGCCGAGCAGGCCGACGAAGTCCGCAAGGTCAAGAAGTTCGAGGCCGGCATGGTGGTGAACCCGGTCACCATCCATCCCGACGAGACGCTGGCCGACGCCTTGAAGCTGATGGCCGACCACCGCATCTCCGGCATTCCGGTGGTGGAGCGCGCCAGCGGCAAGTTGGTCGGCATCGTCACCAACCGCGACGTCCGCTTCGCCACCGAGCCGAAACAGCCGGTCTCCGACTTGATGACGCGCGACGTGGTGACGGTGCGCGAGAACGTGCGCCGCGAGGACGCGAAGCGCCTCCTGCACCAGCACCGCATCGAAAAGCTGATCGTGGTCGACGACGCCTATCGCTGCATCGGCCTCATCACCGTGAAGGACATCGAGAAGGCGCAGAAATATCCGTTCGCCAGCAAGGACGAGCACGGCCGCCTGCGCGCCGGCGCCGCCACCGGTACCGGCGAGGACGGCGTCGCGCGCGCCGAAGCACTGTTCGACGCCGGCGTCGACGTGCTGGTGGTGGATACCGCGCACGGCCATTCGTCACGGGTGCTCGAAACCATTTCGCGCATTCGCCGGCTGTCGAACTACACGCAGATCGTCGCCGGCAATATCGCGACGGCGGAAGGTGCCGAGGCGCTGATCGACGCCGGCGCCGACGCGGTGAAGGTCGGCATCGGCCCGGGGTCGATCTGCACCACGCGCATGGTGGCCGGGGTTGGGGTGCCGCAACTCACGGCGGTGCTTGACGCGGTCGGCGCCTGCCGTAAGCGCGACGTGCCGGTGATCGCGGACGGCGGCATCAAATATTCCGGCGATCTCGCCAAGGCGATCGCCGCCGGCGCCGATTGCGCGATGATCGGCTCGCTGTTCGCCGGCACCGACGAAAGCCCCGGCGAGGTCTATCTCTATCAAGGCCGCAGCTACAAATCCTATCGCGGCATGGGCTCGCTCGGCGCAATGGCGCGCGGTTCCGCCGACCGGTACTTCCAGCAGGAAGTGACCTCGACCCTGAAGCTGGTACCGGAAGGCGTCGAGGGCCGCGTGCCGCACAAGGGCCCGGTCGGCAACGTCATCCATCAGCTGGTCGGCGGCCTGCGCGCCGCGATGGGCTACACCGGCAACAAGACCATCGCCGACATGCAGACAAATTGCCGCTTCGTCCAGATCACCGCGGCCGGCTTGCGCGAGAGCCATGTCCACGACATCGCCGTGACCCGCGAGGCGCCCAATTACCCGCAAGGGGGCTGATCATTGTCCGCCGCAGATCGCGGCGCAGCGTTCCTTGGCATAGGTCCAGGCGGAGAATTTCGCGTTCGTGTCGGTACCGTCGATCACGACGATGAACGGGTCCTCGCCGAAGCCGGTGTAGTGTTCGTATAGCGCCTCGGCCGTCACGCCGGGTTTGTATTGGTCCTGAAGCCAGCGATCGACCAGGGCGCGGCATTCGGCGACCGCCGCGTCGAGCGTGTCGTAGGAGCCGAGTTCGTAGCGCGCGTCTTCCTCCATGTAGTGGAAATTGTCGTCGACCATCACTTTATATCGAGGCATCCCGCTTCTCCCCGTGTACCCATACCACAGGACATGAATCGTTGACTCCCGGCGCGCGCCTCGAAGCCGCGATCCAGCTTCTCGACACCATCGACCGGGGGCGCGCGCCGGCCGACGATACGGTCGCCGAGTATTTCCGTCGGCACCGCTTCGCCGGGGTGAAGGACCGCGCCGCGATCTCGGAGCATATCTATGACGTGCTGCGCCACCGCGCCCAGCTCGACTGGTGGCTCGGGCGCATGGCGCCGTCACTGGCCGCGCACGGCCGCACGCGCCTCTTGGTGGCGCTGGTGCTGATCCGGGGTTGGACGCCGGACGCGATCAAGGAGGCGTGCGACGGCGACCGGTTTCGGCCGCCGCGCCTTTCCTCGGACGAAGAACGGCTGATCGACATGATCGCGGGCGGCAAGCTTTCCCACCGCGATCAGCCGCCGGACGTGGTCGGCAATTATCCGGCCTGGTTGGGGCCGCATCTCGCGGTGGCGCTGGGCAAGGACCTGGCGCGCGAGACCGAGGCGTTGAACCAGCCGGCTTCGCTCGATCTCCGCGTCAATGTCCTCAAATCGGACCGGGAGAAGGCGCGCGCGGCATTGGCGCGCGACCGGATCGATGCCGCGCGCACCAAATACTCGCCGCTGGGCTTGCGCGTGTTCGAGCGCATCCCGCTTTCGACCCTTGCCATCTTCAAGAGCGGCGGCGTCGAGGTTCAGGACGAAGGCTCGCAGCTTGCGGCGCTGCTCGTCGATGCGCGGCCCGGCATGCGCGTCGTCGATTTCTGCGCCGGGGCAGGGGGCAAGACCCTGGCGCTGGCGGCAAGCATGGGCAATCGCGGCCATCTCATCGCCTGCGACGTGTCAGCCTTACGGCTCGAGCGCGCGACCCAGCGCCTGCGCCGCGCCGGCGCCAGCATCGTGCAGCGCCAGCCGCTTTCGGGCCAGCGCGACAAATGGGTCAAGCGCCATGCGCAAAGCTTCGACCGGATACTGATCGATGCGCCCTGCACCGGAACCGGCACCTGGCGGCGCAATCCCGACGCCAAGTGGCGGCTGCGGCCGGAGGATCTGGCCGAGCTCTCGGCGCTCCAGGCCGACATTCTCGACAGCGCCGCGCGGCTGGTGAAGCCGGGCGGGCGCCTCGTCTATGTAACCTGTTCGCTGCTGCGGGAGGAGGACGAGGACCAGGTCGAAAAATTCGTGGCGAGCCATCCCGATTTTTCGCTGGCGCCGGTCGCCGCGGTGTGGCGCGACACGATCGGCGGTGACTGCCCGACGCGCGCCGACATGCTGCGCCTTACCCCCGCGCGCCACGGCACCGACGGTTTTTTCGTCGCGATAATGAAGAGACAGAATGATGCCAAACCGTCCCCCCTTGAGGGGGAGGGTGGAAATGCCGTAAGCGAAGCGAGCGGCATTTCAGGTGGGGGGTGATGGAATTGTCTCGGCTGGACTTATCCTCCCCCTGCCAATTCGCTTTGCGAATTGCCTTTCCTCCCCCTCAAGGGGGGAGGAGGATTGGAATTCAATGACCGACCGCGTTCTGATCCTCGATTTCGGCAGCCAGGTGACGCAGCTCATCGCCCGCCGGGTGCGCGAGAGCGGCGTCTATTGCGAAATCCATCCGTTCAACATCGCGGCGGAGAAGATCGCGGCGTTTGCGCCGAAGGCCATCGTTCTCTCCGGCGGACCGGCGTCGGTCGCCGATATCGGCACGCCGCGCGCGCCGCAACTTGTGTTCGAGCTGGGCGTGCCGGTGCTGGGCATCTGCTATGGCCAGATGACGATGGCGGCCCAGCTCGGTGGCAAGGTCGAAAGCGGGCATGAGCGGGAGTTCGGGCGCGCCTTTCTCGAAATCCGCGAGCCATGCGGTCTGTTCGATGGGCTGTGGCGGCCAGGCGAGCGTCATCAAGTGTGGATGAGCCACGGCGACCGAATCAGCGAGCCGCCGCCGGGCTTTCGCGTGGTCGGCGTCAGCGAGGGCGCGCCGTTCGCCGTCATCGCCGACGATACCCGCAAATTCTACGGGCTGATGTTCCATCCCGAGGTGATGCACACGCCGGACGGCGCCGCGCTCTTGAAGAATTTTACCCATCGCGTCGCCGGCTGCGGCGGCGACTGGTCGATGGCGACGTTCCGCGCCGAGGAGATCGCTCGCGTCCGCAAGCACGTCGGCAAGGGCAGGGTGATTTGCGGTCTGTCGGGCGGCGTCGATTCCTCGGTGGTCGCGGTGCTGCTGCACGAAGCGATCGGCGACCAGCTTACCTGCATCTTTGTCGATCACGGCCTGCTTCGGCAGGGCGAGGCCGAGGAAGTCGTTGCGCTGTTCCGCGGCCACTACAACATCCCTCTGGTGCATCGCGACGCGAGCGATTTGTTCCTCGGCAAGCTCGCCGGAATCGACGACCCGGAACAGAAGCGCAAGATCATCGGCGCTACCTTCATCGACGTGTTCGACGACGAGGCGAAGGAGCTCGGCGGCGCCGAGTTCCTGGCGCAGGGCACGCTCTATCCCGACGTGATCGAATCCGTCAGCTTCGCCGGCGGGCCGAGCGTCACCATCAAATCGCATCACAATGTCGGCGGCCTGCCCGCGCGAATGAACCTGAAGCTGGTCGAGCCGCTGCGCGAACTGTTCAAGGACGAGGTGCGCGCCTTGGGCCGTGAGCTGGGCTTGCCGGAGCGGCTGGTCAATCGCCATCCGTTTCCGGGCCCCGGCCTCGCCATCCGCGTGCCCGGCGCGATCACGCGCGACAAGCTCGATATTCTGCGCAAGGCCGATGCCATTTATCTCGACGAAATTCGCCGCGCCGGCCTCTATGACTCGATCTGGCAAGCATTCTGCGTACTGCTGCCGGTACGTACCGTCGGCGTGATGGGCGACAGCCGCTCCTACGATTACGTGCTGGCGTTGCGCGCGGTGACGTCGACGGACGGGATGACGGCGGACTCATACGCTTTTAGTCACGAATTCCTCAGCGCCACGGCCACCCGCATCATCAACGAGGTGCGCGGCATCAATCGCGTGGTCTACGACGTCACCTCGAAACCGCCCGGCACCATCGAGTGGGAATGATTTTGGCCCATCCGGGGCTATCCCACAGCATCCCGGAAACCTCCATAACACACTGATAAACAAAATAAAATCAGTCCAAAGACGTTCGGGGACTATCGGCCGGCAGAGATCGCCGCTGACGGACTCCCTGACGGTGCGGTTCCCCATTGCGAAATCCGATTTCGTCCGATACCGTCAGCGTCTGAGCACCCTCTGACGGTCTTTTTTTTGCTCTAACTAGCTGTAAGAAAAAGAGATTTTGGCACGAGGATGCCCGAAAATGGCCTGACGGTCTTTTTTGGAGGAGGCAGTCCCGATGTTGACCGATGCAGCCCTTAAGCATCTGAAACCAAAAGAGAAAATTTACAAGGTGACGGACCGGGACGGCATGTATGTCGCTCGTGAAGCCGTCGGGAACGCTCTCATTTCGGCTGGACTACCGGATGAATGGGCGGCGCGAGACCGTCACGTTCGGCAAGTATGGCCCGGCCGGGCTGTCACTCGCTCGTGCGCGCGAGCTGTGCATCGACGCCAAGCGGGCGATCAGCGAGGGACGATCGCCGGCGATCGAAAAGCAGCGGGAGAAGCGCCGGCTGCTAGAAGCGAGGAGCTTTGGCGAGTTCGGCGAGAAGTGGCTGACCGCGGCGCCGATGGCGGACAGCACGCGGGCGATGCGCCGATCAATCTTCGAACGCGAACTGCTACCAAGGTGGCGCACCAGGCTGCTGACCGAAATCACACCGGATGACCTCCGGGCGCATTGTGGCGCCATCGTCGAGCGCGGCGCGCCAGCGACGGCGATCCACGTCCGCGACATCCTCAAGCAGATCTATGGCTTCGCGATCTTGCACGGCGAGAAGGTGGCCAACCCGGCTGACGATGTTGGGCCGGCTTCGATCGCGACGTTCGTGCCGAAGGATAGGTCGCTCTCGCCAACCGAGATCAGGATCATGCTCAAGCTGCTCGAGAAGGTGGCGACGCTGCCGACCATCCGGCTCGGCATGCGCCTCTACCTGCAGACGATGGTGCGCAAGAGCGAGCTGCAGGACGCGATCTGGGACGAGGTCGATTTCGAGAACGCCGTCTGGACCATCCCGAAGGAGCGGATGAAGCGCTCGAAGGCGCACAATGTTTATCTGTCGCGCCAGACCCTCGACATCATGATCGCGCTGAAGACCTGCGCCGGAAATTCGCGATACCTGTTGCCGTCGCGCTATGACGCGGACGCGCCGATGTCGCGCGCGACGTTCAATCGCGTCACGTATGCGGTTGTCGAGCAGGCGAAGAAGGAAGGCCTGCCGCTGGAGCCGTTCACGGTTCACGACCTGCGAAGGACGGGATCAACGCTGCTCAATGAACTGGGCTTCAACAGCGACTGGATCGAGAAGTGCCTTGCGCACGAGGACGGCCGTTCGTCACGCGGAGTTTACAACAAGGCAGAATACGAAGTTCAGCGTCGCCATATGATGCAGGAGTGGTCGGATATCATCGACTGCCTGGGTCGCGGGCAAGAAGCGCGTCCCGGTACTCATCCCGCCTTCGATGCCGCTGCTTGAACCAGACCCGGCGATCGAACCGGGCGCGATCGCCGCTGCCTGACGTCGGGAGATTGCGCGCGAGCGATGGGGGCTGATCGGCGCGCGGCTAGCCAGGCTTCGACCTCCGCTAGGTCCCAGACGACGCAGCGGGGCGAGAGGGCGAAGCGCCGCGGAAATTCGCCGCGCTGTTCCATCTCATAGATTGTGCTGTCGGCAAGCGGGACCATCTCGCGCAGCTGCTGTCTGCGGATCGTTCGCTTGATAGACGTCTCCGCTGTCGGCGCCATATCCAATCTCCTTAAGGTTCCAACCTCAGGACAATTGAAAGCAATCGTCGCCGAAACATGGAAGCCCGTTAGTTCGTCCGTAGCGAAGTGGAGGGCGCTGGGACAGAGATCGGATGATTGTGGACAGGACCTGTGATTGTCACGCGGGACAGCCAGCTCAGTCAGGAGGGCTTGGGGTATTTTGCACCGATCTGATCGACCGCCTCCAGCGCCTGCGCAGCGTACATTACCGAGGGGCCAGCGCCCATATACACTGCCATCGCCAGGGTCTCGGCGACTGCGGCGCGTGAGACGCCGGCCCTGACCGCTGCCTCCGCGTGGTAAGCGATACAAGGAGCACAGCGGATGCTGACGCTGATCGCGAGCGCCACCAATTCCTTGGTCTTGCCATCCAGCGCTTCACCCCCATGTGCGGCGCGGGCCATATCAGAAAAAGTCTTCATCACCTCCGGTGCGGCCTGCCGCAGATCGCGCACTGCGCCGTTCATGTTGCCGATCAGGGCCAACCAATCCTCGACCATCGCTCTGCTCCTTTTCGATAGTTTTGCCGAATACACGCCTTCATGTCGCACGCTTGCGGAACAGCCAGCCGGCGGCGGCGAGCGTGACAAACCCGATCACCGCCATCGGCCAGAATTGTGAAGCGAGCTGCGAAAGGCCCGCCCCCTCGAGGAACACGCCGCGCACGATCACCAGGAAATAACGCATCGGATTGACCAGGGTGAGAATCTGCACCCATTCCGGCATGTTCGCGATGGGCGTTGCGAAGCCCGACAGAATGACGGACGGCACCATGAACAAAAAGGCACCGAGCAGCGCTTGCTGCTGGGTCGTCGCCAGCGCAGAGATCGCGAGCGCGATGCCGGTGACAGCGAGAACAAACAGCAGCAGTCCGAGATAGAGCGGAAAAAATCCGCCACGCAGCGGTACGTGGAACCAGAGGACCGTGGCGGCAATGATGACGGACGCTTCAACTCCCCCAATCAGAAGGCCCGGCAGGGCCTTACCCAACAAAATGTCGATCTGCCGGAGCGGGGTGACGAGCAACTGGTCGAAGGTCCCCATCTCGCGCTCTCGCGCGACCGACAGCCCAACCACCAGGAGTGTCACCACCTGGGTCAGCAGCGCCACGATGCCCGGTACGATGAACCAGCGCGAGGCCAGAGTGGGGTTGTAGCGGGTGCGCAAGTCCAGCACCGCGGACGGCGCAGGCCCGCCATGGGAGGCGGTCCAAGCGAACGAAAAGTCGTTCAAGATGGTGCTTGCGTAGCCTTCGATCAGAAGCGCCGTGTTGGAGTTGCGGCCATCAAGGATCAGCTGTGCCGGTGCTGGCTGATGGGTAAGAAGGTCGCGGGTGAAGCGACGGTCGATCACCAGAACCATCCGCACTTGGCGGGAATCGATCAGCGCATTGATGCGTTCCCCGCTATCCAGCATCGCCTCGACCGTGAAGGTGGGCGAACCCAGGAACCGGGCCACTAAGTCGCGCGATGCCTGGCTGTGGTCCTGGTCGTAGATTGCGATCGGCACGTGGTTGAGATCGAAGGTGGCGGCGTAGCCGAAGACGATGAGTTGGATCAGTGGCGGACCGATTACCACCATCCGGCTCCTGGCGTCGCGGAGCACGGCCAGCAACTCTTTAAGAACCAGTGCGAGAACTTGCCGCCACATGGTGGTCAATCCAACCGTTTGCGTGCGGTGGCTCGCGCCAGGCCAAGGAAGATCGCCGCCATGACGGCCAAAGCAATGGAATTTGGCAGGATCACCGACCAGATGTCGCCAGCCAGGAACACCGATTGCAGAATTGCGACGAAATAGCGTGCCGCGACGACATGGGTGATGATCTGCACGGCCTGCGGCATGCTGTTGATATCGAATATAAAGCCCGAGAGGATGAACGCCGGGAGGAAGGTGGTGATGATGGCGATCTGTCCGGCCACGAACTGATTGCGCGCAACTCCGGAAATCAATAATCCCATCCCCAGCGCCGTCAGCATGAACAGGGCGGAAGTAGCCGTTAGGACGAGGACCGAGCCCTGCAACGGCACTCCGAACAGAAAGACAGCCAGCGCCACCGAAGCCGCCATGCCGCCCATTCCCAGCAGGAAATAGGGGACGAGCTTGGCGAGCAGGATTTCTCGCATCTTCACGCGGGTGACCATCAGTGCTTCCATGGTGCCGCGTTCCCACTCTCGGGCGATAACCAAGGCGGTCAGCAGCGCGCCGGTGAGCGTCATGATCATCGAGATCAGGCCCGGGATCAGAAAATTCTGGCTGCTCACGGCCGGGTTGAAGCGCACTTGCGGCTGGACGGCGAGCGGCAGCGGCGACGGGCGGCCCGCGGCCCGAGCCCGTGCCGCAAGCCAAGTGGTCCAGACCTGCTGGACATAGCCCTCGACGATCCGCGCGTTGTTCGCATCGACGCCATTGACGATGACGCCGACCGGTGCATCGCCAAGCGAATTCGCGCGACGGCTGAAGTCGCTCCGCAGCCAAACGATACCGTCCACCTCGCGCGCCGCCATCGCCCGCTCGGCCTCCTGGATGGTGAGGAATTGGCGCGGTAAGAAGAATGGCGAGCGGGCAAACTGGCTGGTGAAGCTCGCCGTGAGCGTGTCGGGCCGTTGCACCACCAGCGCCAACGGAATGTTGCGTGCATCCAGCGAAACCCCGTAGCCGAAGATAAGCAGCAATACCGCCGGCAAGACGAAAGCGATGGCGAGCGCCGAAGGGTCGCGCCCGATCTGTACGAACTCTTTGCGCATCAGCCCGAGCAGACGGCGAAGCGCCGGGCTCATGACGCGACCGGCACGTCGGCCGCCTCCACAATGGATATGAAAGCGTCCTCCAAGGTTGGGTCCGGGCGATCGGTGGACCAAGCGGCCTTCTTGATCGATTCCGGTGTGCCCTCCGTCAGGACCCGGCCTTCGGCCATGATCACCAACCGATCGCAGTACTCCGCTTCCTCCATGAAGTGCGTGGTCACCAAAACGGTAACACCCAATTCCGCGAGCGCGTTGATGCGCGACCAGAACTCGCGCCGCGCCAGCGGATCGACCCCTGAAGTCGGTTCGTCGAGAAACAGAATTTCGGGATCGTGCATCAGCGCGCAAGCGAGTGCCAGCCGCTGCTTAAATCCGAGAGGGAGATCGCGTGAGGTGGCGTCGAGCATGAGGCCGAGATCGAACTGGGCGATCGACCAGTCGATGCGCGCCTTCTGGCGCGCGCCCGTGAGCCGATACGCGCTGCTGAAAAACCGCAGGTTCTGCAGTACCGAGAGATCGGCGTAGAGCGAGAACTTTTGCGCCATGTATCCAATGCGGCCGCGCGCTTGGGCCGCAGCGGTGCGCAAGTCAAAGCCGGCAACTCGCAACTTTCCCGCCGTAGGCGGCAGAAGGCCGCACAGCATCCGGAACGTAGTGGATTTCCCGGCTCCGTTGGCGCCCAGAAGGCCGAAAATCTCGCCGCGAGCAACAGTGAACGTCACGTCATTTACGGCGATGAAGGCGCCGAAGCGGCGTGTCAAGCTCTGCACTGTGATTACAGATTCGCTCGGCGCCGCAGCGGCGTATTGGGATGGCGGCGGGTCTGGCGCATTGGATGATACTGTCGTCGCAGTATGCTTGTCCGGTCGGAGATCTTCCTGCTGCATTCGCAGCCTTGCGACAAAGCTATCCTCGAAGCGCGGTGCAGTCGGCGTCAGTACCAAGTCAGGAACGTCACCGGCCAGCGCCGCCGGGTCGGGCGGCCCGGCCGCCGCCGTCACCACCCGCACGCGGCTGCCCTGGATAACGGCGTCGATCACGCCTGGCGCTTCCGCGAGGCGCGCTTGTAGCCGTCGCCGCCCAAGCCCGGCGGTGGCAAAGAAGCTGCGTCCCGCTCATCTCGGCCGTGAACGAGTCCGGCGCGCCGCTGCCGAGCAGACAGCCTTCATGAATGAGCAGCACGGCGTCGCAGCGCTCTGCCTCATCGAGATACGCGGTGCTGAACAGGACCGTCGTCTGGGCTTCGCGGGTCAGGTGCCCGATGATCTGCCACAGCTCGCGCCGCGACACCGGATCGACACCGACGGTCGGCTCGTCGAGTAGCAGCAGATCGGGTGGATGCACGAGGGTGCAGGCCAGGCCAAGCTTCTGCTTCATCCCACCCGACAAGCGCCCCGCCAAGCGGGCGGTAAACGGGCCCAGCCCGGTCATGTGCAACAGCTCGGCGTAACGGTCTGCGCGCACCGCCGTCGGCACGTCCTGGAGATCGGCGTAGAGATTCAGATTCTCCAGGACGCTGAGATCCTCGTAGAGGCCGAAGCGCTGCGGCATGTAGCCGATCCGCGACTGCACCGCGAGCGGGTCGCGCGCGACGTCGACGCCGAGCACCTCGATCCGTCCGGCGTCCGCGCGCAACAGGCCCGCGACCAGGCGCATCAACGTAGTCTTGCCGGCGCCGTCTGGCCCGATCAGGCCGGTGACGGCACCGCGCTCCGCGCTTGCGGTCATGCCGGCAAGCGCCGCAATCGCCCGCTTGCCGGATCGGAAACTGCGATGCACATCCTCGATACGCAGCGCGGGGCCGAGGTCAGTGATGGGCGGCATCAGCTGGTCCGCAGCCAGGCGTCGTCACTGCGGCGCCTTGGTTTAGATCGATATGAACGGTCGCCGGCATCCCAAGCCGCAACTCGTCCCGTGCATCGCATACATAAACCCTGAGCTGATATACCAATGCTGTGCGCAGCTCAGGCGTCTCCACGGCCTTCGGCGTGAATTCCGAGGTGGGCGAGAGATACCCGATCCAGCCATGATAGACACGGCCAGGATAGCTGTCGGTGGTGACCGTCGCGGACGTCCCAAGATGGATTTGGCCAAGCTCGCCTTCGGGCACGTAGGCCCGCACCCAGAGCGGCTCGGTCAAGGCGATCGTATAGATTGGCGTGCTTGGCGTAGCCATGTCGCCAGGTTCGAGGATGCGATCCTCCACGATTCCATCGGCGGGCGCATACAATTTGGTGTCGGCGAACTCGCGCTCCGCCAAGGCGGCGGCGGCTTCTGCCGCCGCATAGGCGCGTGCGGGCGGCGGCAATGTCTTCGGCGCGAGGGCCCTTCACCGCGAGAATATATGCCTGTTGCGCGGCCTCGTAGCTTTGACGCGACGAGTTCATCTGCGCCAGCGCGTTGTCCCGGTCCTCCGTCGAGGCGGCGCCCCGCGGCACCAATCCCACGGTGCGCTTATACAGGATATTGTTGTTGTCATAGATCGAGCGCAGTCCTTCCATCGTGGCTTTGGCCTGCGCGATCTCTTCCGGGCGGGAACCATTGACGAGCTTCGCAAACGTAGCCTTGAGGGTGTCCGCTTGCTGTCTTGCCTGGGCCAAGCCCGCCGCGTACCGCGAATTGTCGATGGTGGCGATCAATTCTCCTTTCTTCACCTCAGATCCTTCGAAGACCTTCATCTCGGTGACCGCGCCCGTGTCGTTGAAGGCGGGTTGGACTTCCCTTATGTCGACGTTGCCGTACAGAAGCAGGGTGTTGCCGCTCATCGTCGGATGAAGGCGGAGGATGAACCACCAGATCCCGCCCCCGATCACGATCGCGAAAAGAATGGCGGCGGCTACGCGAAGACGTGCGGTCACTCTCCTGCCCTTTCCGTCTGGGTGCCGGTCGCCGGCTCGCGGCTGTTGCCCAGCGCGCCGATCCGCGGGCGGCAGTCAGCGCAAAGGGTAGGGTCTTCCCACCACCCGCCACCCATGGCGACGAACAGTGCCGCGCTGTCCAGATAGCGTTGGACTTCAGCTCGGGCATAGCCGAGGCGCGCCTGCTGAGCGCTGCGCTCGGCATCCAGCAGCCGCAAGACGTTGGTTCTGCCGGCGGCATAAGTCGACCGCTGAAGTTCCAGCGCCCCATTGGCAGCGTCGAGCGCATGCCGCTCGTCATCGACTAGCTGCGCATCGTGGCCGAGGGCACGCAAGGTGTCGGCGACCTGGCCAAAGGCCTGAAGTACGGTCTGCCGATAGATCGCAAGCGAGGCGTGAAAAGCATCTACCGCCCCCCTTTTCTGCGCCTCGAGTGCGCCGCCATGGAAGATTGGCGCGGTAAGGCCCCCCACCAGGGTCCAAACTAGGCTCGATTGCTCGAACAGCGATGTGGTGGCCAGGGCGGCTGTGTCGACGGAGGCGGACAAGGGGAAGGTGGGATACATCTGCGCAGTGGCAACGCCGATGGCAGCGCTGCTGGCGTGAAGTTCGGCTTCCGCTGCGAGGATGTCGGGACGCTGTTGCACCAGGGCTGAGGGCAGGGTCACAGGCAATTCGGGCGGCAAGGAGAAATCGGCCAGATCGAACTCGGGTGCTGTCCACTCCGCTGGAGATTTACCAACGAGTATGGCGAGCGCATCCTCCGCCGCGCTTCTTTGCTGCTCCAGCGGCGGCAGCAGTGTGCGATCATTCGCTAGCTGCGTCTCAGCGGTGAGCACGTCGTTCCGAGTGATCTTGCCGGCCGCGAATTTGTCCCGAACCAGCGCGAGGTTCTTCTCATCGTCCATGACGATTTCCCTGAGTGCATCGATCTGCCGGCGGGCCGAGGCGATGATGAGGGCCTGGGTTACGACGTTGCCGGTGATCGCGAGATGCGCCGCAGCCAACTGGTAACCCTGGGTCTCGGCTAGCGCTTCCTGCTGTTCGACGCGCCGTGCCGTGAGGCCGAAGACGTCGGGCGAGTAGCTCACGGTCGGCCCAAGCGAATAGAGGTTGAAGACCGGTAGACCCTTGGCCGACGGCAGAAGACCGAGAGCGAAGGCCGGCCCCCGTTGGCGTTCGGCGGACGCGGCGAAGTCGACTTGCGGATAATAGCCGCCGCGCGCCTGGGCTACCGCCTGTTGCGACTGGGCCAGGGTGGCGCGGGCCGCGTCCAGGGACGGGCTCCCCGCCATGGCCTCGCGCACCACCTTGTCCAGCGCGGGGGAGCGGAAAAGACGCCACCAGTCGGCTGGAATGGCTTGCGCCTCGACCAAGCGTTGGGACGGCTCGCTGGCGCCCGGCGTCAGGTTCAGCTTCGCCGTCGTGGGGGTATAACCCTTCACCTCGGGCAGCTCGGGGCGAGTGAAGTCCGGCCCGACCGCGCACCCCGTGAGCGTGCCGATGGCAACTGTGAGGACTAGGGTGTTGCGGAACAAGCCAGCCAGCGCGAGGAGGGGCAGCTTGATCGAGCCTTCAATCCCGTCTGCCGGCCCGGCGCTTGGGAAGACATTCCACTGGCTGTTTTGTTGTTCGTCACGCGATCCGCTCTAACGCCAGCGCAATGCCCTGACCGCCGCCGATGCAGAGCGTGACGATGCCGCGCTTGAGCCCGTCGCGCTTCATCGAGTGGAGAAGCCGGGTCGTCAGCACCGCCCCGGTCGCGCCGATCGGATGGCCATGCGCGATAGCGCCGCCCTCGACGTTCACGACGTCCTCGGCCAGGCCGAGCTCGCGGTAGACCGCAATAGCGATGGCCGCGAAGGCCTCGTTGATCTCGATGCGATCGATGTCGCCGATCTTCCATCCTGCCCGCGCCAGCGCCTGCTTGACGGCCGGTATCGGACCCAGGCCGAACATGCCGGGCTCGACCGCACCGATGCCGTACGACACCAGGCGGGCCGTCGGAGTCAGGCCGTTCTTCTCGGCCCATCCGGCCTCGGAAACGATCATGGCCGCGGCGCCGCTGTTGAGCCCGGGCGCGTTGCCGGCGGTGATCGTGCCGTCCTTGCGGAAAGCTGGGCGCAGCTTGGCGAGGCTCTCCAGCGTCGTTTCGGGGCGGTTGTGCTCGTCCTTTTGAAAAGTCCCGGCTTGTTCCGCTCGCAAAGTTCGACTGGCACGATCTCCTCGGCGAACTTGCCGGCGGCCTGCGCGGCCGCGAAGCGTTTTTGCGAACGCTCCGCCCAGCGATCCTGGTCCTCGCGCGTGATCTGGCGGGACTTGACTAGATCCTCCGTGTGCCACCCCGAATGTTGGTCGGAGAACGCGTCGTTCAGCCCGTCCCGCAGCATGCTGTCGTAGATCTCGGCATTGCCGAGACGGTATCCCCAGCGCCCGCCGCCCATCAGGTAGGGCGCTCGGTCCATGTTCTCCATCCCGCCGGCGACCGCACAGTCGACCAGGCCGAGCATGATCTCCTGGGCAGCCGAGGCGATCGCCTGAGCACCGGAGCCGCACACGCGGTTGACCGTCATGGCGGGCACTTCGACCGGCAACCCGCCAAAGATCGCGGCCTGTCGCGCCGGGTTCATCTTGTTGCCGGCCTGGACCACGTTGCCCATAACCACCGTCTCGACCTTGGCGTGATCGAGCTTGGTCCGGGCCAGCACAGCACGGATCGCCGTTGCCCCAAGCTCCGTGGCCGGCGTCTCCTTCAGACCACCGCCGAAGGTGCCGATGGCGGTGCGAACCGGAGCGGAGAGCACGACGGTACGGTGCGGCATAATCAGCCTCCTTGAGTTTTGAGATAGACTAGGGTCTGGGGCCTCTTGGCGGCATTGATCTCGATCATCCCGGCACCCTAGAGTGTCGTCTTTGGAGCAAGCCGGCAGTCCGGGCCATTGCCTCGCTCGATTTGAAGAGTGCTGTGGGCGATGCCGAAGCTGTGCTCCAGCTCATCGGCGAGCTCATCCAGGAAGCTGTCGCCGGTGTGGCCTTCCGGCATGACGAGATGCGCCGTCAAGGCTACCGACGTGGTGCTGAGTGGCCAGACATGCAGATCGTGGACGTCGCTCACGCCTGGCCGCCCGCGGAGCCAGCTCTCGACATCGGCGATTTCGATGTTCTCCGGTACGCCGCTCAGGCTCAGATGCAAGGCGGATTTGAACAGCCCGAACGAAGACCAACCAACGGCGGCCCCGATCGCGAGTGCGACAATCGGGTCGACGATCATCCACCCGGTCGCCAGAATGATCGCGGCAGCAACAACGACGCCAGCGGAAACGGCCGCATCCGAAGCCATGTGCAAAAACGCACCGCGTGCGTTGAGATCGCGATTTCGCGCGCGCAAGAACAGAAGCGCCGTGCCTGTGTTTATAACAATTCCGAGGGCCGCGACCCAGAGGACGGTCCCGGCGGGAACCTCCACAGTCTCGCGAAAGCGATGAACGGCCTCCCACCCGATTGCGCCGACGCCGATCAGGATAGTGACCGCATTCGCGAGCGCAGCGAGCACCGTTGCTTGGCCGAGACCGTAGGTATGCCGTGGCGTCGGCCGGCGCTGCGCAAGCATGGTAGCACCCCATGCCAGCAATAGACCGGCCACATCGGTAAGGTTATGTGCAGCATCGGCAAGAAGGGCGAGTGAGCCGGTAGAAAAGCCAAAGGCTAGTTCGACGACCACATACCCTGCGTTGAGGCCGGCGGCCCAGCCGAATGCCGGCGTGATCTCGGCCGCAAAGTCGTGGGAGTGCGCCTCGGCCATTCGTCGCGCCTCAGGATTCGCTTGCCGCCGCCCGAACGATGCGACCTTCGAGGCGGGTGGCGGCCGCGACGGTATTCGAGATCGTGCCGAACTTGCGGACGTTAGTGTGCAGTAGCTCAAGCCGACGGTCGCTCTCTTCGGTATCGACGATGAGCTCGTAATCAATCGAGATCATCTTCGGCGGGCTGTCCTGCCGGACGCCATGAAGTTTTACCTCGACGCCGCGCAGGTTGAACTTCAGCATCGGCGTCGCCCGCTCGATACCCTTGATCATGCACGCGGCTACAGCCGCCAGGAACAACTCGGCCGGATTGAAGGCATCGGGTCGGCCGTTCACGTCGGTGTCGAGTACGATCTCAGCGTCCTTGCACTTGGCAACGCTGCCATGTGCGTTCTGCCGCCTCGCCGTCACTTTGTATTCAAGCATGGGATCTCCTAAGCCTCGATGGAGTAGTGCCTCGACCTCCACCATCGGCAGTAACGTTGTACGTTTCAATCGTGCGCAGCCATTCAAGGCCGACATCGACCACTCAGGATCTGTCATTATCCGGGCGAAACCGAAGCCCTGCCTACGGCCTTCGCCGAGTTCCTTACGTCATCATCACTCGAGCTTGCGGGCCTACGTCTGACTATTTGGCCTCTGGAAATGGAGATCACCTCGCCTTCACCGACTGGTTGCCAGGCCTCATCGCTCAAGGGCACGCTCGCCAAGAGGGTGATGACCTGATCCGC
This sequence comes from uncultured Alphaproteobacteria bacterium, assembly GCA_963729845.1. Lineage (GTDB taxonomy): Bacteria > Pseudomonadota > Alphaproteobacteria > ATCC43930 > CGMCC-115725 > JAATGI01. Next base: position 261,054 of record CAVSQC010000046.1, read on the forward strand.
GCCGTCGATGGAAAGCCCGCTCGCCACGAAACCTTTTTCTGCCTGTCGACACCAATGCTGCAAGTACACGAGCCCAGGTGGTTCGACCCTCGCCGTCGTAGCGCTCTTGCGGCGATCACCATGCGCAAACAACGCATCGCCGTCCGAATACAGAAAATTCGCCGGCCCCAATGATCGTAGATCCTCTGCGAACGACAATACTACCGAAAGTCGTGCGTCGAGCGAGGGGAGTTGATCGGGCCGTTTCCACAAATCGTTCATACGATCGAGAAGTACGCAGAAGGCCCTTTCTGAATCCGTTTCTCCAACGGGATAAAATCGAGTGGAACCGAACTTTGACAAATCGACGATACCCGGCAGCCAACCATTGTGGGCAAAGAGATGCATGCGTCCGGCGAGTTCGCGGGCGAACGGCTGGGTGTTGCGATAGGCTCGCTCCCCCATTGTCGCTCTCCGCACGTGGGCAATGATGATGTGGCTCCGCAGTGCGTGGTCCTCAATGAAGCGAACCCATTCGCTGTCCGCGGCCGCCTCGGCCTCCTTAATGAGTTGGACGTCGGCTCCCTCGTAATAAGCGACACCCCAGCCGTCCCTGTGCGGTCCAGAGAATCCGCCGTGTTCGGCAAGCTTCATCAGGGACAGATTCACCGTCGCCGGGAGGTTACTCGACAGCCCCAGAAGTTCACACAAGGCCATCTCCCTTCAATGGTGTCGCTGGCCTCGCACGACACATCAGCTAAGCTTCCCTCGCAGCAGCGCTACGAGGCCGACAGCGGACACCAGGGTGGCGCCGATCGTCCAAGCAATCACCGCCAGGAGTCCGGTACGGTAATACCAAGTCGCGATACCCAATGCCATGAAGCCGATCTCCGTCGCACCGAACACGATGGTGAGCCAAAACTGCAATATCGTCATGCGCTTCTGATAGCGCGTGGTGATCTCGAAACTGACGGCTTCGAGCCGGTTCATTACTGCATCGTAGAGGTCGACAATGCCGAGCAGGCGCTCGCCATCGACCGTTACGGCATCGCTGAAGCGGGTCGCCGTGGTGATGGCGCCATAATATTCCTCCAGCGCGTCGAGCATCTCCTGCTTGAGGACAAACAGCGCATCCACTGAGCTGGGCATTCCACGCGACAGTCGTTCGTAAAGTTGCTGCAGGACCGCGCGCTCGAGCAATAGGAGCTCCAGTGTGATTACGAAGGGGAGAGCCGTGCGGGGCGGCAGGTCTGCGAATTCTTGCTCTTCGGCTAGGCTTTCACTCGTATGCAGATCGAGCCCGCTGCGGCGCGCCAACAGCGTCATCCCGCCTTCGCGCGCGCAATAGTCGCGTTCAAGCTCCTCGCGCACCAGTTCGCGCTTAAATGCCCAATGCGCATGATTGAGAAAAAGAAGGCGCACGAGGTCGGGTCCGCATCGATCGACGACAGTGTCGAGCGAATGTTCCGGCACGCGAAGCAGTGATATCGGAAAATATGTTCCTGACCAGGTGGCCTTACCGGTCATCGCCTCGTTGATCGGCGCAAGCACGCGCCACATTTGGGCAATGACGCCTTCGTCTATTTCTGGGTCGAGCCACGCGATCCAGCGGGTTGCGTCGAACCGCTGTTCGGCTGCGGGCAGCCAGATCTCCCACAAGGCGACCCCTGACTTGTGCGCCAGCAGAAAGACGTCTGCGTAAGAGGGCGCGGCATCGGACTCGCGGGCAAGGGCGATCCGTCCGAGCGGCCAGCGGATAATCCGACGCGCTGCTTGGAACGCACCGCCGAGTAGCCGTTTCTCGAAGTCGGCAAATTGGCCGACATAGTCCCGCGCCTTCTCTGCTGGCAGGGGCGCGATATCAGTGTACTTAGCGCCGAATCCCGTGAACTCGCCCTTGAGTTCAACCGCAAATAATAGCAGGAAAGCTGGTGTCACTACAAAGTCGGCAGCCATGCCGTCATGCGGAAGGCAAGATTGATCTGTCACTTCACGGCACTCTCTTTACGAGCGAAGGCAGCACGTTTCCGTGCAAGTTTCGTCGTTGCGGTGCCGCCGCCGTGTCGGTCAAGCCTGACATTCACCAGATCGGGAGACCCACCGCGCGAGGAAGACATCACAAGCCGAAGGAGTCGACGGTAACGCGCTCGCGATCGACGCCTTCCTGTGCCAGCGCCTCGACGACCGAGGACATCATCGCAGGCGGCCCGGCGACGTAGGCGTCATACCCCACAAGCTTCACGCCGCTGGCTGTGATCGTCTGGGCGACGCCGCCCGACACCGCCCGGACACTAGGTGGCAAGGCATCGGGTAGCGGTCCATGATCGACAGCGACAGTACAATGCAACTTTGCATCGCGCTGCATCCACGCGCCGAGTACATCCAGCTCGTAGAGGTCCTCGCGTATCGCCGCGCCCCAGAAGAGCCGTACGTCCGAAGTCAGCCCCAATAGCACCTTCTGCTCGATCATCGCTTTGACCGGAGCGAAGCCGGTGCCGCCGGCGACAAATACGAGCGGCGTGTCCGGTGCCGAGCGAAGAGTGAAGTGGCCCTGCGGTCCGCGCGCCTTCACCACATCGCCCTCGCCCAGGCGGTCGAATAGCCACTCGGTGAGGCGACCGCCGGTGACGTGGCGGATTTGGAGTTCAACCGAACCATCGTCCCGCGGAGCATTGCCGATTGAGTACGCACGGGCGAGCCAGCCGGCCTCCGGGGGCAGGATCTCCAAATACTGTCCCGGCATAAATTGACAGAGCGCATCCGCCGAGGTGAGCGGGACGAGCGTGAGGATCACGGTGTTCGGACCGGGGCGCGCGATTGCGGCGGCGCGAAGACTGACAACACGCTCCTGATGAGGGACCACGTCGTGCCATGCGAGTTGATCGCGCCGGGCGACTAGGTCGTCCTCGATCGTGTGGCGCACTTCAGGCCGACCTTCGAGTGCGAACACAGTCGATAGCGATGGAAAACGGATCGCATTGGTGGGACAGGTATTGGCGCAGGTAGTGCAGCCCACCATGCAATTGAGCGGATCGGCGACAACCGCCTTACGGTGTTCGAAATCGTAACGGTAGACGAGGCGGCTGCAGCCGGTCACGCATGTGCCACAGCCAATACAAGCCTCCTCGACGACGGTCGGGTTCCAGTGGATCTGCTCACGCGGCACGCTATGCCAGGGTTTGGTATACTTTGGATCTGGCATCTTGCTCTCCTTACCGAAGTGGCCGCGGTCGGATGTTAAATCCGATCAGAGTAGCGGTTCTCTTCAAGACAGCCGCTGCAAGTCATTGCTGAAGTCCCACCCTGCTTCCCACTTAAAGTCGATGACGGATGGGCGCTCGTATTCCCCGTTCGTTCATTGATCCGGATCAATCCGCGCCCGGATTTACTGAAATCGTCTCGCGGAACACAATGGTTGCAAGGAACTTGAGACCGGACCTTTATCGACCGGAACACGCTCGATTCTAACCGGCTTGAGGCACTAGAAACACCGGTGCCTCATCGGCCGGCTTGACCGCAAGCTCGGCCTCGGTCAGCCGGGCATAGACCTCGACCAGGTTGCCGTCTGGGTCCTTGAGCCAGAGCTCGTGCAGCGGGGTACCCTTCCAAGTCGTGCGCGGCGGCTTCTCAATATGGGCGCCGAAGGCGCGCGCCCGATAAGAGGCTTCGACGACGGCGGCTCGATCGGCGACCTCAATGCCCAGATGGTAGAGCGTGTCGTGATGCAGCTCCTTACCGTCCGAAACGACCAGAACGAAGTTCAGCTTCAGGTCCGGCCGGATAAATGTGGCGTAGCGGTGCGTCCATTCCTTGGGCCAGGTATTGAGCAGCCAGGCATAGAAGCGGGCGCTGTTCGGGAGGCTAGCAACCCGGATGCTGCTATGGAACTCTTGCCCGGCCGGACCTTCAGGAAGATCGAGGAAGCTGCCAAGGATCTCGATGCGGGCCTTGATCTGATCGCGCGCAGTCTGGAATCGGGCGCGCACATCCTCAGGCGCAAGTGACGGGTCGATCAACGCCGGGTCGCGAATCGGCCAGTGCAGCCGACGCACGCGCCCCGAGAAGACGGGGCAGAGTTCCTCGGCGCAGAGCGTGATAACAAGATCAATTCCGGCGGGATCGATCTCGTCGACAGACTTCGAGCGGCGTCCGGAGATATCGATGCCGATCTCAGCCATGGCCTCGATGGCGTGAGGGTTGACCTTGGTTGGCTGCGAGCCGGCGCTTATGACATCGACATTATCGCCGAGGAACCGCCGCGCAAGCCCTTCCGCCATCTGGCTGCGGGCAGAGTTGGCGACGCAGAGGAACAAAATCTTGCGCATACTCGTGTCCTTACTCCGCTGTCTGTGTAGCAGCTGTGGATGTGTCGGAGGCAAACCAGCGTCGCTTTAACCAGAGTGCGACCGAGACCAGCGAGATCAGCACTGGCACCTCGACCAGCGGACCAATGACCGTGGCAAAGGCGACAGGCGAGGCCAGTCCGAACGTGGCGACGGCGACTGCGATGGCGAGTTCGAAATTATTGCTGGCCGCCGTGAAGGCCATCGCCGTGGTGCGCGGATAGTCCACCTCGATCAGCTTGCCCATCAAAAAGCTGACGGCGAACATGATCAGGAAGTAGATCGCAAGCGGAACCGCGATGCGCAGCGCGTCAACGGGCAATTTCAGCACCATTCCACCCTTCAGGCTGAACATCGCGACAATGGTGAAAAGGAGCGCCATCAACGTGATCGGCGCGATCCGGGGCAGGAAGTCGTGTTCATACCAAGTGAAGCCATTTCTGCGAAGTCAGGATCCGCCGCGTGAGATATCCGGCGGCAAAGGGAAGTCCGAGATAGAGCAAGACGGCCTCGGCGATTTCCCGAAAACTCACATCGACGACGCTGCCTTGCAACCCGATCAACGGCGGAAGCACGGAGAGGAAAAACCAAGCATAGATACTGAAGAAGACGATCTGAAAGATCGAGTTGAAGGCGACGAGCCCGGCGACATACTGGTTGTTGCCGCCCGCCAATTGGTTCCACACGATGACCATGGCGATACAGCGAGCAAGGCCGATCAGGATCAATCCGGTCATGTATTCCGGATAGTCCCGCAGGAACAGGACTGCGAGGGCGAACATCAAGACCGGGCCAATTACCCAGTTCTGCACAAGCGAGAGCAGTAAAAGCCTTCGGTCCTTGAAAACTTCGGGCAGTTCCTCGTAGCGCACCCTTGCCAGAGGCGGATACATCATGAGGATCAGTCCGATCGCGATCGGTATGTTGGTCGTGTCGTAGGAGAGGCGGCCGAGGAATCCCGGGAGCCCAGGGATCAGCCCCCCCAGCGCAATGCCCAACGCCATCGCGACGAAAATCCAGACCGTCAGATAGCGGTCGAGGAACGACAGTCTCTTTCTTTGTGTCTCGGCCGCCATCGCGAAATCCCTCGTGTAGGCCACCATCGATTGACAGTGGGGCTCATGCAGTCACCTGCGTAAGAAATGACTCTTCATGCCGCCTGTTCGGCGGCTGGCCTGGCGAAGAGCTGATGAAGCTTTTGGGAACCAATCGGCTCTTCCGCCAGCATCGGCACGACGGCGAAGCGCGTGGCAAGTTCGTGGGTGACTCTGGCGATCTGACCTTGTTCTGATGCCGCCCGCTGTCGGAGCAGGGGATGGTCCGACCTCGCGGCCGCCAAACTGGCGTTGATGATCCAGCCCCACGGTTCGATCCCGGCGCGACGCAAATCGTCCTGGAGGTGTGCCGCTTCGAGAACGGGAGTGGTTTCCGGGAGTGTTACGATGATGACTTTTGTTTGTTGGGGATCCTGGAGTCGCATCATCGGCGTGACCATCCGCCCTTGGGCAGCCCGGTCGGCGTGGCGGACGATGTCGCGGTGATAGGAACCGGTGGCATCGAGCAGGAGCAGTGTATGACCCGTCGGCGCGGTGTCCATCACCACGAAATGCCGGGTGCTTTCCCGGATGACGCGAGAGAACGCTTGGAAGACCGCGATCTCCTCAGTGCAGGGCGACCGCAGATCTTCCTCGAGCATGCGGAGGGCTTCGGCGTCGAGATCCTTGCCCTTACTCTCCAGCACATGCGCGCGGTACCGTGCGGTCTCCTCGGCAGGATCGATCCGGCTCACCTTGAGATGTGGAAGGTCTTCAGCGAGAGTTTCAGCAAGATGGGCCGCCGGGTCCGTCGTCGTTAGGAGAACCTCATGTCCACGGGCGACGAGCTCGGCTGCGACAGCAGCCGCCATCGTCGTCTTGCCGACACCGCCCTTGCCCATGAACATGATGAGGCCCTTGCCAGGACGCTCGATCTCGTCGACCAGGGTGGCAAGAACGGGGAGCTGCGCGTGGATGGTTTGGGTAATGTTCGTTTTGGCGTCGATCGCGGCATCGTTCTTGCCCGAAGCAAAGCGCCGCAGAGCCGCAATTCCCACAAGGTTTTCCGGCTGTAGCGAAAAGGTCTTTCTCGGAAGCCGAGCGACGTCCACGTCAATGGCGGCCAGCGCGGCTTGGTCTCTCCGGCTCAGCGCCGCTGCGAGCGGATCGTGGGTTTCGTCCTCTGGCATCAGGCCATTGATCGCCAGATGCTGGTTCTTGATCCCGATGGCCGCGAGTTCGCGCGACGTGCGCGCGGCCTCGGCCAGCTCTGAGCGACGCGGGCGGGCGACGAGAACGAGGCGTGTCGAGGATGCATTCGCGAGCCGGTCGACCGCTGCGCCGTAACGCTCGCGTTGCTTTTCGAGGCCGGCCAATGGACCGAGGCAAGAAGCATCGCCCTTGCCCGCATCCAGAAACCCCGACCAAGCCCCTGGCAACTTCAAGAGCCGAATGGTGTGCCCTGTCGGCGCCGTGTCGAACACGACATGATCATAGCGGTCGATCATTTCATGATCAGTCAGAAGGCTCGTGAATTCGTCGAATGCGGCGATCTCAGTCGTGCAGGCGCCCGATAGTTGCTCCTCAATGCTTTTCAGTGCCTTTTCAGGCAACAGGTTGCGCATTGGACCGACGATGCGCTCACGATATTCAGTCGCCGCCGCCTCCGGATTGATTTCGATTGCATCCAGGCCTTCGACGCCTCGGATGGCGGTGATGCGATTGCCGATCTCGATCTCGAAAACCTGCCCCACATTCGACGCTGGGTCGGTGCTGACCAGCAGGACCTTCTTTCCCGCGTCGGCGAGGCCAAGCGCGGTGGCGCACGCCAGAGACGTTTTGCCGACGCCGCCCTTGCCGGTGAAGAAAACGAATTTTGGCAGGCTCTCGAACATGATCTCTCGTTCCTTCGTAGCTACGGAGCGGCTGCAGGTAAGTTCGGCTCAGCAGCAGCTTTTGGCTTTGGTTTCCGGAGCTGCTGCCTTCGCGGACGCGCCGCAGCAGGAGGTTGACGCCGCCTTCGGCTCACCGACAACGAGCATTCGGTTTGCTAGATCGAGAATATTCTTTGCCGACGCCGCCTTGACGGCCTCTCCGATGCGAACCGCCTCGCGCATAATCTCCGGCGACAAACCCAGCTTGCGCGCCTTGTCATAGTGGAACTTGAAACAAGGTTCGCAGCTCGCGCCGATGGCGGCGCCAAGAGCGATCAGTTCCCTGACCTGTTCGGTGATCTCGATCGAAGCGGGCGCGGCTTTCAGGCCTGCCAGCGAAGCGAGTTCGTCCCTGCCGGGATAGCGACCGCTGGCGACGAGCTTGTCGCCCACGACGATGGCCGGCAGCTCGTCACTCCCAGAACGGTCGAGAATGGCCTTGACGTCAACATTCGCAGCGAAGCTCGCTGGTTCCTGCGCCAGATTAAAGCGGCGAACCTCCGCGCCTTGACTTTTCAGCCAGTCGAGGTCGCCCGCGAACTGCGCCAGTTTCGGATCGACCTCAGGACCGCACACGCCGGTCGAACAACACATCGGCGGGTCATAAACAGTGACCTTGGTCATGGTGATATTCCTGTTCAGGCCAATTGGCCGTTGGTTTGATTCTTGTTGGGCGGGCAGCAGATCGATCCGCACAGCTCGCCGCGGGCATCTTTCTCGAAAACGGCATTCAGCAGGCCTGCTAATGGCAGCAAGCTGTCTACGTTGAGCGAGTAGCAGACTCGCGGGCGCTCGGTTTCACCGGTGATAATCCCTGCCACCTTTAGGATGCGCAGGTGTTCTGAGACCGTCGACTGGGCCAATCCTACCTCGTCCACGATGTCGCAGCCGATGCAGGACTGCTTTTCGAGAAGCAGTCGAACGATATGGATGCGGGCCGGGTGGCCGAGCGCTTTGGCGACCGCCGCAATTTCTTGTTCGGTCGCCGGGTGCTGGGGCGAACGAGTTGACGGGACCGATCGTGGAGCGAGAGCTGAGGACATAGGCGAAACCTCATCGACATTCGACGATGAACGATATATAGGACGCCAATGAGCCTGATGCAATCCCCCTCCACTGGCCCGGGTTCGGCCGGCCCGAACCTCATGGCGCAGGTATGGCGTCAAGATGGACCGCTGATTGCCGCCGCGCTTGTGGCCCAGGTGGTGATCGTGGTGCTGACAGAGCTTGCTGCGCCGGCGCCCTTATTGACAGCGATGCTAGCGACGGCCGCCTTTGCTGGTGTTTGGCTCGGTCTCTCCAGACGCCTGAGCGCTGCAACCACTTCGGCTCGGTCGGGATGGGGAGAGCCTCTATATGCTGCCGGTCTTACGACGATCGCCGTCTTTCTCGGCAGTCGGCTGCTGGCGAGCGTCCTCGGCGACGGACATACGTTCTACTGCGAACCGGCCGTGCCTTGGCGAATCGAGATTGCGATCTTTGGAAGCTTCGCGATCGCATTCTTGACACGGATGGCGGAGGTTCGCGGCCGCGCCCGGCTGGTTTACCCGCTTACCCTAATCGCTTTTCTCTGGATCGCTCCTTTCTATGGCTTCTTCGTGGGGCCGGTATTTCTGGCGATCGGATTGGTCGCCGGCTGCACGGACCGAAGCCTTATCTCCCTCCTTCTCGCCGGACTCGGAATGATCGTTGGCGAGCGCCTCGGCTATCGTCTCGCGGCTTGGCTATCGACTTCGTCGGGACTGCAATGATGTTCCCACGTGAAGATCCTGAAGATCGAGGCGAGGAACCGATCCGTGTGAAACGGAGTGAACGGGCAATATTCCAAACGCTCAATATGCGCGCGGCCGAGATCCGCACCTTGCTTACCTGGCCATGTCTTCCGGATGGTCGCACTCGACGGCAATCCTGCGCCGACGCAGCAGATGTGCTCGTGCTTCGTCTCGGAACCGCCGAACGTATTTCGGCCCTCGTCGAAATGAGTTCATCTCTCGCACGGGTCATCGGCGATCATGCCGACAGTTTGCATCATCGATGTCGTCTGTGGATAGGGAGCCGACCAGCAGTCTCGCCGGCCCGTGCGCACACCTGGGATCTGTTCGTCGACCGGCGAGAGACCAAACCTGGGCCAATGGCGACACACGGCACTCGGAGCACTACCGATGCGAGGATCAATAGTTGATTGAGCGAAGGGACTGAAGGGGGGCGAAACTTCAGGTGAATACGGACCCGCGGCATGCATCACATATTCCAATCCTTTATCGATGGTCTTGCCAACAGCACCGATGCTGCGGACCTGCAAAGAACCATGGCCAAGGCAGGAGCCGCACTCGATCTGAGTTGCTTTGCCTATCTGTCCCTGCCATCTCGACGCCTGGACAGACCCCAGCTTATTTCGACATACCCGATGAAGTGGACTGACCACTATCTTGAGCAACGCTACGAACGGGTCGACCCGGTAATCGTTGAGGCGCTGGCAACCCCCGAGCCATTCGAATGGGGACACGAGTTTTCTTCGAAGCCTCTGTCGAAGTCTCAGCACGCATTGCTTGACGAGGCGGCGCAATTCGGAATCCGCTGTGGGTTCACTGTACCGGTGCATGATCCGCGTGGTCCGGTCGCGGCGGTCACGTTCGCCGCGGACGAACGCCGCGCGACATTCCAGCGCTGCGTGGAGCAGAATCGGCACGTCCTCCAGCTCATGGCGATGTATTTTCATGCTCACGCACGCCGAAGGCTGTCGATCAATCGGGTCATTGATGGTGTCGCGTTGTCGCCGCGAGAGCTCGAATGCCTCGAATGGGCCGCGCAGGGTAAGTCCGCATGGGAAATCGGACGCCTGCTGAATATTTCCCGCCGCACGGCGGCGTTTCATCTCGACAATGCGAAGATGAAGTTTGGCGTCAGGACGATATGCCAGGCCGTCGCCAAGTTGGCCGCCTCTAAAGCCGCCACCGAATAGGTTCCATTCTCCATCCCCTGTGCAACTGCACAGGATGTGGGCTGCCCCGCTGATCGCCTTCTATCGCGCAGGACAAAACCTGCCAGGAGGCGAACATGCTCCAACTCATCAGTCCCGATCGCTATGGCGAGTTTGTTGACGACCTCGCCGAAATGCACCGGCTTCGTTATCGGATTTTCAAGGAACGTCTCGGCTGGGACGTCGAGGTCAGCGGCGACATGGAGATCGACGAATTCGATGCCTGCCGGCCGGCGTACCTGCTGCAGAGGGATGACGACGGCCGCATTCAAGGGTGCGTGCGGCTTCTGCCGACAACCGGCCCAACCATGCTCCGCGAAACCTTCCCTGTGCTGCTGGACGGACAGCTTGCGCCGGCGTCCGATACGATCTGGGAGAGCAGCAGGTTCGGCGTCGATCTCTGCTCGCGAGACGAGAAGACGGGGCACAGCATCGCGAGAGCGACGTATGAGCTGTTCGCCGGCATGATCGAATTCGGCCTGATGCATCAGCTCACGGAGATTGTCACCGTGACGGATGTGCGGATGGAGCGAATCCTCTGCCGGGCGCGCTGGCCATTGCGGCGTCTGGGCTCGCCGCGGGCGATCGGTAAGACGCTTGCAGTCGCGGGCTATCTCGAGGTGTCCCAGGAGCGGCTCGCGCGCGTTCGCGAAGCCGGCGGTCTTACAGGGCTGACACGCGTCACGGGCGGAGATGCCCACGACGCAAGCCCAAGTGACGCGATTGGCGCCGCTGCGTGACCTTGCGATCGGCAGCCAGATGGCCGGGCCGGCGATTACGACGAGCGCAAGCGACTAGATTGCTCGGCGATCGACCACGGCGCGGCTGCCGATCCATGCATGGGAGGCGCAGAGTGAGATTTGCAAAGCCTGTCGGACATGGATATCCGTGATCTCATGTATCTGGAGGCGTCGGCAGCCGCGGGCAACTTCACGCGTGCCGCCAAGTCCCTTCGAATCGATACGTCCACGATCAGTCGCCGCGTGGGACGATTTGAGGACGAACTCGGTCTCGCGTTGTTCGAGCGCGGGCATGACGGGGTTCGGTTGACCAGCGGGGGCAAGGCGGTATTGCCGCACATCCGGCGCGCACTGGCTGAGCTCGATGCGATCAGACATGCCGGCGATCAAAACGGCACCGGCATAGTGGGCGAAGTGCGCCTTGCGGTGCGCATGCCGCCGATCGGCGAGCCTCTTCGCAGCCTGTTGCTCGGGTGGCGGGAAAAATACCCGGAGGTCGTGCTGACTGTCGCGGAAATGAACGAGTGGGAGATCCAGACAGCCATACAGGAGCGCCGCATCGATGTTGCTCTGATGACAAGCCACACGCTATGGCCCGACGCCGTCACGGCGCCGCTCTACCGTGAGCGCGTGGTTGCGGCGATCCCTCGTGAACATCCGCTCTCGAATGAAGAGGCGCTCGATTGGGAGAGCTTGCGGAAGGAAACCTTCCTGGTTCAGGGCTGGGACAACAGTCAGTCCGCGCGCGAGTTCTATGCATCGTTCATGGGCAGTGGCGTCAGGTTCTACGCCCACGCCGTGAGCAAGCAGTGCGTGTTCGCATTGGTCGGAGCCGGATTCGGAATCACCCTCGCCACGAGGAGCCAGTCCGAGGTCGTGTTCCCGGGCGTCGTGTATCGGCCGATCCGGGAGGAGAACGCCTGGGTGCACGTTGAGCTTGTTTGGTGTCCCGACGCCGAAGATCCTACCGTCGGCCGGTTCGTCGCCTTCATGCGCGACGAGGCACGCTCACGCCGTCTGTTCTGATCTGGATTTCCCAGGGTGCGCTGTTTTCGAGATCAACTCTGTCCGCCGCAGTTTCGCGAAGGCGCGGTCGGTCGCCATGAACCGCGCCAGCATGGGACCGATTAGCTTCGCGGGCTCGACCACTCCTTGGTCGGTTTCGCGCCCAAGCGCATTGCCGTACGCAACGAGGTCGCGATGAATGGCGGCCGGCAGCTCGATTGTCAGCTTGACCGGCTTGTCGTCCGGGATCGTTCCGAGCTTCAGCTTTGCCATGTTGCTTCCTCACGCGCCGTAGGGTTCGAGGACGAGATCGTGGGTGACCATCACGCGCACCGGAAAACCAGGCCTGATCGTGATCGTCGGCTGGATGTTGAGCGAGCGGCTAACCACCTGCTGGCCGGTCTGGTTGACGCTTTGCGACATCCCTTGCTGAATGGCCTCGGCCAGCGAGCCGTTGTTATTGCCGCTCATGCCGGCTTCTGACCCGACGCTCAGGATGGTCGAGAGGATCGCGGCCTTGAACAGCGTGCCCCAGTGGTTGTCGACCTCGTCCTCGAGGCCCGCGTAGCCCTCCGTATCCGCTCCAGGCTGACGCTCGAGCACGATCGAGCGGCCGTTGGGCATGATCAGGCGGTTCCAGACCAGCAGCGCGCGCGACTGGCCAAAGGCGATCTGGGCGTCGTATTGCCCGATCAAACGCGCGCCCTGCGGGATCAGCAGGAATTTTCCGGTGGGACTGTCATAGACATCCTCAGTCACCTGTGCGGTGACTTCACCGGGTAGATCCGATCGCAGACCCGTGATCAGCGATGCCGGAATCACCGCGCCGGCCTGCAGCACGTATTGGCTGGCCGGCGGCTGGATCCGATCGGGACTGGTTGTCCGTCGATCGACGTTCCCGTTGAGAAAAGCGAGCTTGTGATCCTGGGACGTGAGGTCGGATGATCCACCGCTTGCCGCCGCGGGAGCAGACTGCGCCGACGTCGGTATCGGCGAAGGCGACGCGGTCTGACCGACATTCGTCGTTGCAAAGAGGTGGCTCACCCGCGCCGCTTCTTGCTCCTGGGCAATGCGCTGTTCCTCGGGACTTGGTCCCGCCGCCGGCGCGGGCATGCCGGGCGCGGGTGCGCCGGCATTCAGGATCGGCCGCCCAAGGTCGCCCGGAAGCGGCGGCCCAAGCTGGGGAGCGGGTTTCGGTAGTCCCGTATAGTCTCGAGGAAGGTTCGCCAGGCCGTCAGGCGTGTTGCGATTGTTGGTGTTGTAGAGTTCGGAGCCGGTTGTCTGGTGTTGAGGCTTTAGGGCGAAGAACAGAGCGCCGCCGATGCCGATCGCAGCAGCGGCTCCCAGGCCCAGGAGCACTTTTCGCGACAGCCGGGTGACGGGCGGTCGGCTCGATCGCAGCCGCATTTCCTGCGCGGGCCGGTTGGTTTCGGATGGTCCGCCTCCGTCGTCATGGGGAGCGTCCGTCACGACTGCGGCCTCCCGTCGGTGCGGACGATCCGCACGGTCTGCTGGTGCTTGCCCCCGAGTTTGAGCTCCGCCGCGCCGAAGAGCCGGTCGACGATCATGTGGTTGCCCTTGACGCGATAGTTGACGAGCTGGCCGTCACCCTCGGCGCCGATCACCCAGAGCGGCGGCAACTCGCCCTGACTGATGCCGCTCGGGAATTCGATGAACACCTGGCGTCCATCATCGAAGGCGCGGAGCGGCCGCCAGGCGGGATTGTCGCCTTCGATGCGATACCGGAAGTTCAGGGCGTTTATATCGACGCCGGTGGCGACGGGCGCCGCTGCGTCGGCCGCCGCGTTCTGCTGGCGAAGCGCGATGAGCTGGTCTTCCGCATAGGCCCAGGAGACCGAGGCCATGTAGGTCTTTTCGTCCGAATGCAGCTCGAGATGGTAGGTGCGGCGATCGGTGTTGATCACGAGGTTGGTGATGAGATCTGCGCGCGTCGGCTTCACCAGGATGTGGATGCGCTTGGCCGCCCCAATACCGCTCTCCGTATCACCGATGATCCAGCGTACGGTGTCGCCGGCGGCGACGGGGCCGGAACCGACAAGCTGTTCACCCGGCTCGAGCGCGATGTCGGTGATTTCGCCCGGCGCGGCATAGACCTGATAGAGCGCGCCATCGGAGAAAGGGTAGACCTGGATGGCGTTGAGATAGCCCGCCCGGGTCGGCTGGATCCGGGCCGCGCCATTCGCCTGATCGACACGCGCGTGGGGATCGGCTGCCTCGGGCGGTGCGGTCCGTCCGGCTGGAATTGGCTTGAGCTGGCCCGGTAGAGGCAGCGGCTTCGGTAGCTCGACGATCTGCACGGGCCTGGGTGGATCGGGCTGAAGCACCGCCTGCTTCGGCGTGTTGTCGTAGCTGATCTCAGGCGGCTTCCAGGCGGTGGCGCATGCGCCGAGCGAGACGGACATAAGCAATAGGGTTGAAAGCGTGGCGATGCGCATCAGCCGAGCTCCTTTGACCAGTTGAGGGCGTGGACGTAGACGCCGAGCGGATTCTTCTTCAGCCGATCGGCGTCGGTCGGCGTCTGCACGACGATGGTGAGGATGGCGCTCCACCGTTCCGTGGAGGCGAGCGCGTCGTCGACATAGCGGCGCTCCACCCACTCGACGCGGAAGCTGTTGTCGGAGGCGCGGATGACGCTCGCCACCTCGACGGACACCTGAGTTTTGCCGATCTTCGAGAACGGATCGTTGGTGCGGGCGTAGTCGTTGAGGGCGAGCGCGCCCTTGTCGGTGACGTAGTTGTAGGCGTCGAGCCAGTCTTGCCGCAGCACCACCGGGTCGGCAGGAATGCTGCGCACCTCCTCGATGAAGCGCGCGAGGTGCCAGGCGATCTGCGGGTCGGTCGGCTGATAATCAGCCACGGCCGGCGCCACCGCCTGGGCCTGGCCGAGCTTGTCGACCTGCACGACCCAAGGTGTGATCGTGCCGCGCGCGGACTGCCAGACGAGGCCGCATGCAAGGCCACCGCTCAACGCGAGTGCGCCGAAAAAGGCGAGCCGCCAGTTCTTCGCCTGGACGCGGGCGGAGCCGATGCGCTCGTCCCACACCTGGCCGGCCTTTTGGTAGGGCGTCTCTGGCTCGGGCGTCTTGCCGTAGCGCACGGTGGATCGTCGAAACATGGGTTTACTCCCCCTCGGAAAGGTCGACCTGACTGCCGCCGCTCGGCCGATCGCCGGAGCGGATGGCATGGTCGGCGGCGGTCACGCCGCGGTTGATGGTCTGACTGCGCTTCATGCGCTGGGCCCAAGCTGGGGGGCCGTCGGAGCCGCCGCCGGACGCACCTGAAGCAGCCGTTGCACTGGCGCCGCCTTGGGACGCACCGCCGCGCATGACCGCGCGTTCTCCGGAGGCGAAGCTCTCTTGCAGGCTGGCCGCCGCGCGGCGCAGCGGGCTCATCGCGACGGATCCCGCCGCCTGGGCGACGCCCGCCGCGCCGCCGGCCCGGTAGGCGGCGGTCGCACCGCCGGCCACCGAAGCGCCCGCGCGAGCCGTTCCGGCGATGGCGCCACCCGCCGCGGCGAGCCCGCCTGCAGTCGCGGCGATTCCGGCGGCGCCGATGCCCGCCACTGCGAGGCCAGTCCCAACGGCGGCGCCCGCGCCGAGCTGGGGGCCGCCGGCGATCAGGCCGTTGGCAATACCGGGACCGAAGATGGTCAGGCCAAGCAGCGACAACGCTGCGAGGATGAGCGTCAGCGCGTCGGAAATCGTGGGCGGATTATTGAAGCCCGAGGTGAACTGGCCGAAGATCGTGGAGCCGATGCCGATGATGACGGCGAGCACCAGAATCTTGATGCCGGACGACACCACGTTGCCGAGCACGCGCTCGGCCAAAAACGCGGTGCGGCCGAAGAGTCCGAACGGCACGAGGACGAAGCCGGCGAGGGTCGTCAGCTTGAACTCGATCAGGCTGACGAAGAGCTGGATCGCCATCACGAAGAAGCTGATGACGACGATCAGCCAGGCGGCGAGCAGAATGACGATCTGCACCAGATTCGCGAAGACGCTGGTGAAGCCCATCATCCCAGAGATCGCGGTCAGGATCGGCTTGCCGGCGTCGATCCCGACCTCGGCGATCTTGCCCGGCTGAAGAAGCTGCGCGGCACTCATCGTGCCGCCGCCCGCCTCGATGCCGAGTCCGGCGAAGGAGTTGTAGATGATCTGCGCGAGGTTGTTGTAGTTGCCGATGATGAAGGCGAAGACGCCGATGTAGAGCGTCTTCTTGATCAGGCGCGCGAGCACGTCTTCGTCCGGCGCCATCGCCCAGAACAGGCCGGCGAGCGTGATGTCGATGGCGATGAGAACGCCAGCGAGCCAGCGCACATCGCCCTGGACCAGGCCGAAGCCGGAATCGATGTACTGGGTGAACGTGCCCAGGAAATTGTCGATGACGCCGGTGCCGCCCATATCGCTTACCTGTCGGAGGATTTCGGAGCTGCGGCCGGCGGGGCCGCGGCGCCCGGGGTGGGCTGATAGGTGAAGAAGCGACGGCGGCTCTCGGCCCAGGCGGCTTCGCAGGCGGCGTCATCCTTCGCTTGCGTGGCAAGCGCCTGACACCGCTGCAGTTCCTCGGTGAGCTGATCGGAGGCTGCGGCTGGACTCACGTGCAGTCCCTGGCCGCGTGGCGCACTCGTCCGAAAATGCAGCGCGGCGGCCACGATTATGGCGGCGACCAGTGCGAAGCCGGCGGCCCGGGCGATGGCGGGCAGGTTGAGGAGACGGCCGCGCATCAGTGGAACATCTGCGCGGAGCCGGGCTGATAGCCGGAGCCGTAGTTGAGGAAATTGGTGGTCTGCGCCTGCGCTTGAGCCTGCGTTTCGAGCGTGCGCGCCGCATCGAGGCTTTGCGCTCGGGCGATCGATGCCATGAGCGCGGTCAGATCCGCGAGTTGCGTGGTTTGGAGGGCGACGAGCTGGTTACCAGACTGGGCGGCCTGAAGTGCGCCGGTGGCCGACTGGCTCGATGATACGAGAGCATTGATCTGCGTGCGGGTATTGTTGAGGTTCGTGACCACGCCGGCCTGCACACGCATGGTGTCCTGGAAGCTCGCGAGCGCGTTCTGCCAGCGCGTCTGCGCGTCGGCGAGAAGCTGCTGCGACGAAGTCGAGCCGGAATAGGCTTGCGGATAAGTCTGAGTGAACGCCTGATCGATCGTCGTCACGCTGTAGGCGATGCGTTGCGCCTGCGCGAGAAGCTGTTGGGTCTGCGTGATCTGCTGCTGAAGTTGCGCGAGCGAGGAATAGGGAAGGCTCGCCAGGTTACGCGCCTGATTGATCAGGGACGTGGCCTGGTTCTCCAGCATCCGGATTTCATTGTTGACCTGCTGAAGCTCGCGTGCAGCGGTCAGGATGTTTTGCCCGAAGTTGGTCGGGTCGAACACGATCCACTGCGCGTGGGCGGGAAAGCTGAAGGTGGCTATGGACAGGGCGGCGACGCCGGCGATGAGACCGGCACGCAGGCGACGCGTAATCATGACGAAACCTCTTCTTTGCGGGTGAGCATGTCGGCCGCCCAATCGAGGGCCTTGCGGCGCAGCCATGCGGCGGCGAAGCCATCGCGACCGTGGGCGGCGAGGATCTCTTCGATGGCGGTCTGGTCGGTCTTCGACGAGGCGGCCGTGAAGGCGAGCGCGACTTCGGAGAGGCCGAGCTCGAACACGCGATTGCCGCGGCGCGACTGACAGTAATATTCGCGCTTCGGCGTCGCCCGGCTCAGGATCTCGATCTGCCGGTCGTTGAGACCGAAGCGCCGATAGATCGCCGCGATCTGCGGCTCGAGCGCGCGTTCGTTTGGCAATAGAATCCGGGTTGGGCAGCTTTCGATGATCGCCGGCGCGATTGCGCTGCCGTCGATGTCGGCGAGCGACTGGGTAGCGAAGATCACCGAGGCGTTCTTCTTCCGCAGCGTCTTCAGCCACTCGCGGAGCTGGCCGGCGAAGCCGGGATCGTCGAGCGCGAGCCACCCCTCGTCGACGATGAGCATGGTCGGCCGACCGTCGAACCGATCTTCGATGCGGTGAAACAGATAGGACAGCACGGCGGGCGCCGCGCCCGCGCCGATCAGGCCCTCGGTCTCGAAGGCCTGCACCTCTGCTTCGCCGAGACGCTCCGTCTCCGCATCGAGCAGGCGACCCCAGGGACCGGAAACGGTGTAGGGTTGCAGCGCCTGCTTGAGAGCATTGGACTGCAAGAGCACCGACAGGCCGGTGATCGTCCGCTCCAAAACCGGTGCGGAGGCAAGCGAGGTCAGGGCCGACCATAGATGCTCCTTCAGTTCGGGGGTGACGGTGACGGACTCGCGGGCGAGCAGCGTCGCGACCCACTCCGCCGCCCAGGCACGCTCGCCGGCATCATCGACGCGTGCCAGCGGTTGCAAGGCGACGGGTGCGCTGGCGTTGTCGGCCAACGCGCCGCCGAGATCGTGCCAGTCGCCGCCCATGGCGAGCGCGGCCGCGCGGATCGATCCGCCGAAATCGAACGCGAAAACCTGCGCGCCGGCATAGCGGCGGAACTGCAACGCCATCAGCGCCAGCAGCACGCTCTTGCCGGCGCCGGTCGGGCCGACGATCAGCGTGTGGCCGACATCGCCGACATGAAGCGAAAAGCGGAACGGCGTGGATCCTTCCGTCCGCGCGAAGAACAGCGGCGGCGCCTGGAAATGCTCGTCCCGTTCCGGCCCGGCCCAGACCGCCGAAAACGGCATCATGTGCGCGAGGTTGAGCGTCGAGACCGGCGGCTGGCGGACGTTGGCGTAGACATGGCCGGGGAGCGATCCGAGCCACGCCTCGATGGCGTTGACGCCCTCGCGCATGCAGGTGAAGTCGCGGCCCTGGATGGCCTTCTCGACCAGACGCAAGCGCTCATCGGCGATCCGCGGGTCCTCGTTCCAGACAGTGACCGTGGCGGTGACATAAGCCTCGCCGACAAGGTCGGTGCCGAGCTCCTGAAGCGCGGCGTCGGCATCGAGCGCCTTGTTGGCGGCATCGGAGTCCATCAGGACCGATGCCTCGTTGGTCATGACTTCCTTCAGGATCGCCATGATCGACTTGCGCTTGGCGAACCATTGGCGGCGAATCTTGCCGAGCAGCCTGGTGGCGTCGGTCTTGTCGAGACAGACGGCGCGTGTCGCCCAGCGGTAGGGAAAGGCCAGGCGATTGAGGTCGTCGAGCAGGCCCGGCCAGGTCTGCGACGGGAAGCCCATGATCGTGAGCGTGCGCAGATGCGCGCGGCCGAGCCGTGGCTCGAGGCCGCCGGTCAAATCCTCGTCGACCAGGATGGCGTCGAGATACATCGGCGTTTCGGGCACGCGCACGCGCTGGCGACGGGTCGAGATGCAGGAATGCAGGTAGGTCAGAGTCTCGCCGTCATCGAGCCAGTCGGCTTCAGGCATGAAGCCCTCGATCAGCGCGAGCACACGATCGGTGCGGTCGATGAAGCCTTCCAGCACCGCGCGCCAATCGACGCCCGCATGCGTGCGGCCTTCATAGAGCCAGCTTTCGGCGCGCGCGGCGTCGTCGGCCGGCGGCAGCCACAGCAGCGTCAGGAAATAGCGGCTCTCGAAATGCGCGCCTTCTTCCTCGAACTGCGCGCGACGTTCGGCGTCGACCAGGTCCGACGTGCTGTCGGGGAATTGCCCGACGGGATAGCGATGGGCCGGCACGCGCTGCGCCTCGATGAACACCGCCCAGCCGGAGCCGAGGCGTCGGAGCGCATTGTTCAGACGCGAGGTGATCGCCACCAGCTCGGCCGGCGTCGCCGAATCCAGATCGGGTCCGCGGAAGCGCGCGGTGCGCTGGAAGGAGCCGTCCTTGTTGAGGATGACGCCCTTCTCGACCAGCGCCGCCCAAGGCAGGAAGTCGGCGAGGCTTTGCGTGCGATGGCGGTATTCTGCGAGGTTCATCATCGATCGAACCTCACGAGACCAGATGCTGCGGATAGCGGAGGTGCCGGCGCACCACGTCGACAAAGGCGGGGTCGCGCTTGGCGGCCCATACCGCCGCGACATGCCCGATCAGCCAAATCGCTCCGCCGACGATCCAGAGGCGAAGCCCAAGCCCGACGGCGGCGGCGAGCGTGCCGTTGACGATCGCGACCGCGCGCGGCGCGCCGCCGAGCAGGATCGGTTCGGTCAGCGCGCGATGGACGGGCGCGTAAAAGCCGATGATGGGCGCATCCTGCTCCATCACAGCAGCACTCCGCCGCCGAACTGGAAGAAGGTCAGGAAGAAGCTCGATGCGGCAAAGGCGATCGACAGGCCGAAGACGATCTGGATCAGCCGGCGGAAGCCGCCAGAGGTTTCGCCGAAGGCGAGCGTCAGGCCGGTGACGATGATGACGATCACCGAGATGACCTTGGCGACCGGACCCTGGATCGAATCCAGGATCTGCGTCAGCGGCTGCTCCCAGGGCATGTTGGAGCCGGCGGCATAGGCCGGCGCGGTCGCGAGCGCGACGAAGACGAAGGTCGAAGCCGTGGCAAGCGCACGGCGGGCACGGTTGAGCAGCATCACGGTTCTCCTGCGGGGATGAGGACGTAGTCGCCGGTCGGGCCGAGGCCCTTGACCGCGGCCAGCTCGGCGAGCCGTCGCGCGGAGCCGCGGCCGGCGAGGACCGCGATGAGATCGATGGTCTCGGCGATCAGGGCGCGCGGGACCGTGACGACGGCTTCCTGGATGAGTTGCTCGAGGCGGCGCAGCGCGCCGATGGCCGAGCCGGCGTGCAGCGTGCCGACGCCGCCGGGATGGCCGGTGCCCCAGGCTTTAAGGAGGTCCAGCGCCTCGGCCCCGCGCACCTCGCCGATCGGGATGCGGTCGGGCCGAAGCCGAAGGGCGGAGCGGACGAGATCGGACAGCGAAGCTGCGCCGTCCTTGGTGCGCAGCGCTACGAGGTTTGGCGCGGCGCATTGCAGCTCGCGCGTATCCTCGATCAGCACCACCCGGTCGCCGGTCTTGGCGACCTCGGCGAGCAGCGCGTTGACCAGCGTGGTCTTGCCGGTCGAGGTGCCGCCGGCGACGAGAATGTTCCTGCGCTCGCGCACCGCGACGCGCAGCAGCTCGGCCTGCGCGTCGGACATGATGCCCGCGTCGACATAATCGCCGAGCGTGAACACCGCGACCGCCGGTCGGCGGATGGCGAAGCACGGCGCCGCGGCCACCGGCGGCACCAGGCCCTCGAACCGCTCCCCGCTTTCCGGCAGCTCCGCCGAGACGCGCGGGCTGCCGGCATGCACCTCGACGCCGACATGGTGCGCGACCAGGCGCACGATGCGTTCGGCGTCCGCCGGCGTGACGCGGCAGCCGGTGTCTTCGAGGCCACCCGACAACCGGTCGATCCACAAGCCGGCCGTCGGGATTGAGCATCACCTCGACGATGGTGGGATCTTCGAGATAGGCGGAGATCGCCGGCCCGAGCGCGGTGCGCAGCATGCGCGCGCCGCGGGCGAAAGCTTCCGATCGGAGGGATATTGTCGTCACTGCGAACCCCGCAAAGTTCGCCTCACTCGGAGGCGCATGTGTCAGCGGGGTTGATTAGAAAGAGCCGGAAATGGGTCTCTGCAACAACGATGATGAGGCGGGAGGGCTCTGGGATAGAAAGACAAGCCGCGGGGATGGTCGGCTGTCAGGTGCCGTTCGTCGTTGCGTCGTGTTCCAACTCGGAAGCGACGTCCTGGCTAACCTCGTCGGCAAGTTTGCGTCCGCGCGCGAGCCGCCGGCCGAGAGCTTCGACGAAACCGTCGTAGCGCTCGCGCCCTTTGGTCTGCGCGGCCGCGAGAGCGGTGTCCGGCAGAGCTGGCGTACTCGTCAGCCAGAAGCGCACGAACACGGCCAGCGCCTCATTCGAGATGGTGACGTGCCGTTCGATCCGCTCCATCTGCCGCGTCATGCGATCGAGCCGCCGCGCCAGCGCGGCCTCCAGCCGATCGGCGCCGTCGGGCGACAGATGCGATGCGAGCGCCGCCTCGACCACCAGCGCCTGCGGCACGCGCTTGCGAGCAGCATAGTCAGCGAGCTTGCCGGCGAGATCAGGGGGAAGACGAAACGTGTGCTTGGTGCGCATGGGCGTCACATCTGCATGTCGTCGCCTGGATCGAGCGAGACCTGGCGGGCGACGGTTCCGAAGGTGCGCTGCATGATGCGCTGGCGCTGAACCTCGTCGTCCGGCTCCTCGTCCGCGGGCTCGAACTCATGAACGGGCTTTGGCGGCTCGGGCACGATCTCTTCGTGTTCCGGCAATTCGGGTTCGCGCCGAATTCCGGCGTTGGCGGGATCTTCCGTGTCGGATGCCGCTGGCGCGACGACGGCGCCGGCCCAATCGCCGCCGGGCGGGGCCGGAAGGCGTTCGTCGGTCGGCGGCGTTTTTGGATTGGTAAGCGCCGGCGGCGGGAGGATGCGCGCCTGCATCTCAGGGTCTTCGAAATAGCGCGCTTTCTTTGCCCGGATAGGTGGGCAGCCGGAGATGAGAACGAGCTCGTCATCCGGCGGGAGCTGCATGACCTCGCCGGGCGTGAGGAGTGGCCGCGCCGTTTCCTGGCGCGAGACCATCAAGTGGCCGAGCCATGGGCTCAAGCGGCTGCCGGCATAGTTCTTCATGGCGCGCATTTCGGTCGCGGTGCCGAGCGCGTCGGAGACCCGCTTGGCGGTTCGCTCATCGTTCGTGGCGAAGCTCACCCGCACATGGCAGTTGTCGAGAATGGAGTTGTTCTGCCCGTACGCTTTCTCGATCTGGTTCAGGCTCTGGGCGATCAGGAAGCTCTTCAGCCCGTAGCCTGCCATGAAGGCCAATGCGCTCTCGAAGAAGTCGAGACGGCCGAGCGCGGGAAATTCGTCGAGCATGAGCAGCAGCCGATGCCGCCGCCTCTTCGAGTCCAGCTCTTCGGTAAGACGCCGGCCGATCTGATTGAGGATCAAGCGGATGAGGGGCTTGGTCCTGCTGATGTCCGACGGCGGCACGACGAGGTAGAGCGTCACCGGGCGCTCGGCTTCGACGAGATCGCGGATGCGCCAGTCGCAGCGCCGCGTGACGGCGGCGACGACCGGGTCCCGATAGAGGCCAAGGAACGACATGGCCGTCGACAACACGCCGGAGCGTTCGTTCTCGCTCTTGTTGAGCAGTTCGCGCGCGGCGCTGGCGACGACGGGGTGGACGCCCGCCTTCCCCAGATGCGGCGTCGTCATCATCGCCCGCAGCGTCGTTTCGATCGGCCGCTTCGGATCGGAGAGGAAGCTGGCGACGCCGGCGAGGGTCTTGTCCTTCTCGGCATAGAGCACATGCAGGATCGTGCCGACGAGCAGCGAATGGCTGGTCTTCTCCCAGTGGTTCCTTTTCTCCAGCGCGCCTTCGGGATCGACCAGCACGTCGGCGATGTTCTGGACGTCCCTGACTTCCCACTCGCCGCGGCGGACCTCGAGCAGCGGATTGTAGGCGGCGCTCTCCGTGTTGGTCGGATCGAACAGCAGCACCCTGCCGAATCGCGCTCGCCAGCCGGCGGTCAGGCCCCAATTCTCGCCCTTGATGTCATGGACGATGGCGGAGCCCGGCCAGGTCAGCAGCGTCGGCACGACCAGGCCAACGCCCTTGCCCGATCGTGTTGGCGCGAAGCACAGGACATGCTCCGGGCCATGGTGGCGGAGATAGGCGCCACGCCAGAGGCCGAGAAGAACGCCGTCCGGATGAAGGAGCCCCGCCTTGCGAATCTCGCGCGCTTCGGCCCAGCGCGCGGAGCCGTAGGTCGTCACCTTCTTCACCTCGCGTGCGCGCCACACCGACATGGCGACCGCCACCACGAAGGCCGCGACACCGCCCGCGCCTGCAATGAAGCCGCCCGTGACGAAGATCTCGTGGGCGTAGGCGTCATAGGCGAACCACCACCAGAAGAAGGCGGGGGGCTGATAGACCGGCCACCCGAACAAAGTGAACCAGGGATGGCCAAGCTGCGGCTGGAAGGCGAGCTGCCAGGCTGTCCATTCCGTCGCGCCCCATACGAAGCCGACGACGACAGCACAGACGAGAAAGATCTGGCCCCAGAGAATTTTGGTCGCGTTCATGGCGACACCAGATCAGCCGCATCGCGGAAGGCGGACGCAAGCCCGAACTGCGAGGGGTCGGGAACCTGGACACTGTGGCGAAGCAATCGGACGGTTAGCGCTGCAATCCTCATAGTCCCAGCCCCCGTTTCCGGCCGAGACTCCACTCCACGTTCCCTCCGGGCGCGATGACGCCGCGCACTTCACGGCCGAGTTCCTTCTCGAGTGCCGGCCGCCACGGCACGAGCTGGAAACCGAGCCCGTCATCGATCATGGCGAACCGGCCGGAGGCGAGCGTCACCCGTTGCCGATAGACGCCCGAGACACTCTCGCCTTCCGCCGCGGGCTGATAAGCAAGCCCTGCCTCGGCCGAGAGTTTCGCCGCCGCGTCCTCCAGTTCCCGTCGCCGAAGGGTCGCGAGGAGATCGCGAGCGAAGATCACGCGCTGCCCCTGCCGGCGGGCGAGCCCTTCCTCGGCCAAATGATCGACACGCGCTTCCATGGCGTCGCGCACCTCGGCGCCGAACCCGCCCCCGCTGAGCGGCGGGTCCTTGGCAAGGAGCTGGCGGTCAAGCCAGGTCGCGCCAGACGCGGTCACCTGCGCCTCGACCGAGAAATCCGAGCGCGTGGCGAGCGAGAGGCGGCGCCGTCCGTTCGTGTCGTCATAGGCCCGCGCCTCGACGATGGCGCCCGTGGGCGCATCGCCGGTCATCTCGATGTCCGAGAACTTTAGGTGATGGGTGCGCCCATCGACGCCGGCGACGATCGCGTAAGCGCTCCCCTTCAGCTCGTCGTCGAGGCCACGTTTCACCAGCCGGCCGAGCACCGGATCGGACGGCTCTTCTCCATGCAGAGCGAAGGTGCTGACATCCGGTTCGCGCCCGGCAACGCTCATGGCCTGGTGCATGGTCTTGATGATGTCGCCTCGGATGCCGAGCTGGCGCAGGGTCTGTTCGAGCCCCGGCTTCAACGTCCAGCAGGCAGGCCCGACCGGGTCGGCCAAACCGAGGCGTTCGAGCTTGGCAGCCCTTCCCAGCAACAGGTTTCGCAGCTCCGGGTCTTCGGCGTTGGGGCCTGGTCTCAGATCGGCGACGCCGCCGCATTCGTCGGAGATGTCGCGCAAGGCGCGGTCGAGGCTGGTCCAGCGTTCCGCCTCGACTTCCTTTTCCAGCGCAGTGCGGATCTCCTGCTCGCTGCGCGGACCAAGCTCCATGGTGACGCGCTCGGCGGCGCGATCTCGAAATCCCCGGCTG
Organism: uncultured Alphaproteobacteria bacterium; assembly: GCA_963729845.1. GTDB lineage: Bacteria > Pseudomonadota > Alphaproteobacteria > ATCC43930 > CGMCC-115725 > JAATGI01. Next base: position 286,357 of record CAVSQC010000046.1, read on the forward strand.
ATGTATTCGCGGCTGATGACCAGGTCCTGACCATCGTCGGCGCGGCCGCGAATGAGGACGTGAACATGGGGATTGTCGGTGTTCCAATGATCGACCGCCACCCAGTCGAGCTTCGTGCCGAGATCTTTCTCGACGTCAGCCATCAGCTCGCGGGTAAAGGTCTTGAGGTCCCCGAGCTCGGCCGCCGTCTTCGGGCGAGATGATGAAGCGGAAATGATGGCGGTCATCCTCGCAGCGCTCGGCGAAGGCGCGTTCATCCGCCGTATCGGAGGCGGCGTCGAACATGCGCGCGTCCTCGCCGTCGCGCGTCACGCCCTCGCGCTTGAGATAGGCGATATGTTTGGGGAGCGGCGCGGAGCGGAAGCGCGTGCCCTGATGGCGGACGACGCGCGCCTTCATCACCACGCGCCGGGCGTTTGAGCGCAGCCGGATCGAGACCGCCGCACGCCGGCCGCGGCCGAACCGCGAGCGGCTGCGGCCCTGGCTTGAGCGGAAGCTGTTGCCGACATGCCCGGCCTTCTTCGCGGCCCGCATCACCTCGCCGACGAAGGTCTGCGGGCGCTTGCCGCCGCGGTTGCCGTGCTGGATGCGCCCAGGCCGGACGCGGAGATCGTCGTCGCGCGCCGTCATGAGCCTGAGCCTTGACCGAATCCGGGGCGACGGCGCTCGGAGGATTGAAATCGTTCAGCTATTTGCACAAAGCGCCAGCAGCGGGTGCTGGTGATGTTGACGAATTCCTCAATCTTACCAACCACATGCGCCGCGCCGAGGGCCGGCCTTTTCCCTTGCCGTCCGTGGGTTGGGTTCCTGTGCCGCCCCTCCACCACACGCAAACCTCCGCCACAGCCCTCCAGAGCATGATCATCTCCGAGCGGGCTCATTGCGGCCGCTCCCTGGACGACAAGGCGACGAACAGCCCATCGGACTGCGGCGCGAGCGCGGTCCAGTCTTGCGCAGAACGCTCCATCGAGGGCCGAGACGATTGCGGCGTCGGTGCAGAGGGAGTGTCGCTCGGAGGACTCGATGGGCGCGAAGGAAACAACGACGCCTCCGTCCAGGACTTCACCACGGCGGCGAGAATGACCGTGTCGTCGGTTGCACTTCCGCCGACGATTGGCGCGAGACGGGACAGATAGGCGCGCGTCTCCGCAGGCAGCGGCCGGCCGGTTGCGAGATGGTCTTCCCAGCGCGCGGGACCGGCATTGTAGGCCGCGAGGAATCCGGGAATGCCGTAGCGGTCGTGTAGCTCGCGCAGATAGGCGGCGCCGGCGATGATGTTGTCGTGCGCGTCATAAGGATTGCGGCCGAGACGGTAGCGCTGACTCAAGGCAGCCCACGTCTCGGGCATGATTTGCATGAGGCCGATGGCGCCCTTCGGCGATATGGCTCGCACGTCGCCGAAGCTCTCCGCGCGCATCACGGCGCTTATCCACGCCGCTGGAATGCCAAACCGCTGCGAGGCCTCGGCGACGAAGGCGGCGAACGGCGTGCGGGCAGCGACGATCACGACAGGCCGCGCGGTCGCAGGCTCAGCGCGCACTGTGTTGCAGCCGAGCGCCACCACAATCGCAAGACCAAGGGCGAGCGACACGTGGCGGCGGCGCGTGCATTCTCTCGGTGACGTGCGCGCGGCGAACGCGAACATGGCCGGAACGGAGGAAGGGAGTTTGCGGGGAGCCTGTGCGAGGCCTGCAATTGCGTTGCGGTCGAGTGGCACGATCAATCCTCCTCGCGGGTCCAGAGAGGATCAGCCCGGCCGACGATCGTGGTGACGGGGAGCAGGCCAAAATACCGGCCGTCGAGGGAGTCCTCGGACTGCCAGTTCATCAGGAAGACTTCGCCGGCAGGAATGCGCCGGCAGCCCTGCCAGACGGGAAGCGGTCGGCCGCTTCTATCGCGATTGAGGGCATCGCCCATGGCGATCCCGTCGACGGCGATTGCGCGATCGGTGCGGCAGACGGTCTGCCCAGGAAGCGCGAGCACGCGCTTCAGCATCGGCACGCCCCTGGGCAGATAGCGGCGCTCGTCGAGGAAGCTCGCGAGGGCCTCGGGCGGCTGCACCACGACGAGCTCAGTGACGTGCAGCGCGCCGGCCGGATGCACGGCGTAGAGGCCGATCGGCACGCTGGCGCTGGCGTTCCAGATCAACCGCGGCAGCGGATGGAAGAGCGCTGATGCTCCGATGCCGAGCGAGGCGAAATACGTCGTCATGACGTAGCCGAAGCGCGTCATGACAGCACCCTCCGCCGCAAAAGCCAGGCGCGATGCTGGTCGCGGCTATAGGGACGCGGCTCGTATCCGGCGCCGAGGCGATTGTGGACGTGCCGCCAGTGATCCGGCGCAGCGTCGGCCGGATCGACGCCGAGCGCCTCGACGGCGTCGATCGCCGCGAACACACGCTCGACCTTGGGCCAGCCGCTGATGCGCAGCAGGATCTCGCCGCCGGGACGGACGAAGGGCAGCGTCTGATAGGCCTCGCCCGGCGCGATCGCGCGCACGATGTCGATGCGCGAGACGATGGTGCCGTAATCGTTCGAGGCCCAGCGGACGAAGGCGAAAATCGTGTTCGGCGCGAAGCTCAGCACGCGGCGGCGGCGATCGATAATCGTCTCGGATACATCGCGGCCGAACCTGATCCAATGCTCGACGCGCTTCTCGAGCCAGGTCAGCTCGACGGCCGTGAGGGCGTCGGGCGAACATGGCGCTGCCTGCGTGAAGGCGGGATTCGCCATCATGTCTGTCCTCCATCGATTGCGGGGAATTCGCGGGCGAACAGGTCGCGCAGCATGTCTGCGACGGTCTGGCCGCGCTGGAAGGCCGTGATCTTGATCCGGCCCCGCAGCTCCGGCGTCACGTCGACGGTGAGCCGCGCGGTGTAGAGATCGCCGGCGCCGGGCGGCGCAGCCGAAGGCTCGGGCGTGCGGACCCACGTATCGGGATCGGCCGGCCGAGCGGCGAAGCGGCGATTGGACGGGTGTGCGGTCATCGCATCACCCGATCGACTTCCGCGGCCAGAGCGAAGACCTCGCGCGCAGCGTGACATGCGGCGTCGACGTCGAAGACGAGGCGTCCGGTGCGCGCGGAGTCCGCGAAGGCGACGCGCTGGCCGATACGAGAGGCAAGCACCGGCGGATCGTGATCAGCGAGGCCGTCGGCGGTCTCGCGGGCGATCACTGTGCGCGCTGCGCAGCGGTTGAGCACAAAACGCGCGACAAGCTGCGGGCGGAAGATGCGCGCTTCCTGCAGCAGCTTCAGCATCTCGGCAGAGCCCCAGCCGTCAAAGGGAGACGGTTGCGCGGGGATCAGGACGAGATCGGCGGCGAGCAAGGCCGAGCGCAGCAGGCCGGCGACGCGCGGCGGACCATCGATGACCACGTGGTCGGCGTCGCGGGCGAGCTCCGGCGCTTCCCGGTGGAGGGTGTCGCGCGCGAGGCCGATCACGCCGAACAGGCGCGGCACGGCCTCCTTGGCGCGCTGCGCGGACCAGTCGAGAGCCGACCCTTGCGGATCGGCGTCGATGACCGTGACGCGCTTTCCCTGGGCCGCCCAGGCGCCGGCCAAGTGCAGGGCGAGCGTCGTCTTGCCGACGCCGCCTTTCTGGTTGAGGAGCGCGACGATCACCGCCGCTCCTCCTTCCCGGCTTTTCCCCGGCCGAGCGCGCCGCCAACAACAGAAGAGTTAGATTCTTCGTTAGACTCTAAGTTAGGCGGCGCGGAAGCATTTGATTGGCTTGATGAAAATGCCGCTTCCGGTTCCTGATAGCACGAGGATGCGGTTCCTGATGGCACGTGCCTCGCGGTTCCCGATAGCACGACCGCGTCCACAGCTTGTCCACAGGACCCTGTGGACAAGGAAGCGGTGCTGACGAAGGCGAGCAGCTCGCGGCCCCCGCTCGCGCGATCGACGCCGAGGCGATAGCCCGGCAAGGGCTGGCGGCGCGCGATGTCGCGCAGCTCGAAGGCGAAGCGCTTGAACGGCGAAAGGCTCGCCGACTTGGCATGAAGATGCCGGAAATCGAACCGCCAGCCTGCCGACTGCTTGCCGGCGTGCTTGCGCACGAGACGGTAGAGCCAGCGCTCCAGTCCGCCTGTCAGCGCGAAATATGCGCGGTCGATCGTCAGCACGAGCGCGTCGTCAAGGACGGCGCGATAGAACCAGTCCGGCACAATGAGATCGACGCCGGCGGCGTTGCCGTGTGCGTCCGCGTGCTCGGTCCACTCGTTGATCCAGGAGAAGCGGTGCATGCGCCGCTCGCTCGCCTGGCGCAGCGAAGTGGCGACCGTGGTGGACTGCAAGCGGTCGAACGCGGCCTTCAGGCGATGATAGTCGCGCGCGCTGGTGCCGCGGCCGATGAACGTCAAAATCTGGTAGGGTGTAGCGGCCATCAGGCGCGACGTGCGCAGACCGGAGTCGCGCGCCTGGACGATTTGCGACGCGGCCCAGATCAGGACATCGGCGTCCCAGATGGTCGCCATGCCGTGCTCCGGCACGGCCTCGACGCGGATGGCGATGTCGTTCATCCGGTAGTCGATCGGCGTGGTGCGGTGCGTCTTGGCGAGCGAGAAGAACGGATAGGCCATGAGGTCCTGCGCATCGCGCGGCGCGAGATCGCCCGGCAGCGCCCGAAACAATTCGAGCTGCTCGCGTTCGGAGCGGGTGCGGTGGCGCGCCGTCATGGATGACGTCAGCGGCGCGGCTGGCGGGCTTGTTCAAGTTCAGCGGCGGTGTGGCGGCGCGCCGGCAGCACGACGACCTTGCCGCGGATCGGACGTCGACGCCTTGGCGGCGGCGTCGACCCACGCCTGCAGGTCTTCGACGCGATAGACGACGCGGCCGCCGAGCTTCGAATAGCGCGGGCCGGTGCCGTAGATGCGGTGCTTCTCGAGCGTGCGGATGGAGAGGCCGACAAAGCGCGAGGCCTCGGGCGTGCGCAGGTAGCGCGGCGGCAAGCCTGCGAGATTGGTGGACATGGGATATCTCCGTGATCGTGTCAGGGGCTGCCGAATGGCGGCGGCCGTCGCAGACACGGTGGCGGAGAGCCTTCGATTGGGGGGATGGCGATGTCGCGGGGTGGTGAGATCGCCACCCCTGCGAGCGCCGCGTGGCTAGATACGGCCGCGGAAGGGATAGAGCAGCAGGCGGCGATAGCCGCCCTGCATCATCGCTTGGCCCAGGCGCGCGAGCCGCGCTGTCCGATCGCGAAGGTCATAGGTCTTCCAGCCGCGCTCGGGCATGCGGCTGGTCCCGAAGAGAGCTTCGGCGATGTCCCGATAGCTCGCTTTCTCGAGGCGGCCGTCGAGCGCGCGCAGGGCGAGCAACAGGCGATCACGTCGAGCGGCGGGTAATATCGCCGGATCGCGCCCTGGCAAGCGGCCCGTTAAACCGCGCCAAAGCCGGAGTGCGGCCGCCGCGCGGATCTCGAACACCCGGTCGAGCGGCAGGACGACGCAAGGGACTTGCTCGCCAGTTGGATTTCGAGGATGTGCAGGCGGAACAGACTGCCTCGCCGATCGATCAGCCGCTCCGGTCCATCTTCGGCAAGGGCCGGCCCGAGGGATACGGCATCAGCCTGCAGGTTCGGGGCGGCGAGATCTGGCGGGAGCGGGGACGATGGGGATCACGCTCGGCAGGCTCGCCGGCGTCCACAGAGCGTGGGCGTATCGGCGCGACTGGGCTCGGGCATTACGAAATCGCACCCCCCAGCGCCGCGCGAAACCATCCAGTTCGTCGGCGCTGAGAGGACCCCGATGTCCGGCCTGTTCGAGCCTCCTGCGGTCGCCCTCGAAGGCCGGATTGCGGCTTAGAAATTCCCAGGCGAACCCGGGGGCATCGAGCGAACGCAGGTCCTCATAGGCTGCCGGCGAACGCCACTCGGCACGAGGCATGAACTGTCACTCCTCCATTCGACACGCTCGTCGGCGTCAGATGGAAGATTCGATTGCGAGGGGCGGAATCGCTACCACGCACAACCGGCAACGCGCGTTGCCGGTTCGGCAAGGAACCCAAACTCAGTGGGGGGCGCCGCCGCGCAGGAGGTGGCGGTAGCCGTTCTCCGTCATCCAACGGGCGCGCGCCAAGTGGGTATCCCACGCGCGCCGCGCGCGGACCGGTTCGCGGGCGGGGTCGATGTGCAGGACCAGCTTCGCAACTTCCCGCCAGTCGGCGCCCTCCTTCGCGGCGTCCAGCAGGCGCAGGTAGGTCACGAGGTGCTGCTCGTCATAGCCGGTCAGGATGCCATCCGTCGGCGCCGCGTCGGCGACGGGTGGATCTAGCGGTGGAGAGTGCATCGTCGGCGAATCCATCGAGATCGTTCGGTATTCATGTCCCGCAAGCGTGGCCGCGTTCAAGTTCGGACGCGGGACCGCGTCCGCGCCGAACTGGTCGGTGCTTCGTTCAGGAGCATGATGCCGCGACCGCGGTCGGACTCGACGAACAGGATGCCGGCGGCTTCCAGCGCCCGGCGTACCTGATCGCGCGTTCCCTCGTGCACCGGGAGCCCGCGCTCGGACTCCAGGCGTTTCAGCGCGGTCAGCGCCACGAGGGCTTTCTCGGCGAGCATTTCCTGCTTCCAGTTCAGCAAGGCTCGCGCCGCCCGAACTTGTCGGCCGGTGATCATCCATGATCACCTCCGACAGACGACATGCGCGCACCAGGAAAACGACTATAATAGTCGTTTTAGGTCGCCGCAACGCGATAAATCGCTTGGAATTGCCATCCGCCGGGGTCGGCGGCTGTGGAGTCGCGAGGGACTGATTCGGGGTCGAGCGGCCTGCGGTTTCCGTGAAGGGGCGCACGTGCAATTCCGGAAAGTCGGGTTTGTGGGTTGGCGGTGCGGCCGGCGGGACCTCCACACGAAAGCCCCGCCCGGCGCGGCCGGGCGGGGCGTTGCAGACGGGCCGGCTCAGTCGCCGTTGCGCTTGCTGGGGCGCGACCAGATGAGGGTGTAGCCCTCGCCGTCCTCGTCATCGAACAGGTTGGCGAAGATCGGCGCGTTGAAGGACGGATCGTCGAGCTTGAGCGAGAGATAGTCGCGGCCCTCGTTGGAGCGCTTCGACCAGGCGGCCCCGATCTCGGCCCGGCCCACGTAAACCCGGTGGCTGGGAGCGTTGTCGTTGGAGCGGTTGGTCTCGGGCACGATGCGGACGCCCTTGGTCTGCAGGCTCAGGGTGACGATCTCGCCCTGGAAGTCGGTGCCGACCTTCTTGAAAGAACCGATGTTAGCCATGTCACTTCTCCTTGCTGTTTTCGAGCCCGCGACCACCGCGGCCTCGATGGCGATCGACAGGCCGGGGACGATCGACGACGCACCCGCTCGCGGGCCGGAGCGCAGCGGAGGATGACGGCGGTGAGACTTTCTTGCCTCGCGAGGAATGGGCTTTAGCCCAGGGGAAGAAAGTCGATCCGACGGCGTTGCGGCTCAGGCGATCGAGGCGCAGCCGGTCTTCGGCCAGATCAGGCCATCACGAGGCCAGGTGCGTCCGTGCTTGAACAGCATCCTCGGGAGAAGACGTGGCGGATGTCGGTTGTCCTGCACAAGACGTCGGACAGTTCGGGCGTAGAGAAAGAAACCGTAGCGTAGGAAAAGGCGGGTCCGTTTGCCGCGCGCATACTGCAACGAAACGCTCCGTCCTATGGGTCACGGGCCGTCAGAGATCGAACCGACGCTGGTGAAGCGCGCGTCCGACGTGGGCCGCATGCTTCGGGACATGAGCACGCGTCCCTGAAGTGCCCGATCGTCAACGCAACCTCAATCGACGATGAGGACCATGCTCATCCCTCGCGCGTCGCGGCCGTCAGAACCGGCTGAGGCTCGTTCTGCGGTGCTCCGCCCGACCGCAACGGAAGGGGCTCGGCGAAGACTGTCATGCGCGCCCAAGCGGTGCCACCAATCAGGACAGCGCCGATCCAGGCGAAGACCTCACGCCAGACCAGCGACGGCACGCCGATCTGCGACAGGCCGAGGACTGCGTGGTAGCCGGCGATAGCCGCCGGAATGGCAAAAGCGGCGGCAATGGCGGCGCGCAGCGGCAGCGGGCGAACGACCGCGAACGCAATCTGGCCGATGCCGAGGGTGAGAGCGCCGGCGACAATGCCGACAAGCAGCGCGCCGATGACACCTGCGCCGCCATGAAACGCCGCCATCCCGGCCGTGAGTCCGACAAAAAACGGCAGGGCGTAAACGGCGAGCGTGAAAATCAGCCAGCAGAACAGGCCGATCCCGAACACGCTGAGGATAAGTCCGATGACAAGCATGGTGGTAGCCTCCGTGACAAAAGATGTGACGGTCGCGCCTTCCACCACCACCACGGCGCGCGTTGAAGAATAGCCGATGGCGAACAGGGTTGGAATCCCGTTTATTTGTTTGGCACCCCCCGTCGATCCGCGAAGGGAGACGGTTCGCGCATGGCATGTGAACTGAAAGAGTGGTGAGCCGCGCCCATGGGAGACGGGACGGCGCTCACGCGCCGCCCTCGCCGAACTTCCAGACCGGAATGCCGAACTTCCTCGCCTTGTCGGCGAGATTGCCCTGGATGCCAGTGCCGGGGAACACCATGACGCCGATCGGCAGCACCTCCAGCATCGCGTCATTGCGCTTGAACGGCGCGGCCTTGGCGTGCTTCGTCCAGTCGGGCTTGAACGCGATCTGCGGCACCTTGCGATTGGTCGCCCATTTGGCGGCGATCAGTTCGGCGCCCTTCGGCGATCCGCCATGCAGGAGTACCATGTCGGGATGCTTGGCGTGGACCTTGTCGAGCCGCTCCCAGATCAGATGATGATCGTTGAAGTCGAGCCCGCCGGTGAGCGCGATCTTCGGTCCTGCCGGCAGCATCACCTCGGTCTCGGCGCGGCGTTTGGCGGCCAGGAAGTCGCGGCTGTCGATCATCGCGGCGGTCAGAGTGCGATGGTTGACCGATGATCCGGAGCGGGGTCGCCAGGATGATCCGGTGTGGACCTCGAAGCGTTCTGCGGCTTGGTCGCGGAAGAGCTCCATGCTGTTGCGGCGTTCGATCAGCGTGATGCCCTCGGCCGTGAGACGCTCAAGTTCGACCGAGCGCACCTCCGAGCCGTTCTGCTCGCGCTGACTCTTCTGCTGCGCCTGCTCGTTGTCGTCGAGCTCGCGTCCGATGCGGTCGATCGCGCGGTGGAACAGGTTGACCGTCGACCAGAGCAAGTCCTCGAGGTCGGGTTCGAGGCGCGTGTCGCTCAAAGTCGAGACCAGGGCGTCGAAGATATCGGCGACAGCGCCCGCGACGGCGTCGCCTTCGGGAAGCGGTCTCGGGTCCGGCTCGTCGTGGAAGGGACGGAAGCCATAGAGCTGAAGCTCGTTGAGGACGTGATCGGTTGGGGATGAGCTGTGCGGCGGCTCGAATTCGGTGTCGTCGTGGTCGGTCGTCATGGTGAGGCCCTTTGGCGGATCGGCCGCGCCCATCGCGGCCTTCGTGGCGATCACCAGACGGCGGGCGGAACGGACCTGCACCCGGAGCGAAGCGGAGGGCCGGAGCGCCAGCGGAGGATGGCGAAGCCCGGCTATTTTGTTTCGCGCTGCAAAGGCCCGAAGGGCCGGCGGAAAATAGCCGGGCGCAGCCATTGCCGGGCCGGGCCGCCTGCCGTCCGATCGCCCTCTAGAAGGCCAGGGGCGCGACTCTGTCCGGCATCGTGGGCCTCGCCCGACAGGCTACGAGGACATCGAAGGGCCGACGTTCACCCCGTCTCGGCCGTCGCCCACAGCATGAAGCGGACGACGTCCTGCGGCGCGAGCTGGGTGCGCAGGGCTGCCCGAAGGTCGTCAATGCCGAAGGTGCGAAGATCCTCATTGAAATCGCCCAGCCTGGGCGACCATGCGATCGCCTCGATACCGGCGGCGTTGGCACGCCCCGTCAGAGCGGTCACCGCCGCGTCGCCGGCCGCATCGGCGTCGCGGGCGATGTAGAGCCGGCGCAGTGTCAGCGGGAGCAGCATGGCGGCGAGGTGATTGGCAGACAGCGCAGCGGCCATCGGCAAGGTCGGCAGCACGCAGCGCAGCGACAGCATGGTCTCGATGCCTTCGCCGGCTGCGAGCACGTCGTTCGCCACACCGAAGCGTACCGCGTTGCCGAGGAGATCGCCCATTGCGCGTCGCGGCGTGTCGATCGGCGCCTTGCCGCGTCCTGACGGATCGAGCCAAGTGCGGTGAGCGCCGGTGATCCGGCCGTCGAGATCGGTGACGCGGGCGATCATCGCCGGCCAGGTCTCTGTCGGCGCGTCCTCGTCAGGACGATAGTAGCAGCGCGGGTGGAAGCGCAGCGCTCCGGCTTCGTGCAAAGCCGTAATGCCGCGATTGCGCAAATACGCTTCCACGAGAGTCCGGGCGATCGGCTGCGACATGGCGAAGAGTCGTCGTGCCGCTTCGGGCGATCCCGTCTGGGTGGGCGATCGAGTGGCTTTTGGCGCGGGGTCCGGGTCAGAGCGGGGCAAGCTCAGGAAGCGACGGGCCTCGTCGGCGACATCGTGAAAGTCGAGCAGACCGGAGCTTTCGCGAATGACGTCGAGCAGATCGCCGTGCTCGCCCGTAGCGGCGTCGGTCCATTTGCCCGCCGCGCCGCGACCCGCCTCCGGTCCCTTGAGCCGGACGAACATGGAGCGCCCCGGTGTATTGCGGACGTCACCGACCAGCCAGTAGCGGCCTTCGCGCCGACCGTTGGAGAGGTAGTGGCGGCATACCGCCTCGGCCTCGCGCGCGAGGCGATGCGCCAGTTCGGAAGCGTCGCGCGGCATCACGCGGCCTCCCGCTCGCCGACGCGCTCGATCGCGTAGCGGTCGAGCATCTTCGCCAGGACGCTCCACGCCGCTCGCATCGGTCGGCACGAACATGCGCAGCTTCCAGGAGATGATCTCATGGAAGAGGCCGTAGGCTTTCAGCCGGTCGCGCATCGTGTCGGTCGAATCCGAACAGCTCGATGCGGTTGGCGCCCATGACGCGGACGCGGCGGAGCTGGAGGCCCTCGGTGAGGTCGAGGATGGTCCGCCCGTCCATGACGGCGGCGAAGGCGGCATCCGGCGTCAGTGTCGGTGCGCCGGCTGCGAGCGCGCTTGCCACCCAGGCGGGCGACACCTTGCGTCCGATGATGCGCTCGCCCGCATCGGTCTGAAGCCGATAGACACGCGTCAACTCGTTCGGCAGGCGCTTCCAGATTGGTAGGAGCAATCCCGCGACAATGTGGATCGTGCTGTCGGTGAACTCGGGCACCTCGGCAAGCTCACGTTGCCAAGCGGCGCCGAAGGTGTCGCGATCCGCTTCGACCCAGTGGCTCTCGGTCATCATCTTCAGAGGAAGGCCGTGGCTCTCCATCGGCCGGATCAGCCGCACGCGTCGTTCGATTTCGCCGTCGTCGAGCATGAGGCTCGGCGCCGGGACCTGCACGGCCGCGCGGCCGGAGCGCTCGTTGACCAGCAGCACGGCGCGTGGATCGGAGAGGCGATCCAGCGCCTCGTCCAGCGTCACAGGGCGATTGCGCTCGCGCTGGGTGACGATGAGCAGGCGGGTCTCCGCGCCGGTGCCGGGATGGGTGTAGATCGAGCGCCGATCGGTGACCACGAAGCTCTCGGCGCGGAGCGTCTCCAGCCCGACGTCATAGGTCCCTGACGCGATGGCGCCTTCGATGCGGGCCGTGAGCAATTGCTCGAAGGCCGTGAACAGCACGTTCTGCAGGTCGATGGTCAGCGCGAGCAGCCGATTGAGAAAGGTGGTGATCGGCGGCAGCTCGTCCTTCATGCCGTTGGCGTCCATCAGCTTCAGGCCGGTCGAGTCCTCGAAGGTCTGAAGCGAGCAGCCTTCGACCTTGCCCCTGACGAGCAGCATGTAGAGTTGGCGGAGCGCATCGCGCCCGTAGTGGCTTTCGAGATTGTCCTCGGGCCGAAACAGGCCCTGGCCGCCGGTCTGGCGCTGTCCGCGGGTGATGGCGCCCAGGGTGTCGAGCCGCCGCGCGATCGTGCTGAGAAATCGCTTTTCGGCCTTCACGTCGGTCGCGATCGGCCGAAACAGCGGCGGCTGCGCCTGGTTGGTGCGGTTGGTGCGGCCGAGGCCCTGGATCGCCGCATCGGCCTTCCATCCGGGTTCCAAGAGATAGTGGACGCGCAGCCGCCAATTCCGCGCTGATAGCTCGGCGTGGTAGCTGCGTCCGGTGCCGCCCGCGTCCGAGAAGACCAGGATGCGCTTCACGTCGTCCATGAAGGCGCTGGTCTCGCCGAGGTTGGCGGAGCCGGCGCGGTTCTCGACCATCAGTCGGTCACCCTTGCGGACGACGCGGCGCGAGCGTCCGGTGACCTCTGCCACCATGTCGGTCCCGAACCGCTGGATGATCTGATCGAGCGCGCCGGGCACCGGCGGGAGCGAAGCGAGCTTCTCGATCAGGCGGTCCCGGCGAGCGACGGCCTCGCGGCTCTCGACCGGCTGTCCGTCGCGGTAGACGGGCCGGGAGGAGAGGTTGCCCTCGGAATCGGTGAAGGGCTCGTAGAGCTGCACCGGGAAGGAATGGGCGAGATAATCGAGGACGTACTCGCGCGGCGTGATGTCCACCTGGACGTCGTTCCAGTCCTCGGTCGGGATCTCCGCGAGCCGGCGCTCCATCAGCGCTTCGCCAGTCGAGACGATCTGGATGACGGCAGCGTGGCCCGCCTCGAGATCGCGATCGATCGAGCGGATCAGGGACGGCGTCTTCATGCTGGTCAGCAGATGCCCGAAGAAGCGCTGCTTGGCGGATTCGAAGGCGGACCGCGCGGCCGACTTCGCCTGCGCATTCAGCGTGCCGGTCTCGCCGGTGATGTTCGCGGCCTGCATCGCCGCGTCGAGATTGTTGTGAATGATCGAGAACGCGCCGGCATAGGCATCGTAGATGCGGACCTGCTCGGGCGTGAGCTGATGCTCGACCAGCTCGTATTCGACACCTTCATAGGAGAGCGAGCGCGCCGCGTAGAGACCGAGCGCCTTGAGATCGCGCGCCAGCACCTCCATGGCCGCGACGCCGCCATCCTCGATCGCCTCGACGAATTCGGCGCGGGTGGCGAACGGGAAATCCTCGCCGCCCCAGAGACCGAGCCGCTGGGCGTAGGCGAGATTATGGACCGTGGTCGCGCCGGTGGCGGAGACATAGACCACGCGGGCGTTCGGCAAGGCATGCTGGAGCCGCAAGCCCGCGCGTCCCTGCTGCGAGGCGGCCTGATCGCCGCGTTCACCCTTGCCGCCGACGGCGTTCTGCATCGCATGGCTCTCGTCGAAAATGATCACTCCATCGAAGTCGGAGCCCAACCATTCGACGATCTGCCGGACGCGCGAAAGCTTCTCGCCGCGCTCGTCGGTGCGCAGCGTGGCGTAGGTCGTAAATAGGACGCCTTGCGCGAGCCGGATCGGCGTGCCCTGGCGGAAGCGGGAGAGCGGCGTGACGAGCAGCCGCTCCATGCCGAGCGCGGACCAGTCGCGCTGCGCATCCTCGATCAGCTTGTCGGACTTGCTGATCCAGACCGCGCGGCGCCGGCCCTTGAGCCAGTTGTCGAGCAGGATGCCGGCGACCTGGCGGCCCTTGCCGGCGCCGGTGCCGTCGCCGAGAAACCATCCGCGTCGAAAGCGGACAGCGTTCTCTGCGTCGTCACGCGCGGCGGCGACGAGGTCGCAGGTTTCATCGACCGTCCATGCGCCGGCGAGGAAGTCCGCGTGAGCCTCGCCGGCATAGATGACGCTCTCAAGCTGGGCGTCCGACAGCCCGCCGCCAGCGACGAGGTTCGCCGGTAGGTGCGGCCGATAGGACGGCTTCGGCGGCGCAACTGAGGCCATCGCCGCCGACTGCACGAGCCTGGTCGGATGCGCCTGAGAACCGGCAATACGGATCGACTGCAATCCGTATTCTTCATAAAGCGCATCCGTGAGGCGGGCGCCCTCCGGCGGCGTCCAGTCGACAATCTCATAGGCGAGCTCCTCGGCCTCCGGTTCGGGGAGCGCCGGACCGGACGATCGGCGCATCGCGAAGGCGCGGACCGTTCGGGGAATCGCCGGACGTGCGGTATCGGAAACGACGACGGGCGCGGCGAGCGGCAAGCGCGACGGGACAAGCTCGTTCACCCAGGCGAGCAGTCTCTCCGCGTCCGGAGCTATTCCTGGCGAGGGCGGAAAGACCTTCGGATCGGCAGCGGGTTCCTTGTCGATGACGGTGAGCCGCGTGTCGATCGTAGTGCCGTGCTTCGCATAGACGGCGCCGTCGATAGCGGCGGAGAACACGACGCGGCCGCGCTCTTGAAGCCGGACGAAAGCTTCGCGCCAGGCCGGATTGTCCGGTGCGAAGTTTGGACCGGTGATTGCGACGAGACGGCCGCCCTGGCAGAGCCGCGCCAAGGCGGAAGCGACATGGCGCAGCGCTGCGTCCGCCATGCGCCGATC